>JAEXAS010000015.1 GCA_023458095.1 Actinomycetes bacterium | reverse complement strand
CTCGCCGACCGCACGGTGCCCTTCGATGATGTGGAGGCCCTGCACGAGGCCTGGTCTCGAATCGAGGATCGGCGGTGAGGTCGCCGTCCGCCGTTCCGCAGCGCTACGGTATGGGCGCTCGCTGGGTAGACGAGGCTGCACAACCTGGCCTGGGGACGCTAGCGTTGCAACTTGTGGCACGACGAAGGGGCCTCGACGTGCCCGCGGAGGATGAACGATGAGAAGCATTCTGCTCGCCGGGGCACTCGGCTTGATCGGCACACTGCTGGGCACGCGATACGCGATCAAGTTCCTGGTCAGTCGCGGCTATGGCCAGTTCATCCGCGATGACGGCCCGACCAGCCACCACACCAAGCGTGGCACCCCCACCATGGGGGGCATTGTCATCATCGGGTCGGTGATCTTCGCCTATGTCGTTGCCCATCTGGTGACCTGGACGCCTCCGACCGCCTCAGGTCTGTTGCTGATCGGACTGTTCTCCGGCTTGGGACTGGTCGGTTTCGCCGATGACTGGATCAAGATCAGCAAAGCGCGTTCCCTGGGACTGCATGCCCGGATGAAGCTCATCCTGCAGGGCGTGATCGCAGTCACCTTTGCGATTCTGGCCTTGATGTTCACCAATGAACGTGGCCTCACCCCGGCAAGCCCGGCGATCTCCTTCCTGCGCGACATACCCTGGCTCACCCTGCCGATCTGGCTGGCGGTGATCTGGATCGTGTTCTTGGTGGCATCGTGGTCGAACGCGGCCAACCTCACCGATGGGATTGACGGCCTGGCGACCGGCGCTGCTGCGATGGTGTTTGCCGCCTATGCCATCGTGAACATCTGGCAGTACAACCAGGCCTGCGCTTTCGGCGGGCCACAGTGCTACGAAGTCCGCGACCCCTACGACCTGGCGGTGGTCTCGATTGCCCTGGCCGGCGCCTGTTTCGGCTTCCTGTGGTGGAATGCCAGTCCGGCCAAGATCTTCATGGGTGACACCGGATCGTTGGCCATCGGGGGTGCCTTGGCCGGAATCTCGGTGCTGACTCGCACGGAGCTACTGATGGCTATCGTCGCTGGGCTGTTCGTGATCATCACCTTGTCTGTGGTCCTGCAGATCGGTTGGTTCAAGCTGTCCAAAGGTAAACGGCTGTTCAAGATGGCACCCCTGCAGCACCACTTCGAGTTGCTGGGCTGGAAGGAAGTGACCATCACGATCCGGTTCTGGATCATCTGTGGACTCTTCGTCGCCTTGGGGCTGGGACTGTTCTACGCCGAATGGGTCGTGGGGCAGTGATCGACTGGATCGCCACGGCTGATCGACTCTCGCCGTGGCCCCAGGCGAAGGTGCTCGTCGCCGGGCTGGGAACCTCTGGTTTTGCGGCCGCAGACGGCCTGCTTGATCTGGGTGCACAGGTGCTGGTGCTGGAGGATTCCGACAGCCCGAGCAATGTCGAGAAGGCCACGGTGCTCGAACTGCTGGACGCCACCGTCCGGCTGGGTCCCGGGGCCACCGCAACCCTGCCTGAGGACATCGACCTGGTGGTCACCTCGCCGGGCTGGCGTCCGTCGGCGCCGCTGCTGAGTCAAGCGCGGCTGCGCGGCATCCCGATCTGGGGCGAAGTGGAGTTGGCCTGGCGGATGAGCCTGCCGGACCGCCAGGTGCCCTGGTTGGGAGTCACCGGCACCAATGGCAAGACCACCACGGTGGGCATGCTGGAATCCATGCTCAGCGCAGCTGGTCTGGTGACCAGTGCGGTGGGCAATATCGGTCGACCCATCGTGGAAGCGGTGCTCGACGACCTCAGCTACGACGTCTTGGCTGTCGAGTTGTCCAGTTTCCAACTGCATTGGACGAACTCGGTGAGCTTGCATTCGGCGGCGGTGTTGAACCTCGCCCCCGATCATCTGGAGTGGTACGCCGACTCGGCAGGCTGGCCGTCAACGGTGAGTGACCCGATGGCCGCCTACGCCGCCGACAAGGGTCTGATCTATGAGCGGGCACAACACTCCTGCGTCTACAACGTCGCGGATCCGCTCACCGAGCATCTCGTCGCAGAGGCCGAGGTGGTCGAAGGCGCTCGGGCGATCGGCTTCACTTTGGGAATCCCGGGCCCCTCGATGCTCGGGGTCGTCGACGATGTGCTCGTGGATCGGGCCTTCATCCCGCAGCGACGCGACTCGGCGGTTGAGATCGCAAAGCTCGCCGATGTGGTTCCCTTCGCCCCTCATAATGTCGCCAACGCCTTGGCTGCGGCCGCCCTGGCGCGCTCCTTCGGAGTAGCCCCGACCGCCGTGGCTGAGGGGCTGCGTCGACTCCAGGTGGGCGATCATCGCATCCAGACCATCGCCGAGGTCAACGGTGTGCGTTATGTCGATGACTCCAAGGCGACAAACCCACATGCAGCAGCCGCTTCGCTGTCGGCCTTCGATTCGGTGGTCTGGATCGCAGGTGGCCAGGCCAAGGGCACCAGCTTTGACGATCTCGTGGCGCAGATGGCTTCGCGGCTGCGGGCGGTGGCCGTCTTCGGCATTGATCGAGAGGTGGTCGCTGACGCGATCCGGCGACACGCACCCGAGGTTCCGCTGCTGGTGATCGATCGCGAGGATCATGGAGCTATGCATCAAGCGGTTTCGTGGGCGGCGTCCCGGGCAGTGCCCGGCGACGTGGTGCTGCTCGCGCCCGGTTGTGCGAGCAAAGATATGTACTCCGACTACGCGGCCCGCGGTGCTGATTTCGCGGCGGCGGTGCAGGAGCTGACCGGATAGGGGGCTACCGCATTGGCGATCCTGGCTTCCCCCATTGTGGATCGTCACGGTGCGACATCGACGTCTCAGGCGACCGAGCGTCGGCGAAGTTTCGTGGTCGAGTGGCTTTCGCATCCCCAATCCAGCTTCTTTCTGGTGCTGGTGCCGGCCCTGTTGTTGCTCGCTCTGGGCATGATGATGGTTCTGTCCGCCTCCAGCGTGTACGCCTATACCCAATGGGGAAATGCCTACTACTTCTTCAACCGGCAACTGATCTTCCTCATCGGCGGCGGAATCCTCGCCGCGGTGATCGCCCGTTTCAAGCCGCAGCATCTGCGCGTGATGGGTTGGGTGCTCGTGCTGGCGGCGATTGCGCTGCAGCTGCTCACCTTCACCTCGATGGGCTTCTCCAAGAACGGCAACACCAACTGGGTTGATGTGGGTATCGGCTGGTTCCGAATCCAACCGGCAGAGATTGCGAAGCTGGCCATCGTGCTGTGGGGTGCCGACATCCTGAGCCGGAAACACCGGCTGTTGGGTGACCCTCGGCATCTGCTCATTCCCTTCGTGCCGGTGTCGCTGGTCATGATCGCGTTGGTCGTCTTGCAGGAAGACCTCGGTACTGGCCTGATTTTGGGCGCCTTGGTCATGGTGACGCTGTGGTACGTGGGTGCATCCTGGCGGGTGCTGGCCAGCCTGGTGTCGGTGGTTGCGGCTGGGGTCTTCGCGCTGGTGGTCGCCTCGCCGAGCCGGATGAATCGCATCTTCGGCTTCCTGAACCAGGACGCAGACACGCTGGGCGTCAACCACCAGCCGATTCGAGCGATCTTCGCCTTGGCTTCGGGTGGATGGTGGGGGCTGGGCCTAGGGGCGAGTCGGCAGAAGTGGGGCGGTCTGGTCGAATCGCACACCGACTATGTGTTGGCCGTGATCGGCGAGGAGCTCGGCCTGGTCGGCACCCTCGCCGTGCTGGGGCTGTTCTTAGTGCTGGCTTTCGCCGGATTCCGGATCGCCATGCGCTCCGATGACCGCTTCAGCCGCTATGTGGCCGCCGGGGTAACTAGTTGGTTCATGATCCAGGCTCTGCTCAACATCATGGTCGTGCTGCGGATGGTGCCCGTGCTCGGGGTGCCGTTACCGCTAGTGTCCTACGGTGGTTCTGCGTTGCTGGCAAACCTGATGGGTTTGGGTGCACTCCTGGCCTGTGCCCGCAACGAGCCAGCGGCGAGGGCCTACTCTCGTCGGCATCGGCGGCGCAAACGCACCTCCGTGGTCACGACTGACAACTGAAGGAACATATGAGTGAGCCGATCCGGGTGATCCTCGCAGGCGGGGGAACCGCGGGGCATACCTCGCCTCTGATCGCCACCGCAGAACAGCTTGCCGCTGGTGGTGCGGTGGACATCGTGTGTATCGGAACCCCGAAGGGCTTGGAGAACCGAGTGATCCCGGAGGCGGGACTGAAGCTCGCCCTGATCCCGCCGGTGCCGCTTCCCCGGCGACCTTCGAAGGATCTCGTCGCGTTGCCGCTGCGGCTTCGCGCGGCGGTCCGCCAAGCCAAAGGCCTGCTGCGCGAACACCGCGCTCAGGTGGTGGCAGGTTTCGGGGGCTACGTCTCGCTGCCGGTGTACCTGGCCGCGCGATCGCTGCGGATCCCCTTGGTGATTCACGAGGGAAACGCGGTGCCCGGCCTGGCCAACAAGGTCGGCGCTCGGTTCGCCGATGTGGTCGCAACCAGCTTTCCGGATACGCCGCTGCCGCAGGCCCAGGTGGTGGGGCTTCCGGTTCGCACGGCGATCGAGGGCCTGGACCGCCGGGCACGACGCGCCGATGCCCGGCGCAGTTTCGACCTGCCGGCGCAGGGTCCGGTGCTGCTGGTCTCGGGCGGTTCGCAGGGCGCGCGTAGCCTGAACAACGCCACCACGGATGCAATTGACGAGTTGTTGGGCCAGGGCATCTCGGTGCTGCACGTGGTCGGTCCGGCGAACCTGACCGAGGACGTGGTGGCCCGCACCGATGCGACCTCGGCTGCGGTCTATCGACCACTCGGCTTTGTCGATGACATGGCAGCGGCGTATGCCGCCGCCGATCTGATGCTGGGACGGGCCGGAGCGGCCACCGTCACCGAGACGGCGATGATCGGTTTGCCGACGATCTTTGTCCCGCTGCCGCACGGCAACGGCGAGCAGGCGCGAAACGCACAGTTCCTCATCGACGCCGATGCTGGCATTCTCATCGCCGACGCCGATCTGTCCGCGCAGCGACTCTTGACCGAGATCACCGCCGTGCTGGGGGACCCGGATCGGCTGCACCGCATGTCCGACACCTGCCGAGCACTCGTGCCCGGCGGCGCCGCGAACAGACTCGCCGAGCTGGTCCGGTCGGCCGTCCAGGGTGGGGAGTGAGCCCATGTCGTTGATCGAACCAGTGCCACTGCTGAGCCCCGACTGCCTCGGCGCGGTGCATTTCATCGGTGTCGGCGGGGCCGGGATGAGCGGGGTCGCTGCCATGTACGCCGACCTTGGCGTCCGGGTGAGTGGGAGCGACAAGGTCGATTCGCCGACCTTGGCCCGGCTGGCCGAGGAAGGCGTGACCACCATGGTGGGACACGATGCCAGCCACGTCGCCGACGCTGAGACAGTGGTGGTGTCCAGCGCAATCCGCTCCGACAACCCCGAACTGGCCGAGGCTCGCCGGCGCGGATTGCGCATCTGGCATCGCAGCGCAGCCCTGGCGGCGCTGATGCTGGGACGCCGGGCGGTGGCCGTAACCGGAACTCACGGCAAGACCACCACCAGTGCAATGCTGGCCTCGGCGCTGAGCGAGGCCGGAGTCGACCCGGGATATGTGGTCGGTTCGCCGTTGACCACGACCGGGCGGAGCTTCCATCTGGGGGGCGGGCGTCCCTTCGTGGTGGAGGCCGATGAGAGCGACGGATCATTCCGGCAATACCCGGCCGAAATCGTGGTGATCACCAACATCGAATCCGATCACCTGGACAACTGGGGCAGTGCGGAGAACTACGCGGCGGGTTTCTTGTCCATGGCGACGGCTGAGGCCGTGGAGGTGGTGATCCTCAACGCTGACGACCCCGGCACCGCGGCTTTGATTGAGCCGGTGCGGGCTGCCGGGAAGACCGTGGTCACCGTGGGGGAGGCACCTTTGGCGCAGGTGCGGCTGGAGGAGGTTTTCACCCCGCCGGGCCGAGCCGTGGCCACCCTGGTGACCGAACTCGACCGCGGACCGCTGGCTTTGGCGGTACCGGGTCGGTTCAATCTGCACAATGCTGCGGCAGCCTATGCGGCCGCCCAGGCCCTGGGCGTTCCCGGACCGCAGGCGCGCGCCGCTCTAGCCACCTTCGGCGGTACCCACCGACGCTTTCAGCCGGTCGGCGAGGTCGCCGGCGCCCGGTTCTTCGATGACTATGCCCACCACCCCACCGAGGTCGCCGCCACCCTTGGTGCGGCGCGCGAACTGGCCGGCGAGGCACGCCTGGTGGTGTGCTTCCAGCCGCATCTGTTCACCCGCACCCGGGATTTCGCCGCAGAGTTCGGACGGGTCTTGGCTGCGGCCGACCAGATCGTGGTGCTGGGGATCTATCCCGCGCGGGAGGATCCGATCCCCGGCGTTACTGGGCGCCTGGTGGCCGATGCCGCCAGCGCCGAGGCCGGAGCTGAGCGCGTCAGCTATGCCGAGACTCTTCCCGCCGGGGTGGACGCCTTGTCAGCTCTGGTGCAGCCGGGTGATGTCGTGGTCACCATCGGTGCTGGTGATGTCACCACGGTGGGACCGCTGGCTGCTGCTCGGGTCAGGTCGAGGTTGGCATGACCTCCCGGGTCAGTGACGCCACGACGCGGCTGGAGCTGCGTCGCCGCCGACAGCGCAAGACCAGGATTGTGCGCGTCGTGGCCTGGTCGATGGTGGGCGTGTTGGCTGCAGCCGTGGTTGTCATCTTCGGGTTCTCGCCGGTCTTCGCCACCCAGCAGGTGCGCGTCAGTGGCGCCGAGGTGTTGACCGTCGATCAGGTACGCCAAGCCTCGGCGGTCGCGGTGGGCACGCCCTTGGCGCGGGTCGACATCAACGATGCTGCCGACCGGGTTGCTGGCCTGCCCGCGGTCGCCGAGGTTCGGGTGGTGCGATCCTGGCCGGACGCGGTGGATATCACGATCACCGAACGAACCCCGCGACTCGCGCTGCCTGACGGTCAGGGCTATCTGTTGGCAGACGGCAGTGGTGTCGTGTTCCGCAAAGTCGCCAAAGCTCCGTCGGGGTTGGTTCAGGTCGTCGCCGATGCCTCGGCCCGAAACCTGTTGGTTGATGTGGGCACGGTCTATTCGGCCTTGAGTAAGAGCACTGCCGCCAAACTGTCCCGAATCGAGGCCACCTCGCCTGATGGCATCGAATTGAAGTTGCGTGATGGACGCCAGGTGATGTGGGGCGGCCCGGATCAATCGGAGCTAAAAAGTGCCGTGCTGGACAAGATGTTGACCATGTCCGGACGCGTGTTCGACGTATCGGCGCCAGGCTTTCCGACCCGTCGCTGACCGGGGGTGGCGACGGCAACCCTGAAGTCGCACTTGAGGGACGCGCCGAGGCCATGACCATTCTTGGACAAGGTGAAAAGCGCTCTCCTAGCCTGGTCCCGACGCCGGAGCAACTGACTTCCCCGCCTGAAGCTTCGTCGGCCTGTGTCCATATCTTCGTGAGGGTGGGTGAAGTGGCAACTGCCTCCCAGAATTATCTGGCAATCATCAAAGTCGTTGGTGTCGGTGGCGGCGGCGTCAACGCGGTGAATCGGATGATCGAATCCGGATTGCGTGGAGTTGAATTCATCGCTCTCAACACTGACGCTCAGGCGCTGCTCATGAGCGATGCTGACGTCAAACTCAATATTGGGCGTGATCTGACCCGAGGACTCGGCGCTGGTGCCGATCCCGACAAGGGTCGCCAGGCGGCTGAGGATCACGCCGACGAGATCGAAGAGGTGCTCAAGGGCGCCGACATGGTTTTCGTGACCGCTGGCGAAGGCGGTGGCACCGGTACCGGTGGTGCGCCCGTGGTGGCTCGGATCGCCCGTTCCTTGGGGGCGCTGACCATTGGTGTGGTCACCCGGCCGTTCAGTTTCGAAGGACGTCGTCGGTCCAACCAGGCCGAGAGCGGGATCGACACCCTTCGCGACGAAGTCGACACCTTGATCGTGATCCCCAACGACAAATTGCTGGAGATGACCGACCACCAGGTGGCGATCCTGGATGCTTTCCGGCAGGCCGACCAGGTGTTGATGCAAGGTGTTTCGGGCATTACCGATCTGATCACGACCCCGGGCCTGATCAACCTGGACTTCGCCGATGTGAAGGCGGTCATGTCCAATGCCGGCTCGGCGTTGATGGGCATCGGTTCGGCCCGCGGTGAGGAACGAGCTCGCGCGGCCGCTGAGATGGCGGTCTCCTCTCCGCTTCTGGAGGCCAGCATCGATGGGGCCCGTGGTGTGCTGCTGTCGATCGCTGGAGGTTCGGACCTGGGTCTGTTCGAGGTCTCGACGGCGGCCAACCTGATCGAGTCGGTCGCTCATGAGGAAGCCAACATCATCTTTGGAACGGTGATCGACGATGCTCTCGGCGACGAGGTGCGGGTGACGGTCATCGCTGCCGGATTCGATGGCGGCGCACCACCGCAGCGTCGGCCTCAGCCGGTGCGTCGGCCCATCGCCACCCCGGTGAAGAACCCTGTGGAGCACACAGTCTCCCCGGTCGACGCCACCGCCGAGGTGCCCGTGATCACTCCCAGTGAGCAGCGCCGCGTGGTCGTCGATGACACCGGCGATGACGAGTTGGACGTACCTGACTTCCTCAAGTAGTCCGCAGCGATGTTCAGCTATCACAACGATCCCGACACCGATGGTGTCGGGATCGCTTTCTTCGACGCGGTGGCTCCCGATGGTGCCCGACTGGACCTGACCGTGCACTCGCCCTCTGGTTGGCGCGGGCCTGATTGGGACCTCGTCGAGGCGCAGCTTCAAGTTCCGATTCTGAATGCCTATCAGGTGCATGGCGCTCGGGTGTTGAACGTGGGCCACGGGGACGACCCGGCCGAGCTCGCCGTCGAGCCGGCCGACGCCTTGTTCAGTACTGATCGGCGGTTAGGTTTGGCAGTCCGGGCCGCAGACTGTCTCCCGGTCCTGATGGCGGACCCTGATCACGGTCTGATTGGGGCCGCCCACGCGGGTCGAGTCGGCTTGGCAGCCGGCGTGCTGACCGCGCTGGTGGGCCAACTGCGGGCTCACGGCGCGACCAACGTGCGCGCTTGGATCGGTCCGCACATCTGTGGTGACTGCTACGAGGTGCCGGCTGACCTGCAGCAGGACTATTGCCGGATATTGCCGCAGGCGCGTGCCCAGACCGGTTGGGGCACGCCCAGTCTCGACCTCGGTCGGGCTGCAGCCGCCCAGCTGGAAGAGCTGGGCTGTCAGGTGAACCGGGTCGACCCCTGCACGAGAACGACTCCTCAGCTGCACTCTCATCGCCGCGATGGCGCCGCTTCGGGCCGACAAGCTGGAGTCATCTGGCTGCCGTGACGCGTGTCGGGGTGCGCCTTCCCGACTGAACGCCCACCTCGGGTTATGGTTTTTCTGGAGTAACAAACCCGAAGGGGCAGGACTATGGCTGATCACTTGAAGAAGGCGGCCGTGTGGCTTGGCTTGGTTTCCGACGATGAAAGCTACGTCGAGGCTGACGACAACGCCGGCGAGCTGACCGAGCCGGTGTCGGCGGGCCAGGAACTAGCCACCACCGAGACCCCGGATGGTGCGGCGACAGTCACCGAGTTGGAGTCGCGGCGTCCGCGCGCCAGCCAGTCCCGGGTGGCCGATATCAATCGCATTGTGAGCGTGCGGCCCCGCACGTACAACGAGGCGCGCAACATCGGCGAGAACTTCCGCGATGGCATCCCGGTGATCATGAATGTCTCCGAGATGGAAGAGGCCGACGCCAAGCGTCTGGTGGACTTCTGCGCTGGCTTGATCTTCGGGCTGCAGGGCAGCATCGAGCGCATCACGAGCAAGGTCTTCCTGCTCTCGCCGCACAATCTGTCGGTGACTGCTGAGGACAAGGAGCGTTTGGCTGGTGGGTTCTTCAACCAGTCCTGACCGAAACCTGGACTGCCGCCGACCGGCCCCTGAGGCCGGCTCCGGCGGCTTTTTTGTGGGCTGAACCCCCTAGTGTGAGCGTGAGAGTGAGGGAATTGTCTGTACCGGAGGTTTACCCAAGAGGGCTAGCAATACAGTTGCTGTTGGATTGAACATTCAGGCTGCACTAGCCTGAGAACTACCCTAACGGGTCACGGTCCGCCGTGATTCGGAACCGAGTACGTGAGGTGAGCAATGACTCTGACCCTGGAGCAGGTCCGGCAGACCCGCTTTCACTTGGCACGGCGAAACGGCTACGAGCCGGTCGATGTCGACAACTTCGTCGACAAGGTCGAAGCCACTCTCGCCCAACTGACTGAAGAGAACGGTGCCCTCAAGCAGCAGATTGAGTCGCTGAGCAAGGGACAGCCGTCGAGCGTCTTCGTTCCCAGCAGCGATTCCGGCGATTCGGACCGTGTCCGCGCCGAGTTGCAGCAGAGCCAAAGCGCCTTGGAAGGTGCCCGCAACGAGTTGGCGGGCAAGACCGACGAACTCAACCGCCGCGGCCAGGAACTGGGCCAGGCGCGCGACGAGTTGGCTCGCGCCCAGCACGAAATCGAATCCCTGCGCTCGGAGGTCACCAACCTGCGGCAGGCAGGCGATGCTGCGGCTCAGATGCCGGTCGGCGGTAGCGTGATCTCCTCGGGCAAGATCGAGAACATCGTGGTCACCACCTCCGCGGAGGCGTCCCCGGCCGTTACCCGGTTGCTGCAGATGGCCACCGAGCAGGCCGAGCGTCTGGTCGGCGAGTCGCAGGTGGAGTCGCAGCGGATTCTCACCACCGCCCGTGCGGAGGCCGAGAACGTCATGGACAGCGCCAGCCGCAAGGCACACGAGTCGCTCACCGATGCCCGTACCCGGGCTGATCGGATCGAGTCCGAGGCTCGGGTCAATGTGGAGAAGATCACGCTGGAGGCTCAGCAGAAGGCTGACGCGCTCACCAGTGAGGCCGCCTCCAAGCGTGCAGAGATGTTCAATCAGCTCGAGGCTGAGCGGGACACCTTGCGCGCCAAGGTCGAGCAGTTGCGGAGCTTCGAGAACAGCTACCGCAGCACGATGACCGCGCATCTGCAGACTCAGCTGCGCGCCATCGGCGAGGCCCGTTTCGAGCCGAGTGACACTCCTGCGGTTCTGAGTGAACGTCCCGGATCCGGTTCGGCTACTCCGCGCCTGGATGCTTTGCTCGGCGAAGGCCACTGAATTTCACAAGCAATGAGCGACGCGCCCCGATCTGGAGATCGGGGCGCGTTTGCTGGTGGTACTCTCCCACCTCAGTAATCACACCAGGAGGGAAACAACATGCCACCGGCCCAGCGTCGGGGGACCGCCCCCAAAGCTCCTGTATCCGCCTTTCCCGTGGCTGCGGGAGAGGACCCATGGACGGAAGACGAGATCGAGGAGATCCGTCAGGAGTTGTTGTCCGACATCCACCACATGGAGCGCGCCATCGAAGTCGCCCAAGCTGGTTTGGCTGATCTCTTCGACGAAGGTGCCGACGGTGCCGGTCGGGATCCGGCCGATGTCGGGTCATCGAATTTCGAGCGCGACCAGGAGATGTCGCTGGCTCAGAACGCCCGCGAAATGCTGGAACAGGCCCAGCAGGCCTATCGCCTGTTCGAGTCGGGTCAATACGGCCTGTGCGAAGTCTGTGGTGAGCCCATCGGCAAGGATCGCCTGCAGGTGTTCCCCCGAGCCACCATGTGCGTGGCCTGCAAGCAGCGGGAGGAACGGCGATAACTCAGCCAACCCCCCCGGCGAAATCAGCGCCACCTTTGTGGCTGGTCGTCGTCCTCATCGGCGTCCTCGGTCTGACCCTTGATCAGGTGACCAAGGCGTTGGCTGTGGCCTATCTCGATCCCAGTGCACCGATTCCGTTGCTGGGTGGCGTGGTCACGCTGCAACTCATCCGCAACCCGGGCGCTGCTTTCAGCATGGGGGAGAACCTCACCATGGTGTTCAGCCTGGTGTCCCTGGCTGCCTTGATCGCGGTCTTCGTGTGGCTGGTGCCGCGGCTGCGGCACCTGGGCTGGGCCATTCTGGCCGGTCTGTTGGTCGCCGGGATCTCGGGGAATCTGACTGATCGGATCTTTCGGCCGCCGTCGCCTTTCTTGGGGCATGTGGTCGACTTCATCCAGCTCCCGTCCTTCGCCATCGTCAACGTGGCCGACATCTTCGTCACCTCCGCTGCTGTGCTCGTGGTCTGGTTCGGCCTGATCAAGCAGATCGGTCCAGATGGCTCCAGCCTCAAAGACACGCGTCCCCGCAACGATGACTAACGTCTGGCTGGTCCCCGACGGCCTGGACGGCCAGCGTGTCGACGCTGCCGCCGCACGCATGACCGGGCTGTCCCGCAGTCGAATCTCCGACCTGGCCGATCTGGGCAAGGTTCAGCTGAACTCCGAGCCGGTCGCCAAGTCTCAGCGGGTGCACACCGGGGATCTGCTGGAGGTGGAGTTGGCCGCCGCACCGGTGGTGCAGGTGGTGCCTCAGACAGTCGCTGGGATCGGCATCGTGTACGACGACGCTGATGTGGTCGTGGTGGACAAGCCGGCAGGGGTGGCTGCGCATCCCAGCCTGGGCTGGGAAGGGCCCAGCGTGGTCGAGCACCTGGCTGCGGCTGGTTTTCGGATCTCTACCTCTGGGGCGGCGGAGCGGCAAGGCATCGTGCAACGCCTTGACGTTGGCACCTCGGGCCTGATGGTGGTCGCCAAGAGTGAGCCGGCCTACACCGCGTTGAAGCGGGCTTTCCGCGCCCGCACCGTCGAGAAGGTGTATCACACCCTGGTTCAGGGGCTACCGGACCCGTTGGAGGGCACCATTGAGGCTCCCATCGGGCGCCACCCGGGTGCGGACTACAAGATGGCGGTGATCGCCGGTGGACGGCCCAGCATCACCCACTACCGGATGCTGGAGGCATTTCGGGCGGTGACCTTGTTGGAGGTGCACCTGGAAACCGGGCGTACTCACCAGATCCGCGTGCATATGCAAGCCATCCGGCATCCCTGCGTGGGCGATCCCACCTACGGCGGCGATCCGGTGCTGGCGGCGCGGTTGGGTTTGGAGCGGCAGTGGCTGCATGCCGTGGAGCTGGCTTTCGAGCATCCTCGGACCGGTGAGACGATGAGATTCACCTCCGAATACCCCCAGGACCTGGCCCTCGCCTTGGCGCGGGTGAGCGCGGAGGCCTGAGGTGCTTAGCACATCCCAAAGACTCGGCAACAGTTCTAAGGGAACCGGAATCGGTTCAGACGGTCCACTAGCCTGGGCCCGTGCGTAGAGCAAAGATTGTGTGCACCATCGGCCCCGCTACGGATTCCGCCGAGAAACTGGTGGAACTGGTGCGGGCCGGGATGAACATCGCGCGGCTCAACATGAGCCACGGCGATCACATCCTGCATGCCCAGCGGGTTCAGTGGATTCGTGACGCGGCCCGTATAGCCGGACGACCGGTGGGGATTCTGGCCGACCTGCAGGGGCCGAAGATCCGACTGGGGGAATTCGAGGGCGGAGCAGCCGAACTGGTAGCCGGCCAGAAGTTCATCATCACCACGGAGGAAGTCCTGGGGACCGCAGAGCGGGCGTCCACCACGCTGCGTACCCTCACCGATGATGTTCAGGTCGACGACCACATCCTCATGAACGATGGTGCCATCGAGCTGCGAGCCGTGGAGGTATCCGGCACCGAAGTGATCACCGAGGTGCTCGTGGGTGGGCCGGTTTCCGACCATAAGGGCATCAACCTGCCCGGGGTGCCGGTGAGCGTGCCTGCGCTCAGCGAGAAGGATGAGCGTGACCTGCGGTGGGCGCTGCGCCACGGTGTGGACATGGTGGCGCTGTCCTTCGTCCGCTCAGCGGCCGATATCGAACCGGTGCGGCGGGTGATGGCCGCCGAAGGCCGGCAGGTGCCGGTGATCGCCAAGCTGGAGAAGCCGCAAGCGATCGAGGATCTGGATTCGATCATCGATACCTTTGACGCGTTCATGGTGGCCCGAGGCGACCTCGGGGTCGAGTTGCCTCTGGAGGAGGTGCCCTCGGTTCAGAAACGGATCATCGATGCCGCCCGGACCTGGGCCAAGCCGGTGATCGTGGCCACGCAAATGTTGGAATCGATGATCACCTCCTACCGGCCTACCCGCGCCGAGGTTTCCGATGTGGCCAATGCCATCCTCGATGGTGCTGATGCGGTCATGCTGTCGGGGGAGACAGCGGTGGGTGAGCATGCCATCGACGCGGTTTCGGTCATGGCGCGGATCATTACCCGAACCGAACACGAAGGCTTGGACAAGATTCGGTCCTTGGATTGGAATCCGCACACGACCGCGGGCGTCATTTCCAAAGCGGCTGTGGAAGTTGCCGAGCGAGTGAATGCCAAATACCTGGCGGCATTCACCATCTCCGGTGACACCCCGCATCGCCTGGCCAGGCTGCGCTCGGAGGTCCCGATCATGGCCTTCACCCCGTTACCCAAGACGGCTGCCGAACTCACCCTGTGCTGGGGTGTGCAGTCCTATGTGACTCCGGAGTACACCGACACCGACTCGATGGTGGCTTCGGTGCAGGAGGCGCTCACCCACACCGGCTTCCTGAAGCGGGGCGATCGCGTGGTTATCGTGGCCGGTAATCCCGGACGCACCATTTACCAGACGAATTCGCTGCGCGTCTACGAGATGGCCTAGCCCGCTGCACCTCTGCAGAAATCCCGCTCACTTGGGGTATTCCCAGCGCGCCCACTAGAGTGCCGGTCATGGCGCGGAGGGGGAAGCGCACAGTGGTTCGCGCTGCCATGGGACTGCTCAGCCTGTTGGCTGGGTGTTTTCTCGCTGCCCGGCCATTCACCTCCGATGCGCTGCTGGAGCTGGCGGTCGTCGTTGGTCTGGTGATCGGCGGATTGGCCGAACTCAGCCAAGGCACTCGGGAGGCTCCCGCGCGAACGGCGCTCGGACTGACCTATCTGTTGGGTGCCGCAGTGGTTGCGGTGTGGCCGGGGACCACCGTCGCGCTGAGTGCGGCCGTGGTCGGCGTGCTGCTGGTCGCCACCGGCGCCCTGGAAATCTGGTCAGCCTTGCTGTCGCGCGTGGATCTGCCGGCGTTACTCGTGGCTGCAGCCGCGGGCGGACCGATGGTTGCGCTCTTCACCGGTTCTGTGACCGCCGGCATCGGCGCGGTCTCGCTGCTGTGGGCCGACCCGGTGGTGTTGACCATGGTGCTGGGCCTGGGAGCCCGCCTGATGCTCGTCGGTGCCGGGTTGTTGGTGGATATCTGGTACCCCAGCACCGGTTACGGACGCTCCACGGAGCGGTTCCGGGTGGTGTGGCGGGGCATTGCCTTGGCGGTGGCTGTGGCTTTAGCCACCGAGGGGAACATCCTGAATCCCGCGGGAGTGCCCTCGGCGTTCTACTACCACGACGTCTCGGCCCAGGGTGCGTCGGGCAAGCTGTTGGCTGCAGTACGGTCGACCAGCACCGTAGGTAGTGCCGTCGGCATCAATCTGCTGTACACCACCACCGACCAGGACAATGACACCACTACGGCCACTGCAGTGCTCTTCGTGCCGTCCAGCACCACCGGCAGTGCCTTGCCCTTGGTGGTGTGGGCGCATCCGGAGTTGGGGCTGGGCCAAGGTTGTGCGCCGTCGGTGCGCGGACAGTCGCCCGGGGGCCTGGGCGATGTCAGCGACCTGCTCAGTCGCGGTTTTGCGGTTTTGGAGCCGGATCTTCCTGGTCTTGGCACACCGGGATCGCCCAGTCTGCTCATCGGGGTCACGGAGGGCCGTGCCCTCTTGGACGGTATTCGGGCCGTCACCCAGGTGTCCGGGGTGCGGCTGGGGCGCATCGTCATCTGGGGGCACTCCCAGGGCGGGCATGCAGCGCTCTGGGCGGCGCAGGTGGCTCCCGACTATGCACCGGAGTTGGCGTTGGCCGGCGTCGTGGCTGACGAGCCGATCGCCGATCCGTCGGCGGTGATGGGGCACTTGGCGCAGATCTCCAGCGCCGATCCCCTGGTTGATGAGGTGTTGTACAGCTATTCCAATGCCTACCCCGAGGTGAAGCTGGGGGAGTACCGAGGCTTCCTGGCCGCCCTGGTCACTCAGGAAGAGGCGACAGGGTGCGGGTCGCTGAGTCCGAGTGGGCAGGCCTTGCTGCTGCTCGGCGCGGGCACAGCGCCTTGGCTGCAGCCGCCGACGCAGGGCCCGCTGGCGCAACGGCTTGCGGCGAATGTGGCTGCCGCGGATCTGTCGATTCCGCTGCTGATGATCCAAGGAGCGGACGATCAGGTCGTGCCGGAGGCAATTCAGGCTTCTGGAGTCCGCGCGCGTTGCGAGGTCGGATCTGTGGTCGACTATCGGGTGTATCGCGGTTTGAGGCACTCCAACAGTGCAGCCGATCCGCAGCGGCGCAGTGAGATTCTGAGCTGGATCGGCGACCGCATGGCGGACCGAACCGCTCCGAACAGTTGCCATTGAATGGCGGTGTGACCACCGCGCAGTTGCCATTGAATGGCGGTGACCACCGCGCAGCTACCAAGGAAAGGCGGTGTCACCACCGCCCTGTTGTGCCGAGGAGGGGAGTCGAACCCCTACGCCCAATTGGGCAGACGGGTTTGAGCCGTCCGCGTATACCATTCCGCCACCCCGGCAGGGCCTGACCGATTCTGCCACAACTTGGTGCCAAGGGTTGCACGCACGGTACGCTCAGGGACACATAATGTGACAACGACGACCAGCAGGAATGGTGATCATGGCGGACGCTCCCGACGATGTGCAGCCCAAATCGAGCCTGCGAGTCCTGGTTGCCGAGGACGAAGCAGTCATCCGGCTGGACCTGGTTGAGCTGCTGACCGAGGAGGGCTATCAGGTCGTTGCTGAGGCCTCCGACGGTGAAGAAGCCCTTCGGCTGGCCCGTGAGCTCACTCCAGACCTAGTCGTCATGGACGTCAAGATGCCGAAGATGGACGGCATCACCGCCGCCGCCCAGATCGCCGAGGAGCGCATCGCTCCGGTGGTGATGCTGACCGCCTTCAGCCAACGCGAACTGGTTGAGCGGGCCCGCGATGCCGGCGCCATGGCCTATGTCGTCAAACCGTTCGATGCTTCCGATGTGGTTCCCGCCATCGAGATCGCCATGGGTCGCTTCGCCGAGATTCGGGCGGTCGAGGCCGAAGTCAGCGACTTGGAGGAGCGGTTCGCCTCCCGCAAGGCCGTTGATCAGGCCAAGGGTCTGCTGCAGGAGGGCCTGGGGCTGACCGAGCCGGAGGCCTTCCGGTGGATTCAAAAGACCGCGATGGACCTTCGCAAGTCGATGCGCGAAGTCGCCGAGGGTGTCATCGAGCACTCCAAGAGCGGCAAAGCTCGATCCTGATCGATTCTCGCGGGGCGAATCAGCCCTGCGATCGCGGTCTGCGTAGGTAGACCGTCACCCGGGCTGCACAGATCTGCTCGCCGCTGTCATGGACCAGGTCGACGTCATAGGTGGCCAGGGTGCCGCCCACCCGGATTGCGGTGGCGGTGCCGGTGATCCAACCTTCGCGGGCACTGCGCAGATGGGTCGCATTCAAGTCGACGCCGGTCACGGTGCCGTCGGGGCCGACATCGGCCGCGGCGGCCATCGATGCCAGGCTCTCGGCCAACACGCAGGAGGCGCCGCCATGCCACAGGCCGAAGGGTTGCGTGTTGCCGGCCACCGGACAGCGGGCCACGGCCCGGGTTGGAGTGATCTCGAGCCACTCGGTGCCCATCTTGTCGTCCAAGGGGCTGCGTAATCCTGCAAACCAGTCCGGTACATTCACCAGGCAACCCTGACACACCACCGGCAGCACAGTCAGCCCGCGGCGGTAGAGTTCCGGATTGTGACGACCCTGCCCCACGCCAACGGCGACGACCCGGACACGTTGCTGCTGATCGATGGACATTCGGTGGCCTATCGGGCGTTTTTCGCCCTGCCCGTGGAGAACTTTGCGACCAGCACCGGGCAGTCGACCAATGCGGTCTACGGATTCACCTCGATGCTGATCAATGTGCTTCGCGACGAACGTCCCACGCACCTGGCGGTGGCCTTCGATGTGTCGCGGCACACCTTCCGCACCGATCAGTACCCCGACTACAAGGCCAACCGGGCCACCTCTCCGGAGGAGTTCCGCGGCCAGGTGGAACTCATCAAGGAAGTTCTGGACGCGATGAACATCGTCCATGTCGAACTCCCCGGTTTCGAGGCCGACGACATCATCGCGACGCTGGCCCGCCAGGCGAGTGCCGCTGGGCAGAAGGTGCTGATCTGCACAGGCGACCGTGACACCCTGCAACTGGTCACTGACCAGGTCACTGTGTTGTACCCCAAGAAGGGCGTTTCGGATCTGGCTCGGCTGACCCCCGTGGCGGTGACCGAGAAGTACCTGGTTCCCCCGCAGCGCTATCCGGAGTTGGCCGCGCTGGTCGGTGAGACCAGTGACAACCTGCCCGGAGTGCCGGGGGTGGGGCCCAAGACCGCCGCCAAATGGCTGACCAGCTATGACGGTCTGGAGAACCTGCTGCGGCATGTGGCCGAGGTGCCGGGCAAGGCCGGGCAATCCCTGCGAGATCATCTCGCGGATGTGACCCGCAACCGGGAACTCAACGCGCTGGTCGGCGATCTCGACCTTCCGGTCACCGTGGCTGAGTTGGCACGCCAGAATTGGGACGCCGAGGCGGTGAACACGTTGTTCAACGGACTGGAGTTCCGCGTGCTGCGCGAACGCCTGGCCGAGGCGCTGCCCAACACCGAGCCCGCCAACGAAGGTGGCTTTGAGGTGGACGGCGAAGTCCTGTGCCCAGGGCAGGTGGGGCCGTGGCTCGCCCAACATGCCCAGGGCACCGTGGGGATGGATGTGAGCGGACGCTGGCGCGCCGGGACCGGCGACATCTCGGGGCTGGCCCTGGCCTGTGCTGACGGTGCCGCAGCCTGGATCGACGTGACCGAGTTGTCGGTCGCCGACGATAAGGCGTTAGCGGCGTGGCTGGCCGATGAGAGCGCGGCGAAGGTCATCCACGACGCCAAGGGGCCGCTGCTGTCCGTGTGGGCACGGGGCTGGGAACTGCGAGGCCTGGTCAGCGATACGCACCTGGCCGCCTATCTGCTGCGTCCTGATCAAAGGGTGTATGACCTGGCTGATCTGTGTGCCCGACATCTGCATCGAGAGCTCAGCGGGTCCGGTACCGGTGCCGATGACAGCGATCAGGCCGCATTCGATTTCGATACTGATCAGACCGGCACCGAGGCGATGGTGCGGGCGCGAGCGGTGATCGATCTGGCGCAGGTCTTGGATGCCGAACTGGAATCCCAAGGGGTGGCCGACCTGCTCCAGAGCGTGGAACTGCCCCTGACGACCTGCCTGGCGGGCATGGAACGCACCGGGATCGCTGTGGACACCGACCATCTCGTGCGGCTACATCAGGATTTCGACGCCGCGGTGAATGCCGCTGAGGCCGAGGCTTTCCAGGTGTTGGGCCACCACGTGAATCTGGGCTCGCCCAAGCAACTGCAGGCGGTGTTGTTCGAGGAGTTGGGAATGCCCAAGACTCGGCGCACCCAGACCGGCTACACCACCGATGCGGAATCCTTGGAGGCGCTCTACGCCAGCACAGAGCATCCCTTCCTGGCTCACCTGCTGCGGTACCGCGATCAGACCAAACTGCGCCAGACCGTCGAGGGCCTGCAGAAGGCGATTTCCGACGATGGACGCATCCACACCACCTACCTGCAGACCATCGCCGCGACCGGGCGGTTGTCCTCCACGGATCCGAACCTGCAGAACATCCCGATCCGTACCGATGCCGGCCGTCGGATCCGGGAGGCCTTCGTCGCGGGCGAAGGGTTCGAGACCATGCTCACCGCGGACTACTCCCAAATCGAGATGCGGATCATGGCCGACCAATCCGCCGATGCGGGACTGATCGAGGCCTTCAGCAGCGGTCAGGACTTTCACACCATGATGGCCTCACGGGTGTTCGGGGTGCCGGCCGATGCGGTCTCCGGCGCTCAACGCGCCCGGATCAAGGCGATGAACTACGGGCTGGCCTACGGACTGAGCGCCTATGGACTCAGTCAGCAGTTGGGAGTCGAGGTCTCCGAGGCTCGCGGCCTGATGGAGGAGTACTTCGAGCGATTCGGGCATGTGCGCGATTATCTGCAACAAATCGTGGCGCAGGCGCGCAAGACCGGCTTCACTCAGACGATGCTGGGACGACGTCGCTATCTGCCCGATCTCAACTCATCGAACCGGCAGCGGCGCGAAATGGCCGAGCGGGCCGCGCTGAATGCCCCGATTCAAGGATCGGCAGCCGACATCATCAAGGTGGCGATGTTGAAGGTCGCCGACCAACTCCACACTCGCCGGATGCGCAGCCGCATGCTGCTGCAAGTTCACGACGAATTGGTTTTCGAAGTGGTGGCTGCCGAGCGCGACGAACTGGAAGCCATGGTGCGGGAACAGATGGGGCACGCCGTCGAGATGACGGTGCCCCTGGAGGTGTCGGTGGGAACCGGGGCGTCCTGGCACGCTGCAGCCCACTAGCCGCAGTCGTTGGGCCCGATCAGCGCAGAGTCACCAGAATCTGCTCATGCTCGCCGTCCGCGTCGGTCCAGCGGCCGGTGAGCCAGCCGAGCGGAGTCGGCGGGGCGGGCGGCACGTGGCTGCCGTCCAGGACTCGAATGACCCGCATCATTTCGCCGGCCGCGTTGGCGACCGGCACGATTCCGGAGCCGCGTACCGTCATGGTCTTCTCTCCGCGGGACAGGTCGGCCTCGTTGTCGGCTTCGTGGATGACCCGCATCAACTCGACCAGATAGACCGGATCGGCGACCGCGTCATAGGTGTAACGGGTGCCCAGCACCGAATGCTCCATCGTGCCGATCAATGCTGATTCGGCATCTTCCAGAGGCGCGGCGCGGTAGGTGAGTGGAACCTGATAGACGACTCCGGCTGATCGCACCAGCATGGTGTCGATGCCGACTTCGCCGTCGGGGTCGACCAGGCGGAATCCGGCGATGCGTTCCAGATCGTCGGCGGAACCTTCGAACCAGGGCTGTTTCGGCAACCAGGTGGCCAGCAGTTCCAGCTTGGTGGGGGTCAGGGTGGCATCGTGGATGATGGCGATACCGCTCATCGGTGGTCCTCCTTTGGCTTGGGGACAGCCTAACCCCGGTGCGGCTGCCCGGATTGACCCTTTGTGGCGCGGATCGATAGGCTGTCGGTTGCACTACGACCGGCATGACCTCAGACCTAGTGGGTCAGCGCGCTTTCGTGCGGACCAGCCCAGGTCAGCCTGGACCACATCTGTATCAAAGCAATGGTTGCAGTGTGACCACCTGAAGAGACCAACCCATCGGAGCCCTACTACATGACCTCTCCTGAGGCAACACTCAGCGTCGCAGTGGACGATTTCGGATCGCCCGAAGCCTTCCTCGAAGCAGTCGACGCCACTATCAAATACTTCAATGACGGTGACATCGTCACCGGAACAGTCGTCAAGGTTGATCGGGACGAGGTCCTGCTCGACATCGGCTACAAGACCGAAGGCGTCATCCCTTCCAAGGAACTCTCCATCAAACATGATGTCGACCCATTCGATGTGGTCAGCGTCGGCGATGAGATCGAGGCCTTGGTTCAGCAGAAGGAAGACAAAGAAGGTCGTCTGATCCTGTCCAAGAAGCGCGCTCAGTACGAACGCGCCTGGGGCCAGATCGAGAAGGTCAAGGAAGAGGACGGCGTCGTCACCGGTCGGGTGATCGAGGTCGTCAAGGGCGGTCTGATCATCGATATCGGCCTGCGCGGCTTCCTGCCGGCTTCGTTGGTGGAGATGCGTCGGGTTCGCGACCTGCAGCCCTACGTCGGCATGGAGCTGGAAGCCAAGATCATCGAGCTGGACAAGAACCGCAACAATGTGGTCCTTTCCCGCCGTGCTTGGCTGGAGCAGACCCAGTCCGAGGTTCGTCACACCTTCCTCAATCAGCTCACCAAGGGCCAGATCCGCAAGGGTGTCGTTTCCTCCATCGTCAACTTCGGCGCCTTCGTCGATCTGGGCGGCGTGGACGGTCTGGTGCACGTCTCCGAGTTGAGCTGGAAGCACATCGATCATCCCTCTGAGGTTGTCGAGGTCGGCGACGAGGTCACCGTCGAGGTGCTGGATGTCGATATGGACCGCGAGCGCGTGTCGCTGTCGCTCAAGGCGACCCAGGAAGATCCCTGGCAGACCTTCGCTCGTACCCACCAGATCGGTCAGATCGTGGCTGGCAAGGTCACCAAGTTGGTGCCCTTCGGCGCGTTCGTCCGGGTGGAAGAGGGCATCGAGGGCTTGGTGCACGTCTCCGAACTGGCCGAGCGTCACGTGGAGATCCCCGAGCAGGTCGTCACGGTCAACGACGAGGTCATGGTCAAGATCATCGACATCGATCTGGAGCGTCGCCGCATCAGCCTCAGCCTCAAGCAGGCCAACGAGGGTGTCGACATCGCTGCGGACGACTTCGATCCGGCGCTGTACGGCATGACCGCTTCCTACGACGATCAGGGCAACTACATCTACCCCGAAGGTTTCGATCCCGAGACCCAGGAGTGGAAGCCCGGCTTCGAGGAGCAGCAGCGCGCCTGGGAGCAGCAGTACGCCGAGGCTCAGGCCCGCTGGCTGGCTCACAAGAAGCAGGTCGAGGAGGCCGAGGCTGCCGATGTGCAGGCTGCGGTCGACGAGGCCAACACCGCCGCGTACTCCGCTGGTGGAGCCGACGAGGCCGCACCGGAGGGTTCGCTCGCCTCTGATGAGGCGCTGCAGGCGCTTCGGGAGAAGCTGACCGGCAGCCGCTGATCGGGCTAGACGCCGAAATGGCCACCACCGTGAGGTGGTGGCCATTTCTGTGTCCGCGGCGGGTTGCCAGCCCCTCCGGCGGCTGGCAGGCTCAAAGCCATCCACGAGGGAGATCGATATGAGCTTTCCGCACTGCACGACCGGCGATGCCGGGTCGGGGACTGTGGCAACGACTCTCATGGACCACCCGGTGGGAGGACGGCCATGGTGACCCGAATCGGGTTGACCGGCGGGATCGCCTCGGGAAAATCGACAGTGGCTGACCGGCTCGCCGAACGAGGAGCGGTCATCATCGACTCCGACCTGCTGGCGCGTGAGGCGGTCGCGCCCGGAAGTGCTGGCTTGCGTGCGGTGATCGCGCGTTTCGGTGAGCAGATGCTTGCTGCCGACGGCTCCTTGAACCGTGCCGCTCTGGGGAGCATCATCTTCGATGATCCTCAGGCGCGCCGCGATCTGGAGGCGATCATTCATCCCGCAGTCCGGGCGCGGGCCGCTGAGCTGAGCGCGGCCGCTGCGCCGGGCAGCGTGGTGGTCCAGGTGATCCCGCTGCTGGTGGAGACGGGGCAAAGTGATGCCTTCGACCAGGTGTGGGTCGTCGATGTAGACCCGGCTGTGCAACGAGCCCGGCTGCAGGAACGCGACGGCCTGTCGCCGGCCGAGGCGCAGGCTCGAATGCAGGCACAGGCCTCCCGCGCGCAGCGCTTGGCTGTGGCCGATGTGGTGCTGGCTAACGACGGCAGCGCCGATCAGTTGCGTCAGCAGGTGGACCAGGAGTGGGAGAAGCTGCGCGGATCAGCCTGATTCGGTTGGACAAACCGGGAGTGTCAGTGCCGACACCTAAGCTTGCTGACGTGCGACCAGTGAGTGATGTGCAGCGCCGGGTGGCGCCGTTGGAGGTCGTCGCCGATTTTGAGCCGGCCGGTGACCAGCCGGCCGCCATCGACGACCTAGAAGCCCGACTGAAGGCCGGGCAGCAGCATGTTGTGCTGCTCGGTGCCACCGGCACCGGCAAGACGGCGACGGTCGCCTGGCTGGCTGAACGTCTGCAGCGTCCGATGCTGGTGATGCAGCCCAATAAGACCCTTGCGGCCCAGTTCGCTAACGAGCTGCGGCAGTTCTTCCCCCAGAACGCGGTGGAGTATTTCGTCTCCTACTACGACTACTACCAACCTGAGGCCTACGTACCGCAGACCGACACCTACATCGAGAAGGACTCCTCGCTCAATGAGGAGGTCGAGCGGCTACGCCACTCGGCCACCAACTCGCTGCTCACCCGTCGCGATGTCATCGTGGTCGCCACGGTATCGGCCATCTACGGCTTGGGTACCCCGCAGGAATATGTGGATCGCATGATCCGGCTGCGGGTGGGGGAGCAGTGTGACCGGGACACCTTGCTACGGCGGCTGGTGGACATCCAGTACGTCCGCAATGACCTGGCCGGGACCCGGGGGACCTTCCGGGTGCGTGGTGACACGGTGGAGGTGTTCCCGATGTATGAGGAACACGCCGTGCGTATCGAGTTGTTCGGCGACGAGATCGAAGCCCTGTCGACGATGCACCCGGTCAGCGGTGCAGTGTTGAGCACCGACACTGAGGTGTACATCTTTCCCGCCTCGCACTATGTAGCCGGGCCTGAACGCATGGAACGGGCCATCGGCGAGATCGAACAGGAACTGGACGCCCGGCTGGTCGAACTGAACGCCGAGAACAAATTGTTGGAGGCACAGCGTCTCCGGATGCGGACCGGCTACGACATCGAAATGATGCGCCAGATCGGTACCTGCTCGGGGATCGAGAACTACTCCCGTCACATCGACGGACGTGGCCCCGGAACCGCCCCGAACTGTCTGCTGGACTACTTCGCCGAGGACTTCGTGCTGGTCATCGATGAATCCCACGTCACTGTGCCGCAGATCGGTGGCATGTACGAAGGCGACATGTCGCGCAAGCGCACCTTGGTGGAGCACGGATTCCGATTGCCCTCTGCGATGGACAACCGTCCGTTGCGGTGGGAGGAATTCGTCGAGCGCATCGGTCAGACCGTCTACCTTTCCGCCACGCCGGGCCCCTATGAGATGGCCAAAGCCGACGGCATTGTGGAGCAACTGATCCGTCCGACGGGTTTGGTCGACCCCGAGATCGTGCTCAAGCCCACCAAGGGCCAGATCGACGATCTCATGGCGGAGATCCGGGTGCGCGCTGCGGCTGACCAGCGGGTGCTGGTCACCACCTTGACCAAGAAGATGGCCGAGGACCTCACCGACTATCTGCTGGAGAATGGGGTGCGTACCCGTTACCTGCACTCGGAGGTCGATACTCTGCGCCGCATCGAACTGCTGCGCGAACTGCGGCTGGGCATGTTCGACGTGTTGGTCGGAATCAATCTGCTGCGCGAGGGATTGGATCTGCCGGAAGTGAGCCTGGTGTCGATTCTGGACGCCGACAAGGAGGGATTCCTCCGCTCGGAGCGTTCGCTGATTCAGACCATCGGGCGGGCTGCCCGAAATGTGGAGGGCCAGGTCCACATGTATGCCGACAAGATCACGCCCTCGATGGCGGCGGCGATCGACGAGACCAATCGCCGGCGCGCCAAGCAGGTTGCCTACAACACCGAACACGGCATCGATCCGCAGCCCTTGCGCAAGAAGATCGCCGACCTCACCGATCTGCTGGCGCGCGAGGACGCCGACACCGCAGCCCTGGTCAGCCGCGCCGGCGCCAAGGGCTCAGCCAAAGCAGCACCTGCGGCGGTCGAAGGGACAGTTCGGGATCTGGGGGACATGCCGGCGGCCGAGCTGGCGTCCTTGATCAGCGAACTCACCGACCAGATGCATGCCGCTGCCGCGGAGTTGCAGTTCGAGGTCGCGGCACGGCTGCGCGACGAGATCGCCGACCTGAAGAAGACCCTGCGGCAGTTGTTGGCTGCGACTTCCTGACCCGCGCTCAACACACCTGCGAGGTCCTGCCAGAATGGTGCCTCTGAAGTCGCTTGGACGCATACGAAAGGCCTGTGCATGGACGTCTCCGCCACGGTGTGGATGATCACCATCGGAGTCCTGGCGGCGCTTCTAGCCGTTGATCTGTTCGTCATTGGACGCCGTCCCCACGTACCCTCCCTGCGCGAAGCAGGCCTAGCGATCGCGGTCTTCCTCACCTTGGGTGCACTGTTCGGAGCCGGGATTTGGGCGGTGTGGGGCCCGGCGTTCGCCGGGCAGTACTACACCGGCTGGATCATCGAATACAGCCTGAGCGTGGACAACCTGTTCATCTTCGTGGTGATCATGTCCAAGTTCCGAGTGCCGCGAGAGTTGCAGCAATTCGCACTCATGGTGGGCATCATGCTGGCGCTGGTGTTCCGGGGCATCTTCATCGCCTTGGGCACCGCTTTCTTGGCCGCGTTCACCTGGGCCTTCTTGGTGTTCGGAGCCTTCCTGATCTACACCGCCCTCAAGCTCTACGTCGACTACCGCAAGGGCGACGACGAGGAGTTCACCGAGAACGCCGTCTTGGGCTGGGTGCGCAAGACCTTCCCGGCTTCGCCGGACTATCACAGCACGGCCATGGTGACCCGGGTGGACGGTCGCAGATTCATGACTCCCATGCTGATCGTGGTGATCGCCTTGGGCAGTACCGATCTGCTCTTCGCGCTGGATTCCATCCCTGCGATCTTCGGCGTCACGCAGGAGCCCTTCCTGGTCTTCACCGCCAACGTCTTCGCCCTGATGGGCCTGCGGCAGCTCTATTTCATGATCGGCGGTCTGCTGGATCGCCTGGTCTACCTTTCGGTGGGCCTGGCGGTGATCCTGGGTTTCATCGGGATCAAGATGGTGCTGGAGTTCATGAGGCCCTACGGGTTGACCGGATGGTTGGGGCCCGAGGGCGAAATGCCGATTTGGGTGTCGCTGGTGGTAATCGTGGTCGTGCTCGCGGTCACGACAGTGGCGAGCCTGTGGTCCTCACGCCGCTCGGCGTCAGCCGAGGAGAGGTAGCTGCAGGTCCTCTGCGCCGCTGACCAGGGCGGACGCGGCCCGTCCGCTCAGCCAGGCCCACAGCCGCGCATCGTGGGCGTGGACCTCTCGCGGCTCATCGCTGCCGGTTCCCACGACCGCTTGCACAGAGTCGCCGGTCGCCTTCACCCGCGGAATGTCGGCCTCACTCAGCCGGAACAACACCCAGCGCAGAAGCCACTCGGCGGCATCGGCGGGGACATCGTCGGCAGTGACCCCGCAATCCAGATCCAGGTGGTGGACGCACACCTCATGCAGACGAGCCAGGGGGAGCGCCGACAGTGGCAGGTCCGCGCCGCTGAGCGAGATCCGCGGCGTCCAGTCGGTGTTTTCCTCGATCGCATTTTGGAGGGCGCCACAGGCGGCGTCCAGATCGATCTGGAGCTCCAGGCCAGGACGATCAGCGCCGCGTTCAAGTTCGTTGCGTCGCTGGGCTTGCGAGGGCAGGTCGGGTTGCGGGTTTCCCAGCCGAGCTGCCTCGATCACCGAACAGAAATAGTCGGCATTGCGAGCCAGATGGGTGGCCACATGGGCTCGGGTCCATCCGGGGACACTGGCCGGCTGGTGCCACTGTTCCTCGGTGAATCCGATGGTCGACCCCAGCAGTCGTTGGGTGGCCTCGGTCTTCCAGGGGTGGATGTCCGCCACTGGCACCGGCCCCAGGTTTGCAACCATGTAGGCAAACCTAGGGCTATAAGCCGCTGGTAGCCAATCCCCGGGTACGACTGTCAGGACCACGATCTACCATGATCTACGTGTCAGACCGCTTGATCGTTCGGGGTGCCCGCGAGCACAATCTGCGAAATCTCAACTTGGATCTCCCCAGGGATGCCCTGATTGTGTTCACCGGCTTGTCCGGGTCGGGCAAGTCGAGTCTCGCCTTCGACACCATCTTTGCCGAGGGGCAGCGGCGCTACGTGGAGAGCCTGTCGGCCTACGCTCGGCAGTTCCTTGGCCAGATGGACAAACCTGATGTGGACTTCATCGAAGGCCTGTCCCCGGCGGTGTCCATCGATCAGAAGTCGACCAGCCGTAACCCGCGCTCCACCGTGGGCACCATCACCGAGATCTATGACTATCTGCGGCTGCTGTTCGCCCGAGCCGGTCATCCGCACTGCGTGGAGTGCGGCGAACCGATCAGCAAGCAGAGTCCCCAGCAGATCACCGACCGGCTGCTGGAACTCCCTGAGGGGACCCGATTCCAGATCCTCGCCCCGGTCGTACGCGGACGCAAGGGCGAATACGTCGACCTCTTTCGGCAGTTGGCCGCCCAAGGCTTCTCCCGGGTGCGCGTGGACGGCGAGTTGCGGCAATTGGTGGATCCACCGACTCTGGACAAACAGCGCAAGCACTCGATCGACGTCATCGTCGATCGACTCGCCGCCAAGGCGTCGATGAAGCAGCGCCTCACCGACTCGGTGGAGACGGCCCTCCGGTTGGCTTCGGGGGTGCTCACCGTCGACTTCGTGGATCGCGATCAGCACGATCCCCAGCGGGAGCGCGGGTTCTCCGAGCGTCTGGCTTGTCCCAACGGTCATGACGTGGCCATCGAGGAATTGGAGCCGCGCCAGTTTTCCTTCAACGCCCCCTGGGGTGCCTGTCCGTCCTGTTCGGGTTTGGGCACCCGCATGGAGGTCGACGCCGACCTGGTGGTGCCCGATATCGGCAAGAGCCTGGCCGAGGGCGCCATCGCGATCTGGACGACCCCCTACGTGGCCGGCTTCTTCCAGAACATCTTTGTGGCTTTGGGTGAGCAGGAGGGGTTCAGCATCGACACCCCTTGGGAGAAGCTGCCCAGTCGAATCCAGCAGTTGTTGCTCATGGGAACCTCGGAGAAGGTCACCGTGCACGCCCGCTCTCGCCATGGTCGTGAGCACACCTATCGGGCCAAGTTCGAAGGGGCTTTGCCCTATGTTCGGCGCCGCCACGCCGAGGCGGAGTCCGACAATGCGCGCGAACGGTTCGCCGGGTACATGCGCGAAGTGCCGTGTCTGACCTGTCGGGGTGCGCGATTGAAGCCGTCCTCGCTGGCGGTGAGCGTCGGTGGCAAGAACATCGCCGAGATCTCCAATCTGAGTATCAGCGAGTTGGCCACCTTCATGCGTGACCTTCAGCTCGGTGAGCGCGAGGCACGGATCGCCGAGCGGCTGGTCAAGGAGATCAACGAGCGCATCACCTTCCTGCTCGATGTGGGCCTGGACTATCTGACCTTGTCGCGCACCGCCGGCAGCCTTTCCGGGGGTGAAGCGCAGCGAATTCGGTTGGCGACCCAGATCGGCTCGGGCCTGGTCGGGGTGCTGTACGTCCTGGATGAACCCTCCATCGGTCTGCATCAGCGCGACAATCATCGACTGATCGAGACCCTGCTGCGGCTGAAGGCGCTGGGCAACACCTTGATCGTGGTGGAGCACGACGAGGACACCATCAGGGCCGCCGATTGGGCGGTCGACATCGGCCCCGGCGCCGGTGAGCATGGCGGTGAGGTGGTCGTTTCGGGACCGGTGTCGGAACTCTTCGCCCATCCCACGTCCCTGACCGGTGCCTACCTGAGCGGCAAACGCCGCATTCCGATGCCGAATCAGCGACGTAGCGGCAATGGACAGGCCATCACGGTGGTCGGTGCCCGCGAAAACAACCTGCGCGATATCACCGTCGAGTTCCCCTTGGGCAGGTTCATTGCCGTCACCGGAGTCTCGGGGTCGGGCAAATCCTCGCTGGTCAACGGGATCCTGTACCCGGCCCTGGCCAAGAAGCTGTACGCGGCCAAGGAGGTTCCCGGACATCATCGATCCATCACCGGCACCGAGAACATCGACAAGAGCATCCACGTCGACCAATCCCCGATCGGACGCACCCCTCGGTCGAACCCGGCCACCTACACCGGGGTCTTCGACCGGATTCGCAAACTCTTCGCCGAAACCCCCGAATCGAAGGTGCGCGGTTATCAACCCGGACGGTTCTCCTTCAATGTGAAGGGCGGGCGCTGTGACGGCTGTGCCGGTGAAGGCACCATCAAGATTGAGATGAACTTCCTCCCGGATGTCTACGTGCCTTGCGAGGTGTGTCACGGCGCTCGCTACAACCGGGAAACCCTGGAGGTGCGCTACAAAGGCAAGACCATCTCCGAAGTCTTGGATCTGCCCATCGAGGATGCACTGGACTTCTTCGCACCGATCGAGGCGATCGCCCGCCACCTGCGCACCCTGGTCGACGTGGGACTGGGCTACGTCCGGCTGGGCCAACCAGCCACCACCCTGTCTGGCGGTGAGGCGCAGCGGGTGAAGCTCGCCGCCGAACTCCAGCGGCGTTCCACCGGGCGAACCTTCTATGTCCTGGACGAGCCGACCACCGGCCTGCACTTTGAGGACATTCGGCGTCTGCTCGAAGTCCTGCAATCGTTGGTGGACAAGGGCAACACCGTGGTGGTGATCGAACACAATCTCGATGTCATCAAGGCCGCCGACTGGGTGATCGACCTGGGCCCGGAGGGTGGTTCCGGTGGTGGCATGGTGATCGCCGAGGGCACCCCTGAGCAGATCGCTGCCCATCCCGATTCGTTCACCGGAACCTTCCTGGCCGGTGTGCTCGCCGCCGAACCCGGCCTTCCCGGGGCTCCGGACCTGCTGAGCGCCGGCTGATCGTGGCGAGGGACGGTTATCTATGCTGGCTGCTGTGGTGAGGCAGGTGGATCATGGCTGAACCGGCCAGCTACCGGCCCGCGCCGGGAAGCATCCCGACCGGGCCTGGGGTGTACCGGTTCAGCGACGCCGAGGGACGGGTGATCTACGTCGGCAAGGCCATCAACCTGCGCCAGCGCCTGAACTCCTACTTCGCCGATCCGTCCGCTCTGCACTTTCGTACCCAGACCATGGTGCGCACTGCGGCAAAGGTGGAATGGACCTTGGTGCGCAATGAGTTGGAGGCCCTCCAACTCGAATACACCTGGATCAAACAGTTCGATCCGCGCTTCAACATCAAGTACCGCGACGACAAGTCCTACCCGTGGGTGGCGATCAGTTGGGGCGACGAATTCCCTCGGGTCTACGTCGGACGCGGCGCCAAACGGCGTTCCCATCGCTACTTCGGGCCCTACGCCCAGGCCTGGGCAATTCGCGAGACGTTGGATTCGCTGCTGCGGGTATTCCCGATGCGCTCGTGCAGCAATGGTGTGTTCAACAGCGCCAAAGCCAGCGGACGTCCCTGTCTGCTGGGCTACATCGGCAAATGCGCCGCGCCCTGCGTCGGCCGCATCGACCCAGGGCCGCATCGCGAACTCGTCAGTGGGGTCTGCGAATTCCTCGCCGGACGCACGACCGGGCTGGTGGCTGGCCTGCAGGCCGAGATGCAGCAGGCCGCCCAGAACGAGGAGTTCGAGCGGGCCGCCGTACTGCGGGATCGCCTGGTGGCGCTGCAGCAGGCCTCCGAGCGCAATGCCATCGTGCTCAGTGACGGCACCAATGCCGACCTGGTGGCCCTGGCCACCGACCCGCTGGAAGTCGCCATCCAGGCATTCCATATTCGCAATGGGCGAATCCTCGGTGAGCGATCCTGGGTGGCCGAGCGCCTCGACGATTCGGATTCGGCAGCGTTGTTGGAGAAGTGTCTGGTGCAGCTCTATGCCGAGGACTCCACCGATGTGCCGCCCCGGGTCCTGGTGCCCGAACTTCCCCCCGCTGCCGAGGTGGTGGAGCAGTTGCTCGGCGAAGAACGGGGCACCCGGGTGCGGCTGGTCGTGCCAAAGCGCGGCGACAAGGCTGCCTTGATGCAAACCGCCGTCCGCAACGCCGAGCAGGCGCTGGCCTTGCACAAGCTGCGGCGTTCCTCGGATCTGTCGAGTCGCGGACGGGCACTGGCCGAATTGCAGGAGGCGCTGGGCCTGGACCAGGCCCCGTTGCGGATCGAGTGCTATGACATCTCCCACACCCAGGGCAGTGAGGTCGTCGCCTCGATGGTGGTCTTCGAAGACGGTTTGGCTCGCAAGAGCGAATACCGCCGCTTCGTGATCCGCACGGTTGAGGGCTCCAACGATGTGGCCGCGATGCACGAGGTGCTCACCCGCCGGTTCCGTCGACTTCTGGGTGAGCGATCTGAGCCCGCTGAGGCCGAGGACGGACCGCTGCTGATCGATCCTGAAACCGGGGCTCCGCGCAAGTTCGCCTATCTGCCCGGGCTGGTGGTGGTGGACGGCGGCGCGCCTCAGGTGGCCGCCGCAGCACGGGCGCTGAACGAATTGGGGATCGCTGACGTCGCCTTGTGTGGTCTGGCCAAACGCCTGGAGGAGGTGTGGCTGCCCGACCAGGAGTTCCCGGTGATCCTGCCGCGGGCCAGCGAGGCGCTCTATCTGCTGCAACGGGTACGAGACGAGGCGCACCGCTTTGCGATCACGCATCACCGATCCCGGCGCAGCGCGGCCATGGTGGAGTCGGTCCTGGATCAGGTTCCCGGCCTGGGCGAGATTCGTCGCAAGGCGCTGCTGAAGCACTTCGGCTCGCTGCGCAAGCTCCGCAAAGCCACCGTGGCCGAGATTGCTGCGGTGCCCGGCATCGGTCCAGCGACGGCGGCCGCTGTGCAGCAGGCACTCGCTGCTGACGAGCCCGGAGTGGGTGTGAATCTGGCCACGGGCGAAGTCATCGCCGAGTAAGTCGGCTCATAGCCCCCCAGCCGGACCAAAGGCGCAATAATGGCGCCTATGAGTGAGGCGGGCGCACCGGTTCGGCTGGTGATCATCACCGGATTGTCAGGTGCGGGCCGACGCACCGCCAGTCATGCCTTGGAAGATCTGGAATGGTTCGTCGTCGACAATCTTCCACCCAGTCTGCTGCCGTCCCTGGTGGAGGTCTGCCGAGCCCGCGGGATCGGCAAGGTGGCCGTGGTGCTCGATGTGCGATCCGGTGCCGAGTTCGAGCAGTTGCCCACAGCCTTCAGCCAATTGCGGGAGACCGGCATTCGCCCCGAAGTGTTGTTCGTGGAGGCCCGCGACGACGTCATCGTGCGGCGTCAGGAATCGGTGCGGCGTCCGCTGCCGCTGCAAGGTCGAGGACGGCTGCTCGATGCGATTCGTCGCGAGCGACAGCTCCTCGCCGATCTGCGCGCCGGGGCGGACCTGGTCATCGATACCACCTCGATCAATATCCATCAGCTCACCGCCCGGGTGGCCAAGGCGTTCGGAACCGACGAGGACAGTGATCGGCTGCGGATCACCGTGATGTCCTTCGGCTTCAAACGCGGAATCCCGATCGACGCCGACCTGGTGCTGGATGTGCGCTTCCTGCCGAATCCGTACTGGGTGCCGGCATTGCGTCCCCAGACCGGCATGTCTGAGCAGGTGGCGGCCTATGTGCTGTCCCAGCCCGACACCGAGCCGTTCCTGCAACACACCGTCGGGCTGATCGAGTTGGTCGCGCCGGGCTATCTTCGCGAAGGCAAGCGCCACGCCACCGTGGCCATCGGCTGCACCGGCGGTAAACACCGCTCGACGGCCATCACAGAGGAACTCTCCCGCCGGCTGGAAGCCCAGGGGCTGCCGGTTGGGGTGTATCACCGCGACCTGGGGCTGGAGTGAGTGCCTTCAATCGGCTACCCGCCGTGGTGGCGCTGGGCGGCGGGCACGGGCTTTCGGCCAGCCTGAGTGCCCTGCGCCAGATCACCCCACGGCTCACCGCGATCGTTACGGTGGCCGACAACGGGGGATCTTCGGGGCGGCTGCGGGAGGAGTTCGAGGTCCTGCCGCCGGGGGATCTACGCATGGCGCTGGCCGCGCTGTGCGGTGATGACGAGGTGGGTCGAGCCTGGGCCGAAGTGCTGCAATCCCGCTTCCCTGGCGATGGCCCGCTGGGAGGGCACTCGATCGGCAATTTGCTCATCGCTGGACTGTGGCAACAGCTCTCCGATCCGGTCGGCGGCTTGGACATGGTGGCGGCGATGCTCCATGTGGAGGGCCGAGTGCTGCCGATGGCGGCGGTGCCGTTGGTGATCGAAGCCGATGTGATCGGCGCCGATCCGGCCCAGCCTGATGAACGCAGCGTCGTGGTGGGGCAGGAGCAGGTCGCCTTGGCCGTGGGTGATATCGCCGATGTGCGCCTCAAACCCGACGACCCGCCGGCCGTCCCGGAGACCTTGGAGGCAGTAGCGAAAGCCGATTTCATCGTGCTGGGGCCGGGCTCGTGGTACTCCTCGGTTATTCCGCATCTGCTGGTGCCGGAGTTGGCTGAAGCGATCCGTACCAGTTCGGCGCAGCGCATCCTCACGTTGAACCTGGTGCCCACTGCGGACGAAACCCCGTCCTATACCGCTTCCCGCCACATCGAGGTGCTGGCCGAGCATGCCCCCGGGCTTCGCTTGGACACGGTGGTGGCCGATCCGACCTTCGTTTCCGGTGATCCGCACCTGGCCACCTTCGTGCGGTCGCTGGGAGCCGAACTGGTGGTCGCCCCGGTGCGCATGCGGGACGGATCTGCGCGCCATGATCCCTTGCTGTTGGCATCGGTCTACGCCGGGATTATGGGTCTGTAGGCTATGGCCCACTCTGAGAAGTGCTTTCGGGAAGGCAGTCGAAAACAATGGCGATGACGCAGCAGGTGAAATCCGAGTTGGCCACCCTGGAGGTGACCAAGCCGGAGCTTCGAAAGGCAGAGGTGGCCTCGCTGCTGCGGTTCGCCAATGGACTGCACATCGCCGGTGGACGCATCGTGGTGGAAGCCGAATTGGATACCGGGGGAGCCGCGCGTCGACTGCGCACCGCTATCGCCGAACTGTTCGGTTTCAGCTCCGACTTCGTGGTCATCACCGGCAGTGGTCTGCGGCGGGGTACCCGTTATGTGGTTCGGCTCATTCGTGACGGTGAGGCTTTGGCCCGTCAGACCGGCCTGATCGATTCGCGCGGACGCCCGGTCCGCGGCCTGCCGGTGCAGGTCGTCGGTGGCGGCAAGGAGGTTTCGGTGGCCGCGTGGCGGGGCGCCTTCCTGGCCCACGGCTCCCTGACCGAACCCGGACGCTCAATGGCGTTGGAGGTGACCTGCCCCGGCTCGGAGGCCGCCTTGGCCCTGGTTGGAGCGGCTCGTCGGCTGGGCGTGGCGTCGAAGGCCCGTGAGGTGCGGGGCGTGGATCGGGTGGTCATTCGCGACGGCGATGCCATCGGTGCGATGCTCACCTTGATGGGCGCCGAGGAGGCCCGGCTGGTCTGGGAGGATCGCCGGCTGCGTCGAGAGGTGCGGGCCTCGGCGAATCGACTGGCCAACTTCGACGACGCCAATCTGCGCCGTTCGGCACGCGCGGCGGTCGCCGCTGGCGCCCGAGTGAAGCGAGCCCTGGAAATCCTGGGCGATGACGTCCCGGAGCATCTGCTGATCGCCGGCCAGCTTCGCCTGGAGCACAAGCAGGCCAGCTTGGAGGAACTCGGCAGCCTGCACACCCCGCCGTTGACCAAGGACGCGGTCGCGGGCCGGATCCGCCGACTGTTGGCGACCGCGGACAAGCGTGCCGCCGAACTAGGAATTCCGAACACCGAAGCAGTACTTAGTCCCGACATGTTGGACGAAGGTGACTGACCGCTGAGACGGTTTTGGATAGCACTTGCCGGGCGCACTGAGCCGGTAGGGTTGTGACCACATCCGGTTGGGCCGCCCCCAGAGAGCCGGACATCTGTTGACAAAGGAGACACGCTCACTATGACCGTGAAGGTAGGCATCAACGGCTTCGGCCGCATCGGCCGCAACTACTTCCGTGCTTTGGTCGCCGCCGGCGCCGACCTCGAAGTGGTTGCCGTCAACGACCTCACCGATAACAAGTCGCTCGCGCAGCTGCTGAAGTACGACTCGATTCTTGGACGGTTCCCCGGCGAGGTGACTGCCGACGAGACCGCGCTGTACGTCGATGGCAAGGAGATCAAGGCGTTCGAAGAGCGCGACCCGGCCAACCTGCCGTGGGGCGACCTCGGCGTGGACATCGTCATCGAATCGACCGGCTTCTTCACCGATGCCACCAAGGCCAAGGCTCATCTGGACGCCGGCGCCAAGAAGGTCATCATCTCCGCTCCGGCGAAGAACGAAGACATCACCATCGTGATGGGCGTCAACCACGAGCTGTACGATCCGGCCGCCCACAACATCATCTCCAACGCCTCGTGCACCACCAACTGCCTGGCGCCGTTGGCCAAGGCGCTGAATGACGGCATCGGCATCGTCAAGGGCCTGATGACCACCATCCACGCCTACACCCAGGATCAGAACCTGCAGGATGCTCCGCACAAGGATCTGCGGCGGGCTCGCGCGGCTGCGCTGAACATCGTGCCGACCACCACCGGTGCTGCCAAGGCTGTCGCCCTGGTGCTGCCGGAGCTGAAGGGCAAGCTGGACGGTTACGCACTGCGGGTGCCGACCCCGACCGGTTCGGTCACCGACCTCACCTTCGAGGCGCCGCGCGAGACGACCGTCGAGGAGATCAACGCGATCGTCAAGGCTGCCGCCGAGGGGCCGCTGAAGGGCATCCTGGAGTACAACGAAGATCCGATCGTCAGCAAGGACATCGAGACCTACCCGCTGTCGAGCATCTTCGACGCGCCGCTGACCAAGGTCATCGGCAACCAGGTCAAGGTCGTGTCCTGGTACGACAACGAGTGGGGCTACTCCAACCGTCTGGTCGACCTGACCGTGCTGGTGGGCTCCAAGCTCTGATTTCTCATACCAATCACCATCATCTGACGGGCCGACTCGCGCATCGCTGCGAGTCGGCCCGTTGGGTGTGAACAGAAAGGTCGACTATGAAGTCTCTTGCCGACCTCGGGGATCTCCGAGGCAAGCGGGTTCTGATCCGCTGTGATTTCAATGTGCCGCTGAAGGACGGTGCCATCACCGATGATGGCCGCATTCGCGCCGCGCTGCCCACGCTCACCGCGCTGGTCGAGGCCGGGGCCAAGGTCGTGATCATGGCGCACCTGGGCCGTCCCAAGGGAACCGTCAAGCCCGAATTCTCGCTGGCCCCGGTGGCCACCCGTCTGGCCGAACTGGTGCCCACCGCAGTGACCCTGGCCCCCGACGTCGTCGGTGACGGTGCCAAGGCCTGCGTCGCCGCTTTGGCCGAGGGCGAAATCGTCCTACTGGAGAATGTGCGTTACGAGCCCGGCGAAGAGTCCAAGGACGACGCCGAGCGGGCCGCCCTGGCTGCTCAGTACGCCGAGCTCGGTGATGCGTTCGTCTCCGACGGTTTTGGTGTCGTGCACCGCAAGCAGGCCTCGGTCTACGACGTGGCCACACTGCTGCCCAACGCAGCCGGATACCTGGTGACCGCAGAGGTCGAGGTGCTGAAGAAGCTGACCGAGACTCCGCAGCGTCCCTACGTCGTGGTGCTGGGGGGAGCCAAGGTTGCCGACAAGCTGGCTGTGATCGAGAACCTACTCACCGTTGCCGACACCCTCATCATCGGTGGCGGTATGGCCTACACCTTCCTCAAAGCCGAGGGCTACGAGATCGGCAACTCTTTGCTGGACGCGGAGAAGGTCGAGACCTGTGCGTCCTATCTGGCCCAGGCCAAAGCGTCCGGCAAACAGATTCTGCTGCCGGTCGACGTGCGAGTGGCCGCCGGAATGGACTTCGGTGCGCGCACCGTGAACGGTCCGGTCACGGTGGTCGGTGCCGATGCCATTCCCGCAGATCAAATGGGACTCGACGTCGGGCCGCAGACCGAGACCCTGTTCGCGCAGGCGATCCTGAGTGCCAAGACGGTGTTCTGGAATGGCCCGGTCGGGGTGTCCGAGATCCCCGAATTGGCCCAAGGCACCGCGGCTGTGGCCACGGCCTTGGCCACCTCGGCGGCGTTCAGCGTGGTGGGCGGGGGAGACTCGGCTGCTGCGGTGCGCACCCTCGGGTTCGCCGACGACGCCTTCGGTCATATTTCGACCGGTGGCGGTGCGTCTTTGGAGTACCTGGAAGGCAAAGAACTGCCCGGCTTGGCCGTGCTGGAAGAGGAGAACTGACATGGCGCGTACGCCATTAATGGCCGGAAACTGGAAGATGAACCTGAACCATGTTGAGGCCACCGGATTGGTGCAACAACTGGCGTGGACGTTGAAGGACTTCCGCTACGACAAGACCCGCTCCGAGGCTGCGGTGATCGTGCCGTTCACCGACCTTCGATCGGTGCAGTCCATCATCGAAGGTGATGGTCTGCCCCTGGTCTGGGGCGCCCAGGACGTCTCGGTCCACGAATCCGGCGCCTACACTGGTGAGGTGTCGGCGGCGATGCTGGCCAAGCTCAACTGCAGCTATGTGGTGGTCGGGCACTCCGAGCGTCGCGAGTACCACGCCGAGACCGATGCGCTCATCGGCGAAAAGGCCAAGGTGGTCTTCGCCGCCGGGATGACCCCCATCATCTGTTGCGGTGAGGTCTTGGAGATCCGCAAGGCCGGAACACATGTGTCCCATGTGCTCGCCCAAGTCAGTGAATGTTTGGCGCCGCTGACCGCCGAGCAGGTTGCGGCTGCGGTGATCGCCTATGAGCCAGTCTGGGCCATCGGCACCGGTGAAGTGGCCACCCCCGAGGACGCCCAGGAAGTCTGCGGGGCGATTCGCGGCTATGTGACTCAGACCTTCGGCGCGCAGGCCGGGGATTCGGTGCGCATCCAGTACGGCGGCTCGGTGAAGTCCACCAATGTGGTCGAGATCATGGCGCAGCCCGATGTGGACGGAGCGCTGGTCGGCGGTGCGAGCCTGAATGCCGACGAGTTCGCCAAGATTGTCATGTACTACGTCGCTGCCTGATCGACCTCGCCGCACCGGCGATTTCTGGTCCCCGCAGACGGGGTTGGGGATCGCCGGTGCGGTGCTGGTTCGGTGCAGGGCCAAACCTGAGTTAGGATTCTCGGCGTGATTGCACTACTCGTTCCGTTGGAAGCGTCAACGGGCAAGATGACCTGGCCGATTCTTACTTTGTCGATAGTGCTCATCATCACCAGCATCGTGCTGGCGCTTTTCATTCTGCTGCACAAGAGTCGCGGTGGCGGTATGTCCGATCTGTTCGGTGGCGGCATGTCCACCGGGATGGGCGGCACCTCAGTGGCGGAGCGCAACCTGGATCGGATGACGATTGTCGTCGGTCTGATCTGGTTGACCAGCATTATCGGCCTGCTGGTTCTGTATCGATTTTTCGGCGACTTCGGAGTGATGGGCTGAAGGCCGTCCCCGTTCGTACAGAAGGAGCACACAGGTGGTAGGTGGTAGTGCTATTCGGGGCAGCCGAGTAGGCGCAGGCCCGATGGGTGAAGCCGAGCGCGGTGATGCGGCCCCCCGCCTCTACGTCTCATACTTCTGCGCCAACCGGCACGAGACGCGTCCGGCGTTCGCGGCTGACGCGGTGATTCCGGACAGCTGGGATTGCCCGCGCTGCGGCCTTCCGGCCAACCTGGATTCGGAGAATCCGCCGCCCCCGCCCAAGATTCAGCCGTACAAGACGCACCTGGCCTACGTGAAGGAGCGTCGCAGCGCAGACGAGGCCGGTGCGATTCTGGCCGAGGCTCTGGAGGCCTTGCGCGCTCGCCGGGCGTCCGGCGAAGTCATCTACTGACCGCTCGCGCTCACAGACTGCACTCGAAGTAGGGCAGTTGCTGGGCGGCGGCCTCGTCGACCAGCCACAGGGTGCGTCCCTGGGCCCGCACATGGGCTGCGGGAAGTTTGTCATCGCCGGCCAAGGCGCGGCTGAGCGCGTTGGCCTTTTCCGCTCCGTTGACCACCACCCAGATCTCGGCGGAAGTGTTCATTCGTGAGACGGTCAAACTGATGCGCTCCGGTGGCGGCTTGGGGGCATCGCTGACCCCGATCACCGGCTGATTGGTCGGCTCGCTGGACGGGTGTGCGGGAAAGATCGAGGCGACATGGCCGTCGGGTCCCATGCCCAGCAGACACAGATCGAAGGCGGTGTCGCCCAATTCCTTGGCGTAGGTCGCCGCAGAGGCGCCGGCGTCGATGATCCCGTCCGCGCTGGGCATGGGGTGCGTCCGGGCCGGATCGATGGCGAAACCGCGGGCGAGAATGGCCAACGCCGGTCCGGCATTGCGTTCGGGGTCGTCGGCGGGCAGGAAACGCTCATCAGACCACCACAGCTCCAGCCGGGACGGATCGAGCTGCGAGCCCGGTATCAGCTTGACGAACTCGGCGTAGGTCGCCATGGCGATACGGCCGCCGGCCAGGCTCAGGTGGGGTACGTGCCCGTCGGCCTGCTGCGCGATCAGGGTGTCCAACAGCCGCTGCCCGGTGCGCCGGGCAAGGTCTTGGGCATCGTCGTGGCGGATCACCTGTGCTGTCGGCACGGTCATTCAGTCAGCTCCCTTGATGCAAGACCATCAGATGAGCGAATGCTACCTGTACCGGCGCGTTCGGAGTCCATTCGCCCACGGAAGGCGACTGCCCGGTCCTTGGCGGAGGGCCGGGCAGTCTCGTCGGCGTCCACGGTGGCAATCTCATGGATGGGAGGAGGAGCCGGTGGCAGACGCCGGGTGGGTGGACGTCAGTCGAACCATTCGTTGAGTCGTTCGGTGAGCGAATCCTCGAACGAGGTGTCGTCATGGCGACGAGCGATCCAGGCGGTGAAATCGCCATCGGCGAGGTCGTTGAGTTCGGCGGTGCAGCCCTCGGGGTCGGTGAGAGCTCGCTTCAACAACGCCACAGCCTGGTCGGGGCTGCTCCACAGGAAGGGATATCCCTCGGGCACCAGGGCCCGCGCCCACGGGGCGTCGGGGAGGATGCCGATCACGCCGGCCGCCATCGCCTCGACGTATTCCAGCCCGTAGGACTCTTCCACGGCCGTGGCCAGGAAGGCCGTGGTGCCGGCCAGCGCCTCCCAGTAGGACACCCGGGTGGCGGTCAAGGGGCCGACCCAGTACCAGTCCTTCTGGGAAAGGTTCATCGCCAGTTCGGAGACCAGGTGGGATTCATGAAGTCGCATCGATACCCGCAGGGGCAACTGTCGATGGACCTGTTCGACCACGTCGAGGAAAAGTCGAGGGCGCTTGCGATCTGAGAGATAGATGGCCGGATACAGCACCACCGGAATCGCCGTGTGATGGCGGGGACGCACATGTTCGACGGTGAAGCCCAGATTCGCCCAGCCGATCCGCGCTTTGGCGGCCACATCGCGCACCGTCCAGCGATTCACGGTTTCGCGAACTGCTGAGGCGGTGCGCTCGGAGTTGGCGAAGGTCGGGAAGATGGCGAAACTGAGCGCCTCGACCAGTTGTGGCACCTGATCGGCGTAGGTGGTGGTGGGGCCCCACTGGAAGTTCATCACCGCGGGGTGCTCGCCATGCTCCCGCAACACCCGCCACACCTTGGTGGAGTCCAGGACGTCCATGTTGATCACGACGGTGGAGTCGGTGTCGACGAATTCCAGTGGCATGACCTCGAAACCGTCGCCGCGGCGCGGGCCGGGGCCGATCAGGATGGGATCTGCACGCAGCCGAAGGAGTCGTCGCACCAGGGTCGCTCCGGCATCGTGGCCACCGACTCGTCCATCGGAATCGACCACGACCGGATCCCATTTGATCGCGAGCCGTCTCATCGTTGTTCACCAGCTTTCGACTGATCCCGCACGGTGGCGGGAGGGGGAGAGGATTCCGGTTCGGCGGGCAAGCCGTCGGCTTCCCCGATGCCACCGCGGATTCGCATGCCGTAGAAGGAGCGGTAGACAAAGACTGTCGAGATGGCGAAGAAGGCCGCGGCCAGCACCCACACCAAGACCTGGGCGCCTTGCGCGGTGAGGCTGACGGCCAACTCCACGGCGAGCAGCCCGAACAAGGTGGTGAACTTGATGATCGGGTTCAGCGCCACCGAGGAGGTGTCCTTGTAGGGATCACCGACGGTATCGCCCACGATGGTGGCGTCATGCAACGCGGTGCCCTTGGCGTGCAGGTCGACCTCCACGATCTTCTTGGCGTTGTCCCACGCCCCGCCGGCATTGGCCATGAAGATCGCTTGGTACAGCCCGAAGGTGGCGATGGAGATCAGATAGCCCACGAAGAAGTACGGCTCCACGAAGGCGAACGCCAAGGTGGCGAAGAAGACGCCCAAGAAGATGTTCAGCATGCCGCTTTGGGCGTACTGGGTGCAGATCTGCACCACACGGCGCGAATCGTGCACCGAGGCCTTGGTGACTCCGTCGAGCTTGATATTGGCCTTGATGAACTCCACGGCGCGGTAGGACCCGGTGGTCACTGCCTGGATCGAAGCGCCGGTGAACCAGTAGATGATCGCACCGCCGGTGATCAGCCCCAGCAGGAAGGGCGGATGCAACAGCGACAGGTTCGCCATGTTCTGGGTGAGTCCGGCGGTGAGCGCCATCACGATGGAGAAGATCATGGTGGTCGCGCCGACCACGGCCGTTCCGATGAGTACCGGCTTGGCGGTGGCTTTGAAGGTGTTGCCGGCCCCGTCGTTCTCCTCCAGCATCTGCTTGGCGACCTGCCAGGAGGGGGTGAAGCCGTAGTCGGTGCGCAGTTCGGTATCGATATCGTCGATCTCTTCGATCAGCGACAGTTCATAGACCGACTGGGCGTTGTCGGTGACCGGGCCGTAGGAGTCCACCGCGATGGTCACCGGACCCATGCCGAGGAAGCCGAAGGCCACCAGCCCGAAGGCGAACACCGCCGGGGCCGTCATGAGGGCGTCCATGGAGTTGCCCAGTTGGCTGACGGCGAAGGCTGCGGCCATCAGCGCCACGATCGCCATCCCCAACCAATAGGCCGAGAAGTTCCCGGCCACCAGACCCGACAGGATGTTCAGGCTGGGTCCGCCCTCGCGGGAGGACTTCACCACCTCGCGCACGTGCTTGGCCGAGGTGGAGGTGAAGACCTTCACCAGCTCGGGGATCAGTGCTCCGGCCAGGGTTCCGAAGGAGACGATGACGGCCAGCAACCACCACAACTGGCCCGCAGTGCCGCCGAGATGGCCCAGCATCAGGTAGGAGCTGATGAAGGTGAGGGCGATGGAGGTCAGTGAAGTGATCCACACCAACTGGGTGAGGGGCTGCTCGAAATCCATCCGGGTGGCGTCGGCGTAGCGCCTGCGCACCAGGAAGTCGTTGACCACATAGGACGCAGCGGAGGCGACCAGCATGACCGCGCGAATGGTGAAGATCCAGATCAGCAAGGTGGCCTGCAAGCCGGCGTCCGGGACGCCCAGGAGGAGGAAGGTGATCAATGCCACCCCGGTGACTCCGTAGGTTTCGAAGCCGTCGGCCGAGGGCCCGACCGAGTCGCCGGCGTTGTCGCCCACGCAGTCGGCGATGACACCGGGGTTTCGGGCGTCGTCTTCCTTGATCTTGAACACAATCTTCATCAGATCGGCGCCGATGTCGGCGATCTTGGTGAAAATGCCGCCTGCGATGCGCAGCGCCGAGGCGCCCAGCGATTCACCGATGGCGAAGCCGATGAAGCAGGCCCCGGCGATGTCTGCGGGCAGGAACAGCAAGATGATGAGCATCATCAGCAGTTCCAAGGAGATGAGCACCATGCCCACGCTCATGCCCGAGCGCATCGGAATGCGATGTACCGGCAGCGGCTTGCCGGCCAAGGAGGCGAAGGCGGTGCGCGAGTTGGCGAAGGTGTTGACTCGGATGCCGTACCACGCCACGGCATAGGACCCGGCCATGCCGATCACGGCGAAGGCCAGCACGATGGCGACCTTGGCCCAACTCAGTTCGGCGAGGAACTCGAAGTAGACGAAGATCACCGTGCCGATGAAGGCGAACAGCAGCAGCAGAAACTTGCCCTGCTGCAGGAGGTAGGCCTTGCTGGTGGCGTAAATCAGTTCGGAGATCTCGCGCATGGACGGGTGAACCGGGAGGTTCTTCAATGCGCGGTAGCTCACCAGGCCGAAGATCAGACCGCCGACGCACACGACCAGGCCGGCTAACAGCAGGGTGCGACCGTCGACTCCGCCGAAGAAGGTGGTGGCGCTCAGATCGGGGAGGGTGAGATTCACCTCTGAGGTGTGGGTGGGTGTCTCGCCTGGCGAGGCGCCGGGGCTGGAACAGCCGGCAAGGATGATCACCAGGCCCGCCGTCAGGCCGAGGGGGGCGAGAAGGCGTCTGGACAGTGGGGTCGTGGGATCGGGTTGGGGCTGGTCTTGCCGAGTCATACTCACGTCAGTTTCCCTTGCGTGCAGTGCAGGGGTTGCGCCCTGTCCACTTTGACAAGACATTGCAATGATGTAACAAACCCTGCATGGCTAACACTACGCCTCTCCCGGTGGTGCTGGGCGCACTGTGCGGTCGTGGACCCTGCGTTACCAGGATTTAACCTCCTGGGGACACTACTGCTTAGCCCGTGGGATTGGGCTTGGTTCGTGCCGGGGATTTAGGTGAGAATGGTGTTGTGAAAAATGAGGCGGAGGATGTTGAGCCGGAGGCCCAGGCTGCCGCAGATGCGTCCACCCGCTCTCGAGTGTCGCGATCGATCCTTCAACACGGTCCGTCCACGGCGACCGATCTCGCCGCTCGGCTCGGGCTGACTCCGGCTGCCGTGCGGCGTCATCTGACCGTGCTGATGGACTCCGACCAGGTGACCAGCCGTCAGCAGCGGGTTTACGGTCGCCGCGGACGGGGCCGTCCGGCGAAGGTCTTCGAGCTGACCGACTCGGGCCGGGCCACCTTCTTTCAGGCCTACGACCAACTCGCGATCTCGGCGCTGCGTCACCTGCGCGAGTTGGGCGGTGAACCGGCCGTGGAGCAGTTCGCCCAGTCCGTCGCAGACCCGATCCTGGAGCGCTTCGAAGAGCTGCGAACGGAATACGACACCCCCGCTGAGGCGTTGGTGGAGGCATTGACCGCTCAAGGATTTGTGGCCTCAATGCAGCCGATCGCCTCCGGCCTTCAGCTGTGCCAGTTCCACTGTCCGGTGGCCCATGTCGCCACGGAGTTTCCCGAGTTGTGTGAAGCCGAGACCCGGGTCTTTGGTGCACTGCTGGGATCTCACGTGCAACGACTGGCGACCATCGCGCACGGAGATGGAGTGTGTACGACCCACGTGCCGCGTCCGGTTCGCCCGGCCGGCGCTGAGGCAGAAAGGAAAACCGCATGACTGCCACCACCGGATCCGCCCCCGGCCTGGGCTCCACCCAAGAAGAGCATCTGGAGGCGCTCGGCGCCTACCAATACGGCTGGCACGATCCAGACAAAGCCGGCGCTGCTGCCCAGCGTGGGCTCAATGAAGACGTGGTGCGCCACATCTCCGGGTTGAAGAACGAACCGGAATGGATGTTGGAACTGCGGCTGAAGGCTCTGAAGATGTTCGAGCGCAAGCCGATGCCGACCTGGGGTAGTGACCTCAGCGGGATCGACTTCGACAACATCAAGTACTTCGTGCGCTCCACCGAGAAGCAGGCCCAGACCTGGGAGGACCTGCCCGAGGACATCAAGAAGACCTATGACCGGCTCGGTATCCCTGAGGCGGAGAAGGCCAGGTTGGTGGCCGGTGTGGCCGCTCAGTATGAATCCGAGGTGGTCTACCACAAGATCAACGAGGAGTTGGAGCGCCAAGGCGTCATCTTCCTCGATACCGATACCGGTCTGAAGGAGTACCCGGAGATCTTCCAGGAGTACTTCACCTCGGTGGTTCCGGTCGGCGACAACAAGTTCTCCGCGCTGAACACCGCCGTGTGGTCGGGTGGTTCCTTCATCTACGTGCCGCCGGGGGTGCACGTGTCGATCCCGCTGCAGGCCTACTTCCGGATCAACACCGAGAACATGGGTCAGTTCGAGCGGACGCTGATCATCGCCGACGAGGGTTCCTATGTGCATTACGTCGAAGGTTGTACCGCGCCGATCTACTCGTCGGACTCCTTGCACTCGGCCGTGGTGGAGATCATCGTCAAGAAGAACGCACGGGTGCGGTACACCACCATCCAGAACTGGTCGACCAATGTCTACAACCTGGTGACCAAGCGCACCACGGTGGAGGCCGGCGGCACCATGGAATGGGTGGACGGCAACATCGGCTCCAAGGTCACCATGAAGTATCCGGCCTGCTACCTCATGGGCGAGCACGCCCACGGTGAGACCTTGAGCATCGCCTTTGCCGGCGAGGGCCAGCATCAAGACGCCGGGGCCAAGATGGTGCACGCCGCTCCGCACACCTCCAGTTCGATCATCTCCAAGTCGGTGGCCCGCTCCGGTGGGCGCTCCTCCTACCGAGGGCTGGTGCAGGTGCAGAAGGGGGCCAACCATTCGGCCAGTTCGGTCAAATGCGACGCCCTGCTGGTCGATCAGATCTCCCGCTCCGACACCTATCCCTATGTCGATGTCCGTGAGGACGACGTCTCGATGGCTCACGAGGCCACCGTCTCCAAGGTGAGTGAAGATCAGCTTTTCTACCTGATGAGCCGAGGGATGGGCGAGGACGAGGCCATGGCCATGATCGTGCGCGGCTTCGTCGAGCCGATCGCCCGTGAGCTTCCCATGGAATATGCCTTGGAGCTCAACCGCCTGATCGAACTGCAGATGGAAGGGGCCGTGGGCTGAGCCCGCGGCCGCACCCAGAGAGGGATATACCGACGTGACTGTGCCTAATGTGGCCGAAGCTGTGGAGGCTGTGGCCTCCCACCTGCACCCGACACCGTCCTGGGAACTCGCCGATCACCCCATGCCCACCGGACGGGAGGAGGTGTGGCGGTTCACTCCGCTGCGCCAGGTGAAGGCCCTGCTGGAGGATTCCGGTGCTACCGGGCAAAGCCTGGACTGGGCCACCGAGCTCCCTTCCGGGGTGAGCCTGGAGCCGATCGACGCCCAGCGCGCCCGCGAGTTGGCCCCGGAGGCGCCGATTGACCGCATCTCGGCGCTGGCCGTCCAGAACTGCAATCGGGCCTATCAACTGAATGTGCCGGCCAATACCGAGCTGTCCGAGCCGATCATCCTGACCGCGACCGGTACCGGGCAGGCCGTGGCTCAACAGTTCGTGGTCACCGTCGGGGCGCACGCCAAGGCCACCATCGTGGTTCGTTACGTCGGCACCGCCACGCTGAACGAGAAGACCGACCTGATCGTCGGGGATGGTGCGACGGTCAGCTTCGTCACCATCACAGACTGGGACGCCGGTGCGATCCATGGCGGACATCACGCCGTCACGGTCGGCCGCGACGCCCAGGTGCGCGTGGTCGCGGCAAGTCTGGGTGGCGATGTGACCCGGATGGCTGAGACGGCGCGCTATGCCGGTCCGGGTGGTTCCTTGGAGCAGTTCGGGGTGTACTTCGTGGATGCCGGCCAGCACGTGGAGCATCGGCTGTTCGTCGATCACAACGCCCCGGCCACCAACAGCCATGTCGATTACCGTGGCGCCTTGCAGGGTGAGGGTGCTCATTCGGTATGGGTCGGCGATGTGCTGATCCGCAAGGTCGCCGAAGGCATCAACACCTACGAGACCAACAAGAATCTGGTGCTCACCGACGGCTGTCGAGCCGACTCGGTTCCGAATCTGGAGATCGAGACCGGCGAGATCGAAGGCGCCGGCCACTCCTCAACCACCGGTCGATTCGACGACGAGCAACTGTTCTACCTGCGTTCGCGCGGCATCCCCGAGGATGAGGCGCGTCGACTGGTGGTGCACGGCTTCTTTGCCGAGATCATCCGCCGCATCGGCGTGCCGGAAGTCGAGGATCGACTCATGGCCGCGGTGGAGCAGGAACTCGCCGTCATGGTGGGCGTCACCGGTGAGGTGCCGGCATGAGCTTTCAGCGAGCCTGCGGCGTCGCGGAGGTCCCGGTGGGCTCGGTGCTCGCCGTCGACTTGGGCGGCGACGCCGACATTGCGGTGGTCAACACCGCCGAGGGGCTGTTTGCGATCACCGACCGGTGCTCCCATGCCGACGTCCCGCTCAGTGAGGGTGAGGTCGATGGCTGCACCCTGGAATGCCTCGCCCATGGATCACGTTTCGACCTACGAACCGGCCGTCCCCTCGAACCCCCGGCAGTCGCCCCGGTTTCGGTCTTTCCGATCCGCGTTGACGACACCGACATCTTCATCGATACCGACAATCCCATCGACATCCAGGAGCAGTAAGACATGAGTGAACTTCGCATCAGCGGCCTGCACGTGGAGGTCGAGACCGAGGACGGGCCCAAGGAGATCCTCAAGGGCGTCGACCTGACCGTCGGTACCGGGCAGGTGCACGCCATCATGGGCCCGAACGGCTCGGGCAAGTCGACCTTGGCCTACTCCATCGCCGGTCATCCCAAGTACCGCATCACCTCCGGCTCGGTCACCTTGGACGGCGTCGAGTTGACCACGATGACGGTCGATGAGCGGGCTCGGGCGGGTCTGTATCTGGCGATGCAGTACCCGGTGGAGGTGCCGGGGGTGTCCATGGCGAACTTCCTGCGTACCGCCAAGACTGCCGTCAGCGGTGAGGCTCCGAAGGTGCGCACCTGGGTCAAAGAGGTCAATGAGGCTTTCGACAAGGTCGGTCTGGAGTCCAGCTTTGCCAGCCGGTCGCTCAATGAGGGCTTCTCCGGTGGTGAGAAGAAGCGGGCCGAAGTGGCTCAACTGGAACTGCTCAACCCGAAGTTCGCCGTCCTGGACGAGACCGACTCCGGCTTGGACATTGATGCCTTGCGCATCGTCTCCGAGGGCGTCAATCGCTACACCGCCCCGGGCGATCGTGGTGTGCTGCTGATCACCCACTACACGCGGATCTTGAACTACATCAAGCCTGACTTCGTCCACGTCTTCGTCGATGGGCACATCGTCGAAGAGGGTGGGGCCGAGTTGGCCGACCAGCTCGAGGTCGAGGGCTACGACAAGTTCGTGAAGGCTGCCAAGGCCAATGCCTGATACCACCGGCTACGACGTGGCCGCGATCCGCGGCGACTTCCCCATCCTGGATCGTCAGGTGGGGGACAAACCGGTGGTGTACCTGGATTCAGCTAACACCTCGCAGAAGCCGGCGGCGGTGATCGAGGCGATCTCCGACTTCTACGGCCAGCACAATGCGAATGTGGCCCGTGCCATGCACACCCTGGGCATGGAGGCCACCGCCGCCTTCGAGGGGGCCCGACAGAAGGTGGCCGACTTCATCGGTGCCGCTGGGCCTGAAGAGGTGGTCTTCACCAAGAATGCCTCCGAGGCGCTGAACCTGGCCGCCCGGACGTTGGGTGAGGGTCTGGTCGCCGGCGATGAGATCGTCATCTCGGTGATGGAGCACCACTCCAATATCGTTCCCTGGCAGTTGGTGGCCGAACGGACCGGAGCCGTGCTGCGCTGGTTCGACATCACCGAAGACGGACTGCTCGATCTGGAAGCCGCCGAGGCGCAGAACCTGATCAATGAGCGCACCAGGGTGGTTTCGATCACGGCGGTGTCCAATGTCTTGGGCACGATCAATCCCATCGCCGAGATCGCCGCCAAGGCCCACGCCGTAGGGGCGGTGATGGTGGTGGACGCTGCGCAGGCTGCCCCGCATGCCACGGTCAATGTCACCGACCTGGGTGCTGACCTGCTGGCCTTCACCGGGCACAAGATGCTGGGCCCCACGGGCATCGGGGTGCTGTGGGGACGCTACGACCTGCTGGCGAGCCTGCCTCCCTTTCTGGGCGGTGGGGAGATGATCAAGGTCGTCAAGATGACCGGCTCCACCTTTGCTGCGCCGCCCTACCGTTTCGAGGCGGGCACCCCGCCGATTGCCCAGGCTGTCGGCCTCGGTGCGGCCATCGACTATCTCAAGGGCATCGGTCTGGCGCAGATCGCCACCCATGAGGAGCGGCTGAGCGCCTACACCTTCACCCGGCTGTCCCGAGTGCCTGGATTGACGATCCTGGGGCCGAAGCGACCAGAGTTGCGACGAGGGGCCTTCGCCTTCACCGTGACCACGGCCGATGGCACCGAGGTGCACCCCCATGACGTGATGCAGTTGTTGGATTCGCGAGGTATCGCGGTACGCGGCGGTCACCACTGCGCGCGTCCCTTGCATGAGCGTTTGGGGTTGGCGGCGTCTACGCGGGCGTCGGTGTATCTGTACACCACCACCGCCGAGATCGATGAGTTGGCCCACGGCCTAGGCTGGGTGGCCGAGTTCTTCGGGGGGCGAGTATGAGCGTAGAAGCGTTGTATCAGGAGATCATCCTGGATCACTACAAGGCAAAGCATCACTCGGGGTTGCGCGAGCCCTTCGAGGCTGAGGTGAGTCACGTGAATCCCAGTTGTGGTGATGAGCTGCTGCTGCGGGTTCATCTGGACGGTGAGGAGATCGTGGATGTCTCCTATGAGGGGATCGGGTGCTCGATCTCCCAGGCGTCCACCTCGGTGATGAGTGATCTGGTCATCGGACACACGGTGGCCGAGGCGCTGGAGTTGACTACCGAGTTCACCGAGATGATGCATTCCCAGGGCAACTATGACGCCGATGAGGAGCGCCTGGAGGATGCCGTCGCCTTCATCGGGGTGGCCCAGTTCCCGGCTCGAGTCAAGTGCGCTCTGCTGGGCTGGTCGGCGTTGAAGGACGCTGTCGCCCAGGCACTGAGTGCAGAAAGCAGCAAGGAGTGAAATGAGCGAACCGATCCGTCCCTCGGACTTGGTGGATGACACCCTTCCCGACAGTGAAACCCCCGCCGGTCAGGTACCCAGCTCTCGTCCGAGTGAGGATGACATCTTGGAGGCCATGCGCGACGTGGTCGATCCCGAACTCGGGGTCAACGTCGTCGATCTGGGCCTGGTCTATGGAGTCACCGTCGATGTGGCCAACGATGTGGTGATCGACATGACGCTCACCTCCCCGACCTGCCCGCTCACCGATCAGATCGAGTACCACACCCAGTTGGCCCTGGAGGGCTTGGTGAACTCGGCGGTGATCAACTGGGTCTGGCTGCCCCCGTGGAGCCTGGAGATGATCACCGAGGACGGCCGCGAACAGCTTCGCGCCATCGGCTACAACCTCTGACCTCACTCAAGAGCCGTCGGAACTCGACCTGATCGTCGAGATTTCGACGGCTCTTGTGTGCTGCGGGATTGGGGTCGGGGGAGTTGCCTGGGTGAGTGAAAAGTGATATCACTTAGCTATCAAGTTCTTCTGAGTGGAGTGATGGCAATGTCTGATACTGATCTGCCGCTGGGCGATCCCCAGGGCACCGAGCCGGCAGCGACGCCGGTGGGCCATGACGGGGTGCGCGTCGAGATCGCCGAACGTCCGGCGTGGTCGATGAATGGTGCCGCGGGTCTGATTGTGATGGTGGGCCTGCTGGTGTTGGCCATCGTGGCCTTCGTCCTTGCCGATGGCAGTGCCTTTGTGGGGTTCTTCGTGACTGTCGGCATCGTGGCCACGCTGCTGTTCTCGGTGCTGACGACCTCGTTGACGGTCGTGGGCCCCGGAGATACCAAGGTGCAGCAGTTCTTCGGCGGCTATATCGGCACCTTGCGCAAGCCTGGCCTGCAACTGACCCTGCCGTTGGTGGTGCGTCGCCGGGTATCGGTGAAGGTGCGCAACTTCGAGACCAACGAGTTGAAGGTCAACGATTCGGACGGCAATCCGGTGAACATCGCGGCCATCATCGTGTGGCAGGTAGCCGACACCGCCAAGGCGGTCTTCGCCGTGGAGGAGTTCGAGGACTTCGTCCGAGTGCAGTCCGAATCGGCGCTGCGGCATGTGACCTCGATCCATCCCTATGACAACGCTGGCCCGGCGAAGGAGTCGCTGCGTGGCTCAACCGAGATCGTGGCCGCCGAACTCGCCGAAGAGGTTGCCGCTCGAATCGCCATCGCGGGGCTGGAAGTCGTGGAAGCGCGAATCTCCAGCCTGGCCTACGCCCCGGAGATCGCCCACGCCATGCTGCAGCGTCAGCAGGCCGCAGCGGTGATCGCCGCCCGCGAGCAGATCGTCGACGGTGCTGTGGGCATGGTGCAGGGCGCCTTGCGACGGCTGGAGGCTGATGAGGTGGTGGACATGGACGACGAGCGCAAGGCTGCCATGGTGTCGAATCTGATGGTGGTGCTGTGTTCGTCATCGGCGCCCACCCCCGTGGTGAACACCGGGTCGCTGTACACCTGAGCATGAGTGAGTCACCGCAAGCCGAAGCAGGCCGGAAACGAAAGCCGGTCCTGCTTCGGCTCGACCCTGCCGTCCATGAGGCTTTGGCGCGGTGGGCGGCCGATGATCTGCGCTCGGTCAACGCCCAGGTCGAAGTGTTGCTGCGGCAGGCGCTGGCCGCCGCCGGGCGGGCGCCGCGCAATGCTGGCGCCCTTCCCAAGCGGGGGCGCCCGTCGAACAGTGGTTCGGCCTAGTCCGACGGCCAGGTAATCTGGCGCGGCAATGTTGGTAGCCAAAGATGTAGAAGTTCGAGCCGGTGCCCGGCTGTTGCTGTCGCCTATCTCCTTCCAGGTGATTGCTGGCGACAAGATCGGATTGGTCGGACGCAACGGTGCCGGCAAGACCACCCTCACCCGGATTCTCGCTGGCGAAGGGTTGCCGGCCTCTGGTCAGATCTCCCGCTCGGGGCAGTTGGGCTACCTGCCCCAGGATCCCCGCACCGGCGACTTGGACCAGTTGGCGAAGGATCGAATCCTGTCCGCTCGCGGACTGGATCAGATTCTGCGCCGACTCAACACCTACTCGATGGCGATGGCCGAGGTTGACGGTGAGGCCCAGGAACAGGCCATGGCTTCCTATGCGCGCGCCGAGGCTGAGCTCGCTGCGGCCGGTGGCTACGCCGCCGAAGCCGAGGCGGCGCGCATTGCGGCCAATGTGGGGTTGCCCGATCGGGTCTTGGCCCAGCCGCTGCGCACTCTGTCCGGTGGTCAGCGGCGCCGGGTGGAACTGGCCCGGATCCTTTTTTCCGGGGCGGACACCCTGCTCCTGGACGAACCCACCAACCACTTGGACGCGGATTCCATCGTGTGGCTGCGCAGCTATCTGCAGAGCTATTCGGGCGGATTGATCATGATCTCCCACGATGTCGGCCTGCTCGAGGCCTGCGTGAACAAGGTCTTCCACCTGGACGCCAACCGCGCCGAAATGGACCTGTACGCCATGGACTGGAAGCGCTATCTCGTCCAGCGGGAAACCGACGAGAAGCGTCGCAAGCGGGAACGAGCCAATGCCGAACGCAAGGCCGACGCTCTCATGGCCCAGGCCGACAAGATGCGGGCCAAGGCCACCAAGGCCGTCGCGGCGCAGAACATGGCCAAGCGTGCCGAGAAGCTGCTGGCGGGCCTGGACGAGGCGCGAGCCGCTGACAAAGTGGCGCGGATCCGACTGCCACAGCCAGCACCCTGCGGCAAGACCCCGCTGACGGCCACCGAGTTGAGCAAGTCCTACGGGTCACTGGAGGTCTTCACCGCCGTCGACCTAGCCATCGACAAGGGATCCAAGGTGGTGATCCTGGGCCTCAACGGCGCCGGAAAGACCACCTTGCTCCGGCTGCTTTCGGGGCTCGAAGAGCCCGACACTGGCCAGGTTCGCCCTGGGTACGGGCTGCGGCTTGGCTACTACGCCCAGGAACACGAGACCTTGGATGTTTCGCGCAGCGTGTTGGACAACATGATCACCGCCTCCCCGGAACTCAACGAGACCGAGGTCCGCAAGATTCTGGGCTCCTTCCTGTTCTCCGGCGATGATGTGGAAAAGCCTGCCCGGGTGCTGTCCGGTGGTGAGAAGACGCGGTTGGCGCTGGCGATGCTGGTGGTGAGCGCAGCCAATGTCTTGCTGCTGGACGAGCCGACCAACAACCTCGACCCGGCCTCCCGAGCCGAGGTGTTGGCCGCCCTGCGCGACTACCCCGGCGCTGTGGTGCTGGTCACTCACGATGAGGGTGCGGTGACCGCTCTGGAACCTGATCGGGTGCTCCTGCTCCCCGACGGCGTGGAGGATCTGTGGAACCCCGACTACCTCGAACTGGTCAGCCTGGCCTGAGCCGATGGCTCGGCCCAAGCCAGGCTTGGCTGCCGGGTCAGCGGCGGACCTTCTTGGTGGACTTCGAGGTTCTGCTCACAGTGTTGTACCCGGTCTTGGTGGCCATCACGGTCACCGAGATCTTGGCGCCGCGCAGCTTGCGGGTCAGTCGGAGCGTCGAACCGGTCGCATTGGCGATGATCTTTCCGTTCGCGCGCCAGCGGTAACTGAATCGGACCCCGGTGCTCCACCGGCCAGGCTTGGCGGTGAGCTTCTTGCCGACTTTCGTGCTTCCCGAGATGCGGGGACGGGAGGAGGCCAGCGTGCCCTTGCCCACGATGGCGGTGGGGGAGGTGGCAATGACCGTGGTGTAGCCGGTCTTGTTGGCGAACACCTGGGCGCTCAGGCCATGACCGGCATCGCTGCCGGAGATCCGGTAGCTGGCGGTGGTCGCGCCCGCAATAGGGCGGCCGTCGCGAAGCCAGCGATAACTGAGCCGTACCCCGGCCGGCCAGGCTCCGGCGTTGACCCGCACAACATGGTCGGGTCGGGCCAGGCCATTGATGGTGGGCACGCTGACCGGCGAGTTCGCCGTCAGACTGCCTTCGGAAACGAAGACCGGCGTGGAGTTGCGAAGCTGGGTGTCGTAGCCGGGCTTGGTGCCGGTCACCTCGACGACCAGGATCGTGCCGGCATCCTCAGCAGTCAGCCGGTAGCTGGCACCGGTGGCTGCGGCGATGGCCTTGCCGTTGCGCAACCAGCGGTAGCTGAGGCTGGTGCCCTCGGTCCAGATTCCGGCGGCGGCGACGACGGTCTGATCGACCTGGGCTACGCCGGAAATGACCGGAGTCGCCGCAGTGAGCTGGGCGGTGCCCACGCGCACCGGATCGCTGACCCGGCTGACATCGGCGGCACCGGTCAGCGAGCCGGTTACCGACACAGTCAGCGTCTTGCCCGCATCGGAGGCTGTCGGGGTGTACCTCGCCTGGGTGGCCCCAGCGATCGGTGCGCCGTCCATCAGCCACTGGTAGGCGAATAACGCGCCGGTGCTCCAGCCGCTGGGTACGACCACCACCGTCTGATCCACGGTTGCCGTGCCGAGGGTGACCAGGGTACCGGCGATGAGCTGTGGTGTCGGCGCTGGAGCCGGCGCCTTGGTGGAAGAACCGGTGAGAGTAACGACGGTGGCTTTGCTTGGAACATCGCTGGCAATCCGCAACTGGGCCTCCGAGGCGGTGTCATCTCGGGCCGGAGCGAAGCGGACGGTGACGGTGCACGTCTCGTCCTGGGCCAAGGTTGTCTGCGCGCAGGCGTCGGCGCTGATCAGGAAGTCATCAGCCGAGGCACTGTCGGAGTCGACGGTGGTGATCTTGCCGACGTGTAGCGGGTTGGAGCCGGTGTTGGTCAGGGTCACCTTCCGTGGCGCGCTGAGGGTGCTGACCGCCTGCGCGCCGAAATCGCCGGGGTCGCTGGCCTCGGCCATGGTCCCGACTGCGCCGGTGAGGGTGACGACATCGGTACGGGCCTTGCTGTCGAAGCCCGCCTTCTTATTCGTATTGCCGGAGTCGTAGAACAGGTCGTAGCCCTGATCCATGATCAGCCGAACCTGGGCGCCGGGCACCAGCCGTGCCGGCATCTCGCCGATACCCTCCCAAGCGCCGGCGTTGTCGGTGTGGTCCGGCTCGACGTCGGTCGGCAGATGGGTGCTCAACAGCCGCGGTTTGCTGTCGGGCTGGCCGTCCCAGGCCCACAGGTGCTGACTGCTCGCATCACTGTCGCCGCCGGCCTTCGCTGACAGGATCAGGTACTCGTTACGATCGTTCCTGCGCAGTTCGCGGATGCTGTCACCGCCGAGATCGAGCAGGATCGCATCGGCAAAGCTGGCGTGATTCTGGGTGCCATCGATGACCGCGTCGATATTGGTCACCGGCACGATCACCGCCTTGCCGCCGACAGCGGTCGGCGATACCGGAGAGCGCATGCCGAGGTAGAGCGACTTCTCATCGGGGGAGAACTCTGCACCTTCAATGTCGAAGCCACCGAGTTCGTTGGGTCCGACTCCCTTCTTGGCGCCCGCTGCGAAGCCCAGGGCGTTGCCGTTGGCAGTGTCCCAGCTCACCAGGTCGGTGCGCAGGCCGGCATACGCACCGTCCGCACTCAGCGCGGTTTTCACGCCGCTGCCGGACACGGTGGTGCGGAAGATCCGGTAGCGCGAACTCTCCAGCGATCCGTCCTTGGCGTTGCTGTGCGAGCCGAGCCAGTAGATCCCCTCGCCCTTACGTGCGGAGGCTTCAAAGTCGATCTCACCGGCGCTGCTTCCCGAGTAGGGCAGGAACTGATTCACATTGCGGCTGGAGGCGGTCGAGTCGTAGAGCCGGATCAGGTCGTCTTCATCATCGGCTACCAGCCAGTAGCCGTCCCCGACCGAAATCGCCGAAGACGCGTCGCTGGTCCCCAGCAGCACTCGGCTGGTGGGAGTGGTCGCAACCGAAGCCTTGTACGGGATGTCCAAGGTGGCAGTCTTGCCGTTTGCGCCGGTGACGGTCACAGTGATGGTCGCCGGGCCGTTGGTACCGATCTTCTGGGTCGGGTTGACCGAGACCACGCGCTCGGCGCCGGTTCCGGTGATGGTCACATCGTTGACCTCCGGTCGCGGGGAATCGCCGGAAGAGGTGACGGCGGTGACCGCTACGGTGAGCGACTCCGGATTCACGAGTCTGTTGTTCGCGTCGAGTTGGCCGATGTAGATCGGCAAGGTGGGATTGGTCGGGTCCCCGACCACGCCGGACAGGATGTGCAGCATTTTCGGGCGCACTTCGCCGGAGACGACGTACTGGGTGGTGTCGGACAGAGTCTGGACGACTGGCAATTCGGCCTCGGCGGCTTCCACGGTCGCGGTCTGAGGTGAGGTCGCCGAACGGGAATCGCTGACACAGCTCACTCGAACGGACAAGGTGTGCCCGACATCGGTGGCCGAGACCCGGTAGAAGTCATGGGTGCCCGGTCCGCCCAGCCAGGAGGAGACATTGCTGGCGTCCCCACCGCCGTTGAGTTCGTTCTGCGGAAGACTCCACTCGCCGAAGTAGGTGTTGCCGGAGAACTCCTTGCCGTCGCGCAGCCACCGGTAGGAGTAGTCGGCGGCACACGGCGTGGTGGTGAAGAGATCGCCCTTGGCCGACACCGTCAGCAGGTCACCGATCTTCGCCGTTGCGGTCAGCTCGTTGCCCTCGGCATCTCCGATGCGAGTGCCGGAGTCTTCGGGATCGTGCTGGAAGTACACCGTCCAGATTGGGGATACCGCGATGGTGGTTGCGGCGGGATCCACCAAGGTGAGAAGGCCGGTGCTGGTGTCGTAGCTGCCGTCGGCGGCTGCTACCGAAGCGGGCGTGCCCTTGGCGGAGGTGAGGAAGACGTGAGCTCCATCGGCGGGGTAGGCGCCGACGTAGATCACCTGCCCGAGGAGGTTCTTCGAGGTGTCGGTCAGGGCTGACCAGCCAGAAAAGGAGGAGAAGTCCTTGATCCGGTTGCCCGCAAGAAGCACTCCCTTTGTCGAGGAGGAGATGTTGAGAGAACTCGACGCGAACTTCTTAGCGATGGGGGAGGGGTCGGAAATTCGATTGTTCTTCAGATTGAGAACCAGGATCTTCGTGGAGGTCAGTTTGCTGGCGAGCGAACTCACATCGCTGATCTGGTTGTTCATGAGATTCAGGCCGCCGGAAGCGAAATCCGAAGCGGGAAGTGTGTCGATGCTGGAAATCTGGTTCGAGGCCAGGATCAATGCGTCCAGCTTGGTCAGCCCGGCGATCGGGCTGATGTCGGAGATGCGATTGCCGGTGAGGTTCAGGTACGTGAGCTCGGTCAGGCCAGCAAGCGGGCTCAGGTCGGTGACCTTGCCGTTGTAGAGGTAGAGCTTGGTGAGCTTGGTCAGATTCTGCAGCGGTGTCAGATCAGAGAATCCATTGTCCGGCGCCGATGGGCTAATGGTGAATTGGGTGAGGCTCACGAAGGCTTCCATCCCCGTGAGATCGTCAATCGCCTCGGTTGCGCTGCCCGCGGTGAGACCGGTGAACCGGGCAACGTCGGCATAGGTGAAGTCTGCATCCGGGGCCCGTCCGCCACCCAAGGCGGTGTTGACCGCGGCTTTGAGGTTCACGTCAGGCATGTTGACGATGTCGGTCCCCTCGGCGTGGGCCGTTTGCGACACCATCACCAGTGTGGTCATCGCCAGCAGCGCGGCGAGCAGCAATGCGATGGTCTTGCGCAGTGGTGGGCGTGTCCTCGGTGGGTGAAGGTGGTGCGTTCTTGAGGCATTGAGCACAGGCATGTCGTAGTTCCTCGATGAGTAGCGAATTCCACACAGAACAGCAGGAGCTTGGCCGTAGTGCGTAATTCGGTGCGCAATCCTAGGAATTACTCCGGTGAATTCCGTATGAGCGCACGGTGGGCTATCAAGGGCAAGGAAACATTGCGTTAATTCTTGGGTTGTGCTTCGGCAGGAGGTGGCAACAATTGCTTCAACAGTTCAACTTCAGTATTTGTGTTGCTTGTTGTCGAAGTCTCCGTCTGAGGAGAGCATTGTCGAGACCGAACCACCCCGTCGGTCTCGGCTGTGTGACGATGCCTGATCGGCGGGTCTCGTGAGGTCAGTCAACCCGGGTGCAAGGGAGCTGGGTTGAACCTCATTGGAGCTGAGGTTCAACCCAGCGCTCTCCATTGTGCCCACAACACAGAGGGAGTATCACGCTATGAAACATGATGCTGCGCGCAGCCTGCGCGCAATTGCGCTGCCCGTTCTGGCGGCATGCCTGCCGCTGGGCGTGGCTATCGGGAGCGTTTCGCCCGCTTGGGCAACCACGACCGACCTTGGCACCGTGGTGATCAATGAGGTCGAGTCGAACAGCGACGCCGTTCACGGCGATTGGATCGAGCTGTACAACTACGGCGACGAGGACGTCGATCTGACCGGCGTCATCCTGTCCGACAACAGCAACAGCCACGTCTACACCATTGGCTCGGTCACCCTGACCGCCGGCGGATTCCAGGCATTCACCGTTGACGGGACTGGCGGTTTCGGGCTCGGGTCAGAGGACTCAGCCCGGTTGTTCGAGGCCGGCACTACCGATCTGTCGGACAGCGCGAGGCTGGTCGACAGCTACAGCTGGACCGCTCACGCGTCGACGACCTACGGTCGCCAGCGGGTCTCTTCCGACGAGGAGGGCGTTTGGGCCACCACTGCCTACGGCACCTTCGCCACGGCCAATGTGTTCCCGACCGGGAATCCTGCCGATATCACCTCGGTGCGGATCAACGAGGTGGAGTCCAATGGCGACATTAGCCACGGCGACTGGATCGAGCTGTACAACACCAGCGCCAACGCGGTGACCCTCGACGGTGCGATGCTCTCCGACAGTGAGGATGCCCATGTGCTGGTAATCCCGTCCGGCACAACGATCGCCGGCTACGGCTACAGGGCATTCCGGACCGATACCGGTGCCACCAGCTTCGGCCTGGGTTCAGCCGACAAGGCGCGGCTGTTCGCTGCTGGCGACACCGCGCTGGCCACCGCGATCGACAGCTTCACGTGGACGAACCACGCCACGATCACCTGGGGACGGACGGTTCCCGGAGCCGGAACCTGGTCGCAAACCTCGGCGAGCACCTATGAAGCGGTCAACCAGTTCACCAGCATCTCGGTTCCCGACATCGCCGGCGTGGTGATCAACGAGGTGGAGAGCTCTGGTGACGACACCCATGGAGATTGGGTGGAGCTGAGGAACACCACCGGCGCCACGATCGACCTCGGCCAGGCCATCATCTCCGACAATAACGATGGCCATGTGTTCCGAATTCCGTCCGGAACCACCGTGGCCGCCGGGGCGCTGGCCGCTTTCTCGGTGGATGCTCCCTCGCTGGGTGATGGAGCATTCGGCTTCGGCGACACGGATTCGGTGCGGCTCTTCGCAGCCGATGCCACGGACTTGACTGCGGCTTCCCCGGTGGACTCCCGGTCTTGGACCGCCCACGCCCCGGTTACCTATGGACGCGATGGAGCCGGCAATTGGACGACCACCCATGCGTCCACCTACGGCACCGCCAACGACTTCACCTCGACCATCACCCCGGACATCTCCTGGGTTGTGCTCAACGAGATCGAGTCCAGCGGCGGCACCCCGGGGGACTGGATCGAGTTGTACAACACCTCCGACCAGGCCATCTCTTTGGATGGCGCCCAGCTTTCTGACAGCGACAACACTCACGTCTACACCATTCCGGCGAACACCACGATCGCTGCGAGCGGCTACTACGTGGTCGACATCGACTCGGTGAGCGGCGGCTTCGGCCTCGGCAGTGACGATGCGGTTCGGTTCTACCGGGCCGGAAAGACCGTCGGCACCGACTATGCGCTGGATCATTATGAGTGGACCGCCCACGCGACTGACAGCTACGGTCGCACCGCTGCGGGTCTGGGCGACTGGGTCAACCAGGGTTGCGGCACCAGCAAGGGTGCGGCGAACTGCTCCTGAGTGAGCCCAGAGTCGAAGCTTGACTCGGCATTACCGTTCGGCCGTCCGTCGGGTCAGGGATCTGTCCGGCGGGCGGTCGACGGTGATCAGGGCTGGAGTGGCTGCGCTGCCGCCGTATGGCCCGTCGGTAGATCCTGGGGATCCGCGGTCGTGCCCGGCACGATCCGTTGGGTGAGGACGGTGGCGGCCGTTACCGCGACCGGCATGAACAGCACTGCGCCCAGGGGAATCAAGAACACCACGAAGATCATCACGCCCAAGCCCAAAGCCTCGGCCCGATGCTGATGCAGTCGAGCACGGCGGGCTACCAGATCGAAGCCGCGCCGAGTGAAGGGCGGGCCGCTGAGTTCTACGACCAGCGTCCAGCCGCCGAACAGTGCCGCCAGCACCGGCACCACCGTCTGGCCCACCACCGGGATGAACTCCGCGAGGAACAGACCCAGACCGACCACCGCGACCAGAACACCGACTCGCAACGAATCCCGAAGTCCGATCAGCATGTCGGTCAGAATGTTCGACGCCGGGCCCGGCGCGACGCCGGCCTCGTCGTCCAGGACCGAGCAGATGCGCTCGAAGAACGGTTGGCCCAGGAACAGCGCCAGGCTGGTGAAGGCCCAGATCGAGATCAGCACGCTGACCCCGACCACGGCGATCCGGGCGGCCACGTCGATGGTGGTGCGTAGCCAGGTCGCCCAGCCCTGGGTGAACCCGGTCAAGACCCGCACTTCGCCGTCTAGCCCGGCAACCACGGCGGTGACCGCTGCGGCCAGGATCAGAAAGGAAATCAGGCCAGGCACGACCCCCAGCAGATACAGCCCCGGACGCCGAGCCATCAGACCCAGCCCGCGGAAGAACAGGGCGACTCCGCTGAAGAACTGCTTTGCGGTCGACGAGGCGGATTCGGCAACAGGCATGAGCCGCACCTTAGCGAGCGCTCAGTGGCGTGCCAATTGAGCCCCGGCCAGGTAGCCGGCCATCAGGGAGCGGGCCACCAACGCAACGGCGTCGGAGGACGGCAGGAAAGTCGGATGGTGCAGCCCCACCTGAGAACGGGAATTGAGTTCAGCGGGGCTGATCGGTGCGGCAGGGTCCTGCTGAACGCCGACGAACATCATCAGGGTGGGTGCGATCTCGGCATAGTGAGAGAAGTCGTCGGCCCCACAGGAGCGGAATGGCTCGTGGGCAACCGGGATGCCCAGGTGGTCCAACAGCGGGTCGGTGAGCTGCACGAGCCGACGATCGTTGACCAGGAGGGGGTGGCCGGTGGTGATCTCAACCTCGGCGGTCGCGCCCCGGGCGGCTGCGGCGTGGTGGACGAGGGTGCGGATGGCGTTGTGCAGGTGGCTGCGGTCTTGCTCGTACATGGTGCGGATCACGCCGGACAGCCGCCCACTGGCCGGAATGATGTTGGCTGCCGTTCCGGCCTCGACGCGTCCGATGGTGATCACTGAGGGATGCACCGGGTCGATGGTGCGGCTGACCAATTCCTGCATCCCGGTGATGATGGAGGCCAGGATCGGCACCGGATCGACCGCGATGTGGGGATAGGCGCCATGCCCGGGGTGGCCGTGGATGGTGATCTCGAATTCATCGGCGGCCGCATTCACCGCCCCCATCCCGGTGCTCACCACGCCACTGACGACGCGCGGCTGGACGTGGGCGCCGACTACGGCGATGACCTCGTCTTCGGCCAAAACCGCTGACCCCACCACCGACTGGGCCCCAGAGGGCTGCACTTCCTCGCGCGGTTGGAACAATCCGATCAAGCCGACGGGCAGGTCAACCTTGCGCGCAGCCTGTAGCAATGCCCACAACGCCGCCAGGTGAACGTCGTGGCCGCAGGCATGCATCGCCGTGCCCGTGGCCGCCCAGTCGACGCCGGTGGCTTCGACGAGGGGTAACGCATCCAATTCGGCCCGGATCACCACGGCCGGACCGGGTGGGCCGATCCGCACCAGGAAGCCAGTGTCGGCCACTCGGGTGGCCTTCAGCGTCGGGAGGGCATGGCGCAGGCGATCGGCGGTAGGACGCTCTGCACCGCTGAGGTCGGGATGGCGATGCACCTCCCGGCGCAGCGCGAGGGCGTGCGGCAGGGCCAACTCCAAGTGCTGGTTCAGCACCGCGAGGAGTTCGGCAGTGTCGCCGTCCGGCCAGGTCAGCATGGAATTATCTTCGCACTGCTGGTGATCAGCCGAGGAAGGGACGGAAGGATTGCACGGTGACGTCGATGTTCACCACCGATGCCCTCACCTGTGCGGGCGGATGGTGGAAGGCGTTGGGACCCATGGCGATCAGGTCCGCGGCCAGGGTCTCATCGACGGCCTTGCGGTATTTCACCACCCGGGTATCGACCAGATCGAAGAACTCCGCCGCTGCAGCGGTCAGTTGCTCCGATTTCGCCGAGGGAATGTCCAGCAGGCCGTAGGAGTCGCGCAGCCCGGCCAGATGGGGCGGCCGTGGTGTGACTGCGATATAGCGACCGTCGAAGCGCAGCACCCGCGCGAACTCAGGCAGGTTGCGGGGTGCGAAGACCGCCAGCACCACGTCCAGGCTGTGGTCGGCCACAGGGAGTGGCTCCCAGACATCGGCCACCAAAGCTGCAATGCGCGCATCGAGCTTTGCGCAGCGTCGGGCAGCGTGTTTGGAGACATCCAGCGCCAGTCCGACTGCTGCGGGGTCTTCGCCCAGAGCGGCGTGAAGATAGCTGCCGATCCCGGCCCCGGCTTCCAGGATTCTGCTGCGACCGCGCGCCATGGTGGCCACCATCTCGATGACCGGGTCGAAGACTCCGGCCGCGTGGACGCGGGCCCGGGCGTCCAGCATGGCGGCGGTGTCGGCGTTGGCCGGTTGTGCGCCGCCGGCCAGGTTCACATAGCCCTGTCGGGCGATGTCGAAGCTGTGGCCTTGGGGGCAGCGCAGTTGGCCCTCGGTTCGCGACAGGGGATCGCGGCACACCGGGCAGGTGAGCAGGCCGAGCGCACGATCCAGATTCACGACGCCTCGAACTCCAGTCCATCGCCATTGGGGGCGGACAGGCTCAGCGTGGAGCCGTCGATCTTCCAGGTCCTGACCGCAGTCAAGGTGCTCAGGATCTGCTGTTCCTGCTGAAGTTCGGCCGCCGGGCAACTGGTCCAGGTGGTGTGGGGGGTTTCGAAGGTGATGCTGCCGCCACTGTGGGTCAGATCGCCGCCGAAACTGTTGCAGGCCGTGCCGGAATAGCTGCCGGCCGTGGTGTTGATCGTGAGACTGGCGGAGGTCCCTGTGATGAGGGAACTGGTAGTGGCTCCCCGACGGATGCTGGTCAGCTTCCACGTGGTGGTCGCCAGGGGGCTCGGCGAGGGCGACGGTGGTGCGGCGAGGGTCAACTGGGTCCCGCCGGCGGCATCAACCATCAGCAGTGAGGATCCCTCACTGCGTACTTGGGCCACTGTGGTCAGCGCCGCGGTGAAGGCGGTCTCCTGGGTCATGGCCGCTCCGGCGCAGGCCATCTGGGTCACAGCAAGGCGGGAGAACGTCACCCCATCGCCATTGCGGGTGTAGGCGCCTGTGAAGGTGTTGCAGCCGGTGCTGCCGGACACCGTCGTCTCGGCGAAGCTCAGCGTGGGTGGCCCGGCAGCGAGCGTGGGCCGCGCACCGATGGCGGTTACCACCCAGGTGCTGCCGTTCAGTTGCGGAGCGCTTGCCGGCGCCGAACAACCCACCAGCACCACCAGCGCCAGGCTGTACAGCACTGCCCGAAGTCTGAGCATGATCACCTTCCTGCGGCATGGATCTGCACCCTGGAGCAATTCAACCCCACTATGGCCTGTTTGCGTCCCGGATGACGCCAGACCTCCCGGCCGGGTGTGCGTTTCGGCTAGCCTTCCGGCGTGATCGATTCGACAACAACGATGCCCCGCAGCGTGCTGGTCACTGGTGCCAGCCGCGGTATCGGGGCCGCCATCGCCGCCGATTTTGCGGCCGCCGGACATCGCGTGGCCGGCCTGTCCACGACAGGTTCCGCCCCGGAAGGGGTCTTGGGGATCGCCGCCGATATTGGCGACACCGCCGCAGTGGATGCGGCCTTCAGCACCGCCGAAGCCGCCCACGGCCCGATCGAGGTCTTGGTCGCCAATGCCGGCATCACCAAGGACACGCTGATGCTTCGCATGAGCGAGGAGGATTTCACCGCCGTGCTCGAGGTGAATCTGACCGGGGCATTTCGCTGCGCCAAACGCGCCTCACGGTCCATGATCCGGGCCCGCTTCGGACGCATCATCTTCATGGGCTCGGTGGTGGGTCTGTACGGCTCGGCCGGACAGGTCAACTACTCGGCCTCGAAAGCCGGGCTGGTCGGCATGGCGCGATCCCTGACCCGAGAACTGGGCAGTCGCGGCGTCACGGCCAATGTGGTTGCTCCCGGTTTCATCGAAACCGATATGACCGCCGTCTTGGGCGAGGAGGTCGCCGAGCGCTACCGTAGCCAGGTTCCGGCCGGTCGTTTCGGCAGTGTCGATGACGTGGCCGCCGCGGTGCGCTACCTGGCCTCCGATGGGGCCGGCTATGTCAGCGGCATCGTGCTGCCGGTGGACGGCGGCCTGGGAATGGGCTTTTAGGACAAGGAAGAACATGGGAATCCTCAAGGGTAAGAACATCCTGGTCGCTGGTGTGACCATGAACACCTCGATCGGCTACCGCGTGGCCGAGATCGCTCAAGCCGAAGGCGCCAACGTCGTGGTTTCCAACTTCGGCCGCGCGATGAGCCTGACCGCTCGAGTGCTCAAGCGTCTGGAGCCCGAGCCGCCGTTGATCGAACTCGATGTCACCGATCCCGACCACTTGGCCCGGCTGGCCGGCCTGCTGGGGGAGCACTTCGACCACCTCGACGGTGTCGTGCATTCCATCGCCTTCGCCAATCCGGAGACCGCTTTGGGGGGCAAGTTCCTTTCGACGCCCTTCTCTGATGTCAGCACCTCGGTGCAGGTTTCGGCGTACTCCCTGGTGAGCCTGGTGATGGCGGTCCAGCCGCTGCTGGTTCCGAATTCCTCGGTGGTGGGCCTCACCTTCGACGGACGGGTCGCCTGGCCGGCCTACGACTGGATGGGCGTGTCGAAAGCGGCTTTGGAGTCCACCTCGCGCTACTTGGCTCGCTATTTGGGCCCGGACGGGGTTCGGGTGAACCTGGTTTCGGCGGGTCCGTTGGACACCATCGCCAAGAAGGCCATCCCCGGGGCGGAGGCCTTCAACGACATCTGGAGTGAGCGGGCTCCACTGGGTTGGGATCCCACCGACAGCGAGCCCACCGCCCGCGCTGTGGTCGCGCTGCTGAGCGATTGGTTCAGCGCCACCACCGGCGAAATGATCCACGTTGACGGGGGTCTGCACTCCACCGGAGCCTGATGGCGCGCCGATTCCCCGTTGTCGGGCCGCATATTGGATAGGTTGGCTCTATGACAGTTGCGCAGCTGGAGGATGTCTCGATCATTCGGTCGGGGGTCACCTTGCTGAGCGCTATTACCCTGAGCATCGCCGAAAACCAGCGCTGGGTGATCCTGGGCGCCAACGGTGCCGGCAAGACCACGCTGCTGCAGGTCCTGGCTGCTCAGATCCATCCCTCCCGGGGTCGGGCGACTCTGTTGGGCGAGCGCCTGGGGGCGGTCGATGTCTTCGAACTGCGCCCGCGGATCGGCGTGAGTTCGGCGGCCCTGGCCGATCATCTTCCCAAGGGCGAGAGTGTGGCCGATGTGGTGATTTCGGCTGCCTATGGGGTCACCGGGCGGTGGCGGGAGCACTACGCCGAGACCGACCGTCGCCGCGCCCAGCAGTTGATGTGGCAGCTTCGGGTGGAGCATCTGGCCGACCGCACCTTCGGGACGCTGAGTGAAGGAGAGCGCAAGCGGGTCCAGATTGCCCGGGCGCTGATGACCGATCCCGAAATGCTGCTGCTCGACGAGCCGGCCGCCGGGTTGGACCTGTCCGGGCGGGAGGCCCTGGTGGGAACCCTGGGCGAGATCTGCTTGAATCCCACGGCCCCGACCACGGTGCTGGTCACCCACCACCTGGAGGAGATTCCGCTGGGGATCACTCATGCGCTGCTGCTCAAACAAGGCCGAATGGTGGCCGCCGGACCGCTGGCGCGAACCTTGAGTTCAGAGCTGGTCAGTTACACCTTCGACCTGCCCATGGAGATCTCCACCATCGACGGACGGTGGTCGGCGCGGACCACCTATCGTCCGCGCTTCGCCTGAACGGATACAGTGTTTCCCGGATTCGCCTGAGGATCGGGCACGCTAGGCTCGATCCGTCCGCAACGGGAGCGGGGGAGACATGCAATGGCTGGCTGAGAACGCCTGGGTCGTTTGGCTCATTGTGGCGATCGGACTTGGGCTCGCCGAGACCGCCACGTTGGATTTCACCTTGTTGATGCTCGCCTCGGGGGCGCTGGCAGGCATGGCGACGGCGCTGTTGTTTCCCGGGCTGTGGTGGCTTCAGATCGTGGTCGCCCTCGTGGTCTCGGTCTTGATGCTGTTGTTGCTGCGTCCCACTTTGTTGGCGAAGATTCGCTCGGCTCCGGGCTACCGCTCGAGTCTGGAGAAGATGGTCGGCTCTGCGGGGATCGCCGTCACCGACATCACCACCGAAACCGGCGAGGCCAAGGTGAGCGGCGAATCCTGGACGGCACGTGCGGTGGAGGGCCGGATTCCGGCCGGCACCGAAATCGAGGTCTATCAGATCGATGGTGCTGTCGCCGTCGTCTATCCGCGCCATCAAGCGCTTCCCTGAGTATTCGATAACCCAAGGAGAGTCATGAACGACATCATCGCAATCGTCGCTTGGCTGATCGTCATCGTCGCTGTCGCGACCGTGCTCATGCGATCGGTGCGGGTGGTGCGCCAACAGCAGGTCGGTGTCGTGGAACGTCTGGGTAAGTTCCGACGTACCTTGGATCCCGGCCCGCACCTGTTGGTCCCGATCCTGGACACCGTTCGCTACACCATGGATATGCGCGAGGCTGTGGTGCCTTTCCCGCCGCAGGGTGTGATCACCGAGGACAACCTGATGGTGAGCATCGACTCGGTGATCTACTACCAGGTCATCGACCCGGTACGGGCGGCCTATGAGGCGCAGAACTACATCCAGGCCATTGAGCAGTTGACCATGACCACCCTGCGCAACATCATCGGCGGTCTGGATTTGGAGCAAACCCTGACCAGTCGCGAGGAGATCAACCAGAAGCTGCGCGCCGTTCTGGACGAGGCCACCGGTAAGTGGGGAATCAAGGTGAACCGGGTGGAGTTGCGCTCGATCGAGCCGCCGGCCACCATCCGTGACGCCATGGAGAAGGGTGCCCGGGCTGAGCGCGACAAGCGGGCCGCGATTCTGCTCGCTGAGGGCCAGCGGCAGTCACAGATTCTGTCGGCCTCCGGTGATCGGGAATCCGCGATTCTGCGCGCGCAGGGTGATCGGGAATCCGCCGTCCTGCGGGCTCAGGCTGATCGCCAGGCCTCGATGCTGCGCGCCGAAGGTGAGGCGCAGGCGATCACCACGACCTTCAACGCCATTCACGCCGGTAAGCCCACTCAGTCGCTGCTGGCCTATCAGTACTTGCGGATGCTGCCGAACCTGGCCCGGGGTGAGTCCAACAAGATGTGGATCATCCCCTCCGAACTCAATGACGCCCTCAAGGGCTTGGGCACCATGGCTGGGGCGGGACTTTCGAAGGCGGGGTTGGATGACGACCAGTCGGCGAACTTCACCGCCCCCGAGCCGGTCGATGTGTTCGCTGAGATCGAAGCCCAGAAGAAGGCTGACGAAGCCAATTCGGCAGCTTCGGTGCAGCAAGCAATCGCTGAGGCCGAGGCCCTGGAGGG
>JAEXAS010000014.1 GCA_023458095.1 Actinomycetes bacterium | reverse complement strand
GACAAGCTCAGGGAACGGGGCTAGGACCTCAGGGAACGGGGTTAGGACCTCAGCGAGCGACCCCACCACGGCTGGTTGAGGAGGCCCAAAGGGCCGTCTCGAAACCACCCAAGCCGATCCGGGGACTATGACGGGGGTTTCGAGACGCTCACTTCGTTCGCTCCTCAACCAACCGGACGGAATTGGAACTCAGCGAACCGGCACACACCACCACCGCTGGCTGAGCTTGTCGAAGCCCGCTAGTGGGCGAAGCCGGGGCTGGGGCGACCTTCCTTGGGCATGGGGCTTTCCAGGTTGTCCAGGTACGACACGGAGGCCTCGATGGCTTCCAACAACTGGTCGGCGAGGTCCAAAGACAGGCCGTCGCGCACGACGATGCGCATCACGGTCTGGTCGGCGAGGTTGTCGGCCAAGGGGTAGGCCGGCACCATCCAGCCCTTTTGCCGAAGCTGGCCGGACAGGTCGTGCAGATCCCACTTGTCGGTGTAACCGGCAATCAGCCGCCAGGCGAAGACCGGAATATCGGTGCCATCGGACAGCAACTCGAAGGCAGGCATGGCGCCAATCCCGTCCGAAAGGTACTTCGCCACGTCCTGGCAGGCCTGCTGCACCTCGGTGTAGCCCTCCCGGCCCAGCCGCAGGAAGTTGTAGTACTGCAGCAGCACCTGAGCGCCGGGGCGGGAGAAGTTGATCGCCAAGGTCGGCATCTCACCGCCCAGATAGGCCACCTTGAAGATCAACTCCTCAGGAACCATGTCCACCTGGCGCCACACGACCCAGCCCACGCCGGGGTAGACCAGCCCGTATTTGTGGCCGCTGGCGTTGATCGACACCACCCGCTCCACCCGGAAATCCCACTCCAGGTCCGGCTGCAGGAACGGCGCCACGAAGGCACCGGACGCCCCGTCCACGTGGATCGGCACATCCGCTCCCGTGTCGGCCTGGATTCGGTCCAGCGCGGCAGCGATCTCGGTGACCGGCTCGTAGGCACCGGTGTAGGTCACCCCCAGGATCGCCACCACACCGATGGTGTTCTCATCGACGTAGCTGGCCAGGTCATGGCCGTCCAACAGCGGGTGCTCTTCGGTGACCGGCACATAGCGCGGCTCGACTTCGAAGTAGGCGGCAAACTTCTCCCAGCACACCTGGACCGCCGAACTCATCACCAGGTTCGGCTTGTCGTAAGGCTTGCCAGCCGCTTTGCGGGCAACCTGCCAACGACGCTTCATCGCTAAGCCGCCGAGCATCGCCGCTTCGGAAGAGCCGATCGTGGAGGTCCCCAGCGCATCGCCTGGGGAGGGTGCATTCCACAAGTCGGCCAGGATCCGCCAGCAGCGTTCTTCCACGGCCGCAGTGGAGGGGTATTCGTCCTTGTCAATGAGGTTCTTGTCGACGGTGTCGGAATACAACTGTTGGGCCTGCGGCTCCATCCAGGTGCCGACGAAGGTCGCCAGGTTCAGTCGGGAGTTGCCGTCCAGCATCGCCTCGTCGTGAATGATCTGGTAGGCGGTTTCGGGAGCCATGCCCCGGTCGAACAAGGTGTTCGCCGGCCTGCTCAAGGCTGCCGTCCGGCTGAACATGGGTCGCAGGGCGGAGTCTGAATCGGGGGTGTGATTGGTCGCCATGTCCTCAGGCTAGCCAGCTGTCCACCCCGCTGGCAGGCACTTCGGCCGAACTCGGTGCAGGTTCAGTGCAGCGCCTCGGAATCACCGGAGAGCTTCTGCGCCAGCAGCAGCGGCACCACCGAGACCACGATCATCACCACGGCGACCACATTCACCACCGGCGCCTGGTTGGGGCGGAACAGGTTGTTGAAGATCCAGATCGGCAAGGTCGTGACGCCCTGTCCGGCGGTGAAGGTCGTGACGATGATCTCGTCGAAGCTCAACGCGAAGGCCAGCAGCCCGCCGGCCAGCAGCGCTGAACGCAACTGCGGAAAGGTCACCAGGCGGAAGGTCGTCCACAGGTCCGCGCCCAGGTCAGCAGAGGCCGCCTCCAGATGGCCGCCCATGCGACGCAGGCGGGCCTGCACATTGTTGAACACGGTCACGATGCAGAAAGTGACGTGAGCGATGATCAGCGTGATCACCGACAACTGAATGCCCAGCACTCCACGAAAAGCATTGTTCAGCGCGATACCGGTGACGATGCCGGGCAGTGCAATCGGCAACACCACCAGCAGATTCACCGCCTTGCGTCCGAAGAACTCGTAGCGCTGCAAGGCCATCGACAACAAGGTGCCCAGCACCAGTGCCACGGCGGTGGCTGCGATGGCCACCGCCACGCTGGTCAGCACCGCGTCGATGGCACCTTGGTTGGTCAGGGCACGGCCCCACCACTCCAGGGTGAAGCCGCTCGGTGGCCAGGTCATCGACTGATTGGGATTGAACGAGTTGATCACGACCAGCAGCAGCGGGATGTACATCCCGACCAGAATCACCGCGCCGATGACGTACAGGGTGCGGCGGAAAGCTAGTGACAGATGCATGGTTTCCTCACAGATTGTCCAGTGCTCCGACGCGGTGAGCTGCCCCCAGGTAGACCATCATGATCGCGACCGGAATGAGCGCGATGGCCGCAGCCATCGGCAGATTGTTGGCCGCGCCGGCATTGGTATAGACCAAGTTGCCGAGCATCTGGTTGGCCCCACCCACGATGTTGACGCTGATGTAGTCACCCAGGGTCAAGGAGAAGCTGAAGATCGAGCCAGCCACGATCGCCGGAACCAACAGCGGCGTAACCACATTGCGCAGGGTCGCTGCGGTTCCGCCCCCCAGATCAGCCGAGGCCTCCAACAGCGAATCCGGCACCCGTTCCAAGCCGGCGAAGATCGGCAAGATCACATAGGGCAGCCAGATGTAGGCCTGGGTAAGGATCAGCCCGACCAACCCGTAGCCCGGTGAGGTCAGTCCCACCGGCGCCAGCAGCCAATCCATCAGGCCTCCGTCGGAGAGCAGCGAACGCCAGGCGAAGGCCTTCACCAGGTAGCTCGCCCACAGCGGCAGCAGCACGGCGACCACCAGCGCCTGTCGCAGCGCCGGACGCGCCACCTTGGCCATCAGGAAAGCGATCGGCAGTGCGATGGCCACGTCGATGACGGTGACCGCGACCGCAACCCCCACCGTCCGCAGGGTGACGGTGCGATAGAGGCTGTCGGTCAGCACCTCAATGATGTTGTCCAGCGACCAACTGCGGACGATGTCTCCGGTGAAGGAGTCCACCGACCACAGTGCGGTCACCAGCAGCATCAGCATGGCAACCACGTAGACCAGGACCAGCCAGGTCAACGGGGCTGCCAGCAGGAGGCTGAGCCGCACCCGAGGGTGACGGCTCAGCCCCGCTGCGATGCGGGTGCGCAGACTCAACCCTTGATCTCGGTCCACGCCTTGGTCCACTCCGAGTAGTCGGTGCATTTCACATCGCGCCCATCCAGGCACTTGGCAGTCGGCGTGCGCCAGAACCACAACTTGGCGGCGTAGTCGGCATCACCAGCGTGATAGGTGGTGCAGAACGTGGCGTCCGAGGTGTACTTGCAGGCGTCCTTGCTGTTGGGCGCCTCACCGAAGTACTCCGTCGCCTGAGCGTTGACCTTCGGGCTGGCGATCCAGTTCATCCAGGCATAGCCGCAGTTCGGCGACTTGGCCGTCGAGGACAGCATCCAGGTGTCGTTCCAACCGGTGGCACCCTCTTCGGGAAGGATCGCCTTCACATTGCCCTTGGTGATGGAGTTCGCGATGACCTGCCAGGAGGTGCTCACCACCGTGTTACCGGTCTCGAAGGCGCTGATCAGCTTCAGGTAGTCCGACCAATACTCGCCGACGGCCTTGCGCTGGGTCTTCAGCAACTCGACGGCCGCCTGCAACTGCTTCTCATCCAGGGAGTAGGGGTTGGTGATGCCCAGTTCCGGGTTGTGCTTCATCAGGTACAGCGCTGCGTCGGCGATGTAGATCGGCGAATCGTAGGCCGACACCTTGCCCGAGTACGTGGACGCATCGGTGAACACCGCGCTCCAGGAGGTTGGGGCCGGCTTGACCACGTCGGCGTTGTACATCAGCAAGTTGGCGCCATAGCCGTGCGGAATGCCGTAGTTGACCCCGTCGACGGTGTTCCACTCGGTGTTCTTCAAGAAGTCGTAGATGCCGGCGTAGTTGGGCACCAGGTCGGTATTGACCGGGGCGACCTGCTTGGAGGCGACCAGTCGCAGCGAGAGGTCACCGGAGGCGGCGATCACGTCGTACTCGCCGGTCTTGGCCAGGTTGAGGGCCTCATCGGAGGTGCCGTACACCTTCGAAGTGACCTTGCAGCCGGTCTCCTTCTCGAAGCCGCTGACCCAGTCCACCTTGGGATCATTCGAGCCGTCCTCGACATAGCCGGGCCAAGCCAGGATCGACACCTCACCTTCCATCGGGCCCAGGGTGGTCATGGCGGTGGGCGCGCTACTGGTCTGGCCACCGGTACCGCACGCGGCCAGTGAGACCAGACTGAGCGCGGACAGCGCAACGAGCGCTTTGAGCTTCAGCTTCACGGTCACTCCTTCGTTTCTTGGCTAAGGGGGATGGGCGCTTGGGTATCGAAGTGGATGCGCACACGCTTGCCACGGGCGTCGAAGCCGTCGTGAAGTTCGCGGGCAATCAGGGCGGTGCCGTCATCGAGTTGCAGGTGCAGGCGCTGAGCCGAGCCCAGATAGATCCGCTCGGTGATCACCGCCCACATGGTCAGGTGGCCCGGCGGCGCGGGCTCTTTGTCGTCCAACACCGAGATGCGCTCCGGACGAAGCGCATGCACTCCCGGCTTGTGCAGCAGCCGTCGACTGGTCTGGTCATCGAGCACATTGGAGGTGCCCACGAAGGTGGCGACGTATTCATTGACCGGCTGTTGGTAGATCTCGGCCGGAGTTCCCAACTGGACGATCTTGCCGTCGCGGAAGACCGCGATGCGATCCGAGAGGGTGAGCGCCTCTTCCTGATCGTGGGTCACGAAGACGAAGGTGATGCCCAGCTCCCGCTGCAACTGCTTGAGTTCGACCTGCATCTGCTCACGAAGCTTCATATCCAAGGCGCCGAGTGGTTCGTCCAGCAGCAACACCTTGGGATGCACCACGATGGCGCGGGCAAGCGCCACCCGCTGCCGCTGACCGCCGGAGAGTTGGCCGGGGCGTCGGTCGTGATAGCCGTCCAGTCGCACCAAGGAGAGCGCCTCCATGGCCCGCTCCCGACGCTGAGCCTTGGGCACCTTGCGTACCCGCAATCCGTAGGCGACGTTCTCCAGCACGCTCATGTGCGGGAACAGTGCGTAATCCTGAAAGACGGTGTTGACCTCGCGCAGGAAGGCCGGCTTTCCGGTGACGTCGGCACCGTCAAGCTTCACCGTTCCCGCGGTGGCCTGTTCAAAGCCTGCGATCAAGCGCAAGGTGGTGGTCTTGCCCGAACCCGAAGGGCCCAGCATCGAAAAGAACTCGCCGTCGGCGATCGACAAATCAATGCCATCCACGGCGCGCACGTCGCCGTAGCGCTTGGTTACTCCGGTGAGTTCAACGGCCAAATCCGACATGGCCTAAACATATGGGCCCATATGTTAATGGTCTGTAAATGAGTGGGACAGTTGAGTTACGATCCCGCACCCCCAGGTGCCGCCGCCGGTTACGATCCCGGCTATGACCGCGACCAGCAAGGCCTTTCGGGTTCGCTCGACGGTGTTCGCCCCCTTGGGTGATGCCAGCCGTGCCGCACTGGTCGAACAGCGCCTCGGCGAGGCCATCCGCTCCGGCCTGCTCACCGACGGTGAGCGTCTGCCCAGCGAATCCGAGTTGGCCCAGCTTCTCGGGGTCGCCACCGTCACTGCCCGCGAGGCCCTGGTCGGGCTGCGGTCGGACGGCCTGGTGACCACCGTGCGCGGACGACACGGTGGCAGCTTCGTCACTCGGCCCGCTGTGGCCGACGACACCCACCTCACCGAACAACTGCGGTCGATCCCCCGCACCGAACTGTTCGACCGGGCCGCGCTGTATCTGGTGGCCTTTTGTGGAGTCGCCGAACTCGCCGCCGAGCGCGCCGACGCCTCCGACGTCGCCGATCTGCGCACCCTCGAGGTTGACCTAGACGCCGAGGTGAGCACCTGGCGGCACAACGAAACCGAGTTCGCGCTCGCCCTGGCCGGGATCGTGCGCTCTGCCCACCTGGCTCGAGAAATCGTCCGACTGGAATCCGAGGTCGGGGTGTTGATGCGGCTGGCCCTGGCTGAGCCCAGCCATCGCCGCCGTACTGCCGACCACCGCCAGACAATCGTGGCCGCAGTGGCTGCCCACGCCGGCGATGACGCCCGCGCCGCTGCCCGCGGCTATATCGATGAGGCGATCAAAGCCACGATGCGCTACCGAGAGGGGCAGCTATGACCACGCCATTGGACGGCTGCGCAGCGGCGGTCGTCGCCTTCTTCGATCCGCTGATCGCCATGCTCGAGAAGCAAGCCGCCGTGCTCGGGCCGCACATCACCACCGAGTCCCCCTACGCCGCCGTGGAACGCCAGGTGCGACCCTGGGCCCATTCGGTGCTCGACACCACGGCCTGTATGGGTGCCGGATTCGTCGCCGCCCCTGGGGTTTTGGCCGACGCCCAGTGGTATCTGTCCTGGTGGCAGGGAGAGAACCGCGAACAACTCGACACCGCCCGTTATGTCTCGGTCGACTACACCGCCAACGAGTGGTACCGGATTCCCGCCCAGACCGGCGCGGTGCATGTCGCCGGGCCCTATGTCGATTTTCTGTGCACCCGCGAGAATGCCCTCACTGTGGCCGTACCCACCGTCAATGATCGCGGCTTCGTGGGCGTGGTGGGGGCCGACATTTTGGTGCGCGACTTCGAAGCCGCGATCCTGCCGGCCTTCCGTGGCACCGATGCGGTTCTCGTCAACGGCGACCAACGCTTGGTCGTCTCCGCCGACCCCACCTTGGCTCCCGGCACCCTGATCGCAGCCCAGCGCTACTCGCGGCGAGTGCCCTGCGGCGACCTTCCGCTGGCCATCCTCGGCTGAGGGTTTGTCGCCCTTCGACAAGCTCAGGGAACGGCGCACGCTCGAGGTGCCCTTCGACAAGCTCAGGGAACGCACGACAAGCTCAAGGAACGCACGACAAGCTCAGCGATCGGGAATCGCAGCGGGTTCGCCCCCACCACCGCTGGCTGAGCTTGTCGAAGCCCCCAAAGACGCAACCGAAGCAGCAGCGGCCCTTCGACAAGCTCAGGGAACGGCGGCACGGCTCGCGAGGCCCTTCGACAAGCTCAGGGAACGGGAATCGCAACGGGTTCGCCCCCACCACCGCTGGCTGAGCTTGTCGAAGCCCCCAAAGACGCGACCCAAGCAGGCTCGTTTCCACGAGCGCTGCCGGGGGTGGACACTGTGAGGGTGGATATCGAAATCGGCGCCGACGAAGACATGATCCGGCTGGGCCAACTGCTCAAGTTCGCCAATGTGGTCAGTGATGGGGCCGAAGCCAAAGCGTTGCTGGCCAATGATGCGGTGCGGGTCGACGGGGAGGTCGAGACGCGGCGCGGACGCCAGGTCAGTGTCGGCTCAGTGGTCGAGGTCACTACCAGCACCGAAACGGTGTCGTTGCGGGTCGTTCACCCCGCCACCTGAGCTCACAGCCAACGCTTGGCGTGCAGCAGGCCGAGCAGGTGATCGATCACCGCCGAGTCCATGCGCAACCCGTTGTGCTCATATTCGCTGGTCACCCAGGTGCGGCAGTCTGGCAGCAGCGCAGCGGTCTCCATGGAGAACTCGTGGGGCACATAGGCATCGGCGTAGTACACCGCAGCCGCCACCGGAACATCGGCCTGGGCGAGCTTGTCGGGAAAATAGAGCTGGTTCCACTCGTGCTCGGCGATCCGATCGGCGACCTCGGCGAAGGCGCGCAGTTCGGTGTCCTCGGCGAAGACCGAGCGGTGAATATGCTCCCCGCCCAGCAGCGTCACATCCTCGCGTACCCGGTCCGGCATGGTGCGCTCGGCCGACCAGCGCGTCGCCACCCCATCGGCATAGCTGGATTCGTGCAGCACCGCATACAGCGGGTTGCGGCCCTCGAAGGGCATCGTGGACGCCAAGTCGTGCGCGAACGCCGACGACTCGCGGTTCAGGCCCAACAGATAGTGCAACGCTTCGGCACCGCCCTGCATGCCGAGGCGGTGACCCACCGTCCGGAAGCGATCGGGGGAAACCACATCGCCATTAGGCAGCGTGATCGCCCCGGCGGCGCACAAGGCGGTGAGCTCGCGCACCCGCTCCCGGTCGCCGGGGAAACGCCGGTAGTAGTCCTCGGATTTGGCGATCATGATCTGCCAGGTGAGCGCATAGACGTCATCGATCGGTCGTTGAACAGCGGTCAGCCCGCCGGTGATCAGGGCCCCGGCCAGCGACTCCGGATGCGTGCTCAGGTAGTGCACGCTGGTGAACCCGCCGAAGGACTGACCCAGCAACGTCCAGGTCTTCGCACCCAGCGCCTCGCGGACCAACTCGGCATCGTTGACGATCTCGTCGGCACGCAGATGGGTGAGGTAGTCGGCTTGCGCGGAGGTGCTGCGTCCGGCCAGGGCGCCGGTCGGCTGCGCCGACAACCCGGATTCGGTGGTGACCACCCGCGCACCCACCGGCGTGGAGCGCCCGGTGCCGCGCTGATCGAGCATCACCACCTGGTAGTCGGCCAGCACCCGGGGCAGCCACGGCGGGCTGGCCGGCACCAACCCCGGACGCGGCGCTTCGTGCCCGGGTCCGCCCTGCAGGAAAACCAGATAGGGCTTGTCGGCACCGCCGTCGCCGGTGGCGATGCGGGCGAAGACCTCGATGGTCTCGCCGTCCGGCTGGGCGTGGTCCAGCGGGGCGTCAAGGGTGAGGGTGGTCAAAGTCAGGCCAGGGAAGGTTTCGGTGAACGTTCGCACCCGGCCAGGGTATGCCCGTTCCCTGCTGGACGACGCCTCGCCACGACCGTCTCAGATACCGAGGAACTCCCGCCACTTCGGCACTTCGCGCCGAGCCTGAGCGGTACCCACAGCGAACGCGGCGGCGAGCTGATTCACATTCCGGGTGCCGTTCTCGATCACCATGCGGTCGGGGAAGAACAGGTAGGCCTGACCGGAGGCTTCCAGCTCGAACAGTTCACGGCGGGTGCGGTTGTAGCGCAGGTGCCGGGTCTGAACGGCCTCGGCCGCGGCCGGGTACTTGCGGAAGTAGGCATCGAACAGCCACGGGCTTTTGATCGGCTTCTTGACGTAGTCGCGTTCCTGGGTGAGCACCACGAAGAACTTCGCAAGGCCATCGGCTTTCGCGGCGTCCAAGGGGATGCCACCAGATTCACCTAGGGCGCCGTCGAGGTAGACATGGCCGTCCAGTTCGACCGGCGGCATGATCAGCGGCATCGTGGAGGAGGCCCGCACCCGCTTCATCACCGAGGGCAGGGTGTCCAGGTCATCCTCGGTCCAGTACAGGCTGCGACCGGTGTCGGCTTCGAAGGTACCCACCCGACGTCGAGCCGGATTGGCACGGAAGGTGTCGAAGTCGAACGGCAGGGCCTCATCGGGAGCAGCAGTGTGCTCATAGATGTACTCGGCGTTGAACATCCCCTTGCCGCGCAGGAAGGTACCCACATTGCCGAAGTTGGGGTCTTCGGCGAACTCGACGAAGGACTTCTTGGCCCGCACCGGATCACGCGAGAGGTAGTTGACCAGATTCGACGATCCGGCCGAGATCCCCGCCACCCAGTCGAAGTAGATCTGTTCGGCCAGCAAGGTACGCACCACCGCCGAGGTGTAGGCCCCGCGCATCCCGCCGCCTTCGAAGATCAGCGCAACGTTCGAAATGTTGGTGGTCAAGGTCGACTCGTCGGTCACGCGGCGTTCCTCTCCGTGGGGGTCTGCTGGGCAGCGTATCGCTGTCGCCAATGCTGTTCGAAGCTCTGCGCCGCAGGACAAAGTGGACGAATCCTGTGCGGACGTGGTGCTGGTCCGAGCGATATCCGTGCGGACGGGGCCCTTCGACAAGCTCAGGGAACGGAAGTCGGTCCTCACTTCCCTTGAGGTGCCCGAAGCCAAACCCCCATGCCCGAAACCAAGCCCCCCATGCCCGAAACCACATCCCCGTTCCCTCAGCCTGTCGAAGGGCCAACTCCCCGCACCCAAAAGCCAACCCCGTTCCCTGAGCCTGTCGAAGGGCACCGAGCGCAACCAGCTAGCCGCGGACCCGCAGTCTCTCCAAGCGCAGCCGGTGCCGGACGTCGAAGATTCGGCGATAGGCGAACTCCAGCGAGAGCAGGCAGCCCAGGGCGGTGCTGGCGGCGATCACGAACATGATGACGATCTGGTAGCGCACCGCGCTCTCCGGGGAGGCCCCCGCCAGGATCTGGCCGGTCATCATGCCGGGCAGGCTGACGATGCCCATCACCGCCATCGAGTTCAAGGTGGGGATCATGCCGGCCCGCAATGCTTCACGCAGGGCGGGTAGCGCGGCCTCACGGCGGGTCGCGCCGACGGCGAGCATGCCCTCGATCTGACCGCGGCCGGAATCCAGAGTGGCGATGAACCGATCCACCGACAGCGAAACCCCGGTCAAGGAGTTGCCCAACACCATGCCCAGAATCGGCACCAGATATTGCGGGGCGTACCACGGCTGGACGAACAAGATGCCGTTCAGCACCAACCCCGACAGCAGGAAGGAGCTGACCAGGATGGAGACGAAGCTGTCCAGCAGCAACGTGGGATAGAAGCGTTTCGGACGCCGGGACGCAGCGTGTGCGGCCAGGAAGGTCATGATCAGCCCGATGCCGAGCACCAGCCAGGGGTCTTGCAGGGTGAAGACCCAGCCCAGGATCAGCCCCACCAGGAGCAACTGCACCACCATGCGCACGGCAGCGATGAGGATGTCCTTGCCCAATCCCAGCCGCAGCCACCCCGACAGGGCCAAAGAGATCAGCAGCAGTCCGGCGGCCAACGCCAGTTGCAGATTGCTGATCGGAGCCGCGTTCATGATCGCGCCCCGATCTCGACACTGGCGGTTCCCATCCGCTGGCGTCCACCGTGATCATGACCGACCCAGATCAGGGCCCGCTCGCCGGCGTTGACCCAGTCGATGAGCACCTCCTCGGCGCGTTTGGCCACCTCGGCGTCCAACGCCGAGGTGATCTCGTCCAACAACAACACGGTGGGTTCTAGGAGCAGAGCGCGCACCAGCAGCACCGATTGGATTTCGCCACCGGACAGGTTCTCCGGCTCAGCGGCGAGCATCGCCGGATCGCGCCCCAACACTGCCAGCAGGTTCTCGGCCGCACCCTCCGAATAGGCCCGCCCGGCGTTGACCGCCAGCCCGAACGGGGCACGCAAGACATCAGCCACGACCGCCCCGGCCAGGGCCCCGGATTGGGGCACGTACATCACCTGCGCCCGGTATTGCGGCATCGACCATTCGGCTTGGGGCCGTCCGCGAAACTCGCAGGTACCGTCGAGTTCGTCCAGCCCAGCAATACCGCGCAGCAGCAGGCTCTTGCCCGTTCCGGACGCACCGGCCACCACCAGCCGCTCCCCGGGGACGAGGTCGAAACTCAGGTGTTGCCACAACGTGCGGTCAGCAACCCGACGGGAGGCATCGAGCAGGCGCAGCAGCGGAGAACCGGTCACCGATGTCACCTCCGTCGCGGTCGAGCACCTTCAGCCTAGGGTCGCTGCCGCACCAGCGGGTGCCGATGCCGACTGTCGGCCGGCCACCGGGGAGATTCGTCGGCAAAGGTTCCCGCGAACTGATCGGCATGCCAGACTCTGGCAATGGACGTCGAACTGCGCGAGATCCACGATTTTCTGAGCAGTCACCCGCCTTACAGCATGATTCCGGCGAAGGTGCTGGACGATCTGGTGGGGCGGCTGCACCTGCGCTACTTCCGGCGCGGCACCACGATCATCGAGCTGGGCGCGGCGAACAACTCGCTGTACATCCTGCGCTCCGGAGCGGTCGACATCTATCGCGGCGGCAAGGACCTCGTCGAACGCGCCGACCCGGGAAGCAGCTTCGGAACCTCCTCGGTGCGCAGCCGTCAACCGTCGGCCTACCAGATCGTGGCCATCGAGGATTCGCTGGTGCTGGTCATGCCCGGGGATTTGTTCCACTGGCTGCTTGCTGAGCAGCCGGAGGTCGCCGAATTCTTCGACACCGGCCAGAAGGACGTGATGAAGCGGGCGGTCGCCGAACTCCAGGGCGATTCGTCCGGACGCATCGTGCTGAAGACCCGGGTCGGCGACCTGGTCAAGCGCGAACCGATCACGGCCTCACCAGAACTGACCATTCGGCAGGCGGCGAAGGTGATGACCGAGCACAAGGTGTCGGCGCTGCTGATCACCGAGGGAGCTCGCATTCGCGGCATCCTCACCGACCGTGATCTGCGCTCCAAGGTGGTGGCCAGCAATGTGTCTCGCGAGCAACCGGTGACCACCATCATGACCGCCGATCCGGCCACCATCGCTCCCAACGCGCTGGCGGTGGAGGCCATGCTGGAGATGCTCTCCATCAATGTCCACCACCTTCCCGTGGTGGACGGCGACCGGCTGATCGGACTGGTCTCCTCCGGTGATCTGATGCGGCTGGAGACCGCCAACCCGGTCTTCCTGGTCGGCGATATTGCCAAGCAGGAGTCGGCCGAAGGTCTGGCCACCGTCACCGGACGCCTGCCACTCCTGGTGACCCAACTGGTCGAGCAGGACGCCAGCGCCGACGAGATCCACCGCCTGGTCACCGCCGTCAGCGACGCCATCACCGACCGACTCCTCAAACTCGCCGAAGCCGAACTCGGCCCGCCCCCGGTTCCCTATGAGTGGTTGGTGCTGGGCTCACAAGGCCGCTACGAGCATGGGCTGGGCAGCGATCAGGATCACGTGCTTCTGCTGGACGACACCCTCACCGCCGAGCACGACCCCTACTTCGCCGCCCTCGCCGAATACGTCACCGCAGGCATGGAGACCTGCGGCTTTCCGCGCTGCCCCGGTGAGGTGATGGCCACCAACCCGCGGTGGCGGCAAAGCCTGCGCGCCTGGACCAGCGACTTCCATCAATGGCTCACCGAACCGGAGGCCGAAGCCGTCCTGCATGCCCAGATCTTCTTCGATTTCCGCTGCGTGCATGGCGGCGGGCAGCGGGCCGAGGCTCTGCGGGAGACCATTCGCGCACTGGCACCACGCTCGCCGCGCTTCCTGGGTCACCTGGCCGCCGAAGCCGTCCAACGGCAACCCCCGATCGGATTCTTCCGAGGCTTCGTACTCGAACGCAGCGGCAGTCACCGGGCTGTGCTGGATCTGAAATCCGGGGTGCATTGTGTGGTGGAGCTGGCCCGGGTGTACGCCTTGGCCAACGGCATCATCGCGGTGAACACCATCGAGCGGCTGCGCGCCGCCAGCGCCTCGGGTGCCTTCAGCGCCGACTCGGAGAATGCACTGCTGGAGGCCTTCGAGTTCATCACCTATCTGCGGCTGCGCCACCAGGCCCAGCAGGCCGCCGGCGGCGCCCGTCCGGATAACTCGGTGAGCCCGGACAACTTGTCGGCGCTGGAGAAGAAGCATCTCCGCGATGCCTTCGGAATCATCCGCCGAGCCCAACAGGGCTTCGCCTACCGCTACCAGACCCACCTGATGTCGTAATGCTGTTCACCTCACGCACCTGGCGACAGGTCACTTCCGATCTTCCCGACGGCCCGGCGAAACGCTACGTGGTTGATCCGCCACCCGGCCTGAAGACGCCCCTGGAGGACATTCCGCTGCTGGCCACCGACTTGGAGACCACAGGCTTGGACCCCAGCCGAGATCAGATCCTGAGCATCGGCTTCGTGCCGATCAACGGGTTGGAGATCGACCTGTCCGGTGCCGGGCATGTCCTGGTACGCCCGGATCGTGAGGTCGGCGACAGTGCCACCGTCCATGGCATCACCGATGACGCGCTGGCCGCCGCCGTCACTCCGTCCGAAGCCCTCGACATCTTCTTCACCGCTGCGCACGGCCGGATTCTGTTGGCCCACCACGCCGCCATTGAAGTGCGCTTCCTAGGAAATGCCTGCCAGCAGATCCACGGCTTTCGGCCACGATTCCCGGTGGTGGACACCATGGCTCTGCAGTTCAAGTTGCTCAGCCGCGGCTTCGACGATGAGCCGCCGGCCGGAAGCCTGCGACTCAATGCGGCCCGCAGCCAATACGGGTTGCCGCGCTATGCCGCCCATAATGCGCTCACTGACGCCTTGGCCTGCGCGGAGTTGTACCTGGCCCAGGTCGCCGAGTTGGCCACCTTGGGCACTCGGACGTTGAAGCCGCTGCTCAAGTACTGATCAGTGGGGGCTGCCTGATTCGGCGGATCAAGGCTTTTCAGGCGGTCCGACGATTTCTCTTCCCGTGGGGAGGGAACTCGAATTCCAGATGGCGTCATGGTGCCACGAGGCGCCGCACCTCAGCGAGTGAAAAACTCCGGATTGTCGTCAATCATTCGCGGTCGGCCATCACCGTCAACGGCGACATAGTGGAATACCCCCGACGCGACAAATGCCTGGTCGGCCTCATAGCGATGCACCAGGTCCCGCGCCCAGACCTCCAGGCGGATCTCCATCGAACTGCGTCCCACCTTGATCAGCTCGGCATGGATGGCGACGGTCTGCCCCACCGAGACCGGACGGTGGAACACCACGCCTTCAACCGAGACCGTGGCCGAGCGTCCCTTGGCCACCTCACCAGCCATCAGACCGGCGGCGATGTCCATCTGCGACAGCAGCCAGCCCCCGAAGACGTCCCCCCAGGGATTGGTGTCAGCCGGCATAGCGAGGGTGCGCAAGACCAGGATGCCGCGAGGCTCGGCGGCCTCCAGCGGGTCGATGGGTGCATTCATGAGATCTCCTTGTCAGCCAGTGACACTACCGGTACCGGCCGGACCGGGCGCGCCGACCGTTCATCCAGGGGATGTACCCTGCCGCAAAGACCCGGCTGTTTTCGAGCGTCCCTGCTCGAGGAATGCCCGCTGACCCGGAAGGAATTCGCACCTCGATGAGTCGCTTCAATCGTCGAATCATTGTCGTTGTCCTGCTTGCAGTGTTGTGCGCTTTTCTCCCTACCCCGGTTTCCTCGGCGCAGGCGGCGACGAATCCGCTGACGAAGCTGAGCCTGCCGTCCCTGCGTGCCCGAATGCTCTACCTTCACCAAGCCGGGCGAACCACCGAGCTGGAACTGGCGTTGAAGCAGGTGAAGTCGCGCTCAACCTTCGAAGCCAAGCTGTGGCGGACCTTCCTCCGCTCGTGGGACGGAGCCCTGACCGCGCAGCGGTACTCCTACGCCACACCGCGGAATCTCCCCACCCGCCGCCACGCCTTCGTCGTGCTCGGCTCGGGGAACTCTTCTGAGTTGAAGAAGCGCACCGAGTTGGCTGCCTCCGCGTTGACTACCCATCCGACCTCGGTTGCAGTGCTGACCGGGGGCAAGGCCACGGACAGCAAACCCACTGAGGCCGAACAGATGCGGCTCCAATTGGTGGCGGCCGGCATCAATCCGGCCCGCCTGCTGCTGGAGCCTCGTTCGGCGAGCACCGTGAGTAATGCCTGGTACTCGGTCGCCGTGATGAAGGCCCATGGCATCACCAGCTACACCTTGATCTCGGACGCCTCGCATCTGCGACGGGCCGGGGTGCTGTTCCACGCCGCTGTCCTGCGCGACCAGTACCGGTCGAAGAGGACTCTGGTTCTCACTCAGCTCGGCAATGTCGCCGTCCCGGACACGGCGGTCAAGAATCCGGCCTCCGCCGCCACCTCGTCCTACATCACCTCCAATGTGGCCTCCGTCCTCGAGGTGTATGACCGTTACAGCAGCCTGCTTTCAAAATCGCCATCGCGGGCCAAGCTGCTCAGCTTCAGCGCCCACCCGACTCGCAAGAACTGGGCGGTGGGAAGCCGCTTCGATCGCAAGCGGCTGTCGGCCACGGCGCGCTTCGACCAGGGAAAGCTGGGCGTGGCCAAATCGGTCAAGGTGTCCGGCTTCAGCTCCAAGAAGACCGGCACCCGTCGGATCACGGTGACCTATCGCTACCGGTCGGTGACCAAGAAAGTGCGCTTCACGATCAGGGTGGTGCGGGCCAAGGGCAAGGCGAAGTTAACCCGTTCGGTCGCGACCGCGGTACGCAAGAAGACCCGCGTACTGCTCACCGCCCGGCTGTACACCAGCACCGGGGTCCGCCCGACCGGGACGGTGCAGTTCTACTTGGATGGCAAGCGAGTCAAGACGGTGCAGCTCGACAAGGCCGACCGTGGCCAGGTGAGCTTCCGATTCCCTCGACTCACTCGGCTTGGAAAGGCTCGGCTCAAGGTCGTCTACCTCGGCAACTCCAAAGTCACCCCGGTGACAAAGACCACGTCGGTTCGGGTGGTTCGCGGCTGATTCGGATCCTGCTGCTGTGGCATGCTGTGCAGGATCTGAAGGAGACCTGATGAAGCTGCTGTTCCTGGGTGCAGGAGCCATCGGAACCTACGTGGGCGGCTCCCTGGCCGCTGCCGGCCATCGCGTGGGGTTCACCGAACAACAGCGCACCGCCGAAGTCATCGCCACCGAAGGCCTGCGTCTGACTCGCGGCGGACGGACCGAGGCCGTGCGCGACGTCGCCATCTACACCTCCGCTGCTGAAGCCTTGGCTGCCGAGGCCTACGACGCGGTGGTCGTGGCGCTGAAGTCCTTCGACACCGAGGCCGCCGTCCGGGGGCTTGTGGAGACCGGCGCCGAATTGCCTGCGGTCTTGAGCCTGCAAAACGGAGTGGCCAACGAACCCTTGATCGCCGATCTGCTGGGCGCCGACCGAGTCATCACCGGAACGGTGACCACCGCAGTGAGCAAGCCTGGGGTCGGCCAGGTGGTGGAGGAGAAGCTGCGCGGCATCGGTATCGCGATGAACCATCCGATCGCCGAGCAGTTGGTCGACGCACTGAATTCCGCAGGGCTGCAGGCCCAGCGTTTCCCCGAGCCCCGAGCCATGAAGTGGTCGAAGCTGCTGACCAATCTCACCGGCAATGCCACCTCGGCGATCCTGAACGAACCCGTCTCGAATCTGTTCGCGGACCCGATCAGCTACAACATCGAAATCCAGGTGCTGCGGGAGTGTCTGGCCGTGATGGCCGGGCTGGGACTGGCCCCGGTGGATCTACCCGGAACCCCGGTGCGGGCCCTGGCGCTCGCCGCCAAACGCCTCCCCCGATTCATCGCCCAACCAGCTCTCACCAAGGCCCTGGGCAGCGGCCGCGGCGACAAGATGCCTTCCTTCCACATCGATCTGTATTCCGGCCGCGGCCGGACTGAGGTCAGTTTCCTCAACGGAGCCGTGGCCCACTACGGCAGCCAGGTCGGTGTCGCCACCCCGGCGAATCAAGGCTTGACCGAGATTCTGGAATCCCTCAGCAGCGGCGAGTTGCCCCTGGAGACCTACCAACACAATCCGTCCGCCCTGACGCAGGCCCTCTTCGGCTGACCTGGCGGTCCCCTTCGACAAGCTCAGGGAACGGGACACCACAGCCCCACCAGCCCCCGCTGGCTGAGCTTGTCGCAGCCCCCACCAACCCTTCGACAAGCTCAGGGAACGAAAGACCCACCGGCTAGCCCCACAGTCCCGCTGACCGAGCCCGCCGAAGCTCAGCGGACGAAAGACCCACCGGCTGGACCCCACCCCTGCTGGCTGAGCTTGTCGAAGCCCGCGACAAGCTGAGGGAACCGAACTCGCGGGGTTAGGCTGAGGTGCTGGCCTACGACGAGGGAGTTGGTGTGTTCGGCGATCGGAGAATCATTGCTCTGGCGGTGAGTGTGGTGCTCACTGCGGGCTTGTGGCTGGCACCGGAGTCCGCGCAGGCCGCCACGAAGCCGACTGCGACCGCCCTGAGTCGGTCCACGGCGACGGTTGCCGGGGGCACGAAGGTCACCATCCGCGGAAGGCACCTGAACCTGGTGCGAACAGTCCTCTTCGGCTCCACCAAAGCGACCCGCATCACTCATGTCTCCACCACCAAAATCGTGGTCACGGCGCCTCGCCACGCCGCCGGCACCGTCCGTGTATGGCTACGCACCAAGACGCGGAAGTATCGAACCGCACGCACCATCCGCTTCACCGCACCGGCCACCACCCCCAGCAGCTACGAGGCTGAGGTGCTTCGGGCGACCAACGCCGCCCGAGCTCACGCCCGGACCTGCGGCAGCAAGGCGATGCCCGCCGCCCCGCCGCTGAGCTGGAACGGAAGACTCGGCTACGCCGCCCGGGCGCACAGCCGCGATATGGCCAAGCGGGGCTACTTCTCCCACACCAGCAAGGACGGCACCAGCTTCGCGACCCGAATCACGCAGACCGGCTACCGCTGGAGCGCCCTCTCCGAAAACATTGCGGCCGGCTACCCGAAGCCATCCGCCGTCGTGGCCGCCTGGCTGGAAAGCCCCGGGCATTGCCTCAACCTGATGTCGCGCAGCACCACCCAACTCGGGGTCGGCTACGCCAGCGGCGGCCCCTACGGCAGTTACTGGACGCAGGACTTCGGCTATCCCCGCTGACTCCGTCACGCCACGGTGACCGAATCCTGCTCTCAGATCAGTGTCGAAGCACCTTCTGAGCTCCCAGATCTCGATCTGCGTGCAGATTCCTGCCAAGGGTCTGAGAAGTTGATGCCGCAATCAGCCATGGCGCACCAGGCCGGTTTCGTAGGCGAACAACACCAGACCCACCCGGTCACGGCACTGCAGTTTGGCCAAGAGACGCCCGATATGGGTCTTCACCGTGCCCTCGGCCATGTACAACTTCGCACCGATCTCGGCATTCGTGGCTCCGGCGGCGATCTCGACCAGTACCTCGCGTTCTCGTTCGGTGAGCAGTTCCAACCGTCCATCCTCGCCTTCGGGATTGGTCGGCAAGGTTGGAACCACGTGATCCAACAGCCGCCGGGTGGCTGAGGGGGCGATCACCGATTCGCCTTCGGCGACGGTACGAATCGCGTTCAGCAGATCATCGGGACGAGCGTCTTTCAGCATGAAGCCGGACGCACCGGCCTTCAACGCCGAGAACACATATTCGTCCAGGTCGAAGGTGGTCAGCACCAGGATTCGGGTGGGCACCCCGGCAGCCACGATCCGCCGCGTGGCCTCCACGCCATCCATCACCGGCATCCGGATGTCCATCAGCACCACGTCGGCGGGAGTATGAGCCACCTGTTCCACCGTGGCGGCGCCATCGGCGGCCTCCCCCACGACCTGGAGGTCGTCCTCGGCCTCGATGAGCATGCGGAATCCACTGCGCACCAAGGCCTGGTCATCGGCCAGAAAGACCCGCGTGATGGGATTCATGAGTTACTTCCTTTCATTGACCGGTTCGCAGCGGCAGCACGGCGGTCACCTGGAATCCGCCACTGGGACGCGATCGGGTGAGCAGGCGTCCGCCCATGGAGGCCACCCGCTCGTTCATGCCGCGCAGCCCGTGGCCCGAGCTCCCGCCCTGGCCGTCGTCGGCACTCGCGCCTGCGCCGTTGTCGAGAATGTCGAGAGTGATGTCGCGCATGCCGTAGGTGACCGTCACCTGGGCGGTGGCCTCGGGGCCGGCATGTTTCAAGAAGTTGGTCAGCGCCTCCTGCACCACGCGGTACACCGTCAAAGCCAGCGCCGCAGAGACCTTCGGAGGCTGTCCACGCACTTCCAGACTGGCTCGATCCGAGGCCCGTTCGACGAGCTCGGCTAGATCACTCAAAGTGGGTGCAGGCGCGAAGTCGACCTGTCCCTGGTTGGGTTCATCGCGCAGCACCCCGACGATGCGGCGCATCTCGCTGAGCGCCTCACGTCCGGTTTCGGCGATGGTGGTCAGCGCTTCCCCAGCCGCCTCCGGACGCTTGGCTGCCGCGGCCTTGCCGCCTTCGGCTTGCACGATCATCACCGACAGCGAGTGAGCGACGATGTCGTGCAGCTCACGCGCGATCTGGCTGCGCGCCTTGCTCTCGGCAAGTCGGGCGGCCTGCTCCCGCTCGTCCAACAGGCGTTGATAGCGCTCCTCGGCTGCTTCCACCCGGTCCTGATCAGCGGCAACCGCTTCTCGGACCCGCCGTCCGATGGCATAGGGAGTGATCACCAGCCCGATACACACCGACCAGGCCAGCACCAGTGACAGCAAGGTCTTGAGGCTGATGTAGGCCGGATCGTCGATGATCCAGCGCACCGGTCCCAGGATCGAAGCGATGCCGCCTATCGCAACAACCCAGCGCGCCTCGGTTCCGGGGATCCACCGAGCCATGGTGTAGGCCACCATCGGAACCACCGCCAAGGTGGCCATCGGGGCGCTGGCGACGAACAACTGCAGAATTCCGGCCACAGTCACGCCGGCCAGCATCAGAATCGGGGAATGCCGACGCAGCACGACCGGCAGCACCATGAGAACTGCCGCAATGACCTGCGGCACATTCACCTGCTCATTCAGACCGCGCATGACATAGGGCGGCAGGGTCAGCAGCGCGATGGCGCCCGCCATCGTTGCGTCCAGGATCCAGTCATGCCTGGTCGCACCGGGCGGAAAAAGCACCTCGCGAAGTTCCATCACCGGCCAGCCTAGTGGGGCGACCACTGCTGGGAGGCTGCGGGCTCGCGCAGGTAGGGTGTGCCATCGGGAGGCTGACATGAGAGCACGGATCGCGGTAGCGGCGATACTGCTGACCATCAGCGGCTGCGCGGCTCCGCAGGCCAATCCCTCCGTCAGCGCGAAGCCTCCGCTGGCTGAGCTCAGCGCCGGACAGTGCACCACGCGACTCGACCAGTCCCTGCAGATCACCGACTGCGCCAAGGCGCACTATTGGGAGGTCGCCGGGCTCGTGCCTATCGATGCCGAGCGGTATCCCGGCGAAGCCGGACTACGCGCCCAGGCCGCCGAAGAGTGCCCAGCCATCTTCCGTGACTTCGTGGGCGTCAATGCCCAATCCAGCCCCTATTCGCTGACCTTCCTCGGCCCGATCGAAGCTCAGTGGGACACCCCCGGCACGCACAAACTGGCCTGCCTTGCCGGCTCAGATGCCGTTTCGATCACTGGCAGCATCAAGGGCCGAAACCTGGTGTTCCCCCAAGTCGGAGAGTGTATTCAACAGCCGCCGGCCAGCGGCATCGGAGTGAAGCTCACCGCCTGCGACACCAAGCATTACTACGAGGTCTATGCCGCCAAGAACTGGACCAGCAAGAAGACTCCCACCCAGAAGCAACTCGACAAGCTGTACACCGATGTGTGCGTCAAGGGATTCACCAAGTTCGTGGGGCTGGATCCGGGCAAGTCGCGCTACGAGATCCTGCGGTTCCAAGCAGCGACGAGTTCCTGGGAACAGGTTCCCGATCACCGGATCGTGTGCGCCGCCGGATCGCCCTCCGGCGGTCTCACCGGCAGCCTGAAAGGCGTCAAGAAGTAGCTCAGCCGTGCAAAAGGTCGTCGTAGTTGGGGACGGCGGGTTCCGGCAACGCCTTGAGCGGGTGCGCCTGATTGATCCGTTGGGCAAAGGCGTCTGCGGCGCGCGCGATGCGAAACTCCAGCTCGGCCGCGTCGTTCCAATCCGCGCTGGTGGCGTACACCGGCAGTGGGCTGATGTCTGCCTTCAGGAAGGAGAAGAGCGGCAGCATGGTGTGTTCCACCATCAGGGAGTGACGCTGGCTGCCGCCGGTTGCGGCTAGAAGCGTCGGGCGCCCGATCAGCGACCGCGGATCCAAAGCGTCGAAGAACAACTTGAACAGACCCGAATAGGAGCCGTTGTACACCGGGGTCACCGCGATCACGCCATCGGCGGCCACGACCGCCTCCTGCGCCTTCTGCAAAGCCGTCGATACCTCCCGTCGGGTCAAGGCCGCGGCGAGGTCGTCTGCGAGCAGGCGCAACTCCACCTGCTCGACCTCCGCGGAACAGCCTCGATCGGCCAACGCCGCCACGGTGCTCTGGGCGAGCGCGTCGCCAAGACGTCGGCTCCCGGACGGGTGGGAAAGCCCAGCAGTGATCGATACCAGTTTCACGCCTGCTGAAACGCGCCGATCCCCCTTGAGCATTCCGGATCGGACAAAATGGGGGCATGAATCTGCCCGACTGGTTGAGCATCGGTGACCTGGTATCGGTCCTGCTGGTGGTCGTGGTCACCGTGGTGAGCCGCTTCCTGTTGATCCGCGTGGTCCGGCGCGTCACCAAACACGCTTTGGAGCGTGCCCGGAAGCGCCGCGAGAACGGGCCCAGCCGCGCCGACATGATCTGGGAATCCGTGGCGATGGTCAACGACGAACGCTACGAACAGCGCACCGCCACCATCGGTTCGGTCAGTTCCAGTGTCATCACCGTTACCTTGACCGTCATCGCGCTGGTGACCATCTTGGCCATCTTCGGCGTGCCGCTGGCCCCGCTGCTCACCTCCGCCGGAGTGGGCGGCATCGCTTTCGCCTTTGGCGCCCAAAGCCTGGTGAAGGACTTCCTCTCGGGCATGTTCATGCTGCTGGAGGATCAATACGGGGTCGGTGATGTGATCGATACCGGCACCGCTGTCGGCACCGTGGAAGACTTCGGACTGCGGGTCACCCGGCTGCGCGATGCGTCCGGGACGATCTGGTACGTGCGCAACGGCGAGATCCTGCGGCTGGGCAACCAAAGCCAAGGATGGTCGACCGCCATCGTCGATATCCCGGTCGCCTACGGCGAAGACCCGGATCGCGCCATTGCCATTCTGGAGAAGGTGGCCACCGCCGCGGCGGAGGATCCCGACATGCAGGCGATGCTGATCAACACCCCCACTGTCGTGGGTGTAACCGCCGTCTCGCCGATGTCGATGACCATTCGCATCACCGGCGACACTCGTGCAAACCAGCATTGGGCGGTGCAGCGATGGCTGCTGCGGCACGGCCTGGCCGCCCTCACCGAGGCCGGCGTCCGCAGCCCGGCCGATCTGGGGACAGCAGGCCTGGAGTGAAGCCAGACCCGGTGCGGACGCATGGACTGCACCAGTCGCACTATCCAGGCAGCAGGTCCTCAGGTGGGGACTGCCGTCCCAGCGTCCGGGTGGCCCCGGCTGAGGCGACGATCACACACGTCATAGCGACGATTTCTACCCAGCCGAGCTGCTCACCAAGGATCACCAAGGCGGCCAAGGCGGCCGCCGCCGGTTCCAGGCTCATCAGAATGCCGAAGACCCCTGGCGAGATGCTGCGCAATGCCACCATCTCCAGCCCATAGGGGATCACCGAACTCATGATCGCCACCGCGGCCCCCAACAGCAGCACCTTCGGCTGCAGCAGGGCACTGCCACCGGTGACGATTCCCGGGATCAGGAACACCGTGGCGCCGACCACCGCACCCATGCTGACCCCGGTGACCCCGGACCAGGACACTCCCGTGCGTCGTCCCAGCAGAATGTAGGCCGCCCAGCCCGCGCCGGCTAGAAGGGCGAAGCCGACACCGATCCAGTCCACGGTGACCGGAAACACGCCGAGCAGGGCCACGCCGATTCCGGCAAGTGCGACCCAAACCAGGTCGAGCGCGCGGCGAGAGCCCACCAAGGCCAGCGCCAGCGGTCCTAGAAACTCGATGGTGACTGCCAATCCCAACGGAATTCTGGCGAAGGACATATAGATGGCCCAGTTCATCGTGGCCAGAGCGATGCCGTAGCCGATGACCACCCGCCACTCGGCCCAGCCGCGTCCGGTCAGGCGCGGACGCGCCACCAGCATCAGCACCACCGCCGCCACGGCCATACGCAACCAGGCGATGGCGGTGGGCGGAGCCAATTCAAACAAGGACTTGGCGAAGGCGGCACCCACCTGTACCGAGACGATGGCGCCGATCACCAACCAAACCGGGCTCAGCCAGCGCGGCCGCTTCATGCCGCGCAGCGACGCCGGGCAGTCACTTCACCCCCGCACCGCCGAGCCCTGATCACCGGATCATGCTATCCCCGCCGAGGCTTCGGCCCGGCCAGCAGGGACGGCCACCGGAAGCCTCGGCACCCGCCCGGCCGTACCGCTTTCACGGAGCAATCCGGCCCCTTTCCCAGGCCTCTTGAGCGAGGGAGTTAGATGGTTGACAGCCCACCCACCACAGCCCACCCACCCCATGGAGACGGATCGGTCTATTGACGAAGAAAATCGCCCCTTGGGTGGCCGCGGCAGCGACAGCCGCGTTTTCGATTCTGGTCGCCGCGCCGGCTCTGCGAGCCACGGTTGCCCACGGGCAGGACCTGCCCTTCCACCTATTTCGCTCCTTTGGAACCGTCAATGCTTGGGCCGACGGCCAGCTCGTGGCTCAGGTCGATCCGCAAGCTTTCGGTGGATTCGGGCTCGGCACCGACGTCTTCTACTCGCCGCTAAGTGCGTGGATCACGTCCGCGGCGTATCTGGTGGTCCACAACTGGGCCGTGGCGACGAACATCTTGCTGGTGGTGAGCATTGTGGGCGCTGGATTGGCCATGTATGCCCTGGTTCACCACGTGAGTTCCTCCGCCCTGGCCGGCTTCCTCGCGGCGGCCTGCTATGTGGCTCATCCCTACTTTTTGACCGACATCTGGCTTCGGCAGGCGCAGGGCGAAGTCCTGGCGTTCGTCTTCTTTCCGCTCGTGCTGTTGGGGCTGTGGCGGTTGCTCAACGAAACCGGAAACCGGTTCCAGGAATGGTGGGTGCCGGCCAGCCTGCTCGGCGTCTCCGCCGCCGGATTGGTGCTCAGCCACCAACTAAGCGCCACGCTCGCCGCCGCGGTCTGCGTGCTGCTGGTGGCCTTCAACCCGCGCGCGTTGGGCTCGCCACGATTCTGGTTGGGGATCGGTGTGGCGGTCGCGCTTGCGGTCAGTCTCAGTGCGGTCTTCGTCCTGCCCCTGGGGGAAGCGGCACGAACCGGCCTCTACAACGTCTTTGACCCGAACTCCTTGTTCAGCACCAAATACCCCAACCAAGCCCCCAAGCGGACCATCTCGATCACTCAGCTGCTGTTCGGGCTCCCGCTCTCCGTGGACGGGCACGTTCGCGCCGAGGTGGGCCTGGTGGCGCTGATCGGAGTCGTCACCGCCCTGCTGCTGAGTCGACGCCTGGGCCGCACCCGGCGGCTGGTCGTCCAGTTCACCGTGATCGGACTGGTGGCCACAATCATGGCCAGCTCCCTCACCCCCTGGCAGGTGCTGCCTCGCGCGATCTGGACCATCCAGTTCCCCTTCCGGCTGATGCTCATCGTCGCCGTCACCTGGAGCGCTGTGGCCGGAATCGGCTTCGCGACTGCGGCCCGCGCCATCGCGCGGGGCAGTCGACGCCGCCTCGCGGTGGCCACCTCGGTGATCGCTGCGGTGACCTTCCTGGCCTGCGCACCGGCCTGGTTGCACGCCATCGTCAAGCCGCCGCTGGATCCGGCAAGTCTGACCAATGGTTTCCCGACCGGCGCTCGGGCTGCCGCCTCCGGAGAGTATCTGCCCCGACAGTTGAACGATCCGAACCGCGTCTACGAAAAGGTCATCGCACGCGGAAACCAGCCGCGCGTCGCGAGTGGGAAGGCCACGGTCTCCGATTTCGCCCGCACCGGATCTCACCAGGTCATCACCGTCGAAACGGCCTCTGGTGCCGAACTGGAGTTCGGCGCGTTGTACTACCCGGGTTTCACCGCCGAACTCGACGGCCCGATCGGCTCTCAACCGCTGTCGGTGCATCCCTCCAGCACCTACGGGATGGCGACCGTCACCCTCCCGGCTGGCGCCAGCGGAACGGTTCAGCTTCGCTACAGCCTAAGTCCGGCCACCTGGGCTGGCCTGGCGCTAGGCGTCCTTGGACTGGTGATCCTTGCCGCCGGAATGATCCTTTGGCGGCTGCAGAGTCGTCCGACCACGGTCAAGCCGCCGAAAGGCAACGCTGATAAGCCGGGCAGCTCACCAGATGATCATTGAACATGCCCACGGCCTGGGCAAAGGCGTACACGATCGTCGGACCGCAGAACCGGAACCCGGCCGCCTTGAGTCGTTTGGATAGTTGGTCGGTGGCTGGATCGGTGACCGGAGCCTGACTCAGGTCGGTGAGTCCACGCTGAACCGGCACCCCCTGGACGGCGCTCCAGATGAACTCGGTGAACCCACCGGAATACTCGGCCTCGATGGCCTGCCAGGCTCGGGCGTTGCCGATCGTCGCCTCGATCTTGCCGCGATGGCGCACAATGCCGGCATTCGTCACCAACTCGGAGACCTGGGGCTGTGACCATTCGGCGATGATGTCGGGGTCGAACCCGGCGAAGGCTTCCCGAAAAGCCTCCCGCTTGCGCAGGATGGTGATCCAGGCCAGGCCAGCCTGAAAGCCGTCCAGGCACAGCTTCTCGAACAAGGCTCGGGAATCACGCTCCGGCATGCCCCACTCCTCATCGTGGTAGGCCACATAGAGCGGATCTGTGCCACACCAGCCGCAGCGCTCGCCCATTCGCCCTCCCTTCGCCTTCATGCTAGCCAGGCACGCTGACGGTCACTCATTGCTCGTGGAAAATGCCTCGGGGGCCGGCTCCCGCAGGAACCGGCCCCCGAAGGTCGTGCTGGGTCAGGACTGGCTGGTCGGGCTGGCGGCGGCCTCGGCGGCGTCCTTGGTGACCTTTCCGGCCTCCTCGATCACCTCTCCGGCATGAATCATCAGCTCGTAGGCCTCCGGCTCCAGGGTGCCCGTGCGGTCCACCCGCGCGGCCCGGAACCGGGAGATGATCACGGCGCCGAAAGCGATGAGCGCTGCCAGCATGGCGATCAGGATGCGAGCCAGGTGGTTCGCACCGGGGCCGACCGAGAGAGCGACCACGGCCGGGGCGATCAACAGCGCAACCAGGTTCATGACCTTGATCAGCGGGTTGATGGCCGGGCCAGCGGTGTCCTTGAACGGATCGCCGACGGTGTCGCCGATGATGGCGGCCTCGTGAGCGGGGCTGTTCTTGCCACCGTGGTTGCCGTCTTCGATGATCTTCTTCGCGTTGTCCCAGGTGCCACCGGAGTTGGCCAGGAACACTGCCATCAGCACGCCGGTGGCAATGGCACCGGCCAAGAAGCCAGCCAACGGGCCGACGCCCAGACCAAAGCCCACCGCGATCGGCGCGAACGCCGCCAGCAGACCCGGCGTGGCCAATTCCCGCAGCGAATCGCGGGTGCAGATGTCGACGACCTTGCCGTACTCGGGACGAGTCTCGCCGGTCATGATGCCGGGGAACTCGCGGAACTGGCGACGCACTTCGAACACGATCGCACCGGCAGCACGGGTGACCGCGTCGATGGCCAGACCGGAGAAGAGGAACACCGTGGCCCCACCGAGAATCACACCCACCAGAGTCACCGGAGAGATGATGTTGTACTCCATCATGGCCGCGACCACATCAGGCATCTGGGTGTTGGTGATCTTCGACATCGCCGTGGTGACCGCATCGGCGTAGGAGCCGAACAGCGCGGTGGCTGCCAGCACTGCCGTGGCGATCGCGATGCCCTTGGTGATGGCCTTGGTGGTGTTGCCCACGGCGTCCAGGTCAGTGAGGATCTGGGCGCCTTCTTCACTGATGTCACCGCTCATCTCGGCGATGCCCTGAGCGTTGTCCGAAACCGGACCGAAGGTGTCCATGGCCACGATCACGCCCACCGTGGTCAGCAGGCCACAGCCGGCCAGCGCCACCAGGAACAGGGCCAGGGCCACCGAGCCATTGGCCAGCAGGAACAGGCCACAGATGGCGGCCGCGATGATGCCGGCGGTGTACACCGCGGACTCGAAGCCGACGCCGATGCCGGACAGCACCACGGTCGCCGCACCGGTGAGCGTGGTGCGCGCCACGTGCAGCGTGGGCTTGGAGGTGGTGCCGGTGAAGTAGCCGGTCAGCCATAGGATCACGCCAGCCAACACCACACCGATCAGGACGGCCAAGGAGGCGACCATCTGCGGGTTGGACAGGATCGGCAGACCAGCGGCGTGGTTGACCAGTTCCTTATTGATCCCAGGGATCGCACCGAAGGTGCTGGGCAAATAGACGAAGGCCGCAATGACGGCCAGCACGACGCCCACCAGCGCAGAGATGTAGAAGCCGCGGTTGATGGCGGCCAAGCCGGACTCATTGCCACGCACCCGGGTGATGAAGATGCCCAAAGCGGCCACCAACGCGCCAATGGCGGTGATCAACAGCGGGAAGACCAGGCCTTGTTCGCCGAAGGCCGCCTTGCCCAGAATCAGGGCGGCCACCAGGGTGACCGCATAAGACTCGAACAGGTCGGCAGCCATGCCGGCGCAGTCGCCGACATTGTCGCCAACGTTGTCGGCGATCGTGGCTGCGTTGCGCGGGTCGTCCTCGGGGATGCCTTGCTCGACCTTGCCGACTAGGTCGGCGCCGACGTCAGCGGCCTTGGTGAAGATGCCGCCACCAACACGCATGAACATCGCCAACAAAGCGGCGCCGAAGCCGAAGCCCTCCAGGACGCCGGGTGCTGATGTGCCGAACAGCAACCCCACGACCGATGCACCCAGCAGTCCCAGGCCCACCACGCTCATGCCGACCACGCCGCCGGTCTGGAACGCGATCTTGGCGCCCTTGGCGCGACCATCGGTCTCGTTGGCTGCCGCAGCGACGCGGACGTTGGCCCGGGTGGCCAGCCACATGCCGAGGAAGCCGATCCCCGCCGAGAAGGCAGCGCCGAGGAGGAAGAAGACCGAGCGTCCGACCTTGATCCCCATCTCGTTGTCCGCCTCCGCCGGCAGCAGCCACAGCAGACCGAAGACCAAGACGGCGAAGATGCCGAGGGTGCGGAACTGGCGACCGAGATACGCCGAGGCCCCCTCTTGTACGGCCTGGGCGATGTCCCGCATCGACGATGTGCCTTCGTCGGCGGCGAGCACCTTGCGGGCCAGAATTCCTGCGATTCCGAGTGCTACCAGCGCGATGACGGCGATGACCACCATGATCGTCCAGCTCGTCGCACCGAGCGTCTCCAAGGGTGGGAGACCCGTGGCGGCTAGGTTCATGTTCCTCCTTGCATTGCTGGCGCTCGTGGCGCCGCGCGTCATTCTTTGACGCTGAAAGCGCATTCTAAGGGATTAATGGAGTGTTACAGAAATGGGATAGTTTGTCCGCACAGCACAATGATAAAATGTCCTAGCATTGACCGGTGGGGGTGGCCCGTTCCGCCTCAACACCCCTGGCCGTACGGCGGCAGGCTTCTCCAGACCCACCCAACGACCTCGCCCCATGTCCCGATTTCTGGCATCAGCGGTGTCCCCGAGAACAGGTTCGTGGGTAAATGATCGCCGCAGTCAATATGCCCATGGCGGCTGGTAAAACGTTACTCCACTACATTTACGCCAAAATCGCGCAGACTAATAGTGCCGGTAAAACCGCCTCCTGTCGACTCCAGCCAGTCAGGACACCAGCGCAGCCTCTGTTCGTCGCGTCACGACCCGTCCCGGCATGGTTCGGGCTAGGGTCTTCAGCGTGGATGCACCATGGATCAAGCACTACCAGCCGGGTGTACCGGCTCAGATCGAACTCCCCACGCAGTCGCTCGTAGGACTGTACGAACGATCAGTGGCCGAGGCCGGAGACGCCATCGCCTGCGACTTCTTCGGACGCACCACCACCTACACCGCCCTGGGGGATCAGATCTCCCGCGCTGCTGAGGGCCTGCGCCGGCTCGGCGTTCGAGCTGGCGACCGGGTGGCCCTGGTCCTGCCGAACTGCCCCCAACACGTCATCGCCTTCTACGCGGTACTGCGACTCGGCGCGATCGTCGTCGAGCACAACCCGCTGTACACCGAGCGCGAGCTGCGCCACATCTTTGAGGACCACGCCGCCCAGGTGGCGATCTGTTGGGATGTCGCGGTCGCCAAGCTGCAGGAGATGCCCAGCGACGTTCGGGTACCCACCATCATCTCGGTCAACCTCCTGAAGGCCTTCCCCACCGTCAAGCGACTCGCCCTGGGGCTGCCGCTGCCGAGCCTGCAAAAGACCCGCAGCAAGCTCACCGCAAAGGTTGCCGGCACCACCCCCTGGGAGGGATTGCTCGGCGCCGCCCCCCTGGCCACCGACCACCCCCGTCCGACGGTGAACGATCTGGCCGTCATTCAATACACCTCGGGCACCACCGGCCTGCCCAAGGGAGCGATGCTGACCCATCTCAACTTGTATGCCAATGCGCTGCAGGGCGAGGCCTGGATGCACGGCGCCCAGTACCGCAAGGAGAACTTCTACGCGATCCTGCCGATGTTCCACGCCTTCGGTATGACACTCTTCCTGACCTACGGGATCCTCAAGCAGGCCCGGCTGGTGATCTTCCCCGCCTTCGATGTGGACATGGTGCTGGACGCCGCCAAGAAGACGCCGCCGACTGTCTACTGTGCGGTGCCCCCGATCTATCAGCGCACTGCCGAGCGGGCCATCGAACGCGGCATCAGCCTCAAGAGCGCCAAGTACTGCATCTCGGGGGCGATGAATCTGCCCGACTCGGTGGTGGAACTGTGGGAGAGCGTCTCCGGTGGCCTCCTGGTCGAGGGGTACGGTATGACCGAGGCGTCGCCGGTGTGCTTGGGTAACCCCTTCCACCCTTCCCGGCGTCCGGGCACCATCGGGGTGCCCTTCCCCAGCACCTACATGAAGGTCGTCGACCTGGAGGATCCCTCCGTCGAGGTCGAGCCCGGTACGCGCGGCGAACTGTTGATCAAAGGACCCCAAGTCTTCAGCGGCTACTGGAACAATCCAGAAGAGACCGCCAAAACCCTGCTTCCCGGTGGCTGGCTGCGCACCGGCGATGTGGTGACCGTGGACGCCGATGGCTTCACCACCATCGTCGACCGGGTCAAGGAGTTGATCATCACCGGTGGCTTCAATGTGTCACCCTCCGAGGTCGAAGCCGTCTTGCAGAGTCATCCCGATGTGATCGAGGCCGCTGTGGTCGGCATCCCGGCTGCGTCCGGGGGTGAGTCGGTGGTCGCCGCCGTGATGCTGCGCACCGGAGCCGAACTGGACGAGCCGACGATGCGCGCCTGGTGCAAGGAGCGACTCGCCGCCTACAAGGTGCCGCGCCAGATCATCGCGCTGCCGGAGCTCCCGCGCTCGATCCTGGGCAAGGTCGTGCGCAAACAGGTGCGCGAGCAGGTGGCTCGCTGAGTCCTCACTGCCGGGAGTGATCGACCTCGCCGATGACCTCGGGAAGGGCGACGAACGACAGCTCCTCCGGTTGGCGCCGCCACGGCCATTGCCATCCGCTGCGGCGGGCCAGGAAGATCACGGCGATCAGCGCCGCCAATCCGCAGGCGATCGCGCCCACGGCGATGGTCCAGCGAGGCCCCCAAGCGTCACCGATCCAGCCGATCAGCGGCGATCCCAGCGGTGTGCCCCCCAAGAAGATCGCCATGTAGAGCGCCATCACCCGTCCGCGCATCTGCGGCTCGGTGCTCAGTTGAACTGAGGTATTGGCCGCCGTCATGACGGTCAACGAAGTGAAGCCCGCGACAGCGAGCAGCACCAGATAGATCGCGATATCCGGCGCCAGCGCCATGCCCAGACTCACCACACTGAAACCAGCCAGCGCCCACACGATCAGACGCAAAGGTGCCTGGGTGCGTTTGGCTGCAATCAGTCCGGCCGCCAGCGAACCAATGGCCATCACTGAGCCCATGTAGCCGAACACCGTCGGGCCGACCTGAAACACCGAGGTGGCCATCACCGCGTTGGTGATCTGGAAGTTCAACCCGAAGGTGCCCAGCATGAACATCAAGAACAGCACCAGCAGGATGTCCGGGCGCCGTCGGACGTAAGCCAGCCCCTCCCGAACACCTCCCCGATCACGAGGTCGCGGAGCCGGGTGCAGTTCGGCCGGGTCCATCAGGGCCAAGGCCAGCAAGACCGTCCCGAAGCTGGCGGCGTTCACCGCCAGGGCCGGCCCGACGCCCCACCAGGCGATGCTCAATCCGGCCAGTGCCGGGCCGATCAGACGGGCGGCATGAAAGCTGGTCGAGTTCAGCCCGACCGCATTGCCGATGAGCTCTGAGGGAACCATCTCGGGAGCGAAGGCCTGCCGAGCCGGCATGTCGACCGCAGCGGCCACCCCTTGCAGGAAGGCCAGCAGGTAGACCTGCCATAGGGCGATCCAGCCACCGATCACCAGAATCGCCAAAGCGGCTCCGGTGATCGCCAGGGCGGCCTGACTGAACATCAACAGTCGACGCTTGGGGATCCGATCGGCCAGCGATCCGGCCCAGGGCGCAGCCAATGTCGGCAGGAACTGCAATCCCGTGACTACGCCGAGCGCCATCGCCGAGTTGTCGGTGAGGATGGTGAGCACCAGCCAGTCCTGAGCGACTCGGGCCATCCAGGTGCCGGTATTGGAGACCAGACCACCCATCCAGAACAGGCGGTAGTTGCGCAGGGCAAGCGAGGAGAACATGGGGACCCGATCGAACGCTTCGGGTCGAAGTGCGGTCGAACTCAACGAATCAGCACCCGATTCAACAACTCGGTGGCCTCGCGCAGTAGTGCCTGCTCCTCGGCGGTGAGCCCTTCGATTTGATGCACCATCCAGTCGTCGCGGGCCTGCGCGACCTCGGCCAGTGCGTCGCGGCCGGCCTCGGTCAAGGTGAGTACCTTGCAGCGACCGTCGTCAGGGTGGTCGGTTCGCGCCACCAAGCCCTTGTCGACCAGGCAGTTCACGGTCCTGGTCATCGATGGTGCGCTCACCTTTTCGGCGTCGGCCAACTCTCCGGGGGTCAGTGGTCGGCGGCGCAGGTTGGACAGCGCGCTCACCTGGTGAGGCGCCAACGTCGTGCGCGACTCGAATCGAACGCGGCGGCTCACTCGCTGGCAGGCGATGCGCAGGTCATTGGCCAGGGAAACCATGTTGTTCGATGTCATGATCCTTAGCTTAGCTCATTAGACAAGCTAACGATCTGGTGCCCTCGGTAAACACCCACCTATCCACAGACAAAGCTGCCCGCCGCCACAGCCGCGCAGAGCCCACTAAGGTGAACACAGTTCACGATCTCCAACACGAAAGGCCGTTGCCGGTGAGCACCAACCCACCCCCGCCGAGCTCCATCCCCAGCGAAGCACCCGCTTCCAGTTCACAACCGCAAGGGCCCACCTCCACTCAGCCGAATGCCGGCCCGCCCTATCCGGCCCCGCCCTATCCGCCGCTTGCGCCCCGGTCGGGATCGTTCTACTGGTGGTTGCTCGCTGTGGCCTACATTCCGATTCCGATGGTCTCGACCCTGGCCGCCGTCATCGCTCAGGTCATCGCTCGGGGCAAAGCCAAACGCAGTGGTCTTGAGATCGTGGAGGCCAACTCACGCAACGCCTTGAACTGGTCGCTGACCTGGCTCACGTCGGTTGTGGTGCTCTATGTGACCGCTATCGTCTTGGTGAACGCCACCGGAAATCCGCCACCGCCGTGGGTCAATACCGTCATCTTCTCTCTGATCGGGCTCTATCTGGTCGGGGGCGTGGTCACCCTCATCTGGATGATCATCGGTGGAACCCAAGGCAAAGAACGAGTCGTTCGATGCCCGCTGGCGATTCCCTTCGTTCGCGCACCGCGCTGACCGAATCGGCAGCTCACACCCGATGTTGCCGCGCCCAGGACATCAGCGAGTCCTGCGCCAGCGAATCGAAGAGGTGGTGCGGCTCAAAGCCGTCCTGGACCACGGTGGGAACCCCCACCACGGTCACGCCGGCAGCCTTGGCTGAGTTCACTCCCACCAGCGAGTCCTCGAAGGCCAGCACCTGCCCAGGTTCGACCCCCAGCCGTTCGCAGGCGGTCAGATATAGATCCGGTGCCGGCTTGCCGTTGACGACATCCTCAGCGGTCACCCATACCGGAAAGAAGTCCACCAAACCCGCCCGGGTCAGAGCCAAGTGCACCAGGTGCCGCGGAGAGTTGCTGACCACCGCCAACGGCAACCACTCCGCCAAGGCCGAGACGAGTTCCACAGCGCCGGCCATCGGCAGCGCATCGGCGGCGATCACCTCGGCGACGGTGAGCGCCAGTTCCTCTTTCAGTGCCGCCTCCGCGCCGGGGGTACCGAACCATTGCGCCATCTGCGCCACCGTCCAATCCATGGTGGTGCCGATGAGCTGGGCTTTGACCTCAGCGGTGTACTCCAGACCGTGCCGGGCGAACATCGCCGCCTCCGCGCGCGACCAGCAGACTTCCGTGTCGACCAGCAGGCCGTCGCAGTCGAAGGCGACCGCGACAATCGGATGCTCTGCGGGACGCCAGCGTCCGGCGCGGTCGTCAACCTCAGGTTCGATACTCACCCCGCCAGCGTAGGTGGCCGCACTAGCCTGAAGTGATGCTGACCAATCCTGAGCTCACCGGCTTCGACCCTGCTGTGGCCACCCTGGCCGCGCGGGTCCGCTCGGTCCAGGAATCCAGCCGGGAGCGGGTCATCATCGGGATCACCGGAAGCCCCGCCGCTGGCAAATCCACCCTGGCCGAACAACTCGTCACCGAACTCGGCCACGATGCGGTGTGGGTTCCCCTGGACGGATTCCATCTGGCCAACAGCATCTTGGATGCCCTGGCTCGCCGCAGTCGTAAAGGTGCTCCGGACACCTTCGATGCACTGGGCTATGTGAATGCCCTGAAGCGAATCCGCCAGGACTGCGACCAGCCGGTCTATCTGCCCTGTTTCCACCGTGAGATCGAAGAGTCCTTCGCCGGTGAGATCGCCGTGAACCCAGAGCACCGGGTGGTCATCACCGAAGGCAACTACTTGTTGCTGGAGGTCGAGCCGTGGTCGCGGATCTCCAGCCTGTGCAATGAGGTCTGGTTCTGCGAGGTGGACGCCGTCGAGCGGGAGCGACGTTTGATCGGGCGTCATCACAGCCATGGACGCAGCCTGGCTGACGCCCAGGATTGGGCCCGACGCGTCGACGGGCCCAACGCCGATCTGGTGCAAGCCACCCGGGTTCACGCTCAGGTGATCATCACGACCACCGGATCAGTCGGGCACGGGAGTCGCGAAGAGGCGGGGAGCCCTGACCCAAAAGAATGACGGGCTACTGAGCGATCGAGGGCCAGTTGATCAGATCCCTGATCGTGTCCTCGTGGGCAGGACACTCGGCATCGAGGAGCTTGAGTTCGACGACCTCCGGCTGTTGAAGAAGGTGCCCGAGTTGAGCGAAATGCATCCCCGCCGCCGTCTGTGCCCGGGTCAATCGCGGTTCGGCGGCATCACGATCATCGAACGGGCCCCAGCCTGACCGTGTCGGGGAGATGACCAGCTCCGACTGACCGTCGGCCGCCGGTCGAGCGACCACCGTCACCAGAGTGGGGGCGATTCCGCGGCGCAACCGGCCACCCCACAGCATGTCGCAGAACAGATCAGTGCCATCACCGCGGAAGAAGAATCGTTTCCACCACAGCCGTTTGGCGGTCGCGACGTCACCGATCTCAACCGTGCGTCCCCGCCAGGGCGAGGAGCGCTGGCTCAGCGCGAGGTCGAGGTCGTCCGGACGCAACACAAAGCCCTCGGCCACCAGATGGCCGATCGCGACGTCGATCGCAACGGAGGGTGGACCGAGTACCCAGTAGCGCCGGCCCTTGGGTCGATCCACGATCGTGCGATTAGCCTCGGTCGCAGCCGGGCCAACCCCCTGTGACTCATTCAGGCTGGTACCCATCAGCTCCCAACGGCGAGCCACTACAGCGACACCACCTTCACCATTTCCAGAGCGCACCGACGGCCGCATCGGCGTCACTGTAGCGCTGCTGAGCAGCGGTGACCGCCGAGCCGATGGTGGCCAAGAGCTGCGCCGACGCCTGCATGTCGGCCTCCCAGTCGCCGAACCGTGCGGCGAAAGCGGTGTGTGCCTCACCGGTCCACGACTGCGCCAAGTCGCCCATCGCACCACCCAGCGACACCACATCTTCTTGAAGGGCGACGTTGGCTTCGACGGTGGCTGCGGCGATGCTGCCGAGTTGTTCAGGCTGCACTTTCAGTTGACTCATCTGTTCTCCTTTGTCCTCAACCCCTGCGCAGTCGATCGGCGACTTGCTTGGCCAGATCGGCATAGTGCTGCTGGGAATCGGCGCGAGCTTGCTCGACGGCGGCGGCCGGGTTCTGCATAGCCCCCTTGCCTGTGCCTGCGGACTCGGCGTCCTTTTGCCAGGACTCCTTCAGCGCCGCAAGGTTTCGCCGCGACAGCTCACGCAGCCTGGTCGCCGCCGGCGTGGTGTCAGCACCGGAGAACACATCAGCCAAGGTGGTCTCTTCACGGTCAATGCGTCGTTGAACGGTCTGCCAGTCAGCGCCGAGCTTCCCTCGTCGGGCCTCGGCAGCGCGCTTCTCCTGCCAGGCGACGGCATCCCGCCCGCGTTCGGCGACTTTGGCCTGAGCGCCGATGGCGTCCAGCTTCTTCATGGCCTGGTCGAACCGGGCCTGCAACTCGTTGATATCACTCATACCGACCGCGCCACTCCCGCTCGCACCAAGCCCTCGACCAGATCAACCATGATCAGCCGGGCATTGATGAGCTGATCCAGTCCTGTGGTGGCCGTCGCCACGAAGTCGTACAGCAGGTTGATCAACGTGTAGGCGTTCCGAACCTGGGTGACCAGTTCCGCTGCGGCCACAACCCCGTTCACCGCTGCCAGGACCCAACCTCCCACCGGGATTGCGGCTTCGGCAGCGATCTTCAGCAACTCGGTTTGGATGAACTCCAGCAACTTCAGGATCAAGGCAACCGTCGCCTTTGCCAGGGCGGCGATCAACTTGATGACCGTTGCGATGGTGCTCGCCGGCCCCTGCAGCGCGAGATGCGCCTCGGCGACCAGCGCGCTCGCCACCAAGAAGGCCTCCGATCCCGCCCCCGTCCAGGACGCCAGGGCGGGCACCATACCCGAGGTGTTCTGCCCCATCGCGGTGAGGGCATCGCCGGTATGGACCCAGGCGGTCGAAGCCTCCTTCATCCGAACCCAGTCCCCGGAGAACGGCTTGGTGATCTCCTCCAACAGGGAGTAGCCGAAGATCTGCTCGAAGATCCAGTCGACCCCGCCCAGAATCAGCCCCGCCGACCACCGGATGTTCTCAACCTCAGGGTCCTCGACCTGTGGTGGGGTCAGAAAGGAGCTGGCATCCACAGCCTCAGCCACGGTACGAGTGGCGGACAGGGCGTCCCCGGCCCGCTGGCCCAGCCCGGTGGCGGTTCGGTCCAGCCACTGGGCGGCCTGGTAGCCGTCCCAAAAGGCCTGGTTGTAGAGATTGCCGTCCGCCATCGAATACTGCGCAGTGGCGCGATCACCGGCATCACCCAAAGTCACCGGCGCCGGCGGGCTGTAGGGCGGGGTGTCGATTCCCAGGTCGGTCAGCACCTGGCGGAATTCCTCGTAGGTCTTCCGATCAGCATCGACGTAGGCTTGGATGCTCTGATTCATCTTGTCTGCGCCGAGTTCGAAGCCCTGTCCGGAATAGGACATGATCTGGCAGCCGACGTCGACCAGGGCCTGATTGATGGGCTGGAAGATCTGCAGGACCATACCCATGTCTTGCGCGCTCAACTGTGCATAGGTCTGCAAGTGAGTACTCACGGCTTGGGCATGACCCTGCTGCCGAGTCATCACCTGGGCAGCCAGCGGCATGTTTGGGAAATCCACTTCGATCGTCACCCCGGAAAGCTATCGGCCCGTGATGCAAATCGCCAGGAGAATTCTCTCCATGAACAAATGAAGCAGCCCTATTCGGCTGTGCGGCGCCGCCACCAATCCATCAGCTCGGCCCGGGCGCGCTCCTCGCCGAGCGGACCTTCCTCCATTCGCCGTTCCAACAGGAACTTGTAGGCGGCGCCCACGTCACGTCCTTCGCCGATGCCCAGCAGTTCCATGATCTGGGTGCCGTCCAGATCGGGGCGTATCGAATCCAACTCCTCCTGGGCGCTGAGTTCGTCGATGCGCCACTCCAACTCCTCATAAGCCCGGCGCAGGCGGTCGGCTTTGCGCTGGTTGCGGGTAGTGCAATCGGCCCTGGTGAGAATGTGCAGGTGCTCCAGTTCCGGGCCGGCATCGCGCACATAGCGGCGCACCGCCGAATCGCTCCAATGACCGTCGCCGTAGCCATGGAAGCGCAGATGCAATTCCACCAAGGTGGCTACCGCATTGATCTGATCGTTGGAGAAATGCAGCGCACGCATGCGCTTGCGGGTGAGCTTGGCGCCCACGACGTCGTGATGGTGGAACGACACCTTGCCGTCGGCCTCGAACCGACGAGTCGCCGGCTTCCCGATGTCATGGAACAAGGCCGCCAAGCGGTTGATCAGGTCTGGTTCACTGCCGCGGGCCCGCTCCAGTTCGATGGCCTGCTCGATCACGGTCAAGGTGTGCTGATAGACGTCCTTATGGTGATTGTGCTCGTCACGCTCCATCCGCAGCGCGGGCAACTCCGGAATCACGATGTCGGCCAGCCCGGTCTGCACGAGGAGATCCAAACCCAGCCGCGGATTGTCGGTGAGGAGCAACTTCACCAACTCATCGCGGATCCGCTCCGCCGAAACGATGCTGATCCGGTCGGCCATGGCCGTCATGGCGGCCACGACGTCTGCAGCGGGACGGAAGCTGAGCTGGGAGGCGAAGCGGGCCGCCCGCATCATCCGTAGCGGATCATCGGAGAAGGACAGCTCCGGGGCGGCCGGCGTACGGATCGCCAACTGCTCTAGGTCGACCAGCCCGTCGAATGGATCCAGCAACTCACCGGTGGTGACGTCGAGGGCCATCGCGTTGATGGTGAAGTCGCGCCGGATCAGGTCCGCGCCGAGATGGTCTCCGAACTGAACCACCGGTTTGCGGGTGTCATCGCGGTAGGTGTCGGCCCGGAAGGTGGTGATCTCCACCTGGAACCAGGTGCCGTCGGCTTCGGTGATTCGGCACGCGATCGTGCCGAACTCGCGTCCGACGTCCCACACTGCCCTGGTGAACCGTCGGACCAGGGCTTCGATCTGATCGGGTCGAGCCGAGGTGGTGTAGTCCAGATCTGTGCTCAACCGACCCAGCAGCGCGTCGCGTACCGTGCCGCCGACCAGGTAAAGCTCGTACCCAGCGGCAGCGAAAGACTCGACTAGCGCACTCAGCACTGGACCTCCGCGCAAGGCGGCATCCAAGGCGGATCGCTGGTGATCGGTGAGGCTCAGCACAGGGGTCAACTCTACCGGCCTCGCACTCAGCGGCGTGGAAGGGCTTCGCCGCGGCGGCTCCCCGCGACCACCGGAGGTGGTTTGGTCCGCGATCACTGCACCGACCCCCCTACCATGGGACGGTGACGAGTGCCAGGAAGAGGGGTCGATGGTTCGCCCGCACCGTGGCACTGGGCATCGCCCTCGCCCTGAGTGGTGCTGCAACCCTCACCTCAGCGATACCGGCCCGAGCCGCCGACGCGGTCGAACTGTCTTTGGAGCTGACCGCCATGAGTGTCTCCGGCACCAAACCCAAAGACACCGTCTCGGTGCAGGTTCACCTGTCGAATACCGGCACGGTTCCCGCCTATGGAGTGCTGGCCAAGATCTGGCGCTCCCGCACTCCGATTCGCTCCCGCACCATGTTGAGCCAGATCGACGCCGGCAATCTGGAACTCGCTGGCGGATGGCCCAATCAGCCGGGCAACTATCAGTTGATCACCAATTCCACGACCGCCTTCAAACCTGGTGAGAGCCGCTCCTTCACTCTGACCGGCACCCTCGCCCAGCTCGGCTTCGACGCCCGCAAGATCGCCTACTCCCTGGGCGTCGATGTCGTGGCCACCGGGGACCAGAGCAGCAACAACTCCACCGTCGCCCAGGTCCGAACCTTCGTTCCGATGCCCGGCAAAGCGGCCGTTCCGGTTACCCCTGTGGTGCTGTTGAGCGCACCGCCCACCAAACTGGGTGAGAACCTCTTCGCCAACGAGGACCTCACCGCCCAACTCACCGGACGCCTGGACACCCTGCTCACCGCCGCAGCCTCCGGACGCACCAGTTGGCTGATCGATCCGGCCCTGCTCGACGAGGTCCGCGACCAGGCCGACGGCTATCAAGTAGTCCACGACGGAACTGTGACCGATGGCCGCGGCCAACCGACGGCCGCAGCCTGGTTGGCCCGCTTCCAGAAGCTCAATGCAGCCCTAGGCTCGCGGACTCTGTTCGGCAATCCGGACAGCTATGGCGCTGAAGCCACCCACACCAACAATCTGCTCACCTGGTCCAAGACCGCCAGCGCCGCCGTCCCCGGTATCGCGACCCTGCCCCTGGTGGTGGTACCCACCGGCAATGTGGTCGACAATGCCAACCTGGCCTTCCTCGCCCCGGCGGGAGCCCGGGCGATCACCGCCTCCAACAGTGCGACCTCTGCAGCGCTCCAGTCGGGCCGCTCGGGTCAGGTCGTTCTGGGCGCCAGCACCGTCACCGTGGCCGACACTGTCGGGCAGAGTACGACTGCTCAGATTCAGCAACGCCAACTACAGCTCGCCGAGACAGCGCTGTGCTCCACGGCCGGCCAGGTCCGGCTTCTGACCACCACCGCCGAGCTTGCGTTGAACACCCAGACCCAACCCTCCTGGGTCACCCTGCGGCCACTGAACACTCTGCTCGGCACCGGGGTGCGCTCCATCGCGAGCGTGAAAGACACCAAGCCGGAACACCTTTCGACCCAGAGCTTCACTCGGCTCAAGGAGCTGTCAGCCGACTTTTCGGCCTACCAGGTTCTCACTCCGAACAGCACAGTGGTGACGCCGTCGGCGACCCTGCTGCGCAGCATCAGCCAGGCCTGGATCGGCGATGCCGCCGGGGAGGACGAGTTCGCCATGGCGCTGCGTAACCAGTTCGGGTCCGATGCGGTCGCCGACCGGGTGCACCTCAGGGCCAGCGCTCGTTTCGTCATGTCCGCCCGCACCACTGAGTTCCCGGTGACGGTCACCAACGACCTCGCCGACGCGATTCAGGTGCGCGTGGTGGTGGTCACCGACAATCCGCAGCGGCTAACCGTGCCGGCCTCAGACCTGGTCACCGTGCAGCCTGGTCAGAGTGAAACAGTGAATATTCGCCCCGAGGCGACCACGAACGGCGTGGTCACCGCCGAGGCCCATCTCACCGACACCACCGGCCGCCAAATCGGCGAAAAGGTGCCCCTCACTATCGAGGTGACCGACCTGGGTATGGTCGCCTGGGGCATCGTCGGGATTTCCGGCATCGTTCTGGTCGGTGCTACCTGGTGGCGCATCAGGCAAGTGCGCCGACGTGAAAGTCAATCAGCACAGAATGCAGAGGCTTCAGAATGACCGCACAGCAGGTGTCCGGCCAGTCGGCGGCATCACCGACCGAAGCCGGCGACGGCCACGGGCGGCGCCTGATCAACGCCACCGCAGTCATGGCTTCCGGGACGATGATCTCCCGCGCACTGGGGTTGGTGCGCGCGATCATGATCGCGTTCATTCTGGGCAACGGGACCATGCAGGCCGGTGTGCTCAGCCTGGCACTCACCGTCCCCAGCTCGTTATACCTGCTGCTGGCCGGCGGCACCTTGAACAACGTCCTGGTGCCCCAAATCGTGCGTGCGGTGAACCACGACGACGACGGCGGCAAGGCCTTCGTCGACCGCATCATGACCGGCTTCCTGATCATCATGGGCGCACTGACGATCATCTTCACCATCGCAGCACCGGTAGTGATGAGCATCTACACCTCCGCGACCTGGCGCACCCCCGAGATGGCCGAGCAGTGGCGCTCGCTGCTGCTGATGAGCTACATCACCATGCCGCAGGTCTTCTTCTACGGGGTGTTCTTCCTCATCGGCCAGGTGTTGAACGCCCGAGAGAAGTTCGGTCCGATGATGTGGGCCCCGATCGCCAACAATGTTGTCGCTATCACCTCGCTAGGGGTGTACCTCGCAGTGTGGGGCGTACAGACTGCATCGGGTCAAACCTTCACCGACCAACAGGCGTGGCTGTTGGGAATCGGTTCCACGGTGGGCATCATCGCCCAAACCGTGATTCTGGTGCCCTACCTGCACCGGGCCGGGTTCCGCTACCGTCCGCGCTTCGACCTGCGCGGCACTGGTCTAGGTCGCACCTTCCATGTGGCCCGCTGGATGGTCGGCTTCGTCGCCCTGACCTCCTTGGCGCAGGTGGTGGTCACCAATCTCGCCTCCGGCGGCACCGTCACCACCGGCGACATCGGCGGCGCCTGGAACGCCTACCAGAACGCCTATCTGATCTGGATCCTGCCGCACTCCCTGCTCACGGTCTCGTTGGCCACCGCGATGCTGCCCACGGCGTCCCGCTTCGCTCAGGCTGACAATCTCAGCGGGGTCGCCGCCGAGACCGGACGGGCTTTGCGACTGGCCTTGACCTTCCTGGTGCCTTCGTCGGTGGCGTTCGTGGTGTTGGCCAATCCGATCACCCGGGTGCCGTTCGGAAATGGCGCCGGCGCCTCGGACTACCACTACGTGGCCTGGGCGCTGATGGCCTTCGGCCTCGGCCTGATCCCGTTCACCATCCAATACCTCTACCTTCGCGCCTTCTACTCGCTGGACAACACCAAGACCCCCTTCCTTTTGCAGATCTGGATCAGCGGGGCCAATGCCGTGCTGGCCGTCGGGTTGGCCTGGGTTTCGACCGACGCGGCCACCTTGGCCGCACGCTTGGCATTGGCCTACTCGCTGTCGTACTTCCTGGGCGCCGGACTGACCCACGTCGCTTTGCGCAAGCGGCTGCCCGAGCTGGATGGACGCGGCATGGTGACCCATGTGGGCAAGCTCCTGCTGGCAAGCGCTCCAGCCGCGGCGGCCGCCTGGCTGATCACCTGGCTCGCTGCGGGCTCAGCCAGCGTTTGGCTGCGGCTGGCCGTGCTGGTCGGCGCCGGCCTGGTGGCGGTTCTGCTGTTCTTCTTCACAGCGAAGAGACTGGGGATTCCCGAAGCAGCCTCCTTGCTGAACATCCTGCGGCGTCGCCAACCCGATGAAGGCATCTCTGATGCGGTGGAAGCCATCATCGAGGAGACCGAAGAGCTTCAAGCCCACAGCGCCAATCCGGCTACTGAGGTCAACACCGACCCGGACGGGGCCGGTGTCTTCATTCGGGTATCCGAGCCGCTTTCCTATCCCGATCCTGATACCGGTGCGATCCCCGGACAGGTGCTGGCAGAGCGCTACGAACTGATCGAGCAACTCGCCGAGGGCCGGTCCAATACGACCTGGCGGGCCCGCGACACTGTGCTGGGACGCCCGGTGCTGCTCATTCTGCTGCACAGCTCGCCAGCGCACACCCAGCGGGTGTTGACCGCAGCACGCAACGCCGCCGTAGCCACCGATTCACGCTTCCTGCGGGTTCTCGACGTCATCGAAGACACCGAGTCCGGCGAGCCGTACCTGGTCTACGAATATGAACCCGGAACGACGCTGGAGAAGGTCCTGCAGACCGGACCGCTGTCCTCGGCCGAAGCCGCCTGGTTGGCCCGGGAAGTCGCTGACGCCTTGGTGCCCTTGCACGCCGAGGGCCACTACCACGGTCGGTTAACCCCGGCGAACATCCTGATCACCACCAGCGGCCACGTGAAGATCCTCGGATTCGGGGTGGACGCCGCCCAGCAGGACACGCTGCGTCGCACCTCGATCACGGCAGCCACCGATCTTCTGGCCTTGGGTGATCTGCTCTACGCCGCCCTCACCGCACACTGGCCGCTGGGCCGTCGCTACGGACTCCCCGCAGCCCCCACCGATCAGGGCAAAGCGGTGGCACCTCAAGAGGTCTTGATTACTCTGCCTGACCCGATGAACGACCTCGTCGTTCGGCTGCGATCCGGTGGCGCCGACGTCGCCTCCATGGAGGCGCTCGCGGCCCGCCTGGACCCCGAGATCGGAAAGTTCTCGCCCGCGTCCGAACTGCGCGTCCGGCTGGAATCGGATGCCGAACACCAGGACGCCAGCAACCACAACTCACCGCCCATTCCGGCGTCGGCAGCAAATCATGTGCTGGTCGAGACGATGCTTGCCGATGATGTCGACGCCCCCGAGTTCGTATCCGCAGCGCTCGAGCACGGCGATCAGTTCACCCCGGTGCCACCGCCGCCCAGCCCCGGGGCAGCAGAGCAATGGCGTCGGATCCCGTTGCTGCTGGCGGTTTCGATCCTGGTCGCTGTGGTCGGCATGACGTGCGCCGCGGTGCTCACCTGGCAGGCCCCCGCGGCTGCTGAGCCCTTGGTTGCCCACAAGATCGTGCGCATCCAGGATTTCGACCCCAAGGCAGACGGCGGCACCGGCGGGGAAAACGCCCGCAAAGTGCGTTACGCCATCGATGCCGATCCGAACACCGTCTGGCGAACCGAAAAGTACAACTCAGCCACACCCCCGCGCCGATCGGGCGTCGGTCTGCTGGTCGACTTCGGCGCGCCGCAGCAACTCAGCACCGCGAAGCTCACCGTCCTGGGATCCACCGGGGTGCAGATCCTCGTCCCGAAGGATCTCGCCCACGCCGCTTCGACCCGATCGGTGAAGGACTGGTCGGTGATCGCAGAGTCCGGCAATGCGGATGGATCGGTGAGCATCGAATTGCCCGCCAACACCACCAGCCGCTACGCACTGGTGTACCTCACCGACCTTCCCCGCGTTTCCGCTGGGAAGTATCAAGGCGCAGTCGCCGAGGTCAGCTTCCTGGGTCGCTGAGCATCCACGGCATAAAAGACTGGTGCCGGCGAGGGACGCCTCGCCGGCACCAGTTTTTGGTGAATTCAGATCACTCCACGACGTCGCTGTCGACCCAGTCGAAGGTCTTGGTGACGGCCTTCTTCCAGTTGCGGTAGAGGCGGTTGCGCTCGTCCTGCTCCGCAGTCGGAGTCCAGCGCTTGTCCTCGGCCCAGTTGTCGATGACGTCCTGCTCGCCCTGCCAGTAGCCGGTGGCGATACCGGCGGCGTAGGCAGCACCCAGAGCAGTGGTCTCAGCCACCACCGGACGTACCACCGGCACGCCGAGTTGGTCGGCCTGGAACTGCATCAGGGTGTCGTTGGCGATCATGCCGCCGTCCACCTTGAGTTCGGTCAGGTTCACGCCGGAATCGGCATTCATGGCGTCCAACACCTCGCGGGTCTGGTAGGCGGTGGCCTCCAGCACGGCGCGAGCGATGTGACCCCGGTTGACGTAGCGCGTCAGACCGACGATCGCACCCCGGGCATCGGAACGCCAGTACGGTGCGAACAGGCCGGAGAAGGCCGGTACGAAGTAGCAGCCGCCGTTGTCGTCGACGCTCTTGGCCAGTTCCTCCACCTCGGGAGCAGAGTCGAACATCCTCAAGTTGTCGCGCAACCACTGCACCAGCGAACCGGTGACGGCGATCGATCCCTCCAAGGCGTAGATCGGGGCGTTGTCGCCGATCTTGTAGCAGACCGTGGTCAACAGACCGTTCTTGCTGGGCACCTTCTGGGTACCGGTGTTCATCAACATGAAGTTGCCGGTGCCATAGGTGTTCTTGGCCATGCCGACCTCGAAGCAGGCTTGGCCGAAGGTGGCTGCCTGCTGATCGCCCAGGTCGCCGGCCACCGGAACGCCACCGAGCAGGCCCTGCTCACGTCCGTAGCCGTAGACCTCGGAGGAGGACTTGATCGCCGGCAGCATGCTCATGGGAATGGTCATGTCGGCCGCAATGGAGGCATCCCAGCTCAAGGTGTCCAGATCCATGAGCATGGTGCGCGAGGCGTTGGTCACATCGGTGACATGGACGCCACCGTCCACGCCGCCGGTGAGGTTCCAGATCACCCAGGTGTCCATATTGCCGAAGGCGAGCTTGCCGGCCTCAGCCGCTGCCCGTGCGCCTTCGACATTGTCCAAAATCCACTTCACCTTGGGACCGGAGAAGTAGGTAGCCAGCGGCAGTCCGACGCGGGCCTTGTACTTGTCCTGGCCCTCGGCTCCACCGAGATCCTCCACGATCTTGGCGGTGCGGGTGTCCTGCCACACGATCGCGTTGTAGACCGGCTGGCCGGTCTCCTTGTTCCACACGACGGCGGTCTCACGCTGATTGGTGATACCAACGGCTTGGATGTTGTCCTTGTTCAGGCTGGCCTTGGACAGCGCCTCGGCAACGACTTCGCGGACGGCGTCCCAGACCTCAATGGGGTTGTGCTCGACCCAACCCGCCCGCGGGAAGATCTGCTCGTGTTCCTTTTGACCCACCGAGACGATGCGTCCGGCGTGGTTGAAGATGATTGCTCGGGAGCTGGTGGTGCCCTGGTCGATGGCCATGATGTATTTGTCAGCCATGGAAAGTGTTCCTTTCACTTCACTGTGATGCTGCGGGTCGGCTGAAACCGGCTCGCGGTTGTTCAAGGGGTGATCGGCCGGGTGAGTCCATTACCGGCCTCACCCGGCCGCTCGGTTGTGACTAGGCAGGCAGCAGAACGCCAGCAGTGATGCCGGCGATCACGCCACCGATGATCGGGCCGACCACCGGAACCCAGGAGTAGCTCCAGTCCGAATCGCCCTTGCCCTTGATCGGGAGCACGGCGTGCGCAATGCGCGGGCCGAGGTCACGAGCTGGGTTGATGGCGTATCCGGTAGGACCACCGAGGGAGGCGCCGATACCGACAACGAGCAGTGCGACGCCCAAGGCGTTCAGCCAGCCCATGTTGACGGCCTTCACGCCCTCCGACCAGACGCCATTACCGACCATGCCACCAGCGATGACCACGAACACCAGCACGAAGGTGCCGATGGCCTCAGTCACCAGGTTCCAGCCGTAGCTGCGAATCGCGGGGCCGGTGGAGAAAACACCGAGCTTGGTCGCGGGATCCGGCTCCTCGTCGAAATGCTGCTTGTAGGCCAGCCAGGCCAGCGCGGCACCGATGAAGGCACCGATGAGCTGGGCAACAAGGTAAACGCCAACCGTGCCCCAATCCACCGGCTTGCCCTGAGCCAGGGTTTGAGCCGCCAATCCCAAAGTCACAGCTGGGTTGATATGGGCGCCGGAGGCCTGCGATACGAGAACGCCGGCGAAGACCGCGAGGCCCCAGCCGAAGTTCACGAACAGGAAGCCGGTGCCATTGCCCTTTGATTTTGTCAGGGCGGTGTTGGCCACCACGCCAGCACCCAGGAGGAGCAGCATCGCCGTGCCGACCATCTCCGAGATGAATATCGCTCCCACTTCTTACTCACTTTCCGACACAGTTCGTGTCAGCTTGGGCGTCCGCCATGGACGCGAATGGCCCCAGGGGGCTGGGTGTCTTTCTTGGTGGGTGAGGGTCCCTCACCCCAGACCTACGGTGGTCAAGGGCAAGGGATCTCGATCGTTGTTGAGTTGGGCCATGACTGATCGCAGCCGACGAATCAGCCAGGTCTTGTCGAGGGCCGCCCGCTTCTTCGCGGTCGACGTCTCGCCGGGCATCGGAGAGAACACGGGGTGTCGGTGCCCAGTACCGACAGTAGCGCTGTGCAGCGATTTGTGGAGGCACAAAGCCGGAACCGCGATTGCGACACCGCTCATGGGCACTTCCTCGATACCTCGGCACTGCATAGATTTCACTTCGTTGTGGAGAGGCCGGACGCGGCCCTCGCAATGCCCTCATCTTGCTTATCGCTGAACACATGCGCTAGACCAGTGCACGAACGTGCACAGGGAGGTGAGGGCGGTGAACGACCGCTACGAGGAGATGTACCAAGCGGCATCTCGGTACTACATCCAAGGCGAAACCATGGAAAGCATCGCTCGAGCCTTGAAGCTGTCACGCTCCTCGATCTCGCGCCTGTTGAAGGAGGCCCGCGAGAGCGGACTGGTGCGAATCAGCCTCGCTGACCACCACGGCTCAGCCTCGCCAATGGCCGCCACCTTGAGCCAGGCCTTCGGCGTCCGGGTGCACATGGTCTCGGTTCGGGAGAACGCCAACGAGGCCGCCCGCTTCGATCAGGTCGCCCGGCTGGCGGGAAAACTACTGACCGAGATGGTCGACGATCATCAGTACATCGGGGTGGCCTGGGGCGTCACGCTCTCCCACATCGTCAAGCACCTGGGACGCCGTCCTTTGATCGACGCCAGCGTGATCCAGATCAACGGCGGCGCCAACCGTCGATCTTCCGGCATCCCCTATATCGGCGAGATCCTGCAGGCGTTCGGAGATGCCTTTGACGCCAAGGTCGTGCTGTTCCCGGTGCCGGCCTTCTTCGACTATGCCGAGACCAAGAAGGCCATGTGGCAGGAGCGATCGGTACAAAGCGTGCTGCGCCTGCATGCGAAACTCGATATCGCCGTGTTCGGAGTGGGGTGTTTGCAGGGGCGAGTGCCGTCCCATGTTTATTCGGCCGGCTATATGGACGAGTCCGATATGGCCGAACTGGTCGCCGATGGCGTGGTCGGCGATGTCTGCACTGTGCTGTTGCGTGAGGACGGCACCTACGCCGACATTGCCTACAACGAGCGGGCCACCGGTTTGACCCCCGCCGAGCTGAGGCGGATTCCGCGACGGCTGTGTGTGGTGGCCGACCCCTCGCGGGCCGCCGCAGTGGTCGGTGCGCTGCGCGCCGGCACCGCCACAGATCTGGTGCTGGACGAAGGCACCGCGCGCGCAGTCTTGGACCGCATCCACGCCTGAGCGCGATTTCTCAATCCGATCCAGGGCGCTGCACATCTGCTACACCTGCGGCGCGGGTGGTCGCAGATTCTCGAATGATGCTTAGGCTGGCGCTAAATCGGCGAGCCCTTCGAGATACCCGGAATCAATGAGGAATCCGGGGGATCGCTCGGCGACGAACGGAGGAGCCTGTGCGCAAGCTTGCTGTTGACGTCGTGGTCATCGGCGGTGGGTCCACTGGTGCTGGCGTGGTTCGCGACGTCGCGATGCGCGGCTACAGCACCGTCCTGGTCGAAAGAGCCGATCTGGGCCAAGGCACCACCGGACGGTTCCACGGCCTGCTCCACTCCGGTGGCCGCTATGTCGTCTCCGACCCCGAGTCGGCCACCGAATGCGCCCAAGAAAACGCGATCCTGACCCGTATTCAGTCCGAAGCGGTCGAAGCCACCGGCGGCTACTTCGTCACCTGCCCCGGCGATGATCCCGACTTCGCCGACAAGTTCCTTGCCGGAGCAGCCGCCACCGGCGTCCCGGCCCGCGAGGTGAGCGTGGCCGAGGCGCTCCGAAACGAACCCCGGCTCAATCCCGGCATTCTGCGGGCGGTTGAGGTTCACGACGGCACCGTCGACGGTTGGAAGCTGGTGTGGGGTGCGGCGAATTCGGCCCGCGAGTATGGCGCCAAGATCCTCACCTACCACCAGGTGACGACGATTGAGACCGCCTCCGGTGCGGTGACCGCCGTACGGTGTGTCGACCTGCGCACCAATGAAGAGGTCGTCATCGAGACCGGCTTCGTGCTGAACTGCGCCGGCCCCTGGGCCGGCCAGATCGCCGCCATGGCCGGCGCTCATCCGGTCGAGGTGGTTCCCGGGCGCGGCATCATGATCGCGATGAACCACCGGCTGGTGAATCGTGTGGTGAACCGCCTGATCTACCCCGCCGACGGCGACATTCTGGTGCCGGCGCACACCGTGAGCATCATCGGCACCACCGATGTGAAGGTCGACGATCCTGACCACCTCAAGATCGAGGCTAATGAGGTTCAGCAGATGCTGGATGCCGGCGAGGTTTTGGTGCCCGGATTCCGCCAGTCCCGCGCTTTGCACGCCTGGGCCGGTGCGCGTCCGCTGATCAAGGACGACCGGGTCGCGGCCTCCGACACCCGCCACATGAGCCGCGGCATGGAGGTCATCGACCACACTGCGCGTGACGGCTTGGACGGCATGCTCACCATCGGTGGTGGCAAGCTGACCACCTACCGGTTGATGGCCGAGCACATCACTGATGCGATGTGCGACAAGCTCGGCGAGCAGCGCGCCTGCCGAACGGCAGCGGAGGCGCTTCCTGGTTCGGAGTCGGCCCGCACCCACCGGGTCAGTGACCGCCTCGCCGAACGAGAGGCCGACCGCTTCGACTCCCAGATCATCTGCGAATGCGAACTGGTCAGCCGCGAGATGTTCACCGATGCTCTCGCCGCTGCGCCACAGGCCAGCTTCGACGATCTGCGCCGGCAACTGCGCCTTGGCATGGGGCCTTGTCAGGGCGGTTTCTGCAGCCTGCGCGCGGGTGGAATCGCGGTCGCCGAAGGCAGTTTGAATGCCGAGCGGGCCAGCGGATTGTTCCGGCTGTTCCTGCGAAACCGCTGGCTAGGGATCTGGCCGATTCTGTACGGCGAACAGGTTCGCCAATCGGTCCTGGATGCCTGGATCTTCCAAGGCACCCTCGACACCGAACACCTGCCCGGGCCGGATGCTGAATCCGTGGAACCAGATCCGACCCGCGCCCCGGCGCTAACGAAGGAGTCCTGATGAGTCGGGTGGTGATCATCGGCGCAGGCCTGGCGGGCTGGGTGGCAGCCAATCGGCTCGCCGACAACGGACATCGAGTCGTCCTGCTCCACAAAGGTCTCGGGGGCCTGCAGTTGGGTCAGGGCAGCATCGATGTCTATGGGTACTCCCCTGAGCGGGTCACCAATCCGATTGCTGCGGTTTCTGCCGCTGCCGCGTCGCACCCCTACGCCGGCATCGGCCCAAAGGCGGTTCTGGAGGCCGTCGCCTACCTCAAGGAACTTCTTCCCGACTTGCTGGTGGGTGATCCGGAGGCGAACTATCACCTGCCCACGGCCGTGGGAGCGATCCGTCCCACCTGCCTGGTGCAGCCCAGCATGATCGCCGGCCAGGTGCGCGACGGTGCGTCCTGGGTCGTGGTGGGCCTGCGCAGGCTGAAGGACTTTTCCGCCGACCTCATTGCGGCGAACCTCTCCCGCACCGAGTTACCCGACGGCGGACGGCTGAGCGCCCGCGCCCTCACCATCGACGTCGCGGCTCGCGAGTCCGAGATCGACTCCACCGGACTGACCTACGCACGGGCCTTCGACGATCCCGGCTTCCGAAAGCGTTTCTGTGCGGCCTTGGCGCCTCAGCTCAAGCCCGGCGAGACGGTGGGACTCCCCGCCGTTCTCGGGCTGACTGACCCGCAGGCCTGGTCGGAGGTTGCCGCCGATCTCGGCCACGAGGTGTTCGAGATCCCCTTGCCGCCACCCTCGGTACTCGGAATGCGCCTGGATCAGGCGCTGCGGGCGCGCGCGACGTCGGTCGGGGTCCGGGTGGTGTCGGGAGTGCGCACCGTGGCCTTCGATGTCGAAGACCACCAGGTACGCAGCGTCTCCATCGCCACCGAGCCGGCACCACGGTCCTTCACCGCAGACGCCTTCGTGCTGGCCACCGGCGGATTCGAATCCGGTGCTCTGGAGTTGGATTCCTACGGGACCGTGCACGAGACACTGTTCAACCTGCCTGTGACCAGTGTGGACGGACCGCTCCTGCATGGCGACTACTGGGGCCCTGAGCAGCCGCTGTTCAGCGTTGGAGTCGCGGTCAATGGCGCCATGCAACCGGTCGATGCCGCCGGGTCGGTCGTCTACGCCAACCTCCACGCTGCCGGCGGAATTCTGGCCGGTACGCCGGGTTGGCGCGACAAAACCGGCGACGGGGTCGCCGCAGCCAGCGCATTGGTCGCCGCCGATGCCATCGGGAAGGAGCGGCCATGAGTGCCGAGCCGAGCAGCGAACCGCAGACCAAGGCCACCTTGGCCGGACTGGGCTTCGCCGGACACGAGTTGTCCCGAGCCAGCCTGGACGCGTGCGTGAAATGCACCATCTGCGAGACCCAGTGCCCGGTGTCAGCGGTGACCCCGCTGTTCACCGGACCGAAGTTCGTCGGACCCCAGGCCGAACGTTTCCGTAACGGCGAAAGTGTCGATCATTCGCTGGACTACTGCTCCAGTTGCGGCACCTGCACCCTGGTGTGCCCGCAGGGAGTGCAGATCGCCGAGTTGAACTCCCAGGCCCGCGCGGTGATGAAGGCCGACCACATGCCGATTCGCGACCGGCTGATCGGTCAGACGGTGCTGATGGGCAAGGTCATGACGCCGGTGGCACCGCTGGCCCGGGCCGTGCTGAACAACAAGCCGCTGCGCACGGTGATGCAGGCCGTTGTCGGGGTGCATGCCGATGCCCCGATGCCACCGGCCCAATCGCAGAGCTTTGAAGGCTGGTTCAACAAGCGGCCCAAGCCGGACGGCCCCTTCCCGCGCGGGGCAGTGGTGTTCTTCCATGGCTGCGCCGGCAACTACTTCGAGGTCGAGACCTCCAAGAAGTCGGTTGAGGTGCTGGAGCACCTGGGCTATGAGGTGCTGGTGCCCAAACACGGTTGCTGCGGCCTGGCCCAGCAGTCCAACGGATTGTTCGAATCGGCGACGAAGTCGGTGCTGAAGCTGTGCGACGACCTGCGCAGCGCTGGCCCTTCGTCAGGCTCAGGAACCGGCCTGCCAATCGTGTCTGCTTCAGGTTCGTGCACCGGGATGCTCAAGCATGAGGCTCACGAGATCATGGGCGTCGAGGACGAGCGGCTGCACGACGTGGGTGTCCGCACTCGCGACATCATGGAGTTCCTGCTCGACCTCTATGACGCCGGAGAGCTGCCCACTGACTTCGCGCCGATCGAGATGACGGTGCCCTACCACGCCCCCTGCCAGCTCAAGAGCCAAGGCATGGGCAAGCCCGCTTTGGAGGTGCTGAAGCTCATTCCCGGTCTGACCGTGGTCGACTCCAACAAGACCTGTTGCGGAATCGCCGGTACCTACGGGCTGAAGAAGGAGAAGTACGAGGTCGCCCAGGCCGTCGGCAAACCGCTGTTCGACATGGTCAAGGAAACCAATCCCGACCTGGCCCTATGCGACACCGAGACCTGCCGCTGGCAGATCGAGCAGTCCAGCGGGGTGCGCACCGAACATCCGATTGCCATGATCCACGCCGCTTACGGGCTTTCGACGTCGGTCTAGATCGCTGCAGCCTCCTGCGCGGTCTGCACCGCCTGGCTCAGCTCCGCCCAGGAGGCGACAAACTTGTCGACGCCTTCTTCTTCGAGTTGTGCGAAGACCGAGGGCAGGTCGATTCCGACGGCGCTAAGTTCGTCGAGTCGCGCTTGGGCGCTCTCGGCCTGATCTTCGATGGACGCCAGTACCTCGCCGTGGTCGGCGAAGGCCCGCAAGGTCTTCTCCGGCATCGTGTTCACTACCCCAGGAGCGACCAGGCTCGAGACATACAACGTGTCGGAGTAGTCGGGGTTCTTGGTTCCGGTGGAGGCCCACAAAGGTCGCTGGGGATTCGCCTCCACTGCTGCCAAGGTCGCGAAGCGCGCGTCGGTGAACACTTCGGTGTAGGCGGCGTAGGCGACGATGGCGTTGGCCACCCCCGCGCGTCCGGCCAACTCGGGGCGTCCGGCCGCGTCCAGCCGGGCATCCACCTCAGAGTCGATGCGCGAGATGAACAACGAGGCCACCGAGTGAATCTTGGACAGGTCGAGTCCGGCCCGAGCGGCACGCTCGAGACCGGCGAGGTAGGCGTTCATGACCTCGCGGTAGCGCTGCACGGAGAAGATCAGCGTCACGTTGACCGAGATGCCCGCAGCGATGGTCTCGGTGATCGCCGGCAGTCCGGCGGCCGTGGCCGGGATCTTGATCAGCACGTTCTCGCGATCGACCAGGGCGTGCAGTTCGGCGGCTTGGGCAATGGTGGCTTCGGTGTCGTGGGCCAGGCCCGGCTCCACCTCGATCGAGACCCGACCGTCCTCGCCGCCGGAGGCGGCATAGATCGACGCGAAGAGGTCACAGGCCGCCCGCACGTCGGTCGCGCACAACTGCTTGATCGCCTCTTCGGTCGGCATCGCCCCCAACTCGGAGACCTGTTCGGCGTAGTCCGCGGAGTTCTGTAGGGCCGCAGCGAAGATGCTGGGATTCGTGGTGACGCCGACCACACTGTCCTGGGCGATCAACTCGGCCAAGCTGCCACTGGTCAGGCGCTTACGGGAAAGATCATCCAGCCAGATCGACACTCCGGCATCACTGAGAGCGCGTAGTCGTTGGTTCATGCTTCGAACCTACTCCCGACCTGGGCCCACCCGTGTGGGTAGTTGGGCTCAGGGCTGTCGAGGTTTCGAGACACGGCTGCGCCGCTCCTCAACCACCCGGGCAATCACCGAGCCAACCGCCCAGGAACCGCAGAGCACCCGGCCAACCGCAGAGCACCCGGCCAACCGCAGAGCACCTCGCCAGCCAACCGCAGAGCCCCACGATCCCCTCGCCTGGATGAGCATTCTGCGAAACGGCCGTACCGACCTTCGCCTCGGCTGGTTGCGGAGGCCGCACAGCGGCCGTCTCGAAACCCCCGCCTCAACAACAATCCATAGCGACGAGACCAAGCCGGCCCTGCGGTTTCAAGACGCGGCTGCGCCGCTCCTCAACCTCCCGGGTAACAAAAGGGGTGGCCACACAGGAACCGGCAGGGCCCCCACCAGCCACAACGCCCCCGTCCCCCTCGGCTGGTTGAGGAGGCCGCGCAGCGGCCGTCTCGAAACCCCGGCCTCAGCGATCAGCAAAGGCGCGCACGAACACCGGCTGGGCCGGTGTGGAGGACGCCGCGTCGTAGCGATAGCCGGCAACATCGAAGTCGACCACCTTGCGCGGCGAGCGCTCTCGATTCAAAACCAGCCAGGCCGCCATCTCTCCGCGGGCGCGTTTGGCGTAGTAGGAGAGCACTTTGCGGCGACCTTGGGCGTCGGTGTCCTCGAATCGCGGACTGATGACCGCTCCGTCCAACAACTCGGGTCGCACAGCGGTGAAGTACTCCTGCGATGCCAGATTGATCACCGTCGCCGAACCCGGTGAGGCGGAGAGGTCTGCGGCCAGCACGGCGCTGATGCGATCTCCCCACCATTGGTACAGATCCTTGCCTCGCTCGGTTGCCAACTTGGTGCCCATCTCCAGCCGATAGGCCAGCATCGCGTCCAGCGGACGCAGCACTCCGTACAACCCCGACAGGATTCGCACCGTCTTCTGCGCCTCGGTGAAGTCCGCTGTGCTGAACCGGTTGCGGGCGTCCATCCCCTGATAGGCGTCGCCGTTGAAACCTAGAATCGCGGGCCGCGCCGCCCCTGGGGGAAACGGGACGGCGAAGTCAGCCCACCGCTGCGCGTTGAGTGCGGCGATCTCATCGGATACTCCCGAAAGCCGGGCTAACTCGGCCACAGTCTTGGTCTTCATGACTGCGGCCAGCAGCTCCGCTTGGTCGAGCAGGCGCGGGTCACTGAGCGCAGCACGCGCCACCGGGGCATCAAAGTCAAGAGCCTTGGCCGGAGAAAGCAGAATCAGCACAGGGGGAGCCTAAGGCCCGCTTCATGCGCCCTTCGACAAGCTCAGGGAACGGCACCAGTAACCATCACGAGCGGGCCTTCCGCCGCTCAGAGGACAGGGGCACCAATCACAGAACGAATACGCGTGACCACATCGCGCACCGCCCTTCGACAAACTCAGGGAGGGGCACCCGTGACCTTCCGGAAGCGGCCCTTCGACAAGCGTGGGAAACGCCAACGCACACCCAGCATCACGCCCACCCCCAGAACGACACCCACTCGACTTCCCCCCGCACCCTTCGACAAGCTCAGGGAACGGCACTAGCGACCCCACGAGTGGCCGAGGGAAGGCGAGCACCGGTGGCGGCCGCTGGCTGGCGCAGAGGCCCGGGTGCGACGCGCATCAGCCAGTCAACAAGGCTCGTCAGGGGCAACCGCTCCCTGAGCTTGTCGAAGGGTGCGCCCTCACCTTCCGCTGATCCGGCCTTCCGGCCCCCTTGGATGCGCCCACGAGGGGCACAGGCCCCAACCCTCAACCAACCGCTGGCTGCGCGCGTCGAAGCCTGGGGGCCATACCCCATCCCGTATCGGGAATGATCTGCCGTGCTCTGCGGTTGCACCTAAGCGCCACCAGGCACCACAGTTGGCAGTGTTCGAGCACCGTTGGAAGAGGATTCCCATGACCGACCCCCGTGACGTCATCATCATCGGCTCTGGCCCGTCCGGCTTCACCGCGGCCATCTATACCGCGCGCGCCGGACTGAAGCCCCTCATGTTCGAGGGCGCGATCTCCGCAGGAGGTGCGCTGATGAACACCACCGAGGTCGAGAACTTCCCTGGCTTCACCGACGGAGTCATGGGCCCGGAACTGATGATGAACATGCGCGGCCAGGCCGAACGCTTCGGCGCCGAGATCATCACCGACGACGTCACCGCCGTCGAACTCACCGGCGATATCAAGACCGTCACCGACTCCGCGGGCAACACCTACCAGGCCAAAGCTGTCATCTTGGCCACCGGCTCGGGTTACCGCCGGCTAGGACTGGCCGACGAGGATCGCCTGTCTGGTCGCGGCGTCTCCTGGTGTGCAACCTGTGACGGCTTCTTCTTCCGGGACAAGGACATCGCCGTTGTCGGCGGCGGCGATTCCGCCCTCGAGGAGGCCACCTTCCTGACCCGTTTCGCGAAGTCGGTCACCTTGATCCACCGACGCGACGAACTTCGCGGCTCCAAGATCATGGTGGATCGTGCTCTGGCCGATCCCAAGATCACCGTCGCGTGGAACTCGGTCATCACCGGCTTGACCGGCGAGTCGGCCATCACCGGGGCGATCCTGCAGGACACCGTCACCGGCGAATCCCGGGAACTACCGATTCAGGGTCTCTTCGTAGCCATCGGCCACGATCCCCGCTCGGAGTTGTTCAAGGGCCAGGTCGATCTGGATGATGCCGGCTACGTGGTCGTCGATGCACCCAGCACCCGCACCAATCTGTCCGGCGTCTTCGCCTGTGGTGACCTGGTCGACCACACCTACCGGCAGGCGATCACTGCTGCTGGCACCGGATGCGCGGCCGCCTTGGATGCGGAGCGTTTCCTCGCCGCGTTGTCGGATGATTCCTCTACGCTGGCTGCTGTCTGAACCCACTGCTGAAGGAATCACCCATGGCTGTCACCGACGTCACCGACGCCACTTTCGCCGACGTTGTCCTGTCCTCGTCCAAACCCGTGGTCGTGGACTACTGGGCCGACTGGTGCGCACCCTGCCGCCAACTCTCGCCGATCCTGGACGAACTCGCCGGTGAACTCGGCGATCAGGTGACCTTCGTCAAGATGGACACCAACGTCAACACCCAGATCCCCGTCGCACAAGGCGTGATGAGCCTTCCCACGGTGCAGGTCTTCGTCGGCGGGCAGGTCGCCAAGCAGTTCGTCGGCGCAAAGCCGAAGTCGGCCTTCCTCAAGGCGCTCGAAGAGTTCCTCTGAGCTGATCAACCACGAAGGGCTCCGGAACGAACATTTCCGGAGCCCTTCGTGGTTGAAAGCGTCAGCCGCGCACACCTGCGCTGTGATGACTCTTCGTGGTGCTCGAGCCAGCCCAGTTCAGCCGATAGGTAGCATTCTTGGCCGCCCTCCAGTGTGCGGAGATCTCACCGCCGGTCGTGGTCTTCACCGTGACCACCTTCACCCAGCGGCTGCCCACCCTCTTCTCGACGGTGACCTTACGTCCAGCACCAATGCCAACCCACTTCTGGGTCGCGGGCTGGTAGGCCTTCAGAGTCGAGGTGAAGGTTCGCCTGGTTCCCTCATGAGTGATCGTCTTGCTCGCGAATCCGACTCCTGCTCGAACCGAGGCCACCGCACTACGCGGTGCGGCAAACTCTCCCCATGCTGGAATGTTGAGTCTGGCCGGGACGAACGCCACACCGTTCCAGGTGCCGGTGATCCCGACGAAGCTGACCTTGCCCAAACCATTCTTTGTGCACCACCGGAACGATCCTCGAGCGGTCCCACTCAGCGCGGTGGCGGTGCTGGTCAGACTCACAACGCCGATCTTCTTTCCTTTGGCGTTCTTCACCGTGCCACTCAGTGAAACCTTCGACACCGATTCAGCCAGATCGGATGGCAGCAGATAATCCGCCCGCACCGGGATTGTCACACAGGTGCCCGTCCGAATGACCCGTGCGGTGGCAGCGGCTTTGGTCAAGGCAGCTTCTGAACCCTTGACCACGGCGTCGGTTTGCGCCGTGGTTGCGCTGGCGTCGGAGTAGCCGGTCTTGTGGCCAGTCACTCTCACCGAGATCTTGTGCCCGAGATCGGCGCTCACCAGGAAGTAGGTCGACGCCGTAGCCCCGCTGATGGCGCTGCCGTCCCGCAGCCACTGATGGGTATAGGAATCCGGTGTCGGTGACCACGAACCTGCAAAGGCGAACAGAACCGTGCCTACTTTGGCCAAGCCCTCGACGAGGGGCGTCCCCGGCGTGAGCTCCGTGGCGGTCGCCGGGCTGACGCCTGGCCCGGCCGCCTGCGCCGGAGCTACGGCGGTCATCTGAACACCCACGATCAGTCCTACGGACGCTACTGCTGCGACAAGGCGCTTGACGGCCCCTCTTGTCATGATCGATTTCACCAACATCCTCCACTTCTGTCCGGACCACTGAGCCAGCCAGCAAGAGGGGCACCATTGCCCCGGTCCTCAGGTGGGCGACGTGCCGAACAGCCCACCTTTTGCAGGCTAACATTTCTCGGTTCTGTCGAGGCGTTGACAAGAAGGATCGCCTTACTTTTTCTGAGAGAGCTGATTCGGCGCCTGAAGATGCGGCGCGATCCGGCAGCGCCGCCAGGACCCCGTTGGCCGCGATAGCGGGCCAGTGAACCCGGAGGCCCCCGCTAGCTGCGCCGCGACGCCGTACCGCCAGCTGGCTGCGGGCCGGCGTGGCCAAGGGTTCCCAGCATCCGAGCAAGGCGCCCCCAGCCGGCGCGTTCCAGGACCGTCTGATTCAGATCGAGGCGCCACAGCGAGTCCCCCGCCGTCTGACGAAAGCCACAGCCTCGCAGAAAACCCTCCGGCGGAGTCGCGCAGGTGAGACTTCCGTGTCCACCGACCGCAACCACCGTCGACAGGCCTAAGCGCAGGGCCTCGGCCGCGGCAGCCTGCACAAGCTGACGCCCCAAACCTCGACCGGCCGCCTCAGGACCCACCCAGAGCATCTTCACCAAGGCTTCACCACTCTTTCGGCCCGGCGTCATCGCCAGCACAGCCTCGATGTGGTCGCCCCGAACGGCCCTCACACCGCAGCGACCCCACTGGGATTGGGCCCGATCCAGCCAATCCGTGCCCGCAGGAAGGTGGCGGCCACAATACGGACACGACAGCTCCACAAGCTCTGCCGCGGTCAGCTCAGCCACTTTCGCCATCGACTTCCTCAGGTTTTCTTAGTCCGTTCAAGGCCTGCCGACTTCATCCTAGGCCGCAGGTGTGGAAATCTGGACCGGTGAGTCTGCCGGAACCGAGCCGCCGCGATACGCGGTTGGACCAATATGTCGATGCCTACGCCGAACGAACCCATGGACTGCAGGTATCCGCAGTTCGAGCTTTGTTCTCCGTAGCAAACCGGCCTGAGGTGGTCTCGTTGGCAGGCGGTATGCCGAACATCACCGACCTGCCACGAGAAGCCCTCGGGCAGGCGATGAGTCGCCTGGTTCAGGAGCGAGGCGTCCAAGCGATGCAGTACGGCTCCGGCCAGGGCGAGCCGTTCATGCGCGAGCAGATCACCGAGGTCATGGCCTTGGAGGCCATCCACGCCCATGCCGACGACATCGTCGTCACCTGTGGGTCACAACAGGCGCTGGACCTCGTCACCCGGGTATTCATCGATCCCGGTGATGTGATCCTGACCGAGGGTCCCAGCTATGTGGGCGCACTGGGCACCTTCCACGCCTATCAGGCGAAGGTCGTCCACGTCGCTATGGACGATGAGGGCATCATTCCCGAAGCCTTGGAGCAGGCGCTGGTCTCCTTGCGTGCTGCCGGCCAGCGGGTGAAGTTCCTCTACACGATTCCGAACTTCCAAAACCCCACTGGCGTCACCCAACCTGTCGCCCGCCGTGCACGGATTCTGGAGGTCGCCCAGAAACACGGCCTGCTGATCATTGAGGACAACCCCTACGGCCTGTTGACCATCGAGGGTGAGCCGATGCCCGCGCTGCGCTCGATGGACGCCGACAACGTGATCTACCTCGGCTCGTTCTCCAAGACCTTCGCCCCGGGCTTCCGCATCGGGTGGGCGCTGGCGCCACACGCGGTGCGCGAAAAGCTGGTGCTCACCCAGGAGGCCGCAACCTTGGCGCCGCCGGTATTCAGCCAGTTCGCCATCTCGACCTACCTGGCCGAGTTTGACTGGAAGGGCCAGATCGACGCCTTCCGTTCCATGTACGCCGAACGTCGCGATGCGATGTTGGCCGGCTTGGCTGAGCACATGCCACCGGGTTCGACCTGGACCACCCCCAACGGTGGCTTCTTCGTGTGGGTCACGCTGCCGGAGGGGATCGATTCCCACGCCATGTTGCCGCGGGCGGTGTCCGCCCGCGTGGCCTACACCCCGGGCACTGCCTTCTACTCCGACGGTTTGGGCAGCCGCAATATGCGCTTGTCGTACTGTTTCCCGCCTCCGGACAGAATCCTGGAAGGCACCAAGCGCCTGGGCGAAGTCATCGCCGCCGAATTGGAAATGAACCGCACCTTCGGAATCGCAGCCGGCGAGCCTCGGCACATCGACCTGCAAACCGGTCCGGCCCCGGACATCAGTTAGGAACCCACATGAGTCAGATTCCAGAACACGGCCCCATCGTCGTCCTCTCCGGCGGCCTGTCCCACGAGCGTGACGTGTCGCTCCGGTCGGGTCGACGGGTTTCCCAGGCGCTTCGTGATCAGGGGCGCGAGGTGATTGAGGCCGATCTCAGCGCCGATCTGATCGACCTCCTGCGCGGTTTGAACAACCCCGTCGCCTTTCCGCTGTTCCATGGCGGTGTTGGCGAGGATGGCGGCCTGCAACAGGTGCTGAGCCTGCTGGACGTGCCCTATGTCGGCTCCTCGGCACAGGCCGCTCGGCGAACCTTCAACAAGGCGATCGCCAGCCCTTTGGTCGCTCAGGCGGGGATTCTGACCCCGGGCGCGGTTGCTTTGCCCCACGACATGTTCCGTGAACTGGGCGCCGCGACCTTGGTGGCTGCTTTGGGTGATCGTTTCGGCTTCCCCTTGATGGTCAAGCCCGCTCGGAGCGGGTCGGCGCTGGGCTGTAGCCGGGTGGAGTCGGCCGCTGAGCTTCCTGCTGCCATGGTTTCGGCCTATTCCTACGGCGATGTGGCCATCGTGGAGGAGTTCATCCAAGGCACCGAGGTCGCGGTGGGCGTCGTCGAGCTCGACGGCGTTCCGGTGGCGCTGCCCGCCGTGGAGATCCGCCCCAATTCCGGGTTCTACGACTACACCGCTCGATACACCGCCGGTGAGACCCGCTTCATCATTCCCGCTGAAGTCCCGGCTTCCGTGGCCTCGTCCTGCGCCGAGGTCGCTCTGGGCGTCCATCAGGCTTTGGGGCTGCACAGCCTCTCTCGGGCCGACATCATCGTGCGTCCGGACGGCACCCCGGTGTTCCTGGAGGCCAATTCGGCCCCGGGCATGACCGAGACCTCGCCCTTCCCGCAGGCGGTCGAAGCCTTCGGTTGGGACTTCGGCCTGTTGTGCGCGCAGTTGGTCGACAATGTGTGGAAGGAACACCTCAGCTGAGCGTGGTCGTCGACCTCGGGCCCGACCAGTACCCGGACTGCCTGGAGGTCGAGCACCTCGCCTTTGGCTCGGTGATCGCCCAGTTCGGCATCACCGCAGCGAACACCCCGGATAATCCCGCCTTCTGGAGCCTGGAAGACCTTTCGGCGGTGGTTGCCAAGGGTTTCGGCCTGTTTGGCGTCGTGGAGCCGGCTGGAGGCGTTCTGGGCTGCGCCTTTGCTGGTCCGTCCCGCCACCGGCCCGGGGTATGGGAGTTGCGCCACCTTGCTGTGCGGCCGTCCGCCGGTGGCGCCGGTCACGGCGCAGCCCTCGTCGCCGAAGCGACCCGCCGGGCGCGTGCGGCTGGTTACGGAGTCCTTCGCATCGGAATCGTTGCCGAAAACCAGCGGCTCTCGGCGTGGTACCAGCGCCTCGGCTTCCGGCCCACCACGGTGTGGCAGCAGTATCCCGGGTTGCCCTTCCATGTGGATCACCTGGAACGCGATGTGGGTGACCCAGGAACGTCCCCGGACTGAGCTGCCGTCGAGGAGCCCGTGACCTTCATACATGCCTCGCGTTGGCGATGCGCGGCAGGCTTGCGGACTGTGCTTTCGCTACCGGTGGATGCCCACCTTCGACACCCCAATAATCTGTTTGTCGACAAAGCGAGTTAGCGCTATGTCAGCAAGTCTGTGATGCGGGCAAGATCCTCGGCACCGGCGAACTCGATCACGATGCGGCCCTTGCTGCGGCCCTCCGTGATCACCACACGCGTATCGAGGCGATCACCAAGGTTTCGCTGCAGCGTCTCGGCCACTGCTGAGGGCTCCACCGGTTCCTTGCTGCGAGGAGCGCGCTTGGTGCCGTGCTCACCCAACGCCACGATCTCCTCGACCGCCCGGACTGAGAGGCCCTCGGCCACCACCCGCGTCGCCAACTGTTCCATGGCAGCGGTGTCTGGCAGCATCAGAATCGCCCGGGCATGGCCGGCGCTGAGCACGCCCGCGGCAACCCGGCGCTGGACCGGAGCGGGAAGTTGTAGCAGCCGAATCGTGTTCGAGATCTGCGGGCGCGATCTTTTAATCCGCACCGAGAGCTCCTCCTGAGTGCAGCCGAAGTCAGCCAGCATCTGCTGGTAGGCCGCAGCCTCCTCCAAGGGGTTGAGCTGTGCTCGGTGAAGGTTCTCCAGGAGCGCGTCTCGAAGCAGGTCGGCCTCTTCGGTGCGCCGCACGATCGCCGGGATGGTCGCTAGCCCGGCCTTCTGGCTCGCGCGGAGGCGTCGTTCGCCCATGACCAACTCGTAGCGACCCTCACCGAGGGGACGCACGACGACCGGCTGAAGGAGACCGACCTCTTTGATCGACTCGACGAGTTCGTTGAGCGCTTCCTCGTCGAAGACACTGCGCGGCTGCTTCGGATTCGGCGTGATGGCCGTCACCGGCAACTCAGCGAAGTGCGCTCCGGCGACCTCTGGCGGCGGTGCGGAACTCGGATCCTCGGTTCCCGAAAGCTCAGGGTCTGTGCGTTGCAGCAGATCACCGAGGCCTTTGCCGAGGCCGGTTCGGCGCGGCGCGCTCATTTCATCTCCTTGGTTTCGGCTCCTCGCTGTGCCACTTCGACCGCAGCAGCCAGGTAGGCCTGCGCGCCAGCAGACGCAGCGTGGTAGTTGATAACGGACTGGCCATAGCTGGGGGCCTCCGAGACCCGCACCGACCGAGGGATCGTGGCCTCAAGGGTTTCCTTGGGGAAGTGCTTTCGCACTTCTTCGGAGACCTGGGACGCTAGCCGGGTGCGCGAATCGAACATAGTCAGCAGCACCGTGGAGAGGTACAGCTGATCGTTCATGGACCCCTTCACCAGATTGATGGTGCGCAGCAGTTGGGTGACGCCTTCCAGCGCGTAGTACTCGCACTGGATGGGGATCATGATCTCCTGGGCTGCTACCAAGGCGTTCACCGTCAGGAGGCCGAGCGACGGCGGGCAGTCGATGAAGACGTAGTCCGGCTGGTACTGCTCTCGGAAGCTGCTAAGCGCGTGCAGCAGCTTGCTCTCCCGGGCGGGGACGTTTACCAAGCCGACCTCTGCACCGGCCAGGTCTACCGTTGCCGGCAGCACCCACAACCCGGGGGCTTCTGGAGAGGCCTGCACCAACTCAGAGATGGCAGCACCTTGGGTAACCACCTCGTAGGTTCCTGCCACCCCTTCACCATGCTCGATACCAAGTGCCGTTGAGGCATTGCCCTGGGGATCAAGGTCGATCACCAACACCGTGAGCCCGCCGAGCGCCAACGCGGTCGCGAGATTCACTGCAGTGGTGGTTTTGCCGACCCCGCCCTTTTGGTTGGCGATGACGATGGTCCGCGTGGTTGGTGGCTTCGGGAGACCTGTTTCACGTGAAACAGCAGTCGCCGCCTCAGAGAGTGCGGATTCGGTGCGGGTGCCCTCGGGCTCGTCATAGGCCACCCGGCGTGCCGCCTGCGGCGGAGTTATCGACATTCGTGCTCCTGCAAATCGTCGCGTTTCACGTGAAACCTCACCCTAAGGCCACCGGGGGCCGACTGTGACCATTCTCGCTTGGCCAGCCCGGCCACCGAACCACGAGCCCACCTGATCGGGAGGCACGTCACCGTCGAGTGGCCTCGAAAGCCCAGCTCTGCTCGCCGCACACCGGCACCACCAGCTCATGGACCGTCGCGGTGAGCTTCAGTCGACGAAGGTCCGGCGCAGCCTGTGCCAGTTCCTCGCCCACCGAGGAACCCTTCAGTGCCAGGATCCGGCCTGTCGGCTTCATCAACGGCGTGCACCATCCCAGTAGCCGGGGCAGCGCCGCCACCGCACGGCTCACCACGACGTCGTAGCGACCGCCGTGTTCCTCAGCCCGGGAGCGCACCACCTCAACCCGGTCGACCAATTCCAGGTCCGCCACAGCAAGGTCCAGGAAGGCTGTTCGCCGGGCCATCGACTCCACCAGGGTCACACGCAGATCCGGACGGAGCACGGCCAACGGGATACCCGGTAGGCCGGCCCCCGAGCCCACATCCACCACCGTGGACCCCTGGGGAATCAGTGGCGCCAAGGCAGCACAGTTCAACACGTGGCGTTCCCAGATCCGCTCACCCTCGCGCGGGCCAATCAAGCCCCAATCGATTCCTCGACTCAGCAACAAATCGACATACTGCTGAATCTGCTCGGATCCAGCGCCGAAGAACTCCGCCGGCGCGGCGCCCATTCAGGCCTTCGGGAGCACAACCACGCGACGCTGCGGCTCCTCGCCCTCGGACTCACTGATCAGTCCAGCGGCGGCCACCACGTCATGCACGATCTTGCGCTCAAAGGGGTTCATCGGAGCCAGCCGGGCAGCCTCCCCGGACTCCTTCACGGAGTCGACAGCGTCTTGTGCCAGTCCCTGAAGGACCGTGCGCCGCTTGTCCCGGTATCCGGCAACGTCCAGCATCAGCCGGCTACGGTGACCTGTTTCCGTCATCACTGCCAGCCGAGCCAACTCCTGCAAGGCCTCGAGCACCTCGCCGTCACGGCCCACCAGGTCCTCGTTCTCGGTGATGATGGAGACGTGGGCACGGCCGCCCTCGCTGTAGGTGTCGATGTCGCCGTCCAGATCGGCGATGTCCAGCAGTTCCTCGAGGTAATCCGCGGCGATCTCGCCCTCGGTGTCCAAGGCGGTGCCACGTCGCGACGGCTCGCCGGTGCTGCCTTCCTCGGATGCGGCCTCCGGCTCACTCACCTCTTCAGCAACCGGCACGGTCTCCTCGGTTACCTCCGCCACAACGTCGGTCACCGTATCGGTCAGGTCAGGGTTCTCAGACAACGCGTCTACTCCTTCGTCACTTCTTGCGGGCGGATCGGGTGTTCCGGCGCGGTTGCTGCCTTTGGATCACCTGCCGCTGCACTTGCGGTTTGTCGTCGGACGGCGCGTCGCCAGACTCAGTGGTCTGGTCGCCTTGCCGGCTGACCTTGGTCGGATCCGCAGCCGCCGGTGCCGGCCGCTTGCTTCCACGCCTCTTGGCGGCGAGTTCTTCGGGGTTCTTACCCTTGGCCCGCATCCGCTCTTCCCAGTCGACATACGCCGGGGTGCCGGGGGCAGGGTTGTTGTGGATCAGGATGTACTGCTGGCCCATCGTCCACAGGTTCGTGGTCAGCCAGTAGATCAGCACGCCGATCGGGATGTTCACGCCCATGAACAGGTACATGACCGGGAACATGTAGAGCATCATCTTCTGCTGCTGAGCCATCGGGCCGGTGAGGGCTTCCGGAGGCATGTTCTTGCGCAACAGCTGCAACTGGGTAATGAACAACACAATGGTCATCAGCACCACCAGGGTTGCAGCCACCCACTGAACCGGGCCCAGCCCGCTGTCCATCGGCCAGAAGGTCGCCGAGATGCCAGCGCCGAAAATGGTCGCGTCGTGAAGCGAAGCAGTCAGCTCCGGGCTGTCCTTGAAGAACTGCCCCAGCGGCGCCTCCGGGGTGCGCGCCACGCTGTTGAGCACGTAGAACAGCGCGAGGAAGATCGGCATCTGCAACAGCAGAGGCAAGCAGGACGCCATCGGGTTCACGCCCTCGTCCTTGTACAGCTTCATCGTCTCCTGACCGAAACGCTCGCGATCATCGCCGTACTTCTCCTGCAGCGCCTTCACCTTGGGTTGCAGCAACTGCATATTGCGCGAGGAGTTGATCTGCTTCACAAACAGCGGGATCAGCGCGGTACGGATCACCACCGTCAACAACACGATCGACAGCGCCCAGGTCCAACCCGAAGAACTGGACATGCCCACCATCGTGAGCAGGTTATGGAAGCCGACCAGGATGCCGGACACCGCCCAGTACAGCGGTGTCATCGCAGCGTTGAAGCCCTCCGCGATGGAGTCCCACAGCGATGCCAGCGGGATCAGAAACGAAATCATGCTCACCTCAATGCCGATCGCAGCAGGCCTGATCGCCGACCGCCTTAGGTTGATTCATTTGGGCGGCAGCCTGTTCGGCTGCCCATTCCGCCGCGGCCGGGGTGCCCGGCACCGGGTCATAACCACCCAGTGACCAGGGGTGACAGCTCGCTAGCCGCTTCGTGGCCAGCCACGACCCCTTCGCCGCGCCATGCACCGTCACCGCTTCCAGCGCGTAGGCCGAGCAGGACGGGTAGTACTTGCAGACCTGGCCGTACAGCGGCGAGATCACCAGCCGATAGGCCTTCAGTAACCCGATGAGTAGGTATTTCATGCCGCCAGCCGATGCAGACAACTCGCCAAAGCCGAGTCGAAGTCGGCCACGAGGTCACCAGTCGTGGCAGCAGGCAGCGCGCGAACCACGATGTCGACCGGAAAGGGTGTGCTGGGCAGCCGTTCGGCTGCGAGGTGTCGAAGGCGACGCTTCACCCGGTTGCGTGTGACCGCTTTCCCCACTGCCTTGGAAACGACGAAGCCGGCTCGCGAGGAGTCGGCAGACGTTCTGCGGGCATGCAACACCAGGCATCGGCGTCCGCAGCGGACGCCCTGCCGCATGGTGTCGCGGAACTCACCGGTTCGGCGCAGTCGCGACTCCGAACCCAGCACCAGTCCGCTCAGCCGGCCAGACGGACCCGGCCGCGGCGGCGGCGGGCCGAAATGATGGCGCGACCTGCACGGGTGCGCATCCGAAGACGGAAGCCATGGGTGCGGCTGCGACGCCGGTTACTCGGCTGGAAAGTGCGCTTGCTCACGCGAATGCTCCACTGTTCGATGGTTTTCGTACCTATGCGCCCAATTCGGACGCACGAGTGCCACTGAGGCGACTGGCTAACGATACGCGGAGCTCCCCGTTTGCGGCAAACCGACCGCCCCCATCAACCAAAGTCGAGCCGACACGCCGACATGCTTCAAGATCAGGTCCGAGATGGTTTGCCAACCACTGCCGACCCCGATAGGTTGCTCTGAGCAACAGGGAAGATCTCCCGCGCTGCTGCCTCCCCATTCACAGGCTGTGGAAAACGGTGTGGACAGTCAGTGCGTGGCCGCAAAGGGGGCGTGCTGAACTTGGCAGCAGATACCTCCGCCGCAGACCAGCCTTCCGCCCCGGACCTCGCCGCCATCTGGTCTCACGTCACCACCAACGCCGACCCATCCACAAAGGGTTGGCTCAGCGGCATCAAACCCATCGCGATGCATGACTCCTTGTTGATTCTCGCGGTTGCCAATGAATTCACCCGCGACCGCGTCGAATCCCGCCTCCGGCCCACCATCGAGGGCCAACTCAGCGAATACCTCGGCAGCCCCACGCGATTGGCCATCACCGTTGATCCCGCCTTGGCGGTCGACCTTGAGGAAAGTCCCGAGCTCGCTGAAGAGCCTGCTCCTTTCACTCAGCCGGCCGCGCCTCAGCGCACCAGCTCTCCGCGGCCCCTCAATAGTGACCGCCTCAACCCGAAGTACTCCTTCGAGTCTTTCGTCATCGGCTCCTCCAACCGCTTCGCCCATGCCGCTGCGGTGGCGGTGGCCGAGGCCCCGGGCAAGGCGTACAACCCGCTGATGATCTATGGCGACTCCGGTTTGGGTAAGACTCACCTGCTGCACGCCGTGGGTCACTACATCCGCAACTACTTCGACCGGGTGCGGGTGAAGTACGTCTCAACTGAAGAGCTGACCAACGACTTCATCAACTCCATCTCGGAGAACCGCACCGCTGAATTCCGTCGCTCCTATCGCGACATCGACGTCCTGCTGGTCGACGACATCCAATTCCTGGAGTCCAAGATCCAGACTCAGGAAGAGTTCTTCCACACCTTCAACACCTTGCACACCGCCCAAAAGCAGATCGTGCTCACCTCGGATCGCCCGCCCAAGGCACTCGAAGCCCTGGAGCCGCGGCTACGGAGCCGCTTCGAGTGGGGGCTGATGACCGACATCCAGCCACCCGACCTCGAGACCCGCATCGCCATTCTGCGCAAGAAGGCCGCCGCTGAACGCCTCACCGCCGGTCCCGATGTGCTTGAGTTCATCGCCAGTCGGATCAAGACCAACATTCGCGAACTCGAAGGCGCGTTGATCCGCGTGACGGCCTTCGCCAGTCTGCAGCGCCAAGAAGTTGATTTGTCGCTGGCCGAAGTCGTCTTGCGAGATCTGATCCCTGAAGGCGGCGAGACCCAGATCTCCTCCACCGCGATCATGACCCACGTTGCCGACTACTTCGCCGTCACCGTCGACGAGCTGTGCGGCCAAAGCCGCACCCACGTTTTGGTCACCGCGCGCCAGATCGCCATGTATCTGTGCCGCGAACTCACGGATCTCTCTCTGCCCAAGATCGGCCAGTTGTTCGGTGGCCGCGATCACACCACCGTCATGCATGCCGATCGCAAGATCCGCCAGTTGCTCCGCGAACGTCGCAGTGTCTTCAACCAGGTCGCCGAGATCACCAGCCGGATCAAGCAGTCCCCGCTGCGCTGATCCACAACCGATCCACACCCGTGGATGGCAGAAATTGAACCCGCACACCCGTCCACGGTGCCTTTGAACCTGTGCACTCACGGCTCCCTCGGAACCTTTCCACCCCCACTACCCACAGCCCGACGGTCTCCCTGCACCGCGACAACGCCTCAGTAAATGGCTGTGACTACGCCTCGCAACCCGGGTGTCCCCCGTCCGGGTGACGTTGTAAACAGGTGTGGATAAAACCGTGGATAACTCTGAATCGCTGTGCGGGTCCCTCCCGGCGTGCTTGCTCGTCCTCAAATCCTCCCCGTGTAGTTTTTGGTTGTTCACACGGTCCATCCACACCACGCCACGCGCCATGACCAGCACCTTCGGCACTTATCCACCGAATCCACAGCCGCTACTACCCCTATGAATTAGTTATCTACCCATCAGACTCAAAGTCACCGATGTGCACAGTCTGTGTTGTTCGCAGGCTTGCGACGCGGTTCGCGAAGCACACTCCAGCCTCAACCTCGTGAATCACAGGACTGCAGGCACCGTTGGGGGCTTGTCCTAGCTATGATCAAGCGACACCCGTGTCATTCCAAGGGGGCAACAGTGAAGATCCGTCTGGAGCGCGACGTACTTGCCGAGGCGGTGCAGTGGGCTGCACGCAGCCTTCCGACGCGACCGAGCGTGCCGATTCTGGCTGGCCTTTTGGTCAAGGCCTCCGGCAATGAGGTCGTGATGAGTAGCTTCGACTACGAGACGTCGGCACAGATCACGGTGCCTGCCACGGTGACCGACGAAGGCGTCGCACTGGTGTCTGGCCGGCTGTTGGCCGACATCGCACGGTCGTTGCCGAACAAGACCGTCGATATCACCTCCGATGAGCTGCGTATGGAGCTGGTATGTGGTTCGGCCCGCTTCACCTTGCAGACCCTGCCGGTCGACGATTACCCAGCACTGCCCACCATGCCTGAAGCCACGGGTGTGATTCCGAGCGAGGACTTCGCCCGCGCCGTCAGCCAGGTCGTGGTTGCCGCCGGTCGCGATGAACTCCTTCCGGTATTCACCGGTGTGCGTATGGAGATCGACAACGACACCTTGTCGCTGCTGGCCACCGACCGCTACCGGATGGCGCTGAAGGAACTGGACTGGACGCCGCGGACCAGCGCCGAAGGTGCGGCGTTAGTGCCGGCCCGCGTGTTGGCCGAGACCGCCAAGTCGATGACCGCTGGTGAACAGGTAACCGTGAGCCTGTCCAGCACCGACGCCGGCGATGGCCTGATCGGTTTTGAGGGAACCGGACCGGCCGGACTGCGCCAAATCACCACCCGGCTGCTGGACGGTGAGTTCCCCAAGGTTCGTCACCTCATGAATGTGCAACCCACTGTGACAGTGCGAACCAACACCGCTGAGGTGATTGCTTCGGTCAAGCGTGTGGCGCTGGTCGCCGAACGCAACACTTCACTGCGGATGCTCATCGCTGATGGCACCATCACTCTCGAGGCAGCGACCGGTGACCAGGCCCAGGCTGTGGAGGCTCTGGAAGCCGAGGTCACCGATGTTGCTGGGGGCGGTCTGGCCATGACGGCGGCCGGCTTCAACCCCCATTACCTGTCCGACGCGCTCACCGCCCTCGACACGCCCTATGTGCAGTTCTCGTTCACCGCGCCGGGCAAGCCCTGTTTGATGATGGGCCTGTCCGAACTCGATGGTGAGCCGGTGGGCGACTACCGACACGTGATCATGCTCATGAAGCTTCCGGCCTGAGCCGGTAGCAGGCGTTACGCCGGATCGGAATGTTCGTCACCCACCTCAGCTTGGCCGACTTTCGGTCCTACACCTCGGCCGAGGTTTCGTTGGCGGCCGGGGTCACGGTGTTCACCGGTGCCAACGGTCAGGGCAAGACCAATCTGGCCGAGGCGATCGAAGTTCTGGCCACTTTGGGCTCGCATCGAGTCGCGTCGGAGGCGCCCCTGGTGCGCGCTGGCGCTGAACGTGCTGTCCTGCGAGCGCGGGTGCAGGCCGGCGCGACCGATACCCGCAGCCTGTTGTTGGAGTTGGAGATCATTCCTGGCCGAGCCAATCGTGCCAGCCTGAATCGGGCGCCTTTGAAGAGGCCGCGGGATCTGCTCGGTGCGCTGCGGGTGGTGTTCTTCTCCCCTGACGACCTGAGCTTTGTCAAAGGTGATCCGGCCGAGCGACGTCGCTTCATCGACGAGCTCACCACGGCACGGTGGCCGCGGCTGGCCGGGGTGCGTGCCGATTACGACCGGGTGTTGCGGCAGCGATCCACCTTGTTGAAGTCTCTAGCCGGACGCGGTCCGCGCGGGGTGAGCGAGGACGCAGCGGCCACACTCGGAGTGTGGGACGAGCAACTTGCCACCTTCGGGGCTGAACTGGTGGCGGCACGGCTGGCCACCATCAGCGAATTGCAGCCCTTGCTGTCGGCTGCCTACGCCGATATTGCGCCGACGAACAATCTCGCCGGCCTGGCCTACAAGTCATCAACGCCGATTCCGGCGCAGGCCACCACGGCTGACTTGGTCGAGACGCTGACCCAGACCATGGCGCAGCGTCGCGGTGAGGAGATCGCCCGCGGCCAATGTCTGGTGGGTCCTCATCGTGACGACTTGTCACTCAGTCTGGGAGACCTGCCGGCCAAGGGCTATGCCTCCCATGGCGAGTCGTGGTCCTTCGCGCTGGCGTTGCGCTTGGCCAGCTTTGCCTTGCTTCGGGCCGATGGGGTGGAGCCTGTGTTGATCTTGGATGACGTGTTCGCCGAACTCGATGAGATTCGACGTTCTCGATTGTCGGAGTTGATCCGCGACGCCGAACAGGTCTTGATTACCGCGGCTGTCGCTGCTGATGTGCCTACGAGCTTGGCGGGCACGCAGTTTCGAGTAGCGGCAGGATCGGTCACAGCCGCGTGATTCGGTGGTCTGCGAAGATGGTGCGGTGAGCGAATCGTCCGATCATGATCCCGGCGGAACGGATCTGGCCAAGCAGATAGCTCGCGCCGCCCGCGGTGCGCCGGCCAGGCCCGCCCGCAAGACTCCGCGGGCCAATCCCACCGACGGGCCCACGTTGATCGGTGACGTACTGGGCGAGGTGATCGAGCAGCAGCAGTGGAACCGGGAACTGAACCTGCGCCACCTCATCAGCCGCTGGCCGACCCTGGTCGGCGCGGTCAATGCTGAACACTGCGAGCCGGAAGCCTTCACCGACGGGGTGCTGGTGGTGCGCGCGGAATCGTCGACCTGGGCGACGTCGCTGCGCACGGTCGCCCCGCAGTTGGTGGCGATCTTGAATGAGAATCTCGGTCAGGGGTCGGTGCAGCGGGTTCAGGTGATCGGACCGCAAGCGCCCAGTTGGAAGAAGGGCCGCCGCTCGGTGTCGGGACGCGGTCCGCGCGACACCTACGGCTAGGACCGTCAGTTCAGAAGTTGCGCACCAGTGCCAGGCACTCGGGAAAGACAATGGTGATCGCCACCACGACGACGGCGGTGATCAAGTAGGCCCGCGCCAGGCTGCACTCCCGAAAAGGCTTCAGCGACATTGGCAACAGTGATCGAAAACGCTGTCGGACGGCGATGGCGACCGATGTCGTGCGATCGGTGGCGCGGCGCGCCGGGGAGAAAGCATCGTTGTCATTGCTGTTCGCGATCCCGGCGGATCGAGTCATACTCGCCACAGGCTCATCGTAGGAAACCGGGAGCGGTGTTAGCAGTCCCCCAAAAGGGGTCAATCTGTGAGCAGGGTGTGAAGCCGCCGCCTTCAGAAGTCCCGTGTTAGCCGCGTTCGCGCCCCGGGAGGTGTACCCGTACCCGTCCTCACCCCTGAAAGTGCCTCGACAGCGCCGCAGAAGGCCAATAGTGACGGAATGAGAGTCTCAGGAGCCCCTCAATTCGGGCCGCATCAGGTAAGCTGGGTCCGATCCAGCATGAGCCGCCGAGTCCTGGGATTTCGGTGGCCATTATTACGTCCCGAGGGGATACCACGTGAGCGACGACCCCATCGTCACTATGTCAGCAGCCGAAGCAGCCCACGTCGATGCCGGGAGTTATGACGCCTCGGCCATCACCGTCTTGGAGGGGCTGGAAGCAGTCCGCAAGCGGCCGGGCATGTACATCGGTTCCACCGGGGAACGCGGCCTGCACCACTTGGTGTACGAGGTGGTCGACAACGCGGTGGACGAATCGTTGGCCGGCTATTGCGACTCGATCCTGGTGGAGTTGTTGGACGGCGACGGTGTACGCGTCACCGACAACGGTCGCGGGATCCCGGTCAAGGAGCATCCCAAGGAGAAGGTTTCCGCACTGACCGTGGCCCTGACGATGCTGCACGCCGGCGGCAAGTTCGGCGACGGCGGCTACAAGGTCTCCGGTGGTTTGCATGGTGTGGGTGTCTCGGTGGTGAATGCACTGTCAGATCACCTCACCGTCGATGTCTACCGCGAGGGTTTCCACTGGCAGCAGGCCTTCAGCCTGGGCGATCCGGACGCACCGTTGGAGCAGTTGGAGGCCAGCGAGCGCACCGGGACCGTGGTGACCTTCTTCGCCAGTCCCACCATTTTCGAGACCACCAACTACTCCTACGAGACTTTGGCCACCCGCTTTCGCGAGATGGCCTTCCTCAACAAGGGTTTGAAGATCACCATCGCCGACCGGCGCAGCGCGGCTATCGCCGATGACGAGTTCGAGGTGGATGCCGATGTCTCAGGCGCCGATGTCGGCGTCCGAGAGCAGACCTTCCAATATGCCGATGGCCTGATCGACTATGTGAAGTTCCTGATCGGCGCCAAGGAGAAGGTCAACTCCACCGTCATCGCCATTGAGGCCACGGCACCAGAACAGAAGATGAGTCTGGAAGTGGCCATGCAGTGGAACACCTCCTTCGCCGAGAGCGTCCACACCTTCGCCAACACGATCAACACCCACGAGGGCGGCACCCACGAAGAGGGCTTCCGCGCGGCGCTGACCAACACGGTCAACAAGTGGGGCGAGACCTGGGGCATGATCAAGAAGCGCGAGGATCGCGTCTCCGGTGATGACATTCGCGAGGGCCTGACCGCGATCATTTCGATCAAGCTGGCCGAGCCGCAGTTCGAGGGTCAGACCAAGACCAAGCTGGGCAATACCGAGGCCCGCTCCTTCGTCCAGAAGATCGTCAACGATCTGCTCGGGGACTGGTTCGAGAAGAATCCGGCCGAGGGCAAGGACATCGTCCGCAAAGCGCAAGCCGCCGCGACCGCGCGCGTGGCTGCTCGCAAAGCCCGCGATCTGGCGCGCAGCCGCAAGGGTCTGTTGAACAAAGGTCAGTACGGCAAGCTTTCGGATTGCTCCTCAACCGAGCCGACCGAGTGTGAGGTGTTCATCGTCGAGGGTGACTCCGCTGGTGGCTCGGCCAAGGGCGGCCGCGATCCGCGCACCCAGGCGATCCTGCCGATCCGCGGAAAGATCCTGAACGTCGAAAAGGCTCGACTGGACAAGATCCTGCAGAACAAGGAGGTCGAGGCGATCTTCAACACCCTCGGCACCGGCGTTCAGGATGATTTCGATGTCGACAAGCTGCGCTATCACAAGATCGTGCTGATGGCCGATGCCGACGTCGACGGCGCCCACATCCGCACCTTGCTGCTGACGTTGCTGTTCCGCTTCATGAAGCCGCTGATTCATGGCGGCCATGTGTATCTGGCGCAGCCACCGCTGTTCCGATTGCGGTGGACGAACGCTCCGCACGAGTTGGCCTACTCCGATGTCGAACGCGACACCTTGCGTGACGCCGGGATTGCCGCTGGCAAGAAGTTGCCCAATGTGAACCCGATCCAGCGCTATAAGGGTTTGGGCGAGATGAACGCCGAGGATCTGTGGGACACCACCATGGATCCAGAGAAGCGGGCATTGCTTCAGGTCACCTTGGAAGATGCTGCCGCCGCCGACCAGACCTTCACCGTTTTGATGGGTGAAGACGTCGAGCAGCGCCGCAGCTTCATTCAGCGCAACGCCAAGGACGTGCGGTTCCTCGACATCTGACGACCTGGTCAGCAACCCAACCGGATCGCTGACCTGCCAACCGGTTCCCGGAGTTCGTCGAAGGGAATCCCACAACTCAACCGGTCCCTGAGCCTGACGAAGGGACACCCCAGCAGCAACGCAGGGTGAAGGAGAAAACCCCATGACAGACGGACCGCAGGATCCGAACGAGATCGAGACCGAGGCGGAGGCACCCGAACAAGGCTTGACTCCCACGATCGCCAAGACCGAGGAGATCGACCTGCAAGTTGAGGTCGAGCGCTCCTACCTCGACTATGCGATGAGCGTCATCGTGGGTCGCGCGTTGCCCGATGTCCGCGATGGCCTCAAGCCGGTGCACCGCCGGGTGCTGTACGCGATGTATGACGGCGGCTACCGTCCCGATCGCGGCTGGAACAAGTGTTCGCGTGTGGTCGGTGAGGTGATGGGTCTGTACCACCCGCACGGCGACTCGGCGATCTACGACACCTTGGTGCGATTGGCCCAGCCGTGGGTGATGCGCGCCCCGCTGGTTTCCGGACAAGGCAACTTCGGTTCACCGGGCAACGACCCGGCCGCTGCCATGCGATACACCGAGTGCAAGATGGCGCCGCTGTCGATGGAGATGGTGCGCGACATCACCGAGAACACCGTCGATTTCACCCCGAACTACGACAACCGCGAGATGGAGCCGACGGTGCTGCCGGCGCGGTTCCCGAACCTGCTGGTGAACGGATCGACCGGTATTGCGGTGGGTATGGCCACCAACATTCCGACCCATAACCTGCGCGAGGTGGCTGCGGCCGTCCAGTGGGCCTTGGAGAATCCGGAAGCCACCAAAGAAGAGCTTCTGGAAGCTGCGATGGAGCGGGTGAAGGGCCCGGACTTCCCCAATGGTGCGTTGATCGTCGGCCGCCAGGGCATCGAGGACGCCTACCGCACCGGCCGCGGTTCGGTGATCATGCGGGCGGTCATCGACATCGAAGAGGACAAGAACGGGCGCACCTTGCTGGTGGTCACCGAACTGCCGCACATGGCCAACCCGGACAATCTGGCGGTGAAGATCGCCGAACTGGTCAATGCCGGCAAGCTGACCGGCATCGCCGACATTCGTGACGATTCCAGTGCGCGTACCGGCCAGCGCCTGGTGATCGTGCTCAAGCGCGATGCCCAGCCGCGCGTGGTGATGAACAACCTGTACAAGCACACCCAGTTGCAGGACACCTTCGGCTGCAACATGCTGGCGCTGGTCGACTCGGTGCCGCGCACCCTGCGCCTGGACCAGTTCATCTCTTACTGGGTGAAGCACCAGATTCAGGTGATTCAGCGCCGGACGGCTTTCCGTCTGGACGAGGCGGAGAAGAAGGCGCACCTGGATCGCGGCCTGGTCAAAGCGCTGAGCCGACTCGACGAGGTGCTGGCGTTGATCCGGGCGTCCCGGACGGCCGATGCGGCCCGCGAAGGTTTGAAGGATCTGCTCGAGATCGACGACGACCAGGCGCTGTACATCTTGAACCAGCAGTTGCGGCGGCTGGCGGCGATGGAGATTCAGCAGATCATCGATCGCCTGGCCGAGGCCGAGCGGATCATCGCCGACTTGAAGGACATTTTGGCCAAGCCGGAGCGGCAGCGGGCCATCGTCAGCTCGGAGCTGGCCGAGATCGTCGACAAGTACGGCGACGAGCGCCGCACCCGGATCATTGCCGCCGATGGTGACTTCAGCGATGAGGACTTCATTCCTGATGATGACATGGTGGTGACCATCACCCGCGGCGGGTACGCCAAGCGGACCCGAACCGATCTGTATCGGACGCAGAAGCGTGGCGGCAAGGGGGTTCGTGGTGCGACGCTGCGGGCCGACGATGAGGTGGATCACCTGTTCGCGACCACCAACCATCAGTGGATCTTGTTCTTCACCAATCTGGGTCGGGTCTACCGGGCCAAGGTGTGGCAGTTGCCCGAGGCCAGTCGGGACGCCAAGGGTGGCCACGTCGCCGGCCTACTGAGCTTCTTGCCTGAGGAACGCATCGCCGAGGTGCTGACCTTGCGTACCTATGACGATGCGCCGTACCTGTTGTTGGCTACTCGTGCCGGACTGGTGAAGAAGACCGATCTGCGCGCCTACGATTCGCCGCGGCAGGCCGGGGTGATCGCCATCAACTTCCGCCAGCCCGACGACGAACTCATCGGTGCGTCGCTGTGCAGCCCCGAAGACGATGTGCTGTTGATCTCTCGCAAAGGCCAAGCGATTCGCTTCGGGGCTGATGATGCGCAGTTGCGTCCGATGGGTCGGGCCACCTCTGGTGTCACCGGCATGAAGTTCCGCTCCGGCGATGATCTGTTGAGCATGTCGGTGATCACCGCGGACACCGAGGAGGACGAGCGGTTCGTCTTCACCGTGACCGACGGTGGCTTCGGCAAGCGCACCCCGGTGCGGGAATACCGTCAGCAGGGTCGTGGCGGACTGGGCATCAAGGCGATGAAGTTGAACTCCGAGCGCGGCTCTTTGGTCGGCGGTCTGGTGGTCAGCGAATCCGACGAGGTCATCGCGATCAAGGTCTCCGGACAGATCGTCCGATCGGCGGTGAACGAGGTGCCGGCCAAGGGTCGCGACACGATGGGTGTGAAGTTCGTCGGGGTCTCCGGCGACGATGCGGTATCGGTGATTGCCCTCAACCCAGAATCGAGCACCGAAGCCGAGGAAGATGCCCCAGTTGACCCGGCGTTGAGCGAGCAGGGTAGCGTTAGGGCGAACAGTGATCCCGAGGAGGGTAACGGTGACTGAGCGACCGGACGCCGCCGCGACCGAGAACGACGACAAATCCTGGCGGCTCGAGGGCTCCTCTGACGGGTCTTCCGAAGGCGATGCCGGCTTGGGCGACACAGTGGTGCAGATCTCCAAGATCGGTTCCAGCAAGTCTCAGCCCAAACCGACCATGGGTCGTGGCGCAAGCTCGGCCACCCGTCGGCGCACGCCTGCGAAGAAGACCTCGCAGAATTCCCAGAATGCGGCCAAGCCGAGCATTCCCAAGCCGAACAGGCCCTCCCCTACTGAGGATCTGATGGCTCCCTTCGACAAGGCCGCCGAAGCCAATGCCGCCGAGGCGAAGCCTGCGGCTGCAGCATCGACGACCCGCACTCCACCGCCGTCCGCACCCAAGCCGACCACCAAGGCCCAACCCACGGTGGTGTCGTCCATGGCGATGCCGGCTGGCCGAGTCGGACAGTCCGCCAAGGTCGAACCGCCTGCAACCGCTTCTGCTCCGGCCGGTGTGGCGGAGCCGGCGATGCCGGCGTCCCGTCCTGGGCCGGGGGTGGCGCGACGCACTCGCAAGGCGCGGCTGCGGCTGTCTCGCATCGACCCCTGGTCGGTGATGAAGACCGTGTTCTTGTTCTCGATCGCTTTCGGGATCATGGCCTGGGTTGCGGTGTACGTGCTGTGGTGGGTGCTGCAGATGTCGGGCGTGTTCGATGTGATCAACGACAGCATCATGGGCATCATCTCCAGCCCGAACAACACCGAGGGCTTCCGCATCGAGGACTATGTCAGCGCCAATAAGGTGCTGGGCATCACCGCCCTGCTCGGGGTGATCAATGTGATCATCACCACCGCACTGGGCACGCTGGGAGCGTTCCTGTACAACCTCAGCGCCAACATCCTCGGCGGCCTGGAACTCACCCTCGCCGAAGACTGAGTCCCGTCTTCGCAGGTGTGCTCAGCCTCACCTCCGCGGGTGTGCTCAGCTCACCTCCGCTGGCTGAGCCTGTCGAAGCCCGCGGCGCCCAGAGCCCGATTTGAGCCGGTCGCCCGGACTCTGTAATCTTCTGCTTTGCGTGTTCCGCACAATGCGGGCCTATAGCTCAGACGGTTAGAGCGCTGCCCTGATAAGGCAGAGGTCACTGGTTCAAGTCCAGTTAGGCCCACCATGAGAAACCCCTAGTGAACTGGGGGTTTCTTCCTGTTTAGGGGGGCGCTGTGTGGGCGCATGGTACGAGCGTGGTACTGCGGTGCGACAGGGTTGTGGGCCGTTGCGCAAGGGATCGCCTACAATGGAGACGTCCAGTCACCAGGCTGGATCACCCGGCCGGACTCGGAGGATCGCATCTCCCCGGCTGAGAATTGGTTGCGACGCCCTCGGGGAGCCTGAGCATCGGCAGGCAGCGAGCCGCAGGGTCACGTGCTGATGATCGTGGGGCCGACGTCATGGGCCTGAGCGGGAAGTAGGTCGGCAGGCCCCCGCGAGATGTGCAGGTGCCACTCCTCGTGAGAGGAGCAGGCCTTGCCTGCCGTCCGCACATCTTCAGCGCCGTTGGAGGCGCTCAGCCCGCTCACGGTCCAAGAGACCGCCGAACTCATCCGCAAGTCCACTCGTGACGTCCAGCGCAAGATCGCTGACGGCACGTTCGTTACCGTCGAGAAGCCGAAGCGCGGCCGAACGCCGCTCATCACGGTCGCCTCGGTGCGCGCCTACCTCGAAGGCGGCGCGTCATGAGTGCGCCACGGAGTGAAGCCGTAGTGTCCCAAGAACGCCTTCTCGGGACGCGGGGAGGCGACGAAACCCCTGGTCAGAAGCCACTGGCGGCAACCGCCTATGGGGAAGACCCCGTTGCCGCCGCCGCCGCCGATGGCTGGGCCGTTAGCTACGTCTCCGACAGCGCCACCTCGCAGAAGCATCCGGCGCGGTTCGCGGTGCTGACCAAGACCGTCGATCGGGCCGACCGCAGCGCTGCGCCGGCCGACTTCGGCGCTTACCCCTCGGTGGCCGCGATGGGCTCTGGGGGCGAGTCCATCGTCGTTGGCTTCGACACCGAGTTCGTCAACGTCGAGGGGTTCGACGAGCAGCGCGGTTGGGTCGGGGAGAACGCGGAGGTGGCCCGCCGGATCGTCTCCTACCAGTTCGCCGCGATCGACCCGACCGGCAACTCGCGCCTGCGCCTTGCCGTCGTGCTGCCGACGCGTTACGTGGGGCCTCGCGGTCACCGGGTGGCGCGGCTGTCGTTCGAGAAGGCGTTGGAGATCGCCGTCACGGCCTTAGGCCTGCACGAGCACCCGCTGGCCGCGGGCTGGACGGACAAGGGGGTCTCGCGTCAGGACGTCGTCGACGAGGACGGCAAGTTCCGCCCGGGTTGGTGGTTCTATCGGCGCGAGGGGGTTGCCCGCGCGTTGCCGATCACGCTGGTTGCCCATTACCAGCATGCCGACCTGACTGCATTCGTCGACCGCAGGAAGGCGCACAACACGTGGAACGATGCCTACCCCGGGCGGGCTCGCAAGGTGTCGGATCGTGCGGGATGGTCCGGGCACCGGGGTCGGTGGCTGGATGGGACCGCTCCCGACATCCTGCGCGCCGTCATCTCGGCCAGCGCGGGGATGGTGAGTCCGACTCCGGTGCGGATGGTTCTGGCGGGCGGCAACAAGCGCTGGGCGCGCCCGGTGGAGCTGTTGATCCGCGACACGATGGCCCAATCGGGTGCCCGGCCGTTGCGAGAGCTTGGTGCTGCCGTGGGCGTGCCGAAGCTGGACGTTCCCGGTGACTGGATCACACGGATGGACGAGTACCTGGCGACGCACCCTGTGGAGTTCCTCGACTACGCGGTCAACGACGCAGTGATCGCGCTTGAGTACGTCTGTCAGCTCTACGGCGATCACAAGGACGTCCCGCTGACCCTTCCGACCGCTGCGGCCCGCGCTGTCCGAGGGATCATTGCCGAGGAGATCGGTGACGCGGGGTCGTTCAACAGTGTCTTCGGTGGGCTGGAGAAGGTCACCAAGACGACCGAAGCCACTACTGGGGTGGAGAACCAGCTCGACTTCTACCGGAAGCGCGAGCTCCAGCCCGTCGATGGTGCGGCCGCGACCTGGATTCACGCCAGCGCGATGGCCTTTCGTGGCGGGTACAACATGTCGGCCGAGCTGGGGTTGTTCGAGCAGACCACCCACGACTTCGATCTCCAGTCCTGCTACCCGACCTCCAGCTCGACGATCTGGGACGTGGACTACCTGCACTCCGACGGTGTGATCCTGCGAACGGTCAACAACCACGAGCTGGCGCTCGATGACTTCGCCGAGGGCGGTCCGTTGACCCCGTTCGTCGGGTTCGTCTCGTTCGAGTTCCCCAAGACCGTCGCCTTCCCGTGCCTGCCTGTGCCCGTGGAGGGGTCGATGGTCTATCCCCGCACGTCTGGGGGTGCTCGGGGAGTCTGGGCGGTTGGCCCGGAGGTGTGGCTCGCGCTCACCTTGGGTGCTCGGGTGACGTGCCAGATCGGTCACTTCGGACGCACCCTGCGAGACGAGAGTGGCAGTCCGTCCCGCCTGTTGCGCGGCGCATACAAGGCCTTGCTCGATGACCGCGCCCGGGCCCAGCGCGAGTTCGGACCGAAGTCCTTCCAGCAGAACGTGTTGAAGCTGATGGCCAATTCTCCCTACGGCAAGCTCGCTCAAGGCGTGATGGGCCAGCGCGGCTGGGACGCCTGGGCACAGGAGCGCGACGCCGTCGGCGGGTCGGCCATCACCTCGCCCTGGCACGCCAGCATGACCACAGGTCTTGTCCGTGCAGTTCTCCTCGCGGTCCTGAACCAGCTTCACGACTTGGGCTACTCGACGCCCTCGTGCACCACCGACGGGTTCATCACCGACGCCGAGATTGCGGTGGTCGACACGCTCGACCTGTACGGGCTGGGGGGCCTGTGGCGTGAGTCGCGCGAGGCTCTCACCGGCTCGCGTGACATGTGGGTACGGAAGCACGTCCAGACCGACCTGCTCAACATCACGACACGTGCCAACTTCTCCCGTCAGCCCGGCGGTGTCCTCGCTCACGGCGGTTACAAGTTGCCCGAGGAGATCGAGGAGGACAGCCAGCAAGACCGCGATCACATGTACGACCTGATGGTCACTCGGGAAGGTGCCCTGCCGGTCACGATGAAGGTCTTCCCCTCAATCGAAGAGCTGACCAGAACGGAGAACCGGCTGGACTTCTCGCCAGTGGTCGTCCACAAGCAGCAGACCATCGAGTTCGACCGCAAACGTCGCCCGGTCCCCGACGACATGACCGCGCACATGGTCATGGCCGGTGACCGCGTGTTCGAGGTGGCCCACGTCCAGACCGTTCCCTGGGAGACGCCCGAAGAGGCGTCCTTGGGCCGCTCGGTCGACAAGGGGCTCAAGCGTTGGGACCCGGAGTTGGGAGAGCCGGTATGGACCCGTTCGCCTGTGCGGCGAACGCGAGACCAGTGGCGCGACTACTTCGAGCGACTGGACGCCCTACTCGACGAAGGCGGACAGATCGCTGAGGCCGAGCGCCTCGATCGGATCGCAAAGGGCATCGTCATCGCCCATCGCCAAGAGGTCGTCAACATCCCGTGGCTGGGCTCGTCCCGCCCGTTGGCCGAACGGCTCGACGCCTTCGAGTCGTTCGGACTGCCCCGCCCTCGGGAGCGCTTCTGGTCGCATGCTCGCTCGAAGACCGAGCGGCAGATCGAAGTCGACTTCGAGGCCATCGAGCCCTACGTCGCTGAGATGCAGGCGGTAGACCCGTTCGACGAGTCGGCACCGGTCGAGGCTGCGTGAGGTGACGACGATGACCTACACCCTCGGCGGCATCACCTTCACCAGCAAGCAGAACGTGCGCGAGCACGCCAGCTCAGTCCTGAACCGTGCGGGCCTGGGCGAAGTGCTTCAAGGAGGCGACGAAGCGTTCGCCCGTGCTCTGCTGTCCCACCACCCCGAAGCCCCCCGCAAGCACGGCGTTGGCGTCGACTCCATCGTCGTCGCCCTCATCAAAGAGTGGGGCACCCGCAACTTCCTCGTGCTCCGCGAGGACGGTACGACCGACAACTGGTCGATCAAGAAGTGCATCACCAACATGCGGCCGGATGGTCGCCACAACGAAAGGAACCACCATGACTGACACCACCACCCATCTCGAGGAGCTCATCGCGGCCGAGCGGAAGAAGGCGAACGACCGCATCACGAAGCTCCGCAAGCAGGCGGAGGCCGAGCAGCGCAAGGTCGACGCGAGGGTCGTCGAGCTGTTCAAGGCGCAGAAGCCTGAGCTGCACGCCCGCCTGGAGGGCGAGGCGCGTGCTGCCTTGGATGCCGAGAAGGCCGCGCGCTCGCGCAAGGCGAAGAGGGCGGTGAGCCCGACCGAGCCTGAGTCCGCTCCCGAGGCTGCCACCCCCGACGAGCCCGGCGAGGAGGTGATGCAGCCGTGGAACGGCTGACCCCCGTCCTGACCGCGCGCAGCGCGTCTGTACCCCCCTCGCCCGCAGGGAGCGTAGCGACCGAGGACGAGGGCCGGCGGATCTTGAACGACACGAGCGAAGCGAAGTTGTCGGACAAGATCCCTGCTGGCCGTGTCTCAGTACCCCCACAACCACTGCTTCACAGTGGGGGGGCTGAGACTGAACGGGAGACGCTCGACTCGCACCTTGATGTGCGCGTCTCCCGTGCCGACCGTGAAGCGGTCGATAGGCGTGCTCAGGCCCTCGGCGTCAAGCCGACGGCCTGGGTGCGTGCGGTGGTCCGTGACGCGCTGGACGACCGTCGGGCAGAGGTCGCGCTCATTGAGCGCGCCGCTGCCCGGCCTCGGCCGACAGCAGTCTCGGCTGCTGAGGTCGAGCAGCTGCGGCGGCTCGGGGTCACCCTCAACGGGTTGCGCCGTGACGCGGCGACGGCACGTAAAGCGGGTGAGACCGTGACGGTGGTCGTCGACGACGATCTGCTCGTCCGTACCCTCGCCGCTGTCACCGCTCGTCGTGCTGACCTGGGTGATCGGACGAGGACATGAGCGCGACGGTGACCATCGCAGGCGGCGTCTCTGCCCGAAGCGGGGTCATGTACGCGCTCTACGGTCGTGGTCGGGAGTACGTGGAGCACAGGAAGCGCGGTACCAACCGGGCGGCTGCCTACGCGAGCTCGATGGGGTCGCCTGATGAGTTCATCGCCTATGCCGAGGCGCAGGCCGCTGCCAACAGCCGTAGGTACGAGACCTACAACCTGGTGCTTGCTGGCGACCCGAAGGTCTTCGACGTCCAGAACCCTGACGACCTCAAGAAGATGCTCGATCTCAGCGTTGGACTCACCGAGGCTGCCTACAGCGCCGAGTACCTGGTCGTCATCCACGACGACTCCAAGGGCGAGCACGTCCACGGGCACATCTACGTCGTCAACCACGATGAGAGCACCGGTAAGGCGCTCAAGAGAAACACGAGCTGGAGTCGTGGGCTGCACCAACTCAACGACGAACTGCTCGTCGAGGCTGGCTACGACCCGAACCCTGACCCGCAGCGTCCCAAGCCCGATTGGGAGTTGCGCCGCGATGAGTTCAAGCCAGGGGGCTTCGAGCAGGTCCTCGGTGACCACATCTACGAGTCGCTGGCCGATCCCCGCTCGACGAATCGCGAGGCGTTCGAGCACGTCCTCGCCGGGCATGGCGTCCGACTCAGGGTGACCGACCGCGACGGGTGGACCTACTCGATGCGTCGGGACGACAACGGGAAGTGGGGCCGCAAGAAGGCTTCGGTCCTCACGCGCGAGTTCACCACCGAGGGCGCGCAACAGATCTTCGACTATCACGCACAGAAGGGACAGGCTCATGGGAGCGCTGGACAGGATCAAGCAGGCCGACGAGCAGCAGTCGACTATGGAGACGCTGGAGGCGTTGAACTCGCGCCTATCCGGCGTCGAGCATCAGCTCAAGAAGCTGACGAAGAACGTCGCGGCCCAGACCGGGTTCGTGAAGGCGTTGGACGAGCAGCAGGACCTGCGCCTGGCGCGGTTGTCGACCTCGCTGCAGCACGAGCCGCCCTCGACGCTGCAGCTCGACGACGAGACGAAGAGCAGGCTGAGCGAGATCGAGAGGACGCTCGCCGCCGTCGCCTCGCAGCTGAGCCGCAGCGAAGCCGTGAAGCTGCCCGACGGGTCGTCAGTGCGCAGGTCGGACCTGGACGCGCACTCGATGATGAAGTCGATCAACGAGACGCTGGCGACGATGAGCCGGAGTTCGGCTGAGCTGGTCGAGGCTGTGAAGAAGCGGGGGACGATCCGTATCGACACGGACAAGGTCAACGCCCACTTCGCCGGTCAGCTCGACAGGCGACTCCAGCGTGCCCTTGCCCCTGCTGTCGCCCGCGTGGAGGCTGTGTTGGCCGGGTTCGAGGCGAGGGTCGCGACCGTCGGCGCTGACCGCACCGTTTCGGCGACGCGCGAGGTCGAGGCGGTGCTGGGCAAGGCTGATGAGGTCGTCGCGGCTGTGCGGGCCGCTGAGGGCCGCGTGGAGCGGCTGTCCGGGCGCGTGACCTGGACGGCCGTCGGGCGTCTCGGGCTCGCGCTGCTCCCCCTCGCTGCCATGCTGCTGATCGTGGGCGGCCTGGTTGGCGGCATCGGGTACGCCGCTGGCTTCGGACCTCTGCTCGGCTGGGCGTGGGACGCCTTCACCGCCGCGCAGGCCTGGTGGCACAAAGCACTCATCGCGGCGGGCACGCTAGCTGGGCTGGGTTTGTTCGGCTGGCTGGTGTGGTGGCTGGCGAAGCGCCTTGGCGAGGATTTCCAGCACTGGTGAGGCTGAGCTGGTTGACCGAAATGAAGAACCCCGGAGCCGACTGGCTCCGGGGTTCTGCTCACGACCTGTCGGTCACATGTTGTGGAAGATGAACACGCCGTACTCGGGCGCCGGGGCATCGCAGACCGTGTAGTCGTACGCGAGGTCCCGACGCCACGCACTCCAGTCGAAGTACCGCTTGGCCTCGTCGGGCCACCGGTCCATCAGATCGGTCTCCTCGGCGAACATGTCTGCATACTCCTCGAAGCTCTCCCAGTGCCCTGCGTAACGCTCCTCGAACTCGGACAGGACGGGGATCTCGCCGGTCCCCTCGGTGACGTGCATGCCTGATTGGACCCATGCGCAGACGGCGGGCCACCGCTCGGCACCGGCCTCCTCGTAGGCCCGGCCCCACTCAGCGGCCTCCAGGAGCCCGAACTCGCCGGTCACGGGGATGAACTCGTGGTCCATCACCCAGAGTTCTTCGCAGGCTGCGTAGGCCTTCCCAGACCCCCGGTGGACGTCGGCGATGGTGATGGTGTCTGCCTCGGTGGCCTCGAACCAGTCTCCGACGAGGTGGCAGTTGTTGTAGCAGTGCAGGCAGCTCACCCATACGCGAGGGGGCTCGTCGGTCATGGTGGCGGTCATCGCTCGGCTCCGTCGAGCTGGTCGGCGAGGAGGGTGTAGAGCTGTCGGGCCTGCTCCCAGTCCAAGTGCAGGGTGATCTCCTCGCCTACCCAAACGGCAATGCCTCCCCCACTCGGCGATATGCCGATGCGCTCGGTGGTCGTGGTGGTCTTCTCGGTCATGGGTTCCTCCTCGGTGGTCAGGAGGACCCGGCGCACACCCTCGCAGCCGTGCTCGGGTGAATCAGCGCTTGCGGGCGCGCGGCCGGATCCTCACGAGGTCTCCCGGCACCGCGTCTGCGGTGCTAGCCGTCTACTCATCGTCAGTCGTCGGAAACACGCGCCCGCCGCTGTTGCGGAAGGACTCCGACGCAGCTGCCCAGTGCTCGGGGTGCGAGATCGGCAGGAGTCTGAACTGCTGCTCATGGGTGCTGTCGTAGGGGGTCTGGGCGTCGTGCTTCATGCGGGAGTGGTCCTTGATCAGGAGCATCTCGACGACCTGAGCGGCCGTTTGGAGGTCCTCGGCCGTGGTACCAGCGTCGATCGATGAGGGCGACGTGACTGTGCCGTCGGCGTCACGGTCGACGTAGAAGCCCGCCTGCTTGCGCCGGTTGGCCTGGTCCGCCGCATCGTCGGTCTCACGGCGCCAGCGCTCGTGGGCGGCCTCCCAGCTCTCGTCCTCCTCGGGTTGCCTCAGGCTGTTGTAGTCGCCCCAGAACATGGGTAGCTCGTCGCCGAAGACGAACGCAGCGGCGTACTTGCGGACGTGGTCGCGGCCGCGCCTGCGCAACTCGTCGACGGCCTTGGGTTCCTCGTCTCCGGTCGACCAGGCCTGCTCGAAGGTCTCGTACACCCACAAGGCCTTGCCGAGCTCCTCCTGCGCCAGGACCGTCAGGGAGCGTGCCCTGCCGAACGAGCCTGCCTCCAGGAGGACGTGCGCGTCGGTGATGAGCGAGGAGGCGTTGTCCATCAGCGCCTTCCAGAAGGCGCGCGCCTCGGCGGGTACCATCGCTGTCGTCACAGGTCGCCCTTGCTCCGATTGCAGGCGATGCATAGCATCTGACAGTTCTGCGGTGTGGTCTTCCCGCCCTTGCTCCACGGGACGATGTGGTCCGCGTCCATGTCGCCGATGCTGAAGGCCATCTGGCCGTCATCGTTGCCCACACTCTTGCACTTGGCCCCGTTGGCGCAGCGACCCTTCTGACGCTCGAATGCCCCACGTCGGGCAGTGTTGTCGAACTGCCGGAGGTTCAGGTGCTTCTCGTCGCGGGTCAGGACGAATGGGTAGATGCCTTTCTTGTTCTTGACCTCGTCGTCGGCCATCAGCTCGGTTACCTCGGCTTCGAGAGCGGCCGTGTCGACGGGATCCTTGCCGTACCGGTCGTAGAGCGGACCCCAGGCGATGCCCTTCATCTCCTTGCGGTACTCGACGAAGGTGTCCTCGACCCAGTTGAGGACGTTGCGGAAGTAGGTCCACAGCCCGTTGGCGTTCTGGTCGTGCTGGTGATCGGCCATGTACTGCTCGATGGCGTCGGTGCCCTTGAGGCCTTGGGCACCGGCGATCCACTTCAGCGCGGTCTCCAGGTAGTCCTGCCTGATGGGCGCTCCGGTGAGGTACTTGTCGCCGAGGCCGTAGGCGGCACCGCCGGTCTTGGAGAAGATCGACTTGGCGTGCACGAGCCACGGGCCGGTGTAGACCGCGTTCAGCAGCTCCTGGTCGGTGAGCTTCTCGCCGGCGATGTTGATGATCCGGAACCAGTCGATCTTCTCCGAATCGGTGCCCTCGCAGCGGTAGACCATCAGCTCGTAGTCCAGGAAGCGCTCGCGCTCGTCGGTGGTGAGGTTCTGGAAGCCCTTGCGGTTGCCGTTCACGTCGACCGAGAAGTCGCCTGCGGCGTACTGGGAGATCGAGACTGTGCGCTGTTGGCCATCGAGGAGCTCGAAGGTGCCGTCCTCGTTGACGATCCAGTAGAAGACGTTGAGCGGGAAGCCCTTGAAGACGGTGTCGATGACGGCGTCTCGCTGCTTGTCCTTGTAGACGAACTCGCGCTGGTACGGCGGGCGGATGTTCAGCTTGCCGTCGTAGCCGAGGACGCCCTCCTCGGCGTTATCGCGGTAGTTCTCGACGATCTCGCGGATGGCGATCGGCCTCAGTTCGATCTTCACGATGCATGTCCGATCCGCTTGATGACCACGCGCTGGTACACGCCTTCGTGTTTGCCGTCCCCAATGGGGACGAAGAACTTGCCGGTGCCACCCACGACCTTGCCCTTCTTGCTGACGTAGTCCTCCTTGGCGGCGTACTTGGACATGGGTTCGGCAAGCTCGATGCTCTGGCCGAGGATCTCGAACTGGTCTGGGTTGTACTTGTCGAGGAATGTGATTGGCACGCCCATCTCACCGTCGTAGTCGTAGGGGATCTCGGCCACCTTCCCCACCTCGATGGCCGGGTAGTTGGTGTAGGTGGGGAACTCCTCGGGCGAATAGCGCTTGTACAGCGGAAGTTCGTCGTGGCGCTTGGTGGTGTCGAGGTTGGTGAACCAGTAGGCCCGGCCCATGCTGAAGTACTTGATGCCGTCGACGATCTTCTTGCGCGACTCGGTCTTGATCTCGTAGTCGTCGGGGACCCGGAACCACTTGGTGCCGCCGTTGTTGTAGCCGAACCACAGTCTGTTGGCGACGATCTCCCGGAAGATCTCGCGGTAGGTGATGAAGTTCTGGTCTCCCAGGACGAGGAACTCCTTGCCTCGTTCGATCAGCAGGGGGATGAAGGTCCTGATGAGGCTCCAAGGCGGGTTGGTCACCACGATGTCGGCTTCGTCCAGCAGGTCGAGGCACTCGGGGCTGGCGAAGTCGCCGTCGCCCTCCAGCGGCGTGACGACGTTGCCGTCGTGGCGCAGCAGGTCCTCGACGTCGAGCAGGTCGATCGCTCCGTCGTCGTTGCGGTCTGGGACCTCGGTGATCTCGACCTTGTAGACCTCGCGCAAGGGGCGGGTGTGGCGGAGCCCTTCGACCTCGAACAGGGGGAGCTGCTCGCCGGTGATGGGCGAGCCGGCGTAGCTGGTGGCAATGAGTTTCTTCAACCCCAGGTGGTTGAAGTTCATGGCGAAGTACTTGAAGAAGTTGCTCTCGTAGGGGTCGTCGCAGTTGCAGAAGACGACCTTACCGCTCAGCTGGTCGCGGTAGTGGCGAAGCTCGGCCTCCACGTCGGTGAGCGCCGTGTAAAACTCGTCAGCGGAGTTGCGGTTTCTCGCGCTGAGCGTCTCGTTTCCTGCCATGTCCCTGCTTCCCTGCGACCGATCCCTCGTTCCGAGAAAGTCTATCGAGGGGGTCCGACAAGGAGGGCGACGGCGCGCGCCGCCCGGGTTTCCATCACACGCCGCGAGGGATGTCGATCACGGACGAGCTTCACTCGCGTTCAGCCACGTCCCGCGGCTTGAACTCCACCACGTTGTGAGCGTCATGGTCAGTGAACAGGTCCAGCTGGAGCGGCTGCCCCTCCCAGGGCAGCACGGCATCCTCGTTCAGCAGCTCCGTTCGGACCACCTGCACGCCCTCGACGGCCAAGGGGAAGTCGTCGTCGAGCGTGACCAGCCAGTCGCACCCGTTGAGCACGGCGGTCGCCAGGTGGACGGCATCGGGAACCTTCATGCCGTGCGCGATGCGGTACTCGGTGGCCTTCCGGGCGATCGGGATCGTGACATCGAGCAGGAGGGTCTCTCTGGCCTCCAGCTTGAGACGGATGTTCTTCAACTTGGCGTTCTGGTGCTTGCGCTCGGCCTCCTCGACTGCGGTGGACTGCCTGTATACCTCGGCCAAGGTCAGAACCGACGCGACGACCTGGACCTCACCACGGTCGACCAGCCCCATCAGGGGGATGAGTCTGGCGGCAGCCGGTTCGCCCTTGATGAAGGCCAGTAGCGCGCTGGAGTCAAGGAGCACGCGCTTGAGGTCACTCTTCGCCACGGATGCCCTCCAGGTAGTCGGCGACCGACAGCCCGTCGGTGATCTCGGGCACGTATCCGAACAGTTCCTCCCAGGGCACGGGGGACTCTTCGACCACGCGGACGTCCTCGGCCGCCACCTGGTAGACACGACCGTCCTCGTTCTGCTTGACCATCCCCTCGACCTCGACGAACTGGAACAGCCCGTCGGCGAACTTCTGGGCGATGGTGGAAGGGAAACCCACGTGGACCACTCGACCGCCCCCGGCGGGCTTCACGGACGCTCGGTTGCCGCGGGTCACGTTGACGCCGGTCAGCTGGCCGCGCACCATGCCGAAGTACTCGCGCACCCAGGGAGCGATCTCCTCGATGCGGTTCCGCAGCGTGGCGTCGAGCCACACGACGTTCTCACGGGTCTCGACCTTGGCGTTGCCCCCGGAACTCCGCACCAGGTCCTTGGCGTGAGTGAGCGCCTCAGGGGTCCAGTCTCGCGGCAGCCCTCGGCCTTCACGGATGGCCGCGAGACCGCGCACGGCGCTGAGTGCGGCGGCCACACCAGCCTCGCGGTAGTCGCCGTCGGCCGCGAGCCCGGAAACGGCCGAGGCGCGGCGCAGCTCTGCCACGCTCCACCTGACGGAGGCGTTGTCTGCGAGGTCGTCGAGCAGGTCCAGGAGGTGCACGCCGGCAGCAAAGAAGCTTGCCGCGTCGGCGACGAGGCCGTCGTCGACGGTGAGAATGATGTCGCTGTCCACTCCACCTCCTTTGGTCGACCGTGTTCCCATCCTGCCAGCCAGCACTGACGTTTGGATGGAAGACCAACTACCGGGGAGGAGTGACGAGCCACGGTGAGCGCCCGTCCAAGGGGTCTAGGCAGACGTCTTGCGGCGAGCCGCCCTCGCGGCCAGTTCCTCGTCTCGGTTGCCGGCATGCTGGTAGCGCATCGCTGCAGCAGTCGTCGAGTGGCCCAGCCTTTCCATCGTCTCCTTCACGGTCGCCCCGGACTGGGCGTACCGGGTGCCCGCGTAGTGACGCAGTGAGTGGAAGCGCAGATCCTCTCGTCCAGCGGCCTCGCGAGCCTTCCGCCAGTGCCGATGGAACGTGGTCGGGTGCAGCCACGCAGTGGGGTCCTGGACGGCGGTGTACAGCGGCGCGTTTCCGATCTTGGCTGCGACGTGATCGGCGATGAACACCGCGTCGTCGCCGAAGACCAGGACTTGTCGCTTCGAGCTGAGCGCCTTGACCTCGCCCTTCTGCGAGCCACCCTCGCTCTTCGGCGGGAACACGATCTGCTTGTCGACGTTCACCCTGACACTGACGACGGCGCCCGTCTCGTCGTGCTCGACCTTGATGTCGAGGGCCAGCAGAGCGACGGCCTCGCCGTACCGCAAGCCGGTGGCACCGAGAGCGACCAGCGCACGGTAGTGCGGCTTGATGGTGTCGAGGATGGTAATCAGTTCGGCGTCAGTCGGCGGCAGCACCTCGATGCCGGTGGACGTCTTTGAGCCACCTTTCACGCGGCAGGGGTTCTCGTCGATGATGTGGTCTGCGGCTGCCGTCTTCATGATCGAGTTGAGCAGGCTGTACGCCTTGGCGGTCTGGGTCTTCTTGCCCGTCTTCATCGTCTCGGCCCGCCAGGTCCGCACGGTCTTGGCGGTGATCGTGCCCAAGGGGAGGGCGACCAGAGGCGCCAGCGGCCCGCCCCTTCGCCCGGGTTCATCGGCCCGGAGCATGCGTTCATACTCGGTCCGAGTCCGAACACGCAACGGCTCGCCCTTGCTGTTGGTGCGGGTGCCGATCCACGCCTTGGCGTACTCACCGAGGGTGCGGGCGCGGGCACCGAGGCGCTCAGCCTCGACAGCCTGTTGGACAGACGCCAGCCTTGGATCGACCCAGGTGCCGAACCGCAGGGCATCGCGCTGGCGATTCAGCCAGATGTCGGCATCGTCCTCGGAGGCGAACGTGCCGGGTGCGGGGAAGCGGGTGCCCTTCACTGTGTACCGGGCCCGCCATTCCCCACTCGGGAGCTGCTCGATGATGCCGAACTTCCGGCGGGTCTGACCGGTCTTCTTGGCGGGCATTCGGGTACTCCTCTCATGGTACGTGCGTGGTACCCAGCATGGCATATCGTGGTACTTCTTTGGCGAACCTCGTCGCACCCTGGCGGTTCAATCGCTTGATGAGAAGGCCTGACAGCGGTTTCACAAGCCATGCTAGTCTCACCAACTAACTCTTTCAAGTCCAGTTAGGCCCACCACCTACGAAGCCCGCTCCTCGGAGCGGGCTTCGCTGCGCATACGGCACGCGTGGTCGAACTGAGCGCGGCCACCAACATTCAGGCCCCTGATGGCGGGCTCTCAGGCGGCGAGTGTCATTCACCGGCGTCGGCGATGGCGCGACGGGCCTTGTCTCTGCTGTTGGCGAGTTTGCGAGTGACCTCATGAGTGGGGTCGAACAATCGCTCGGCGGACTCGAGTGCTGCTTCGAGTATCTGCAGTGCCTCTGCGCGCCGCCCCTTGGCCAAGTACGCGGTGGCGAGGTCGTTGCGGGAGTTGAGGGTGAAGGGGTGGTCGGCGCCGAAGATTCGTTCGGTGTCGGTGAGTGCTTGCTCGTAGAAGTTGATGGCTTGGCTGAAGTTGCCTGCGGACTGGTAGGCGTAGGCGAGCCTGTTGCGGGAGTTGAGGGTGAAGGGGTGGTCGGGGCCGAAGATTCGTTCGGTGTCGGTGAGTGCTTGCTCGTAGAGGTTGATGGCTTGGCTGAAGTTGCCTGCGGACTCGTAGGCGCAGGCGAGGCTATTGCGGGAGCCGAGGGTGTCGGGGTGGTCGGCGCCGAGGAATCGTTCCCGGTCGGCGAGGTTTTGCTCGTGGAGTTTGATGGCTTGGCTGAGGTTGCCTGCGGACCGGCAGGCAAAGGCGAGGTTGTGGCGGGAGCCGAGGGTGTCGGGGTGGTCGGCGCCGAGGAATCGTTCCCGGTCGGTGAGGTTTTGCTCGTGGAGTTTGATGGCTTGGCTGAGGCTGCCTGCGGACTGGCAGGCGTAGGCGAGGGCGTTGCGGGAGTTGAAGGTGTCGGGGTGGTCGGCGCCGAGGACTCCTTCGAAGTCCGAGACGTAGGGAACCATCAGGATTGCGGTGTAGGGGTCGTCGAGTTCGTTTGCCCAGTAGATCAACTCGAGGACAACGTGGAGAGCAGATGGATCGTCCAACAGCACCCGGGAATGCGTCTGGTCGCGAATGGCCAGCAACTGAGCCGCAAGGAGTGCGGCGCGTGACCACTGCTCCATGTAGGCACCAGACTGATCGAGCCCGGCCTTTGACATGATCTCAACGACAACGGCCACAGGCTTTCCCTGGGCCACGTCCGCGTCGTGGTCTTCTCGAATGACTTGGCCCTGCAGACGGTGCAGCGCGACCGTTTTCCCATCTATGGACTCCGTAATCACGGAGTGGGAAAGCAACTCCCTAACCGCTTCCCACGCGACCTGTTCGTCACCGCCGATCACAGACAGCCAGTTCTTGGGCACGCCCGACTCGGCCATGAGCGACAGCGCGGAGAGGACCTTTTGTGCGGTGACGCCGACCGCAGGATCCTGCCCGACGAGGTGGTCCAACACGCCCGAATAGGCAACTCGGAGTGCAGTCCCGACCTTGTCCGGGTAGGAGTCGCCTTCCTCACGTTTCGCGGCTTCGTCGAGAGCGCGCTGAGTGAGGAGTTCACGGTAGCGGGCGTAGTCATACCCCCAGAGGTTCATTGCCACGGCCGCCTGGGCGAGTGCGACCGGAAGATACCCCAGGTCCTTTGACACAAGCCGGGCGCCGTCGGGGTCCGCGCGCCCCGTTGCCTTCTTCAGATAGCCGATGGCTTGGTCCTCGCTGAACACCCCCACGGGCACGACTTTCCCCAGCGAGCCCGTTTGTCGCGTGGTGGTGATCAGGACGCGCATCCCCGGCCCATGCGGAATCAGGTCCTTCAGATGGTCAGGGTTCGTGACGTTGTCGAACACCAACAACCGATCTTGTGGTCCAGCGTTGCTCAGCCAGGTCACGAGTTGGCGAGCCAAGAGTTTCGGATCGTCCAGGGTGGACACTCCGCTCACTCGTGCCATGTCGGCAAGCTCGGCCACGGCCTGCTCTCTGGTCGAGGCGGTCACCCAGCCGACGAATCGCCAACCCTCGTTCTCACAATCCTGGGCAAATGCTGACGCAAGTTGGGACTTCCCGACACCCCGCATTCCGTGCAGCGCGCTCACGGTGGCGATGCCGTCCTGCCGGAGCACCTCGTGCAGCGCCGCCAGCTCATCGCGAGCAACGAAACCAGGCGCGAGCTGGGGCCTCGCACCCGTAAACAGTTGCCGGGCCTGCAACTCGTTGGCGACGGTCCGCTGGATCATCCGTCGTACCTGATCGGTGGTGGGACGCGACGCCAGGCCCGCAGAAATCACCCGTAGGGCCTGGGTACTCGCGACACCGATCACCCCAGCTGACCGCGCGAACCTCAACACCAAACCGTGCGTGTGACGCACCAGAGCCGTCAACAGCTCGCGCTCATCGTCGTTCAGGACCCTCAGCGCCCCATCAACCTCGAGTGCCGCCCGAAACTCCGGTTCTCCTAGCAGGGCTCGACCCAACAGATCCTGCCGGTTGCCTGCCTCAAGCAACGTCACCAAGCGTTCTTGAACAGCTACCTGGTTTGTGGCGCTCAACGCCCGTCCCTCGCGGGCGCATTGCTGGTCGAAATCAGCGGCGGCCTTCCGGACGAACTTGCCCAACTGCTTTCGACCCTTCGGCAGCGCATTCACCACTGCAGTCACTGTCGACAGAGCACCTGGGGCTACAGGCGCCAGGGGGACTCCCAGGAGGGTCAGTGCCCAAGGCACCGCCGCGAACGTGATCGAAGGCTCCTCGCTCATACTCGCCCTTCACCAGGATTCACGGCCGCTGCCCCCAAATCATGGCGTGAATCATATCCATGCGGCTCTCCGTGAACGGGCGTGCGCTGATTTGGGCCAGGCGGAATCTCCGCATCCACCCGGACGAAGGGTCTAGTTGGGGTATCTCAGGTCGCGAAGGGATAACTGCGCGGTGAGCCCGCCGAAGCTCAGGTGCGCGCAGCACGACCAGCGTTGGCCGGGGGCAGGACGCCGAGGCCGGTTTGGGTGGCCAGGACAGCGCCCGTGGGCCTGAGGTCGTGGACGCTCAGCTCCGTGAGGCTTGGAGGTAGGTGAGGACGGCTTTCACACGGCGGTTTTCCTCCACGACGCCGAGCCCCAGCTTGTGGAAGATGTTGCCAACGTGTTTGCTGACGGCGGGATCGCTGAGTACGAGCTTTGCTGCGATGGTCGAGTTCGAGTGGCCCTCGGCCATGAGTTCGAGGACCTCCCGTTCGCGGGGCGTGAGGTGATCCAACGGACCACGCCCGGCTGTGCGGAGAAGATGCTGTACGACTTCGGGGTCGATCGTCGTACCACCTGCGGCCACTTCTTCCAGCGCTTGGACGAAGTCCCGCACGCGGTTGATCCGGTCCTTCAGGAGATATCCGACTGCGCCCTGGGGCAGGGTGAGGAGCTTGCGGGCGTTCGTGTCGGCGAGGTACTGAGACAGCACCATCACCGGCTGGTAGGGATGTCGGCCGCGGATCGATAGCACCGCAAGCAGCCCGTCACTCTTGTTGTTTGGGGGCATTCGAACGTCGGTGATAATGAGGTCGGGAGGTTGCTGAAGGTCGTTCAGTCTGGTGAAGGTGGCCACCAACTCCGGTGCTGTCGCAGCCTTGGCGACCACGGTGTGCCCGACGCGCTCAAGCAACGCTGCCAGAGCCTCCCGAAGGAGCGCCGAATCCTCAGCGATCAGAACCCGCATGGGCGGTGCCTTCCTCGTGAAGGTCCTCGGCGGCGAGAGGGATCTCCATGCGCAGGACCGTCGGTCCGCCGGCTGGGCTATCGATGTGGAACTGCCCGTTCAGCGCCTCGGCCCGTTCGTGCAAGCCGGCGAGTCCGTGCCCGGTTCTGGGCTCCGCCCCGCCGCAGCCGTCGTCGGTGACAGTAATGGTGAACGTCTTCTTGCCGAGGTTCGTGTCGATGTCGATAGCGGTGGAGTCGGTATGCCTGGTGATGTTGGTGAGAGCCTCGCTCACCAGATAGTAGGCCGCGGTCTCGATCACCGGTGGCAAGGACTCGCTCGGGGCCAAGTGCAATGTCACCGGCGTTGGGTGGCGGTCGGCCATTTCTTCGAGGGCGGCATTGAGGCCGTGATCGGTGAGCACAGCCGGGTGAATCGCGCGCACCGAGTCTCGCAGCGTCGCCATAGCTCGTTCGCTTTGGGCGCGTGCCGCGCTGGCGCTGCGGAGCGCACGGGAAACGTCGACACCGCGGGCATCAAGTTCTTCGAGTTCGAAACCGACCATGCCGAGTTGGGTACCCAGCACGATGAGTTCTTGTTGGACACCGTCGTGGAGGTTCCTTTCGATTCGCCGGCGTTCGGCCTCGGCGGCTTCGGCGAGGCTGCGGCGCGAGCGGATCAGCGCGCGGACCTTTTGGGCGAGTTCCTGTTGTCGCGGTCCACACAGGCGCCGCAATGCAGCTGCTTGGGCCCCGGCGTACATCGCATTCAGGTAGCCGAGTATGCAAAGCCACACCATGCCGATGGGAATCGTGACCCACCAGTTCTGAGGGGTCATGACCGCGCGGAAGGGGCCGATGAACTGCATCTCGCGCGGGCCTTCGAGTCCTGTCACTGCGGCCCCGACCAGCACCGCGATCCCGACGAACTCGAAGAACACGAGGAATACCGCCCCGATCCCCATGCCGAGGTCGAGCACGAGTGCCAGAACCTCCCGCCAGGTCGCCCGCTCGGTGATCCGGATGCTGAGCCAATGGTGACGCTCGAGGGCGTCCACCCGCACATGCCCGCTCCGCTGCCGAGAGAAGCCGAGTAGTGAGGTTCGCCGGCGTTCCAGCATTCCGATGAGAATGCCCCACAGGGGCAGGAGCACCAGGGTGTACGGCAGCAACACCAGCAGAACCAGGCCGACGACGCCGCTGAAGACCAGGTAGATCAAAGCCAGCCACGGCCACCGGCCGACCAGGAAGCGTGCGGGCGCGGTGGTCAGCGCGCTGATCACGTTCGGGGAGGCCACCCTCCCCAGCCTAGGGCGCCGCCCGGCTTTGGCGTCCGCCTCCGACGGCAAAGGTATGGCCAGCTCTACTGCGAAGACGCCGCAGGCCTCTCTCGCGTGCCCGGACGCATCGTCCTTCAATGAAAGGGGGCGGCCCGACGGTGTGAACCGGGCCGGAACCGAACTGATACAGGAAGGAAGAACCTGGTGTGCACGCTGAGTGTCCACGATTTGCATCACCGATTCGGAAGGCAACCCGAGGTGCTGCGCGGCATCACCGTTTCGCTCGATCCGGCCACGATAACCGCGATCATGGGACCGTCAGGGTCGGGAAAGTCAACGCTTCTGAACTGCATGTCAGGGCTTTACACACCCACAGTCGGGCAGGTGCTTCACCGTGGCACTGATATTTCCCAGTTGAATCGAAGACAGCTTGATCGATTGCGAAGCGCCTCCTGGGGGTTCATCTTTCAGGACTACAACCTGATCGAGGCGCTGACCGCAGCTGAGAACGTGAAACTGCCGGCACTGTTCGCCGGCCGTGGGATGCCGGATGAGATCGCTGCCGAGGCGCTCGGCCAGGTGGGTCTGGAGGGACTAGAAAAGCGTTACCCCGAGGAACTGTCAGGTGGCCAGCGACAGCGGGTGGCTATCGCTCGTGCCTTGGCCACCCCGCGCGAAGTCGTCTTCGCTGACGAACCAACCGGTGCCCTGGACAGCGAGGCCCGCCGCGAAGTCATGGCCACCTTGGGATCACTTCCGCAGCGCGGCAGCACGGTCGTGCTCGTCACCCACGATCCCACAGTGGCCGCAGACGCCTCCCGGGTCATCTTCCTCTACGACGGGCAGATTGTTGGCGACGATCAGGGTTTGTCCTCGCGTCAGATCTCGGCGCGCCTGGTGGACTTGGAATCCCAGTCGGGCACACCGTGATCCGGCTATCGATTCGCTTGTTGCGTCGTCATTGGAGCCTCTATGCAGGGAGCATGGCGACGTTGTCTGCCACTGTCGTGCTCGCCTCTGCCCAAGCCACGCTTGCGGAGGGCATCGCCCAACCCGGAGCAGTGCGGGTTCCCGGCTTGGCGGCGGAGGAGATCGCCGCCCAACGAGCCGCGCTCACTGGCCTGCTGTCGGTGTTGAGTGGGCTCGCGGTTGGGATCAGTGGCTTCCTGATGTGGTCGGCTATCAGACAGGTGGTGTCCTTTCGGCACCAGGAGTTGGCGCTGATGCGACTGCTGGGGGCCAGCCGCTGGCGGCTGGCCGGCATGGTCTTTGTTGAGTGCTTCGTGATGGGCTCGGTGATCGCGTTGCCCTCAGCGATCGTGGGGGTCGCAGTGGCTAGGCCGCTTTTTGCTGGCATGCAGGTCATCGGGTTCTTTGGTCGCAGTGTCGAGGTGGAGTTCGGATTTGGCTTGGGTCCAGCGCTGCTTGTCGCACTGAGTGGGGCGCTTGTCGCCGGTGTGGCTGGGCTAGCAGCGGCGCGGAGCGCGACGCGCGGCAATCTCGTTTCCGCTATCAATCCACTGACCACGCGAATGCCATGGAGCGAGGTTGCCTGGCGCGTGACGCTCGTCTTGGCAGGGCTGGTCTGCGTCACCTTCATCGAGGCCAAGACTCTCGGCCCGAATCTGGTGTTGGCCGTGCCGCTGCTTGCTGTCGTGCCTTTGCTGGCAATCTCTCCGCTCTTGATCCCCGCCGGATCCTGGCTGATTGGCCGGTGCGTGGGACTCTTCGCCCCCGGTCCGGGACTGCTCGCAGCCCAGCGCGCTAGCCGAGACCGCCTCCGCTACGCCCGGCTGGCCGCGCCCGCCGTCGTCGCCGTCGGCGTATTGGGTGGCTTCCTGGTGGCGAACGCGCCCGACGAACAAATGCGCGCCGAGGCGTTCCACCTGCGGGTGGCTGCGTCGGTTGTTGTCTCAGCAATCGGGGTTTCCTCCGCTGATCAGGCAGCAGCGGCGTTGCAGTCACCGACGAACTCGGTGGCCCGCCTCGCGTCGGTGAAGCGTGAGGTGTCGGGCAAGACCCAGATGCTCTACGTCACCGATGCGGTGCCGCTGGGTCAGCTCATGACGCTGAAGGTGACCGCAGGAAGCCTGGCAGACGTGGCCGGAGTGAACGTCGCCAGCAGTGTCAGCGGAATGGAAGTGGGTGATGATCTCGCCATGCTCGACCGCGCGGGCAAGACCGTAACCGTGCACGTGGTTGCGACGCTGGACGATTCCCTCCTGGAAGGGGTCTTCATCGACTGGGCCGAAATGCATCAGTTCGTGGCCGACCCGACGAGCCTCCCGGTGCAGATCTTTGCGAATCAGACCTCCCTGCCAGCCGCGATCGCTGCAATCGACTCCGCAGGCGTCCAAGCCGACGTGACTGACCGCGCTGGCTACATCCGGCAGTTGGGTGACACTCGAAAGGCCAACACCTACCGATCCAATGTTGGCCTGTTCGGCACGATCTACCTGATGAGTGTGATTAGCCTCGTCCAGGCAGCGGTGAGTGGAAGCCTGGCTCGCCGCCGAGAGTTCGCGGTGTTGCGGGCGGTTGGCGTGAGTCGTTCCGGCCTGCTGGTGACAGTGGGTACCGAAGTGCTCATCGTGCAACTTGTGGCGGGGCTCCTCGTTGCAGCCGTGCTTGTGACCCTCGGGCTGCGCTTCGCAGCGGACAACGGCACGTCGGCGGCTGCCGCCGTCTTGTCGGTCCTGCCAACCACTGTGGTGGCTTTTGGGTCCGTGGCCCTGGTGGCGCTCGTCGCTCAACTCACTGGCGCCGCCCTTGTCACTTCGGACCGGCTTCGCATTTCGTGACCGCGATGATCGCGAGCTGCGGTGGGCACCTCCTGGCGGGTCAGGTGGGCAGGCTTACGGCCGGCCTCGCCAAATCGGCGCCCTAGTCGGACGGCACGTCGGCATGGGCCAGTACCTCAGCGCGGCGCGCCTTCGCTGCCCGATAAAGGGTTAGAAGGTCACTATCGAGGGAGGGCGCCCAGGTCTCGGCGGCGGCGGTGAGGGGCGCTGCCAGCAACTGGAGGATGAGGTGGAGGTCGAGGTCGCTGACATTCCCCCTGAAGTGTTCACGCATGCGATCTTGGGCCAGGCGAGTTACTCGCACTCTCCAGACTGCGTTGGTTGCCTGCAGGTCAGGATTGTCATAAACCAACTGGCGGAAGCGGATGAACATGGAGGCACGCTCGGTGTCGGTCTGAACGTACTCGACGAGAAGGTCCTCAATGACGTGCTCGAGCAGCGGGACTGCGGAGTCAAGCGTCAGGTCAGGCAGCGGAAACTCCGCCACGATCGCCTCAAGCTGAGGCAGCCACCCGAGAACCAGATCGTGCTTGGTTTCGAAGTGCCGAAAGACCGTTCGTGCTGAGACGCCCGCCTCCTGAGCGATCTCCTCAATGGTGGTGTTGCCGAAGCCCTGTTTCTCGAAGAGGTCGAAAGCGGCGGCGACAATTTCGCGCTTGGTCGCCAGTTGCTGACGCTCGCGCAAGGTTGGCTGTGTGCTCGTCATTGACCGACCTCCTCGTGCCCGCATGGTAGCAGCGACTTTTCCTCGTATGACAGACTGTCAGTCACTGACGTGGTGACTGTGACTGACAGTAATGATTCTTGTGTGAGGGAAACCTGATGGCTCGGTGGTTGTACAAGCTTGGTACGTGGACGGCGCGTCGGGCCTGGGTTGTCATCTTGGGGTGGGTGTTGGTTCTCGGTGCTGTGGGTACATCCGCAGCAACAATGTCCCAGCCATTCAGCAACAAGATGACGATTCCCGGCACCGAATTTCAGGCGGTCATCGACGACCTTCAGGCTGAGTTACCCAAAGCCGCCGGCAGTTCGGGCGCAGTGGTCTTCTCCAGTGCCGACGGCTCGTCGTTCACCGCAGCACAGCGCAGCGCCATCAGTGCGGTCGTTAGCGAATGGGATTCGACCCCCGGTGTTGAGGCTGCGGTGGACCCCTTCAGCACTCAAACCGAACTCGACGACGCCGCAACCAAGCTGGCCGATGGCAAGACCAAGCTCGCAGACGGCAAGACCACGCTCGCCGAAAACGCCAAGAAGCTTCGCGACGCCAAGCAGAAGATCGCTGATGGCAAGGTCGCTCTCGCTGAGAACCGTAAGAAGTTGATCGACGGCGAGGCTCAGTTGAACGCTGGCCAGAAGAAGCTCGATGCTGGCCGCGCGAAGCTGGACGCTGGCGCCGCTGAGCTGGCCAAGAACGAGAAGCTGCTGAAGAGTTCCCAGGCGAAGCTCACCGCGGGCCGCAACACTCTCGACGCCGCCCTCGCCCAACAAGGCCTGACCGAGGCGACCGTGCCGGCGAGCTTGGCTGCACTCGAGCAGGGCATTGATCAACTACAGCAGCAGATAGCCGATCTGACTCAGACCCTTGGTCCGAACAACCCGCAGGTGGTCGCCCTGCAGCAGCAGCTTGGCATCTACCAGGGGCAGGCCGATCAGTTGAAGACCGTCGTAGCGCAGATCAGCGAGATTGAGGCCGCCCAGCAGAAGCTGGATGCTGGTGCTGCAGCCCTGCGCAAAGCGAAGGCGAAACTCGCTGCCGGCCGCAAGGAACTCAACAGCGGACAGGCCACCATCGACGCGAACCGAGCCAAGCTCGCCGATGGTAAGCGGAAACTGAACGATGGCGCGGCACTTCTGGCCCAATCCTCAGCCAGGATCACCGATGGCGAGAAGAAGCTGGCCGACGGTCGCCAGGAGCTTGCCGAAGGTGAAGTCGAGCTGTCCCGAGGAGAACGCCAACTGGCGGTTACCGACGGCATCAGGTTCGTCAGTGCGGACGGATCGGTCGCTGTCTCCCAGATCCAGTTCACCCGCTCCAGTGAAGAGGTGACCAAGGAGACCCGGGCCGCGATTCCGGCTGCCGCAGCAACGCTGGGCAGTCAAGGCGTCCAAGTCGACTACTCCAAGGAGGTCGCCGGCAACAACTTCGCCTTCAGCACCGAGATCGTCGGCGTTGGCGTGGCTGCCATCGTCCTGTTGGTCATGCTCGGCTCACTGTTGGCTGCCGGACTGCCGCTGCTGACCGCCTTGGTTGGCGTGGCTGGGGGGCTATTGGGGGTGATGACGGCCACCCACTGGGTTCAGATGACCGAGGTCACCCCGCTGCTGGCGCTCATGCTCGGCCTTGCGGTGGGAATCGACTATGCACTGTTCCTGGTCAATCGGCACCGGCACCAGTTGATCGCAGGTGCTGAGCTGATCGACTCCATCGGACGTGCCACCGGCACTGCGGGCAACGCGGTGGTGGTTGCCGGCCTCACCGTCATCACAGCCTTGGCCGCGCTGACTTTGACCGGTATTCCGTTCCTGGGCGTGATGGGCCTGGCAGCCGCCGCGACTGTCGCTGTCGCCGTCTTGGTCTCCATCACCTTGACTCCGGCGCTGCTACGTTTCATCGGGCCGCGAATCCTGTCGCGTCGAGGACGCAAGAAGCGCGAGGTCGCCCTGGCCGGCCAGAACGGTTCAGCCGCCGTCACCGCCAGTGCGCTCAAGGCCACAAGCGATTCCGCTCGAGGATGGGGCGGGCTGGTCACCAGGCATCCGCTGATTGCCGTCACCGTATCGGTGCTGGTCTTGGGGGTGATGGCGATTCCGGCCGCCAGCCTCAAGCTTGGCTTGCCGGATGGCGGCTTTGAAGCGCAGGATTCCAGCGCATATCGCGCCTACATGCTGGTCTCTGACAGTTTCGGCGCCGGAACGAATAGCACGATGATCGGTGTCGCCAAAGTTCCGGCGGCGACCGCGAACGCGTTGAGTGAAGACCAACTCACCGACCTCAAGCTCGACATTGCCGAGCGGCTGAGGAAGATTCCGGGCATCGACTATGTCGTCCCGGCCGCAGCCAGTGACGACAAGCAGACCCTGGTTTTCCAGATCGTGCCCAGCACCGGACCAGCCGACGATGCGACGACCGCGCTGGTTCACACCCTGCGTGCGGATCGAGCCGACATCGTTGCGGCCACCGGCATCTCCTCGTTGGGATTTGCCGGGCAGACCATTGCCAATATCGATATCTCCAGGGTGCTCGCCGACGCTCTGCCCGGCTACCTAACCGTGGTGGTGGGCATCTCGCTGATTCTGATGCTGCTGGTCTTCCGGTCGTTGCTGGTGCCGGTGATGGCCACCGCCGGCTTCCTGTTGTCGATCGGAGCCTCTTTCGGTGGCGTCGTGGCGGTCTACCAATGGGGCTGGCTAGGTTCGGTCTTCGGCGTCGAGCATGCCGGGGTGATCCTGAGCTTTTTGCCCACCTTGGCCATCGGAATCTTGTTCGGCCTGGCTATGGACTACCAGATGTTCCTCGTCTCGGGCATGCGCGAGTCGTGGGCTCATGGTGAGGACGCCCGCGACGCCGTCCGCTCGGGCTTCCATCACGGGGCTCGGGTGATTGTTGCGGCAGCGTTGATCATGGGCAGCGTGTTCGCCAGCTTCATGCACTCTCACATGACCATGGTTCGCCCGATCGGATTCGCCTTGGCCTTCGGCATTCTGATCGATGCGTTCATCGTGCGCATGACGATCATTCCGGCCCTGATGCGGCTCGCTGGGGCCAGCGCCTGGTACCTGCCGGGCTGGCTGGATCGCATCCTGCCCGACCTCGACGTGGAAGGCGCCCGACTCACAGAGACGCTTAACACCCCGACCTTCGATCGGGATCGGATTCCCGTGGATGTGATGGCCAGCAACGACCGCTAGTCGGCCCCACTTCTTCGGCTGAGCAGTGTCCGCACCGCCGTTGGTTGAGCAGCGACGTAGCCGCGTGTCGGCACCCTTGGGTAGAGCCCGTCGAAACCTTGATCGCAGCCGGCGATGGGAGACAAGCCCTCCTTGTCGGGAGTCTCCTCCTTTTGCGTGCCCACCCGCATGGCGGGTTTGTGCTCAAATGATGCCGGTGCAGCCTGATATGGCTGAGGTTACTGGGTGCAAGCCCAGTCAGGCCGACCGGAGCTCATGGAGATCGACGCGTTGTCGAGATGCAGCGAAGTCGGAACACTGACGCGCTCGGTAGTTTGCACAGAAGGCGCCCTCTTCTGGTTGGTGTGCAGAGTTCGAATCTGAGAGCGGGCGTTCCCAGCTCCCCGGTATGCCCTACCTCCGTCGTTAGGTCAGGATTGATCGAGGTGGATGAATGCGTGTGTTCCCAGGGACTCGGCCAAGCCCACGTAGCCATATCCTGCTACCTAACTCCAACTACTAGCGTGTATTTGGAGTTAGGGTTGCGTCATGAAGCTACCCGCTCGTCCACCGGCCGTGAGCCTTGACGTCTTTGATGGGTCGGCAGCCAAGCTCGTGGAAGCTGTCGGGCAGGTCAATGTGGCCAGTGATCCCTACCTGCCCTGGGACAGGATGAGGTTCCATACGCCGCCGGATGGCCTCACCGTGCAGCAGTGGTGGGTGGCGACAGTGATTCAGCGGGGAAGCCAGCAACGTTCTTTGCCGCTCACAGACGCCGACGGCAAACCCTTCGGCTATGCACTGCCTGACAGCGTGCTCAAGCTGGTGAATCAGGTGTCGGGCAGGGCTGGAGGCAACATCGGCATGGCGGAGCCGGTTACCAATCCAGCAACCCGCGACACCTATGTGGTTCGCTCTTTGATGGAGGAGTCGATTACCTCCAGCCAACTTGAGGGAGCAGCCACCACCCGCAGGGTGGCCAAGGAGTTGTTGCGCACGGGGCGAGCGCCGCGCGACAAGAGTGAGCAGATGATTTGGAACAACTACCAGGCCATGCGGTTCATGGTGGAGCACCAGGGAGACCGTCTGACGCCCGCGCTGGTTCGGGAGCTGCACAGCATCGTCACCTTCGACACATTGGACAACCCGGAAGATGCTGGGCGCGTCCAGGAGCCACAGGACGATCGAGTCCATGTGGGCACCTACGAAGGTGAGGTGTTGCATACCCCGCCGCCTGCGGACCAGTTGCCGTCACGCCTCCAAGCGCTGTGTGACTTCGCCAATGCGACCGACGATGAGGGCCCTTGGCTTCACCCGGTACTCCGTGCGATTGCGGTGCACTTCATCGTTGGGTATGACCACTACTTCGTAGACGGCAATGGACGGCTCGCCCGCGCGCTGTTCTATTGGAGCATGCTGCGGCAGGGGTTCTGGCTGACCGAGTTTGTGACCATTTCGGCGATTCTCAAAGGCGCACCCGTGAAGTACGCCCACTCCTTTCTGAACGCTGAGTATGAGTCGGATCTCACCCACTTCTTCGTCTACCACCTACATGTCCTGGATCGCGCGTTCAACGATCTGGAGGCCTATCTGGATCAGAAGGTGCGGGAGCGGGCAGACGTGCGCAGGCTGCTTAGCGTGCGGCATCAGGACTTCAATCACCGGCAGTTGGCGCTGATTGAGCTTGCGTTGGATGATGCTTCCGCCGAGTTCACTGTGGTGTCCCATGCCAACAGCCATCACGTGACGCCCGAGACTGCCCGCCGGGACCTTTTAGATCTGGCTGAGCGAGGCATCCTCGTCCGGGGTAAGCGGGGTCGCGCGTTTGTGTGGCGGTCGGCACCAGATGCGCGGCAGTCGCTGGGACGATGACAACTCCAATCCAACTCCACATTCACCTGTGGAGTTGGAGTTAGGTTGCGAGCGGGCGGGTCTTACCACGCAACCTCCCCTTCTCGAGAAGCCGGTGGTCACTCTCGACTCTCTACGCCGATGAACTGAGCCGGGCCTTCGACCTACTTTCGCAAGAATGGCAACTATCGGATGCACCGGCCACGCCGAGCCTGTTCATGAAGACACTGGCCTTCGGCTGGAGGCTGGGGGCCGCCGTGGTCCCGCTATCCCTCAGCCCAGATCCGGTCGGGATCACCATATCGTTGGCAATCTTTCTCGGATCTGAGGCTGGGCTTGGTGCTGCGAGCTCGAGTGCTGAACCCATCGTCGCAACCGACTACCTCGATGATGTTGTGCACTGGCACGAGGGATAGATCGATGGGTCTATGAAAGGCAGCAAGACCAGTTGTGAAGCAGTGCGGGTCCGAACCTCCCGCTAGGCAGCGAAGGCCGCCACCTCGAACCCGATCGAGGTGGCGGCCTTCGCCGCTAGGAACAGCGGATTCAGCTGATGGTGCCGGTGCGGGCGTCCACCTTCACCGTGGTGGTGGAGGGCTTGTCGTCCACGAGGGTGGTGATCTTCACCACGTAGACCGGCTTGCCCCACCAGGCGGCGTACTGACGGGTCACGCTCACCTTGCCGGTGGTGCGGCCCACCGACTTCAGCGCGGTGGCGGCAGCCTCGGTCTCGGTCAGGTAGTGACCGTGGTGCGACTTGGTGTTGAGCTGCACGCCGAAGGGGTTGGTGAAGGAGATGCCGTTGTCACCCTTGAGCTGGGCGCGGATGTAGTTGTCCACGCCGATCGCGACCTTGTCCAGATCCACGGTGTTGCCGGTGGCCACGACCTTGCCGTCGGCGATCCACTCGATGGTGTTGTAGTTGGTGCCCTGGATGGTGATGGTGTCCTTGGCTTCGTTCACCGAGATGCGGGTGATCGTCGGGGCCGGCTTGGTGCGATCGCCCTTGAAGGTGGAGCCGAGTTCGCGCTTGGCGACCAGAGCGGTGGAGTAGAACGCGCCGGACTGCAGCGTGTCATGGACGCTCTTCTCGCTCAGCGAGGGCATGAGCAGCCGGTTGTAGGCGTAGCCCAAGGCGTCGGTGGAGTGGGCATCGTCATTGGCGAAGCCCGAGACGTTCTGGGTGGGCAGGGTCTGTTGCAGCACCGAGTCCCACAGGATGCGATCGGAGTAGGAGTCACCATCGGAGACCTTGTTGACGATCTCCATGCCGACCAGTGAATCCGGGTACTTGTTGAACAGTCCGACGTAGCGGGCAACCTTGGCTGGATCGGTCGCGGCCGCCTCACCGGTGCTGGTGTTGCTGCCGCCGTAGTAACGGCCGGGGTGGTTGATGTGCATCAGCGGCTTCAGCTTGGCGGTGGAGGTCTTGTTCATCTCGTCCACGTGGGCGATCTTGTCCTCCAACGTGGTTCCGGCGGAGTTGTTCCAGTCCGTCCAGAAGGTGTTGAGGTGGTCGGCCTGGGACTGCTCATCGGAGTACGGGATGCCGATCATGCCCGCACCACCGTTGCGGCCAACACCGGTGTTCATCTCGGTCATGCGCTCAGTGGTCAGGTAGTAATCAGGATCGGCCTGCGCCTTGGCGGTGTCGGTTCGGTCCCAGGTGGTGTTGACCACGTTGTGGTCGGTCATCGCGTAGACGTTGAAGCCGAGCGAGTAGGCGGTCTCGAGCATCTCGGTGGCGGTATTGCTGCCATCGGACTCGGTGGTGTGGTTGTGGAAGCCGGCCTTGTACTGCTGCCAGTGCCAGTTCACCCCCGCGTAGGGGTTGGTGATCTTGTAGTCGAGGTCGGTGGTGGTGCTGCAGGCAGCGGCGTTGGTCATCGGGACGGCGGCAAGCGCGATGGTGCCGACAATCGCGGTCGCGGCCAGCCTAAAACTACGGCGGGACATGAGTTCCTCTCGTGATCATCCCCGGCGCGTACCCGACCAGCCGATTCCGGTCAGCAACCCGGGGTTGGGGACCATCCCAGTGGCCCAAGATGACCAGCAGTCCTTCGCGATCCGAACAAAGGGAGAACGACGACAGAACGTCGTCGTTCTGTGGAAGTGACGGATCAACTCCGCCGGGCCTGATGCGCCAAGAACTCATCAAGGTTGGCCTGAGCGGCGCTAAGACGTCATCAAAATGGCCGTATCCAGCCAGACAGGCGCGTTGGCTGGATACGTGATGACGCTCCGCCTGCCCAAAAGGCTTCTGGTCGGCAACCCGATGCGTACGACCCAGTTTCGGGAAACCTTGCTGCCGAAACGACTGGCACTTCCGGTCTATTGCTCCGATCCGATCTCGTCCAATGCCTACGCCACCCAGGAGATCATCTTGGTGCTCGCGCTCGGCGGGGCCTCGCTGGTACTGCTGACGCCGTGGGTCGCCGTCCTGGTGGTGTCGCTGCTGGCCTTGGTCACCCTGAGCTACCGACAGACCACCCACGCCTATCCGGACGGCGGTGGCGCCTACGCGGTCAGCCGGGCGAACCTGGGACGCAACGCATCGCTGGTGGCCGCGGCCGCCCTCCTGGTCGACTACGTGCTCACCGTCGCAGTCTCGGTGGCCTCGGGTGTGGAGAACTTCGTTTCGGCCTTTCCCGAGTTGCGCGCCTACAGCGTCGAACTGGCGCTGGTCTTCATCGCGGTCCTGACCGTGATGAACCTGCGCGGCGTCCGCGAATCCGGCACCCTGTTCGCCATCCCGACCTATGGATTCATCCTCAGCGTTTTCGTCATGCTCGGGGCCGGCTTCTGGAACATGCTCAACGGCCACGCCCCGGTCGCGGAATCCGCGCAGCTCGGCTTCATCGGCTCCAACCCGAGTGGGGCAGCCCTGATCATCCTGCTGCTGCGCGCGTTCGCCTCTGGATGTACCTCGTTGACCGGGGTCGAGGCGGTCAGCAATGGCGTGCCCACCTTCCGCAAGCCCAAGGCGCACAATGCCGCGCTCACCTTGGTCAGCATGGCTGCCTTGAGCATCGCCATGATGCTGGGAATCTCGGTGCTCGCCACCACGGCCGGGGTTCACATCGCCGACAATCTCGACCAGCTCACCAACGTCCCGGCCGGCTACGAACAGCGCACCGTCCTGGCCCAACTCTCTGCGGCGATCTTCGGCAACAACAGTTGGGGATTCTTCGCCGTGCAGGGCTTCACCACCTTGATCCTGATCATGGCGGCCAACACGGCCTTCAACGGCTTCCCCATCCTGGCCTCCCTGCTGGCCAAAGACCGGTTCTTGCCCAAGCAGTTGCGGCGCCGCGGCGACCGGCTGGTGTTCAGCAACGGCATCGTGATTCTGGCCGCCATGGCCGCCACCTTGATCGTCATCTTCGACGGCTCGGTGACTCGGCTCATTCAGCTCTACATCGTTGGCGTGTTCGTCTCCTTCACCCTCAGCCAGTCCGGCATGGTCGTGTACTGGAAGCGCCGGGCCAACGAGCAGGGGTGGTCAGGGCGACTCATCGGGTTCATGGCCATCAATGCTGTCGGCGCAACAGCGACCCTGGTGGTGCTGATGATCGTTTTGGTCACCAAATTCGCCCACGGCGCCTACTTGGTCGTGATCGCCATGCCGGTGCTCTTCGTCATGATGCTGGGGATCAACCGCCACTACCGCCGGGTGTCGGCCCAACTGGCGCCCAAGACCGCTGGTTTCACCCTGCCCAGCCGTATTCACGCGGTGGTGCTGATCAGCCAACTGAACGAACCTGCGCTGAAGGCGATGGCCTTCGCCCGAGCGATCCGTCCCAGTACGGTGACTGCGCTGCGGGTCGACACTGATCCGGATCGCACCCAGAAGCTCTCGGACGAATGGGTCCATCGCGACCTTCCGATTCCACTGACGGTGATCCAGTCCCCCTACCGCGACCTGGTGCAGCCGGTCTTGGACTACCTGTCGAATATTCGGATCGGACCGCGCGACGTGGTGGAAGTGTTCATTCCCGAATATGTGGTCGGTCACTGGTGGGAGCAGATCCTGCACAACCAAAGCGCGTTCCGGTTGAAGACCCGCTTGCTCTACATGCCGGGAGTGATGGTCACCAGCGTCCCGTACCACCTGAAGTCCGCCCAGCCGTACGCCCTGGAACGCCCCGGCTCCGGCGCGGACGCAGCAGTCCACGACCCGGCGACCCGCGACGTCCTCCCGCCAGAAACGCCCGCCAAGCAGCCGGATCTGGCAAGCTCGATGAGGTGAGCGACCCTATCGCCAAGGTGACCAGTGGGCTGCCGAGGCGGCGCCGACTCTACGGATTCGCCGTCGCTGTCGGTGCTCCTGTGGCGCTGACCGCTGTGTTGGCCCCGGCTCGCCAATCCTTGGGCCTGGACACCGTCTTGTTGTTGTTCGTTCTGGTTTCGGTCATCGCGTCGGTCCTGGGTGGCGTGGTGCCGGCTTTGGTCGCCTCGGTGGTGAGCGTCGGGTTGGCCAACTTCTTCTTTACCCAGCCCTATGGCACCTTGCAGGTCGCCAATGCCACCGAACTGATCGACTTGGTGATCTTCTTGGCGGTGGCTGTCCTGGTCGGGGTAGTCACCGAGTTCGGGGTGCGTGCCCGCGCTCGTTCAGAGCGGGCCCGGATTCAAGCCGAATGGTTGACCGACCTCAGCAACCTCGACCACGGGCCGGAATCCGTCGAGGTGGCTTTGGCCAAAGCCCGGGCGGTGTTCGGCATGAACGAAGTGCAGTTGGTTCGCGGTGACGAGGTGGTGGCCGGCGTCGGAGAACGCGCAGCCGACGACGCCATCGTCGCGGCGGATGCCGGCGAGCAGTGGCAGCTTCGCCTCTACGGTCCCGAAAGCATGGGTGCCGATCGCAGAGTCCTGACCTCACTGGCACAGACCGCGGTGCGGCTGTGGCGCACCGAGCAACTCGGCCAAAAGGCGCGCCGAGCCGAGGAACTGGCTCGCATCGACGAGCTTCGCTCCAGTCTGCTGGCGGCCGTCGGTCATGACTTGCGCAATCCGCTGGCAGCGATCACCGTCGCTGCCGCCACCCTTCGCCAAGACGACCTGGCCCTGGAACCCGACGAACGCTCGGAGCTCCTGGCCACGATCGAGGAACACAGCCGCCGACTCGACCACATCATCGGAAACCTGTTGGACGCCAGCCGGGTCCAAGCCGGAGCCCTGTCAATGCACCGCCAACCCACTGAGTTCTTGGAGGTTCTCGGCTCGGTGCTGCGTCCCGGGGAGCCCACCGTGGAGCTCATGATCCCCGAGGATCTGCCCCTGCTCAACGCCGATCCCGGGCTTCTGGAACGCGTGGTGGCGAATCTCTTGGATAACGCTGCTCGGCATGCAGGCCCGGACTCAGCAGTGACGCTGGCCGCCCACCGGGATCCCAGCGCCCCAGGCCGGGTGGCCATCAGCGTCATCGATCACGGCGCAGGGGTCGATCCACAGCAGTACGAGGAGATCTTCGCGCCCTTCCAGCATTTCACCGACCGGGTCAGTACTGGGGTCGGACTGGGCCTGGCGATAGCGCGCGGCTTCACCGAGGCCATGGGCGGTACGCTCACACCCTCCGCCACCCCCGGCGGCGGGTTGACCATGACGGTGACCTTGGAGGTGGCCGATGGCCCGCTTACTCATCGTTGAGGATGAACCCGCCCTGCGTCGGGCACTGATGATCAACCTCAAAGCCCGCGGCTATGAGGTTGACGGTGTCGGCACCGGCGCGGCAGCACTGCATGCGGCGGGGTCAAATCCGCCCGATTTGGTGATCGTCGACCTCGGTCTTCCCGATCTGGACGGTGTGGAGGTGATCGCCGGGATCCGCGGCTGGTCGACGGTGCCGATCATCGTGCTCTCAGCGCGGGAAAGCCAGACGCAGAAGGTGAAGGCCCTCGACGCCGGCGCCGACGACTACGTCACCAAACCTTTCGGCATGGAGGAGTTGATTGCGCGGGTGCGAGCAGCATTGCGACGGATGGACATCACTGACCTTGCCGCGGGCCCGGTGGTCGCCACCGACGCCTTCACGTTGGACCTTGCGGCAAAACGCGCGGTGCGTAAGGGCGTCGAAGTACGGCTCACCCCCACCGAGTGGCATCTGGTGGAGGTGTTGCTGCGCCATCCCGGCGTCCTGGTGCCCAGCGGACAGTTGCTCGCCGAAGTGTGGGGTGACGGCTACGCAAAGGAGACCAACTACCTGCGGGTCTACTTCGCCCAACTGCGGCGCAAACTCGAGGATGACCCGGCAGCGCCACAGCACTTCATCACCCAACACGGACTCGGTTACCGCTTCGAGCCTTAGGCTCCGATCCAAAGCAGCTTCACAGGAAACGCCGATCCGGAACACAGTGATTCGCAGCCACAGTGGAAGGGACCACCCGGACCGAACGGGAAGGCCAGCGACGCTGCGAAGGCGGCGCCACCCCCGCGGTCCATTCAGACTCTGGAGGTGACCCCTCGTGGCACTGCAGTTCAACGCTCCACCGGGATGGCCGGCCGCGCCGCCCAACTGGCACCCCGACGCCAACTGGCGCCCTGATCCATCGTGGCCCCCGGCACCGTCCGGCTGGGCGTTTTGGGCAGAGACCCAGACCTTGCCGGAGCCGCAACCCTCGATCCGTCCCCTGGCCGCTGTTCCGGACGCAGCACTGTCACCTGCCGGAACCCCATCGTCTGCTGGAACCCCGTCGCGCTGGTGGTTACGGTTGGCCTGGATCCCAACCCTGCTGTTCGGAGTACTGACCTACCTGATCGCCATGCGGGTGATGGTCGAAACCCAAAATCCGATTCTGTTCCCGACCCTGCTGTTCATCGGTGCCATCACCGTGCCAGCCTCAGTGCTGATGCTGGTCTACGGCTTGGGTCACCGCGTCGGGCAGGACGCCGTGCTGGCGGTGATCACCGCGGTCGCCGGCGGCATCATCGGTGTGATCAGCGCCGGACAACTCGAATCCCTGCTGCTGCCCAGCGGTCCGGGAGCCAGCACCACAGCGACCGCGATCGGCGTTGCGGTGATCGAAGAGACGGTGAAGATGATCGTCCCGGTGGCCATCTTCCTACTGCTGCGCCGCCGCTCGCCCGGCATGGGAGTCACCTTGGGGATCGCGGCCGGCGCCGGCTTCGCGGTGCTGGAGACCATGGGCTACGGCTTCACTGTCTTGATGGCCACCAATGGCAATGTCGCCGTCGTCGACCAGACGCTGATGCTGCGAGCCCTGCTCGCCCCAGCCAGCCATGTGGCCTGGACCGGGATCGTCGCCGCAGCTCTGTGGCGGACGGCTGACCCGCACCGCCAGTACCGGTGGGCCGTGCTGGTCGGGGCCTTCATCACCGCCATCACGCTGCATGCGGTGTGGGACGCCACCGACTCCACCTGGGTGCAGTTCGCCGTGGCCACGATCAGCCTGGCCGTCCTTGTGGTCGCGATCGTGACCGATCTTCGTCCCCCGCAGCAGGCCCGGCTCGACCAGCCGACCCTGGTCATGGCACCGCCGCCTCCGGGTCAGCCTCCGCTGACCCCGGCGCCGCAGCCACAGCACACCGACCCCAGTGCCGCCCCGGCGCCGGTGAAACTGGCCAGCTAAGGAGCAAGACGCTCCGCTGCAATCAGCTCTGAACCACACGCAGCCAGCTGTGAACCACACGGGGCCCTCCGTCCGGCGGAGGGCCCCGTGCATAATGCGCTGGTGAGCCCTACTGATCAGTTCCTCGAGACTCTTGCTGAGCTGCGCACCTCGGCGACCGCTGGGGACGCCTCGCTTGAGTCGGCGGGGCTGCAGACCATCGCGGCCTGGAGCCCCCGCGAACTCGTCATGGCCGATGAGCAGTCACGGGCCCATGGAAACTCGCGGGACGCCTACGCCCCCGTGTGCGCGGTGATGGATCGATCCGGGAGCGCCCTGGCGACCGCACTGGCGAGCCTGGGCCCGGACGGGTATTCCCGGGAACGCGCGGTGGCGCGCCTCGCGGCCGACCCACGTTGCACTGCCGGACGGCTGATCGCCTTACGGACCGGTGATGCGGTCGAGGAGATCCGTGACCGGGCCTGGCGTGCCATGGCCTGGCGGACGGCCGTCGACCAGGCTGTGGAGGTCGTTCCGGTCCTCGTGCGACTCTCGGGTCGACAGCGCGGCGCCGACGGATTGGGCCGCTACGCAGCGATGTTCGACCAGGTTAACGACCAGCCGCTGTGGAACGTCCTGCTCGACCATCCGGACCGAGACACCCAACGGTGGGCATATTCGATTGCGCTGAGCGGCGGTCACATCGACCCTCAACAGGCGGTTCAGCGGCTCGCCACGGTGACCGATCAATGGTTGGTCATACGTTTGGTTCGCATTGTCTGTGAATCGCAGGACGTCGCTGCGCAGCAGGCCCTGCTCACCTCTCGTCGCAGCATTGCCCACGCCATGGCGCTCATGGTTGTGCCCGACGAGGTACTCCCGGAGGCCACCATCTGTGAAGCCCTGGTGCACCGAACGGCGCGGGTGCGGGAGGCTGCGAGTTACCGGGCGACCCTGCGCGGCATGGACATCCTGGCAATCCTTCGCGCGGCCTGGGAGGGCGACCACAACCCCAGAGCATTGCAGTACTCAGCCGAGAAGGGGGCAACCTACGCCCTCAACGATCTGCGCGGTTGGATGCGCGATCCTGACCCCCGGGTTCGAGCGGTTGCTGTGGAGCTTTTGGCGTATTCCTCTCCTGAACCCAGCGACATCGAGTCGCTGTTCGCGTTGCTCGACGATGCAGACCCCGGGCTCGTCAACAGTGCCGCCCGGGCCTTGATCGCCGTGGATGGGATGTGGCCCTATCAACGAGCGGCATGCCTGTGGACCACGGCCGATGCCGCCAAGCGCCGCGTCCTTTGGCGTCTGCTGCGCCGACGGGGTGGCTGGGATCGGGTGCGTGCCGGCCTGCTGGCGGCTGCCGATCCTGACGCTGAGCTGCGCGCACGGGGTCGGGAGGATCTTGATTCCTGGGCGCGGTACAACGCGGCGTGCATGTGGTCTGATCCGACGGCCGAACAGGCCGCTGATATCGCTGCGGGACTGCCTGCAGCCGACATCAACTGGACGGCTCGAGAGGTGATCGGCTTTCGAGGGACCACCGCGCGCGGCTGATTCCGTCGGGGTGGTCTGCTCGGCACTAGCATCGGAATCACTCACAGGAAGGACCTCCGATGCGCTTCGCGGAACTTCACCTGCATCTGGAAGGCACGCTCGAGCCGGAACTTGCCTTCCGTCTGGCCGAACGCAACCACGTCACCCTGCCGTGGCGTGATGTCGAGGATCTGCGCGCGCGCTACGACTACGGGTGTCTGCAGGATTTCCTGGACATCTACTACGCCAACATGGAAGTGCTGCGCACCGCCGAGGACTTCACCGAACTCACCAATGCCTACCTTGCGCGGGCTGCCCGGGCAGGTGTTGTTCGGGCTGAGGTCTTCCTCGATCTGCAGGCCCACCTGGCTCGAGGCCTGTCTGCCGAAACGGTTCTGGGCGGCGTCGATGCCGCCCTGCGTCGAGCCGAATCAGACCACGGCGTCAGCGCCGGGCTCATCGTGACGTTCCTGCGCCACCTGCCCGCCGCGGACGCTGAGCGCGCCTACGACCAGGCCCTGGCCACCGGCATTGACCTCCTCGGAATCGGGTTGTGCTCCTCTGAGGTCGGCTTCCCTGCTGCACCGTTTGCGGCCCTGTGGGAGCGCGCTCGAGCCGATGGCCTGCACACCGTCGCCCATGCCGGCGAAGAAGGCGATGCCAGCTATGTGTGGGAAGCGCTGCGTGACCTCAAGGTTGAGCGCGTCGACCACGGCATTCGGGCCATGGAGGATCCAGCCCTGGTGGCGCACCTGCGTGAACAGCGCATCCCGCTCACCGCCTGCCCGCTATCGAACGTCCGCCTCAAGGCAGTGCCGAATCTGGCCGCCCACCCGCTGCCGGCGATGCTGGACGCCGGGCTGCTGGTCACGGTGAACTCCGACGATCCGGCCTACTTCGGCGGCTACCTCGATGACAACCTTGACGCGGTTTGCGCTGAGTTCGCCTTGAGTGAGGACCAGCTCGCAACCCTGGCCGCCAACAGCATTGAGGCATCGTTCCTGCCACCAGAGGAGAAGGAGCGCCTGCGCGCCTGAGCCGAACTGTCTAGCCAGCTACCCTGGATCGATGGACGCCGAATACCTGCCCGAGCAGCTCACCCGCGAGCAAGCCGATGCCCTTCCCGGCGGGGTCGTGCTGCAGTTCGGAACCAACTGGTGTGGCTACTGTCGCGCTGCCGCCCCCAAGATCGATCAGGCGCTCGCCGACGCCCCGGTGCAGCGAGTCTTCATCGAGGATGGCAAGGGCCGTCCGTTGGGCCGCTCCTATCAGGTGAAGCTGTGGCCGACGCTGATCTTTCTGGCCAACGGAACCGAGGTCGCCCGAGTGGTGCGTCCCTGGAAGGCCGAAGAGGTGACCGCCGGACTCGAAGAGTTGACGGCGGCCCTGGCCTAGGTGGGCAGCGAGGCTGTCGGCGTGAGGTGGCGTTTGCGCACCCAGTAGGGCTTAACGGCCAAGTCTTGATGGAAGATCACATGCATTAGGGCTGCGCCGAGCAGGGTCAACAGCACCACGCTGACCACGGAGGCTTCGATGCCGAACTGGCCACCGGTGAGCCAATCCGGGCCGGTGAACTGGGCCTGGAACCACCCCGAGGCCGCCCCCGACCCGGATACCACCGACCCGAATACCGGACCTTGCAGCATGTTCCAGGAGAAGTGCGGGCCAATGGTCCACCACAGCGAGCGCGTGATCGCGTACAGCGCACCGAACAGCAGGCCAGCCTCCAAGGCGATGGCGATCGCGCCCCACAGCGTTGCGTCCGGGTTGGACAGGTGCGACAGGCCGAAGATCATCGCACTCACCGCGAGGCCACCCCAGGTGCCCAACACCTCCTCCAGAAGTCGGAAGATCACCGCCCGGAACGCGATCTCTTCGGCGATGCTGGCAGTGATGCCAACCCAGAGCAGATCCGGCCACACGTCGTAGGCGGGATTGACCCCCACGATGCGATAGGCGCCGGCGAGGAACAACACCGCCAGCACGGTCATCAGCAACACCGCCCCCAGCGCCGCTCCCCCAGCCAGCCCGCCCAGTCGCCGCGGCGCCAGTTCGACGGGGGTGCGCGCCTCGATGATCAAGAGCACGACGAAAGCCAGGATCGTCGAGACGAGCTCGGAGACCGGATACACCCAGAATCCGTTGACACCGAAGAATCCGATGAGAAGCGCGCTGCCCAGCGCGACGAGCACAGCAAGGAACACCAGCAAGCGCAGCCACACCGCGAAGCGCCAACGATGTAACGGAGGAAACGGTCGCAGCGGATGATCCCTGGTCAAAAGGTCGCCGCTGCGGGGTCGGGCCGGATGGTCAGCAGGTACCAGGGGAATCACAGCCCCCATTCTGCTGGGTCAGAGCCAACGCCAGGTGGTATTGCTCCGTGGGGCTTCGACAAGCTCAGCCAGCGGGCGGTTGCTTTGCCGGTCTTACCGGCTGGTTTGGTTGTTGTTCTGGGTGCTTCGACAGGCTCAGCCAGCGGGTGGGAAGTCCGGAGTTCCGTTCCCTGAGCTTGTCGAAGGGCCCTTGAACTCGGCGAAGCCCGCGCATGAGCGTTGAGGTGATCGTTTGCATCCGCACCCTTCGACGGGCTCAGGGAGCGGGGGTTCCTCACCCTTCGACGGGCTCAGGGGACGTTGGCTGAGCCTGTCGAAGCCCGGGCGGGCTCACTGGTGAGGTGTTCGGCGCGTCATTCTCCGGCGACGACAGCGAAGCCGCCGGTCCAACTGACCTTCTCGGCGACGGCCAGGGTGATCTGCAGGAAGCCGATCGACTCCAACTCCCCGGCTCGGGTCAAGGACCCAGCATCGATGCCGCGCAGTCCACCGGCCTGGACGGCGTCGACCACGGCGGCCTTGGCGGCAGCGTCATCCCCGGCGACCAGGACGGTGGTGACCTGATCTCCCACGTGCTTGGTGGCCAGAGTGCTGGCGAAATTGGTGTTGAACGCCTTCACGACCGCAGACGCCGGCAGTTGAGCTTGCAGCTCTGCGGCGAAGGAGCTTCCGGCCGGCACAACAAGAGAGTCGAAAGTCTCAAAGTTCACCGGATTGGTGATATCCACGACGACCTTGCCGGCCAGGTGGTCGCGATAGGCATCAACAATGCCCGCGACGGCGGGATGGGGCACGGCCAAGACAACGACGTCACCGCTGAGGGCGGTGGCACCGACCTGATCGTGGGCGATGTAGCTGACCGGGCTGCCGCCGTCGGCGAGTACGCCGCCGATGGCTTTGGCCATATTTCCGGTCCCGATGATGGTGAAGCTTGTCATGGTCTTTCCTCGGTTCTCATCCGGAGGGGATGACTTGCAGGTTTAACTGATCTACTGAGTCAAACGGCTTCGAGCGCCCTCACTATTCCCGAGCCGGCAACACTGTCGGTCAGCGTCTGCAGATGAGGGGCTGATGAGAAAACCGGCTCGCAATGGTGAGGTCGTGCTGCCAGGGGCCCACACTGGAGGCTATGCGTACCGCGGGTGAGGCCGACAAGGTCACCTATAGCGTGCGCAGCCGCTTGCTGATCACGATGCTGGTGTTGATGGCGGCGGTCTTGATTGTCTCTGGAGCCACCGGCTATCTGCTGGAGCGTCTGTCTTTGGAACGCACGGCGATGGCCCAGCTTGACCGTGAAGCCGCTGAGTTCGCCAGTTTCGCGCGCGCCACCCTCGACCCTGCCACCGGGCGTCCCTATCAGAGCACCTCGGCCTTGCTGCAAGCGGCGATCCAGCAGCGGGTGCTGGGTTCGGCCGACGGAGTCTTGGGCATCGTCGGTGACACTGTGGAATGGACCGCGCCGATCGGGGTGACTCTTCGGCTGGAGGACTACCCGGCCCTGGTTGAGACGGTCATGGCGCACCGACTCGACCCGGTCACCGCGCAGGGACGGGTGAATGTCGACGGCCACGACTTCCGCTATCTCGTGGTGCCCATTCATTCCCCGACCTCGACCGAATCAGGGGCGCTGGTACGCGTCATCGACCTCTCGGTGGGTTATCACGGTCTGGACCAGACCTATGCGATGTATGCCGTCGCTGCTCTTCTGGTCGCCGTCGTGGCTGGAGTGGCGGCCTGGGCGGTCATGGGCCGGCTGCTCTCACCCATCGCCGAACTACGGGCCGCGGCTGAAACCATCGGCGAGGACGAGCTATCCCGCCGAATCCCGGTGCGGGGTCACGACGACCTCTCCGCCTTGACCACCACCATCAACCGCATGCTGGATCGCATCCAGGCTCTGGTCGAGGCCCAACGGCGGCTCGCTGATGACGTCGGCCACGAACTGCGCACCCCACTGACGATCATGCGCGGCCACCTCGAATTGCTGGATCCGAACTCCCCCGCTGAGGTGCGCGCCACCACAGCATTGGTGACCGAAGAGATCGACCGACTCAGCCGGCTCACCGATGACCTGCTGACCCTGGCCAGCTCGGAGCGGGCCGACTTCGTCGTGCCGACCGAGGTGGAGGTCGCCGACCTCACCGATGAGACTTTCGCCCTGGTTCGCACCCTGGCGCCGCGCCCATGGAAGCTGGGTGGGCTGGCCGACCTGCGCGCGCGGTTGGATGCTCAGCGCATTCGGCAGGCATGGCTGCAACTGGCAGACAACGCCGTCAAGTACTCCCCCGAGGGCACCGAGATTGTGCTGGGCAGCGAGCAGCGCGACGACGAACTGTGGCTGTGGGTTCGCGATCATGGCCCGGGAATCAGCGAGGCCGAACGCGCCATCGTGATCCAGCGCCAGGTGCGCGGTGAGTCGGCGCTGGCGTCCGGATTGCGTGGTCGCGGCCTCGGATTGGCCATCGTCACCACGATCACCGAGGCCCACCACGGACGACTCGACATCGCCGCCGCCCCCGGCGGTGGCAGCGTGTTCAGCTTGGTGCTGCCCGTCACCAGGAAGACTGAGGCATCATGACTGCGATCTTGATCGTTGAAGACGAAGCCCGCATTGCTGCATTCGTGGCTGCCGGGCTGAACGCGGCCGGGTACACCACCCACATCGAGAGTCGAGGCTCCGGTATCAGCGATCTGATCAGCGCAGGCGGCTTCGACTTGGTGATCCTGGACGTCGGGCTGCCCGATCTGGACGGCTTCGATGTCCTTGCCCAACTTCGGGCCGCCGGACACCGGATCCCGGTCATCATGCTCACCGCCCGCACTGCGGTCCGAGATCGGGTCGCCGGTCTGGAGGGGGGTGCTGATGACTACCTCACCAAGCCCTTCAGCTTCGAAGAACTGCTCGCAAGGGTGCACGCTCGCCTGCGCCTAACCGGAGCCGACACGGCCATGGTTCTACGCCAAGGCGACCTGGAACTAAACCTTCGCACGCGTCGAGCCACCTTGGCGGAGGTGGAAGTGGAGTTGTCGGCTCGCGAGTTCGCGTTGGCCGAGTTCTTTCTGCGCCATCCCGATCAGGTGCTCAGCCGAGAGCAACTCCTCAGCTCGGTGTGGGGCTATGACTTCGATCCGGGTTCGAACGTGGTCGACGTCTACGTGCGCTACCTGCGCCGCAAGCTCGGCCCGGAGGTCATCCAGACCGTTCGCGGCATGGGGTACCGGCTGACCTCTCGCTGATCACCGCAACTGGGTCGACGGAGTGGATCAGCCGTGGCGGGGTCCTGGATTCGAAACCGGCTTGCCCTGCTGCCGCTTGCCGGTGCCGGTCGGCGTTCCGGTCGGTTCATGAGACTGGTTCCGCGTTGTGGTGGTGGTCGTGGCGGTCGTGTTCGGAGCCGACGCGCCATTCGTGGGCCGGGACGAGGTTGGCGACGTCGTCGACGATGCGTCCGGGGAAGCCGTGCTGGTGGTGGGTGAGGGTGCGCCGATGGTGATCGCAGGGCGCGGCTGTGGTGCGGGTTGGGCGAAACTCCCCACCGAGACGGTGAGAACGGCGGCAGCGCCCAGCCCGACCAACGCCACCGCGGGAACCAGCAGAACCGGCTTGAGCATCACACCTCCTTCACGCACCTGACCCCAGCATCTCATCTGAGCCGAGATGCTGGGGTCGGGTCGTTCATCTGTCAGCGACCGCCCCGCTTGGGGGTTCCGGTGGGGGTACCGGTCGGGGTGCAGCTACCGCTGGGGCAGGAGCCGTCGTGGGCGCGGGTCCGATCCTGGGCCTTGGTGGGAGTGCCTGTCGGCGTCGCGGTGCAGGTTCCCTTCGGGGCGGGTGCGGTGGTCGCGGACCCAGCGCGGGTCCGGGTACGCACTTGAGCTGCCGTCGCAGAAGGGGTTGCGGTGCAGGTGGTGCAGCTGCCGTCCTGGGCACGAGTCTGTGCCTTGGTCGGTGTGCCAGTCGGTGTCCCGGTTGGGGTTCCGGTCGGCGTGCCAGTGGGAGTTGCGGTGCAGGTGCTGGTGCCGCAGCTGCCGTCGCGCAGACGATCTTGAGCGCCGCCTTGCGCCATGGCAGGTAGCGCCATGGCGCTACCTCCGAGAACGGCTGCAGCCGCGATTCCGATGAGCCAAGTCTTGCCAAGCATGGTGTTGCCCTTTCCTGTCCTGGAGTGGATAACACACAGTCAAACCCGTCTCGATGAGACCCCGATTGGATCGGCATGAGAGCCCTCTCATCAACAATCATCGGATTGGTCGATTTTGACGCGACTACGCGGCACGATCGACCACGAGAGGCTCACTCCTGATGCAGGGCGGCGACGACGTCGAGTTTGGCGGCGGAGCGGGCGGGGGCGAGGGCAGCCAAGAGGGCGAAGATCAGGCCGATGAGCACGGTGGCCAACAGTCCCGACCAGGGGAAGGCATAGGGCATCTCCCAGCCGACGCCGGCCATGGCCTGCACGATGGCGTAGCCCAGCCACAAGCCCGCAATGGCTCCGAAAACGATGCCGATGATCGACAGCAACAGCGACTCGGCCAGCACCATCCTTTTGATCTGACGTCGAGTCGCTCCGACCGCCCGCAGCATTCCGATCTCGCGGGTTCGGGCCAGCACGCTGATGGCCAGGGTGTTCATCAAGGCCAGCAATGACGGCAGCGCCAACGCAGCGATCAGCACCTCGAAGATCACCATGGAGGAGTTGAAGGTCTGCAACTGCTCGGTGCGCCAGGCCTGGGACTCATACAGTCGGAAGGCCGGATAGCCGTCCACGACCTTCTGCACCGCGGCTGTGGTGGACACGGCGTCTGCGCCCGGGGTGCGATTCGCCATCAGCAGCAGGTCGGTGGTCACGTTGAAGTCCCGCGCCAGATTGTCCTGCGAGGTGTACAGCGTGGCCAGCTTGGCGTTGAGGTAGTCGTTACCGATTCCGGCCAGGTAGTAGGTGCGAACTCCATTGGGGGTGTTCAACGTGATGGGCTGGCCCACCGTGAGGTTGTTCTGGGTGGCATAGATGCCGTTGGCGATGACCCAGCGTCCATGGGCCAGTTGTTCGACTGCGGTGTCGGAGGAGCCGGTGTTCCAGTCGAAGGCAGCTACCTGCAAGTAGCTGGCCGGATCGATGCCGATCACTTGCACCTCGCCGTTGGCGGTGGTTGCCTTCGACAGCCGCAGCGTGGAGACCGGTCCGATTCCGGGCGTGGCTTTGAGTTCGGCGGCCAGTTGTGGGCCGGCGGCCACATTGCCCTGAGTGAGGATGATCGACTGCGGGATCACCAGATAATCCGCAGACAGCGACTTGTCCAAATAGCTGGTGAAGCCGGCGAAGATCGAGGTCACCATGCTGATCGTGGCCACGATCGCGCCCAGGCCGAGCATCATCGCGGTGATGGTGGCCCCACTGCGTCCCGGGTTGCGTTGCAGGTTGCTGCGGGCCAGGTTCCCCTCTCGGGCGAACACCGCCTGCAGGGGACGCGCGGCCCACCCGGCGATGGGATTGATCACCGCTGGAATGAGCAAAGCCACCCCGATCAGGAAGACCACCGCGCCGGTACCGACCAAGCTGGACGACCCGCTGAACAGCCCGGCCAGCGAGACCACCATCAGGCCGACCCCGATCCAGGCGCGCATCCCGACGCGGCGCTCATAGACCTCGCCCAACTGGGGACGCATCGCCTCCATCGGCGTCACTCGACCTGCGCTGCGGGCCGGCAAGAGGGCAGCCAGCACCGTCACACCGACGCCGAGGGCGATCGACATGATCCAGGTGCTGACGGCGAACTGGGGACCGCCCAGCTCCAGATGCATGAACCTGTCCACGATCGGTCGCATGGCGGCGAAGAAGCCCAAAGCCATCAGCCATCCCGCGATCAGTCCCAGACCGGTGCCGAGAATTCCTTGCAGCAGCGACTCGGCGAGGAACATCGCCATGACCGTGCGGCGGGTGGCGCCGACGGCACGCAGCATCCCGATGTCGCGTCGCCGCTCGGCGATCACGGTGCGGAAGGAGTTGGCGATGATGAATCCGGCGGTCACCAGGGCGAATACTCCGAACATGGTGAATCCGAAGGACGCCACCCCCAAGGAGGCCAGTAGTGAGGACTCCGAGGACACCCCACCGACGCGGTAGGCCGGGCCGAGCGTGGCCGCGGCTGCGGCCTCGGTGCTGGCTCGATCGGCACCCGGCACAAAACGGGCCTCGATCTGGGTGATGCGATCGCCGAGCCCGAAGAGTTGTTGAGCTGCGGGCAGAGTCACATAGACCTGTTCTTGGCCGGGCACAGTGGCAGCGTCCAGCAGGCCCACGACACGGAATCTGGTCGTTCCGCCCGCAGAAGGCAGCACCAGGTCATCGCCCACTCCCAGGTTCAACTGTGCGGCCAGATCGGAGTTCATCACCACTGAGGTAGTGGCCCCCGGGGTGATCATGTGGCCTTGTCCCAGGGTGAATTCCTTGATCGCGGACGCCGTGGTCAGGTCTAGGCCGACCACTGTCACCTGCGCCAAGGCGCCAGACGGGGCATTCGGCTTCTGGGGCAGCGGTGCGATCCTGGTCACGCCGGGGCTGACCACGCCAATGCCGGGGACGTCCAGCAGCCGGTCGGCGACGGTGGCGGCGAAAGGCTCCCCCGAGACGCTGGTGACGGTCAGGTCGACCTTGCCGGCCGAGGTCAGCAGATTGCGGGTGAACGCATCGACCATGGTCGGCATGATGCCGTTGAGTCCGAAGGTGAGCATGACCCCGAAGACCACGGCCAAGGTGGTCAGCAAGGAGCGCACCCCGCGTCCGCGCAGGTAGCGCCAGGCCAGGGTGAGCGTCAGTTTCACAGCAGGCCCGATCGCTCCAGGGCCATGCGTGGGCCATCGGAGGTGCCGTCCAAAGGCAGGTCGTCGACGATGCGGCCGTCCTTCATCAGCACCAGGCGCTGGGCGTAGCTGGCGATGCGCGGATCGTGGGTGACCATCAACACGCTGCGCCCCCATCGGGTGCTCACCTGACGGAGCAGCTCGCCGATCTCTGCGGCCGACTTGGAGTCGAGATTGCCGGTCGGTTCATCGGCCAGCACCAGCGCCGGATCGGTCGACAGTGCCCGGGCGATGGCCACCCGCTGCTGTTGGCCACCGGAGAGTTGATCGGGACGGTTGTTCAGCCGATCGGCCAGCCCCACCTGTCGCAGCCAGTCGGTGGCTCGCTGGGCGGCGCCGGCCACGCCGTCCAGTTGCAGCGGTAGTGCCGCGTTCTCGACGGCGGTCAGGACCGGGATGAGGTTGAAGAACTGGAAGACGAAACCGATCCGGCGCCGACGCAGTTCGGTCAGTTGGTCGTCGGGCAGGTCGGCCAGGGGGTGAGAGTCGATGGTGATCCGTCCGGCGGTGGGAGTGTCCAGGCCGCCGAGCAGGTTCAGCAGAGTCGACTTGCCGCAGCCCGAGGGACCCATCACGGTGACGAACTGGCCTTCAGGGACGACGAGATCGACCCCGTCCAAGGCGCGTACCTCGGTGGCGCCTTGGCCATAGACCTTGGTCAGTCCGGAGATTTCGACGATCGGGGTGGCCATGGTCGGGCTCACTGAACGCTGACGGTTTGACCGTCGGTCACGGTGGTGGCGCCAGTGGTGACTACGACCTCGCCGACCTTGAGCCCGGTGGTGATCTGCGCCACTGTGTCGGTGGAACTGCCCACCTCAACGGGACGGGCGTGCACGACGTTGTTGGCGTCCAGGACGTACACGATCGTGCCGCTGCCTTTGGTGATCACCGACTGGATGGGGACGGTGAGTGCGGCGGGAAGCGCGGCCACCACGATCTCAGCCGAGCCGGTCATGCCCTCCAACAGCCGCGCCGAGCCGGCGCGCACGGCCAGTCGTACCGGGAAGGTGACCGTTCCGGTGGTGCCCGGCGTGGGGCTGGCACTCACCCGAAGGACGGTCGCGGGCAAGGCGTCGGTGACCGAATCCGGGGTGACGGTGGCCGACTGTCCGGCCCGAACCGCCGAGATATCGGACTCATTGACCGCGGCTTCGAACTGCATCCTGGTCGGATCGATCACCGTGAAGGGGGCAACTCCGGGCATCACGCCGGCTCCCTTCTCGACAACGCCGGAGAAGACCACACTGCCGGCGAAGGGTGCCCGCAAGGTGGCGGCTTTGAGGTCGGCCTTGGCCTTGGTGAGGGCCTGCCGGGTTGCGGTCACCGCGTTGGCGGCGGCGTTGCGGGCTGTCGATCCACCGTTCTTGGCAAGCTGCCACTGGGCCAACGCTGCCGAGTAGGCGGCTTGGGCCTGCGCCCGGGCGAGCTTGAGTGGCGCAGTGTCCATAGTCGCCAGTACTTGGTCGGCTTTGACGGCCTGGCCGTCGTGCACCGACACTTTCGCCAGGGTGCCGGCAGCCGGCGCATACACCCCTGCGGAGCGACCCGGCCGTACGGTGCCGGAGGCGCTGATGGTGACGTTCATCGCCTGGGTGGTAGCCGTGGCGGTGCCGACCACGGTTCGATTGTTGGTGACCGAGACGGCGACGCCAGCTCCGATGGCGAGCGTCGCTGCGGCAGCGATGGCGACAATGACGACAGTCCTGCGTTTCATGACGGATTCCTGTCCAGGGTTCGGTACAGCTCTTTGATGAGATCGGTGACTGCGGGATCAGTCGGGACCGTGAACGACTTCGGCGCCATGCCGAGAATGCGTTCCTGGGCTTGGTAGATGGCCGCACCGCCACGGAACATGATGTCGGCGAAGGTATCGGCGTCGGCGGCGCTGGTTGCCCGAAGCCACAGGTGGTCTGCGGCGTCGAACCACAGCAACAACACCAGGTCGGTGGTGGTCTCGGCATCGCCGATGTCGAAGGAACCGTCGTCCGCCCCGGCGGTGATCACCGGCAGCAGGACATCGCGAGCGCGCTGCTGCCAGGCCCGGAACAGGCGTTGGCGAATGGGCCTGTTCTCCTCGCGGTAGAGGAAGGAGGCGTAGGAGAAGTCGGAATGGCTCAGTTTGTAGGCGGTGGCGGCCGTCATGATCCGGCTCAGTCGCTCATCGGCGGTGCCCGGCTGGGCGGCGGCCTGACTCAGTTCGGCGAACAGTCCGTCGCCGAACCGCTGGACGAGCGCCTCCACGACGTCGTCCTTCGCAGCGAAGTAGTGGTAGAAGGTTCCCTTGGCGATGCCTGCGGTCTGCACGATCTGTTCGACGCGGAGCGCCTCGAAGCCCTGGCTGCGGCCGAGTTCCCAGGCGATGTCCAGCAACTCCTCACGGCGTTCCTGGGGGTCTTTCGTCACCCGGGTGCGCGCGGGCTGTTCTGGGCTGACCTTCTTCACGCCACTCTCCTTTGAGGCTGCGACCACCTTCCAGCCTAGGCACCGACCGACGGTCGGTCAACAACCGTAGGCGGACAACCTTGCCCGGACATGACAAAGCCCCCGGCGAACCGGGGGCTTTGCGGAAGGCCACTCAGACAGTCGGCGCCCTCAGGCAGATAGGGCCCGCACGGCGCCGGCAACGGTGCGTAGTTGTTCGGCGAAGACTTCCGGTGCGCGGCACCGGAAAGTGAGGGTTTGGCCGGAAGCCAGCGCCACCCGTACCGTCTTGCTGAACAGCCGAGCCTCGGCGCTGATGTCGATCACCTCGTCGAAGTGCAACGCGATGGGAGTGGGTGAGCTTCCATCGCTCTCCGTCTCCCGGGGACGGAACTGAAGCGCATCGGAACTCAGAATCACTCGGCCGGGAACCCAGGACGATCCGAATCGGTCTTGGAACCGGCGCAGTGTCCAAGCCAGGCTCTGGTTGAACTGGTTGTGGTCGGCGTCGTCATGGGATTCGGATGCAGAAGAGCTTGTGGACTCACTGACCATGACGTCGGTATCGCAAGCCGCGACAACCCAGCGACTGGCGTTCATATCCCCTTCAGGCATCGTGACCCCCCTAGATCTTCAACAACACCTCTCATCTATAGAAGCGGCCCAGCTCAGGGCAGCAAAGTGGCAATGTTGCCAAGTCCGGATCGGGAATGAAACGAGCCCCGGTGCCGAAGACGGCTCGAACACGCGGTGGTGATCCGGTCCGGCGGCCCTCTAGAGTGCTCGCCGGTGAGACTCAACTCGCGACGGCGGCACGAAGGGACGGACATGGGCAAATGGGGCTTGGCGGCGGGCGCGGTGGCTGCGGCATTGGTGATGAATGGCTGTTCGGTGATTCCGGGGCTTGGTGCCCAGTCCGGTCCCCAGGCATGCCTGGCGATCGCTGGCCCGCTGCAGGAATTGAGTCAGCAGATCCCCGACATTCAGACCGTCACACAAGACCCGCTAGCAGCAGCGAAGGCCTTGGATTCGGTGATGGTCACACTCACCGAGGCGCGCGCCAAGGTGACCAACGAAGCTGTGGGAAACGCTTTGGACGATGTGACAGGTTCGGTTGAGGCCATGACCACCGAGTTGCAGGCGAGCAAGGGCGACGTCACGAAGTTGGACGCCAAGAAGCTCACTCAGGCTGAAAAGGATCTGCAAAGCGGGCTCACTGCTTTGGCACAGGCCTGCCAGCCCTGACCGGCACCGGGGCTTCCGGCCGGAAGCCTTGGGGAGTTCAACCCAGATCATCCACAGCGTGGGAATTTCCGGGCGTCGAAGAACCCTGTTCCCTAAAGTCGTCGCGTACGCAATCAGGTGAAGGGGGACGGTTCCAATGATGAAGAAATTGACGGCCATGCTGGCGGTCGTGGCAGCCCTGTTTTTGATGGCGGGGTGCTCCATCCCGGGCGGGGCGGTGCCGGACGGCAAGCTGGCTTGCACTGATGCGGCCGATGAAATCAACACCTCGTTGAAGGCATACCAGACAGCCATGGGGAATCTCTATACCGATCCGATGGCAGCGGCTTCGGACTTTGATGACCTGTCGAAGAGACTCACCGAGGCGAGCAAGACTGTGAATAACGAGAAGGTTTCGGCAGCTTTCACGTCCATGGCCGAAGCGGCAACCGACATGGCGAGCGCAGCGAGGGAGTCCAAGGGCGATATCAGCAAGATCGGCGACGGATACACCGCTGCAAGCGATCGCTTTGCTAAAGGGCTGGCCGTGCTGGGCGAAGTCTGCAAAATCTGATCACTGATCAACGTGGGGCGTGGCCGAGCTCGTGTGGCCACGCCCCACGTTGCCTCAGGAAACGGTGCTTCAGGCCGGACTGCGTGCGGCAACGTGCTCGCAGGTGCCAGATTCACCCACCTCCCGTTCTACCGCGTCGCCCAACTCCCATCGGATGGTTGCGGAGGCTCGCAGGCTAACCATCTCGACCGCGCTCGCGACGGAGATTCGCTTCCCGCTGAGGCGGCTGGTTGAGGAGGCTCACAGGCTGAGCATCTCGACCATGCTTGCGACGGAGATTCGCCGCCCGTCGAGGCGGCTGGTTGAGGAGGCCCGCAGGGCCGTCTCGAAACCACGAGCCGTGGCCACAACGAAAGCGGAGACGGATCTCCGCCGGTCCTAGAGTGTGGCCCATGACCAGTCAGACCAGGGTGGTTCGTCCACCGAGCAATGCAGCCTATGCGGCTGCCCGCGAACGCAGCGACGGCCAGGCCAAGCCGCTGGGTGCCCTGGGCGGCCTAGAGGAGTTGGGTGCCTGGTTGGCGTCGGTACAAGGCATCTGCCCGCCACGGCAACTCGATGATGTGCGCGTGGTGGTCTTCGCTGGTGATCACGGGGTGGCCCAGTCCGGAGTGTCGGCCTACCCCGCAGAGATCACCGTCGCCATGGTTCGAGGCATCGTCACCGGTCACGCCGGAGTAACCGCCCTGGCAGCGGCCAATGGCGTCCGGGTCGGGTTGTATGACATCTCCGTGGCCGAGGATCTGCCCGACCTTCCCGATATCGGACGGTTCAAGGTACGGCGATCTTCAGCGCCGATTCAGGTGGCTGACGCGCTGAGCGTCGCCGAGGTCGAGCAGGCGCTCGCCGCCGGTGACCAGATCGCTGCGGAGGCGATCACCGATGGCGCCCAACTGCTGATCGCCGGCGACCTGGGGATCGGAAACACCACCATCGCCGCAGCTTTGATCGCCGCTTCCCTGGACGTCCCGGCCACCGCGGTGACCGGGCGCGGCACCGGCATTGACCAGACCGTGTTGGACCACAAGGTCGCGGTGGTAGAGGCAGCCCTCTCCCGCGCGGGCCGTCAGCGGCTGGCCGATCCGATCCAGCGCCTGGCCGCGGTCGGGTCGGCCGACTTCGCGGCCGCGGTGGGCTTCATGATCGGTTCCGCGCGACGGGGGGTCCCCGTCCTGCTGGACGGGGTGATCGCCGCCGCTGAGGCGGTGGTGGCTGAGGATCTGGCGCCGGGAACCAAGGCCTGGTTGCAGGCGGGGCACCGTTCGCCGGAGCCTGGGCAAGCCTTGGCCTTGGACCGCCTGGGGCTAAGGCCACTGGTCGACTTCTCGATGCGGCTCGGCGAGGGTAGCGGGGCGGTTCTTGCCGTGCCGATGCTGCGTTCAGCCGTGGCTGCCATGACCGGCATTGCGCAGCTCAGCGAGTTGATGTGATGTTCGCCGGAACCCGATTGGCGCTGGGCCTGCTCACTGTCATTCCGGTGCGCCCGCCTGCGGAGCTGACCAGGCCGGTTGCCCGACGCGCGATGCTGCTGGCCCCGATCGTGCTGCTGCCGGTGACGGTGCTTGCTGGGCTGGTCGGCTGGGGAGCAGTGCTGTTGGGGCTGCCGGCGGCCCTGGCCGGATTGGTGAGTGTGGCCGTGGTGGTGCTGGGCACTCGGGCGATGCATTTGGACGGCTTGGCCGACACCGTGGACGCCCTGGGGAGTGGCAAGGAAGCCGAAGCCGCCTTGCAGATCATGAAGGCCGGAGACGTGGGTCCGATGGGCGTGGTCGCACTGATTCTGGTGCTGGTCGGCGAGGTCGTTGCGGCCGGGGCGGTCGTCGCACGGCCGTGGGGCTGGCTGTATCTGGCTGTGGTGGTGGCGGCATCGCGAGCGGCGTTGTTGTTCGGCTGCCTCACCGAGGTGCCGGCCGCCCGTCCGGAGGGTTTGGGGGCCTTGGTGGCTGGGAGCGTGCCGCTGTTCGGGGTGATCGTGGGTTGGCTGCTCGCCGGAGCCGCAGTGACCGCTGCGGCGATCATGGCCGCTCAGCCCTACTGGTATCCGATCAGTGCGGTGGTGGCGGCCGCTCTGGCCTCGGCGGTACTGGCCATGATCGCCATCAAGCGTTTCGGCGGCATCACCGGGGATGTGCTGGGCGCCCAGATCGAGGTCGCCGCGTTGCTGCTGTTGGTCGGCGCCACCCTCGGCTAGCCCTGCCGCCGCTGGCCGCCGAGAGGTCTCCCAGGCAGGGCTTCGACAAGCTCAGCCAACGGGGTTGCGGCCTGAACTCAGTGAGCGGGAGTGCCGGCGTTTGAAGGCTTCGACAAGCTCAGCCAACGGGAGGAGTTGAGGCCCGTTGGCTGAGCCTGTCGAAGCCTGAGGTGACGAACCATCGTTGGCTGAGCCTGTCGAAGCCCCGCCGGTGCTTGGTTAGGCCGCGGTGTGATGGTGGTTGGCCTAGCAGGGATGGCCGGGCACGACGATCCGTTGGCTGAGCTTGTCGAAGCCTCGCTGGCGTTCGGGTAGGCCGCGGCACGATGGTTGCTGGCCTAGCAGGGATGGCCGGCCGCAACGCTCCGTTGGCTGAGCTTGTCGAAGCCCTCCTGCCCCTACACCCGCACCGGGCGTCCGGCGACCATCAAGACGACCTCATCGCAGACCTCGGCGATGGTCTGGTTGATGCGTCCGAGGTTGTCGGCGAAGATGCGGCCCGCGCGATGCTCGGGTACCACGCCCCAGCCCACTTCATTGGAGACGATCACCACCTGCGGATGGGCCGCGACCGCCTCGGCCAAGGCGGCGGCTTCGTGGCCAAGGCGTACGACCAGGTCGGCGTCGGTGGCGTCCCAGGCGTCCCAGGAATCGATCAACCGGGTGAGCCAGGTGCCCAGGCAGTCGATGAGCATCGGCGCTGACGACTGAGCGACAGCCGTGGCCAACTCCACGGTTTCGACGGTCCGCCACGACGGTGGACGCCGCAGTCGGTGGGCAGCGATCCGGGCGGCCCACTCCGGGTCGTCGTCGGCGGGATAACCCGGGGTGAGGTAGACGACCTCCGCCTCGGCGGGAAGCAGCGATTCTGCATAGCGGGACTTGCCGCTGCGCACTCCGCCGGTGACCAGGATCCGTGCCATGGCTTGAACCCTAGTGCGCCGGAACTCCTCGTGCGCCGGAACTCCTCGTGCGCCGGAACTCCTTGTGTGCAGGGATCACGCGATGCAAGCATGGCGATGTTGCAAATGAGAATCATTCTCATAAGATACCGGGCATGAAGCGTCCCACTTTGATAACCCTGACCCTGGCCCTCCCGTTGATGCTGGCCGGCGGCCTGACCGCAGCCTTCGCCCACGAGAGTGCCCAACGAACACCGGAAGCCTGGCAGGTGAAGCAGCGCCTGCTGATCTCCGACAGCGCCAACGGTGACATCATCGTGCTGGACGACAACACCGTGCGCGAACGGCTTTCCACGCCACCGGCGCCGATCAGCCTGGCCCGCTCCCATGATGGGCACACCGCGATCGCCATTCGCGGTCGCAACACCGATGTTGATCACGTGACGATGATCGACACGGCCTTCGATCAGAACACCGGCACCGCGGCTAGGCCCTACGTGGCACGCACCTGGGCGACGGTGTCCGCCGGCGGTGTGCATGACGGGCACCTGCCCGAGGTGCGCGGAAAGCTCGGCCTGTCGATGGAGGCCACCGGCAAGCTCCAACTCCTGGCCTCTGACGTGTCGGGCTTGGGCTCAATCGATGCCGGGACCATCAGCCTGGGACAACCGGGCCACTACACCTTCGTCACCGTGGCAGGTGCCGACGGCTCCGAACTGCTTCACGTCGGCTCGACGGCCGGAAATACCGCGGTCATCGACACCGCCTCAGGGCGCACCATCGCCAGCGACGGACGCTGCCCCGGGCTGCACGGAGGGGCGGCCACGACCGATGGCGACACGGTGTTCTTCGCCTGCAGCAACGGCATGCTGGTCGCTCCCGCCGACCCGAAGGCCGGAACTGCCCGCCTGCTGTCCTACCCCACCGCCGATCGGGACGGATCGGTCTATGCCGGAGCCACAGATTCCGCCCATCGTGACGTGCTGTGGGCCACCAACGGTGGCAAAACCAGCCTGGATCGCGTCGCTGTGGACGGTGATCGCGTCGCGATGACCTCGGTGCCACTGGGGAATCGACGGGCAAACCGCAACGAACTGGCCACCACGCTGGCCCCCGAGATCGGGCGGCTGTACGTGTTGACCTACCAGGGATACCTCCAGGTGCGAGACGCGGCGTCCGGGGCGCTGCTGCGGGAACGAAAGGTGATGCCCGCACTCCCGCTGGCTGAGGAGGAGACCACCACCAAGGCCACCAACCCCGACCTCGCGGTGGCCTCGGATCGGCTCTACCTCAGCGTGCCGTCCACCGGGACCGTGTTGTCGATCAGTCTGGATGGACGCCGAGTGCTTCAGTCCACGCGGGTGGGTGGGCAGCCCACCCGGATGGTGCTGCTGGAACACCGCTGAGTTCTCACCACGACCCCCGACCGTCTCGAATGCCCGGTCGGCCCACTCACTGGGCGGCGGCGTCTCCTCCCCGCCGCCCGGTGAGCCACCTGCAGGCCGGTGAGCCACCTGCAGGCCTCCCGCGCGGTGGCTAGCATTCCCACCATGACTACGTCTTTGACCCCGTCTGCGGGCACCCACGGCCCGCTGGGAGCCACGGTCGCTATCGAGGAGGCCCTCGATACCGCGCAGCGCCGTACCGCCCACTCCACCGAGGGGGCGTTGCCGAGCATCTACCCGGTGTTGGCTGAGGTTGATCCGCGGCTGTTCGGACTGTGCGCGGTAGACATCGCGGCGGGCCGCTGGACGGTCGGTGACGCTTCGGCCCAGTTCGCGGTGATGAGTGCGATCAAGCCGTTCACCTTCGCTCTGGTCTGTGCCCAGCGGGGAGCACAGCGGGTGGCGGCCGAGATCGGCGTCAACGCCACCGGCGGGGTGTACAACGATCCGACTGCCGTGCGAACCGGTGCCGATGGACGCACCAATCCGATGGTGAACGCCGGGGCGATCGCCACCGTCGACAGAATCCCCGGTGCCGACCTCGAAGCCCGCTGGCGCTCACTGCTGGACGGCCTGAGTGCCTTCGCCGGTCGCCCGCTGAGCGTGGATCCGATGATCTACGCCAATGTGTCGGCCACCAATGCGCGCAATCACGAACTCGCCGAGGCATTGGCACAACGCTCCCTGCTGGTGCACAGCCCTCTCCAGGCCGTCGAGCTTTACACCCGCCAGTCCTGCCTGACCACCACCGCGCAGGACCTCGCCGTCATGGGCGCCACCCTCGCCAACGCTGGACGCAACCCGATCACCGGGGTTGCGGTGGTTCCCGCCGAGGTGTGTGCACCGGCGCTGGCGGTGATGCTGACCGCCGGACTGTACGAGAACAGCGGTGAATGGCTCTACGAGGTGGGGTTGCCGGCCAAGACCGGGCTGGGTGGCGGCATCGTCGCCATCGTTCCGGGGCGGGGGGCGATCGGCGGGTTCTCGCCCCTGCTGGATGCCGCCGGCAATACCGTGCGCGGTGCGCAGGCCGTGGCGCAGGTTGCCCAATACCTGAAGCTGGGCCTGCTCTGAGCCGAACAGCTCGGTAGCGCCGGCTGTAGAAGGTTCAGGCGCGGGCGCGGAGGCGTCCTTCAACGACCTGTTGGCACAACTCGACGGTCTCGGGCAGCAGATCCACACCGAGTAGCCGCGCCTGCCGGGTGAGTTGGTTCACCAGGCGCTCGGTTTCGGTGGCATTGCCCGCCTGGTGCTCGGTGCGAAGCCGCGCGCACAGCAGCAGCTCGTCGTCGGGGGCGACCACCAAGGCCCGCGACGCGGCCCAGCGGGCCAGGTCGATGTCGTGACTGGCCAAGGCTCGATCGGTGAGCACCACGCCGACATCGCGCAGCGTCGACGAGATGCTGATGCGCATCTCCTCGGCCCAATGCCACTGGGTAGGGGCGGCGTCGGCCAGGGGCGCGCCACGGACCAGCTCCAAGGCGGCGATCAACCCCTGATCACTGACCCTGGTGATGCCGGGCTGAAGCAGAAGCTGGAGCTGTTGCCAGTCCGACGACACCGCAGCGTGCAGACTGATGCGTCCGGAGTAGGCGTCGGGCAGATAGGGCTCCCCGTCGGGATCACTACCCAGCCAGGCGCGCAGGCGACTCAGATTGGAGCGACGGGTTCCTTCGGCGATCAACAGCGCAGTGGCCATCTGGGTGGCATTACTGCCGGGATTCTCGGCCAACCAGGCGCACAACTCGATGAGCTGTTGCCGAGATCGCGACGGCTCGGGCCCAGTGGGATTGTGCAACTCGGCCGGGCCGATGAGCAGCAGTCGAGGGTGGGTGGCTGGCTGCAACAGTCTGACGATGTCCACATCATCCCCATCTCGGTGCGGTAGCGGGTACACGTTGTCCGGGCCCCACCACGGGGCGGGCACCAGGTCACGGTCGGCGAACAGTTCGGCCAAGGCGTCGCGCTCGGGCGCCAAGATGCGGTGCGCGACCAACTCCCGGTCCTGCCCAGCCAGCCGTCCGGTCAGTTGACCGGATCCTTCTTCGACCACCCACCGCGCCTGGGCGGTCGAGCCGGTCGCCACGATCACGGCCACACCGACCGGGGAGCCGCCCAGCAGTTCGTCCAGGGCGGCGATTTCGGCCTCGCTGAGTTCATCGAAGAAGCAGAAAACCATCGCCGCGACCGCCTCGGCACGTTCCGGGTCGACCCGCAGATCGGCGAGGCATTCCGCACCCAGGGCCCGGCGGCGGCGGGCAACCTGGGTGCGCAACAGGCTCCACGTGGCGTCCCGATCGAGGACCTGAACACGGTCCTCCCCGGTGAGTTTCACCAGCCCGGCGTCGGTGCCGGTGACGACCAAGCGTGCGTCCGCGCTCCATGGTGCGCAGGACAGCTCGACGGCCATCGCGGCCAGTGCCGCTCGACGCTGGTCGCCGGTGCCGGCCACGCCGAGGACGCCGGAGCGCTCAGCATCGACCATCAGAGTCTCGCCGTCGCAGGTCCCAAGACTCACCAGCGCCGGATAGGGACAGGGCCGATCGTCGGGCAGCACCACCAGGTCCGGACGCAGACTCCAACAGTGTTCGTCACCGTCGAAGCCGGGTGGGGGCGCCCCGGCACCGGACTCCCACTCGAATCGGATGCCCGCCGATGACAGCCGAACCGCCGCCAACGCAGGGGCCGGTAGCCGATGACGGTGGCAGTGATCGGCGATTAATTGCAGTGCCCCGGTGAGGCTCTCCATGGCCTCGGGTTGCTGCACGTCCAGCAGTGCGGTGCGCAGCCGATCTGCACCGGCTGATACCGGGGGTTCGCAATGGCCCAGCGGTCGTTCGCGCAGCTTCAAGGCGCGCCGCAACTCAAAAGCCCCTACAACCGCGGTCGCGGCCAGGGTGCCGATGGTGAGCGGCAGTGCGGGCTGCGGCGCGTCTTGACCGCTGGCTGAATCCGGATCGGGGGCCTGTTCGGGGACGAGTTCGGGAGCCGGATCGTGCTCCTGATCGACGTGCCGAGAGCCGAGCTGTGGCGGTTCGGGAGACGATGGCGGTTCGGCGGGGACCACCCGTGGTGCCTGGGACTGCGCCGGCCTCGCCTGGTCGTGATGCTTGCCTGGAATGGTCAATTTCCAGCCCACCTCGATGTGGTCGGGATCGGTGATCGTCGCGTTGGCCTTCGCGATGCGCGGCCAGCGAGAGGCTTTGCCCAGATGTTCCAGGGCCAACTCGCTGAGAGTGTCACCAGGAGCGACGGTGACGCGCGAGGGATGCTTGGGCACGCTCGCGGCCATGAGGGAGGCAGGCTGGGCGGGCAAGGTCAGGGTGGTGCCGACGCTCAGTTCGCGCAGCGGGTCCTGCAAGCCGGGATTGAGCGCGGCGATGCTGCGCCACTGTCGCCCGTCGCCCAGGGTGCGTTCGGCGATGCTCCACAGGTCGTCGCCGGCTTGGACGACGTAGCGCGGCCCCTCCTCCGCTGCGGGCGTGGCTGCGGACGTGGTGGCCGGTGCGGGCGATGCTGAGGCGCTGTGGGTAGGAGCGGGATTCTCGCTGGGGCTCGGGCCGGGAACGGGAGCCGTCGCGGGCGAGTCGAGCGGAGGTGGCTGGGTCGCGACGACCTTCTCTGCGGGATGGGCCGAAGAGATCATCGTCGACACCGGGAGCGCTGCCAGCGCGGTCAGCAGCAGTCCCGAAGCCAGGTGCTGGACGGTGGTGAGCCCGGGAATGCTGTGCCGGCGTCCGGTGATCACGGTGAGGACTTCCAGCAAGGTGGCCAGCGCGAACGCCAGCCAGGCCATCCAACCCACCATGGTGAGGGCGGCCAGCAGGACGGTGCCGTCATCAGCGCGGAGCTGCACACCGGGTGCCGGCAGGCGGCCCCAGCTCAGCAGAGCCCAGGGTGCAGCTACCAGGGCTAGGACCAGCCCGACGGCTGCCAGCACGCCGCGGATTGTCTTCATGGCCGGTGTCCTCGGTAGGTGTCCACCACCGCCTGCGCGCTTGCCGAGACTTCGACTCGGCCTGGCCAGCCGGGAACCACGATGTCGGAAAGCGGTACCTGGCAGCGAACCATCGCCACCACCTGTCCGGAGGAGCCGGCGGGTCGGGTCAACCCAGCAGCGTCCAGTTCGACCGTCAGGGGTTCACAGCGCGTTCCCGAAGCCGCCGCCTGTCGGGTGGCCAGCGTTTCAGCGGCCACCTCGGCCTGGCCGACCGAGCGTTCCAAGGAAGCGGCGCGGGCTGCGGCGCCGGCCATGTGTTCCACGGCCGAGTGGGCCAGCCACGTGCGGGCTCCTCCGATGATCAGACCGAACAGCACCACCAGAGTCGGGGTCAAGATGGCGAACTCGACGCTCAGCGATCCGCGTTGGCTCATCGCAGCCGCTCCCGAGGCGAGACGGCGCGCTCCTGGATCATTCCTTGACCCACATCGAAGAACAGCGGCGCCCGGCCGGTCACGGTCACCACCACCACAGTGGGCTCGGTAACGGTGGCGATGTGCACGGCCTTCAGACCGGCGCCGGCCGTGATCCGTTGACCGGCGTCCACCGCACCGGCCAGCCCGGCCGCTTGAAGGTCGGCAACGGTCGCGGCGGCTTCGGCAGCGACTGTGCGGGCGTGCAGCCAGACGCCGAGTTGAACCAGGCCCAGCACCAGCAGCAGGACGACCGGGGTGAAGACCGCCCACTGGGTGGATTCGGAGAAGCCGCGTTGGTTCATGGCTGAGGCAGTTTGGCTTTGACGTAGACGGTGATCGCGGCACCGACGGTGACCGCGATGCCCACCACGACCCCGGTGAGGATGGCAATCTCGGTGGACTGTGACAAGCCTCGCTGGTCGCGGGTGGGTACCGGCAGCATCAGGGTCCCGATCACCAGGTGAAGCACTCTCATCGGCATTCCTTTCGCAGGTTCATCCGGCCAGCAGCCGAAGCATGGGAGGGACGAGAAAGAAGCCAGCGAAGACCAGTGCCGGGACCACCATGAAGAAGGTCATTCGTTCCGAGATCTGGGAGGCGGCGAGCTTGGCATTGGTCAGGTGGGCGTCGCGTAACTCGCTGACTCTGGCCTGCAGTGCCGAAGCCAGCGAAGCCCCGGACTCGTCGAGGTTCATCACATCGGCGATATCGGTCAGGGCTGGCAGATCCAGTTCGCGGCTGAGCACGCGCAGATCGTCATAGGGGGCGCGCTGCTCCAACCGTGCCCGCTCCAGGGTCTCCCGGATCATGGCGAAGATGGTGATATCGCTCACCGACGCCGCCGACCGCAACGCCTGCGCGCCCGACTGATTGGCCAACCGTTCCAGCATCACCAGATCGAAATAGGTCAGCAGCGCCTCGGTGGCGTCCTCGGTGATGTCCTGCTCGGCGCTGGTCAGCAGCAAGTCCGGAAGGAGAAACCCGAGCAGGGCGGTGAAGGGTGCCAGCACGGCGACACCGGCGAACCCCACACCAAGGCCCCAACTGAGCACAGCCGCCATCAGCAATGGAATCAACAGGCCGACGGCAGCGGCGAGGACCTTGATGGTGTCGTGGTGTTCCACGCTGCGCCCGGTGAGCCGCAACAGCCGAGCCACGCGGTCCGAGACCGGTCGGTGCAGGCGAAGGCGCAGCCAGGCCCCCAGTTTGTCGGAACCGTTCTGAGGAATCGGACGGATCAGTCGACCGTCCAGAAGGTCCAAGGCGTCCCCGAGCCGGGGATCGACCGGTGCCACGGCACCGCGCAGGATGGCCCAGATTCCGAAAGCGCCGACTGAACCGGCGAGGGTCGCGACCAGGATCGGGTTCATACGGCCCTCCGCAGAATTCGCTGCCGAGGTCGCGGCAATGTCATGCGGCGCAGAAACAGCAGCGAACCCAGGTAGGCAGTCACCAACACGGCGAGCAGGATCTGCCCGATCGGGGTTGTGAAGGGGGCGAAGAAGTCCCCGCTGAACAGCAGGGCCAGGCCCAACACCACCACGGTGATCAGGGTGACCTGGCGCACCACGAACCGCGGCTTGGCCCGCTCGGTGCCGATCTCGCGTAGGGCGCGAATCCGATCGGCGAGGCTGTCGGCCAGAGCCGCCAGGGTGGCCCGGGCGCCAGTGCCGCCGCGTCGGGCAGCCAAGGCCAGGGCGGCCAAGACGGCATCGGCGTCAGGGCTGTTCAGTTCGTCGGCCATGGCCAACAAAGCGCTGTCCATGCTCCACCGATCATCCAGGCGGGCGACCAGCAGGCGTAGTTCGGGTGCCAGCAGCGCGGGGGCCTGTCGGGCCGAGACCCGGATGGCGTCGGAGATGGATCGCCCGGTGGCCAGCAGTGAGGCGAGGACCCGCAGCCAGCGGTCGATGGCTTGGAGCAACTCCAGCTCCCGGTTCGGGGGTGCGGAGAGCAGCAGCGGCAAGACGCCGACGAGGGCCGGAATGATGACGATCAAGAGCCACCAGCCGGAGATCGCCGCGCCCAGCCCTCCGATCAGGACCGAACCACCGAGGACGAGCGCCTGGCGCCGGACGCGGCTGTCCACAGGACTTTTCCACAGACGTGTGGAAAACCTGGGGATTGTCGTCTTTGTACTGTTGAAACCCACGAACAAAGCCATCAGTCCCACTGCGAACAAAGCCCCGCTCGCCACTGCCAGGCCGATCATGGTCGGCCGCCCGCAGCGCCGTCGGCGAAGCCGAATTCGGTCAGCTCGGCGAGCAGACCGGGGTCAGGGGTGAACTCGTAATGCCCCCGGGAATCGCTGCGGTAACACAGATGGGTCACCGGCCGTCCGGACTCGATGCCGCCAGTGAGTTGTCGAATCTCTGCGATCTGGCGCAGCCGGACGCCGCCGCGCCAGGTGTCATCGATCAGCCGCACATGAATCAGGAGATGCAGGTGGTGCGCGATCTGGCGGTAGGCCTCGTCCATGGCGAGCACCCCACCGTGGGCGACCCGGGAGGCCAGCCGGTCGATCGTGGACGCGGCGGAATGGGAGTGGGTCGTCGACAAGGTGCCTGCGCCGGAGGTCATCGCCTCGAACATGGCCCCGGCTTCATTGCCGCGCACCTCACCGACCACCAATCGGGACAGGTTCTGGCGAAGTGCTTCAGGAATGAGGTCGGCGACGGTGTATTCGCCCAGCCGCCGGCCGGCCACGATCTCGCCCATACCCACTCGGGACTGCAGCGCCAGGATGTTGCGGCGGTGAGCCTGGAGGTGGGTCAGCAGTTCGTAGTCGGTTTCCAGCGTGCCGAAGCGTTCATTGTCAGGAATCGCGTCGATCAGAGCACGCAGCAGGGTGGTCTTGCCGGCGCCCTGGTCGCCGGAGATGACCATCGATTTTCGGGCCAGGACACTCGCTCGCAGGAACTCAGCCACCTCCGCCGGCATGAGTCCGCCTTCGCTCAGGTCGGCCAAGGTGATGTCGGTGAGCGTGTGCTGACGAATGGTGATGCTGGGCCGGTAGCTCAGTCCGAAACCGATGGCGTGGAGCCGGAAACGATCCCCCAGGGCCAAGGTGAGCATCGGGTGGGTGTCGTCAAAGGGTCGTGCCGGGCTGACCGACTCGCCCAGGAAGCGGATTGCCTCGACGAGTTCTTCGTCGCTGTCGGCCACCGGGGGCCGATTCTCCCGATGCCCATCGCCGTACTGGACCACGACCGAGTCGCAGCCGTGGATCTCGATGTTCTCCGCCTCCGGGATCTCGAACAGTGGCTGCAGACGTCCGTAGCCGAAGATCGCGTTCTCCACCGCGCGAGCACAGGCAGCTTCGACCTCGACCGGCCACAGGGCCTCGCCAGTGCTGCTGAGCGTCTCGACGTGATCGCGCACCACGCGCCGAATGATCGAGCGCCCCTGCAACCTGCGGTCGTCCGGTCCGAGTGGCTCGCCCTCGGCGGCGGCCTGGCTGATCAGTTCGGACGCCTTGCGCCGCAGAATGACCACCAGTTGCCAGTCCAGATCCGGATCGGTTCCGGTGTGGGCGGCCACCTGGCCTCTGCTGTACTTCGGCTCGAAGGCCTGGGGAACCGAGAACAACCCGACGGTGGCCAGGCGATTCACTGCCGGATTCCGATCAGCGCCCGACGATGGGTGTCACGTCCGGCCAGAGCGGCGGCCAAGGCGCGCACATCAGCGCGGTAGCGCTCCGGGGTTCGGCGACGCCGCTGGTCGGCGCCCAACGCGTAGCGCTCCACCTCGAGCGGTTGCCAGGACAAGCTGCCCCAGATCGGAACGTCGAAGCGCTTACGAATCTCGGCGGCACCGTAGGGGCGCCCCGGGCCGACCAGAACCAATCCGACCCGCTCGCTGCCGGCCGCCTCCTGAATTTGGGGCAGGTACAGGCGCAGGGCGGCCAGGTCAGGCAGGGTGGTGCGGGTAACCACCGCCACCGCACTGCTGGCCGCGACCAGGGACGGCGGCAGCCCGCCGGTACCGATGCGTCCGGCATCGACATAGACCGGGCGCGTCTCGGCCTCCAGCAGGTCGGCCAACTCCGGCCACACCGGCGCGAACAGCGACACCATTCCGGGGTGCGCGAAACCAGGCAGGAAGGCGCTGGTCTCGGCCAGCGGCAGCAGCATCGACGGCAGCACCGTGGCCAAAGGTCGGTGCTCGCGGTAGGCCTGGAGCATCCCGCCCAGGCCGCAGCCTTGCGGATCGGTGCCTCGCAGGTAGCCGGCCAGTACCGCCTGGTCGGGCTCGCGATTGGCGTCAACCAGTAGTGCGGGCTCCCCGGAATGCAGAGCCAAGGCGACCGCGAGGGTGGTCACTCCTGGCGAATGCGCGGCGCTGGTAAGCAGGAACACACTCATCGGGACACCTCCGGGAGCTGAATGAGGACCAGTTGATGGGCCGCGGCGAGCCGGGCCAGCCGTTCGCTCTCGCCGGAGGCCACGGTCACGTCCAGCAGGGTGGCGCCGTCGGCTTGCAGTTGTGGAAGGGAAGCGACGGTGGCGGTCACGCTGGACCCGCCGGGTGCGCTGCCGGCGTCGCTGGCCACCGGCACCAGACGTACGCCGGTGCCGGGTGGTAACGATTGGGTGGGGAGCCGTCCGGCTTCGAGCCGAAGCCCGAGCCGGACGGTCCCGTCGGCCATCACCGGATCCCCCACCGAACGCGGGTTGAGGAGCCCGCCTTCAGTTAGGTCAGTGAGTGCCGTCTTGCCGACGATGTTCTTCAGATCCCCCGCTGGCACCACTTCCACACCAAGGGGTGCCGCCACCGAAGTGATTTTCACATCGTCGGAAGTAATGACTTGGCCGCGATACACCGTGCGATTGATTGCGACCGCAGAGACAGCATTGGTGGCGCTGGCATAAAGCAATGCCGCGCCCAGGCCACTCAGGCAGACCGCCAACGCCCCAGCCGCGATCCAGCGCAGGTTTCGCCTGCTCCGAACCGTAGTCAGCGTGGAATCGATCATGCTCGTCTCCTTACCGCGCACCCTGCCTGGCCGGGGTTAGCCAGTCTCGTGTGGCGGTTTCGAGTGATGCTAGAGCAGTTCTGGAGCCAATTACTAATCTCCTTACTCAATCTGTGGACAACCACAATTTCGAATTCCGGCACCGAATTGAATCGACAAAACGATGCGCGGCAAGGCAAAATGTGTCCGCCATGGTTGATCCCGCCCGCAGCACCCCGCAGGGGGATCGCCAGCTCGATCCAGCTGCGGACCCAGGGACGTGACAGCCTCCCGGGCAGCTCTGGGGCTGACGCTAGGCTGACCAGTGGGTTGAGTCAGCAAGGTCCGGAGGTTCCGATGAGCCGTGAACGTTTCCCGAAGTCGGTGTACTCGCGCGGCTCTGAGCCCGATGCCCGGTTCACCTTGGCCAATGAGCGCACCTTTCTGGCCTGGATCGGGGTCGGACTGGCCCTCATCTCGGTGGGCGTCGGCCTGGAGTCACTGGCACTCAGCCTGAACCCCGGCTTCCGCTTGGCCGCGTCGATTGTGTTGATCCTGGGTGGTCTTGCCTGCCCGGTGCAGGCCTGGTTCGGCTGGATGAAAGTTGAGATCGCGCTTCGGGAGGAGCATCCCCTGCCCTTCGCCGGGCTGATCGTTGTGCTCCCGGTGATCCTCGTAGTCGCCGCAGTCTTGGCCCTGCTCGGGCTGCTGCTGGCATGAGCGAATCCACCCCGAGCGCCCCGAAGGGGTTGCAGGCTGAGCGCACCGCTTTGGCGTGGTTGCGCACAGGACTGGTGTTGCTGGTCCTGGGATTGGGGTCCTGGCGGCTGGCCTGGGAGCACCTGGGGGTGTGGTCCTTCCTGCCGACGGTGATCGTGGTTAGTGGCGCCATCGTGGTGATGGCCCTGGCCCGGCGTCGATACCGCGCTGCGGACGATCTTCTGAAGGCCAACGTCGAGGGTGAACAGTTGGACGGACGGGCGCCGTTGCTCGTCGCCGTCGTGGCCTTGCTGCTGGCCGTGCTGGGCCTCATGTTGATGTGGCCCACCGGAAACTGACCAGGTGGACAAACTGAGCTGACCACCTGGTCAAAGGTTCCCGGAATGGGTGGGTGGGCCTGCGGGTGTGGAAGAAGATGTGGTCCACGGACTGGTCTTGACAAGGCATTCAGGCAGATGTGACCCCAGTCGGCGCTGAGCCTTGGCAGTCACTTGCTCGTCAGTCCGGCTGGTTTGCCACACGGTGAGCTTTCTGGGTGGCCTGCGCGTCGGCAGGTGGCCCACTGAAGCGAGTGACCTCAGGCGCAGGCTCTGCATTTTCTGGCTGGGAAGACGGAGCCTGCGCTGCCGGGGGGCGGAGGGCTCGCGAGTTCCCGTGTGGCAGCCAGCCCTAGTTCAGGGCTGGCTTGCAGATTCAGGGCTGGTTGCAGATTCAGAGCAGACCCAGTTGATGGGCTCGGGCGACCACGGCTGTGCGCGAGGTGGCACCCAGCTTTCCCATGAGTTCATGGACGCCCTGTTTGGCTGTGGAAGCCGAGACGAACAGCGCCTGCCCGATCTGCTTGTTGGTCATTCCCTGGGCGAGCAATCCCAAGAGTTGCTGCTCGCGGTCGGTGAGCTGTGGCGCCTGTGGCCGGTGATGGGTCGCACTCCACCGGCGAGCGACATCGGGCGGAATGACCGCCAGACCGTGGTGGGCGGCGCGGATAGCTTCGAAGACGCCTTCGGGCTTGGTGCTCTTCAGCAGGAACCCCACCGCGCCGGCTTCCAACATGGCCGCCACGGCGGAGTCGTCGCCGAAGGACGTCAGCGCGATCACTCGAACTGATGGTGCCAGGGCGCACACCGCGCGCGTGGCCTGGAGGCCGTCCATGAGCGGCATCTGAATGTCCATCAGCACCACATCGGGTGGGCGCTGCTGAACCTGGGCAACCAGTTGCTCCCCGTTCGCGCAGGTGGCGAGGAGCTCCAGATCGGCGGTTGCGGCCAGATAGTCGCTGAGGTGATCGCGGACGAAGAGGTCGTCATCAGCCACAGCGACGGTGATCACCGAAGAACGCGAAGCAGTCATCTCAGGCGACCTGACCAGGAACCTTTGCGGTGCCAATGGGCAACCGCACCCGCGTGATCCACTGCTCGGAGGAACTCTCCTGCTCGAGCTCGCCACCCAGGCGGGCCAGTCGTTGGCGCATGTTCTCCCAGCCCAGCGAGATCGCCTGCTTTGGTTCGGCGTCGAGGCGAACCTGGTTGACGAACGCGATTTCGGCAAGGTCCTCGCCGATGTCGACGATGACGGCGCAGGCGGTGTCGGGCTGGCCATGCTTGATGATGTTGGCCGCCGCTTCAGCCGAAACCGAGCCCAGGAGCTCGGACTGGTCGGGAGTCAGCGCCGTCAGTGAGCCGGTGATGCTGAGGGTCACCGCGAAACCGTGGCGTCCCAGATCGGTGCGGGCCTCGCTCAGAGTCTTGTCGAGGGGGCTGTTGGTGGTGAGGGTCAACGTCTCGCTGTCCTCGGCAAGCAGGGCCATCAGCCACCGCAGCTCCTCGGCACTGCGCGCGGCAGCATCGGAGATGGTCTCCAGATCGGAGGCGGTGGTTTCGCCGCGCAGCCGGGATCGCTCCGCCGCCATGGTGACCCGGGTCAGCGAGCGAGCCACTGTGTCATGGATGCCGCGGGCCAAGGCTTGCCGCTGCCGCAGCAGCTCGGCTCGTTGGGCGGCATGGGTCGCCTCGATCAAGGCGGCGAAGGCGCTCCCGATGAACCAGAACGCGGCGATGATCACAGCCCAGGCGATAACGCCATAGATGGGGGTCACGTCAGGCGGGGTGTCATCCCAGAGGTTGGCGGCCAGAACAACGAAATAGGCCACACTCATGACCGCGCGGGTGCGGCTACGCCCGCTCATGCCGGTGCCGAGGATCGGAATGATGAGGGCGTACTCGCCCAAGGTTGACCACTCTGGGGGCAGGAAGACGTAACTGGCCACGATCAGGCCCAGCGCCGTACCGGCCAGGCGTGGCCATCGTGGTGTCACGGCGGCTGCTGCGCAGGCGAGCAGATCCAGTGCCAGGGTTTGCCAGGCGACGTTGAAAGCAAGATCGATCGTGAGGATCAAGATGGCGAGCGACCCGGCCAGAATCGGCTCGACCTGGCCGCGCTCAACCAGGTGAGTGATCACGGCGTTGGAGCCTTTGAGTCGCCGGTGTTCCGCCATCACCACCCCTTTGCTACTGCCGTGAACCTGTCTCGACATCGAGAGTCACGATAGTCCAGTTGGTCAGGATCGCCGCGTGGTGGCTGCCCGAATGGTCACACCTGCTCCGGCCACTCGGGCAGGAGTGGCCTGATCGACTGTTGGGTCGTCGGAGCCCCCTCGACAGTGGAGGCATGAATCGACTCCTTTCGCCGCTGGTGGTCATCGCCTGCGTCGCCGTAGTCGGCTTGGTCTTGTCTCTGTCGGGAGAGCCGGATTCCGCGGCGCCGGTTCCCGGGATCTGCGACTACTTTCCGTACTGGCCAGGTTGCCCCTGAGCCGGTCGGGTTGCCGCCGTCGGGCGGTGGGAATCAGCGCTCCCGGTAGACCCGATAAGTGGCGTGCACCAAACCCGCGCCGCTGGCATGGGTCGCGACCAACTCCAGCCGGACATCGCGATCCAGGTCGCCGAACAGCGGCAGCCCGCGTCCGAGAATCACCGGGACCCAGGTCACGGTGATCTCATCGATCAGGTCGGCCCGCAGAAAGGCCTGGATCACCTTTCCGCCGTCGACGTAGACCTGCGCGGCGCGAGCATCCAGCAGTGCCACGACCTCATCGAGGGTTCGGCAGACGATGATGCGGGGATCGGTGGTCTGCAGGGTCGTGGAGAGCACCACGACCGGCTTGCCGGGGTAGGGCCAGGTGTCGAAACTGAGCACCTTCTCGTAGGTGCCCCGACCCATCACCAGATGATCCACCTCGCCGAAGAACTGTTCCCACTCCAACGCGGACGCATCGCTGTGCGGTAGATGGTGGTTTGGTCCAGGCTCCGGGTCGGTGAGCCAGGAGATGTCGCCGTCAGTGCGGGCGATGAAGCCGTCCAGGCTGGCGGCGATGAAGACCCGTCCGGTCCACGAGCGAGTCATGGATACTCCTTTCGAGAACCTCCCCTTGCGGACCTGGCGCTGTCCCTAAGGATGCCGAGTGCCATCGGTGAGACCGATTTGGGGCTCCCTCAAAGGTAATGACATACTGAGAGGCTGCCTAGTCACAGAACACTTTGAAAGACCGATAACCATGTCCCCCTCCAGTCAAACGCGCGCCCTCTTGGCGAACCAACCCTTCGTGGTGCTGCTGGTTGCGCGCACACTGTCGATGCTGGGCATGGCCTTCTCCCCGGTGGCTTTGGCGTTCGGAATCCTGGCCTTGCCCGGTGCTGACGCCGGCACCTTGTCGATAGTGCTGGCGGCCAATATGGCTCCCCTGGCGATCTTCACCCTGGTCGGCGGGGTTGTTGCCGACCGCTACCCGCGCAAGGTCGTGCTCATGATCGGTGAGGCGTTGGCCGCACTGGGATGGATCGGCATCGGCGTGATGATGCTGGCCGGACACACTCCGCTATGGCTGATGTGCACGGCCGCGGCGATCTCCGGCGTGGCCGCCGGGATCGTCTACCCGGCCTTGAACGGCATCATTCCCGACCTCGTGCCCGCCTTGCAGCGGCAGACGGCGAATGCCTGGCTGGCCATGGGCGCCTCAGCCTCCCGCCTCCTGGGGGTGGTGAGCGGTGGCGCTGTGGTCGTGCTGCTGGGAGCCGGCTGGGCGCTGGTGGTAGCCGGTGGGCTCTTCGCACTGGCTGCTGCCTGTTTGATGCTGCTGCCCAATCAGCGTGGAACGATCGCCGGCGAGGGACAACACCCGATTCGCCAGCTCGTCGAGGGCTGGAGCGAGTTCTCCTCCCGCCAGTGGCTGTGGGTGGTCGTGGTGCAGTGGGCCTTCATGGTCATGATGTTGCAGGCCTCCGAAGGGGTTCTGGGGCCCGTGGTCGCCGATGAAGAACTCGGCGGTGCCGGTGCCTGGACGATCATCTTGGCCGGCCAGGCCGTCGGGGCCATCGTCGGCGTCCTGATGTCGATGTTCTGGCAGCCGCGGCGCCCGATTCTGACAGCCACGTTGTTCTCCCTGATCTCGGGTCTGCCCGCAATCCTGTTGGGACTCAGCGCGCCGATGTGGGCCTTGATCGGGTCGATGTTCCTGCTCGGTGTCGCCTTTGACCTCTACGGAGTGTTGTGGATGACGACTATGCAGGACGAGGTGCCTCCGGAGTCTCTGTCGCGGGTCGCCTCCTATGACGCGCTCGGCTCGTTGATGCTGGGCCCGTTGGGCTTGATCCTGGCCGGACCGGCGATCCTCGCCTTCGGGGTGCATGAGTCGCTCATCGGTGCCGGTGTGATCGCCACGGTCGTGACGGGGCTGGCGCTGTTCTCGCGGGAGGTTCGGCAGCTTCGATCGCGCCGCCGGGAGCACCTTGAGGTCGATGAGGTCGTTGCCGACGTCGCCACGGCATCCCCGTTGATGTAAGGCGGATGCGCTTGGTCAGCTCGCGTTGAGATAGGTGAGCACAGCGCGCACCCGCCGGTTCTCCTCGTCGGGGCCCAGATCGAGTTTGGCGAAGACATTGGCCACATGTTTGGCGACCGCCGCGGCCGACACCACCAAGGTGTCGGCGATCTGGGAGTTCGACGACCCGTCGGCCATCAACTCCAGCACCTCCAGTTCGCGGGGTGTGAGCCGTTCCAGCCTGGAGTCGCCGCGCCGCGAACGCAGCAGCGAACGCACGACCTCGGGATCGATCACCATGCCGCCACTGGCGACCAGGTCGACCGACTTCAAGAAGTCGGCCACCCGGCCGACCCGTTCCTTGAGCAGGTATCCGGTGCCCGGTGCGTTCGGCTCGGATGCTGCGTCCAGCAACACCTGGGCATAGGCCGGGGCGACGTACTGGCTGAGCACCAGCACCGGCAGTTGGGGGAAGACGCTGCGGATCTGGACGGCGGCGCGCAAGCCGTCATCGGTCATGGTGGGCGGCATACGGACGTCGGTGACGACCAGCTCCGGCAGTTCGCCGCGCTCGTTCAACGCGAAGACCGCACTCACCAGGGAGGGTGCGTCCTCCAGTTCGGCGACGACTTCGTGACCGGCCCGCTCGAGCAGGCCCACCAGCCCGGCGCGCAGCAGGGCGGCGTCATCGGCCAGAACCAACCTCATGAATGTCGATGGTAGGGGAAGGTCACGCTCACCACGGTCGGTCCACCGACCGGGCTCGACAACTCCAGGGTTCCGCCGGCGGTACCGGTACGCTCGGCCAGGCCGCTGATTCCGTGTCCGGGGACCAGGGTGGCGCCGCCGGCTCCGTTGTCCAGGACTTGCAGCAGCAGGCGGCGGGCGTCGTAGTCCAGACGGATAGTCGCTTGCGTTGCCCGGGAATGTCGACTGACGTTGGTCAGTGCCTCACTGGCAACGTAGTAGGCAGCGCTTTCCAGTTGTGGGGGCAGGGGGATCGCGGTGCCGGCGAGGACGAAGGCGGTGGGCACCGGCTGGCGGGCCGCCAGCTCCTCCACTGCCGCCAGCAGGCCGCGATCGGAAAGCACCTGCGGGTGAATGCCATGGATGGTGTCGCGCAGCGCGCTCAGCGCATTCTCCACCGAGGATTGGGCCTGCAGCACCGCCTCGCGGGCGCTGTCGGTATCAGCCTTGTCCAACCAGTACACCGCCTCCCCCAGGCGCATGGTCGACACCACCAGGTGTTGTTGGGCGCCATCGTGGAGGTCACGTTCGATCCGGCGTCGCTCCGCCTCGAACAGATCCACCAACTCACTACGGGAGTTGGTGAGCTGAGCCACCTGCTGACCCAGCACTGGGTCAGGGCGGACGACTGCGCTGAGGGTGAAGGCTTGCACCGCAGCCAGAGCCCACGCCACATACAGGCCGATGGTGAGCCACAGGTAGGTCCAGACCAGGCTGAAGACGGCATCGACGCCGCTGCGGCCTAGACTCAACGAGTTCTGAAGCCAGGTGACCCCGGCGATGATGGCGATGCTCAGCCCGATGCCCGGCACGGTGTCGACCATAGCGAAAGCGACCGTGGTGGCCCAGGTAGCCAGTGAGCGGTGATTCTTGCCGCGCAGCATGGTCTGCCAACTGGGTGGGGCCAGATCCGGATCGGCGAATTCGGCCAGCCCGAGCATCATCACGCGACGCCGTTCGATCTGGTGGGTGGCCTCGCTCACCCAAGGGAAGCCGAGAAAGCCGACGATTCCGACCAGCAGGCTGAACCAGCCGAAGACGACCGAGGTGGCGCAATACAACACCGAACGCCATGCGAGCGGGCTGGCGACGATGGTCAGAGGGTTGCGCGGAATCGCCAACGTCGCCTTGATGTTGGCGTACGGGTCGAAGGAGGGACTGCTCACCTGATCCATAGTGGTCGGGGATCACCGGGAATTCAGTAGCGCTAACTCCACCTTTGAGGCGTTGTGGGCGCTAGTGTGAGGCGGCAGTTCGAAAACAGGTAGGGAGAAGTGGATGCCCGGTCCCACGACGGTGCCGCTGCCGTCCCCGGAACTGGCGCAATGGATTCGCACGGTTGCGGCCGCCCAGGATCCGCGTGTCACCGATACCACCCCGGTGGTGCCCTTGCTCACCTACGGGCTGCCGACCCGTCCGATCGCACCGGTGCACTCCCAGGTGTATATCTGCGCCGGGGTGATCGTGAAGATTCATGGCGCCCGCACCGACCGCGATCGGCTGACCCGGCGCGTGCACTGCTTGGCCGGACCCGACATCGACCGACTGTGGATTCAGCCGTTGATCTTCGGGCCGTTCGAAGCGCCCCACCATCGACTGGCCACGATCTGGCCGCGGGTGAGCGTGCTGGGCACCATCGATACTCCGCCGTGGCCCGAGGTCGGCGCCCTGCTGGCTAAGTTGCACCGCCTGCCTATCAGGGACGATCCGCCCCGCCTGGGCGGCCATACCCGCCTGGAGCGGGCAGTGGTCTACCTGCGCGACGAGCACCCCGACCTGGCGTGGCTGGCGGGCATCGGCGACACCTTGGTCGAACAGTTGGCAGAGCCGGGACGCGTCACTTTCGCTCACGGCGACTTCCACCTTGGCCAACTGGGCCACACCCCGCTGCGGCGCAGTTGGAAGCTGATGGACATCGACAACTTCGGGATCGGAAACCCGGCCTGGGATTTGGCGACCCCGGCAGCGTTCTGGGCGGCCGGCCTCCTGGATGACGAGGCCTGGAACGTGTTGTTGGACTCCTATCGGGATGCGGGTGGCCCCGCCATTCCCGCCAGTGGTGATCCGTGGCCGCAGCTTGATCTGCCCACGCAGGCCTCGGCGCTGATTGCGGTTACCCAGCATCTGATCAATCACGCTGACCCGGCGGCCACTGACGCTCTGATCGAGGTTTGCCGCCGCCTGGCCATCGATTGATTGAACGTTTCACCGTTGGCTGGAGTCGCTCCCGGGATCGCAGGCGAACCTGTCTAACATCGTCCATGGCACTAGTCCGGTGAGAGGAGCCGAGGATGTCGTCGGAGTATCTGAGATCCGGCGCAGGGCAGACGCTTCACCACGCGGCCGAGCGGGTGGTCTCGATGCTCACTCAACTCCAGAAGATCGACCTGATTTCCGGCAGCGACATGTGGCATACCACTGGGCTCCTCGAACACAATGTGCCCGCTGTCATGCTCACCGACGGCCCGCACGGGCTGCGCAAACAGACCGACCCCGAGGATCGCCTGGGGCTGGGGCCGGCGGAACCGGCGACCTGTTTTCCGCCCGCAGTCACCCTGGGCTCAACCTGGGACGTGCGCCTTCTTGAAGAAGTCGGCATGGCGATCGGCCGCGAAGCCCGCGCCGAACAGATCGGCGTGGTGCTCGGCCCGGGATTGAATCTGAAGCGACACCCGGCAGGTGGGCGCAACTTCGAATACTTCTCCGAAGACCCGCTGCTCAGCGGCAAGGCAGCCGCAGCAATGGTGCGCGGCATTCAGGCCGAGGGCGTGGGCGCCTGCCCCAAACACCTCGCCGGCAACAACCAGGAATCCTGGCGGATGCGCTCGGATTCCATCATCGACCAGCGCACCCTGCGTGAGCTCTACCTGACCGGCTTCGAAATCGCGGTGACCGAGGCTCAGCCGTGGACGGTGATGAGTTCCTACAACCTGCTCAACGGCGAACACACCGGCGAATCCCGCAGCCTCCTCACCGACACCCTCCGCTCCGAATGGGGCTTCGACGGCGTGGTGATGAGTGACTGGTGCGCGGTTGCCGACCGTCCTGCCGGAGTCGCCGCCGGGCTGGATCTGGAGATGCCCTTCAGCAACGGCGCCTGGGACTCCAGGGTCCGCGCCGCGCTGGCACGAGGCTCGTTGAGCGAAGCCGACCTCGACCGATCCTGTGTACGGATCGTGGAGCTGGCGCTCCGAACCGTGAGTGAGCGCCGCGCCCGCGGCGGCGTGGTGAATCTGGACGAACACCACCAGTTGGCCTGTCAGGCGGCCGCCGCCGGTGCGGTGCTGCTCACCAATGACGGTCTGCTGCCGTTGGCCGGAACAGAATCCCTGGCTGTGATCGGCGCCTTCGCCCAAACCCCGCGCTATCAGGGGGCCGGCAGCTCGCTGGTGGAGCCGACCCGGCTCGATACCGTGCTCGGCAGTCTCCAAAGCCAGCTCGGCGAGCTGATCAGCTACAGCCCCGGCTACGACCCGGCCTGCGGACAGAGCAGCCCGGAACTGTTGAGCCAGGCACGCGCCGCAGCGGCGGTCGCCGATGTTGCCGTGGTGGTGATCGGGCTGCCGCCGGACCGAGAGTCCGAAGGGTTGGACCGCTCCGATCTGCGACTGCCCGACGGTATGGAGAAGCTGGTTCAGGTCGTGACCTCGGCGAATCCGCGCACGGCGGTGGTGCTCATGAACGGCTCGCCGATCGAAATGCCATGGGCCGACCAGCCGGCGGCCGTTCTGGAGGCCTACCTCGGCGGTCAGGCCGGCGGGTCGGCGGTGGCCGACATCCTGCTCGGCGTCCGGGAACCGGCCGGACGGCTGGCGGAGAGCTTCCCGGTCAGCGCCGACGAGCTCCCCGCGAGCGCCAACTTCGCCAACCACCCCACCCAGATCCGATACCAGGAGACCTGTTACGTGGGGTACCGATTCCACGACAGCTTCGCGGTCGCGCCGCGGTTCTGCTTCGGCCACGGTCTGAGCTACACCAGCTTCGAGTACGGCAAGGCGAAGGTGCGTGGACGCGGGACCGACCGCATCATCTCGGTGGAGATCACCAACACCGGATCGCGGGCCGGTGCCGAAGTGGTGCAGCTCTACGTGCACCCGGTGGCCAGCGCCGTCCACCGGCCTGACCAGGAGTTGAAGGCCTTCGCCAAGGTGTACCTCGAGCCGGGTCAGAGCAGCCGCGTCGAGCTGGAAACCGACGAGCGCAGCTTCGCAGTCTGGGATGTGACCGATGCCGCCTGGCGAGTTGAAGCCGGTGCCTACGAGGTGCGGATCGGCGCATCCTCCCGGGATATTCGCACCACAGCCACCGTCAAGATCGCCTCTGCGCAGGTTGTTCACCCGGTTGCCGGTCCGGCCTCGGCGGTCGCCACCGACGAGGAGTTCGCCGAGTTGCTCGGCGGTGTGCTGCCCGCGGCTCGACCGCTGTGGCCGCTGCACGAGGACTCAGCGGTCAACGACCTCACCCAAACGAAGTCGGGACGTCGGCTGCATCACACGCTGGTGGCGGAGATCACCAAGCGCCTGGGGTTGACCGCCGAGGATCCGAACACCGCCATGGTTACGATCGCCATCAATGAGCTGCCCCTGCGTGGCCTGGTGGTCAACTCGGGGGGCAGCTTCACCTTCGCGGCGCTGCGGGCACTGTTGGCGGTGCTCAACCGGGTGGGCAAGCCCCGCCAACAGCCCTGAGGTTCACACCTCGGCCAGCGCCTCGGTCGGAGCGGCCTTCGCAGCCCGCCGTCCCGGAATCACGGAGGCCAGGGCCGCAGCCGCCACCGCCACCGCGATCATGAGCGCGGTCTGCCCGCCGTTGACGGCGAACTGAGCCGATTCCATCTTCATCGAATTCGCCGTCGCGGCTGCGCCCAGCCAGCCGAAGAAGCCACCGGCTACCAGCCCCACGATGAGGCCGACAGTGGTCACCTGCAGCGCTTCGATGGTCAACATCGCCCGCAGTGAACTGGCCTGCAGTCCCAAGGCGCGCAGCAGAGCCGACTCCCTGGTCCGTTCGAGCACCGACAGGCTGAGGGTGTTACCCACCCCAACCAGCGCGATGAGCACCGCGACCGCGAGCAGGCCGGTGGCGATGGCGAGCAGCACATTCAAGATGCTCTCCAGCATGGCTGATTCGGCAATCGCACCCCCCACCAAGTCCTGCGATCCGGCGATGTCGGAGGCGGCAACCATCACCGAAGCCGCCTGGGAGCGGTCTGGCACCGACAGCCACACACTGGCATTCGCGACCGGCTTGCCGAGCTGGGACAAGGTGGCCGCCGACACCATCGCCTGGTCGGAAGCGACCATGCGCGAGGTAACCACCGTCAAGCGGGCTTTGCCGGACTCTCCGATGATCGTCACCGTCTTGGGGAGGTGCTCGGCCAGGTAGCCATTGAGCAACACCTCGCCGTCGGCGACCGACCGATCAAGTCCGGTGGTCGCCACGATGCCATCGCGGTAGCCGAAGACCAACAACTGCGGACCCTCTGTGACCGATGCCAGGGTCGCGGGCAACGCGACTGATGCGTCCACGCCAGGAATCTGGGTCAGTTGGGTGATCTTGGCGTCCGGAATGCGCACCGGCGTCGTACCACTGGGCGCCCCGGACACCTGTAGATCGACCGGGTACTCCCTAGCTAACTCGGTGTTCGCGGTGACGCTGATACTGGCCGTGGCCACTTGGAGAGTCACCATCAAACCGATTGCGAGCATCAACGCCGTGGCCGTCGCTGTGGCTCGGCGCGGGTTGCGCTCGGCGTTGTCGGCAGCCAGTCGAGGCACCGTGCCCAGCGGACGCACCACAGCGCCTACCGCGCGCAGCAGCGTCGGCACGGACAACGGCGCTCCGAGCAGAACACCCAAGGAGATCAGGCCACCGGCCCCGACCGCCATCAGCAGCGAGTTGGAGTTGGCCCAGACCAGAGAGGCGACAGCCAAGCCCGCGCCGGCGAGGACGAACAGGGTGCAGATGACGACGCGAACGGCGGAGGTCCGGCGTGCGTCCGAGGCGGGCAGGGTGGGCTGCAGCGCCTCCAAAGGCATGACGCGAGTGCCACGAATGATCGGGACGAAGGCGGCCACCACGGTGGCCAGAACACCCAGCCCGAAAGCCCCGGCAAGCTGCAGCCACGGCAGTTCCAAGCCCCAGAACAGGGCCGTGCTCCAGGCGGTCACGGCGACGGCCAAGCCGGTGCCCAACACCAGTCCCAGCAGGGATCCGAGGGCGCCCAGAATCACCGCCTCACCGAAGAAGCGACGCCGTACCTGTGCCCCGGACGCCCCGACAGCACGCAGCAGACCGATTTGGCGGCGTCGCTGAGCCACTGTGATGGCAAAGGTGTTGGCGATGGTGATCATGCCGACGACCATCGCGATCGCCGCGAACACCCACAAGATGTTGGCGAAGATGTCGAAGTCCTTTGCGATCGCGGCCACCTTCTTGGCGCGGTAGTCACCGCTGAGCATCACTGTGGCACCATCAACGGGCTTCAGCCGCGATTGGAGGGTGCTGACCAGTTGACTGGGAGTCACCCCGGGGGCTGCCTTGATGGTCCACATGCGGGCGATCTCGGACAGATTGCCGGTGGGGGTGAAGAAGGTGTCGGCGGCGTAGCCGGTCTTGGCGAACAGACCACTAGGCTCATTGGTCAGGCCCACCACCTGCGCCGACGTGCCGTCCCCGGCGGAACGCAGTCGATCACCGATCTTCACCGACAGGCTCTTAGCGGCCCCGGCGCTGAGGGCGACCTCATCGGCCCTGGTCGGCCACCGTCCTGCGGTCAGGGCTGCCCAGCGCAATGGTTCGGGCGGCACATTGACCAGATCCAGCGCTGAGGAGATTCCTTGACCGGAGACGATCACGCCTCCCGATACGACCGGGGCGCTCACCGCGATACCGGGGGTCTGGGTGATCCGTCGGGCGGCCTGCTGGGACTGGCCTTCGTTTTCGAGGATGACCACGACATCGGCCTCGGCGGTAGACACGCTCAGCGCCTTGCCCTGCCCCTGGCCTTCGGTGGCCACCAGCACTGCAGAGCCGGCCAAGAAGGCGACACTGATGGCGATGGCCAACACGGTGGCGAGGAATCGACCCGGATGGCGACGAACCTCAGAAAGAGCTTGGGTGAACATCAGGCGCCCAGCTTTGCGGTCGCAGCCATGATCTGGTCGGCGCTGGGCTGGTCCAAGTCATTGACGATGCGTCCGTCCGACAGCAGGACGGTGCGTCCGGCGAAGGCGGCGGCGTTGGCGTCGTGGGTGACCATGACGATGGTCTGCTCCAAGTCGCGACTGGTGCGCTGCAGGTAGCTGAGCAGCTCGTGGCCGGCGCGGGAATCCAGGGCGCCGGTCGGTTCGTCGGCGAACACCACCGCCGGCGAGGTCATGAGCGCTCGGGCGATGGCGACGCGCTGCTGCTGACCACCGGAGAGCTGAGAGGGCAGGTGGGAGAGTCGGTCGCGCAGGCGCAGCGAGTCGATCAAGGTATTGAACAGGGCTCGGTCGGGCTTCTGGCCGGCCAGATCCAACGGCAGCATGATGTTCTGCTCCGCAGTCAGAGTGGGGAGCAGGTTGAAGGACTGGAAGACGAATCCCACCGCGTCGCGGCGCACCCGGGTCAACTGCTTGTCGCCGAGCTCAGAGAGATTGTGACCACCCAGGAAGACCTGCCCGGAGGTGGGCCGGTCCAGGCCGGCCAGGCAGTGCATCAGGGTGGACTTGCCTGAGCCGGACGGGCCCATGATGGCGGTGAAGGAGCCTTTGGTGAACTCCACGTCGACGCCATCCAAGGCGCGTACGACGGTGTCGCCGGAGCCATAGATCTTGGTAAGGGAAACAGCCGAGGCGATTGCCGTCGCCGGCTGGGTTGCGGACATTGTCATGGTCATAGCTCCAACCTAGAAAAGTGCCGCATCAGTCGAAATGGCCTGCGGGCGAGGCTTTCGGGTAGTGCTGACACCACCCGCAGTCACGCTAGGAGGGCTGCCGAGTGGCCCGCATCGACTCGGCGGGCGATTGAGGTCGTCCCCGAGGATGAGTGTCGCGAAGGCGCAGCCCGAGGCCCGGCGGCGCGGTTCGTCGCCCACGCAGCCGAAGTCGCCGCGGCTATCGCATAAGCCACGGCAGCCAGCATGGACACCACACCGATCCGCAGCTACATGGAGCCATGATTGCTGACCGGCCAACAGGTTCGACCACGCAAAACGCCCCCGTCCGCAGTCACGTCCCCCCGGGAAGGGAGGTCGCGGCCGCAAACGGGAGCGTTGCGTCGGCTGAGATCAGCTGGGGTTGGGGATGCCCACGTACATGGTCTCGAGGTACTCCTCGATGCCCTCGGCGGAGCCTTCCCGACCCAACCCGGACTGCTTGACGCCACCGAAGGGTGCCGCCGGGTTGGAAACCACGCCGGAGTTGATGCCGAGCATGCCGGACTCGATGCGCTCGGGAAGGCGAAGCGCGCGGGCCAGGTCCTTGGTGAAGGCGTAGGCGATCAGTCCATACGGGGTGGAGTTGGCCAAAGCGACCGCCTCATCCTCGGTGGCGAAGGTGGTGACCGGGGCGACGGGGCCGAAGATCTCGTTGGTGAACACATCGGCGTCGGTGGGCACATTGGTCAGCACCGTCGGGGCGTAGAAGAAGCCCGGACCATCGATCGGTGCGCCGCCGGTGACCACGGTGGCGCCCTTGGCAACGGCGTCGCGCACCAACTCGTCGACCTTCTCGCGGCTTTCAGCGTCCACTAGCGGGCCGATGTCGATGCCGGGCTCGGTGCCGCGTCCGACGGTCTTGGCCGCGACCTTGGCCGCGAGCTTCTCGGAGAACTCCGCAGCGATCGACTCGTGGACGTAGAACCGGTTGGCGGCCGTGCATGCCTCACCCATGTTGCGCAGCTTGGCGGCCAGGGCTCCCTCGACGGCCGCGTCGAGGTCGGCGTCCTCGAAGACCAGGAAGGGGGCGTTGCCGCCAAGTTCCATCGAGGTGCGCAGCACATTCTGGGCGGCGGCCTGAAGCAGGCGCTGTCCGACCTCGGTGGAGCCGGTGAACGACAACTTGCGCAGTCGCGGATCGGCGATGAGGGGGCCGGTGGTGGCCCCGGACCGAGTGGTGGTGATCACGTTCACCACCCCGGCGGGCAGGCCGGCGTCCACCAGAACCTGGGTGAACAGCAAGGTGGTCAGCGGGGTGAGAGCGGCAGGCTTGATCACCACGGTGCAGCCGGCGGCCAGCGCAGGGCCGATCTTTCGGGTGGCCATCGCCAACGGGAAGTTCCAGGGGGTGATCAGCAGCGACGGGCCGACCGGCTTCTTCAGGACGAGGAAGCGGGAATTCCCGTCCGGAGAGGTGGAGTAGCGGCCGTTGATGCGGCAGGCCTCTTCGCTGAACCAGCGCAGGAACTCCGCGCCGTAGTTCACCTCGCCACGGGCTTCGGTGAGCGACTTGCCCATCTCCATGGTCATCACCAAGGCGAAGTCATCAGCCCGGGCCTGGAGCAGCTCGAACGCCTTGCGCAGAATCTCGCCGCGCACCCGTGGCGGCGTGGCCGCCCACGACTCCTGGGCTGCCGCGGCGGCGTCCAACGCTGCCATGCCGTCCTCGGGAGAGGCGTCAGCGACGGTGGTGAGTTGCTTTCCGGTTGCGGGATCGTCCACACCGAACCGATTTCCGGTGGATGATTCCCGCCATTCGCCGCCGATGAACAACCCCGTTGGCAGGGAAGCGATCAGTTCGGCTTCGGTCATTTTCTGCTCCTTTTCGCTCAGCCTTTGCTGGCGAAGATTGTGGTCTGTGGTCTGGGGGCAGGGCGCCTGGCTGCACCCTGTTCTTCAAGGGTCCTCTGAAGGTGTCCTTAGCGCCAGAGTGTGGCGCATCTTTGAGCACCGCAGCGACTGCGCGATGCGCGTGAGACGCCGCCGGGGACATCGCCGCCCCATCAGGGCGCGGAGAACCGATCATTTCCCACCTGACTGGGGCGGGGAGGTCCTAGCCTGAACCCATGGCATTGAGTGTCTTCGACCTCTTTCGGGTCGGCATCGGGCCGTCGTCGTCCCACACCGTTGGCCCAATGAAGGCCGCCCGCCGCTTCGCGGACGCGCTGGCCGCACAGAGTCCGCGGCCACCGTCACGACTCACCGTGGAACTCTTCGGATCGCTGGGCGCCACCGGACGCGGTCACGGCTCGGTGGCTGCGGTGGTTTTGGGCCTGGCCGGTCATGATCCCGAGACCGTTGATCCGGAGTCGGCCCCTGCGGTGTTGGAGGACTGTCGCCAAAACGGCGCGCTCCGGCTGGCCAGTGGCGTGGTGGTCGATTTCGACCCTGATCGCGACGTGGCGCTGCATCGGCGTCGATCACTTCCGATACACCCCAACGGCATGGTCTTCACCGCGCTGGACGCCGCCGGCTCGGCGGTGATTCAACGCACCTATTACTCGGTGGGCGGTGGTTTCGTTCTGGACGACGAACAGACCGGAACCGATCGGATCGTGCCTGACACCACAGCGGTGCCCTATCCGTTCGCGACCGGCGCGCAACTGTTGGACCATTGCTCCCAGACCGGTTTCTCGGTCGCCCGGCTGATGCGTCAGAACGAACGGGCCTGGCGCAGCGATGCGGAGATCGACGCCGGGCTGTTGCACCTGTGGCAGGTGATGCAGGGCTGCATCCATCGAGGCATGAACACCGAAGGCCTGCTTCCCGGTGGCCTGCAGGTGCCGCGGCGCGCGCCGGAACTGCTGCATCGACTGCAGGCCTCCACCGACACCGAGGATCCCTTGCGGGGTTTGGACTGGATCACCTTGTATGCCTTGGCGGTGAACGAGGAGAACGCGGCCGGTGGACGGGTCGTCACCGCGCCCACCAACGGTGCAGCCGGAGTGGTCCCTGCGGTGCTCATGTACTACCGGCGGTTCACTCCGGGCGCCGACGACGCGGGGGTGCTGCGATTCCTGCTCAGCGCCGGCGCGATCGGGGTGGTGATCAAGGAGTTGGCGTCCATCTCCGGTGCAGAGGTCGGGTGTCAAGGCGAGATCGGTGCCGCCTGCTCGATGGCTGCCGCTGGGCTGGCCGCGGCCTTGGGCGGAACTCCTGGCCAAGTGGAGAATGCCGCCGAGATCGGCATGGAACACAATCTGGGCCTGACCTGCGATCCGGTCGGTGGCCTGGTTCAAATTCCGTGCATTGAGCGCAACGCGATTGCCGCAGTCAAAGCGGTCACCGCTGCCCGCACCGCTCTGCGCGGCGATGGGCACCACATCGTCAGCCTGGATTCGGTGCTGAAAACCATGCGCCAAACCGGCGCGGATATGAGCGCGAAATACAAGGAAACCGCTCGGGGAGGCCTGGCCGTGAACGTCATCGAATGTTAACGGCCAGCAGAGGCAATTGAGAGAGCGCCGTTCGCCGAATTTCACTACGCTCCGCTCATGAAGAATGAGTTGCGAGTGTTAGAGGCTTTCGGGAATCTGGGGCTCATAGGCCTGGTCGGCCTTCTGTTGACGGTGGTGTGGGGGTTGACGGCTGACTCGGGTATCAATCTGCTGCTGCTGACCGGCGCGCTGTTTTTGATGCTGATCGGGTTCATCGCGTGGGTGGGGCTCCTGGTAGCCAACCGGGTGGCGATGCGCCAAGAGCTGATCCTCGAAAGGTTGGCCGAGTTGCAGCGCGTTTCGTCCGAGTGACGCAAGCCTTTCGGGGCGGGCGGCACCCGTTCGTGAGTTCGGCCCCAGTCAGCCGACCGCTGTGTGGGCTGTCACCTTAGACTGGTGCGGCCAGCAAAGGAGCTTGTCACCATGCCGATTCTCGACACCTACGCACCCGACCCCAAGCGTTACGACGGCCGCCTGCCTTACCGGACGGTCGGACGCAGCGGACTGAAACTGCCGGCGATCTCGCTGGGCCTGTGGCACAACTTCGGTGACGACGTGGCCTTCGCCACCCAGCGCGCGACGCTGCGTCGGGCCTTCGAGCTGGGGGTGACCCACTTCGACCTGGCCAACAACTACGGCCCGCCCTACGGTGCTGCCGAGACCAACTTCGGTCGCCACTTCCGTGAAGACTTCAAGCCCTATCGCGATGAGCTGATCATCTCCAGCAAAGCTGGCTGGGACATGTGGTCGGGTCCCTACGGTGACCTGGGCTCGCGCAAATACCTGCTGGCGTCGTTGGATCAGTCGCTGAGCCGCATGGGGCTGGACTACGTCGACATCTTCTATCACCACCATTTCGACCCGACCACGCCCTTGGAAGAGACCATGGCGGCGCTGGATACCGCCGTCCGGCAGGGCAAGGCGCTCTACGTGGGTATCTCGTCCTACTCTGCGCAACGCACTCGGCAGGCGGTGGCCATCGCCGAGCAATGGGGAACCCCGCTGGTGATCCATCAGCCGTCCTACTCGATGCTCAATCGGTGGATTGAAGAGGACCTCTTGGATGCCTTGGACGAGACCGGGCTGGGCGCCATCGCCTTCTCCCCGTTGGCCCAAGGCATGCTCACCGACAAGTACCTCAACGGGGTTCCCCAAGGATCGCGCGCCGCACAAGACAAGTCGCTTTCGACCGAGTTGCTCACCGAGCAGAACCTGGCCCATGTGCGTGCCCTCAATGACCTGGCCGCTGGCCGGGGTCAGACCTTGGCGCAACTGGCGATCGCTTGGGTGCTGCGTGACCAGCGGGTCACCTCAGCGCTGATCGGGGCGTCCAGCGTGTCCCAGCTTGAAGACAGCCTGGCGGCGGTTCGCAATCTGACCTTCAGCGCTGAGGAGCTGGCTCAGATCGACACCTACGCCGTCGAGGGTGGGATCAATCTGTGGGCAGGTCCCAGCCACGCCTGAACCCGTCCGCAGCCACGCCTGCGCGATTCAGACCCCGCACGGGTGAGGCTATGAATAGGCTGTGCCCGACGGACTCGACGGCGAGAGGACGCTGGTGATCACCAACGATTGGACGACCTGGGCAGTCATCGGGTTCGTCATGGTCGACGTGGTCATTCGTGTCACAGCGATCATCATCATTCCGCGCAGCCGCCGCCCAACCTCGGCGATGGCCTGGCTGCTGGCGATCTTCTTCATCCCCTGGGTCGGGGTGATCTTGTTTCTGATGATCGGCAGCCCCCGGCTGCCTCGGGCCCTGCGGCTCAAACAACAACAGATCAACGCCTACATTCTCGAAGCCACGCAGCACGAGGATGTAGGCCCCCTGCAGCCGGACGCCCCGGAGTGGTTCACCGCGTTGGTGCGTCTGAATCGGAACCTGGGGGCGATGCCGCTCACCGGCGGAAACCAAGCCGAATTGCTTCCTGACTACGAGAAGAGCATTGCGGCGATGGCTGCGGCGGTCGATGAGGCGACGACCTTCGTCCATGTCGAGTTCTACATTCTGCAAGTGGATGCGACCACCGAGGTGTTCTTCCAGGCCTTGGAGGCGGCGATCCAGCGCGGGGTCGCGGTGCGGGTCCTGTTGGACCATTGGGCCAACCGGAGCAAGCCCTACTACCGCCAGACCTGCCAACGATTGGATGCCATGGGTGCCCAGTGGCATCTGCTGCTGCCGGTGCAGCCGCTGAAGGGCCGCTACCAGCGGCCCGACCTGCGCAATCACCGCAAGCTGCTGGTCGTGGACGGGCAGGTGGCCTTCACCGGTTCCCAGAACCTGACCGACTCGACCTACAACCTGAAGGCCAATCTGCGCCGCGGCCTGCATTGGGTCGATCTGATGGTGCGGGTCGAAGGTCCGGTGGTGGAAAGCGTCAACGCAGTGTTTCTGGGCGACTGGTTCAGCGAATGCGACGAAGTCCTGGTGCAGCAGTTAGGCATCACCGATGGCCACGATTCCGCCCCGGGGCTGGACGCCCAGATTGTGCCGTCCGGGCCGGGTTTTGAGTACCAGAACAACCTGAAGCTGTTCATGGGGCTGCTGTACGCCGCTCAGGAGCAGATCATCATCGTTTCGCCGTATTTCATCCCTGATGAAGGGTTGTTGGTGGCGATCACCACAGCCTGCCAGCGCGGCGTCCGGGTCGAGTTGTTCGTCTCGGAGGAAGGTGACCAGGCGACGGTCTACCACGCCCAGCGCAGCTACTACGAGGCGCTGTTGGAGGCCGGGGTGACGATCTGGATGTACCAGCGGCCGTTCATTCTGCATTCGAAGTCGATGACCATCGACAACGACGTGGCGATCATCGGCTCGTCCAATATGGACATGCGCTCCTTCGGTCTGAACCAGGAGATCTCGCTGCTCGTGCGTGGAGCACCCTTCGTGGCCCAACTTCGCGAGGTCGAAGCGACTTACCGGGCCACCTCGCGCGAACTCACCCTGGCGGAGTGGCGGCAACAGCCCCTGCGTTCCACCATCTTGGACAACCTGGCCCGGCTGACCTCGGCCCTGCAATAGGTCGGGGACCGGTTCAGCCGCTACAGATTCGGCAATGCCTGGATCACCAGATCCTTGGCGTACGGCGCAGCCACCGCCTTGAGGAATTTAGGAAAGTCCAGGGCAGCCTCGGCATCGGCCCGATCGGAGATGGTGCGCACCACAGCGAATGGCAGCCCGGCGGTGTGGCAGACCTGCGCCACCGCAGCCCCCTCCATCTCGACGGCCATCACGGTGGGCAGATCGGAGCGCAGTTGAACGGAGTGCTCTGTGGTGGACATGAACACATCGCCGGAAGCGACCACCCCGGTATGGGCCTGTGGATCGGTGATTCCGAAATCGATCAGGTGGGCGCTGGGGGCCGACACCACCCGGGTGGCGGCTTCGAGCATGACCTCGGTGAGGTGGGGCTCGGTCGGGATATGACTCAGGCCCACCGACGGCAACACCCATCGGGCGAACAGGGGGCGGGCGTCCATGTCGTGCTGGACGAGTTCGGTGGCGACCACCACATCCCCGGTGTGCACCTGAGAGCCGATGCCACCGGCAGTGCCGACCATGATCAGGGCATCAACCTGTTGTGCCATCAGCGTCGCGGTGATCGCCGCAGCCACCTTGCCGACTCCGCATTGGGCCAGGACGACGTCCCGCCCGGCTAGGCGTCCGGTGTGCAGGCTGTGGCCAAGCACCTGTTGGGTCTGTAGGGGCGCTTCTGCCGAGGCCGCCTCCACAATGGCGACGATTTCGTCACGCAGGGCGCTGATGATTCCGATCACGGGTTACCTCCGAAGGCAACCTAGCGCACCACATCGGTGGCGGGCTGCTGGGTCGCCGGCACCGGCCATCTGATGCCAGTGGTGTGGGCTAGGTGTTCGTTGGTGTGCTGCATAGATCGGTCAGCACCTCGCTCAACAACGCGACTCCGGCCAGGCAGTCCTCGTCGGTGGTGAACTCGCCCTCGTTGTGCGCCACTCCGGCCACGGAGGGAACGAAGAGCATGACGGTGGGCACGTGATCCTTCAGATTCGTCGAATCGTGGCCGGCGATGGTCATCATCTCCTGATGTGACAATCCGAGGCGCTGCGCGGCGGCAGCGCCGAGTGCCACGCCGGCAGGCTGGTAGGGCTGCTGATCCCAGGCGTGACTCAGCGCGATGTCGATGCTGACCCCGACTTCTGCAGACACCGATGCGCTGGTGGCGTGAAGCTGCTCCACGGCGGCAGCGATCGCGGCGGGATCCGGAGACCGCAGGTCGATGTTCATGCGCACCTCGCGAGGCACCACCACCGGCGAGTTCGGCAGCACGTCGAATCGCCCCACCGAGGTGTGCAGAGGGGCGTCGGCGAAACGCTCGGCCAACTCCCGCACGGCGACCACCAAGCGGGCAGCGCCTACCAGGGCGTCGCGACGATCAGCCATCACTGTGGATCCGGTGTGCGACTGCTCCCCGGTCACCACCACATCAAACTTCTGTGCCGCCCAGGTGGCCGTCACTAAACCGATGGTGATGCCGCTGTCTTCCAGAACGCGGCCCTGCTCAACGTGGATCTCGGCATAGGACTCCACCGGCGCGCTCCAGCGCTCACCGAGGGTGCCTGCCAGGGCCTCTGCCACCGTGATCGACTGGGCGTCCGTGGTAGCCAAAGCCTGGGCGCCGGTGAGTTTCCCGGTGAAGACCGAAGAACCCATCATCGAGGGGGTGAAGCGTGAGCCTTCCTCGTTGAACCAGTCCACGACGGCCAGGTTCCGGCTGGGCGTCCACTGGCCGGAGGCCACCTTCTGGTTCAGCCGATGGGCGGCGTGAGCCGAAGCCAGCACCCCGTAGGCGCCGTCGTAGCGGCCTCCCAATGGTTGGGAGTCCAGATGAGAGCCGGTCAACACCACCGGAGCGCCGGGGATCCACTCCAGCACTCCGAAGAGATTGCCGATGTCATCGGTGCGCACGCTGAACCCACGCTCGCTCAGCCACTGGGCGAACCAGGCGCGTTGGGCGAGGTCGGCGGTGCTTCCAGCCTGCCGGTCCACTCCGCCGCCAGGGGTGGCGCCGAAGCTGGACAGCGTGGCGAAGTCGTCGAGGAAGCCTTGCTCTGCCGGGCTGAGATCACCACTCACGACGCAGCTCCATCGACGAGCAGTGCAATCCGCCACCGTTCTTGTTCATTTCGCGGTAGTCGACCGGGACGATCTCGACGTCGTAGCGGGTGCTCAGCATCTCGGCGGTCTTGGCCAGGTGGGAGGGGAACAACACCCGGCGTCGATCCAGCACCAGGGCGTTGCAGCCCCAATCCTCTCCGGGCAACACCGAGGCGGTCTCCACGCCGAGCTCGTGCAGCCGGGTCTGGAAGTCGTAGGGGGCGATCCGCGGATTGATCAAGGCGAGGTCGTCGTCCAGCATCAGGCAGCACAGATCGAGGTGGATCTGATAGCCCGGCATCTGCACGCGTTCCACGGTGATGCCGTGTTCAGCCAGCAGTGTGGCCAGTTGACGGTGTCCTTCCGGGTTGCAGCGAACTGAGGTGCCGAAGAAGGCCAGATCGGGACGGACCTTGACGAAGCTGCCACCTTCCACCAGTCCGGTGCCGGTGATCGTCCCCAGAATCGGCAGCCCGGCTGCGGCGACGGTCTGGGTGATCGAGAGTTCCTCGCCGCGACGCATGTCGGGAGCCATCCGCCCGATGATCGCGCCACCGGCGACGGTTACCAGGGGGTCGCGGGTGAACACCGCCTTGGTGAAGCCCTCCAGTTCGGGGGCCTCCACCACCTCAACGCCTTCGGCGCGCAGGGCGGCCACGAAGCCGTCCCACTCCCGATTCAAGGTCTCCAGGTCAGGAAGCTCGTGCCCGGCCCAGTACCAGCCCAGGTTGGGATCGAGGTAGGCATTCAGGTCCGGACGGTAGGCCGACTCGCCCCGCTCAGCGACCTCGCGTAGCGCCCGGCTGGGACGGCGGACCATCACCACTTCCAGCTTGCCGACCTCGTCGCAGGCGCCCCATTTGGCGCCCCAGACTCGTTCGAGCTGACCGTCCTCACTGAACCCGGGACTCGGCTTGGGGCCGAGCAGTTCGTGGAACAACCCGTCGGACATCTCCGCAAGGGGATCGGGCATGGTGGTTGGTTGGCTCATACAGCGGCCTCGGTTTCGTTCAGGGGTTCGGGGTCTGAGGGGGCGGCATCGGAGGGGGCGGACGCCACGATCGGGATGTTCGCCGCTGGGCCGGTGGGGACCAGCCGCGAGCCCAGCGGGCCGAAGGCATCCTCAGGCTCCGGGAAGATGGACAGCAGCGCCACGTAGAGCACCAAGGCGACGGCCAGGCCCAGCGGAATGCTGATGTCGACCCCGCCGGCGAGATTGCCCAGCGGTCCGACGAACTGGCCAGGCAGGTTCACAAAGCTGACCCCGACCGCGGCGGCGACCAGCCAGGCAACCAGTCCTCGGTAGTTCCAGCCGTGGGCGAACCAGTAGCGGCCACCACGCTGACGGCGGTTGAAGACCTGCAGGGAGTCGGAGTCGTACCAGCCGCGACGCACCCACCAGCCGACCATCATGACCACCATCCAGGGGGCAGTGCAGGTGACGATGAGGACCGCCAGGGTGGAGATCGACTGCACCACATTGAAGGCGAAACGTCCCACGAAGATGATGCCGATGGAGATCAGGCCGATGAGGATCGTGGACTGCACGCGGCTGAAGCGAGGGAACACGCTGGAGAAGTCCAACCCGGTGCCGTACAAGGCGGTCGTGCCGGTGGACATGCCGCCGATGAGAGCGATCAGGGCAATCGGGGTGACGTACCAGGCCGGCGAGATCGACAACAACCCGCTGACGTAGTCGCCGGAGGCCAGCAGATCAGGCGCCTGGGTGGCGATCATGGACGCAGTGGCCAGGCCGAACACGAACGGGATGAGGGTTGCCACCTGTGCCAGGAAGGCCGCGCTCATGGTGCGCCAGGCCGGCGTTTCGCGGGGGATGTAGCGCGCCCAGTCGCCGAGGAAAGCGCCGAAGGAGATCGGGTTGGACATCACGATCAGCACCGCGCCAATGAAGCTGGGCAGGTAGAGCGCCATGGTGGCCGCATCGGCGCCGGGCACGAACATTCCCGGGTAGCTGGGGTCGAAGCTCCCGCCCAGGGCGAAGATTCCCAGCAGGAACAGGGCCGTCGCGGCGATGACGGCGATCTTGTTGACCAGCAGCATGAACCGGAAGCCATAGATGCACACCACCAGCACCAGCAAGGCGAAGATGCCGTAGGCCACGGCCAAAGAAGCATCGGTGCGGGGCAGTCCGAAGGCGAGGTTTGCGCCACCGACCAGGGCGTCACCGGAGGACCACACCGAGATCGAGAAGAAGGCGACGGCGGTCAACAGTGACAGGAAGGAGCCCACCACCCGTCCATGGACGCCCAGGTGCGCCGAGGACGACACCGAATTGCTGGTGCCGTTGCGCGGACCGAACAAGGCCATGGGAGTGAGGATGAGCGCGCCGATCAGCAGGCCGATCAGGGTCGCCCACAGGCCGTCCCAGAAGGACAGGCCGAACAGGATCGGGAAGGTGCCCAGAACCACGGTGGCGATGGTGTTGGCGCCGCCGAAGGTGAGCCGGAACAGGTCAACGGGGCGGGCGGTGCGATCAGCGTCAGGGATCGGGGCGACGCCGAATTGCTCCACTTCAGTGACTGGCGGCGCGTGGTGCATCTCGGTCGTAGGCTCGGTGGCGGTCATGGCTGCACTCCTTCAGATTGTTGATGAGGGGGTGGCGGAAAGGTGTTCGTGGACGGCCAGGAGGCCCTCCCTGAGGTGCGCAAACACGATGGTTTCGCGTTCGCAGTAGGTGCTTTCCACATCGCCTTGGGCACTGGTGGTGGTGACGTTGTGGCTGAAGACTGCGCCGCCATCGAACAGCCGAACTCGTGGTTCGGAACTGATGCAACGCACGACACGCCACCCCGAGGCGACCCAGTCGTGCCAGGCGCGCTCGTAGCTGGCGCGATCGGGGAACGGCTCAGGCTCGGTGTGAAAGATGAAGTCCGCATCGGGGCTGAACCTGGCGAAGTAGTCGGCGGCATCGGTGGCTTCGTAGGCGGTGACGATGGCGGCGGCTGCGGCCAGGACATCGGCCTGGGTGAGGTTCGTCGGAGTCATTGCGGATCCGTTTCTGTGGTCTTCGCGGCGTCAGCCTAGGTGGGAAAACTGGCGCTGACTAGCAGATGAGCTGAAACATAACCGCAACAACCACCGTTCTGTCGGCGATTGTGGGTTGGTGGCGTCATAATGGGGGCCTAGTGCAAGGAATGGCTGCGGATCTGTATGGGTGAAGAATCAGGAAAAAAGTCGCACCAATTTGGTGGCGACGACCTCGATGAGGCCATCTTGCGACTGCTCGAGGTCGACGGACGACTCACCAAGACCGCCTTGGCGCAGTCTTTGGGGCAGTCGCGCAGTTCTGTCGGAGAGCGCCTGGACCAGCTCCTGGGATCGGGCGCCATCGAGGTCGTCGCAGTGCCGCATCCCCAGCTACTGGGCATCGGCTGGATGGGTTACGCCCTGCTCGATGTGGAGGGCCCCCTTCATACTGTCGCTGAGCCGCTGGCAGAGAACACGGCGATCCCGTTCTGCTCGATCGTGACCGGAGACACTCCGTTGCGCGCCGAGATCCGCGCCGAGTCGACGGAGGCTGCGGCTGGCCTGATCGCCTGGATGCGTGGTCTAGCCGGGGTGCGCTCGGTGAGCGTCACGCAGTACTTGGAAGTCCTGCGTGACGTGGTGGCGCCGACCGGTGCGATCGATGCGCGGGTTGACGAGGTGGACCGTCGGATTCTGGCCGAGCTCCAATCCAACGGGCGGATGTCCTTGACCGAGATCGCGACCTCCGTGCGTCGCTCCCCTGCCGCGATCCGTGATCGGCTGGCCCGGCTGCGCGAAGGTGGTGCGATCCGCATCGGGGCGGTGCTGCGCCATGGAGCTCCCTTCGGACGGCGGGCGATGGGTGTGGGGCTGCAGCTCTCCGGAGGCGATTCCGAAGTTGCCCAGCGGGTTGCCGAACTGCCCGACCTGCTCTTCGCTGCCCGGGCTCTGGGCCGCTTCGACATGATCCTCACCCTGCGGGCCGGGTCGGCGCTGGAAATGCATGAGGTGGTGGAGGAGATGCGCGGTTGGCCAGGAGTGCGGGCGGCCGACACCTGGATTCATCTGGAGATCGTCAAGGAGCGCTACTACGGCGCTGACCAGTTCGTGATCCGCTAGGCCTAGGGCTCTTCGTGCGTGGCCGGGTCGGAATCGGCCAGGCGTCCGCCGGTGGCATCCAGCGCCGTAATCGCGGCCAGTTGCGCATCGTCGAGATCGAAATCGAAGACTGCCAGGTTCTCGGCCTGGCGAACCGGGGAGGCGGCCTTCGGCAGCGGGATGCAGCCAAGCTGCACCTGCCAGCGCAACACCGCCTGGGCGGGGGTGCGTCCGAGCTGCTGCGCGATCGCAACGATAACCGGGTCGTCCAGAACCGCGGCGCGTCCCAGTGGGCTCCAGGCCTGAGAGCGGATGCCCAATTCGGCATCCACGCGGCGCTGCTCGGCCTGGCTGAAGCCGGGATGGAGTTCGACCTGGTTCACCGCCGGGGTGACCCCGGTCTCAGCGATGATGCGAGTGAGGTGCTCGGGCAGAAAGTTGCTCACCCCGATCGAGCGCAGCAGACCATCGCGACGCAGGTCGACCAGGGCCTGCCAGGCTTGCACATAGTTGCCGGTGATCGGGTTGGGCCAATGGATCAGATACAGATCGATCTGCTCCACGCCCAGCCGATAGGCGGACTCCTGCGCGCAGGTCACGGCTTGGGCATAGCGGTGGTGGCGTCCGGGAAGTTTGGAAGTGACGGTGATTTCCGCACGAGGTATGCCAGAACGCCGGATGGCTTCCCCGACGGCACCCTCATTCTCATAGTTGACCGCCGAGTCAATCAGTCGGTAGCCCGCCTGCAAGGCGTCGAGGATGGCTTCGACGCCGGCTTCACCCCGCAACGGGTAGGTGCCGAAGCCGATCGCCGGGAGCTGGTGGCCATCGTTGAGCTGAACCAGAGGGATCATGCATCGAGCCTAGTCACGCTGAGGGTGCTGCGGGCTCCGTCGCGGCAGCCGGAACTCCCGTCAGGAGCAGATCTTCTGCGTCACCTGGGTGAAGTTGCCCAGCGCCAAGGAGAACTGCCCGACATGCTTGTTGGCCTGCTGCTGGTCAAGACCAACCACCGTCAGACTGGCGGTCTTCAGGTCAGCGAAGCTGGGCAGCGCGTCCACCGGAAGGGCGTTGGCACTGGCCCCGGTGTAGGCGGTGTCGAAATCTGTCTGAGTCGCCGATCCGGTGGAGGCCTTGAGCCCGAACTTGGTGGCCGCCTGAAGGACATCGCTGGCGGCGGTGCATTCGGGGGACGAAACGCCGTAGGAGGTGACCGAGGCGGCCGGATCGCCGGGGTTGGCAGGCAGACTGCCGCCGTCCTGCTGCGTGGAACTGGTTGACGGCGGGGCCGGCTCCGTGGCCGGATCGGAAGGCGCCGCTGGGGTGGGGCTGGAACATGCGGTGAGTGCGAAGCCCGTGATGGCGGCGGCGAGGATGAGGGGAATACGCATGGTGGTCCTTCGTGATGCGGCTGGCGCCGGGTCGGTCTTCAACGCCACCGAAGGTAGCCACCGCGTGCATCAGGACGGGCAGCGATCAACGAACCTTTATTCCGGATTGTCCGCAGGCTATCCGCTGAAGCTGTTCGCCGGGGAAATCTGGGCGCGGCTAGCTGCGATTCGCGCGATACTGCAGCGGATTGGGGCGGCACCGAGCCTCGGTGGCCAGCGGAAGATCGGCGATCAGGCCCTGCTCGCGCAGCTCGAACAGTCGCGGCACCACCCGGTCGCGCAGGTGCACTGGTGAGATGGTGTTCAAGTAGATCTTGGTGGCGCCTTCAAAACCGGCGATGGTCGAGGTGCGCCACTTCAGCATCACTCGCCACGGCATCGGCAGGTCCGAATCGACTGGACGGTAGTGCCACTCCTCGTTGTTGGGCACATCCACCCCGGTGGCGGCGTGCATGGCGTGAATCATGTCCGACATGCCGCGGAGCTCCTCGGGGGTGTGATTCCACGGATCGCAGGCCTCGGACTTGGAGTAGATCTCGATGGTCGGGTAGCGGTGGCCGAAGCCAGCGAAGGCGATCGCATGATCGCTCTCGGCCAGCACCAGGTTGTGGTAGCCGGCGTAGTTGGGGCCATATTCGTTGTAGATGTTGGAGTTGGTGCGCAACCGCTGCATCGCCTGTTCGTGCTGGACGCCGCGTTCGTCGATCGAAACCAGTTGCTTGTGCAGGTGGTCGAAGGAGGCGCCGGCCGGGCGCAGCCAATTCTGGAAAACCGCCACGTAGCGGGTGTAGCGATTCAGCTCGAACAGGGCCTTCATCGAGTCGGTGGTGAAGGCGATGAACTGGAAATGCTCGGCCGGGGTGAGCGTTCCGGATCCGGCCAGTTGGGTGTTGTCGGTGGCGCCATCGATGAAGTGACGGCGCGCGATCAGCACATCGTGTCCACCCCCGAAGAACCCGGACGCAGCAGTCAGCACCTCGGCCTCGGGCAGGGCTGCCACCTCGACCTCGGAGCGTCCGCCGGCCCGCAGCTTCGCCCGGGCCACCGACAGCACATGGGCGCGTCCGACCGGTGAGGCCAGATAGTCATCGCGGCGCTGACGGACCTCCTCGGGCAGTTCGTAGCCGTAGTTCAGATGCCAATAGTCATAGGACAAGATCTCGAACAGGTTCGGTACCCGGCGGAACTCCGCGACGCTGGAATCGAGTTCTTCGGCACTGGTCCGATGCCGGGTCTCCCAACCGCCCTCAGCGGTGCGGATCACCCGGGACTTCTCCGGCGGGCTATCGGTATAGCGGTGCTCGCAGAAGGCGCAGTAGCGTCCGTGCTCGGCCGGATTCAGTGGTGTCGGGTTGGGCAGGGTGATGCCCAGCGGTCGGTTCCCGCGCCCGGTGACGGTCCACACTTCGGTTCCACTGAACGGATTGAGTTGCTTGACGGTGCCATCGGCCAGAGTTGAGATGAATTCCGGCTCGCGAAGATACGGCGGATTGTCCGTCATGGCACCCCGTCCCTGTCTACGGTGACCTCCACCGCGAGGTCAGTACCGAATCACCGTACCGCCTCAGCGGGGGGCGGCCGGGCTACTGCGGGGAGATGGCATCACGCAGGATGACCAACTGTTGGGTGGTTCGGGTCATCGCAACGTAGCGGTCCACCGCGCCGGTGTAGCCGTCCTCAAAACCGCCCGCTTCGATCATCACCACCAGGTCGAACTCCAGCCCCTTGACCTCGACGGGGCTGAGCGAGGCCACCCGTTCAGAAGCCGGGAACGACGGCATTCCGATAACGCAGGCCACCCCGGTGGGGTGGGTTTGGCGCCAATCGGTGATCACCGCGGGCAGTTCGGTCACGGTGCCCTCCTGGACGGGCACGCCGCCAGGCCTGATCGAGGTGGGCACATTGGCGTCCGGCATGACCGCCTTGATTACCGGCTCGGCGGCGACCATGACTTCCTGGGGCGTTCGGTAGTTGATCGTCAGCGTGGCTTGATTCACCGCGCCGAAGCCGATTCGGGTCAACCGCTGCTGCCACGTCTCGGGGAATCCGTGGCGAGATTGGGAACGGTCGCCCACAATCGTGAAGCTCCGCGACGGGCAGCGGCGCAACAGCATCTGCCAGTCAGCATCGGTGAGTTCTTGGGCTTCGTCCACGATGATGTGAGCGAATGGCCCGGCCAGCGGGTCCCGTTCGGCGCTGGGCACAGCGTCGTCGTGCATCAACGATTGCCGCAGACTGACGCGATTGAGCAACGGAAGCGGGCTTTCCGGATCGTCGTCGGCCTCCAACAGATTCGACACGACCTGATCCATGAAGCTGCGGTCCTCGGTTTCGATGGCGCGCCGACGTCGCCGCAGCAGCGAGGCCTTCGGATCCCCAACGCGGGCCTGCATCGCATCGAGCAGCGGCAGGTCGGCCGTGGTCCACGGCGAACCCTCCCGGCGTTGCAGCAGACGCCGCTCGTCGTCGGTGAGCCAGGGTGCGCAGCGCCGGAGGTAGGCCGGCACTGCCCACAGATCAGCGACCAGGTCGCTGGCTTGAAGGATCGGCCAGATGCGTTGGAAGGCCTCTCGAAACTCGTCGTTGCCGGCCACCGAAGTCCGCAGCTCCGCCGGGCTCACCTCGGCGGGATCCACGTCACTCATGCCGATCTCGACGGCGATGTCGACCAGGGCCTCCCAGATGTCGTCGCGAGCCTCGTTGTGCGGCGTTCCGTCGTCCACGGCCTCGAATGCCTCGGCCCAGTCTGCGCGGCGGAGGGTGATGTCGGTCCAGGGCGTCTGCACGACCATGGTGGTGGTTGGCAGTTCCTCATACAGGTTCACCGCAGGCTCGACAGCCTCCAGCAGGCGGGCCGAAGCCTTGAGTTGGGCAACCTGCGGCTGGGTTTCGGGCTGGGCGTGCGCACCTTCGGCAACCAGTTGGGTCACGGTGCAACTGAGCACGCCTTCCTCGCCGAGGCTGGGAAGCACGTCGGAGACGTAGCGCAGATAGTGCTGGTGCGGGCCGACGAACAGCAGTCCGCCGTGAGCGCCGGACAGCCGCGTATCGGCGTACAACAGATAGGCGGCGCGGTGCAGCGCCACCACGGTCTTGCCGGTGCCCGGACCGCCGTCGACCACCAGTGCTCCGGCCGAATCGGCCCGCACGATGGCGTCCTGGTCGGCCTGCAAGGTGGCCAGGACGTCGCGCATCCGCGGTGACCGACTGGTGGCGAGGCTGGCGATGAACGCCGAATCCTGGTCGAGCACGAGGCTGTCGTCGGCCGCCGAGAGCTGGAACGATTCGTCCCAGTAGTCCACGATGTGCCCGCCGTTCCATCGGTAGCGACGTCGACTCGCCAACCCGATCGGATGAGCTGCAGTGGCGGCGAAGAACGGTTCTGCCGCAGGGGTGCGCCAATCGATGAGAAGCGGGTTTCCAGCCGGATCGCTGACCCCGATTCGTCCGATGTACAGCGTGGTCGAGTCCTGAGTCACGATTCGACCCAGGCAGACGTCCAGGTCGAAGCGCTGAAGCACGCCGAGGCGGCCGGACAGCCGATGGATCTCCAGATCGCGATCCATCGCACCTCGACCGCGTCCGCCGGGGGCACGTCGCAGGAGCGTGAGTTGCTCGGTAAGGGCGGCTTTCTGCTCGCCGATCGTGGCCGCGACCAAGGCCAAGTGACGTTGGTCGGTGTCGATCAGTGCAGCAGCAGACTTCGCAGCCAGGTGTTGCGGCAATGCGAAGACAGCAGTTTGAGTCATGGGGTTCTCTCCTGGCGGCGCACCGAGATTTCCAACAGGTGGCGCGCTACGGGCGCGCGCCGGGATTCCTCGAGTGTGCACCTCAACCAGGGCCTTGCGGCAAGGCCCTGGTGAGGCTATATGTTGGAAGTGGCAAGGGGCGATGGATTGACCTCGCGACAGCTCCGCCGTACCGGCGAGACACCTTGACTATGTCGGTGAACAAGGAAGCGCACGCCCGCACAGACAAGCAGCGCCTTAGCCAAAGCCAAGGCGCTGAGCAAGGGTTTCCCGGTGCCGCCCCCGTCACGCCACCGATGTGGCGTGACAGCGAGCGACGACCGCTGTTATCGGCTGCGCGGTGCGCAGTAGATCAGCCGAAGCTGACCCGCGAGCTGGGACGCGCGAAGCTGCGTCCGCGGGTGAACCACCGCTCCAACTCCTCGTTGGTGCCGCCATCGGCGAAGGTGCCGGTGACGTGATCGGCGGCTTGCTGCACGTCGGCGCAGGCATCGCCCATGGCCACACCCCGGCCAGCCCACTGCAGCATCTCGATGTCGTTGCGACCATCACCGATCGCCAACACGTCGTTGGCGTGGAATCCCAGCGCGTCAACCACGGCCTGCAGACCGCTGGCCTTGTTCACCCCGGCCGGAGCGATATCGAGCCAGGCGCTCCAACCCACCGAGTAGCTCACGCCATGAAGACCAATGCGATTGGCCAAGGCGATGAACTCGGTATCGGAGGCGTTCGGGTCGCGCACCACGATGCGCGTCACGTCGTCGCCGACGAGCTGCTCGGTGCTGACCACCTCAATGTCCCCGGTCAGTTCCCCGTCGGGGAACGGTTGGGTGACTCGGTAGCCGGTTCCGATCACCTCAGCGGCAATCGAAGCGTTGGGGTGTTCCTCCAGCACCCGGGCCACAACATCGGAGGCGTCGAAGGTGCGCTTGTTGATCAATTCGAAAGGCGGGAACTGAACGGTAACCGCTCCGTTGGAGCAGATCGCCGGCCCGGCCGGCAGCTCCAGTTCCTCAAAGACGGGGCGCGTGGCAAGCCAGGCGCGTCCTGTCGTCAAGATGACCGGTGTTCCGGCCATCGCAATGCGTCGGATCGTCCGACGCAACTCGGTGGGTAGCACTCCCTCGTTATCAACGAGCGTTCCGTCGATATCCAGTGCTACCACTTGCGGCCTCCAAGCCGCGTATTCACTGTTATTCATCTTGTCCCCAGGGTAGCTGCCCTCGGTGACAAGGTCATGAACACCTGATGAAAGCTGCTTAGAGCCCCATTGGCCATGCTGGTGACCAAATCCTGCTCCCAGATCGCCGTTTCGGACGCCCCAAGGGGTGTTTTCGGCGATCTGGCAGCAGAATTCGGTCAACCTGCCTTCGGCAGCGTCAACCCGGTCGATTCGGGTTGCTGATTGCCTCCGGCGAACAGCCTCGGGAAGGTCGGCCACACATTCGCGCCGGTCAAGGTGGCGAAGTTCGCGTGGGGACCGTCGGCCTCGGTGATGACCACATTCACCTCGGGCAGATAGATGCCGGCCGCAGCCAGCACCCGAGCCCAGTAGTGCGGGTTCACCGGGTCCTCGGCAGCCATACCGGTGTGCGGGAAAGGAATGAATGGCTGAATCACCAGACTGTCCAGCTTCATCCCGCCCAGCAGTTCCAGGCTGGCGATGACATCGGCCTCAGGAAGCCCGAATCCCAGCACGAAACCGCTTTGCAGCTTCAGGCCGAGATCCTGAACATTGGCAATGGTCTCCAGCCGATCGGACAAGGTGTCGCCGCCGGGGCGGAAGCGCCGGTAGATCTCCTCGTTGATCGACTCCAGGCCGCACCAGTAGCCGTCCATGCCGGCGTCCTTCAGGCCTTCCAAGGATTCTCGATCGATAGCTCCGCTGAGGCCGAAGACCTCCACATCGAAGCGCTCTTTGACCGCCTTCACCGAGGCGAAGAAGTAACTCGGTAGGTGGTAGCCCAGCCAGCCTGACGGCATCAGGATGCGGGTGACTCCCATGCTGACCTGAATCTCGGCCTGAGCCAGGATCTGGTCGATAGGCCGGCGGGCCTCGAACATCTGCTGTTCGGACTTGAAGCACTCCCATTTGCAGTGCTCGCAGCGCGGATCAGTGCGGCAGGCCGGGTTGATCAGGTTGGGTGACCATCGGAACTGGGGCAGGTCCTTGCGGACCTCCTGGGCCTGGGCGAAGAGTTCCTCATCGCCCAGAGCCAGGAGTTCGGCCACCGAAGTGGTGGTGTGCATCGCGACCTCAGCTCGCCGTGGCGTTCTTCAGGATGGTGGCCACCTGCTCATCGGTCAGCTCCACGGCATAGAAGGTGGAGTAGAAGTCCTTGACCTGAGCCTTGATGTCGAGCGGAATCTGGTCGGGGTAGAGCAGATTGCCCAGCCACTGCACGCCGATGACCCGGGCCGCGCTCGGCGGACGGTCGGTCCAGTTGAACGGGATTGCCGGCACCGCGTACACCCGGTGGTTCTTCACTGCGGACAACTGAGCCCACTTCGCGTCAGTGGTGATCAGTTTGTAGGCGTCGGCTCCACCCGACCAGGGGCTGACCAGAATCACATCGGGATTCCAGCTGGCGACCTGTTCCAGGGAGACCGGAGTCATGCCCATGCCGGCCTTCATCTCGACGTTGGCGACATTCTTGCCGCCCACGAAGTCGATGACTTCGGTGTGGTCCGAACCCGTGGGATCAGTGGTCAGACCGGTGGCGCCTTCGGCGTAGTAGACCGACACCTTCTTGTCGGCGGGCACAGTGGCAGCCTTGGCCTTGATGTCGGCGAAGGTCTTCTCGCTGTAGGCGGCCAGCTTCTCAGCTCGCTCGCTGACCCCGAGCCAGTCGCCGAGCTCCCGGTAGGTGGCTGCGGTCTTGTCCAAGCTGGAATCCATCAACACCACCGGACGGCCGGTCTTGGTCTGGATGGTCTCAGCCAGTTGCTTGCCGTTGGTGTTGATGCCGGTGGAGGTCATCACCACGATCAGGTCCGGGCTGAGCTTGATGATCTCTTCCATGTTGGCGGTGGACTTCTCCCCCATCCAACCGCCGACGACCGGCAGGCTGCGGGCCTTCTCGGTGAGGAATGGCTTGATCGCGGGGCTGGGCGCATTCACCCAGGCAGCCAGCTTGTCGGGCACCAGGGAATAGACCATGGGCTCAGCAGTAGGCACCGCGCAGTACACGGTATTGATGGTTGTGGGAATCTCGACGCTGCGTCCGGCAGCATCGGTCACGGTATGGGTAGCCGAGGTGGTGTTCTCGGCAGCCCCGGAGCTGCTGGCGCACCCGGTCAGGGCTGCAAAGGCCGTAGCCAACCCTGCCAGCATCGCCACCCAGCGAAGTCTTGTGGTCATTGCGCATATTCCTTCCATTGGCCGGCCACCGGCCGGGTCGTGATGGCGGCGAAGGTCGTGCCGATTCCGGGGCTGCCGCCAGGCCCCAAGCTTCAGGCGAGCAGCGGCACGCAGCCGTGGGCGATGCGTCCGTCGGCCAGCCGGGTTTGGGTGAGCCGAACCTCGACGCCGTAGACGCGGCGCAGGCTCTCCTCGGTGAGGGTTTCCAATGGGGAGCCGATGTCGAAGCCGCCGGGCCGCAGCAGGGCCACCTTGGTTCCACACCAGAAGGCGTGATCGGGTACATGGGTGGTCATCACCACGCCCAGCCCCGATTCAGCCAGGGCGTTGACCCGGCTCAGCACCCGCATCTGGTTGCCGAAGTCGAGGTTGGAGGTGGGCTCGTCCATCACCAACAACTTCGGACGCTGGGTCAGCGCCCGCGCGATCAGCACCATCTGACGCTCACCGCCACTGATCTCGGTGTAGACCTTGTCGGCCAGATGGGAGATGCCGAGCAACTCCATGGCCTCGGCGGCGATAGCGACATCCTTGGCCGACGGAGTGGCGAAGGCGCCCAGGTGGGCGGTGCGGCCCATGAGGACGACCTGCTCGGCGCGGAACGGGAATGGCGGGGTGTGCGCTTGGGGCACATAACCGATCGCCTGGGCGAAGCGCTTGCGTGACCAGGTGCGCAGATCCTCGCCGTCCACGGTCATCGAGCCGCCCTTCAGCGGCAGAAAGCCCAGCAGAGTCTTGAACAAGGTGGTCTTGCCGACGCCGTTGGGTCCCAGCAGGCAGAGCACTTCGCCGCTGGTCACCTCGAAGGAGAGGCCCTCGATCACGGTGCGCGACCCGTAGCCGCAGGCGGCGTCGCGGACGCTCAGGTGGGTCACCATGCGTCGCGTCCCTTCACCAAAAGGAACATGAAGAACGGTGCGCCGATGATGGCGGTGAGAATGCCGAGGGGTACCTCGGTGGGAAAAGCAGTGCGGGCGATGTCGTCGACGATCACCAGGTAGCCCGCCCCGATCAGCAGGGACGCCGGCAGCAGCACCCGGGCGTCCGGGCCCACCAAGAGTCGGGCCAGGTGCGGAATGATCAGCCCGACCCAGCCGATCATGCCGGCCACCGCGATGGAGCTGGAGGTCAGCAAGGTCGCGCAGATGATGAAGATCAACCGAATGGTGCGGGTATTGACCCCGAGGGCTTGGGCCTCCTCCTCACCAAAGGAGAGCACGTTGAGTTTCCAGCGCAGCAGGAAGATGGGAATCACCCCCAACAGGAACGGCACGATCAGCACGAAGAACTCGTTGTTGCTCACCGCAGAGAGCCCACCCATCAGCCAGAAGGTGATCTCGGGCAGCTTGTTGTTGGGGTCGGCCACGAACTTGGTGATGGAGATGAAGGCGCTGAACATGGCCTGTACGACCATGCCGGTGAGCACCAGCACCAGGACGGCGTTGCTGCCGCGTCCGATGCTGTTGCCGAGGGCATAGGTGATGCTGACCGCGACCAGGCCTCCAACGAAGGCGCTGAGTTCGATGCCGACGGTGTTGAAGTCCATCAGGATGGCCATCGCAGCCCCGAACCCGGCGCCGGCGGCGGCACCGAGAATGTCGGGTGAGACCATCGGGTTCTTGAAGATCCCCTGGTAGGCGGTGCCCGAGGTGGCCAGTGCGGCGCCCACCAGCAGGGCGATCCCGATGCGCGGCAGCCGCACATTGAAGACCACCATTTCGGTGGCGCGAGGCCAGGTCTGTGGCCATCCGAGCAGATGGCCGAAGAAGACCTGGAACAGATCGGGCAGTGCAATCGCGTAGCGCCCCATGGTGAACGAGGCCAGCAGCGCGACCACCGGCAGCACGGCCAGGATCATCAACACCGGGATGGCTCGGCGCGGCCGAGGAGGTACCGGGACGTCCACAACGTCGGTGGGCCGTTCGAGGGTGTCGTTGGACATGGCTCACCTCCTGAAGCGCCTTTGGGTGTATCCGGAACATCGGATGAGAACAATTGATTCGGACGCAGATGCGGCCGGGTGGCCCGATAGTTGCAGAACCTGCGACCCCCTGCATAGGCGTTCTCAGAGGTGTTACACGATCGACAAACCTCGTTACATGGTTGACAACTTCGCCTGATTGCCTGTGCGGGGAACCCAGTCCGAGGAGGCGCCATGAGCCCGTTCGATGCGGCCCATTTCAACGAAAAGATGATGAAGGGCGTGTTCGCCAAGATCTATCCGGTGATCGCTGAGGATCTGCTTGATCGCTGCGGGATTCGCAGCGGGCTGTGCCTGGATCTGGGCGGCGGGCCGGGCATGCTGGCGGTGCGGCTGGCCGAGATCAGCGACTTGCAGGTGATCGTGGTCGACCCGGTGGCCGAGTGCATTGAGCTGGCTGAGGAGAACGCCGCCGAGCACGGTCAGTGCGGACAGGTAACCGCTCAGTTGGGGCACGCGGAGAAGCTGGACTTCGCCGACAACTCCGTGGACCTGGTGGTCAGCCGGGGGTCGGTGTACTTCTGGGACGACCAGGCAGCGGGACTGCGCGAGATCTACCGGGTGCTGCGTCCGGGGGGATGGGCGTTCATTGGCGGTGGCTTCGGTAACGCCGAACTGCGCGATGAGATTTTGGCCACTATGGCCGACGACCCGCAGTGGCAATCCGGACGCAAGGAACGCGCCGAGAAGTTCCCACCGTCCTATTTCGAGAATCTGCTGGCCCAGGTGGGGATCGACGGCCAGGTCGACATCAGTGACAAGGGAAGTTGGACCACCTTCACCAAGGCGGCCTGAGCGTGCACAGCTACGCGCTGTTCGCGAACTTCGAGAATCCCTTCGCCGATACCCAGCGAGCATTCACCGAGTCGGTGGCCTCGGTGATGCACGCCGAGGCTTTGGGCTACGAGCAGGTGTGGATCACTGAGCATCACTTCAACAAGTTCAGCGTGAGTTCCTCGATCTTCCCGCTGTTGGCGCATTTGGCCGCCCGCACCAGTCGCATCGAGCTGGGTGCCGGAGCGGTCTTGCTGCCCTTCCATGATCCGGTGCGGGTTGCGGAGGATGCCGCCACCGTGGATGCGCTCTCGGGTGGACGGCTGCTGTTGGGGGTGGGACGCGGCGGGCCGTTCCCCGACCAGTTCCGCAATTTCGGGGTCAGCAACGACGAGAGCCGCGCACAGATGTTCGAGGCACTCGACCTGCTGGAGCAGGTCTTTGCCGGCACCGAGGTGTCTTTCGACGGCGAGCATTATCACTATGAAGACCTGTCGGTGTATCCGCGACTAACCCGGGATCGGCTGCCGATCTGGTTGGCCAGCAGCGCTCCGGAAAGCCTGGCTCTGGCCGCAGAGCGTGGCTATGGCTTGATGGGTGCCTCGGCGGCGCCGAGCGCGAAGTTCCGGCAGGTGCTGGACGATTTCGATGCCTTGAATCCGGTTGCTGCGCCGCCGTTCGTTGCTGCCCGGTACTTGTTGTGTGCTGAGGACAACGACCAGGCGCGGGCCGAGGCGCTGCCCTTCATTCGGGACTTTGGAAAGAACATGCGCACCGCGATCCGACAGATTCCGGCGCGTGAGGGCCTGCGTCCCTTCGGTGAAGCTGAGCCGGCCTTCGACGAGGACGCCCTGTTGGCCAAGACGATCGTCGGCGACCCGGCTGCCTGCATCGATCAATGCCAGGCGTTGCAGGAGGAACTTGGCCCGCACGAGTTCACGCTGCTGCTGAAGCCCGCCTCCTACGACCCCGAGGTCAATCGACGGTCCTTGACCCTCTTCGCCGAGAAGGTGCGTCCGCAGTTGGGTTGAAGCAGTGGGGTTGAAACTGCACTAGGCGGCGCTGGCGCGCACCCTGCGCAACGCGTGCGCCATCTTGGTCGGGTCGGACGCACCAGTCAGCGGGTCCAGCGTCGAGATCAGCTCGTCGGAGATCTCCGAAGGCACCAGCCAGGTGTGCGGAAGCAGCGGGTCGTCAGGCTCCAGCGAATCCAACTGCGACGGGGTGGGCAACTCGGCCTTTATTCCGATGGCGGCGTACTCACCCTCGACCGTGGTGAGCATCTGGCGCACCAGGTGTTCTGACCAGGAAACCAGGGACTTGCCCCGATGATGCTCGCCGGCGGTGCGGAACTGTGCCGGAATGCTCAACCCGCTGGCCTGACAGCAGATCTCGAGGGGGTTCGGGTCCTGGGCTGTGGTGGAGGAGGCGACGCGCAGGGCTACCGGTCCCACCTTCGGACACCGGAAAGCCAGGCTGGTCGCCGTCCGCCCGGAGCCCTCAAGGCTCGATAGCCAGGCACTCGCCGAGCCCTCGACGGCCACTTCGTCGCCGGAGGCGTGGTCGCCGGCTCCCGGTGCGGTCAACACGCCGCGGCCGGTGAATGGGCAGCCCTCGTCTTCGAGGAAATCGGCAAGCTTTGCCAGCGAGGTCAGCGCATGCTGACGGGTGAACACGAACACCGATAGGTGTGGGCCGCTGGGCCAGACTCGCATCGCTTCGACTCCCCTCGCCGTTGCATCAACTGTGCGTCCGATCGCGCCGAAAGGGAAATCTGAGCGGGGATCAACTGCTGCGGCGATCTCTACAACCTTGCAGAGCTTCATCGATCCCGATGACGCCATGAAGGCCCCTGCGACCAATACTCAGTAAACCGTTGGCGCCACGATCCTGGATCGCCTCGGGATCGTCATTGCTTCACTGCGGTCCCGATACCGTTCGGAGGGTCTGACTGATGGCGTCACGCAGACGGCGCGCCTCCTCGGGTAGAAGCCCGACACGAGTGTCGAACTCCCAGTCATCGATTGCGTTGAGCGCCTCACCGATGCAGTTGGCCAGACCTGCCAGCTCGTTTCGGTTCGTGGCGATCACGACTTCGGTCGGATCGACGTTGGGCAGTGCATTCCAAGGCTCGGAAGCGTCGACAAGTCTCATATGTCCGCCTAGTGGAGTTGGTTGATGAAGCAGTCGTAACCGTCAGTTGGCTGGAAGGCCGTCCCGCCGTCAGGTGCCCGCGGGTTGCGAACGACAACGGTACCGTCGCGCCAGAAGGCAGTTCGACCGCCACCGAGAGTGCGCAGCTCACCGCTCATGCACCGGGGCGGATTACTCCTGGCCGTCCTCGAAGTGATAGTGCTCCATCGAGGCTGAGGTGAACCGTCCGATGAACTTCGCGGAGTGATGCTCGGGCTTTCGGGGAGTGAAGAAGCCCTGCTGGACTGCCCAGTCGAACACGCCCTGCCCGACGGGGTACTTCGTCAGTAGCCCGGATAGCTTTTCGGCGCGGATCCATGCCCGAGCCTGGTCCTCGTCGGCGAACACGCCACTAGGGAACTGGGCGCCGGATCCTTGAAAGATCCAGATCTCATTGCTGCGTTCAGTCATGGTGGCCTGAGCTTAGCCGGGGCGAAACCAGACAATGCTGCCGCCAGGCAGCCTTTGGCTATCCTCGGCGCATGGACGAACCTGGGCCCCGGCAACAGACAGCGGTTTGGCACGACTTCGACGTGGAGGGGTTCTTCGACGATTCCGAGTATGGGCTGACCTATGTCGAAGCATCCCCCAGCGACGAACTCATCGTTGAGTTGGAGTCGGAGCTCGGTTTCCGCCTGCCGGATTCCTATGTGGAGTTCTGCCGGCGCCACAACGGCGGCATCCCCAAGCTGAACTGCTTGCCTACCGATCAGCCCTCAGGTTGGGCCGAAGACCATTCCGCGATCAACGGAATCCTGGCGATCGGACGTGGCCAGCACTCCCTCGGTGGCGATTTCGGGTCGAAGTTCTGGCAGGAGGAGTGGGGCTACCCGTCCTTCGGGATTTGTTTCGCCGACACTCCCACCGGCGGCCACACGATGTTCATGTTCGACTACCGCGAGTGCGGCCCGCAGGGCGAGCCCCAGGTGATCTTGGTCGATCAGGAAGGTGACTACCGCATCGGGGTGATGGCGCCCACCTTCGAGCAGTTCATTCGTGGGCTGGTCGACGAAAGCGAGTTCGAAGAGGAATGACTACCGATCGGCGGGGTTTTGGGTCCAATCAACCTGCCAGCCGCTTTCGGTGAAGTAGCCGGCAACGGCGGCGAGTGAGTCAACCCAGGAGTCATAGCCCTTTCCTGAACGGTCACGGTCTTCGTGCACGAGGATCAGGTAGCCCCCAGTGGCGTCTGTGTCGTCAACAACTTCCACGAACCATCCGGTGCTGTCGCCGGCAGTGATGCGTCCGCAGAGCCCGATTCGCACGTTATCGGTCAAGGGACGGCCCGTCGGCTGGGGACCCGATTTCGGGGGGACGGCGTGGTGAAGTGAACGCGGCCATCAGGACACTTCCCGTGACGCTGAAGCTGAAGCGGCGCTTTCGTGGCTGCCGTTGCTGTCGCAGGTGTTGGCGGTTCAGGAACTCCATGGGTCCAAGCCTGACAGGCCTGGACTCCACTGGCCTCACGCGCCGATGCCGGAAAGTGATCTCTGTAGGCCTCCGCCCGGTAGCGGACCATCCTGCGAGCCAGTCGGTCACCACCCGGCAGTTAGTCCAACTGGGCTCGACGTGGCCGCGCCGCATCTGCGGCGCTTCAATCTTCATCTCGGGTGAGGTCATACCGCCGATCAGCCCAAGTGAAGGTGTCAGGGCCAATCTGAGTGAGCATGGGCAACTGGGAAGCGGCTTGCCGAAGTGATTCTTGATCCACGGACGTGTCGCCAACTGGAGAGCTCACCCTTTGGGTCACAGCGGATCGCTCAACTCGACCCGTCGAAGCCACTCCCGGAAGTCATCCTCGTCATGCAGGTAGTCGGTGGGGTTGACCCTAAGGTCTGCACCCGCGAGGTCACGGAGCGCGTCCCACACGATCGGGTCTTCAACGGCGGGGTCGTCCTGGGTCACCCACGTGCTCGCCCAGTCGGCAGTTGCTTCCCTGGAGGATCTGCCCGCGAGAAGGTCACGCAAATGCTGCTGAACTTGCGCACGGTCGGGGCCTGAAAGCGCAGTCACCACGACCCTCCATATCCGCCAACCGCATCGAAGTAGTAGTGGACCTTGGTTCCCCCGGTCCCGGGTCGAACGATCCGGACATTCCCGGACTGGCCGATTGTCTCATGCCATGTTCGAGTCCCGCCGGTCCCTGGGTCCACTCCCGGACCGCGCCTGAAGGCAAGCTCAAGAACTCCATGGATCTACCTCCGATAAGAGTGGGCCGAGGAACGCACGTAGCTCATCGCCTCGTTGTCCAGGGTCGGGAATCCACTCCGCGCCAACCGTGATTACGCTTCGAACGTCGGGATCATCACTGCCGGCATAGGCGGATTCGAGCCAGTTGAAGACTGACTGGGCCAGTTGGAGGCCGTCTTGCCTGTGGGCGAGCGATCGCACTATCTCCTGCATTGCTTTATATGGGCGGATCTCGCTACCGGTGGCAGTAAAGTGCTCGTCCAGGACGGGTGCCAGTTCAGGATATTGGCGCACCAGGTCGTTAATGAGCGCGACGGAGGCGGCGCTCATTGGTGTCGTACGAACCTCGTAGGACCTCTCCGGGTATGTGCCTAGGCCCTTTCCGCGCAACGGCATTGTGATGCTCGCCAGTTTTCTTTGGACGGATCGCAGCGTTTCGACAGCCGCCTCGTCCCGCAGCCCGGTGAGGGTTCCCCAATCGACGCCGCAGCCCATCAAATCACTGGCGAACCCTACTTCGGTGGCGAGGATGGCTCTGGCCCAGTCCATTGGTTGCAGCGGTTCATCCCTCTGGATTGCGTAGCGGATCTTCCAGCATGTTGTTGAAAGGAGGGTGGCATTCCGAAACCCCATAGCTACAGCGAACTCTTCTGAGCAGTGGGCGGGGCCGCACCACTGCAGAAGCGCCGCCAACAGCAGGCGAGTCTCGTCAGCGCTGAGCGATAGATCACTCGGCGATCTGTATTCATCAGACATGCTTGATCCCTCCGCGTTTTAGACTCGACCAGTATTGGTCCTGGAGCCATCAATGGCTCATCGGATCAGGTGAAGGGACTATCGAAGATGTCTGCCTGGTTTTCCCCGATTCGACACGACGAAGCCACAACATGGTAGGCGATACCACCCGTTGTGAGTACGAAAACCCGGTTAGGGGGGTGCACCTCGCCGAAGGCCCTCGCGAGCACATGTAGGTCTTCGGCGCTCCCCTCAGTCAGAAGGAGACCACGTAGCATTCGGGGGCAGTCGATGTACTCAACGCCGTCGAAAACGACGTCTATGTTGTTGCTCTCCTGAGGACCCTTGGGGCTCCGGATCAGTAGGGCACCATGGTTCACGCGATACTCCCAAAGTTGGAAGCGCCGACTTGACTCCAGCCTCATTCGAATGGGCTCCCACCACGCACGCCGCCCAGCCAGAACTCAAGGTTCGGATAGGAGTTCGACCGAACCTGCAACAGCTCCCAGTCCGTCGCTCCGCCACGACCACTGGCAGCCCGGGTGACTCCGCGCCAAACATCAACGCCATCAGGCTCGACGACGAGCAGCGCGTTGCCCCCGTTGACCGTCATCACGTCCGATCCAGTAATCCGGAACCGTGCTTCGTCCCAAAGGAAACCCATGTGGGCCACGATAAGGGCGAAGATGAACAGGCGACGGCTCCCGTCTCCGGCCACGCCGTCACAGATGCCACCACTTATCGCCCAATTCTTGCGAAGTCAGCACAGCGCGGAGAAACAACGTCCAAAACCTCCAAGCATGCCTCGCGTACCCCGCCCGGCTCCGACTCAGCTAACCGCACCAAGAGCCAAGCGCCGCAAGCTGCCTCACGTACACACCGCTGACCCAAACTGTCGTCCCGGTAGCTCGCAGCATGGACTAGATGGAAAAGTAGATCCAAAACAGCGATCCGCACATACGTTGGCCGGTCGTCCACCAACGAGGCCAGCAGAACTGTGATCACCGGCTCCGCAGCACTGGCGATGTCATCCTGAGCAAACACCCGGTTCTCGACCAACTCCCACAACTGCGCCCGATCGCCCGCGCCGGTGTCTGCAAGAAACTCCGTGAGGTGGAGGCCCAACGATTCAGCCGAACCGTTGAACACCTCATAAGAGGCCCACTCCATCGAACCGATAACTCGGTCAGCGATTGTCACCATTGCGCCTTCACCTTCCCCACGCTCCTCCAGCGTCTGGGACTGTGCCGCCCGGGAACAACGACGGAGAATACTTCGCCTGGCATGCTGTGCACACGTTGATCGGCTGCCATGTCACCTCCTGAGTTAACGGATCTCGACGCCAACCAAACGGCCGACTCATCTGCCCGCCCGGTTCAAGCTCCTGTGCGACATCCTCAGCATGGAACCCGCCCGGACGTGACCCAACCACCTCAATGCTCCCATCTGCCCTTCTTACTGCGACATAGACCGCACTAGTTCGGTCCGGCGCACCCGAGGGCTTCGTCACCGGCGACGGGTCATCAACAGCGTCGATCCCATGTAACCCGTGTTGTGTCTCGGAGAGTCCGAGTGGGTCGATTGTGGTGGTGGGGTTGGTGACGTAGGTGTGGGGGTTGGGTGAGGGGGCGAGTCCGAGGGGGTCGGTGGTGATGTATCGGCCGGTGTCGGGGTTGTAGTAGCGGT
>JAEXAS010000013.1 GCA_023458095.1 Actinomycetes bacterium | reverse complement strand
TCTTGGCCAATGCCAAGCAGGAGATCGCCAACGCCAAGGCGGCGGGTATCGATGGCTTTGCTTTGGACATCACCTGTCCCAGCTACGCATCTTGGGGCACCTACTGCGGTAGGCCTTGGGCTGTGGAACAGGCGATGCTCAAGGCTGCCGCGGCCACGGGCTTCAAGATCATGCTTCAGCCCGACATGAACGCCGGGCCGGGAAAGCTCGGCCAATCAAGCTTCGCAACCAGAATCGCGGCCTTCGCCAAAAACAAGGCCGTGTACAAGCGCGGCGGCAAGGTCGTCTTGGCGCCCTACTTGGCTGAGCGACGTTCCCCGAGCTGGTGGAAGGCAACCCTGGCGAAGCTGAAGGCTAAGAAGGTGAATGTCTACTTCATGCCGCAGTTCCAACAACTCAAAGCGATCGGTAAGGGCAGTGCCCGGGCCGCTTGGGACAAGATTGCGGCTGGGTACTCCGAGTGGGGAGGTCGCACGCCTTCTGTCGACAAGTCCCCGGCGTCTGCTCTCCACAAGGCGAAGAAGACCTGGATGGAGCCGGTCGCCTTCCAGGATGCCCGGCCGTCACAACGGTTCTTTTGGGAGTCGCAAAACTCCGCGACGCTGCGGGCGACCTGGATGAGTGCGATCAAGGCGAAGGCTGATCTGGTGATGTTGGTCACCTGGAATGACTTTTCGGAGGGAACCGCCTTCGCGCCGTCGTTGCGGCATGGCTACTCGGTGCTGGATCTCAATAGCTACTACCTGTCGTGGTATCGCACCGGGAAGGCTCCCAAGATCGCTCGGGAGACGATCTTTATCTCGCACCGGGTGCACGGCTACCGATTGAAGCCGAGCCTGGGTTACGCAGGCGTGATGACGGTCCACGAATCGAAGGCCTGCGACACGATCGAGGTGGTCACCATGCTCAAAAAGCCAGCGATCGTTCGAGTGGTGGTCGGCAGCACTCTCTATGCCAAATACACCGCTAAGGCCGGCGTATATGTGAGGGTAGTCGCTTTGCGAACCGGCCTGATTACCGCCCAGCTTGTGCGCAGTGGGACGACTCTGGGCCGAGCCAGCACTGGTGAGCCGGTGGTGTCCAGCCGCCCAGTCCAGGATATGGATTATCGCTTCGCGAGCAGTCGGCGTCCGGTGCCGCGAATCTGACACGACGGTGGGGCGGCCTCCGCACGGGCAAAAGGTTCGTGTGGAGGCCGCTTCGTCTTTGTTGTGGTGGTCGCGAGTTCAGCGAGGGGAGAAGTCCCCACATCCTTCCAGATGGTCGAAAGCGCGGTTCCTGAATGTGGTGAGCTGCCTAGGATTCTGCTCCGGATGGCCTTCCTGTTTTCAGGTGAAGGTCGAATCGATGGAAGCGAGGAGGGGTGTAATGGTAATGAGATCAGGTTTTCGACTTGCTGCCGCCGCATTGGCCGCGGGGGCTCTGGTTGGCTCAGGAATCACTTCGGCACCGCCAGTGCAGGCGGTAGAGGTTGCGCCGAGCCAGGTGACGGCGAGCGCTGCGGCAGGAAGCGCTCCGGTGAATATTCCCAAGCACAAGAACGGGCGGCTGGTGTTTGCGCACTACCATCCCTTCTTCGCTACGTCGCTCGACAACAGTCCCGCCACGAGCGATTACTACCAAAACCAGTTCCTGAATCCCAACGGCGAAAATGGCAGTTGGGCCTCAATTGGCGGATACCTGCGGGACCGTCCTATCGCAGTGGCGCCGAAGTCTGGGGATTTCCTCCTGGCGAACGCTCAGAAGGAGGTGGCGGATGCCAAAGCCGCCGGGATTGACGGATTCGCCCTCGATCTGAGCTGCATCAAGATCACCGCGCCGGGTACTGGATGCAACTTGGTGGGCGGCAACCAGCAGGCCATCTTCACTGCTGCGGCAGGCGCAGGCTTCAAAGTGATGCTTCAGCCAGACATGGACACCGAATTCGGATCGCTGAGTCAAGCCGACTTCGCCTCGGTGATTGCTGGCTTCGCGAAGAACTCCGCGGTCTACAAGCGCAGCGGAAAGGTCGTGCTCTCGCCGTTCCGTACCGAGGTCAAGTCCGCCTCGTGGTGGAAGGGCACGCTGGCACAGTTGAAGGCCAGGGGAGTGAAGGTCTTCTTCATGCCGCAGTTCCTGAACCTGTCGGCGATCCGTACCAGCAAGACCAAGTCTGCCTGGGACAAGATCTCATCGGGCTACACCGACTGGGGCTCGCGCACACCCCAAAAGGTCAGCTCTCCGGCGTCGGCGCTCCACAAGGCAAAGAAGATCTGGATGCATCCGGTGGCGGTGCAGGACGCCCGGCCCAAGGCGCAGGTCTACTGGGAGGCCGGCAACAGCGCAACCCTGCGGGCAACGTGGACCAATGCGATCAAGTCCAAGGCCGATCTGGTGATGCTGCTTACCTGGAACGACTATTCGGAGGGAACCGCCTTCGCGCCGTCTTTGCGTCATGGGTACTCGCTGCTCGATCTCAACAGCTACTACCTGTCGTGGTATCGCACCGGGAAGGCCCCCAAGGTCGCTCGGGAAACGGTCTTCATCTCGCACCGGGTGCATAGCTATACGCTGGCACCGAGCCTGGGCTATCCGAATGTCATGAAGCCGCTGGGCGGCTACGCGCCTCGGGACACGATTGAAGTGGTCACCACGCTGAAGAAGGCTGCGGAGGTTCGCATCTTGGTCGATGGCTCCCGCTATGTCACCTACAAGGCGAAGGCCGGGGTGTATGTGAAGACCGTCGGATTGCGAACCGGGCAGATCAGCGCCCAGTTCGTTCGCAGCGGCAAGGTCCTGGGGACGGCGGCGACCGGTGAGGCCGTGGTGAGCACTCGCCCGGTGCAGGATCTCGATTACCGCTTCGCTAGCAGCCGACGGTAGCTGCGGATCTGAGGCGAGTCGCGCAGGAGCGGCGGGCACACAGGCCAAAGGCCAGCGTGTCCGCCGTTCCGCTGCGCTCACAAGACCCATCATGGGACTGTGAGTGGGTTGCTTGAGGTCGTCGCACTGCACCCGGCAGACGCCGAGCGAGCCGATGCCGGCGGTGCGGATCGGGTGATGGTGTGCGGAAGCCTGGAAGAAGGCGGGATGTCGCCCACCCCTCAACTGGTCGCCGACATCCGACGCACGACCTCGGTCGAAATCCGGGCCATGGTTCGACTGCGCACCGGTTACAGCACTGACGGCGGCGAGGCCGTGAGGCTGCGCGGGCTGATGTCCAGCTACCTCGACGCCGGCGCCGACGGAATGGTGCTGGGATTCCTCAACGGCTTGGGAGAGGTCGACGTACCGCTGCTGGTGGAGCTTCTCGGCGATGCGTCCTGGCCCTGGACCTTCCACCGGGCCATCGACACCTGCTTGGAGCCGGACCGGGCCTGGGCTGCATTGTCGGAACTGCCCCGCCTGGACCAGGTCCTCACCGCAGGCTCTCCGCGCGGAGTGGAGTTCGGGCTCAACGACCTGCTCGCACGGGCTGGTTCTGATCCCTGGGCAGCGAACGTCATCATGGCCGGAGGTGGCTTGAAACCTGATCATGTGCCCTGGCTCACCCGTGCCGGCGTGCGGGCCTTCCAGATCTCATCTGCTGCCCGACCCGGACGATCATTCAAGGCCTATGTGGATGCCGATCTGGTGCGGTCGTGGCGTTCCCTGATCGATTTCGAAACCCGTCCGCGCAGCTAGCGAGACCGCCGATCCGGCGTCACACAGGGGCGGCGACCTCAGCGGCCGGTTCAATGTGAACGAAGGTCACCGTGCCGGGCAAGGCCGCATCGACCGATTCTTCGACGAGGTCGGCCACATCGTGGGAGCGGCGGACGGTCCAGTCCCCGGGAACTTCCAAGGTGACGTAGACGAAACGCTGCCGCCCGGATTCGCGGGTGCGGATCTGGGCGACCTTCATGTCGCAACTCGAACACGCCGTCCGGGCGGCCTCGGTGACGATCTCAACCTCTTCGGGTGGCAGCGAGCCATCCAGCAGGCCCACCACCGATCGCCGCACCAGGCCGTAGCCAGTCACCAGAATGTTGATGCCCACTGCGATAGCCACGATCGGATCCAGCGGAGTCCAGCCGGTGAGCAGGACCAGGCCGATCCCGATCAGCACCCCGACCGAGGTCCATACATCGGTGAGCAGGTGCTTGCCGTCGGCCTCCAAGGTGATGGAGCGGTGCTTGCGTCCCGCGCGCACCAGCAACAAGCCCGTACCCAGATTCAACAGGCTGGCCCCCACCGACAGTGCCAGGCCCAGACCGAGCTGTTCGGGCTGGACTGGATGCAGCAACCGCAGCACGGCGCTGTAGATGATCGCAGCGGCGGCGATGAAGATCAGGGTGCCTTCGACGGCGGCCGACATGTATTCGGCCTTGCCGTGGCCGAAATCGTGGTTGTCGTCAGCGGGCTTGGATGACAGCTTGATCGCCCACAGGGCCACGATGGCCGCCACGAGATTGACGGTCGACTCCAGGGCGTCCGACCACAGGCCCACCGAGTTCGTCAACCAAGCCGCAACACCCTTGATGCCCACGGTCGCCACGGCGGTCGCGATGGACAGCCAGAGGAACTTTTCGAGGTAGCGATTGTCCACAGGTACGTCGGAATTCACCGGCTCAGCCTACCGGCACCGTGGACTCTTCGACATCTCCCCACTGCAGCGGCCAACGCTCCGGGTGATCCGCCAGGTCGACGATGGCGGCGAGGTCGGCTGGCCAGATCGGCTGGGAGATCGTGGGTAAGTCCGTGAGCGAAAGCCAGGCCCAGCCGTCCATCGTGATCCGTTCCTCGGCGGTGAAGCCGTCCTGAGCTGGTATGTAGGGCTCGTCGAGGGGCAGCACGAAGAACTCTTCCTGCTGGGCCAGGATCTGGTCGGAGAAACCATGCACCACCGCGCGGACCGCCACCGGGCCGAGGAGTTCGCCAGGGGCAGTGATCCGTCCGGTCTCTTCAAGGATCTCCCGGGCAGCGGCCTGTGCCGAGGTTTCGCCAGGATCGATCCCGCCGCCGGGGGTGGTCCACCAGCGGCTACCGGGAAGCCCGGGGTCGGTGTCGGCCAGCATCAGCACCCGGCCTTCGGCGAGGATCACCACCCGCGCAGCGCGCCGGGTGCGCCGGGGTCGGGCGTGCGGTTCGACGGGGCGAAAGTCACGAGTTCGAAATGGCTCGCTCACGGGGCGGGGACCTTTCTTTGGGCGAGGACGAGTCGACGCTGATCCAAGATGGAGATGGTGGTCGTGTCGGCCGGGGCGACAAAGCCGACCTCCCCACGGAGCTGGTGCCGCGCGGTCAAAGTCGCCCCAGGCAAGGGGTCGGTCACCGCAGGTCCGAAGGCCGGCGGTGAAAGGGTGGTTTCGCCAGCCGCCAGGTCGAGCGGGCTGATGCTGAGGGTGCCGGTGAGACACTCGATCTGAACCAGGACCGTCACATACTGCTGCCCAGTCGGTGGTGCCATCTGGCCGGCACGCGACCAGGTCGCTCGGGTGATCGTGATGCGTCCGCTCCCGGTGCTGGTCCGAAAGGTCACAGCTTTGCCCAGGTCAGCTCCGCTGGTGAGGACCGATGTGGTGGTCGGCTGTGGGCTGGGCGTCACAGTCACCACCGCGGAGAGGTCGGTGACTCCCGGGGTTGGGGATGCGGGCCGGGCGTCCAGAAGTTGTGGGGAGATCCACATCGTGGCGGTGCCCACTCCAGCTACCGCGGCAGCGGCGAGGAGGACCACGCCGAGCCGGCGGTGTGGTGGACGTGTCGAAGCCTCGGGGGCTTCAGGCTCGGCGGCGTCGGAGGAGGGTTCGGTCATCGGCGATCACAGATCGGGGGACTCGCCGTTGCGTAACGCCGAACCGACTGTGGCCAGAGTGGCGATCGCCCCGGCCCAACAGCCGATCAGGGCCGTCCAACCCAAGGCGTCATAGAAATCGGTGGTCGGATCGGCGAAAACGGCCAGCATGGTGATCGCCAGGATCGCAATGCCGGTGATGATCCACGCCCTGCGAACTGCGATGCGGCGATACAGGATCTGCGAGGTGCTCACCGCCGCCACCAGAAATGCCACCGGGGAGACCGGGGCCAGGAGCATACCGATCACGGCGGGCACCATGACCCAGTTGGTGGCGGCCTTCCAGATCTGACCGACCGTGACCGGCTGCGGGGCCGGAGGCGGCATTCCGGGGCCGGGGGCGAACCACTGGGGAGCGCCGGGTGCCGGGAACGGCGGGGGATTCACCTGAGGTGGTGGTTGCACCACGGGTGCCTCGAGATTGCCGCTCAGTGGCGGGCCGGGATCAACGAAGGGCGTGCGAGGGTCGTGCACGGCAGGGAGTTGATCAGCCTCGGTGAGCGGAGTAGTCATGCTCTCGAAGGGCAGGTTGGGGTTGCGTCCGGGGGCTGCGGACGGCACGAGTTCGCGTAGGTCGGGCGCCGCGCCGGTGGGCGGCTCGAAGATCGGCTCGCTTGCCGGAAATCCCGATGCGACGGCCGCGGCAGGCTCTGGATCGAACAAAGCCTCGACCGCCGGTGCCATAAAAGCGGTCGGGCGCACCGTGGGTGCGTACTCGGGTCCGTCGGTCCAGGAGGCCATGGTTGAATCGTACGCGGCCTGGCCGAGATGCCCCCTGAGCTGGGAACGGATAGGCTGGATAGCAAGGTCAAAAGGGCCCAGGAAATGCGGGAGTGAGAATCATGCCCATCGGCAAAGTGCGCTACTACGACGCGGAGAAAGGCTTTGGCTTTCTCTCCAAGGACGACGGTGGCGACGATGTCTACGTGCGCGCATCGGCACTGCCCGAGGGCGTGACCAGTCTGCGACGCGGTCAAAAGGTCGAGTTCGGCGTGATCGACGGCAAGAAGGGTGAACAGGCACTGTCGGTGCGTTTGCTCGATCCGCCGCCGTCGTTGTCGAAGGCCACGCGAAAGTCGGCTGAGCAGATGGCGATCATCGTCGAAGACTTGATCAAGATGCTGGACAACCTCGGCAACGGTTACCGCCGTGGGCGTTACCCCGATCCCAAGATGGCCGGGAAGACCGCGTCGGTTCTGCGCGCGGTTGCCGATGAGTTGGAGTTGTGAGCATGAGTGTTGCTGCGGTGGAACTGGATCCGGCCTGCGCCGAGGCGGTCGACCAGGCCAAGGCTGCCGCTGTCGCTCGCGCCGGGGTTTTGGAGGTTGGTGAGTATCTGGGTGTCTACGCCGAGGATGCTCGGGTCGCCACCCACCTGTTCGAGTGCGTGCACCCGGGTTATCCCGGGTGGCAGTGGTCGGTCACGGTGGTGCGAGCAGCGCGGGCCCGAGTAGTGACGGTCTCGGAGGTGACCTTGCTTCCCGGCGAGGCTGCTCTGGTGGCGCCGGCATGGGTGCCCTGGTCGGATCGCGTCGGCCCCAAGGACCTCAGCCCGGGAGTGGTTGCGCCGACCCCTCTTGATGATTACCGCCTGGAACCGGGTTATACCGGTGGCGAAAAGGCTGCAGATACTGACCCGGCCGAGGCCAGCCAGGTGCGAGCCGTGGTTGCCGAGTTGGGACTGGGGCGTGAGCGTGTGCTTTCTCCCCAGGGACGTGACGAGGCTGCCGAGCGGTGGCTGTCCGGAGAAGGCGGACCGGACAATTCCATGACCAGTCAGGCTCCCGGTGAATGCGCGACCTGTGGCTTCTTCATCCCCCTGGCTGGTGGGCTGAGTCGGCTGTTCGGTGTCTGTGCCAACGAGTTGTCACCCTCCGACGGTGCGGTGGTGAGTGTGGATCATGGCTGCGGCGGACACTCCGATGTCCCCGAGCCGAGCCGTGGAGTAGACCTGTCAGTCCCGGTCTGGGACACCATCAGCGTCGATGAGGGGCTCTTCGACTAGCGGTTCTTCGGGCAACGGCTCGCCAACCAGCGCCCGGCTGGGCCGCTGGCGGCGCTGACGCCGCAGGAATCCAACACCGAGGCCGACCACACCGATCATCGTTCCCACGATGGCGACGTACAGGTACCACTCCCGGCCGGTGGCGGCCAAGGGTTCGAGAAAGACCCAGCAGACTACGGCACCGACGGCGAACGCCACCGTCCCCGAACCCACCACGGCGAAGCCGTCGGGGTCGAGTGCCCGCACCGGTGCCTGCACCAGGGTGGGTCTGTGTTGCTGACCGTTCTGCGTCACGGACAGCACCTTACGGCCAATCCGGGGAGCAATAGCATTCCGCCCATGGCAAACGCTGGCTCCACGACGGCATCTCCGTCTTCTGCACCCAATAAGGGCTTGGACTCCTGGTTCGAACTCAGCAAGCGAGGTTCCACGATCGGACGCGAAATCCGCGGCGGTCTGGTCACCTTCTTCACGATGGCCTACATCATCGTTCTGAACCCCCTGATCATCGGCACTGTCCCTGACAAGAATGGCAATCTGATCACCGGTCAGCCCATTGCGGCCGCCGGCGCCATCGGCACGTCCATTGCCATGGTCGCGGTGGCCACTGCGCTGGTCGCGGGTCTGATGACGATCCTGATGGGTGTCTACGGACGGTTCCCGATCGCCATCGCCACCGGTCTGGGATTGAACGCCCTGGTCGCCTACACGATCGCGCCGCAGATGACCTGGTCGCAGGCTATGGGCTTGGTGGTGTGGGAGGGCATCCTGATCACGATCTTGGTGCTCACCGGCTTCCGTCGGGCGATCCTGAACGCCGTGCCGCGGCCGTTGCGTGCTGGTATCTCGGTGGGCATCGGGTTGTTCATTGCCTTCATCGGGTTGTACGACGCGGGCGTGGTGCGCCAGCAGGCGAGCGGTGCGGTTCCCGTCGAACTCGGCGTCAACGGTGCCCTGCAGGGTTGGCCGATCGGCATCTTCCTGATCACTTTGCTGATCCTGATCGTGCTCTATGTGCGCCGGGTCAAGGGCTCCATCCTGATCGCGATTCTGGCTGGGACGGTGCTCGCAGTCATCGTCGAGACATTGACCAAGACCGGCGGCATGTTCGACTCCGCCGGAAAGCTGGTCAACCCCACCGGTTGGAAGTTGAACGTGCCGATGCTCACCGACTTCCACACGCCGACCTTCGGTCTGCCGCTGCCCGACATGTTTGGTGCCTTCACCGGCGCAGCGGGCCCGGGGGCGGTGCTCGGACTGCTGCTGCTGGTCTTCTCGCTGCTGCTCAGTGACTTCTTCGACACGATGGGCACCATGGTCGCCGTCGCGGCCGAAGGTGGCTTGCTCCAGGAAGACGGCAATCCTCCCCGTTCCCAGGAGATCTTGCTGGTTGACTCCCTGGCGGCCATCGCCGGCGGCGTGGGTTCGGTGTCCTCCAACACCTCCTACATCGAGTCGGCCGCAGGCGTCGGTGAGGGGGCCCGCACCGGTATCGCCTCGATCGTGACCGGCCTAGCCTTCCTCTTGGCCATCGTGCTGTCCCCGCTGGTGAACATGGTGCCTTCAGAAGCGGCGGCTCCGGCGCTGTTCTTTGTGGGCTTCTTGATGATGTCGCAGGTCACGGAGATCGATTGGACCGATCCTGAAGTCGCTATTCCCGGCTTCCTGATGATCGTGTTGATGCCGTTCACCTACTCCATCACCACCGGAATGGGCGCCGGCTTCATCGCCTACGTCGTGATCAAGCTGATCCTCGGCAAGGCAAAAGAGGTCCATCCGCTGCTCTATGGAGTGGCGGCGGCATTCCTGGTGTACTTCGCGCAGGGAATGATCGCCGGACTCTTCCACTGATCAACCTCGGCCTGGTGCCCACTGGCGGCGCCAGGCCGAAGAGGTCGGTGGCTAACTGCGAAAGATGGCAACCAGGTCCGGCGCCGGGCGGCCGGTTCGGGCGGCTTGACCAGTCCAGCCAGGCCAGTCGTCCAGGAATCGCAGCACGCCGCTGGCCAGGTCGGCGTGCACAGGGCTGAGCGTGGCCAAGGCTGCGGGCCAACTGGCTGCCATCGCCTCGGCATGTTGTCCGGGCGCCCATCCGGCCGCCAATCCGGCGCATCGGGTCAAGGTGATGCCCAGCGAGTTCTTGAACAACTCGCTCAACCCGTAGCGGGACGGAATCTCGGCCCGGGCCAAGTCGAAGTCGAAGTCGTTCAAACCGGGTTCCTGCAGCGCCCACGTTGCGTGGCCGAAGGCGATAACGTCGAACCAGTACCCCAGCAGATTCCAGGCGGGTATCAGCCGGTCCGGGGGCACGAAACGCCCAGCGAGCAGATCTTCGACCTCCTGCGGACTGGGGCTGTCGGGTCGCGGTGCAGCCGGATCGCCGCCCTTGCGAAGAAACGGACCGAGTTTGCCCAGTAGCCCCGGCTGCACGGGGGTTCCGAGGGCGAAATGCTCGGTGGCGGCAGCGCGCAGCCTTCCGGCCGTATCAAGATCGGCGCTGAGGATGCCTCGCGCTTCGTCAATGCTGATCGCCCAGAGCGTCAGGCTGCTCATGGCCCAAACCTAATGGTTGGATGCCGCCTTCGGTAGGGGCGCGACGGGGTTGGAGCCGCTCGCAGAGATCGACCTGTGCGGACGTATTGCCGACAGGTGGGTAGGCTCTGCTTCATGACGTTGGCTTTGCGGCGGTTGGCCGCTGCGGGCATGCTCGCTGTGTGCTCGGTTTTCGGGGTGTCTGTGGGTGTGGCTTTCGCCGCCCCGTCGGCGAGTCCCTCCGCTTCGGTTTCGCCCACGGCGGCCACCGGCGATGGGGATGAGGATATTTCGGTGAGTGAAGACACCGCTCCGGACAATTCGCGGATGATTTGGATCATCGGCGGTGCCACTGCGGTGGCGATCATCGCCGGTGCTGTGGTGATTGCCCGTCCCTAGCGACAGGATGGCCTGATCGAAACCGATGCCCGGCACCGGGTGATCCTCAGGGAGGAGGACCATGAGTGATCTGATCGACACCACCGAGATGTACCTTCGCACCATCTATGAGTTGGTGGAGGAAGGGATCCCGCCACTGCGTGCGCGGATCGCAGAGCGGCTCAAGCAGTCCGGCCCCACCGTGTCGCAGACGGTGTCACGCATGGAGCGCGATGGCTTGGTCTCGGTGCACCAGGATCGGCACCTGGAACTCAGTGACCTCGGCCGATCCCGAGCTGTCCAGGTGATGCGTCGCCACCGCCTCGCCGAACGACTGCTGACTGATGTCATCGGCCTGGAATGGTCCTCCGTGCACGACGAAGCCTGCCGCTGGGAGCACGTGATCTCCACCGAGGTGGAGCGGCGCCTGGTCGAGGTGCTGCATTCGCCGACCGAATCGCCCTACGGTAACCCGATCCCGGCCCTGGATGCGCTCGGCTCGGAGCCCTGCTGCGAGTCCTTCCTGGACGGGGTACAGGTGCTCTCCGAACGGTTGGGTGATGGTCGCGAACACCTCGTCGTGCTCAAGCGGCTCAGCGAGGCCCTGCAGGCCGACACGGCCGTGCTGGAGATGCTGGCCGACATCGGCATGCTGCCCGGTAACCAGGTCGAGGCTCAGTTGCTGGATCGGGTCGTGGTGTTGCGTGCTGACCAGCGTCAGATTTCGCTGCCGGCGGCCCTCGCCGATCAGATCTTCGTCGCTCGCTGAGGCGGCGCTGGGAATACCCACCACGGTAATGACGTTCGATTCGGCAGTACCGCAAACCCGGGAGGAAACAGCATGGCCACTATTGCCGTGACCGCCGAAAACTTCGGTGACACCATCAAGACCAACGACATCGTCTTCGTCGACTTCTGGGCTGCCTGGTGCGGACCCTGCCGCGCGTTTGGGCCGGTCTTCGAGTCGGTATCCGAAACCAACCCCGACGCCGTATTCGCCAAGGTTGATACCGATGCCGAGCAGGCGCTGGCCGCGGGCCTGGAGATCACCTCGATCCCGACTCTGATGGCCTTCCGCGACGGCTATCTGGTCTTCCGTCAACCCGGCGCGTTGAACAAATCGACCTTCGAGAACCTCGTTGAACAGGTCAAAGGTCTCGACATGGAGAAGCTGAAGGCCGAGGCCGAGGCCCAAAGCTGAGCAGCAATGCGTAGCTGTCACCCGCAAGGGTGACAGTGACTCAAACGCTTGCTTATAGTTGAATCAAAGGTCCCTGCCCCATCCCCCCGGGCAGGGACCTTGACCTTTTCGGGCCTGACCGAGAACGCCGCCGCCGTTAGTCTGGAGGTGTCGGAAGGAACAATGTGGCTACCTTTCCCGAGCAGGTTGACCTCGCCTCGGTGCCCACCGGTGACATGCCGGGGGACCGCATTCAGATCACCGCTGAGCATCTGCGCAAGGCCGCGCGGATCTTTCCGCGGCTGTGGGACCTGCTGACTCCGATCTTGGAAGGCGACCCTCAGCACCGGGCGGTGGTTTCGGTGCACGGCGGCTCGGGGGTCGGGAAGTCTGAAATCGGGTCATTGCTGGCCCATGGGCTCACGATCCACGGCGTGAAGGCCTACGTCCTTTCTGGGGACAACTACCCGCGACGCATTCCGTCGGCCAACGACGCAGAGCGGGTGCGGGTCTTTCGCGAAGCCGGGCGTCAGGAGCTGGCCCTTTCGGAGTCGGATGGTCCCGAGGTGGGAGCGGCCTTGGCCGAGTTGCAGGCCCAGGACCGAGACGCTGATCCTGCGCTGGTCGACGCCTATCCGTGGCTGGCGCGCTATCAGCGGGCCGGACGCAGTGCCTTGGACGCCTATCTAGGCAGCGACGCCGAGATCGACTTCGGCGAGCTGAACGCGATCCTGGCCCGGTTCCACGCTGGTGCGGACACGCTCACCCTCAAGCGCATGGGACGCAGCGCCGAGCAGTTGTGGCACGACGAGGTCGATGTCAGCGAAACGGGCGTGATCGTTGTGGAGTGGACCCACGGCAATGCGCCGCAGTTGGCCGGTGTGGACATCCCGATTCTGTTGGACAGCACGCCGGAGGAAACCCTTGCGCATCGACGGGCTCGAGCTCGTGACCGCGGAGTGGACTCGGCGTTCACCACGATGGTGCTGGAGCTGGAGCAGGCGAAGCTGCGGGCACGGGCTGAGCAGGCCGCGATCATCGTGAGCCGGTCGGGGGAGGTGATTGAGCGCCCCGCAGGTCGCCCGGAGCGGCCCGACAGCGGCCCGATGCTGAACTGCTATCCCGACAGCTTGGGTGGGACGCTGAGCCAGGTCGCAGACTTCGTGGAGCGCCCCGAGGTGATTGACGCCTTCGCTTCGATCTATCTGCTGCCGACGGTGTACCACTCCGATCTGGATCGGGGATTCTCGGTGATCGACTATGACCTCAACACCGACCTGGCTCGGCGGGAGGATCTGGATCGACTCGCCGCCGCCGGCATCGACCTGAAGCTGGATTTCGTGCTCAACCATGCGTCGGTGAACTCACCGCAGTTCCAAGACCTCCTGGCCCAGGGTGACAACTCCCGCTATGCGGACTTCTTCATCGACTGGAATGCCTTCTGGGCCGGCCATGGCACGATGACCGACCAGGGCTACATTCAGCCCGACCCGGAGCTGATCGCCGAGATGTTCTTTCGCAAGCCGGGGTTGCCTCTGCTGATGGTGCAGTTCGCCGACGGACGCTCACGTCCGTATTGGAACACCTTCTACCAAGCGGTGGAGGAGGTGGACGGTCAACGGCGCTACCGAGGTCAGGTGGATCTGAACATCGCAGCGGATTCGGTCTGGGAGTTCTACGCCGACACCTTGGACAAGCTGGCCGGCTATGGCGCCCGAATCGTGCGCCTGGATGCCTTCGCCTACGCTCCCAAGCGCCCCGGGGCGCGCAACTTCCTCAACGATCCAGAGACCTGGGAGTTACTCGCCGACATCAAGAAGCTGGCCGATCCGCGCGGACTCGTGCTGCTGCCCGAAATCCACTCCCGCTACGACGAGGGCATTCACCGCCGGCTCAGTGATCTGGGCTACCTCACCTATGACTTCTTTGCGCCAGGCTTGATTCTGGACGCGATTGAAACCGGCGACGCCACCGTGCTGAAGCGCTGGATCGCTGAGCTGCGCGATCAGCGCATCGACACGGTGAACATGCTGGGCAGCCACGATGGCATCCCGCTGTTGGATCTGCGCGGGCTCTTGCCTGAGGAACGTATTGAGGCGTTGATCGGAATCGTGACCCGCCGCGGCGGCATCGTGAAGGACCTGCACGGCGCCAAGAACGTCTATTACCAGGTCAACTCCACCTATTACAGCGCTTTGGGCGCCGATGACAACCGCCTGCTGTTGGCCCGGGCCCTGCAGATCTTCCTGCCCGGCAAACCGCAGGTGTGGTACCTCGACCTGCTCGCCGGCGAGAACGATCTGGCGGCGGTGGCGCGGGCCGGTGCCGATGGCCACAAGGAGATCAATCGCACCAATCTGACCGGTGATCAGGTAGCCGCCGCGCTGGCCAAGCCGGTGGTGGCCGCACAACTGGAGCTCCTGCGGTTCCGTCACCGCTTCCCGGCCTTCGGCTTCGATGCCGAGTGCACCGTGGCCGAGACGGCGGCTGATCGGCTGGTGATCACCTGGAGCCGTCAGGGTGTCACGGCCACGCTGATCGCTGATCTTGCTGCTGGCAGCTTCACCATCGGAACCGGAGTGACTCCCGCCGAGTAGGGGAGCGACTCGTGAACAGACCTAGGCCACCCGTGGTTCAGGCGGGTGGTGATTCCCAGGTCAGGACTTGCTGGGTCCCTCATCGGAGGGGGTCGGTGGTGCCGGATCCGCCGCCGGTGCCGGATCTGCCGCCGGTGGGGTGGACTCCGCGTCGCCGGACTTGATCGCCTGGGTTTCTTCTTTGAACTCGCGGATCGCTTTACCGGCGTTCTTGCCCAGGTTGGCGACCTTGGCCCCACCGAACAGGATCAGCGCGACCACGGCAAGGATGACCCATTCCCAGCCGCCAAGACTTGGAAGCATGACATTCTCCTTCGAGCTCAGTTCGATGCAGTTCTACACGATCCAGGGTGACGCTGTACACGTCCGACCGATCGCTGGCATCGCGACTGTGTTCAACGGTAACCCCCAAACCGGCCAAACACCGCATTCAGCCGCGCCCGAGCCGCCAGGGTCACCCACCAAGACGGGCTGTACCACAGGTCAAGACACGCCGATGAAATTCAGTGGGACTGATCACCTGTCACCCAAATGGGGGGTACATTACCCGAGGGGGTTTGAGAGGACCACTATGCACAGCCCAACCGCCAACCGCCAGGCAGTTCCCCAAGCACTGCGTGGCGTCGGGCACTCAGCACACCGGATCGTGAAGCAAGGCCGCTGCTATGACCGGTGAACGTTTTGACGATTTTTCGCACCTGGAAATGGTCAGCCCGGTCTCGACCGCGCCCGCCGGAGGGTGGCGAGTTCTTTGGCAGCCCTGGCGAACCGTGGTGGCTCTGGCGACCATGCCGGGTCTGTTCGTGATCAACCTGCTGATCTCGGACTTCACCCTGGATCCGATTGCCGTGGGATTGGTTGCGCTGGTCTCGGCCACCCAAGCCGTGGTGCTGGCAACCTTCTTGCCGCAACCCAATAGGAACCTGGTTAGTACCTGCGGCGTGATCCCGCCGCTCACCATGATCGCGGCCAGCATCATGCTGGCTGACCTGCCTCGCGACCTCACCATGGGATTCATGGCGCTGGCTTTGGCCTGCATCGGAGCGGCCTTCCGATTCCTGGCCACCACCTGCAGGGTGTAGCGCGGCGCCGAAGCCTCCGCCCCGAGCCTGGCCCAGCCCATACGGTTCGCTTTCCGAGGAGCATCGACGGCAGCATGCCGTGCGTCAGTGCTGCCCAGGAACACTGCATCTAGGTAGTTACATCGATGTAAGACACCGCATATAGTGGTGCCTGCAAGGGTTCGGCTCTCCTGCCAGGGGAGTCGTCGAAAGAGGGAATCCGGTGTGAATCCGGAGCTGCCCCGCAGCGGTAAGTGGGAACGAAAGCCGTCACCAAGCACTGGGAACGATCCTGGGAAGCGATGGCCACTAGGCCCGAATCGGCATCAGCCGACTCCAGCCCACGAGTCCGAAGACCTGCCCTGCCGCTTCGCGCCGCGAAGTGCCGGTGACGCAGCCTCGTGGGAGGGCTGCCACGTGGCCAAGCAGGCCCGTTGCACTCCCCGTCGAGTTGGTGTCCCCGGGTGCGAGAGGCATCAACGAAGGACTGCAATGAATCAACTAGCCACCCCTACCCACATCATCAAGCGGGATCAATCCCGGGCCGAGTTCGACCTGGCTCGGATCGAGTCGGCGATTTCCCGGGCTGGTGCCGCCAGCGGCGAACTGGACGGCGCCGAGGCGCACCTGCTGGCCCGACAGGTGAGCCTGCGGCTCGGACGGCGCGGCAGCGATCCCAACGTGGAAGAGATCCAGGACGCCGTCGAACACCTCCTGGTGGATTCGGGCTACACCACCACCGCCCGGGCCTACATCGTCTACCGCGAGCAGCACCACAAGCTGCGTGACACCAAGCACGCCATGGTTGATGTGGCCAACTCGATCAACGAATACCTGGATCGCTCCGACTGGCGTATCAACGCCAATGCCAATCAGGGCTATTCGCTGGGTGGGCTGATTCTGAACACCTCGGGCAAGATCACCGCCAACTACTGGCTCTCCCAGGTCTACGCCCCTGAGATCGGGGCCGCCCACCGGGAGGGCGACTTCCACATTCATGACTTGGACATGCTCAGTGGCTACTGCGCAGGTTGGTCGTTGAAGACCTTACTGCGCGAAGGCCTCAACGGTGTCGCCGGCAAGATCGATTCCACCCCGCCCAAGCACCTCAGCTCCGCAGTGGGACAGATCGTGAACTTCCTGGGCTGCCTGCAAAACGAGTGGGCCGGAGCGCAAGCCTTCAGTTCCTTCGACACCTACATGGCGCCGTACGTCCGGCTGGATCAGCTCAGCTATGAGGAGGTGCTGCAGAGCATTCAGGAGTTGGTCTACAACCTGAATGTGCCCTCCCGGTGGGGAACTCAGACACCCTTCACCAATCTCACCTTCGACTGGGTGTGCCCACAGGATCTACGAGACGAGGTGCCGGTGATCGACGGATGTGAGGTCGACTTCACCTACGGGGAGCTTCAGGCTGAGATGGACATCATCAACAAGGCCTACATCGAAGTGATGACCGCCGGCGATGCGTCCGGGCGGGTCTTCACCTTCCCGATTCCGACCTACAACATCACCGAAGACTTCGCCTGGGATTCGCCCAATGCCGAGGCGCTGTTCGAGATGACGGCCAAGTATGGGTTGCCCTACTTCCAGAACTTCATCAACTCCGAGCTCAGTCCGAATATGGTTCGCTCGATGTGTTGCCGGTTGCAGTTGGATCTGCGTGAGTTGCTCAAACGAGGCAACGGCTTGTTCGGGTCGGCCGAGCAGACCGGCTCGCTGGGCGTGGTGACGATCAACATGGCTCGGCTGGGCTTCACCCACGCCGGCGATGAGGCCGGTCTGCTGCTGGCTCTGGACCGTCTGCTGCAGTTGGCCAAGGATTCCTTGGAGGTGAAGCGCAAGGTCATTCAGCGCTATATCGATGAGGGCCTGTTCCCCTACACCAAGCGCTACCTGGGCACTTTGCGAAACCACTTCTCCACCATCGGGGTGAACGGCGTTAACGAGATGATCCGCAACTTCAGCGGCGATCACCTCGACATCACCGATCCGGCCGGCCACGGCTTGGCGGTGCGGGTGCTGGACCACGTCCGGGCACGCATGGTGGAGTTCCAAGAACTCACCGGGCATCTGTACAACCTGGAAGCCACCCCAGCCGAGGGCACCACCTATCGGTTCGCCAAGGAGGACCGCAAACGATTCGATGGCATCCTGCAGGCTGGCACCGAGGCCAATCCCTACTACACCAACTCCTCACAGTTGCCGGTGGGCTTCACCGATGACCCCTTCGAGGCGTTGGCCCGGCAGGAGGAGTTGCAGAAGAAATACACCGGCGGCACCGTGCTGCACCTGTACATGAGCGAGCGAATCTCCACTGCTGAGGCCTGCAAGAACCTGGTGCGTCGATCGCTGACCAACTTCGGCCTGCCCTACATCACCGTCACGCCCACCTTCTCAATCTGTCCATCACACGGCTACCTCGCTGGCGAGCATCAGACCTGCCCGCAGTGCGCAGCTGCCGACGTCGAGCAGGTTTGTGAGGTGTGGACGCGGGTCATGGGCTATCACCGTCCGGTGACCAGCTTCAACATCGGCAAGCGGGGCGAGTTCGCCGAGCGGGTCAGCTTCGAAGAATCCGTGGTGTTGGTGTGAGTAGCGCATCGCTGGGCTCGGCCGTCGAGAAGTTAGTCTCGCCGGCCGAGCCGGGTGTCGTTGACCGGGACGCTTCGCAGTTGCCCATCGCTGGTCTGACCAATCTGTCTACCTGTGATTGGCCTGGTCGGCTGGTCACGACGGTGTTCGTGCAGGGGTGTCCCTGGCGCTGCGGGTACTGCCACAATCCCGACCTGATCGATTCGCGGACTCCGGGATCAATCCGGTGGCAAGCCGTGCGAGCGCACCTTGAACAGCGCAGGGGGCTGCTGGACGGCGTGGTCTTTTCCGGGGGTGAACCCACCCGGGCGGCGCAGTTGCCGGCGGCGATGGCTGAGGTGCGTGAGCGGGGCTTTCTGGTCGGCCTGCATACCTCGGGCGCTTACCCGCACCGATTGCAGGACGTTCTGAGCATGGCGCACTGGGTAGGCCTGGACATCAAGGGCCTGCCTGAGCAATACCCGCGGATTACTGGCCGTCAGAACGCTGCACGGCGTGCTTTTGACAGTCTGGATCGGCTACTCAACTCCGGGGTTGATTGCGAGGTGCGCATTACGGTCGATCCCCGATATCACAGCGTCGAAGCAGTGACTGATTTGCTTGCTCGACTGAGGCAGCGCGGCACGCCGAATGTGGTGTTGCAGGCGGCTCGGATGGGTACACCAGCGTCCAGCGCGACATCGGAGGCGCTGTTGGACCAGGTCGCGGTGTGCACGGAGGTATTGCGACGTTGACGCCGACGAGTGGGGGGGGGGCGAGTTCGCGGCACCTCCGTGCAGCGTGGTTTGGTGGTTAGGGTGCGATGACGTTGGCGAGGCCTACGTCTTGGTTGGGTGCGTTGATGTTGTGTCGGCCGGTCATGGTGAGGGCTGGGAGGTCATAGATGGTGAGGGTGGCGGTGTTGTCGTTGTCGGTGTAGCTGCCGATGGCCAGGGTTGAGTTGTGGGCATCCATCGTGTCGATGGGGATTCCGAGGTCGTGGTGGGTAACGGTGTTTGTGGTGGTGTCGATGACCGACAAGGTGGTCCCGCCGCCATCCAGGGATCCGTGGCCGATGTAGAGGTCGGTTCCGACGGTGCGGAACAGGTACGGGGAGGTCGTGCCCAGGTCGATGCTGCGGACTTGAAAGGTGCGGGTGTTGATCACCCCGATGAGAGAGTCTTTGGACGGGTCGTTGTATCGGTCGGCTGGGAAGTAGAGGTTGTCGCCGATGAGCGCAACTTCTGTGGGCCCGTCCTCGGCTTTGATGAGGTTGATGGGTATGCGTTTGCGTTCGTTGAGGGTGGCTCGGTCGAGGACGAGCAGCCAGGTTTTTCGCTTGTCGCCGTAGTTGGCGAAAGCGTAGACCGCGTCTGGGCCGACAGCGAGTCCAGTCATTCCCATCCAGTCCTTGATGGTGTGGAGTGCAACCGGGGTTCCGTCGGGGCCGTAGTGGTGTAGCTGGGCGACTCCGTTTATCCAGTTGAACGACAAATAGCCGTCATCGAAGGGCACGACATTCAATGGACTCTGGATATTGACCCTCGTGCGTGTGGCCTGACATGTGGCCGGGTCGAAATCGATCAGATGAGTTTGGTCCTTGACGCCGTTGCCTGTCGAGTCAAGAACGATTCGACCATTGCCGCGATGACCGGGAGTCTGGTCGCTATTGGACATGCCTTGCACCGGAACTGATGTCCGCCCGACTTGGGCGACCGATGAATCGAAGTAGTCCATTGAGCTAGCCGATGCGCCAGTACCGGACCAGACGACGGCCGCGCGATAGGAGTCGGGGCAGCCGTCCTTTGACTCGGATGCCAGCTTCGGCGAGGAGGCGCAGCCGCTGACGATGAGAGCCACAGTGAGGGCCACGGTGGCCCACTCCGCAGAGTGGGCCACCGTGTGGCGAAGGATCACTTTTTGCGCCACAGCAGGATTACCTTGGAGTTGTTGACCAGTTCCATCGGGTGGATCGGGTTGTAGGTCCCGACCGTCACGCCACAAATCTTGCGGCCGAAGACCGTTACGCAGTGCTTCTTGTCCTTCTTCAGCGCGGTGACTTTACCGAAGTTGGTGTTGAGATCCACCTTGTTCTTGTCCTTGAACGCGGCCCACACCAGTTGGGAACAGTAGAACTTGTTGCGGATCCAGGTCTTCAAGTAGTTGTAGTTGTACCGCTTTCCCAACTGCTTCTTCGCCCAGTTGGCAGCGGCAGCATCCTGCTTCAAGGTGGTCCGGCCCACCGTCACACCGAACGCCTGTTGGTGGACCCCGGCCTTGTGCCAGTCGTTGCGCCCCCACACCACGCCGTTCGCTAATGCCTCAATGACTCGATTCTTGTCGTAGACCATCGCAGCATGCCCGGTCGGAATGAGCCCCTTAAAGGCGTCCGAAGTGACCAGGATCGTGCCTTTGCGGGTTGGCCTAGAGCCGTAGGTGGACTGAATCTTGATTCCCTTCCCTGCGGATGCCGTCTTGTCGGGCTTGATAGTAATCCTGTTTGCTTTGGCTATCTCCTTCGCCAGGGCTGCTCTCTCCTTCGCTGTGGCTCCCGCCAACGGATCAGCGGCGCTCGAACTCGTGGATGCCACCGTCGCAGGGGGGGTGTTTTGAGCCGCGGCGGGAACCGCCGGGGTCATTAAGGGAGTCAAGACTGCAAGCGGAATAGCTAGCGTCATGATCGTGCGTCGCGTGTGTCGTGTTCGAGATTGGGATGGCGTCATGCCGTCAATCTAGAGAACGATGTTCACTGTTGGCAAGTGGGGATTCATTTCTTGTGACGGTTGGCTCGGTTTGCCCGTCGAAGTGAGGTATCTCGGAGTCTGTGGCCTCGGCGTTCCGCATGATCAATTGCTGGGCGTGGGTGCTGGGCATCCGCGTCCAGTGCGGCATCGGCGAGGTCCAGGCCCGGTCGGTGAGCATGCGGGCCAGGACCAACCCGATCACCATGGCCAGCAGAACTCCCAGTGCCACCGAGCCATTGGTCAAGGCGGTCACGGGGTCCCGATCGATCCACGCCACCAGGGCACGGTAGGCCGCGGCTCCGGGGATCATGATCAACACTGCCGGGACCGACAACGTGATGCGCGGGGCAGGCAGGCGTTGGCTGACCCACGCGGCGAGGAGTCCGACCAGCGTGGTGGCGGCGACGGTCGCAGCGAGGGTGTTGATGCCGGCATCCATGGCGATCAGCCGTCCGGTGTTGGCCACAGCTCCGATACTGGCAGCCGTGAGCGCCACTGTGATGGGGGTGTTGAACGTCACGGCGAAGCCCAGGACGCCCAGAGCGCCGGCGAGCAACTGCAGGGCGGCCAGGCTGACCCCAGGGGGGTTGCTGGCAGGAACCTCGCCGGGGGTGAGGCCGAAGCCTGCGGCCACGATCCACACCCCGACCGCGGCGGCCAGTGTGATCAGGCCCGCATAGAGCAGCCGGGAGACTCCGGACGTGAAGTCGAACCGGGCCAGATCCAACGCCGCGGTGACCAGCGGGAAGCCAGGGATTAGGAAGAGGATCGCCGAGGTGAAGGCGGCCTCATGGACCGGTGTGCCGGCCTGCGGGAGCAGCAGCATGGCCTGGGCCAAGAGCATGTAGGCCAATCCGGCGGTGGCCGCGGCGATCGCGACCACCGCAAGATGGTTGAGGCGCTGCCGGTTGAGCAGAACCTGAACCATCTTGCCGATGCCGGCCGCGATTCCGGCCGCCACGCATTCCTGCCAGCGTCCGTTGTTCAGGAAGGCGAAGGCACCGCAGGCGACCGCAGCCCCCAGGGCGACCACCGGCAGTGCGTAGAGCGGACGCCGCTGCTCGACCTCGTCGAGCGCACGGTGTAGTTCGATCGCCGTGATGTCGGAGCGGGCGGCCAGGGACACGCGCAGCAGTGAACTGATCCGGTCGGCATTGACCGACGGGGCGGCCACCTCCACCACCTGCGTGCGGAAGCGTTTGCCCCAGCGGGTGGTGGCCACGATCTCATTCAGGCTGACCTGGGCGTCGAGTTGGTCGATGCCTAGGGCCTCGGCGACCCGTCCCATTGCTGCCTTGACCCGGTAGGAGCCGGTGCCGGAGGCGAGCATCATCGCACCCATGCGGCACACGGCATCGGATTTCTCGGCGAGGGCGGAATCGCGGCTGGGGACGGATTCGGTCGGTGGCATGAGCACTCCTGGGGTCGCTTCGATTCTCTCACCGCTGGTTGCGCCGGTCCGAGCAGGTTCAGCGGCCGAAGGTGGGCAAGATCGCCCCCACAGCCAATAAGTAAAGCTAGATTAACTTCTGTGAGTGCTCCGATCGCCGCCATCATCGGGGAGGACCCGCGATCACCGCGCCGTCCCCGCCGAGTGTCGTGGCTGTGGGGTCCGGCCTTCGTCGCGGCGATCGCCTATGTCGATCCGGGAAATGTTGCCGCCAACCTCACCGCAGGAGCCCGGTTCGGCTACCTGTTGGTGTGGGTTCTGGTCGCAGCCAATGTCGCGGCGATGCTGGTGCAGTACCTGTCGGCCAAGGTCGGCCTGGTCACCGGACGCAGCCTGCCGGAACTGATCGGCCAGCGATTGTCCCGCGGTCCGCGCATCACCTATTGGCTGCAGGCCGAACTGGTGGCCATGGCCACTGATCTGGCCGAGGTTCTGGGCGGGGCCATCGCGCTGTGGATCCTCTTCGGGGTACCGCTGCTGCTGGGTGGGGTCATCGTCGGAGCGGTGTCGATGCTGCTGTTGGCGGTGCAGAGCCGTCGCGGGCAGAAGCCCTTCGAGTTCGTTGTCATGGGTCTGCTCCTGGTCATCACCATCGGCTTCACAGCCGGTCTGTTTGTCTCCGATGTGTCCTGGGGGCAGGTCGCTGAGGGGTTGGTTCCCCGCTTCGCCGGGCCCGATTCGGTGTTGCTGGCCGCAGGCCTGTTGGGTGCCACGGTGATGCCGCACGCCATCTACGTCCACTCCGCCCTGGCTCGCGATCGGCACCACCCCAAGCCCGCCGAGTTGCCCCGAATGCTGCACGCGACCCGATGGGATGTATTCGTCTCCATGCTCATCGCGGGAACGGTGAATATCGCGATGCTGTTGTTGGCTGCGGCGAACTTCTCCGCCGGCGCCGGGACGGATTCCATTGAGGCTGCTCATCAGGCGATCGGTGCGGCGATGGGGCCAGTCGTGGCCGCCCTGTTCGCGGTGGGGCTGCTGGCCTCCGGACTGGCTTCCACCTCGGTGGGGTGTTACGCCGGGGCCTCGATCATGTCGGGATTGCTGAAGGTGCAGATACCGATGTGGCTGCGCCGGGTCGTGACGCTGGCGCCGGCCCTGGTCATTCTGGGGTTGGGGGTCGATCCGACCTGGGCCCTGGTGCTCAGCCAGGTGCTGCTGAGTTTCGGCATTCCCTTTGCGTTGGTCCCGCTGGTTCGGATCACCAGCGACCCGGCTGTAATGGGGGTCATGGCGAATCGGCTGGGTCTGAAGCTGGTCTCCTGGATCGTCGTGGGTCTGATCGTGGCGCTCAATGTGACCTTGATCGGACTGACCGTCCTAGGGTTGGGTTGATGGACGTCACAGAACTCACGCCGGTCGCCCAGGACTACCTCAAGGTGATCTGGTCAGCCACCGAATGGGGGGACCCACCGATCACCACCACCGGGCTGGCGAAGCGCTTCCACACCACGACGGCCAATGTCTCGGTCACCTTGCGGCGCTTGGAGGGGCAGGGGCTGGTGACCTACCAGCCCTATCGGCCAGCGACTCTCACCCGGCTGGGTCGCCGATTGGCGGTGGCGATGGTGCGCCGGCATCGACTCCTGGAGGCCTTCCTGGCCAGCGAACTGGGCTATGCCTGGGATGAGGTTCATGCCGAAGCTGAGCGGCTGGAACACGCGGTCTCTGAGGACCTGCTGGAGCGCATCGACCGCCGCCTGGGACACCCTCGCATCGATCCGCATGGCGACCCGATCCCGGCCGCCGATGGTTCGCTGCTTTCGCCGACCACGATGAGCCTGCTCAGTGCCCCGAGTGGGCGCTACCAGGTGGCCCGGGTCAGTGACGCCGAGGACGCTGTGCTGGCCGCCCTTGCTGCCGTCCAGGTGACCCCCGGCACGCACGTCGATTGGCGTGCGGACCGGTCGGAGCTGGCCGTCAACGGCGCGGTCGTTGAGGCCAGTGAGTCGATGCTCGCCGCGATTCGAATTCTTCCCTGATTGCCGCAGTCAACAGATCCGGCAGCCAACGGCGGGGAGTTGGCGTCCCTGAGCCTCGAAGCGGGGCCCAGATGCAAGACTGTTGCCCTCAAGAAGCGAAAGGTCGCGCGGATGAATCGTCTGGGGTTGGCCCGACTTCAGTTGTGGTGGGAGCGTGCCTTCTGGGTGATCCCGGTCCTCGGTGTCGCTTTCGGAATCTGGCTCAATGGCGTGGTCACTTCCCTGGATGACTGGCTCGACAACATCGCGGGTGTCACTCAATCTGATGTATCGACGACCTCTGCGCTTTCGCTGCTGGGTGCGATCGGCGGGGGCATGATCACCTTCACCGGTTTCGTCTTCTCCTTCGTGGTGCTGTTGTTGCAGTTCGGCTCCAGTCAGTACTCCCCGCGCACGGTCTCCCACTTCCTGCGGGCCCGCTCGACGCAGGTGATCTTGGCGGTCTTCCTCGCCACGGTCACGTTCAGCTTCCTGAGCCTGCTGGACGTGGGCTCCTCAGGTCGTGAGCAGTTCGTGCCGATGTTGACCATTCTGGTTGCGGTGGGGCTGCTCTTGCTGAGCTTGGCGGCCTTCATCGCCTTGCTGCATTCGGTCGGCGGTCGGATGCGCGTCGACGCGGTGCTGTCCGCAGTCGGACGCCAGGCGCGTCGGTACCTGCAACAGCGGGGCACCCGGCTGGCCGGCATGGCCGCTGAAGGGGCAGGAGCAGCGGGCGTCGACGCCGTTGCACCACTGGTGGTGCGCAGTTCGCGAGCCGGTCAGGTGATCGCGGTTGACCTGCGGGTGCTGCGCAGTCTGGCCAGGCGGCGGCGCCTGCGCATCGCTATGCGGGTGCAGGTCGGCGATGCCGTCAGTGAAGGATCCGCGCTCATGCGGGTGTGGGCGGCCGACGGCAAGTCGGCGCCGGTGAAGGTCTCCGGCCGATTCGCCGGGACCGTTGTGGTGGACCAGGAGCGATCCCTGCGGCACGACGCCTTCTACTCCTTGCGGCTGCTGGTTGACGTTGCGATCCGCGCGTTGTCGCCGGCGGTCAACGATCCGACCACGGCTGTGCGATCCCTGGATGAGATCGAGGGGGTGCTGCGGGTGGCGGCTCATCAGCAACTCGGAGATCAGCGGATCGCTGCCGGCGCGGGTGAGGTAATCGTTCGTATTCCCAGTTGGTCCGATGTGGTCTTGCTGGGCTTGCTGGAGATCATGACCTTTGGAATCGGGCAGCCTCAGGTGACCCGGCGCCTGATGGTGCTGCTGGACGATCTGATGGCCGATGTGCCGCAGGATCGTCGCGACGAGCTGGCCACATTGCGCGCCAGCCTGATTCGGCGGCTTGAGGCCTCCACCGCCGATCCTGAGGCGGTGCGCATTGCGCTGCGTGGTGATCGTCAGGGCTTGGGCGGAACCCTGCTGGAAGCCACCGTCGAACCGGCTGAAGAAGCCGAGCCCGCGCAGGCGCTCAGTGCGCCCGAGGACGCCGACCTCGGCTCAGTGTGACGGGGTGGAGGGTGCCTGCGCGGAGGGTGCCTGGGTGGACCGTGACTGGGCGGACGCCCGCGCCTGCAGGATCTCCGGCATTGCCGCATAGACGGCTGCCACCAGGCCCTTCAGGGCGAGCGCGACCGGGCGTCCGACGGGGCTGAGTTCGTATTCCACATGCCGTTCGCCGTGATCGGTGCGCACGATCAGCCCGTCGGTGGTGAGGGTGGTGAGGGTGCGCGACAGCATCCGATCACTGATGCCGCCCACGATCCGGGCGGTCTCGGCGAACCGGCGTGGGCCCTCGAGCAGGGCGACCAGGACCAGCGCCGGCCAGCGGTCCGTCACGTCATCAACCACGGATCGTGACGGGCAGTGCGGGCTGAAGGCGTCGAAGGCTTGGGTCATGAGATCACCCCTTGGCAAAGTTCCTAACTGGAGTATAGTACTAACCAACAGTTAGCAACTTACCCCCTGGGAGAACATCATGACCCTTGCTGTCACCGGAGCCACTGGCCATCTAGGTGGGCTCGTCGTCGAGCACCTGCTGCGTCGGGGCACCCCCGCCGATCAGATCTTGGCCTTGGCCCGCCATCCGCACGCTGCGGCGTCACTGGCCGATCAAGGCGTAGCCGTACGGGAATTCGACTACGACCAGGCGGAGGCCTTGGCCGGATCCTTGGCGGGGGTCGACTCGCTGCTGCTGGTTTCGGGAAATGAGTTCGGCAAGCGTGCCCAGCAGCATCTGGCCGTCATCAATGCCGCCAAGGCTGCCGGGGTCGGACGCATCGTCTACACCAGTGCCCCCGGCGCTGATGCCTCAATCAACCCGGTGGCTCCCGAGCATTGGGCGACCGAGCAAGCCCTGGCCGCCTCCGGGGTGCCGCACGTGATCCTGCGCAACAACTGGTACCACGAGAACTATCTGAGTGATTTGGCCACCGCGGCGCAGACCGGTGAGATTCTCACCGCTGCCGGGGATGGTCGGGTGGCTAGTGCGGCCCGCGCCGACCTGGCCGAAGCTGCCGCGGTCGTGCTGGCTGGCTCCCAGGTGGGCCAGACGCTCACCCTTTCCGGTGATGTGGCCTGGAGCTTCGATGACTTGGCGGCTGATTTCGCCACGGTGCTGGGACGCCCGGTCGCCGTGCGTCGGGTCGATGCGGTCGCCAAGAGTGAGGTGCTTGCCGGCCTCGGTCTGGATGCTGGCCTGATCGGGTTCGTCGTCGGGGTGGACGCCGCCATCGCCGCCGGCGAGCTGAACGTCGTCACCGGCGAGCTTTCTCGTCTGCTGGGTCGGCCCACGACCCCGATCCTGGAGACCCTTCGCGCGTCGGCCTGACTCTGCGGGGAATACGGACTCCTACGCTCTCGTAAAGCGCAGGTCTGAGGTGTCGGCCTGAGCCTGCGGAGAACACCGGGACCTCTGGCGACCCTGTAAGTCTTCGGTTGATGGGTGACAGGGCTACTTCGCTTGATTGGTGTCACCGGGTTTGAGGTTACGTTGTCCGCTGGGGATTTGGGCTCTTTTCACTCTGATCTCTCCTTTGCTGTTGCGTTGTTGGGTTCGGATGAGTTGGTCGCCGTCGTAGAACTGCAGGACGTGGTCGGTGACCCATACGTCGATGGGTCGGCCGGCGGCTGCTGTGCCGAGACAGACTTGTTGCCATTGGACGCACACGACTCCGACCGCGGAGGCCCTGCGGGTGACCCATTGCCCATCGCCGCGGTCGGTGTCGGGACGCAGGCTCACGACTGGTTGACGTAGCGGGGTGACCGGGGCCGGGTCGTTGGTGAAGAACTTGTCGGACGGGGTGGCCATGTCCAGGGCTTGGTGGGGGCGGCGTTGGTTGTAGTCGTCGACCCATTCGTCGAGTTCGGCCTGGGCCGCACCGATCGAGGTGAAGACCCGGTCGGTGCGGAACTCGGTACGTAAAGCTCGGTGGAACCGTTCCACTTTTCCGGTCGTGGTTGGTGAACGCGGCCGGGTCAGCAGGTGCTCGATCCCGTTCTCTCGACAGACTCGGTCGAACAACACCTCGACGGGTGGATGGTTGAACCGGCCGGTGAACACCTTGCCGTTATCGGTCAGGATCTGAGCCGGTGTCCCGTACCGCTGCAGCGCCAGCATCAAGCCAGCAACAACCTTCTGTGATGATTCCCTGGGCATCAGGAACGCCGACACACAGAACCGGGAATGGTCATCAACCCCGGTCAACGCCTTCGCCTTGGTCCCGTCAGCCAGCAGGAACCCACCAACGGTGTCCATTTGCCACAACTCCATCGGCTCACCACGTTCCCAGCGGCGCCACCGCCGATCCCGGCGTCGCCGCTGACCCGGATCAATCAGGTTCAACCGCGCCAAAGCCCGATACGCCGCCGACTCCGATACCGCCATCCCGCGCTTGGCCAGCTCGAAGCTCAACCGGCGTGGCCCCCAACCCGGATGACGAACCCGAAGCTCGACCAAAACAACCTCGACCTCGGCCAGCATCTGGTGAGGACACGACCGGGGCCGATGCGACCTATCGGTCAGACCCTCCAGGCCACCAGCCTCATACCTCGACAGCCACACATGCACCGTCTTGCGTGACACCCCGAACCGGGCCGCCACCTCCGTCACCGTCTCACCGTCGGCGATCACCGCACGAACGGCCTCGTACCGCTGCTCAGCCACTGACATCTCCCTCATACACAGGAGTGTCACCAAACAACCGAAGTAGGCGTAACCCATCAACCGAAACACCGTCACCACTCAGCCGAAGACCAAATGAGAAGCGTCAACCGAAGGCACACAGGACCTCTGGCGACCCCAGCAAGATTCGAACTTGCGACACAAGGTTTAGGAAACCTCTGCTCTATCCCCTGAGCTATGGGGCCGGGCCCATAAGGGCGGTGTCAGCCTACCGCGACCGTGCTCCTCGCCTGGTGTCGGCGATCCAGGTCACGATTCGCTGTCTAAGGCCCACGATCTGAGGAGAAGGGTTGGCACGGTCGTCGTGCTTCGGGTAACCTCCCAAGCGAGAGTGACGCACTCGATGTTGTCTCCTGGGGGTGGGTAGACGGCTTAAAGCCCTTCGAGGTGCGTCACTCTCTTCATGTCTCCACACCCTCATGAGGATGCCCCGCAGCAAGCTCCCTGATCTGAGGGAGCGCCGGGGTAGGAAGCCTCGGTGAGTGCTGCCGGTTGGTCGGATGTGGCCTAGCATCACAGTCATGACCGAAGTGGCGCTGCAGCGGAGCCTGGACAAGATGCGTGCCGCGGGAATCAGCCGTCCCGCGATGGACAACTTCGCTCGGAATTGGCGGCTATGCGCCAGTGGTGACTCGGGAATGATCCCCGAAACCTCCATTCAGCCCTTGCTGGACCCACCGCAGTTGACCTGTCTGACGATCCGTCCCGGCGACGCACAGGCGGCGATGCAGCAGACCGTCATGATCAAGCTCAACGGTGGTCTGGGTACCTCTATGGGGCTGGACCGAGCCAAGACGCTGCTGCCGGTACGCGATGGCCGCACCTTCCTGGACCTGATCGTGGCCCAGGTCAAGCACGCGCGAGCGACCTACCGAGCACGGTTGCCGCTGATCTTCATGAACAGCTTCCGCACCCATGACGACACCGTGGACTACCTTCAGCGCTACCCGGACCTGCCGGTAGGTGACCTGCCGCTGGACTTCCTGCAAAGCGCCGAACCCAAGATTCTGGCCGACGGACTTAGCCCGGTGGAATGGCCGGCCGATCCCAGTCTGGAGTGGTGCCCGCCCGGCCACGGCGACATCTACGCCTCCCTGCTGAGCAGCGGACTGTTGGACGCCCTGATCGATGCCGGCTTCCGCTACGCCTCCATCGCCAACGGGGACAATCTGGGGGCGGCACCCAATGCCGACCTCGCTGGCTGGTTCGCAGCCAGCGGCGCGCCCTACGCCGCCGAGGTGTGCCCGCGCACCATTAACGATCGCAAGGGTGGCCACCTTGCCATCCGGCGCAGCGACGGCCAGTTGATTCTGCGTGAGACTGCCCAGACTCCTGCCGAAGACCTGGGCTTCTTCACCGATGAGCATCGGCACCCGTATTTCCACACCAACAATCTGTGGCTCAACCTGGTGCAACTGCGCGACACCCTCACCGAGCGTGGCGGCGTCTTGGGCCTGCCCCTGATCTGCAACCGCAAGAGTGTGGATCCGGCCGATCCGGCCACGCCGGAGGTGATTCAACTCGAGACCGCCATGGGGGCGGCCATCGAGGTGTTCCCCGGTGCTGCTGCGGTCGCCGTCGGCCGGGATCGGTTCTTGCCGGTCAAGACCACCAACGAGCTGATGCTGCTTCGCTCCGATGTGTTTCAGCTCGGCCGGGACGGGCGGCTGACCGCGGTCACGACGATCCCCGAAATCGCGCTGGACCCCGACCACTACAAGCTGATTCAGGACTTCAATCGACTGGTTCAGGTCGTGCCTTCGCTGGCTTCGGCCCGCTCGCTGCGGGTGCAGGGGGAATGGCATTTCGAGGAGCCCTGCCGGATCAGCGGCGATCTCGAACTGTCCGATTCGGGAAGGCCGCAGTGGTATCGATGACCCGCTGGCAATCCGCCTTGGCCTATGCCTTGATCGACGTGGATCTTGCGCTGCCCGCCTCTGATGCCCCTGACCCTGCCGGGGTAGTCGCGGCTTTGGCCCAGGCCGGCTGGACAGCTCAGCGAATCTCCAGCCATGCCCGAGAGGTTCTGGACGACCAACGACCCTGGCCACACCCCATCCCAGCCGAACTGCGTCAGGGCTGTGGGCCCGCACAGCTCCAGGCTGCGCTGCGTAGCCTGCGGGCCCTTCTCGATCTGGAAACCGTCGAGAAGCGGCCACCGTCGCCACCGCGTCCGCTCAACGCCGATGAGCGGCGGCTGCTCGCCGACGTCCCGCCCCACTGGGGGCAGTGAGTTCGCCCGAGGGCCTGGTCTACGGGGCCGACTGCTCCTTGAGCAGGTCGCGGATCTCGGCCAACAGATCCTCAGAGGTGGGTGCTGCGGGCTCTGCGGCCTGCTCGGTGGCAAACCGGGTGCGCAACAACTCAGAAGGCTTCACAATCCCGAAATACACCACCGCTGCGGTGAGGACGAAGGTCACCACCGCCGTGATGAAGTGACCGACGTTGACCTGGCCGATGGTGACCGAGTCGAAGTTCGGCTGCCCGCCGATGATGGCCCCGATGACATCCATCACCAGTTGGGTGAAGGTGGAGGTCACCGAGGCGAAGGTGGCGCCGATGATGAAGGCGACGGCGACCTCGATCAGATTGCCGCGCATCAGGAATTTTCGAAAACCAGCCATAGAAAGCTCCTTCGGGTTGCAGATGTGCGCCGGCCTGGCGGGCACGGCTTCACCGTAAGGCGAAACTCAACGATGTGCTCGACGACGCCGCCGAGATGGCGGCAGCCTGCTCGGGATTCACCTCGACGACCACCAGCGCCGCGCCGTCGCCACTCCACGCTCCACCCTGGTCTGGCTGTGGGATCGCCAGCACCGCGATATTCGTAGCCACCAAGGCAAAGCCGCCGGCCGAACCCGTAGGGCCGAAGATGTCGATGTGTTGGCCGCTGCGCAGTAACGACACCGCCGCCGAGTCGCTGAAATGAACGGGCAGTTTCAGCATGCCCGTGGTGCCGGTCAGCTCATCGCTGAGCAACTCGGGCTCGCCGATGACCGTCCGGACGGCGATCTCGCTCAACGCCTGTCGTCCAACCACCTGGTCAGGGTGGTTGAAGGCCTCTGCTGGGACTGCGGAGGCTGGCAGCCGCACGAGGGTCAGATCGGCCTCGCTGATCACCGTTCCGCTGGGGATGGGGCGGGCGGCGACGACGGTGGGGCGTCCATCGGCGGCCGCCGAACTGAGTGTGCTCAGCCCCGCGGCCACGGCAATGACAGTCAGCACTGCGGCAACCCAGCGGCGATAGCGGCGAAAGGCCCGAAAAGCCGAATCGAAGAAGGAACTCACGCCGGGGAGTATCGGCACCTCGGCGTGGTGCGGTCAGCCATCCACAGGCTGCCGCGAAAGCTCAGGCGGCCGAGCCTTCGCCGGTGGAGCTGGTTGACGTCGTGGCCGGCGCGCTGGCGGCGGGGGAGGGGGTGGCAGCCTCAGACTTGGCCGGCGCAGCGGCAGCGGTCGTTCCCTTGGTGCGGTTGTCGGTGGCGTAGAAGCCGGAACCCTTGAAGACCACACCGACTGCGTTGAACACCTTGCGCAATCCACCCGAGCACTCGGGGCAGACGGTCAGGGAGTCGTCGCTGAACTTCTGAACAACTTCAAGCTCGGCTCCGCACTCGGTGCAGCGGTATTGATAGGTGGGCATGATCACTTCCTGGATTTGAACTCGCGGGCATCGTAGCGAGCCTTCATGTCAACTCTGAAACGGCCGTTTCGTATTCCCGGCCACATCGAGGCGTCGCCGCTCGGTGATCAGCACATCAACCGGCTGATCCCACGGCTCGGTGGGCAACTCGGCGAGCACCTCGTCATCGAAGAGGAGCAAGCCTCTGGTCGCCGCCGGATCGGCATGGGGCAACGCCCGGTCATACCACCCACCGCCGGTTCCTAGTCGTGCGCCAGCAGGGGTGCCGGCCAGGCCGGGCAGCCAGATCCATTCAGCCTCGGCCAGCGCTTTGGCCCCCATCGGCGTGGTGTCGGGTTGCCGGATCCCGCGAGGGCCCGGTCGTAGGTGGTCGGCTCCGGCGTACCAGGCCCAGGACGGTTCGGTGGTCAGCACCGGCAGGAGCACTCGCACGCCGGATCGCCACAGGGCGTCGATCAACTCATCGGTGGACGGCTCGAGCACGCGGCCCAGATAGGCGGCCACGACCACCGCGGAGGAGCAGGCTGCCAGCGCCCGCGCGGTCCGTGCCGCTTCGGCTGGGGCGTTGGGTAGGCGTTCGCTGCGCCCGGCCTGCAACTGGGCTCGCAGGGCAGCCTTGCGCTCAGCCTGACCTGGGGATATCGGCTGGCCTTCCCCGAGGGTGGGATGCATTGATTTATGGTAAACGCATGCCTTTGTTCTCGCGTGCCAAAGCAACACCGGAGCCGGTGGAGCAGCCGGCGCCGAAACCTGCCCAACTGCAGCTGGAACGTCTGCCTGGAGCGCCGGGGACAGATGTCAATGGGCTGCGCGGAATCGATGAGCACCGCGACTACCTGCTGTCCCTCATCGGAGAGATGCGACCCTTCGGGATCGGCCTGATGGAGGCCAGCGGATTGACCCTGTGCGAATCCCTGACCTGCGATCTCGACCTGCCCATCTACACCTCCGCCACCGTGGACGGTTGGGCCGTGCGCGCATCGGACCTGGTGGGTGCCAGTGAGCTGCGTCCGGTGATCCTCCCGGTCAAAGGTGAGGTCGCCGCCGGTGATGTGCGAGGCGCAGCCTTGACCCCGGGCACGGCGCTCAAAGTCGCCGCCGGGGCTCCAGTTCCGGAGGGTACCGATGCGGTGGTTCCACTCCATGACGGCCAGGTGGCCGGCGACGAGGTGCAATTCCTGGTCGAAGCCCGGTTCCAACAGAACCTGTGGCTGGCTGGATCTCGGGTTGCTGATGGGGACAAACTGCTCGGCCACGGTGCCATGCTCACCCCACGGGCTCTGGGTCTCATCGCCGAAGTCGGCTTCGACAAGGTGCTGGCCAGGCCCCGTCCGCGGGCTGCGCTGGTGACTGCAGTGTCGGGCCTGGTGGAGCCGGGCCTGCCGCTGACCCGGCTCACGGAACGCTACGACTCGACCACCACCTTGCTGGCGGCCAGCTTGCGCGAAGATGGCGCGCAAGTGTTCACCTCCGGGATCATCACCCCCGAGCCGCGGGCGGTGACCGATGCGCTGAACGACCAACTGGTCCGTGCTGATCTGCTGGTGCTGGTCGCTGACGACGTCACCAAGCTCATTCCGGGCTTGGCGAACATGGGCGCCTTCGACATTGCCGACGTGGACGGCTTCGACGTCCCGCTGGCCTTCGGAATGGTCGGGCCGGATCGGGTCCCGCTGCTGGTGCTGCCGTCCAGCCCGGTGCGTGCCTATCTGGCCTATGAACTCTTCGGACGCCCCTTGGTCGAACGCCTCGGTGGCCAGGAGGTCACCGATCCCGAACTGGTCGACGGTCAGCTCAGCAGTCCGTTGGCGAGCGACCCGGTGCGCACTCAACTGGTCTTGGCGCACAGCAGTTCGACCGGCGTGCGCCCGTTGCCTTTCGTGGGTGACCAAGGTGCCGCAGAGCTGTCCGATGCGAACACCGTGGTGTTCGTGCCTGCGGGAATGGGCACTTTGGCCGTCGGCAGCGGTGTGGTGTGCTGGGTTCTGGACTGAGGCGCGGACGCTGATGGCCAAGCCGGGATGGCCGGTGCGGCTGGAGCACCCGCCGGTGAGCTTGCGTCCGGTGCGACGCAGTGATGAAGCGGCCTGGACCCGCATTCGTTCGTCGGACCCCCAGTGGTTCCGCCGCTGGGACTCCACGCGGCCCCCGAAGTCGAGCGATGCGACCTATACCTTCGCTCAGTTGGTGCGGATGATGGATCGCCGAGCCAAAGCGGGGCTGGCTCTGCCCTGGGCTGTCGACTTCACCCCGCCCGGTGAGCCGCCGCGATTTGTCGGCCAGGTGACGGTGTCGGGGATTCAACGCGGGTCGGCGGGTTGGGCCCAGATCGGCTATTGGATCGATCCGGCTTGGGCGGGGCGCGGCATCATTCCCACTGCGGTCGCCCTGGCTGTTGATCATTGCTTCGCCATTGGATTGCATCGCATCGAGATCGCGATTCGTCCGGAGAACACCAACAGCTTGGCGGTGGTGCACAAGTTGGGCTTTCGCCTGGAGGGCCGACGCGAGCGCTTCATGCATGTCAACGGCGCCTGGCGGGACCACGACATGTTCGTGCTCACCGCTGAAGAGGTCAGCGATTCTGTGCTCGGCGCCTACCTGCGGGGCCGCGAGCAGGGCTGATGCTGGGCAGTTGCGGGGTATTCCTCGACACTCCGCCGCGGGTGGACGGCGAATACTGCTGTGGCCTTTAGCGTTGTGACTATGGGTTTCACTGGGCTGATTTTCGGCGCTATCGCAGCGGCGTGGTTGGTGTACCTAGTGCCCTATTTCTTGCGGCATCGCGCTGATGATCTGGTCGATGGATTGGATCAGGTTGAACAGGTGATGCCGGTCACCATCGTCCAGCACGGAATGTCCTTGGCTGAGGCTGTGCCCGCCGGGGTCGAGATCTCCACCCCGCTCACCCGACGGGCAAAGTTGCGGGAGTTGCGGCTGCTGGACGCCCAGGCCGCGCAGCGCCGGCGCCGAGTCTTGATCTTCCTGCTGGTGGTTCAACTCGTGGTGGCCGGATTGGCGGCTTTCGGCATCGGCGAATGGTGGGCCGCGCTGATCCCGTTCGGGCTGATCGTCGCCTTCCTGGCCGTTGCTCGATTCAGTGTGCGCGCCATGCGGGCCGACCTGGATCGTCGCGCCGAGGAGATCCGTGCCGGAGGTGAGGAGGAGACCACCGCGCTGTCGTTGGACGCGGTGGACGACGCCACCCACGAGCACTCCATCGAGTTGAGCCTGCCGGTGCAACCGGTGGGTTCCTTGTGGGACCCGATCCCGATCACCCGACCCACCTACGTGTCGGCCCCGTTGGCGCCGCGCACCGTGCGCACCATCGACCTTTCCGCCCCGGTGCCCCCGACATCGGCGACGCCGGTCACTGCCGATCCCATCGAGGAACCCGCAGCAGCCGACGAGCCCACCCAGGAGATCCGTCAAGAGGACGTCGGCTAGAGGCCGCGCCATGGCCATGAGCGGACCCGGCCATAACGCGTTCGCAGCGTCGTCAGGCGCACATCCCGGTGCATTTGCCATCCGAGCAGTTCTCGCACGGCTCGTGAGCGGTATTGCAGCTACCGCCACCGCAGCCGCCACTGCTGGTGCCGCAGCCGCCGCTGGTGCAGCCATCGGTGCCGAAGTCGGCACCCGCACCGGTTTCGCAGCGCATGTCGCAGGCGGTCAGCGCAGTGGACTCGATCTCACTGAGGGTGGTAAAGGTGCACTCCGCGACGGTGAAGGTGTGTGACTCCAAGCTGTTGTCGATCGTGACCTGGTCGCCGTGGAAGGCGATCTCGATAGCGAGCTTCACCGGAATGTCGGCGGTCAGCGCATAACGGGTATTGGAGTTGATCCTGGTGGTGGTCCTGTCTGCGGCCTCGACCACGATCGTGCCGGCGGTCATCACGTGCTCCAGGCGGCCGGCCTCGTCGAAGCGCACCGAGTTCTGGTCTCCATCCACGGTGAAGGCATCCACGTCATAGGCCGAGACCGGCCCGATCGGAGTGTCGATCATCATGGGAACTGCTGGCTCGAAGGATGCCAGGGCGCCGTTGGGATGCAGCCGAATGCCTGTGCGGACCAGGCATTTGCCGATCGGGGTCTTCAGCATCAACGATTCGCCAGGCCACAAGGTCAGGCTGCGGATCTCGCCAGTGGGGTAGAACCGAAGCGAGATCAGCTTGGTGGTGATGCGGTCGAAGTCGAAGTCCAGCGACCACTCCTCGGCAAGGGCGGCTTCGTCATTCTCGGTCCAGGCGTAGCTGAGCTGGCCGTTGAGCTGGAACACCGTGTTGAGCGATCCGTCCTCATAGAAGCTCACCAGTTCGGCCTTCAGTGGGCCGATCGGGGTATCGATCTCAGTCTGGTCCTCCAGATAGACGGTGCGCAGCGCGCCGGACTTGTAGAAGGACAGCGACTGGCCGGGCTTGGTGCGCACCTCGAGCTTCTCGTAGCGCGGGATCAAATCGCCCACGCAGGTCGAGATGACATTGGGCTCGTCAAGGGTGCAGTCGCGCATGACGCCGTTGCTGAAAGTGCTGTGGGCGGTGACTCCGTGCAATTCGAGGGTGGTGGTCGTCACGGTCGGTTCCCTTTCGAGTGGCTTGTCTGGAGAGATCGACGTTGGTCCCAGACTCAGACAACCACCATCGCGTTACAACCACACGTCCCCCGATTACGGGAAGGTTATTTTCTGTCCGGGGTGCGCGGGGACGAAGCGTTCGGCGTTGCGGCGAGGGCTTCGGCCAGTGTCTGGGCAGCCTGAGGGATGTCGTGGCCCAGTTGCCGGGACGGATCAGCGCCGAGGTGCTGGTAGCGTCCGCCCACCCACAGCGGGATGCCGAGGGTGCCCAATTCCGCGCCGAGACGAGCCACCTTCGGTGCATCCCGGCGGCGTGGGACGGTGGTGACTGCGGCGGCCGGGTGGGAGCGTTCGGCAGCGTCCTGCCAGGCCGATAGCGGCATTTGGGCACCCAGGTAGGTGGTATCGAGCCCCCGGCGACGGCAGGCCACGGCGAAGGCGAAGGCGCCCAACTGGTGGTCTACTCCCGGCGGTGCGCCGATGAGCACGCTGGCACCGGCGGCGCCGGGCGCGGCCGCGTCGTAGGCGCTGCTGAGGCGGCGCATGAGTTGAGCGGCGACTAGGTGCTCGCCGGCCACCGTGACGACGCCTTCGGACCACGCCTCTCCGAGACGGGTTAGCGCCGGCAGCAGCCACCAGCGAACCAGGGTGTCGAAGTCGTGGGTGGCGAAGCGGTGGCCCAGTTCGGCCTCCAGGCGTTTGGCGTCCAGGCTGGCAGCCGCTGCGATCAACTCGGCGAAGGGATCCTCGTCGGCGCCGAGTTGGTGGCGTCGCCGGGTCTCGGCGGCGGCGGTTCGGGCCGGTAGCCCGCTGTTGACCAGCGACGTCATGGTGCGTACCTGGTCGAGATCCTGTTCGGAGTAGGTGCGGTAGCCCGATGCGGTGCGCAGTGGAGTCACCACCTGGTAGCGATCTTCCCAGGCGCGCAGGGTGTGCTCAGAGACGCCGGTCAATGCGGCGGCTTGCTTGATGGTGACCATGACACCGCCATGGTACGGCGCTTCGGAGGGTCTTGGCGCTCGACGCTACGCATTTTGTCTAAGGTTTGCAGCGTTTCTCTAGCGCTGAAGTGATCTGCATGTAACGATTTTGTCTAATGTTACGGAGGTTTGATCATGGTGACACCACGTCGATGGTTGGTTCTGGTGGGTGCGCTGCTCATGCTGCTGGGCACCCTGTATGGATTTGGCTTGATCGGTACGCCGGTCGAGGCCAGCATCAACGGCAGCCTTGCCGCCGATGCCACCTTGGTTGCGCCGGCGACCCCGGCCTTCCAGATCTGGTCGGTGATCTACCTGGGGCTGTTCGCCTACACGATCTGGCAACTGCTGCCGGTGTCGCGGGACTCCCAGCGCGCTGAGGCCATCGCCGTCCCTGCTGCCTTCACGATGGTGCTCAATGGTGTCTGGTTGATGGTGGTTCAGGCCGGCCAGATCTGGCTCAGCGTGGCCGTGATCGCGGTGTTGGCGCTGCTGCTGGGCGTGGTCGTACAGACTCTGGGACGCTTCCCGAGTGGTGGACGCCTGGAATCGGTGATCACCGATGGAAGCTTCGGGCTCTACCTGGGCTGGGTGAGTGTCGCCACGGTCGCCAATATCGCAGCCGCGCTGGTCAACAGCGGGATCCCCGCGGTGGGAGCCCAAGCGGAGTTCTGGACGGTGGCGACGCTGGCTGTCGCTGCTTTCTTGGGGGTGTGGCTGGCCCTGAGGCTCGAAGGACGGTGGGCGGTTGCAGCGGCTATGGCCTGGGGGCTGGGCTGGATCGGCTTCGGGCGCCTGGTGCTTGCCCCTGAATCGGCGGTAGCGGGGATTGCTGCCCTCGCTGCGGCAGTGGTGGTTCTGGCGGCCGCCCCGCTGGTTCGCTTCGGGTTGACCTCGCGTGGTCGCCCGGTGCCTGCCGGATCGGTGTCGTAACCACACTCGAACCTTGCGGTCCGACGCTGTGCACTGTGGTGGAGGGCGCTGCTCGGGGGTGGATCGGGTGTCCGCTGCCTGGTGAGGATCCTGTGGGCGCCACCCTTGGGCTGCCACAATCGCCGGCATGGATCGACGCGGCAGCATCGTGGTGGTGGTCATGGTGGCGGGACTGCTCGCCGGGTGTGGGTCAGCCTCGGAGGTGCTACCGGCTCCTCCAGTGAGTTCGGCCTCGGCAACCCCGGACGTCCCGTCGCCGTCTGAGGAGGCTTCGCCGTCGGCCTCTGCGGTGGTTTCCGGCACGGTCTATCCAGATCTCACCTCCGCGCCGGTTGGTGCCTGGGTGACGGTATACGGCATCGACTCGGCTGTGGCGAGTTGGCCGGTGGTCAGTCATGGCAATGCCCGTACTGTCGTGCGGGTCCCGAAAGGGGCTCAGTCTTTGATGGTCGGTGGCCATCGCGTCGAGGTGCGGGTGCGACCGGGCCGAGTGGTGGTGGTCGACCCGTCGTCCCTGCGGGCGGCGGTGACCGGGCTACGTCCTGGCGACACCGTCTACTTGCGAACCGGTACCTATGCGGGTCACTACGACGATGCGGGGTGGAACGAAGCCAATATCGTGCTTGATCACGGCGGCACCAAGGATCGTCCGGTAGCCCTGGTGGCCTATCCCGGTGAGCATCCCAAGCTGGTCAATACCGGGGTTGGTTCTGGCGGGCGTCCCAATTTCTACCTCTCGGCAGGACCGGGGCGCGTGGCCTCCTGGGTGACGATCGCCGGGCTGAGCATGGTTGCCGAACCGGCCTCGATCTATGGCGGCGGCAACACTGCCGATTCCAGTACCCCGGAATCGGGGGCGGCGCATGTGCGCGTCGTGGGTTGTCGGTTGGCCATCACCGATGCTCACAGCAATACCGGAACCGGCATCGTGTCGATTCAAGGCGACGGCTGGCAGGTGTTGGGCAACACCTTCGTCGACCCGGTCGGGCGGGACATCATCAACAACAACCACGGGATCTACATCCAAAACGGGGCCGACGATGTTGAGATCGCCCACAACACCTTGACCGGCCTGCATATGGGCCACACCATTCAGATTCACCAGGACGGAACGCCGATGGTGTACTCCAACATTCGGATCCATCACAATCGCATCGCCGGGAAACGCCGCGATGATCAGCGCGGCATCACGGTGTCGAATGTGGCCGATGCGTCCACAGTGGTGATCGAGCACAACACCATCGCCACGGTGGGGCAAGGCTTCGGCGCAGTCACCATCTATCGAGGAAAGGTGCGCGTTGAGGCCAATGCCATCAGTGCTGTCAACGGTCCGGCCATCATGCTCAATGGGGGCTACGGTGGCCACCGATCGGTGATCTATGGCGCCAACAAGACCTCAGGCGTTGACAGTGCGGTGGTGGCGGTCAACGGAGCCTCGGCTGCGGAGGCTCGCAGGTCCTGATCGGTCAGATGTCCGAAGTCCAGCCGTGAGCGTGACGCTGCTCGATGCCGTCCAGGAGCAGGTCGAGGGCGAAGCGGAACTCTGCGTCGGAATCGCAGCTCCCGCCAGAGCCTTCGATGGTGCCGGTCATTCCCACGATGTTGGGGTACTCGCTCGCGAATCCCTGTAATGCGGTGGCGCGCTGATCGGGGTCCGCGGGGAGTTGTGGTGTCGGGAACACCTCTCGGGTGAAGCCCCACATGCGGGTGCTCAGGGCGTGCATGGCGTGGTGAACCAGGTCGAAGGAGAGCCCGCCGCTACGCAGAATGCCCATCAGCGAATCCATGTAGGCCAGGACGGTCGGGCTGGCCAGGGTGCGGCTTTCGATGGCGGCTGTGGTCCAGGTGTGGTTCAGGATCACGCGTCGTGCGACGAGGATTTGGCTGCGAAGTTGGTCTTTCCAGGTCAGGTCGGTGGCGGCCTGGCCGATCTGCTCGATGACGGTGTCGACCATCGCGTCGATGAGTTCCTCGCGATTGCCGATGTGGGTGTACAGCGCCATGGGGGTCACCCCGAGTTCCTCGGCGATCCGGCGCATGCTGGTGGCCTCCAGCCCGAGTCGGTCGGCCAGTTCGATCGCGGTGCTCACGACCTTGGCCCGGGAGAGCGCTCGAGGTGAGGTGCTGGGCGTTGACATATATACAGCGTATAGCTAGCCTCGGACTATCGCGCTATACGGCGTATACTTCATGAGGGAGTCACCCATGTCATCGCTTCGTCTGCGGGCCCTGGTCGCTGGTCTGCTGTACTTCTCCACCCATGTCACCTCGGTCGCCGCTGTGCTGGTCTACGGCACTGCGCTTTCGGCTCCGGCTGACGTCGCAGCTTCCCCGGGGCTGGCTGCAGTCACCTGGGGTATTGCCTTGGACACTGCGCTGGCCCTGGGCTGTGTGGGTACCGCGCTTGCGCTCCTTCCGGTGCTGGTGGCCAACGCGCCGTCCCTGGGTCAGGCCTTCTTGACGCTTCGCACCTTGGAAGGGGCGGTCATCCTCGCCGGTGCGCTGCCCATGTTGGCGCTGGTGTGGCTCGCTCAGCAGTCCGCCGGGGTGGATCCAGCCATCGCGCAGGCGCTGGTCGGGCTGCACCAGGCGTCCTTCCTTGTGGGGCAGGGTTTGATCATCAGCGTCAACAGCATCATCATCGGCTATCTCATCTGGCGCTGGCGCATCGTGTTCCCGGTGATCGGTCTGCTGGGCATGGTCGGTGGCGTCCTGATTCTGGTGAGCAATGGGCTGCAACTGTTCGGCGTCGTGGGGCTCAGCGGCCCGGTGGCCGGTGCCTTGGCGGCGCCGATCTTCGCCTTCGAGATCTGGTTCGCCGCCTACCTGGTGGTGCGCGGCTTTCGTCCTGAGGTGGGCGAGATGGTGGGCCAACGTTTGGCCTGATCGAAGGCTGTCGCCGCCCGGGTCGTTGTGACGCGGCTGCCCGGCGGTGGGCTATGGTGAGGAACCTAAGTGACACGGGGTGCCCCAGATTTCGGGGCTGAGATCACACCCGTCGAACCTGATCTAGTTCGTACTAGCGAAGGGATGTTGCGCATGTTGCGCGTCGATTTTGATTGGCTTCAGTCCACCGATTCCATGATGACCCGGCTGCGGGAGTCGCAGCCCTTGATCCAATGCCTGACCAATACGGTGACGACCAACGTCGTCGCCAATGCGATCCTGGCGGTAGGTGCCAGCCCCGCCATGGTCGACCTGCCTGGCGAAGCCGGGATTCTGGCCCGCAGCGCGGGTGCGGTGTTGATCAACCTGGGCACGCCCGCCCCAGACCACCGTGAAGCCATGCTGGAAGCTGCATTCTCAGCCCACGATGCCGGCACCCCCTGGGTGCTCGATCCGGTCGCGGTGGGAAGTCTTCCGGTGCGCACCGAGTTGGCGCGTCGCCTGCTTGACCTTCGACCGACCCTCATTCGCGGCAATGCCTCCGAGATCCGTGCGCTGGCCGGCCATGGCGGCGGTGGCAAGGGTGTTGATGCGGCCGACGCGGTGGACGAAGCGCGTTTTGCCGCCGGTGAGCTGGCCCAAGCCACCGGCGCGGTGGTGGCGGTGTCCGGTCCGGTTGATCTCATCACCGACGGGCAAGAGGTGGTGCGGATCGATAACGGCGTGCCCCTCTTCACCAGGATCACCGGTGCCGGCTGCGCCCTCGGCGGGGTGATGGCGGCGTTCTTGGCCGTGGGTGAGGCGCCCCTGACCAGCGCGGTGGTCTCCGCAACGGTCTATGCCGTGGCCGGGGAAAGGGCGCTCGCTCGGGCCGATCAGCCGGGCTCCTTCGCTGTGGCACTCCTGGATTGCCTCAGCAGCATCGATGCCGACACGGTGATCGATCGGGGGCGGCTGTCATGACCATCGACTTGTCGATCTACCTGGTGACTGATTCGTCCCAGGCTCGCCGGTGTGGACGCAGCGTGGTGCGCACCGTCCAAGAAGCTGTTGCCGGCGGGGTCACCACCGTCCAGGTGCGGGAGAAGCACGCCGAAGCCAGGGAGGTGTTGCACCTGGTGGAGGCTCTGGTTGGCCGGCTCCCAGCGCATGTCACGGTGCTGATCAACGATCGCATCGACATCTATCAGGTCGCCAAAGCTCGCGGTCTGCGGGTCGGCGGGGTGCATGTGGGCCAACGTGATCTGCCGGTCGAAGAGGTGCGGGCCCTGGTCGGGGCTGAGGCGGTGATCGGGCTGACAGCGAACACCCCCGAGGACCTGGCCGCAGCCCAGGCAAGCCCGGCCCGGGTCGACTATGTCGGCATCGGCATCGTTCGCGAAACGGAATCAAAGGGCGACGCGCCCGCCGTGATCGGGGTGGCGGGAGTGGCTCGCCTGGCCGGTGGCTGCTCGCTGCCGGCGGTGGCGATCGGCGGCATCGTGCCCACTGATCTTGCCCCACTGCGCAGTGCCGGATTGGCCGGTGCGGCAGTCATGTCGTGGGTGTGTGCCTCGGGTGATCCGCGTCGCTCAGCGTCCGAATTGCGCCAGGCCTGGCAGGTGGCGGCATGAAGCCGGCCAACGATTCCTCCCGCGCCACGGGGCCGCGGGTGCCGCGGGTGCTCAGCATCGCTGGCACCGACCCCAGCGGGGGAGCGGGGATTCAGGCCGACCTGAAGAGCATTGCCGCCAACGGCGGGTACGGAATGGCGGTCGTCACCGCGCTGGTGGCGCAGAACACCCAGGGGGTGCGCAGCATCCATGTGCCGCCGGTGGAGTTTCTCGACGAACAACTGCGAGCGGTCGATGAGGACATCGTGATCGACGCGGTCAAGATCGGAATGCTGTTCGACGCCGCCATCATCAACGCCGTTTCACACTGGCTGGAAGCCAATCGGCCACCGGTCGTGGTGCTCGACCCGGTCATGGTCGCGACCAGTGGTGATCGGCTGCTCACCGCTGAGGCTGAAGAATCCCTGCGGGGGCTGCTCGGCAGTGCTGACCTGGTCACTCCCAACGTTCCCGAACTCGCCGCCTTGCTCGGCCAGCCGGAGGCGAAGGACTGGGGCCAAGCGGTTCAACAGGCCCGGGAACTGTCCGAGCAGCATCAGGTCTTGGTATTGGTGAAGGGCGGACATCTGGGCGGCGATCAAGCCCCCGACGCCTTGGTTGACCAGGGGTCGAACACGGTGATCGAGTTCGGTGCCCAGCGCGTCGAAACGTGCAATACCCACGGGACGGGCTGCTCGTTGTCCTCGGCGGTCGCAACGCTGGCCGCGCGCGGCAATGATTGGGGCCAGGCGATCGACAAGGCCAAGACTTGGCTGACCGAGAGCATTGCGGCAGCCGACGAACTGCAGGTGGGGCAGGGTAACGGTCCGGTATCGCACTTTGCCGGGTTGTGGCGCCGGGCCGGGGGTGTCGATGTCACCGCCGAGTCGGTGGCGGCGCAGTGGTGGGCCGGAATCGGCGGCATCCGCACCGCGATCGATGAGTTGCCCTTCGTGAGGGGGCTGGCCGACGGCTCGTTGGAGGAGGCGGCCTTTGCCTGGTACCTCGCCCAGGATGCCCTCTACCTCAGGGAGTACTCCCGAGTTCTCGCCGAGGCGAGCCGACTTGCCCCGACCCCCGCTGAGCAGGCCTTTTGGGCCAGCAGTGCACACAGTGCGATCGTCACCGAGTTGGAACTGCACGCCCGTTGGCTGACTGCTGAGGCAGTGTTTGACGCCACCGCGAGCGACACCACTACCGACTACGTCAATCACCTGTTGGCTGCGGCTGCCCGTGGCAGCTACGCCGAGGTGGTTGCCGCGGTGCTTCCCTGCTTTTGGATTTACGTCGATGTGGGCTCGCGCCTGGTCTCGGCTGCGACAGCGGAGAATCCCTACGCGGCCTGGCTTCAGACCTACGGCGATGAGGCCTTCCGTGCGGCGAACCGCGAAGCCATCGGCATTGTCACTTCGTGTGCGGCGGGTGCCTCGCAGTCGATCAGGGAGCGTATGTGGGCCGCCTTCGAGAAGTCCTCCCAGCACGAGCTGAACTTCTTCGCAGCACCGCTCAAGCAGTCGGTGCTGCTGGATTCGGGGCGCTCGGCGGTTGGTGGATAGCGAATCGGTACCGAACCACCGAAGGGGGAATTGCTCCCGTTGGTGCCGGACTGCTTGACTGACGCCACCGGCGGGAGCAAACAGAATTCGGGGGATTCGGTGTGCGTGTGACGATCTGGGGACTGGCGGTCTTGGCCGCCGCGCTGGTGGCAGTGATGGCTCTGGTGGCACCAGCGGCTCAGGGCACAGCCCAGGCCGCGACCAAGGGCAAGATCACCTCGGTATCGCCGAAATCGGGGAGCACCAAAGGTGGCACCACGGTGACGGTGAAAGGCACCGGCTTCACCAAGGTCAAGAAGGTCACCGTGGGCGGGGTGCGCGCCACCAAGGTGAAGGTGCTGTCGAGCCGCAAGCTGCGCTTCCGGACGCCGGCTCATGCTGCTGGCACCGTGACCATCGTGATCACCACTGCTCGGGGCAAGATCGTCAAGAAGCGGGCCTTCCGCTACCGAGCGCCGGTGGTGAAGCCGACTCCCTTGATCGATTCCGGGCCGATCACGCTCAGCAGTGGACAGACGATCACTGGCCGCCACATCAGCAGCACGACCGGGCCCTGTGTCACGGTGGCTTCGGGGGCGGTCGATGTGCGCATCGTCGGCAACGAGATTGGTCCCTGCGGTAAGGGCGTGGATGACGTCGGCGTGCTGATCAAGTCGAAGGCATCGCGAATCACCATCTCCAAGAACACGATCCACAATGTTTCCTCCGGTGCGCTGGCTGACCGGGCGCTCAACCCCATCGAGTTCAGCTACAACACCGTCTACGACGTGCGTGGGCCGTTCCCGCGCGGCCAGATGGTGCAGTTCGCCGGAGTGAGTGGGGCCGCGGGACAGTCGAAGATCATCGGCAACGTCTCCGACAAGCAGCGTGCCACGATCAAGACCACCTATGAAGATCACATCAATCTCTACCAATCCAGCGGCAGCGCGGCCCATCCGATCCTGATCGCCTGCAACAAGCTGCGCGGCAGCGCCACCGCCAACGATCTGACGACCGGCCAAACCACCAGCAATGGCTCAGGAATCATGGTCGGCGACAACGGCGGTGGCTGGGTGGATGTGCGCAGCAATGTGATCGTCTACACCCCCAATACCGGTGTCGGGGTCGCCGGTGGCAGTCATGTGAACGTCTCGGGCAATCTCATCTACAACCGGGGCAAGGCCGCCGGCAGCATGACCCAGGAGGCCGTGACCGTCTTCCCCTTCGCCGGATTCACCCCGACCGCGGTCACCATCACGAGCAACAGAGGTGCGGCCAATGCCTGGAAGTACGGCAGTACCGGCCAATTCGTGAACGGCTACTGGGCAGATCCGGCCGTCACCGGCGTCACCCTGGCCGGAAACAACTTCACCGACACCACCTTGACCGAGGCGATCTGGAATACCACGCTGGTCTGCGCCTCGTAGCTTGGGTCAGTCTGGCCGTCCCTGCGCAGGGTGAGGCTGCAGATGATTGCGACGCTCCCAACGGTGGGACTAGGTTTTGGTTACCGGCCCGGAACTGCTCGACGTCAGGTCGCATCCGGGAAGGACCTACTTCACGAGGTGGCGCTATGACCGGTCGGACGAGGGTAGCTGTCGTACTCCTCATGTGCACCTCGGTGTGGGCCACGCCGGTTCCCGCACATGCCGAGGCGCCGGTACTGCCCCAGGCGGTCGGGGTGGCCGCCGCAACCGGAGCCAACGCCAGCCTGGCCGGCGTCCAGATCCTGCCGAAGAACAATCCGTGGAACACTGCGATCAGTTCGGCTCGCGTCGACAAGAACTCCGAGAAGCTGATCGCAGGCATCTCCGGCAAGCTGCACGCCGACTTCGGTGCGAATCTGAATGGAAAGCCGTTCGGCATTCCCTACGTGGTGGTCCGGGGAACCCAGAAGAAGGTGCCGATCAGGTTCACCGCCTACGGTGACGAGAGCGACAAGGGCCCCTACCCGGTTCCGGCGAAGGCGCCGATCGAGGGCGGCAAGCACTCCACCGGTGACCGCCACGTCCTGGTGATTGATCGTGACCACAAGGTGCTCTACGAACTCGGCTACGCGTTCCCGGTGTCATCGGGCAAATCGTGGAAGGCCGCCTGTGGGGCAAAGTTCGACCTGACCAGCAACAAACTGCGCCCGAAGTACTGGACCAGCGCCGACGCCGCCGGGCTGCCGATCCTTCCCGGACTGGTTCGCTACGACGAGGTGGCATCGGGGAAGATCACCCACGCCATCCGGTTCACGGTGTCCAAGACGCGCAAGGCCTTCGTCGCTCCGGCGCGCCACTGGGCGAGTTCAAAGACCAGTTCCTCGCTGCCCCCGATGGGCATGCGGGTGCGGCTCAAGGCGAGTTTCAAGATCTCTGGATACCCGAAGCAGGCCCGGGTGATCTTGCAGGCCATGAAGACCTACGGTCTGATCCTGGCCGACAACGGGTCGAACTGGTTCATCTCCGGTGCGCCCGACAAGCGATGGGACGACAAGCAGCTCAACACCATCAAGAAGGTGCCCGGCAGTGCGTTCGAGGTCGTGAAGATGGGCAAGATCACCAAGGGCTGAGCTGTCACTTGCGCCTCCGGGGGGTTGACCAAAGCCGTCTCACGATGCGCCACATCTGTGGCTAAGCGGTGGGCCCAATGGGGCGCGAGTCAGCATCGTGCGCGCTGGGCAGGGTCGCGGGAGCGCTCATTGTTGGACTCGTGATCGGCGGCGCGATCTCGACCGTGGACTGCCCCGCTTGCCCATGGCGGGCGGTAGACGACGAAACTTCTGCCCGCGCACCACTGTCGCTTGCAGGCATTGTGGACGAGCTTGAGGGCAGATATGGAGGTCGTCCCCCGCTGAAGCCGAACGGCCGCTACTGGCCGATCAGGAGGTCTCGCAGGGGGTATGAACTGCGGCCTGTTCGTTCGCCGCGGTGCCCCTCGGCAAGTCCGCTATGACGCCGGTCCGCAGGCGTCGCGTTCATGGCGGCATTGTGTGACGCCGGGTGAGTCGTTACGCGGCACGGATGGGTGCGCCTGCTGCGCCGATGGGCTGCGGCGCACGTTCGGCGCGTTCCCGCTCCATCTCGTAGCGAGCTTTGCGGCTGGGGTCGGACTCCAGTGCACTCATCCAACTGATGATCGATAGCGGCAGCGAGACGGCTGCGAGAGCAATCGCAAAGATCGTTGCGCAGAGTCCGAAGCCAACGCGATAGACCACGACCGCCACAGGCCAAAACAGCAACTTGGCCGGCTCGCCGAATCCGTAACGGTTCGCGATGAGGTACAGCACACCGAGCGCAAGGAGCCCGATGAACGTCCATCCCGCCACCGACAAAGCCGTGTGTTTCCAGCGCTGGAGCGCCGGGGTGATGTCACCCTGCTGCGTCGCGACGAGCAACAGAATCCAGATCGTGGATGCCGCCGGTGAACCAAGCAGGCGGAACGGCTCGTACCCGAACATCTGATGGTCGTCGTGACGGCCACGCCAGAGCGGAACGATCACCATGCAAACCACGAGCAACAGGACGGCGGACAGTGCGGCCGTCTGCACCGCTGAACTGCTCTCGGCCAGCGCCGGCGGTGCGTTCGTGCTGAACCAGTTCGCGACGGGAGTGACCCCAAGCCAATGAGCGACCCCCGCGAGGGAGTCCGACGGTCGCTTCCCGCCGACAAGCGTGGCTACCACGATCGCCGCGGAGATTCCCGTGGCGAGCTGATACAGCAGATCCCGGTTGTCTCGCCAGTTCTTGATCGTCTCCGGGATGGCCTTGATTGCTCCGAGCATGTCGTCCTCCATCCATCTCTGGTACGCCCCCACGATCGCATCCGGCACGGACATTTCCGGGCCGCCCGACAAGCTCCTCGCCGCGCACTTCGCTGACGCCATGGGCGTATAGGTCGCCGCGCTGAAGCGACATCAGGACCGCATTCGTGCATGCCCAGCCGATGTCGACCGCCGTATCGAGAAGGGCGCGACTTCGAGACGCGCCTGTTGAGTATGGGGCTGATGCGAGCGATGCCGACGCGTTCGTTCCGAAGGCCGCATGTAGTCGTCTTCTAAAACGCGTCTGAACGCCTGGGTTAGCGTCCGGGCTGCAGGCAGATTGCACGCGCCTAGGAATGCTGATCGATTACTGTCGAGGAAAACTGGCCTGACTAGGCCTTTCATGTGGTGGAGCTAAGGGGATTCGAACCCCTGACCTTCTCATTGCGAACGAGACGCGCTACCAACTGCGCCATAGCCCCAAGCTGCTTTACAGCGGCGTTGAGTCTAGCATCGCGCGCCCCGGGGGTGAAACGGCAGGAGATCGAGTAGCTAGGCTGTGGGCGCGCAGTTACGCAGCAGTGACCAGGGTGGGGTGGAGATGAGAGCGAGCACGGCGACGGCGATGATGAGTGCTGTTCTTGTTGGCCTGGTGGGCTGCGCGGCAACGCCACCGGGGACGCATTCCACCGCCCCCACCTCAACCACCGCCACGATCGCGCCCACGCCGGTCCCCAGCATCGATCCGGCAACCCTCACCAATCTGGGTCCACTCGGCGTCGGCCCCCTTCGGCTGGGGATGACCAAAGCGGAGGTGGAGGGCACAGGTGCTGCGTCCGGGGTGAGTGGGACTGACGGAACCTGCGGCACCCCTGCAGACGGACGCCTGGTTGGTGCTCTTCCGGCCGATGACACCGATCTGGTGGGGCAACTGTTCTTCTCCACCAGCACCGGCAAGCTGGTCATCATTGCCGCGACCCCTGGCCAGTCCACGCCCGAAGGGATTCACCTGGGCAGTAGTGCCGCTCAGGTCAAGAAGGCCTATCCGCGGTGGAAGCCCGACGAAGGCCCCGACCGGGGGGCCGGGCTGGTGGCCGTCAAGGGCAACAAGCAGGCGACCTATCGGATCTACGTCGACGCCGATCAGGTCATGGAGCTCTCGTTGCAGAGCCGGGTTCAGGACTGCACCTAGCGGTTCGCCAGCCCGTCCGCAGCGGTTGCTTCGCGGACGGCAGCGGTGCGCCCGGCAGGCGGTCCTCAAGACAGCACGAGGGCCCCTCGCCGAAGCGAGAGGCCCTCGTGTACTCAGATCAGAGTGGGGTGATGTTCGAGGCCTGGGGACCCTTCGGGCCCTGGGTGATCTCAAATTCAACTTTCTGGTTTTCGTCGAGCGTACGGAAACCAGAACTGGTGATTGCCGTGTAATGGGCGAACACATCGGGGCCACCATTGTCTGGTGCGATGAATCCGAAGCCCTTCTCGGCGTTGAACCACTTAACGGTTCCAGTGGTCATGCCAACATTCTCCTTCTAACGGGCGCGGTTCCGACTTCCGGGACCGCCTGTGGTCTCCGCACCCCCCGAGGTGGAGACAGCCCGTACCCCGTAGCTGGGGCGAGCTGGTACAGCGACTACGTCTGGAACCATAGCGGGTTGTCACCCATATGGGGAACAGGCGCGGGGAATTCTGCCCGGCAATCGGAGAAAATCGGTCAAATATCGCTGCGGCGCACCGGAAGTGCCTTTGGCAGGACCCGACACGCCATATTTCTCCGCAAACCGACCGCGTCGCCGTCCAACTGAGCCGCCACAGGCTCCCTGGTGCTTGCTGTCACCTGCGCATCCTGCAGGTGGACCAGGGAGGTGTGTCCCCGGCGCCGACCGGTGACCAGGTGCAGTCCCACCGCTAGCCAGGCCGACAATGAGCGCGGTGAGGCCAGCACGACGTCGAGGATCCCGTCATCGACCTGCGCTTCCGGAATCAACTGGACGCCACCAGTGAGTTCACCGCAATTTCCGACCAGCACCATTCGCGCGTGTTGTCGCATCAGTCGATCTGAAGCCGTACGCACGCGAACCGCAAAGCCGAGTCGAAATAGTGCGGTGACGCCAGAAACCACATACGCCCACCAGCCGACTTTGCGCTTCAGTGATTCGTCAACGCCGGCCATGATGTCGGCGTCGAGGCCCATGCCGGCCATGACGCAGAACACCTCCGGCGGGTCGTCGTCCCAGGTGACCTCGCCCAGATCGATCAGGGCGGTGCGTCCGGTCAGGGCGACCACCAGGGCCGCTTCCAGGTCCACGGTGGGCAGCTTGAGATTGCGGGCCAGCAGGTTTCCGGTTCCGCCCGGCAGCAGGCCCATGGGAATGTCGGATCCCAGCAGACCGGTCACCACCGCGCGTACGGTGCCGTCGCCGCCGAGGGGACAGACCAGTTCGGCCCCGTCGGCGAGCGCCTGCTCGGCCTGTCCGCGACCGGGATCGGTCGCCGTGGTCTCGTACCACGCCGGGACCGGCCAGGCACGCTGTCGGCAGGCGCGCTCGATGCGCGTACGTACCGCAGGGAGGTCATCGAACTTCGTGGGATTGACCACCACTGCCCAGCGTTGGGGAACAGCCACGCTGAAAGCCTAGGCGCTCACCTCGAACCGCAGGCGAAGAGGGCCTGGCTGCTTGCTCAGTGGCGGTCCTTGGTCACCGCGACCGCCAGCGCCGCCAGCACCCACAGGCCGGCCATGATCCACAACGCCAACGCGCCTTGTCCGGCCTCGATCATGAGGATGTACAGCGGCACCCCGCCCAGGATCACCGCGTTGGCCAGCCCGTTCACGATGCCGATGGCGAGCCCGGGGGCGTGCGGCACCAGGCGGCGAGATGACTCGAACGATGGTGCGAAGGGCATGCCGGAGAACACCCCGAAGGCGATGGCGGCCACCAGCGCCCACACCGGGCCCCCGGCCACCGAGAGCGCCACCAGGGTCACAGCGCCGGCCAACAGCGGCGCCACGATCACCAGACGCGCATCGTGGGTGCGGTCAAAGAGGTAGCCGCCCAGCGGACGGCTGGCTGCGGTGATGATGAGCAACATGGCCGAAATCAGATCCGCCCAGCCAACCTCTAAGCCGCCGTCGCGGATCAACTGAACCGCCAGCCAGTTCGAGAGGACCACGCCCAGTCCGAAGGTCGCGGTGTGGGCGCCGGCCATGGCGAACAGTCGGGCGCTGAGAATCTTGGGACGGTTAGACCCGATCGGCATTCGGGGCCGAGGCGCGGTCGCCGGCACGCTGAGCAAGCCCACCAGGGCGATGACCCCGATGATGGCGACGAACAGCCACGGGGCTCGCCATCCGATCACCGTGGTGCCCAGAGCCGGCAGCACGAGGAAGGCAACACCAGCGCTGCCCAGCGCAAGACCACCGAACAGGCCTTGAACCCACGCCGGCATGCCCAGAGCGCGAACCAGATCCGAACCGGAGACGAACCCGAAGGCCATGCTCACACCGGCCAACACCCGAACCACCAGCGCCAGCTCGAAACTGGGGGTGAGCATCGCCACGGTGTAGAAGACCACCGTGCCGACCGCTCCCAGATAGGCCACGCGCCGTGGCCCCCAACGGTCCACCAACCAGCCGGCCGGTATCTGCATACCGGCGAAGGTGATGCTGACCGCCGCGGTCAGCCAGGCCAGCATGGGCAAGGTGGTTTCATAGCCGAGCATCAAGGCGTCACGGCCGGCGCCGACCACCATCACCCCCGAACCGGCAGTGGCGCCCAGAGCGCTGATCGCGACGATGTTGGCCGCAGTACGGGCGGCTTTGGCGGGGGAGGACATGGTGGCTGTCAAAGACGGTGCCTTTCAAAGGTCGACGGCGCCGTCATCGGCGTCCGCGGTGATGGGTGAACCCGTCTTGAGCCGTGGCGCGAGGGATGGTGCGCGCTCAAAAGACGAGAAAGAGATGATGCCCTGTGTACGGGGCACCTCGAGTGTGCTCCCCGGCAGTGCAGGGGTGCAAATCGCGGCCCGGATCAGGAGTTGATCGCCTGCTCCAGGCTGGTTTCCACAGGCCCCAGCAGCGGTTGGCGGCGGCTGAGGAGATCCCAGGCCATCTTGAGGTTGGCCAGCCATTCGCGCAGCGAGTCATCGCGCCACTCGGCGACATTGCGCCGGCCGCTCTCATCGCCGACACCCCAAGCATCAATGCCCACCGAGCGACAGGTGGCGATCGCGCGAGGCAGGTGGTAGCTCTGGCTGGTCAGAATGGCCTCACGGGCACCGAAGATGCGCTGAGCCCGCACACAGGTGGCATAGGTGTCGAAGCCGGCATAGTCGGCCACCACCTTCTCGGCGGGCACTCCCGAATCGACCAGGTAGGTGCGCATCGCGTCCGGCTCGTTGTAGTCGACATGTCGATTGTCGCCGGAGACCAGGATCGCCTTGACCTTGCCGGCGCGGAACAGTTCCGCAGCCAGATCAAGCCGGGCGGCCAAGTAGGGCATCGGCTTGCCGGTGGACCACAGCCCGGCACCGAACACGATGGCGACCGGGGCGGACGCCACCGCTTCGAGGGACCGGATTCGACCATTCGAGGCGGCCAAGGCGTAGCCAGTGGGGGCCAGGATCACGACTGCAGCCATGGCGATGAGGGTGATCAACCACGTCTGAATTCGCCGGCGTCCGCTCACGGGCCCGAGCTTAGGAGAGTCGGACAAGGCGTTGGGTTTGGGGTTGGCGGAGCGGGGGTGCCCTTCGACAGGCTCAGGGAACGGTGGCCCTTATCCCAGATAAGCGGCAGGCCGCGGTGGGCCCTTCGACAGGCTCAGGGAACGGTGAAGTGGGGCTCAGGGGGCGGTGGCCCTTATCCCAGATGAGCCGCAGGCCGCAGTGGGCCCTTCGACAGGCTCAGGGAGCGGTGAAGTGGGGCTCAGGGGAACGGCGGGTGGGGTTGGGGGCGGCTCGGCAGTCCTACTGCCAAAATGCGGTCGGCGGAGGCGGAAATGCTCGCTGGGTTCGCCCGATGGAGGTCGACCCACTACGGTCTTGTTGTGAAGACAGCACGACCTGAATCAGATTCCGCCGACGCCGACACCCCTACTTTCGCTGAACTCGGCCTGGAAGAGCGGCTGCTGCGCACCCTGAAAGACCTCGGCTATGAAAGCCCATCACCCATCCAAGCGGCCACGATTCCGCCGCTGCTGGAGGGTCGCGACGTCATTGGTCTGGCCCAGACCGGCACGGGCAAGACCGCCGCTTTCGCCCTGCCTATCCTGGCCCGCCTCGACATCAAGCAGAAGGCGCCGCAAGCCCTGGTGCTGGCCCCCACACGTGAGCTTGCACTGCAGGTCTGTGACGCTTTTCAGTCCTACGCCGCCCGGCTGAGCAATGTCCACGTGCTGCCGGTGTATGGCGGTCAGGGCTATGGCGTTCAGCTCAGTGCGCTCTCCCGTGGCGTCCACGTGGTCGTGGGCACTCCCGGACGCATCATGGATCACCTCGACAAGGGGACCCTCGATCTGACCCAGTTGCGCTATCTGGTGCTCGATGAGGCCGACGAAATGCTCAGCATGGGCTTCGCTGAAGACATCGAGACCATCCTGGCCGATACCCCCGACGACAAGCAGGTCGCCTTGTTCTCGGCGACCATGCCGTCCACAATTCGTCGGCTCACCAAGAAGTACCTCAACGACCCGCTCGAATTGTCGGTCAAGGGCAAGACCAGCACGGCGCCGAATGTGCGCCACCGCTACCTCCAGGTCGCCTACCCGGGAAAGGTGGACGCGCTCACCCGCATCCTCGAAGTGGAGAACTTCGAAGGCGCGATCGTGTTCGTCCGCACCAAGAACGAGACCGAAAGCCTGGCCGAGAAGCTGCAGGCTCGGGGATTCTCCGCCGCCGCCATCAACGGCGACGTCGCCCAGCCGCAGCGCGAGCGCGTCATCGGACAACTCAAGTCCGGCAAGCTCGACATTCTGGTGGCCACCGACGTTGCCGCCCGTGGTCTGGACGTGGACCGGATCAGCCACGTCATCAACTTCGACCTGCCGCTGGACGCCGAGTCCTATGTGCACCGCGTTGGACGCACCGGACGGGCCGGACGCAGCGGCGAGGCGATCTCCTTCGTGACCCCGCGCGAACGCCGCCTGTTGGGCACCATCGAGCGCGCCACCCGTCAGGAACTCACCCAGGTCGGCCTGCCGACTGCCGAGGACATCAACGCCACCCGGCTCAACCGCTTCGACGAGACCATCACCGCTGCCTTGGATTCGGACCGGCTGGAGTTCTTCCGCGAAGTCGTGGCTCACTACGTCAGCGAGTTCGACGTGCCGGAGCTGGACGTAGCAGCGGCGCTGGCGCTGAACCTGCAAGGTGAGGAGCCGATGCTGCTCGACCCGGCTGCGGACCGGGCGTCCCGCACCCGCCCAGACCGCGCCGACCGTCCGGCCCGCGACCGCGACCGCGAATCCGGCCCTGACCGGCGCGAGGAGCGTCCGCCGCGGCGGCCCCGTGAGACGAACCAGCAGTTCGTCACCTATCGCATCGCCGTGGGCAAGCGTCACAAGATCGGCCCGCGCCAGATCGTGGGTGCCCTGGCCAACGAGGGCGGCCTGCACAGCGAGGACTTCGGTCACATCGACATTCGCATGGACCACTCCTTGATCGAGTTGCCCGGACGCCTCTCCGAGGACACCTGGAACGCGCTGAAGACCACCCGGATCTCGGGCAAGCTCATTGAGCTCACCCCTGATCGTGGCCCGCGCGGCAACGACCGCGGTGAGCGTCGACCCAGCCGCAGGCCTGAGCGTCCCGGTGAGCGCAAGTCGCGAAGCAAGGCCCGCTGGAAGGACTGAGTCTCAGCGCAGGGTGGCCAAGGCCTGATCGACCATGGTCACGAAGTAGTCCACTTCGGCTTCGCTGACCACCAGCGGCGGCTTGATCTTCAGCACATTGCCGTGGTCTCCGGTGGGCTGCATGATCACGCCGAGTTGGCGCAGGCGTTCGCACAGATCCCGGGTCAGAGCGGCATCGGGAGTGCGGGCCTGGCGATCGGCGACCAACTCCAGTCCGAGGTACAGCCCGTGGCCGTGCACCGTGCCCACACAGGCATGGCGGGCGGTCAGAGTCTGCAGTCCCGCCTTCAACCGAGCACCGACCTGCTGGGCATGGATTTGCAGCTTCTCGTCACGAATGATGTCCAGCACGGTGAGGCCCACGGTGGCTGACACCGGGCTGCCGCCGGTCGACGAGAAGAAGTAACCCCCGCTGCGATAGGCCTCCGCGATCGGTGCGGTGGTGATCACCGCACCCAACGGATGGCCATTGCCCATCGACTTGGCCACCGCCACGATGTCAGGAATCACCCCCTGTTGCTGGAAACCCCAGAACCAGTCGCCGAGGCGCCCATAGCCCACCTGGACCTCGTCGGCGATGGCCACCCCACCGGCCTGCCTGACGGCGGCATAGACCTGCGCCAGATAGCCGTCGGGCAGCAGGATTCCGCCGGCATTTCCCGAGATCGACTCGGCGATGAAGCCCGCCGGGGCATGGCCGGACGCGGCGAGTTCGCCGATGCGGGCCACCGCCTCAGGCCCGTAATTCGCCGCCTCCGCATCGCGCCAGCGTCCGCGATAAGAATTCGGCGCCGCCACGGTGTGCACCCACTCCGGGCGGGTGCTCAAGGCGTTGGGGTTGTCAGCCACCGAGGTGGAGACCGCATCGGAGGCGTAGGTCCAGCCGTGGTAGGCCTCGGCCAGAGCGACGATGTCGCGCCGTCCGGTGGCAGCCATGGCCAAGCGGATCGCCAGATCGGTCGCCTCGGAGCCGGAGTTGACCAAGAACACCTGGTCCAGGCCTGCAGGCAGTGTGTCGGCGAGAGCCTCGGCGAAGCGCGGCAACGCCCCGTAGTGGAACCGTGAGTTGGTGTTCAGGCGCGCCAGTTGGGTGGCCACCGCCGCCGTCAGCCGGGGATGGGCATGGCCGACACTGGTGACGTTGTTCACCATGTCGAGGTAGGCGCGGGCATCGGTGTCGATGAGTTGGGCCCGCCACCCCCGCTCGATCTGGGGCGGCGTCGCGTAGTAGTGCTCTTGGACCCCGGCCACGTGCGCCTCGCGCTCAGCCAGCAGGTCGATGCTCGGGCGGGCCGCACTGGGCAGTCCGAACAAACCGGCCGGATCGGCGGTCAGGGCCAGCCAGCCTGGTGCCGAATCGCCGGGAACCAGCAGGGGCACCGACCATCCTGGTCGCACCAACTGCACTTCGATGCGTCCGTTGATGTGGGCGAATACTTCGCCGGCCACCACCCGGAACGGCGCTTCGGCGGTCTCGACGGCGCCCGTCACGACCAGGTCGTAGCCGACTCCGGACAGCACCAGGCGTTGGTCGACCACCTGCACCTGCCCCGTCCAGGGAGCCTTCAGTTTGCGGCGGCGCCCGCTCCACACAGTGAGCGAGGTGGGTACCGTCGCCGGCACCTCGGGGCTGAGTGTCCGGGTCTGACTCAATCGCGGCACGCCCCAGGCCGCGGCGCTGAAGTCGGAGGCTGTGGCCAGCCGTTCGGCCAACTCGGCGTCCAGCCAGGCGCCGTCATTGGTGGCGGTGTCGGTCACGCCCAGCCCGATGAGCCGCGGTGCCTTCTTGGTAAGCCGCTCGCCGCCGATCGGCAGCGGTGGGCGGCTCAACCCGAGCGCGTCGGTGATCACCGCGGTCATGACCGGCAGCGGGAGCGAGGTGGCCGCGGCGAAGATCTGCCATTCCCGATCCAGCGCGTTGGCGGCGTAGTCGTTGCTGGCATCCAGCCCGGCCTGCTGGCGTCCGCTGGCGACCAGCACCGCGCCGCGCAGCACCACCAGCGGCCACAGTGCCTCGGCCTCGGCAAGGGTGAGCGGGCGCAGCGCGTGGAAGGCCCGGATCGCCGCCAAGGAGGTTTCGATCATGGGTCCGGTGTGATGCAGCAATCCCGACACAGTCACGGCCAACTCGGCCACCCGCCACGACATCGACAGGTCACCGAAGTCGATCACGCCATCGGGTAGACCGTCGGAGCCACGCACCAGATTGTCGTCGGTGAGGTCGAAGTGTCCGGCCTGGACACTCAAGTCCTGCGAGACCGCCGATACCGCCGCCCAGGCTTGCTGCGCGGCTGAAAGGACCGCCTCACGCTCGGCGTCATCGGTGATGGCCGGGGCGATCAACTCCACCACGGGCAGCGCGGAACGTAGGTCCCACTGCAGGCGGCGCGTGAGCCCGGGATGTTCGAAGTCGGCCAGGGCAGTGCTCACCTGCGCGGCGATGCGTCCCATGGCGGCTGCGGCGGCCGGTGAGATCCAGGGCTGATCGACGAAGGTGCCGCCGGGCAGCCACTCCAGCACCCGGGCCACCAGCGGACCAGCCGGGGTCTCCACCACGGCATGGACGGGTGCGCCATCGCGGCGCAGGGTTCGAGCCAGTCGCAGGTGCGGATATTGCTGGCCGATGTGGACGGCGGCAGCATCCTGGGCCAGGGCGTCCTGCTCGGGAAAGGCCGGATTGGCCAGCTTCAGCACCCCCACGCCGCGAACCAGGAAGTTCTGGTCCTGTTGACTACCCAACTCGACCAGTTCCCCACTCACCCCCAAGGTGGACAGCACCTGGGCGGCGTCCGCATAGGACAGTGCCGGGGCGGGGAGTTCTCCCTGGGCGAAGAAGTCGAAAGGCTGGCTTGGCAGGGACATGAGGCAATCCTGGCATGGGTGGCCGTGCGCGGTCGGGTTGGTCTATTGAGAGGAATCGTCCTGGGGACAGGCCCTGACCTGTCTGGAGGCTGCGATGTCGAGGTCGCCAGGACGATTCCGCTCAGCCACCGCCCAGGAGTGGGCCGCCCGCACCGCCGCCACGATGTCAGCGGGCTGATCAAGGTGCTCCCAACCGAAGCGCAGAACATGGAAACCCCATGCCTCAAACAGGTTGAGACGCTCCCGATCGGCCAGATACTGCGCGGGATTGTCATGGGTGCTCCGACCATCGAACTCGACGATCAGTCGGCATCGACGAAACCGGATGTCGGGCCGCAGTAGACGCCCGGCCAACCGCAGCGGTTGATTCGCCACCCAATCGTCAATGCCAGCATTGACCAGGATTCGCTGGAGCCGAAGCTCCGCATAGGACCAGGGGTTGCCGGCCGTGGCGGCAACCACAGCTGAGCGTCGCGCCTGGCCGGGAGAGCGCGTCAGACAGGCAAGCGCTGCCTCGATCGAGCCTTGATCGGCCAGTCGGCGGCGCAGTGCTTCGCACAGAGCTCGCCCGTCGTCAGCCGCGGCCAGTTCCACTGCCGCATAGACCGGCAGCGCGAATCGCACGCCCCCCTGCCGAGCCACGAATTCCTCAGGAACCATGCGGCGGTTGATGACCACGTTGCTCCGGGAATGCAGACGGGGATGGGTCACCGAGGTGGTCCGTCCCGCAAGGTCGGGAAGCCAGATCGCGGCGGCCGTCTCGGCATGAAGAACTCCCTCCGGACCAGCCCAGGCCGAGACTGCGCGCAGCCAATCGGTGTGACTGTGTGCACGGTGCAGATAGACCCCCGGCAAAGGGGCAACCAGGTCGCCAGCCCGTTTGCGCCGGGAGAGCTCGGAGCGAAGTTCAGGGTGTTCGGCGACCCTGATGAAGCCGAACTCGGTCAACAGGGCTTCTGCACGGGGGTCCATGGCCGTCACTGTCGGCAGCGGTCTGCCGGGTGGGTCACCATCCCCAGGCCGAATCTGGGAGGAATCGTCCTGTGGAGGTGGTTTTTGCCACGATGGGCGCAAAATCGCTCTTCGTCAGGACGATTCCGCTCAGAGCAGGCCGACCTCCAGGCCTATCGGACGCGCATCCAGGTGCTGGGTGTTGGCGAAGCCCACGGTGTAGAGGACGCTGCGATAGCGGATGGCGCGTACCTCGGCCAGAGCAGCGGCCAGCGGATGGCCCTCGACGACTCCGGCCATGACGAAGTCGCGCTTGCGCTGTTCCCAGGCCACGGACCGCAGCAGGGCACTGACGGCGGCAGGCTGCCCGCTGAGCAGGCTGAGACAGGCGTAGTCAGCGCTCGACCCGGCGCGGGGTAACCGCGGGTATCCGGCCCAGTGCACGGGAAGTCTGGACAACGCTGCATACGGTCCGCCGTAGCCCTGCACCAGGTATTCCTTGTGATCGGGCACCGTTACCGCACAGCCGGCCAAAGCAGTGCCGTCGTCGCTGCGCAGGATCCGAACCTGAGCATCGCTCAGTCCTGCGGCGGGTTCGGCCCGGGTGAGGTTGAACCTCGCGCCGGGTCCGGCCAACTCCAGCAGTTCGGCCACGGTGCCCCCGCCCGCCACCCGCCCCGGACGCAGCGCTCTGCGCGCAAAGATCGTGGTGTAGGTCCCCACAGGCCGGTAGGCAGGCATGTTCGGCCGTGGCCGCTCGAGCATGCGCTGGGCCTGAGGATTGTCGGCCAGGATGGTCGTGTAGTAGCAGGTGACCTCGCCGGAGTGCTCGCGTAAGAAGGCGTAGACCTGCGGAATTCGTAGTCGGCGCCGGAATTGCGGCAGCACCTTCATGCCGGTGAGGTATCCCACCTGAGTCAGCTCACCGTTGACCCAGGCCGGTGCGATGACACAGGCCCCCATGCCCACGATTCGGCCCGACGTGCGCTCCCGCATGATCGGCACCACGATGCGCTCACCGTCTGCCAACAGTGAGGTGTAGGCGTCCTGGCCTCGGGCGAAGAGCACCCGGATGTCCCCGGCGAAACCGTCATCGCAGCGATAGAGCGCGGCCAGTTCCGCGCCATCAGCCGGTTCGGCCAGACTCAGGTCGAAGGAGTCACTTGGGGAGTTCATCGAGATGTTCCCCGATCGGCACATCGAACTTGTCGTCGACCTCATGCCCCAGTCGCAGATTCATTCCCCAGAACAACGGCCACATCGCCATCCGGCCGCGCCACATCGCGTGCACACCCCGGGAGGCGACCACTGCGGGCCGGGAGAACTCCTGGCGGGCGCTCAGGCACAGCTGGGTGACTTCCTGGGGCTCCAACTGCGCTGGACGGAAGGTGAGCTGGCCGTAGCTGTAGTCCGGATCCAACCACCAGTGCGGCGAGAGCAGTCGTTCCTCGCGCTCCAAGCGGCGATACAGCGGGGTGCCGGGAAAGGGCAACAGGTGGTTGAAGGCGGTGGTGAAGAAGTTGGAGCGGATGGCGAAGTCCAAGGTGCGCTCGAAGGTTTCGCGGGTGTCGCCGTCGTAGCCCAGCACGAAGGTGGCATAGATCCCGATACCGGCGGCATGGATTCGTTTGACGAGTTCTTCCCGCTCACCCAGGGCGGTGCTCCAGCGCTTGCCCATCCGGGCCAGGCTGGTCGGTTCCACCGATTCGAAGCCGATCAGGATCAGTTCGCAGCCAGCCTGCTTCATGGCCCGCAGCAGTTCGGGGTCGTTGGCGATCTCCAAGGTGCCCTGGGCAGCCCAAGTCACCTTGAGCGGTTTGAGCCGGGCGCACAACGCCCGCAGATTGGCCCGATCGGCCACCAGGTTGTCGTCGACGAAGAACAACACCTTGTGCGGGGCGGATTCGACCTCGCGCAGGACGGCATCCGGGGATCGCGGGTGGTAGTGGGCGCCGTAGAACCCGGCGATGGAGCAGAACTCGCAGTGATGTCCGCAGCCGCGCCCGGTTTCCACCAGAGAGACCGGCAGGTACTTCTTGCCGGCGAAGATCGAACGATCCGGAACCAGGTCGCTGGCCGCCACCGTGCCGGCATAGGAGGCCCGCAGACCGCCGCAGCGGGCATCGGCGACCACCTGGCCCCACACCGATTCGGCGTTGCCGGTCACGATGGCATCGGCATGCTGGGCCGCTTCGGACGGCAACAGCGTCACGTGGTAGCCGCCCAACACCACCGCAACACCCCGGGCCCGAAACCGGTCGGCGAGCTGATAGGCGCGCCGGGCGGTGTAGGTCTCCACCACGATGGCGACCAGATCGGTGTCGGCGTCGGTATCGACCAGCTCGAGCCGATCGTCGGCCAGCACACACTCCACATCGGCCGGGGTGAGGGCCTTGAGTACCGCGATGGTCAAAGGCTCCATCTTCCAGGTGCCGATATAGGGCTCGCCGGGCTTCTTCCCGATCGCCGGGAGTACGAAGGTGATCCTCATCGCAGTCAGGCCAAGGCGCGGGTCACGTCGCGTCCGGCGACGTCATCGGGGTGCGGGATGTCGCTGTTGTCGACCATGACCGAACGGGGGAACTCGGTGAACTTCTGGGCGTAGCCGCGATACCCGAACAGGTTGGTCACCAGGGACGCCAGGGGTGCCCGGGTGAAGGGTGCCAGCCGTTTGGCGATGGTCGGCAGCCGGTAGGTCTGGTCCCAAGCCCACACGGTGCCTTCATAGAGCTGGTCCACCGTCATCTTGTTCGGGGTGAAGACCACATGCTCCACGTCATACATCGCCCAGTCGTGTTCGATGATGCGGCCCTCGGCCTGCAACTGGTGGTAGTAGGCGGTGTTGGGGAAAGGCGTGAGGATCGAGTAGCGCGGCAGGTCGATCTTGGTCTCGGCGACCAATTCGACGGTGCGCTCGAAGACGGAGCTGTCCTCATCGTCGCCGCCGAAGGCGAAGCAGCCCTGCACCACGATTCCGCAGTCGTGGAGCTTGTGCATCAACGCCGGGTAGCCCCCGACCTTGTTGACCCGCTTGTGGAAGAACTTCTGCGACTCCTCATTCACCGACTCGAAGCCGATCAACAGGCCTTGGCAGCCCGACTTGGCGAACAGCTTGACGATGGAGTCGTCCTGCCCGATGGCCGAGGTGACCAGCCCGAACCACTTCTTGCGCAGCGGGATCAAGGCGGTGAAGAACTCCTCCACCCAGGCGCGGTTGGTGAGCAGATTGATGTCGGGAATCACCACATAGCGACCCGGCAGGGCGGCGATCTCGGCGATGGCCTCAGCCACCGGGCGGCGATGGACGGCCGGTCCGAAGGCCGTCGGGTAGGCACAGAAGGTGCAGCCCAGCGAGCAGCCGCGCACGACCTCGACGGTGTTCATGGTGATGTAGCGGCGCTTGTCGAGGAGTTCGCGCCGCGGGGTCGGACGTCCGGCGATGGTGAAGTCGGCGTTCTGGGCGTAGCGCGGTCGCAACTGGCCCTGCGCGAAGTCCCGCAGGAGCTGTGGCCAGGTCTGTTCGGCGAATCCGGTGACCACCGCATCGGCGTGGGCCTGCGCCTCCTCGGGAAGCATCGTGGGATGCACCCCGCCCAACACGACGGTGCAGCCACGGCCCCGGTAGTAGTCGGCGAAGGCGTAGGCCCTGCTCGAGGTGCCGGTGATCGCGGTGATGCCGATCAGGTCGGCGTCGATGTCCAGCGGGATTGCCTGCGCGGTCTCGTCGTAGATGACGACTTCGGCGTTCAACTCCTTCGGCACGAGCGCAGCCAGCGTGGTGAGCGTGAGCGGGGCGTAGTGGATGCCGATACCGAAACTGCCGTGGTAGCGATGCATGGCCCCGGCTGGGGCCAGGAGTGCGATCTTCATGAGTCCTCCCGGGTGTGGTGGGTGAGGGTCTGCAAGGCGGTGGCTTTGATGGCTCCCAAGCGGGTGTTCGCTGAACCGACGAGGCGATCCTGGGGACGCAGCGCTGCGGCGACGACCGGGCCGAGTTGACCCAGCCGGCGGGCATAGTCGTAGTGGGGGTTGGCGTGCAGCGCGGCATCGACCTGTTCGGCGAGGTCCGGGCGCGTTGACGCAGTGCGGACCGTGTAGTGGTTCGTCTCGGGGATCAACACCGCATCGGCCAGCCCGAGTTCGGCGAAGACTGTGGTGACGAAGGCTTCGTTGAGCTTCTCGCCCACCAGATCGCTGACCTTGTCGGTGCGTCCGCACAGGCGCAGGATCGGCAGGGCTCCCGACCAGCCGATGACCTCGATCAGATCACCGAGCCGGTAGCGATACAGCCCACCAGAGGTGGTGATCACCACCGTGTAGCGGTGATTGGTCTGGAGCTGATGGGCCAAGACGGTCTCGCTGGAGCCCTCCGGAAGGAACTCGAAGAAATGCGAGCGGGCGGCCAGCACTGCGCCTGCGGCCTGAGTGAGCGGAATGCTGATGATGCCCTCAGTCGCCAGCAGCCCCTTGGGCTGCATCGCCACCCCGGGCAGCCGAGCCATCAGGGTGTCGGCCGGGCCGGCAGCGGCGGCGTCAGCCCAACAACTCACCATCCCCAGGCGCGGCCAGATGCCCGACCAATCCTCGTCGGCCAGGCAGGCCTGGATCTGATCGCGGCGGGCACGGGGCAGCTCTGCGGTCAACTCCGCGGCATGCTCGAGGATCCAGTCCAAGAGCAGGTCGAAGAAGGTCGGGTTCCAGACCGACACCAGACTCAAGTCCTCAGCAGCGAGAAGCTGACGGCAGGTGCGGTTCTTGAACTCGGCCATGGTCGCGGCCTGGACGACGTCCGAATCCACGGCGAAGACCGAACGCATCAGCCTCTTGCCCCAAGGCCCCAGGTAGTCGGCGTCCTCGTCGAAACCGATGGGAACTGTGCTGGGTTGCATCGGTGCCGACATCGCCGGGGTGATCGACCAATAGCTGCGACCAGCCCGCAACCGCGGATGGGCGGTGTACAGATCGTGAAGCCAGGCCTTCACCCCGCGCTGATATTCGGCCTTGAGGCCCGCGGTGTAGGGAATCAGTTTCACCGCGGCGGTCGATCCCGAGGAGGGCTCCAGCAGGCGGACGGGTTCGGTGGTCAGCACCCGCGCTTCGCCGGCCATGATGCGATCCACGGCAGCGGCGTAGTCGTCCCAGCTCGAAAGCGGAACGCGGGAGCGGAAATCATCGGCGTCACGCAGCCCGGCGAAGCTGTAGCGCCGGCCGACATCGCAGTCTCGGTTCCTGGCCAATATGCCGGTGAGCACGTCCTGCTGGGCTCGGCCCAGGTCGTTCAGTCCGGTGAGTCGACGGTGTTCGCCCCGGTAGGCCGCAGCCAGGGCGCTGTGGGTGAGCCAGGCCAGAGTCATCCTGCCTCCAGCCCGAGGACGGAACGCATGCGCGGCACGACGTTGGCCTCGCTCAGCTCGCACAGGCAGACCAGGTCGTGGCCCAGAGACCAGCCGGGGTTGGCGGCGTTGAAGAAGGCGATCGTCGGAATCCGCATCTCACGCTCGGAGATGTCGGCCGCGCCGACCCGCAGGCGGTCCTTGGGCTGGTGGTACTCCAAGACCCCGGTGGCCGGGTTGTACTCGGTGCCGTACAAGGCGGTGGCGTAGGCGTCCATGATCGACCGGGCCTGCGGGGGCGTCGGCTGATCCCGGCGGGGGAAGAAGTCGGCGAAGAAGGTGGTGAGCATCCGGTAGGTGCGGTGCCCCTTGCTGATCAGAAACCAGTACCGCAGCGGATGCTCGCCGGCGATGAACTGACCCGCGAAGCAGCGCATCAGGGCCGGGCTGCCCCAATGGGCTGGGGCGATGACGGTGTCGCCGGAGAACACCCCGTCGATGGTGACCTCGTCAACGGTGATGCTCAGCGAGGTCTGGGTGCTGAAGCCGGCCAGTTCGCCATCGGGGGTTCGTAGGGTGATGCAGGTGTCTTTGGCGGCCAAGTCGGTCTCGAAGCGCTCTCGCACCATGCCGGCGTAGACGGCATCCATGAGGGCGAACATGGCGTCGCGGTCGGTGCCGCTGAGGGAATCGGCCGGTACCGCTTCGGCGCGTAAGTCAGTCATCAGGCCTCATATCCCAACGCCATGCTCTGCTTCTTGAACACCTCGCTGCGAAACAGCGGGTTGTAGGCGACGTAGTTGGCGAAACGTACCGGGTTGCGCAGATTGGTGCTCGGTTCCATGAGCCGCCACAGGATGGAGCTCACGCTGTTGGTGCGCGCCCGGCATTCGAAGGCGGCTTGGGTGAGTTCATCGGGGCTCATGGTGGCCGGAACATAGCTGGCGTGGTTGAACCGGAAGTCCGGATGCAGCCACCAGCGTCCGTCGAAAAGCAGTCGATCCTGGGCCGCCAACTCCTCATACAGCGGCGTTCCCGGGTAGGGCATCATGATGTTGTACGCCGCAAAGGTGAACTTGTTGGCGATCGCAAAATCGGCGGTGGCCCGAATCGAAGCCGGGGTGTCGCTGTCATGCCCGAGGACGAAAGCCGCCCAGGTCTGCAGCCCGTAGCTGCGCAGCTTCGCGATGGCGTGACTGTAGTGGTCGCCCGCCGCGGAACGATTCACCGACTTGCGCATGGATTTCAGGACCTCGTCACTGAGTGACTCGAAGCCGATGACGTGCCCCTGGCAGCCCGAACGCAGCATGAGATCCATCAACTCGGGGTCGTCCAACATGTCGATGCTGCCTTGGCTGACCCACCGCACCTTCAGCGGAATCAACGCAGCGAAGAGTTCCTTGGCCGCATCGGGGTCGGCCACGATGTTGTCGTCGACGAAGAACAGGTAGCGGCGTCGCTGGGAGCGGATCTCTTCCACGACCTCAGCCACATCGCGATGGCATTGCGAGTGTCCGAAGTAGGCGCTGATGGCGCAGTAGCTGCAGTTGTACGGGCAGCCCCGGGTGAACTGCAGCAAGGTGATGGGGAGGTAGCCCTTCCCGGCGAAGAGGTCGCGGCGGGTGATGACTCCCTGCTGCGGAACCGGGCCGATGGCCCCGTGATAATGCGGCTGCAGCCGCCCCGCGGCAGCGTCGGCGATCACCTGCGCCCACACCGATTCGGCGTCCCCGGTCACCATCGCATCGCAATGCTCGGCGACCTCCTGCGGTATCAAGGTGGGATGCATTCCGCCCATGACCACCGGGACGCCGCGTGCCCGGTAAGCGGCGGCGATTTCGTAGCTGCGTCGGGCCGTGAAGGTCTCGACCGTGATGGCGACCAGATCGGTCGGGGCGTCGAAGGGGATATCTTCCATCCGGTCGTCGTGCAGGACCACCTCCACCTCCGGTGGGGTGAGCGCGGCGAGCACGCCGAGTTGCAGGGGCTCCATTCGGCCGGAGTCGACATAGCGGCGCTGACCCAGGCGACCCATATTCGGCTTGATCAAGCTCAGCTTCATGATGCACCTGCCGGGTTCAGACCGAGTTGGCGTCCCTGTTTGGCGTGGATCTCGCGGCGGGAAACCGCATTGCCCATCAGGTAGATCCCGAGATGGCCCGGCCGGCTGTTGGCCCGATGCAGCAGTCGGCCGGTGATCGAGGCCAGCGAGTAGAACTGGAAGCGTGCGCGACGGCAGGTCACTTTCAGGTCCTCTGCACTCATCTGGGCCGGGGTGAACATCGCGTCGCCGTAGCGAAAGTCATCGGCGAGCCACCAGCGGTCATGGCGCAGCCGGTTCTGCGCAGCGAGTCGCCCAAACAGTCGCGTGCCCGGCATGGGCATCAGCGGGTTGAAGTTGGCGATGGCGAAACCGTTTCGGGTGGCGAAGTCGACTAGGTCGGTGCCGGTGTTGGCCGTGTCGCTGTCGTAGCCGATGACAAAGGTGCCATAGACCATCAGCCCTGCCGCGGCGATGGTGGCCAGCACCTCGGTGTAGCCGGACCGTTTCAGGTTCGGGCCTTTCCCCATCTGGGTCAGGTTGTGCTCGTCGAGGGATTCGAAGCCGATGAGCACCATGATGCAGCCGGCCTCGCGCATCAGGTTCAGCAGATCGGGGTCAGCAGCGGCGTCCATGGAGATCTGGCAGACCCAGCGCTTATCGAGTCCCCGCAGTGCGGTGAACAGCTCCCGGGCCCGAATGAGATCGGTGAACAGATTGTCGTCGACGAAGAACAGAACCTTCTCCGGACGGCGGCGGACCTCTTCGATCACCACCGCCACCGGTTTGGTCCGCACTCCCGAGCCGTAGAAGGCGTGGATGGAGCAGAAGTCGCAGGCATAGCGGCAGCCTCGGCTGAACTGCACCAGCCCCAGCGGCGGGTAGTCAGCGGCGTCGAAGGCGGTGTCGTCACCGATGAGGGTCAGCTCGGCGGTGTTGGTGGAGCGGTAGCGCGGCTGGAGTCTGCCCTGGGCAAGGTCACCCAAAAGCGGTGCCCAGGTGTCCTCGGCCTCACCGATGACGACCGCATCGGCATGCTCGGCGGCCTCCTCGGGCAACAGCGACGGGTGAAAGCCGCCCATGATCACCGGGACGCCACGGGAGCGGTACCCATCGGCCAGGGCGTAGGCAGCCTTGGCCGAGAAGCTATCCACGCTCAGCGCCAGGGCGTCGACTGTCAGATCGAGGGGGATCGGGCGCAGCAGGCCGTCATGGAACTCGATTTCCACCTCGGCCGGGGTCAGCGCCTTGATGATGCTGAAGATCAAGGGTTGGAGGGCGTCGCTGGAACGCTGCTGTCCCATACTGGGACGCACAAAGGCGATCCGCATGCGGCCTCCTAATCGGCTAGGCCTACCGTAGCGTGAAAGAATGATTGAGGAAACACCGTTCTTGCTTTCGAGGGAGTGTCGATGACACGCGGTCGCGGGGTGGCGGATGTGGTCGTGGACGGCCTGGTCGGCGCCTTCCTGCACCTCGACCACCTGGTTCTGGGGCGGCGGGTCTCCCGAACCGGCTACGCCAATCCGCGGGTGCGTCAGTTGGTGGGAACCTATGGTTACTCGGTCCTGGTTTATCGGATCACCCGGCCCAACATTGTGCGCTGGCTTGCCGGCGACACCGATTTGTTCCCGGCCGCGGTGCAGGTGCAGACCATCAACCGCTGCAATGGTGCCTGCGAGTTTTGTCCCTACCCCTACACGGTCGCCGAGCAAGATCGCCGAGTGATGGACGACGCCTTGTTCTCGGCGGTGGCCAGCGAATGCGCGTCTGAATCCGAGCTGTGCTGCTTCGTCCCGATGTCGAAGAACGAACCGCTGCTGGATGCGCGTCTGGAGGAGCGCATCGCTGAGTTTCGGCGCCAGGCCCAACCTCATCAGGTCGTCGAAGTGGTCACCAATGGCACCGGGCTGACCGTGCAGCGGGCCTCGGCGTTGATCGACGCCGGCACCGACCTGATCACGGTCAGTGTCAACGCCTACAGCCGTTCCACCTACGAGCGGGTGATGAAGGGTCTGTCATGGTCAACGGTGATGCGTAATCTGGAGGCATTGGCACAGATGGATCTGTCCACCACCAATGTCTATCTTCGCTTCGTGGGGGATCGCTCCAACCGCACCGAGCTGCGCGCCTTCCGTCGCCGCTGGCGCCGTTTCAATCTGTTCCAGTTCAGCGTCAACAACCGAGCCGGCACCGTACGCGACTATCAACGGCTGAGTCCCAAACGGGCCGATGGCCCCAAGGCCTGGCTGCGACGGGCCGGGGGGAGTCGGGTGTATCCGGTGTGCCCCTACCTATTCAGCCTCGCGCACGTCCTGGAGAACGGGGACGTACCGATGTGCTCCAACGACTGGCTCAACCGAGAGGTGCTGGGCAATGTCGCCACCCAAAGCCTGCGAGAGATCTTCAACGGCGAACGCATGAATGAACTGCGCACGCTCATGGCCCAGGGACGTTTCGAGGAGATCGATGCCTGTCGGGAATGCTCGTTCTATCGGGACTGGATGAAGCGCCCAGGAACCGGTGGCTGAGCCGTTCGCGCGCCGATTTCGGTAGAATCACTGCGCAAGAGCCCGGAGGCGTCGCCTCGGGCTTATCTCACGCAGAGGGGCAGAACATGCCAGGAATCGTCGTGGTCGGAGCTCAGTGGGGCGACGAGGGCAAGGGCAAGGCCACGGATCAACTCGGCGATCGGGTCGACTACACCGTCCGCTATTCCGGGGGAAACAACGCCGGTCACACGCTGGTAGTCAACGGCGAGAAGTATGCGCTGCACCTGCTGCCGTCCGGCATTCTCAACGACTCGGTACCGGTCATCGGCAATGGTGTCGTGGTCGACCTGGAAGTGCTGCTGGAGGAGATCGACGGGCTCAATGCCCGTGGGGTGGACACCTCGAAGCTGATCATCAGCGCCAACGCCCATGTGATCACCGAGTACCACAAGGTGATCGACAAGGTCACCGAGCGATTCTTGGGCAGCCGCAAGATCGGTACCACCGGACGCGGCATCGGCCCGGCCTATTCGGACAAGATCAATCGGCTCGGCATCCGCATGCAGGACCTGCTGGACGAGAAGATCCTGCACCAGAAGGTGGTCGCCGCCCTCGAGCAGAAGAACCACCTGCTGGTGAAGGTCTACAACCGTCGCGCCATCGAGGCCGACCAGATCACCGAGGAACTGCTGGGCTTCGCCGAGCGGGTGCGTCCGATGATCACCGACGTGTCCCGTGTGCTCAACAGCGCGCTGGATCGCGACGAGGTGGTGCTCTTCGAAGGCGCTCAGGCCCATCACCTGGATGTCGATCACGGCACCTACCCCTATGTCACCAGTTCCAATCCGATCGCGGCCGGCGCCTGTATTGGTGCTGGGGTGGGTCCGATGCGGATCAACCGGGTCATCGGCATTGCCAAGGCCTACACCACCCGGGTGGGCGAGGGTCCCTTCCCGACCGAACTCTTCGACGCCGACGGCGAAAGGCTGCGCCAGGACGGCGGTGAGTTCGGCACCACGACCGGGCGTCCGCGTCGCTGCGGCTGGTTCGATGCCTTGGTGGTGGAGGCTGCGGTGAGTGGTAACGCGATGACCGACATCTTCCTCACCAAGTTGGACATCCTCTCGGGTTGGGACAAGATCCCGGTCTGCGTCGGCTATGAAATCAATGGCGAGCGCACCGATGTGCTGCCCATGACCCAGACCGATTTCCACCATGCCAAGCCGGTCTATGAGTACCTGGACGGCTGGACCGAGGACATCTCGGGGGCGCGGACCTTCGCCGATCTGCCCACCAATACCCAGGCCTATGTGCGGCGTCTGGAAGAGCTCATCAAGTGCCGCATCTCCGGCATCGGAGTCGGGCCTTCCCGCGAGCAGTCCGTGGTGATCAACGACCTCCTCTGAGGCCACCGCACACCTCGCCGCACGTCAAACGCCGTCGATTCTTCGGCGGCGTTTGCCCGTTTCGGCCGCCATGTCCACCCCGATAGCCTGGGGTGCATGCTGCTCAGTGACCGCGACATCCGTGACCAGATCGAAGCCGGACGGATCAGTCTGGACCCCTGGGATCCCGAGATGCTGCAGCCCTCCAGTGTGGACGTGCGGCTGGATCGGTTCTTTCGACTATTCGACAATCACAAGTACCCCTCGATCGATCCGGCGATCGATCAACCCGAGCTGACCCGGTTGGTCGAGGTGGCCGCTGATGAGCCGTTCGTGCTGCATCCGGGCGAGTTTGTGCTGGCCTCCACCTATGAGGTGATCACTCTGCCCGACGACGTCGCTGCCCGGCTGGAAGGTAAGTCCTCTCTGGGTCGGCTAGGGCTGGTCACCCATTCCACGGCCGGCTTCATCGATCCAGGCTTCTCTGGGCATGTGACTTTGGAACTGTCGAACCTGGCCACGCTGCCGATCAAGCTGTGGCCCGGAATGAAGGTCGGTCAGTTCTGCTTCTTCGGCCTGTCGTCTCCAGCCGAGCACCCCTACGGATCAGGCGCGTACGGCAACCGGTATCAGGGCCAACGCGGCCCGACGGCGTCACGGTCTTTCCAGGGCTTCCATCGCACCGACGTCGGCTGAGCGCGGCTAGGATCACTCGCGTGAAGGTGCTGGTGATCGGATCTGGTGGACGCGAACATGCCCTGGCTTGGGCTCTGAGCAGGGACCCGCAGGTGAGCGAGGTGCATACCGCTCCGGGGAATCCCGGGACGGCGGCTGTCGGCACCAATCACCGTCTCGACATCATGGACGGTGCCGCTGCAGCGGCGCTGGCTGGCGAGTTGGGCGCCGATCTGGTGGTGGTGGGTCCTGAGGCGCCGTTGGTGGCTGGGGTTGCTGATGCTGTTCGGGCCGCCGGGATTCCGGTGTTCGGCCCCAGTGCTGCCGCCGCGGAACTGGAGGGCAGCAAGGCCTTCGCCAAGATGATCATGGAGGCTGCCGGGGTGCCGACCGCTGCGGCTCGGCTGTGCGTCTCGATGGATGAGGTCCTCGCCGCTCTGGACGAATTCGGCGCCCCCTATGTGGTCAAAGACGATGGTCTGGCTGCCGGTAAAGGCGTGATCGTCACCGAAGACCGGAATGCCGCCATTGCGCACGCCGCGAGTTGTTCGCGGGTGGTCATCGAGGAATACCTCGACGGGCCTGAGGTGAGCCTGTTCGCGCTCAGCGACGGCGAGCATGTGCTCGCGTTCGAACCGGCGCAGGATTTCAAGCGGGTCGGCGATGGTGATACCGGCCCCAATACCGGCGGCATGGGTGCCTACACTCCGCTGCCGTGGGCGCCACCGGGTTTGACCGAGCAGGTCGTGGCCACGGTGATTCAGCCCACCATCGACCAGATGCGCGAGCGCGGCACCCCCTTCGTCGGCTTGCTGTACGCCGGCCTGGCTTTGACCAGCAAAGGCGTGCGGGTCGTGGAGTTCAATGCCCGCTTCGGAGACCCCGAAACCCAGCCGCTGCTCACTCGACTGCAAACCCCGTTGGGCGGCGCGCTCTATGCTGCGGCCACCGGCACCCTCGACCAGCATCCTGCCCTGGAGTGGGGCAGCGGTGCGGCCGTCGGGGTCGTGATCGCTGCTGAGGGTTACCCGGCGTCCCCGCGGAAGGGTGATGTGATCACCGGTGCTGACCTCGAGGGCGTGTTCCATGCCGGCACCGCGTTGAATGACGAGGGCCAGTTGGTCAGCGCTGGGGGGCGGGTCCTGACCGTGGTCGGCACCGGCGACACTTTGGCCCAGGCCCGCGCTGACGCCTACGCCAAGGTCGCCCGCGTCGAATTGCCCGGCGGCTTCCACCGCACCGATATCGCGGCCAAGGCCGCCACAGCCACCTACCCCGGCTGACGCTACGCTCCGGCCGCGAGGCTACTGGGCGCCCAGTAGCGGGACGACCTAAACGTAGCCTCAGGTGGGGGAGAAGAGGAGAAAGCATGATTCCCAATGTGTTGGCGACGCGGTACGCGTCGCAGGCGATGCGGCAGATCTGGTCGCCGGAAGCCAAGATCGTCGCTGAGCGGCGGCTGTGGCTTGCCGTGCTCCGCGCCCAGGCCGACCTAGGGGTCGACTTCGGTGGTGACGATCCGTCCACGGTGATCGGCGACTACGAGAAGGTGCTCCAGAACGTCGACCTGGCCAGCATCGACGCCCGGGAACGCGTCACCCGCCACGATGTGAAGGCCCGCATCGAGGAGTTCAATGCGCTGGCCGGCCATGAACACATTCACAAGGGCATGACCAGCCGTGACCTGACCGAGAACATCGAGCAGCGCCAGGTGCTGTCCAGCCTCGAACTGGTCCGCGAACGCATCGTCACCGCCTTGGTGAACATCACCCGATTGGCCGTGCAATACCGCGACCTGCCGATGGCCGGACGCTCTCACAATGTGGCTGCACAGACCACCACCTTGGGCAAGCGCTTTGCCTCGGCCGCCGATGAACTGCTGGTGGCCTTCGACCGGATCGATGAACTGATCAAGCGCTACCCGGCTCGCGGTATCAAGGGGCCGATGGGCACCGCCCAGGACATGCTCGACCTGCTGGACGGCGACACCGTGAAGCTCGGCGCTCTGGAGACGCAGGTGGCTGAGCATCTGGGCTTCGCCAAGGTCTTCACCGCCACCGGTCAGGTCTACCCGCGCTCCCTGGACTACGACGTGTTGGCCGCCCTGGTGCAGGCCGCCTCGGGGCCGTCGAGCCTGGCCACCACGATTCGGCTCATGGCCGGCCAGGAACTGGTCACCGAAGGCTTCAAGGAGGGGCAGGTCGGTTCCTCGGCGATGCCCCACAAGATGAACACCCGATCCTGCGAACGGGTCAACGGCATGATGGTGATCCTGCGTGGCTACGCCACCATGGGTGCCGATCTGGCCGGAGCCCAGTGGAACGAGGGCGACGTGTTCTGCTCGGTGGTGCGCCGGGTGGCGCTGCCGGACGCCTGCTATGCCCTGGATGGCATGTTCGAGACCTTCTTGACGGTGCTGGACGAATTCGGCGCCTTCCCGGCAGTCATCGAGGCCGAGCTGCAACGCTTCCTGCCTTTCCTGACCACCACCAAGGTCCTGATGGCGGCGGTGCGTCACGGCGTTGGCCGCGAGGCCGCCCACGAGGCCATCAAGGAACATGCTGTCTCGGTGGCTTTGGGTATGCGCGCCGGCGGCGGCAATGACTTGCTTGATCGGCTGGCTGCCGATTCGCGGCTGGGGCTGACTCGCGAGCAACTGGAAGCGGCCTTGGCTGACCCGATCGAGTTGACCGGGTCGGCCCGGCACCAGGTGGACGTGATCGCTGCTCGAGTCGGTGACCTGGCCACCCAGTATCCGCAGGCCGCGGCCTACCACCCTGGCTCGGTGCTGTGACCGTTTCCCGGGCGCTGGCTCTGGTCGGGATTGGGACGATCTCCGGCTTCTTCTCGGGCCTGTTCGGCATCGGCGGCGGGCTGATCATCGTCCCGGCCCTGGTCGTGCTGCTCAAGCTCGACCACAAGCGTGCCGTGGCCACCTCGCTGCTGGCGATCATGCCCGCGGTGACGGTGTCGCTGATCGCCTACGCGGTGCAGGGCAGCGTCTTGTGGGGGGTCGGCGTGCTGCTCGCGGTCGGTGCGGTGGCCGGTGCCCAACTCGGTGCCTGGTTGCTGCGACGCATTAGCCGGCGGTTGGCGCAGTGGATCTTTGTCGGGTTCGTGGCGGTCATGGTCGTGCAACTGTTGATCGTGATTCCCAGCCGGGACGCGGTCTTCGTCCTGGACTGGCTCAATGGGGCTGGACTGCTGGTGCTCGGCCTGGTGGCCGGGGCGCTGTCGTCCCTGCTCGGTATCGGCGGTGGCGGCGTGGCGGTCCCGATCATGATGGTGTGGTTCGGCCTGGGTGATCTGGCTGCCAAGGGGGCGGCGCTGGTCATGATGCTGCCCGGGGTTGGGTCGGGTCTGTACTCCAATCTGCGTCGTCACATGGTCAATATCCGGGCCGGGGTGATCATTGGGCTGGGCGCAGTGCTGACCGGGCCGCTGGGGGCTTGGGTGGCGCACCTGATCAGCCCGCAACTGGCCTCATGGCTGTTCGCCGCCTTCTTGGCGTTCATCGGAATCAGCATGGCGCGCGAGGCGCTGCGTCCGCCGGCGCCTGCGGGTGCGTAATCCCGGCGCCCGGCTGGGCTCCTGGCGTCGATAGCTGCCCTGATCGCCGCAAGCCGACGGTGACGCTGAGCCCGGCTCAAGGGGCTCAGCGCCACCGGGGTCATCGCCAGGCTGGCGGTGGCGATGACTGCAGCACCGTCGTCCCAATCGGGGAGGTCGGCAACGACGGGCCTGAGGGTGGGCTGGTGATGTGGTGTTGGTCGCCGCTGGCGACGGCTTTGGTGTGAGAGATTCCGGCGAACACCCCGACGGCCAGTGCGGCCGCCGCCAGCAGGATGAGCAGCCGCAGCATCCTGCTGGGGGCCAGCCCTCGGTGGGTGATCACCGTGCCACCAGGAGGGCGTCGATGATGACCTTCTTCTTCGACGTGGAGGTGATCGTGATCGTGGAGGTTCTGCTCGATGAGAGGGCTGGCAGCGCGATCAACACGCGGTAGCGGGTCTTGCTCGCTGCGAGCTTGTAGGTGCCCAGGACTCGAGAGCCGACTTTCACCGTCACCGAGCCGCCGCCACGGACCTTGGTGACCAGCAGTGCCAGTCGGCGCACCTTGGCATTCCGTGCGTTGAGTGAGGCCTTGGCCTTGGTCGTGCTGCGCAGTGTGCGGGCGAAGGCGGCTGATGCTGTCGACTTCTTCCAGGTGCCTTTGGCTGAGAGCTTGCGGTCGTCGATGGGGGTGTTCAGGCAGGTGTCGGCTGTCCACGCCGAGATCGCTCCATTGGTGGCCCGGGCCCGACTGGAGAAGCAGTAGGACGAACCGGGAGCCACCGCGATCGTTGCCGACGTGGCGGTGGTGGCCGCCTTCCAGGTCGAATAGGAACCGTAGGCGCCATTCCATGCTGCCCTGCGCACCCGGACGTCGTAGCTGGCGATCGCTGACGTGCCCGCAGTGCCACCCCAGGAGACCTTCTGGGTGGTGCTGGTCACCCACCGCGGCACCGCGGCGATCCGGGCTGTGGGCGCGCCTGGAGTGGGCGGAGTTGTGGGCGGAGTCGTGCTGCCGGAGCCGGTGGTGGTGAAGGTCTGGTCAGCGCCGTAGTAGGTGGTTCCACCGGCCACATAGCGGAAGCGCCAGTGATAGGTCTTGCCAGCCTGCAGCACCGAGGTGCCGTTGGCTCTCTTCCAGTCGGTGTACGGCTGCCAGGACGGACCACCGGCCGGAATGGCTATCGGGTCGCTGAACAGCCCGTAGCCAGCGGTGGTGCCGATGTCGAAGTACCCGGTGCCGGCCAACCCGCCGCTATAGAGATTGGCCTTGGAGACTGCGCCGGTACTGGTGATGCTGGTGGTCGACGGCGCCGGATAGGTCACCTGAGGGTTCTTGGCGAAGACGTAGGCGTTCTGGGTCAGGGCCAGCGTGGGGCTGGTGTTGCCATCAGCCGCAGTCAAGTAGCCGCCGAAGATGGAACTGGTCAGTGGCCGGTCCGATACCACCGGAATCTGCCATTCCCAGTTCTTGCCCTGGGGAAGCGGCCACATGCGGGCGTGGGCGGTGTCGGGGGAGAGAACGACCAGGCCGCCGTGGGAGCCGGAGGCCAAACTGGAAGGGCAGTCGCCGGGGTCGGCGGTACCAGTCGCGTAGCACTGGATCTTATGGCTGGCGTCGATCGCGGTGGTGGTATTGACCGGCAGGATGAATTCCGGGCTGACGTACTGACCGGCGCAGGCATTGCCCAAGCCGTACACGACGATGTGAATCCAGTAGATTTCGCCCGGTGCCGGGCTGGCCGCTGAGGAGTCTCCGCGGAAGCCGGTGTAGGCCCCCACTCCATATTCGACGTAGGGCGCCCCTTGAATGATGGAAACGCAGTTGAGGATCGAGGAGTAGCTGATCGAGCCGTCGTACCACGTCTGCGCGGCTTGGGCCGGAGTCGGTGCCGGGGCTGCGGCGAGCAACCCGAGCGCCACGAGGATGATCATGAGCTTACGCATACTATTTCTCCTTCGGGAAACCCTGTTCACTCAGTTTCGGGTTGGAGGCTCGCGACCCGGCTTCGATCAAAGGTCTTTTACCGACGGTGATGGCTGCCGTGCGACTCTGCCGCTCGGCGAGAAGGCGCAGTAGGGTCGCTGCATGGTGGAGAGACTCCGGCGAGGCTGGCGGGCCATCGTCGGCTCCGGCGGGTCGGACTTTCGGGCCCAGTTGATCACTGTGGCCGCGCTGGTGGGCATACCGGTGAGCTGGTTCTCGGCCCTGATCAATCTGGTGCTCGGCGCGCCCCTGGAATCGGTCCTGGTGAATGTGGTCGCCGGCTTCGCCATCCTGGGACTGTTCACCTTCGCCCGACGGACCGGTCGTGATCGACTCACCTATCTGATCGCGTCGGCGAGCCTGTTCCTGGGGGTCTTTCCCTGGCTCTTCTTCACCGGGGGCGGCATGAGCGGCGGCATGCCCATCTTCTTCATGTTCGCCATCGCCTTCACCGCGATCATCCTGGACGGGCGAACCCTATGGTTCATGGTCTCGGCCGAGGTGCTGGTCTTCGGTGCCTGCTTGGCGATCTCCTACCAATTCCCCCAGACCGTGACCCCGTTCGCCCAGCCCCTCAGCCAAAGCATCGACATTGCCTTCGCGATGACCGCTTCGGGGCTCGCCATGGTGGTGTCGGTGCGCATGTTGGTCGGCATCTATGAGCGCAATCGGCACCAGCTTCAACAACGCAACGCTGAGTTGGCCCGCATCGATCAATCCCGCGGTGAGTTCCTGGCGATGGTGGCCCACGAGTTGAACACTCCGCTCACGGTGATCCAGGCCCATGCTGAGGAGTCCCGCACCAGTCTGGCGGTCACCGCGACCGTGACCGAGCAGGACCTCGCCAATCTGAAGGTGGTGGAGGGCGAAGCGTCCCGATTGGGCCGGCTCGTGTCCCAGTTGTTGGATCTGGGTCGGATCAACTCCGGCACTCTGGAGTTGAGTTGCGAGCCGCACAATCTGGACGTGATCGTGCAACAGACCTTGCAGATCTACCGCCCGGTCTGGAGCCAATACGGGAACACGGTGACAGCAGGTCGTCGCAGCGCGGCCCCGATGGTGAACGTGGACCGGGAGCGGATCATGGAGGTCTTGGTGAATCTGTTGTCGAATGCGGCCCGGCACACTCGGCAGGGCACCATTGCGGTGGAGATCACCGAGTCCAACGGCTTCGCCGTCCTCAGCGTGAGCGATGATGGTGAGGGCATCGAGCCGGAGGTATTGAGTCAACTGGGACGCCACCCGATGCGCGGACGCAGCACCGGGGTGCGCTCGGCCCGCGACGCGGGCTTGGGAGTGGGATTGGTGATCGCGAGCAGCATCATGCAGGCCCACGGCGGCAGTCTGGAGTTCGCCTCCGAGGTGGGCAAGGGCACGACCGCGACCTGTCGGCTGCCGCTGGTACCGCAGTGACGGCGTCCTACTCGAATCGCACCTGGCGGAAGACATAGCGCCGGTCGGTGGTGAACTCCAGTTCGAAGGCGGCGGCCTGGTCCAGACCCAGCTTTCGGCGCAACGAGGAAACCGTCTGGCGCACCGTATTGGTCTGAGTGACGGCCTTGGCTCGCCACACCGAGGTCAACAGTTCTTCCTGCGTGGCGCCGACGCCGATGTTGGCAGCGAAATAGCCCAGCAGGTGCAGCTCCATCTTGGTCAGGTCGACATCGCGTCCGGACAGCGTCACCCGGCCGGTCAAGAAGTCCAGGTGCAGCGGGGGCAGGTCGATGCGGGCCGAACGGGGCGCGGCGGTGCGGCGCAGTTGGGAGTTGATCCGCGCGATGAGGACCTCGGTGGTGAACGGCTTGGTGATGTAGTCATCGCCGCCGGCTTCCAATCCGCGCACGATCGCCGGGTCCTGGCCCAGCGCGGTGAGGTAGATGATCGGTGCGGAGGTGATCGGACGCAGCCACTGGCACAGGTCGTAGCCGGAGCCGTCCGGAAGCAGCACGTCCAGCAACACCACCTCAGGCTGGTGTTCCCAGACCGCGGCCTTACCTTCGGCGACGGTGCCGGCCTCCACCACGGTGAAGCCGCGGGCCGTCAACTGCCGGGCGATTGCATGGCGCAGGTCGGCCTCGTCCTCGACGACCAGGACGATCGGTGCTCGTCGCGCGGGCTGGGACATGGCGCTCCTGGGTGGCTGACGCTGCGCACTGCTGTGTACCCGAAAGCTACCGGATCACGGCTGGGTGCTGGGAGTAGCAGGCTTAGGGGGATGGCGGCGGTGAACCCGGTCCGGCCGGGCGCCGCCGAATGGCTAGGCTGACCTCATGGCTGATCTTCCACTCCTGCACACCGGCAAAGTCCGTCGCCTCTATGGCTGGTCCGACGACCAGATTCTGATGGTGGCCACGGACGCGATCTCCGCTTTCGACTTCGTGCTGGAAACCCCGATCCCCGACAAGGGTGTGGTGCTCACCCAATTGTCGCAATGGTGGTTCAACCAGATCGACTTCCCCAACCATGTGGTCTCGCAGGACGTGCCCGCCGAGTTCGCCGGACGGGGCGTCATCGTGGAATCCCTCGACATGGTTCCGGTGGAGTGCATTGCCCGCGGCTACCTGACCGGGTCGGGCTGGAAGGAGTATCAGGCCTCGCGCACGGTCTGCGGCATCCCGCTGCCTGATGGTCTGGTGGACGGCAGCAAACTGCCCGAACCGATCTTCACCCCGTCGACGAAGGCTGAGATCGGTGAGCACGACGAGAACGTCGACTACGCCACGATCGTCGCCTCCCAAGGCGAGGAGTTGGCGGCGCAATTGCGTGATGCGACCCTGGCCATCTACACCACCGCCGCCGATCTGGCGGCCGAGCGGGGCATCATCTTGGCCGACACGAAGTTCGAGTTCGGATTGCGCGCCGATGGCACCTTGGTGCTGGCCGATGAGGTGCTCACCCCGGACTCTTCGCGCTTCTGGGATGCCGAGACCTGGCAGCCCGGCAAGAGCCTGCCGAGCTTCGACAAGCAGTATGTGCGCGACTGGCTGACCCACGAATCGGGTTGGGACAAGGCCTCCGACACTCCGCCGCCGCCGCTGCCGCAGGCTGTCGTGGACGCAACGCGGGAGCGTTACCTGGAGGCCTACCGGCGCCTGGTGGGCAGCGACCTGTCCCTGGGCTAGGGCCGCGGCAGTGCTGTGAATACTGCCTGGGCCGCGGCTGCCGTCCGTGGGCTCAAGGGGGCGAAGGGTTCGGGTTCGAACCGAGGTCGAGCCTTGCTGCCCGCGCGTTTCCACACTCCGATGACTTCGCCGTCTTCGATGATGGTGGGACGGAACATGCCGTTGTTTCCGGGCACGATCCGATCCAGGTGGGTGTCGGGCACGGCGAAGGTTCGGTCGGCGTAGCCCAGCATGAACTCATCGAAGCCGGGCAGCAGCATCAACCGCTTCGCCTGGGCGCGGTATTCGGCCAGCCGCTCGGGCAGGTCGGGCGCCATCAGGTACTGCGTGGAATCCACGGTGTAGCCGGCGAACTCCGCGGCCACCAGGGCGAAGCCGCGCCGGGCCTGGGTCAGGGGGAGCGAGGACCAGCGCGACAACTCTGCAGCCGTGGCCGGACCATGGCTGTGCAGGAAGCGACGAGTCAATTCGGCCAAGGCGGCATCGGGGTCGAGCTGGCGCGGATTCCTGATCCACTCCGCGTAGCCGACCACCAGTTGTTCGGCACCGGCCAGCGGCCCCAGCACCAGCGTGCTTTGCTGGCACAGCAGAGCGAGCAGGTGACCGCCGGCTTGCGGCTGTGGCAACAGATCGGCGGCCTGCCACAGGGCAAAGAGTTCGCTGCGGGTCAGCGCGACGCCACCGGCGAGGGCGGTCAGGGCGACGTCGCGGGCCTGATCGATCAACTCCTCGCTGATGCCCAGCCGGGCTCGCCGATGGGCGGCCGCGGAGATCATGCGATCGGCGGTCAAGGAGAGCATCCAGCCCAGGTCGGCGGCCGGCACCAGGTGCAGGGTGCCGCGCAGAGGCCAGGAGCGCACCACAAGTCCTTGGGCAAAGGCGTCGGCGACGTCTTGGCAGTCGCGAGTCTCGCTGCGGATAGCGACCGAGGTCATCGCTCCGGGGAGGTCCTGGGCCTGGACGGCGCCCAGATGGGCGACGGTCGCCGCGGGGTCGGCCAATCTGGGTCCGGCCAGAGCCTGGGAGACCAGACGCAGCAGCGACAGCTCGGGTGAGGTCATGGCGATCAGTATTGCTTGATGGGGGGCCGGCCCGCGTCGGAGGCGGCCAGATGCCACCTCCGACGCGGGTGCCGGATCAGGATCCCGGTGTCACATCGCCGGCCGGCCAGGTCTTGGTGATGTAGGCCTTGACCTCCGGGCTGTGCAGGAGTTCCTCCAGCTTGGCAACACCGGGGTTGGTGTTGTCGGTGCGCCACACCAGCAGATTGGCGTACGGATTTCCGGCAACCTTCTCCACCAGTAGTGCATCGGCAGTGTTCAGCCCCGCGCTGAGGATGAAGTTGCCATTGATGAAGGCCAGGTCGACCTTGGGATCAGCCAACTGCTGCACGATCACTTCGGACTGATTCTCCTCGAAGACATAACCATGCGGATTCTGAGCCGTGGTCAGGTTCAGGGCCGTGGAACTGTCGGTGAGGTCCTTCAAGAGCCCGGCCTCGGCCAACAGTCGCAGTCCCCGGATCTGGTTGGACGCATCGTTGGTGATGGCGATGGTCGCTCCATCGGGCAGATCGGTGATCGAGGTGAACTTCTTGGAGAATGCCGCGTAGGGCTCGATGTGAACCCCGACGCCGTGATCGAAGGCGTATCCCTTGTCCTTGATCTGCGCCTCCAGATAGGGCAGGTGCTGGAAGTAATTCGCGTCCAACTCGCCGGAGGCCAGGGCCTCGTTCGGCTGGACGTAGTCGTCATATTCGACGATCTTCAGCGTGATGCCCGCCTTGGCGGCCAGGTTGTCTTGGATGAACTGCAGGATCTTGGCATGCGGGGACGGGCTGGCCCCGACCGTCACGGTGGTGAGGTCGCTGGCGGTGGTCGGCGCGGTGGGGGTGGCACCGCAGGCGGCCAGGGTCATCGCCGCCACTGCAATGGTCGCCGCTGTCAGTGTCTTTCTCACGTTGCCCATGGGTACTCCTTCGGTTTTGGCCCTGGGTTGGGGCCAGTGGTGGGTGCCGGGTTCGCCGGCTCTTCCCCGCCGCAGTCGCGACGGAAATCTGTGGGGGTCATCGGTGGTCCAGACGGCGCACGAGCACGTCGCCGCTCCACTGCACGAGGTGAACCAGCGCGAGCAGGATGATCAAGATGACGACCATCACCTCGGGCTGAAAACGCTGGTAGCCGTAGTTGTAGGCCAGCCGTCCCAGGCCGCCGCCACCGATCAGGCCGGCCATGGCGGAGTAGCCGATCAGGGTGACGACGGTGGTCGTGACCCCCGCGGCCAGGGCGGGAGCGGCTTCGGGAATCAACACCTTCCACACCGTCTGAAGGCGGCTTGACCCCATCGCGTGCGCGGCGTCCACCTTGCCCGGGTGGACCTCGCGCAGAGCGGCCTCGACCAACCGGGCGAAGAAGGGCGAGCAGGCGATGGTGAGCGACACCGAAGCGGCAATCGGGCCCAGCGAGGTGCCGACCAGGAATCGGGTGAAGGGCACCAGGGTCAGCATCAGAATCGCGTACGGAACGGCGCGGGTGAGGTTGACCACGACGCTGCCCAGTGCGACGTTGATTCCGCGGTTCGCGGCGATTCCGCCGGGTCGGGTCAAGAACAGGATGACTCCGATCGGCAGGCCGATGATCACGGTGGCGATAGCGGCGATGCCGACCATCTGGACGGTTTCGACGAAGGCCGGCCACAGAGCCCTGGTGATGGCCGGGTTGGCGAACAGTTCGCTGAGGTTCATGCCGACACCGCCTCATCGGCTGGCGCTGCAGGTGAGGGCACCGCATCGGCTGGCACCGCATCGGCTGGCACCGCATCGGCGGACACCGCATCCGATGGCTGCACGCTCGGTGCTGTGGTCTCGGTGTCGGCCAGCAGCAGTTCCACGTTGGGTCGCGCCTGGGCGCCACCGTGCTGCAGCGCGGCGATCACCTGCAGTGGGGTCAGCGATGCGGGAACACCCACACGCGCTCGCCGAAAGGTGATTCCGGCGAGCTCCTCCACTGTTGCGGCCACCACCGGCACCGTGACGCCGAGCCGATCGGCGGCGGTCTCGATCGCGCCGGGACGAGTCGAGCTGAGCTGTTCCAGCAGCTCCACTGTGGGGGAGGTAGCCAACCGGTTGGGTGGTGGTCCGATCAGCGCTTCACTGAGCCGGCTGCCGAACCGGCCGACAACCTCAGCCAGACTGCCGGACTCCACAAGGCGGCCGGCCTCCAACAGGGACACCGAATCGCAGATGCGCTTGACCACTCCCATCTCGTGGGTGATCACCAGGACGGCCAGGCCGAGCCGTTCCCGCAGCGCAGCGATCAGGTCGAGAATCTCGGCAGTGGTGGCCGGGTCGAGGGCGCTGGTGGGCTCGTCGCAGAGCAGGACGTCAGGATCGGTCGCCAGCGCCCGGGCGATGCCGACCCGCTGGCGCTGTCCACCCGAGAGCTGGGCGGGATAGGCATTGCGTGCCCCGGCCAAGCCGACCAACTCCAGCAGTTCGGCTGTCTTCGCCTGGCGCTGCGTCCGGTTCACCTTGGCCAACTCCAGGGGATAGCTGACGTTCCCGGCCACCGTGCGCGAATCGAAGAGATTGGCATGTTGGAACGCCACCCCGAGCCGTCGGCGGGCCTTGCGCAGGGCTGCCGGTGGTACGGCGGTGAGTTCGGTTCCGTTGATCTCCACCGTGCCGGCGCTGGGGCGTTCGAGCATGGCGAGGCAACGCACCAGAGTCGACTTGCCGGCCCCGGAGGCGCCGATCACCCCATGGACGTGGCCGCGAGGCACCCTCAGGGTCACCCCGTCGAGTGCGGTGATTCGGTTTTCGGCTTGTTGGTAGACCTTGTGTAGGTCGGTGACGGCAATCATGGAGCCTCGATGGTTGGGCGCCGTCCATCCCGGTCAGGGCACAGGACGGCTGTGGGTCGGGGGAACTCGACCCGGCAACGAGGAGGCGGACTGGGCGTCCGCATTCACGATGTCAGAGGCTGGCCGCCAGGGTTATCGCCACAGGATCATCACCACGGGATCATCACCGCAGGGGCCATCTACAGGGGTTGCCGGATCGAGAGGATCAACGGCAACACATTCGCGCACGCATCATCGTCGACGCTGCACAGGGCAGATCGGCAAGACGGCACGCGTTGGTGATCACGGTGGTCAACATAATGCGCTCTGATGTCGTGGCGCAAGTCTGCGATGGGCCACCGACCGCGCCCGATCACGGGGCGCCGGGCGGTCGACGACCCTAGTGGCGACGGGGTTGCCTGCTGAAGGTGAAGGCGACATTGACCGCCACAATGCTGATCCAACTGATGATCAGACCGGCGAAACCACCAGTGTCGCTAGCGATCGCGGTCAGCGGAATGGCCAGGGCCAACGAGGTGATAGCCAAGGCCAGCGCTCCGCCACGGTGAGCGGGTTCTTTGGTGGGAGTCACCGCAGGGGGCAACGCCGACGGTGGCGACCCAGGTGTCGGTTTGACTACGGGCACGTGGGCAGCACCGGGATCGGAGGGTGGCTGCGTCCACAGTTCTTCGTTTGTCGGTTCCTGAGTGGAGGGTTCAGGGAAGGAGCTCACCGCCTCAGATTAGCCCGCGGCCGGACGCGATGGCCCACAGGTTCAGGTCAATGGTCGAATCGGATCAGTGCGTGAATCGCCCTGTTGTGGGATCGAGTGCGAAGGTGCTGGTGAAGTCCTGTCGGGACAGCGAACGCACCAGCTTCAACCCTCGGTTCTTCCGGTCCAGCGCAGGCACCCCGGAGACGGAGCCGAGGATTACCGACACGAATTGGCCGCCGTGGACGGTGCCCTTCTTGGTGAGCTGGACGGTGAGGATGCCGGAGATGCCGCCCAAGCCGCGGGTGTTGAAGTTCTTCCCGGCGAAGTTGCCCAGGGAGTAGGCGATCAGGCGTCCTCGGTACTTTTCGATCCCGCGAAGTACGTGCGGACCAGAACCGAGTACCAGATCGGCTCCGGCCTTGACGACGGCGTGAGCGAAGGCCCGCGGATTCCCGCGGCGCTCACCGTAGGCGTACTCGGCCTTCTTCGGGGTGTGCCGCTTGTCGACTCCTTCCGCGCCGAGGTGGGCCACGACCACGACCACATCGGCCTTCTTCGCTGCCCGCTTCACCAGCCGGGTCGCGTTGGCGATGTCGTTGACATTGTTGTTGCGGGAATAGGGCGAAAAGCCGATCACGGCGACCGTCATGCCTTTCACCCGGCGCATGGTGATCTGGCCGGCCATCCCGGTATAGGCGATCTTGTTGGCTTTGAGTTGGGCCTTGGTCTGGGCCAGACCGCGTGCCTTGAAGTCGTAGGTGTGGTTATTGGCCAAGCTCACCGCATCGATACCCGACCAGCGCAACGCTTTGGCATAGGACAAGGGGGCGCGGAAGGTGAAACACGAGCCGGAGGTCGATCCGTCGCATTTGGTCGGGCCGCCCGCAGTGGCGTAGGTGCCCTCGAGATTGACGATCATGAGATCGGGCTCGCGCAGTTGGGTGCGGACCTTGGTGAACAGATCCCGGCCGCCGTGACCGGGATTGCCGGCGCTGGAGCCGGGAGTCATATCGCCGGCCCAGCCGATCGTGATCACGCTGTTGGACTCGGCCATCGGCAGCGCCGCGACGGTCTGCGCCTGCGCGCTCGGAAGGCCGGGAACGGCGCCGACGGTGAGCACCGCTGCGCTCACCATGGTGACGAGTCGGAGGGCTCTTGTGTGAACCAGTGCTGCCATCGGTGGGCTCCCCTCAACGGCACGGATCCTAGCGGGCGTCCATTTCCGGAAAGTGGATTTCGGTGAACACGCCGCAGGCTGCCACTATTGCGCCGTGGATGTGGTTGCTCGCGCCGCCCTTTTAGTGGCTTTCCCCGTTGCTGCTGCCGTGATCGGCTCGATTATCGCCTTGGTGCGCCCACCGGGGGCGCGCGTCGTTTCCGGCATTCAGCACTTCGCCGCCGGTGTGGTCATGGCCGCCCTGGTGGGCGAAATCATGCCGGAACTCCAGGCCGAACATCAGTTGATCTGGGCGGTGGCCGGTTTCGCTGCTGGTGCGATTCTGGTGCTGGCGCTGGGCGCCTATGGACGCAAGACCGAGGAGGCCGCCGAAGCACATCGCGAGGCGGCCCACGGTTTGCGGGTGAAGACGCTGACCAAGGCCGCCACGGTGGCATTGCCGATCGGCATGCTCGCCGCCATGGCCATCGACCTGCTGCTGGACGGAATCCTGATCGGAGTCGGCGCCCAGTTGGGATTCGCCCAAGCGCTGGTGCTGACCATCGCGTTGACTTTGGAGATCTTGTTTCTGGGATTGTCTTTGATGGGTGAACTGACCGACGCGGGTCTGAGCAAGGTGCGGGCAGCCCTGGTGGCGCTCGGCCTGGGGCTGGTCACCGCGGTCGGGGCTATCGGCGGCGCGGCACTGTTGCAGGGCGCGGGCACCGAGGTGATGTCGGCGGTTCTGGCCTTCGGTGCGGCCGCCCTGCTCTACCTAGTCGTTGAGGAGTTGCTCGTCGAAGCCCATGAGGAGAAGGAATCGGTCACCTTGGGGGCGATGTTCTTCCTTGGCTTCCTGGCCATCTACGTGCTCGGTGCCGTGGCTGGCTGAGCGGTGAATGGCCAGCCGCGCACCGCGACCAGCGCCATCACCACCGCGTGGGGCGACTCGGCAGCGAGTGAGTATTCCTGCTGTTCCCAGGCTGAGTAGCGTTGAGGCGGGGGATAGCCAAAGGAGGGCGATGGTGAAGCGATTCATCACTGTCAGTGCGGCGATCGTGGCGATCAGCCTGGTCGCCACCGGCTGTACGGCCGCGGCTCCCGTGACGCCGAGTTCGGCACCGCCTCAGCGAGCTGCGTCCGCAACGGCGACTCCGATAGCCGCCCAGGTTGCAACCCGCTTCGCAGTCATCGGCGACTACGGAATGGGAAATCGCAATGCCGCCAAGGTGGCCAAGCTCGTCCGGGGCTGGAAGCCCTCCTTCATCATCGCCACCGGAGACGACTACTACGCCGCAGCCGGCGGCCGGGGCAGCACCCGCTACGACCGTTCCACCGGTGCTTTCTACTGCGCCTGGCAGGCTGGTATCACCACGAAGGGGACCACGTGCCCGCACGGTAAGGCAAAGCGCAACGCCTTCTTCCCGGCGCTGGGAAACCATGACTACAGCGACGCCAAGCCTGGTCCCGGTACCTATCGGTCCTACTTCCGGCTGCCCGGTCGATCATTCACCAACAGTTCGGGTACCGAGCGCTACTACGACTTCGTTGAAGGCCCGATCCACTTCTTCGTCCTGAACTCCAACCGGCAAGAGCCCAACGGCATCAGCAGCACCTCGGTGCAGGCACGATGGCTGAAGAAGCAACTGGCCGCCTCCACGTCGGCATGGAATGTCGTCTACGACCACCATCCGCCCTACTCCTCGGACAAGACTCACGGTTCGACGCGGGCACTGCGCTGGCCGTTCGCGGCCTGGGGCGCCGATGTGGTGCTGTCGGGTCACTCCCACACCTACGAGCGGATCATGAAGGCGAACATGGTCTACTTCGTCAACGGGCTCGGCGGCGCCCCTCGCTACAGCTTCGGCAAGCCGATTTCTGGCAGCGCGGTTCGCTACAACAAGAACTGGGGTGCCCAGAAGGTGACCGCGACAAACACGACGCTGACCTTCGCCTTCTATACCGTCACCGGCAGGCTCGTCGACCGCTACACCCTGACTCACTGAGCAGGCCGGCTCGCCCCCGAGCGGACGCTGAGCAGACTGCCTGAGTGGTCCGGTGGAAAGCTGACGCTCAGCCGATCCACACCCGCGCATTTCGGAACATGCGGAGCCAACCGCTGGGCTCAGCGGCAGGACTGGGCGTCCAGGACAGTTGGGCATTGCGGGCCACCCGCTCGGGGTGCGGCATCATCGCGGTGAACCGGCCGTCGGTGGTGGTGACCGCCGTCAGGCCGTCCGGAGACCCGTTCGGGTTGGCCGGATAGGCAGTGGCGGGGTTGCCCAGGGCATCGATGAAACGCCCGGCTCGCACTACCGATGCCAGGTCGCCACGCACCGAGAAGTCGGCCAGGCCCTCGCCGTGGGCCACCGCCACCGGCAGTTTGCTGCCGGCCATGCCGGTGAAGAACAGCGAAGGCGAATCCAGAATCTCCACCTGGGACAGGCGACCTTCGAATTGCTCAGAGCGATTGCGGGTGAACCGTGGCCAGGCCTCGGCGCCCGGGATGATGTCGGCCAGTGCGGCGAACATCTGGCACCCATTGCAGATGCCGAGCCCGAAGGTGTCGGAGCGAGCGAAGAAGGTGCTGAAGGCCTCAGTCAGGGCCGGATTGAACAGAATCGAGCGAGCCCACCCTTCACCGGCACCCAGAGTGTCGCCGTAGGAGAAGCCGCCACCGGCAACCAGTCCGACGGCATCGGCCAGGTCGAAGCGGCCGTTCTGCAGATCGGTCATATGGACGTCGTAGGCGTCGAAGCCGGCTGCGGCGAACGCGTAGGCGGTCTCGACGTGGCTGTTGACTCCCTGCTCGCGCAGGATGGCGACGGTCGGACGCACTCCGGTGTTCACATAGGGTGCGGCGATGTCCTCGGTGGGGTCGAAGGTGGGCTCGTTGACCAGGCCCGGGAGATCGGCGCCGACCAGGGCATGCTCTTCGGCGGCGCACTCGGGGTTGTCGCGCAACGTGGCCATCCGCCACGACACCTCATCCCAGGCTTGGGCGAGGTCGCGCACCTCTTCATTGATGAGTTCCTCACCGAGAGTGGTGCGCACATGAATGCGACGGTCCGGTGTGGTGAGCCCGACGATGGAGCTGAGGTCGGCCAGCCCGTGGTCGGCCAGGGCCTGCATCGTCTCTGCCTCGTCCTCGGGGTGAACGGCCAGCAGAACGCCGAGTTCTTCGCTGAAGAGGGCTTCGACGCTATCGACTTCGAGTTCCAGCCCGACGCCGCCGGCAAAGGCCATTTCGCAGGCAGCAGCCCACAGCCCGCCGTCAGAGCGGTCGTGATAGGCCGTGACGGGCCCGGGCTTCGACAGGCTCAGCCAACGGGCATCATCAAGCCCATCCGAAACTGCTCCTGCCCCGTTCCCTGAGCTTGTCGAAGGGTGCCCTGGTGCGCTGTTCTGCTCGTTCCCGGAGCTTGTCGAAGGGCTGTCGGATAGGTCGTCCCGTCCGCTCCCTGAGCTTGTCGAAGGGTGCCCTGGTGCGTCGTCCCGTTCGTTCCCTGAGCCTGCCGAAAGGCCGTGCGATGCGTCGTCGTCCTCGTTCCCTGAGCGTGTCGAGGGGCGGCTGGATGGGTCGCTCTGTTCGTTCCCTGAGCTTGTCGAAGGGCCGCGCAACGCGCGCAGAGCCGCAGCCAGCTTCACCAGGCGGGCCGGGTCATCCAGGTCGGGAACCTCATCGCCGAACTGATTGGTGACTTGGGCCAGCATCGACCCGCCCAGACGGTTCTTGCCGGCACCGAGATCCACCAGGATCAGCACCGATGTGGCCGGCAGCTCCGGCGTCCAGGTGCCTTCGACCGAATCCAGCGAAGCGAAAGCCGAGACCACCAGCGAAACCGGTGAGGTGACCTGCTTGTCCTGACCGTCGTCGGTGGTCCAGCGGGTACGCATCGACAGGGAGTCCTTGCCCACCGGGATGGAAATCCCCAAGGCAGGGCACAGTTCCATGCCCACGGCGTGCACGGTGTCGTACAACGCGGCGTCTTCGCCCGGTTCGCCACAGGCCGCCATCCAGTTCGCCGACAGCTTCACCCGGCTGAGTTCCACCGGGGCGGCCAACAGATTGGTGATCGCCTCGCCGACAGCCATCCGGCCCGAAGCGGGAGCGTCGACTGCGGCCAGCGGCATACGCTCACCCGAGGCCATGGCCTGTCCGGCCAGACCGGTGAAATCGCTGAGGGTGACGGCGACATCGGAGACCGGCACCTGCCAGGGTCCGACCATCTGATCGCGATGGTTCAGACCGCCCACCGAGCGGTCACCGATGGTGATCAAGAATCTCTTGGACGCCACGCTGGGATGGCGCAGAATCGCATAAGCCGCCTCGGGCACGTTCAGCCCGTCCAGGGTGAGCGGCTCCTCGCTCCACGCGACGTGCTCGACATCGCGGCACATCTTCGGAGGCTTGCCCAGCAGCACATTCATCGGCATATCGATGGCGCGATCATCGCCGGGGGCGTCCTGCGGTCCGGGGGCGAGCACCAGGTGGCCGTCGTCGCGAGCCACGCCCACCACCGAGAACGGGCAGCGCTCCCGCTCACACAGCGCGGCGAAGCGATCCAGCGATTCCGGCGCGATCGCCAGGACGTAGCGCTCCTGGCTTTCGTTGCACCAGATCTCCTTGGGGGCCAGTCCGGATTCCTCCAGCGGCACCGCCGACAGGTCGAAGCGTGCGCCCATGCCGGCGTCGTCCACCAGCTCGGGGAAGGCATTGCTGAGGCCACCGGCCCCCACATCGTGAATGGCCAGGATCGGATTGTCGGCGCCCAGGTTCCAGCAGTGGTTGATGACTTCCTGGCCACGTCGCTGGATCTCAGGATTGCCACGCTGCACCGAGTCGAAGTCCAACTCGGCGGCATTGGCGCCTGAGGCCATGGACGACGCCGCCCCGCCCCCCATGCCGATGCGCATACCGGGCCCACCGAGTTGGATGAGCAACGAGCCGGCCGGATAGCGGATCTTGTGGGTTTGCGAATCGCTGATCGCACCCAGGCCGCCGGCGCTCATGATCGGCTTGTGATAGCCGCGCCGCACACCAGCCACGGTCTGTTCGAAGACCCGGAAGAAGCCGCCCAGACCCGGGCGTCCGAACTCGTTGTTGAAGGCAGCCGCGCCCAGGGGCCCGGTGGTCATGATCTCCAGCGGAGAGGCGATGTGGTCCGGGGCGCCGTAGGTTTCGGCCTCCCACGGCTCGGCGGTGCCGGGCAGATGCAGATTCGACACTGCGAACCCGGTCAGGCCGGCCTTGGGCTGGGAACCGCGCCCGGTGGCGCCCTCGTCGCGGATCTCCCCGCCGGAGCCGGTGGCCGCCCCGGGGAAGGGGCTGATCGCGGTGGGGTGGTTGTGGGTTTCGACCTTCATCAAGACGTGAACCAGGTCCTCGCGGGCGGTGTACTTACTGGGGCCATCGGTGCCCTCGGGTACCCAGCGGGTGATGGTGCCGCCGGTCATGATGGAGGAGTTGTCGGAGTAGGCGACGACGGTGTGCTGGCCGGCCACCGCCTCGGTGTTGCGGATCATGCCGAACAACGAGGAGTCCTTCACAGCGCCGTCCACGACGAAGTCGGCGTTGAAGATCTTGTGGCGGCAGTGCTCGGAGTTGGCTTGGGCGAACATCATCAACTCCACGTCGGTGGGGTTGCGGTTCAAGCCGGTGAAGGCCGTGACCAGGTAGTCGATCTCATCGTCGCTCAGCGCCAACCCGAAGCTGAGGTTGGCCTCCTCGATAGCTTGTCGACCGCGTCCGATGACGTCGATGTGGGCCATCGGCTCGGCTTCGCCCTCGTCGAAGAGCGATGCCGATGCGGCCACGTCGGCAAAGGTCGATTCGGTCATCCGGTCGTGCAGCAGATCGGCGCAGGCGCTCCACTGGGCCTGGTTCAGCGGTGAGTCGCTGGCCAAGGTGTATTCGGTGACCCGCTCCACCCGATGGATATCGACGCCGCAGTTGCGGGCGATGTCGGTGGCCTTCGACGCCCACGGTGACAGGGTGCCCAGCCGTGGTCCCACCACGAAGGTGGTGAGGTAGGCGCCCTGAGCCTCAGGGCCGGCGGCGGGGCCATAGGTCAACAGCCGCTGCACGGTCTGGGTGGTCGGGGCGTCCAGTGTCGTGGGGGAGGCGACCCAATGCACGAATCGTGCGCTGAGGGCAGTGATCGGGGCCACCTCCGCGAGGCGACGCACCAGCGCTGCCGTGCGGAATGCAGAGGTGGCGTTGCCGCCGCCGAAACTTGTCAGAACGTTGGAATGCGCCACGCAGCACAGCCTAGTGGTGCTGGGGTCCATCCACGTCCGTCGCTCAGCTCAGGCTGAGGCGGGTCGGAAGTCAGCCGCGCCCGACGAAGCCGTCCATGGTGTGGTTGATGCCGAAGAAATCCAAGACCACGTCGAAGGCGGCCGGGGGCAGGATGCGCAGCGGCGGCACCACCCGCACCATCGGCGGCACCACCAATTGTTGGCGTCCGGATTCGACAGCGTTCAAGACCTTGGTCGCCACCGGGCCGGGGCGCAGGATCGGCAGGAGCAGCGGGAACCGGGTGGTCACTCCTTCGAACATCCCGGTGTTGATGTAGTACGGCGCCACCACCAGGGTGCGCACTCGGCTGCGGGCGGATCGCAGTTCGGCCCGCAGCGACTCGGTGAAGCCGATAGCCCCCCACTTGCTGGCTGCGTAGTCGGTTTGTTTGGCCACCCCGACCAACCCGGCGGCGCTGGCGATGGTGACCACCACGCCGCGGTCGCGGTCCAGCATGCCGGGCAGCAGCGCCTGGGTGGTCCAGAATCCGGCCAAGGTGTTCACCTCGAAGGTCCGTCGGATCTGTTCCTCGCTGGCCTCCAGGAGCAGCTTGCCGGTGACCACCCCGGCGTTGTTGATCAGCACGTCCACCGCCCGTCCGGACGCTGCGGAGCGGACCTGCGCGGCGTCGGTGACATCCACCTCGGCCCAGTCTCCGCCGACGGTGTCGGCGGTTCGGCGTGCTGCCTCCGGATCGCGATCCCACACGATCACGCGCGCTCCGCGTCGGGCGGCTTGGACGGCGAGTTCGCGCCCCAGGCCACTGCCACCTCCGGTGATCAGCACCGTCGATCCCGCCAGGAGAATGCCCTTCATCCCCACTCCTATCGCACCAGCTTGTTCAGAATCCGAATCCCCACCGACATTGTTTTCGCAAAGGTCGCATTGCTTATTCCTGGTGGTGGTGCAATGGGGAGGAGCCGTTGTTGGGCCACGGTCTGCGCTTCGGTGTATTTCAACAATCCGGCCTGTCCGTGGCGGCGCCCTATTCCGGATTCCCCCATTCCGCCCATGGGGGCATGGTGGGAGCCGAAGGTGGGTGCGTAGCCATCGTTGATGTTCACAGTGCCGCTGTGAAGGCGGCGCGCCACGGCCGGGCCCTGGGTCTTCGACCAGATACTGGCGTTGAGGCCGTAGCGAGAGTCGTTGGCGGCCGCGATCGCCGCCTGTGTCGATTCGACTCGGTAGATCGACAACACCGGCCCGAAGGTCTCCTCCGCGCAGACCTCCATCGACTCGTCGACTCCGCACAGAATGGTCGGCTCGAAGAAGTGGGGGCCCAGGTCAGGCCTGGGCTTGCCGCCGGCGAGCACGGTGGCTCCTTTGGCGACGGCGTCGGTGACGTGACGTTGCACGGTCTCAAGCTGCTGGGCCGAGGCCAAAGAACCGACATCGATCTTCCAGTCGTGACCCACGCCCAATTGCAGACTTTGGGTTGCCGCCACCAGTTGCGACACGAAGTCGTCGTACACCGCCGTGTGCACATAGGCGCGTTCCATGCTCACGCACAGTTGGCCGGTGTTGGCGAAGGCGGAGCGCGCCGTGCCGATGGCCGCAGCGGCCAGATTCGCGTCCGGCAGGATCAAAGCCGGGTTCTTACCGCCGAGCTCGGCCGAGAAGCCGATGAGTCGCTCGGCGCAGGCGGTAGCCAGCTTGCGTCCGGTGGCTGTGGATCCGGTGAACATCAAGAAGTCGATCTGCTCGACCAGCCGGGGTCCCAGTACAGATCCTGGACCGACGATCACAGTGAACAGGCCCTCGGGCAGGCCTGCCTCAGCAAAGAGGTCGGCCAGCAACTGTGCGCTCAACGGCGCCTGCGAATCCGGTTTGAGGATGACCGCATTGCCCGCCAGAAGGGCGGCTGCGGAATCAGTGGCCGGCAAGGTGAAGGGATAGTTCCAAGGTGTGATCACCCCGACGACTCCCACCGGCTGACGATGCTCAACGACTTTGGTCAGCCCGGGGATTACCCCGCGGCGACGTGCTGAACGCAGCGTTTTGGGGGCCAGGTTGGCGAAGACCCGCACCCCGCGGGCGGTGTCCATGACTTCTTCGAAGGCGCTCAGTCGCGCCTTGCCCGACTCCTGCTGGATGGTGTCGAGGATGTGGTCGCAGTGGTTGAGTACCAGGTCGGCGAAACGCCGAAAGACTCTGCTCCGCGCCGCAAGCGGGACGTCCTGCCAAGCCTGCTGGGCGATCCGGGCCCGGCTGGTGAGGCTGCTGATTTCGTCGGGATCTGTGACGGGGACAGTGGTGAGCACCTCGCCGTTCCACGGGGCGGTGACCGTGAGTTGGTCCGGTATTGGGGACGGCTTCATGAGACCTCCGGTCGGTGTCCGTCTGCGTGGCGGTTTCGCAGCCTTGTGGCGCGTGGTCGGCATCGACATCCGCATTCACGGAGCTGCTGGGCAGACAATACGTCCCCTTGTGAGGGACATTTTGGGAGCAAATCGGGCGACACGAAGGGTTTTCCTCTTGTTCCGCAGTTATGCGTAGTGCCGCCCCCTAGCATATGGGGTGCCACGCTGGGGTGGCGCTGACTTTTTTGAGGGGCTTTACATGTCAAACGTACGAGACCTGCCTGTGGTGTGCCGCAGAGCCGGGCGAGGATTCGCTGCGCTGCTGACGTCCTTGGCTTTGGGCTTTGGGTATCTGTCGGTCACGGCGCTGCCCGCGCGCGCCGACGATTCCTTCACCATTCCTGATCCTGAGCTTGCCGCCTGCGTGAATACCGCCCTCGGTGGGCATGTGGGGAACACCTACGCGGTGGACGCACTGTGGGGTCTGACCTCGTTGACCTGCGACAGCACCGGTGTGGCCAGTGTCAGCGGCTTGGAGAATGCCATCTCCCTCACGACCTTGAGCTTGAAGGGCAACCAGCTGCATTCGGTGAAGGGGCTGGAGTACTTGCCGTTGACGACGCTTGACGTCTCCGCGAATCACATCGCCGACCTCAGCCCCTTGCAGGGCTCTTCGGGGCTCACCTCGCTGGAAGCCAACGGGCAGACCGTCACCTGGGCGCTGCCGATCAATACTCCGACAGCCGCACCGCTGAAGACGCGCGGGGCCGGCACGCCGACGCTGAGTTCGACGGCTCCTGAGCTGACTATCGACGTCATCGAGGTCACCGGCACCGCTTTGGGTGATTTCAGCCTCAGCTTCACTGACGGTGGCTACCCGGTCACTTTCAGCGGAACCGTGACCGTGACGGTGAGCGACTCCCTGATCAGCATTCCCGATGCGGGCTTTGCGGCGTGTCTGGCCGGAGCCCTCGGCACCATCGGCAACACCTTCAGTGAATCTGCGCTCAACGGTCTGGCCAGCCTCACCTGCGCCAACCGTGGGATCACCGACCTGAGCGGTGCCGAGCATCTCACCGGCGCCACCGCGCTGGACTTCTCCGGAAACAGCGTTGGCGCCGGCGATGGGCTGGCCCCGCTGGCCGGCCTGACCGGGCTGCACAGCCTCTCGCTGTCCGGCACCGGGATGACGACCGTCTCCGCACTGACCGGCTTCACCGCCCTGACTTCGCTGGCCATCGCCAACAACTCCATCGCCGACATCTCGGGGCTGGCGGCGCTGACCAATCTCGCCACTGTGAATGCCACCGGGCAGACCTTGACCAAACAGGTCGAAGCCAACACCGCCACGAATCTGGGCGTCCTCGACAAGACCGGTGCCACTCCGGTCTTCAGCCTTCCCAGTGGAGTGACCATCACCGGTGGTGAAGTCACCGCCGAACCGGGCTTGTTCACCCCTATTGCCTTCCAGGACGCAGGCGATCCGGTCAGCTTCAGCGGGACGTTGCGCCTGGAGTCCCACGTCGACGTGACCATCTCCGACCCCTTCTTTGCCAAATGCGTGGCTCAGACCTTGAACATCGACTTCAACACCCAGACCTTCGACAATCTCGACCTGGTCACCATCCATGACCTGGATTGCTCGTCGAGGGCGATCTCCAGCCTGGATGGTGCGCAGTACATGGAGCAGCTGGTCGACTTGCGGATTGACGACAACTCGATCCACGACCTCTCTCCGTTGAGCCAGCTTCCGGTGCTGGCCTCGCTGACTGCGTCCGACAACGGTATTTCGGACATCTCTCCGTTGAGCACGGTGACGACCTTGGGGGTTCTCAACGTGGACGAGAACGGGCTGGATTCTCTGGATCCGCTGGCCGGCCTGACCAACCTCACCAATCTGTCGGCGTCCCACAACGCTCTGCAAGACATCAATGCGTTGTCCGGGATGTCACTGAACGTGCTGCGGGTCGACGACAACCAGCTGGTTGATCTGAGCCCGGTCTCCTCGATGGCGTCCTTGCAGACCCTTGATGCCTCCAACAACAAGATCAATGACCTGTCTGCCTTTTCCACGACCAACAGCAGACTGGCGCGGGTGTACGTGTCGAACAACCGGCTGACGTCGTTGGACGGCGTACAGAGGCTCAGCCGCCTCCAAACCGTGCACGCGGACGGAAACCGGATCAGCGATTTGGCCCCGTTGGCCACCCGGATGAAGCTGATCGAGCTTCGCGTGTCGCGCAACAACATTTCCACTCTCACCCCACTGGCCGGGCTGCCGAACCTGCTCGCTGTTGAAGCATCGGACAACAACATCTCCGACGTGAGCCCGCTGGCAGGGAAGTACATGCTCAACACCGTCTGGGTCGATCACAACCACATCGCCGACATCAGTCCCTTGTCTGGCGTGGCCAATCTCGACGCCCGAGCGCAGGATGTCTCGATGTCGGTTGTACCCACGGTCGGGACCGCTGTGCCGCTGGTGGACGCTGCCTCAGCAGTCCCCACTTTGACCTTGCCGGCAGGTGTTTCGGTGACCGATGGAATGCTGAGCGCCGATGGTGAAGGCACCTACCAGGTGCCCTTCCGCAGCGGCGACTATGCGGGAACAGGGGCGGAGTTCTCGGGCACGCTCACTGTGGAGTCGGCCTACCACACCTTCACCGCACCAGCCCCGACGATCTCGGGGACGGCGACGGTCGACGCCACGCTCACCGCGCAGGTCGGTACCTGGGACCCCGAGCCGGAGTCTTTGGCCTACACCTGGAAGTCGAATGGCGTCGACATTCCCGGGGCGGACCAAAGCACCTACGTCGTTAAGCTCGGCGACCTGGGTTCCCAGATCACCGTGGCGGTTACTGGTACCAGCGCCGGCTTCGCAAACAAGACGGTGACCTCGGCCCCCACCACCGCGGTGGGCTCGAGTACTTTCACCAGCCCCGGCGCGGTCAGCGTTGCAGGCACCTTCGCGGTGGGCAACACCGTGAGTGTTGATGTCGGAACCTGGACGCCGACGCCCGGGGGGTACTCCTACACCTGGTTGCGAGATGGCGTCGCGATCCAGAACGCCACCAAGGACAGCTACCTTTTGACTGCTGACGACCAGGGCAAGGTCGTGTCGGTGGAGGTTACCGCTACCCGGGACGGCTATGCGGAGGCCTCGGTGCGTTCGGCAGGAACCACGGTCGCCTTGGGCACCATGACCGGTGACAAGCCGATCATTGTGGGTACCCCTGCGCTCGGGCAGACCCTTCAGGTCGGCACCGGGTATTGGTCACCGTCGCCGAGCTTCAGCTTGCAGTGGTACCGCGCTGGCTATCCGATCGCGGGTGCTACCGGTTACACCTATGTGGTCACGACTGATGATGTTGGCAAGGCGATCACCGTGTCGCAGACCGGCACGGTCGCTGGCTACCAGCCACTCAGCCTGCTTTCTGATCCGACCCCCACCATCCCTGAGGGCACCTTCTCCAAGCCGTCCATCGTCGCTGTCACCGGCACCCTGGCAGTGGGCAATACCGTGACCGCCGAGCCTGGCTTCGCCTGGAGTCCCAGCCCGGACAGCTTCAGCTACCAGTGGTTCCGTGACGGTTCCCCGGTGGTCGGGTCGACGGCCAGCAGCTATGCGCTGTCGGCCGACGATCAGGGTCATCTCATCAAGGTGACGGTCACCGCCCACAAGGCTGGCTACACCGATGCCAGCGTGGACTCCGGTGCGGACACGGTCGCCAAGGGCCTTCTGAATGGCACGAAGCCAACGATCTCGGGCAGTGGCGTGTTCGGTGAGACCCTCCAGGCGTCGAGCCCGGCGTGGTCTCCGGTGGCAAATCTGAGCTGGCAGTGGCTGCGCAATGGTGATGCCATCACCGGCGCCACGGGAACCAACTACCGCCTCGGCGTGGATGACATTGGTGCGACAATCTCGGTCCGGGTGACCGCCACCTTGGACGGCTACAACTCCCAGACCCTGAATTCCGATCCGGTCGCCACCATTGCGGCGGCGAGCTTTACCGGTTCGGATGCCATCACCGTTTCGGGAGACCAGGCTGTGGGGAGCACCGTGAGTGCCGATCCGGTGGCTTGGACGCCGACTCCGGATCAGGTGAGCTATACGTGGTTGCGGGACGGCACTCCGATCTCGGGGGCGACCTCGACCAGCTATACCCTCACCGCCGATGACCTGGGCAAACACGTCACGGTGAAGGTCGTGGCCAGCCGGGCCGGCTACACCGCGGTGAGCCTCACCTCGGTTGAGGGTGACGCTGTAGCCGCTAGTGCATTCAGCACCGAGGTTCCGGTGATCAGTGGCAACGCGGTGGTGGGTCAGACCCTGACTGCGACGTCCGGGGCGTGGTCGCCCATGCCCACCAGTCTGAGTTATCAATGGTTGGCTGACGGTCAGTCCATCGAGAGCGCCGCGTCAAACAGCGTGGTGCTGACGCCGACGATGCAGGGCAAGAAGATCAGCGTCGAGGTGACCGGTACTCGCGACGGCTATGCCACCAAGAAGATCACGTCGGAACAGACCTCTGCGGTGGCTGAGGCATTGCTAAGTGGCCCCAGCGCGGTTGCCGTGAGCGGGACGTTCACCGTAGGCGAGTCGTTGACTGCCGATGCTGGCACGTGGACGCCGACTCCGGGCGGGATCGCCTACCAGTGGCTGCGTGCAGGCCAGCCGATTTCCGGGGCGGTGAGCGCCGATTACCTTCTGACTTCAGACGACGCGAACAAGATCGTCACGGTGCAGGCCACCATCACCAAGGATGGCTATCGCGAAGAGACGATTCGATCGATCGCGGCTGATCCGGTGGCTCCGGCGAGCTTCACCGCGGCCACGCCGGTGATCACCGGCGAGGCGGCCCTGGGCAACACCTTGTCCGTCACCGAGGGCTCCTGGAGTCCGAAGCCGAGTTCCAGCAGCATCCAGTGGCTGCGGGCCGGTGCTGCGATCGATGGTGCGAACGGCGGCGACTATGTGCTGACCGTTGCCGATGTTGGCAAGGCCATTTCGGTAGCAGTGAGCGGCTCTGCTCCGGGATATGCCGATCACACGGCCACCTCGGTGGCCACCGATCCCGTGGCCGCGGGTACCTTCACCGCCCCGAGTGCGGTCACCGTGACCGGCGAGCGCGTCGTGGGAAAGACCTTGGTGGTTGACCCGGGCACCTGGACGCCGACTCCGGCCGGGTTCACCTATCAGTGGCTGCGCGGTGGCACCCCGATCGACAATGCCGACGCCGACGAGTACACCCTGGTGGCCGACGATCTCGATGCGGTGATCACCGTCACCGTCACGGCGAACCGGCCTGGCTACACCGATGCCCACCTGGAGTCCGCAACGGCAGCGGCGGTGGGTAAGGGCACGATCGTCACCGAGAAGCCGACGATCGCCGGTCAGGCGCAGGTGGGGCGAACCCTCACTGCCAAGCCCGGTGCCTGGTCGCCGATGCCATCAAGCTGGACCTACCAGTGGCTGCGTGATGGGCAGGAGATCCCGAACGAAACCAATGTGACCTATGTGGCGACCCAGTCCGATTCTGGCGCCAATATCACCGTGGCGGTTTCCGGCGGTCGGGATGGCTATGAGACCACCGCTGCGGTGGTTTCCGATCCGCTCGAGGTCTCACCGCAAGGCACGATCCTCGCCCCTGACGCGATTGACGTCGACGGGGACTACGTGATCGGCGCAACTCTGACCGCGCAGGCGGCGGATTGGACGCCGACGCCAGGTGCGGTCTCCTACCAGTGGCTGCGCTCCGGGACTGTTATCGCCGACGCCACCGAAGCCACCTACAAGCTGGTTGCAGCCGACCTGAACAAGGTGATCACGGTCAAGGTGACCGCGACCAAGGACGGCTATCGTTCGGCCTCGGCGCGGTCGCAGGCGACGGCAGCGGTGGCTGCAGCCGTGTTCTCGGCGCCCAACCCGATCATCAGCGGCTCGATTCGGCTGGGTACGACCCTCACCGCTAATCCAGGCACCTGGTCGGTCACTCCGAATCTGACCTATCAGTGGTATCGGGCCGGTGTCGCCGTGGCGGGAGCAACCCGGGCCAGCTATGTGATCGGCGTGCCCGATGTGGGCAAGCGCCTGGTTGTGAAGGTGACCGGCACTCTCGACGGGTATGCGACCGCGGTGCGGACCTCGGCTGCGACGGCTACCGTTCCGGCCGGCACCTTGAGCGGGCCGCGTCCGGTGGTGTCGGGCAAGGCCAAGGTGAAGTCCACCCTGAAGGTCGTGATCGGACGGTGGTCACCCTCCGGCATCAAGATCGCTTACAAGTGGTACCGCAACGGTTCGCCGATCAAGGGTGCGAAGAAGGGCAAGTACAAGCTGACCTCCAAGGACCGCGGCAAGCGCATCGGGGTGCGGGTTACCTACACCAAGAGCGGCTATGTGACCAAGATCCGTTGGGTGAAGGCCACCAAGCCCGTCAAATAGACCCTCGCGCGACGGCAAGGTTGCTGTCCCCGGGTTTCTGGACCTTGATCGTCAACCCAGAAATCCGGGGACTCACCCATTTCCGCCTGAAGAGCCTGTGCGAATGGGGCCAGGATCACTAGGGTGAGGGCCATGTCCGAAAACACGAATCCCGAGACGCCCTACAGCGGCGATCCGGTACCCGAGCCGTTTGAGTCTGCTGCCAGTGAGCCGACTCCGGATTTCCTGTCCCTGAGCGACGCCGAAGTGCCCGCTCCCGAACCGACCGAGTTCTCAGCCGTCGAGACCCCGGCACCGGCCGATCCCTTCCAGGCTCCGCCAGGATTGGACCTGGGCAACCCCGAAGCGGTCGCGCAGGCCAGCTACGGCCAGACCCAGGACGCCTACACCCAGCAGCCTGATCCGCAGGCCGGCTACCTGCCGCCGGCTCAGCCTGATCCGCAGGCCGGTTACGTCCCGCCGGCACAGCCGATGCCGCAGGCTGAGTATGCGCCGCCGCCACCGCCCGCACCGGGCTATGGCAATGTTCCCGCCGCCGCTCCTTATGGTGTTCCCGAGGATCGGGCGATGGCCTCCATGGCGCACTGGTTGAGCATCTTGGTCGGGTTCATCGCACCGCTGATCATCATGTTGACCAAGGGAGAGCAGGATCGGTTCGCGCGCGACCATGCGGTCGAGGCGCTGAACTTCGACATCACCTTGGCGATCGCCTACGTCGCCGCCGCAATCCTGTCGGTGGTCACCTTCGGAATCGCCAGCATCCTCTACCTGCCGATCTGGATCATCGGCATGGTCTTCCAGATTCAGGGTGCGATGGCCGCCAACCGTGGCGAGCCTTACCGGTACCCGGTCAATATCCGCATGGTGAAGTGAGCTAGGTCGCACCCGGGCCGCACTCCCCACTAGAGTTGGGGTGTGCTGAGCCCGGGTGACGACTCCTGTTTCGATGATCCTGGCCCCCGTGACGCCTGTGGTGTGTTCGGGGTCTGGGCCCCCGGCGAGGAAGTCGCCAAACTCAGCTACTACGGGCTGTACGCCCTGCAGCACCGCGGCCAGGAATCTGCCGGCATCGCGGTCAGCAACGGCGAGCGGATCATGGTCTTCAAAGACATGGGTCTGGTCTCGCAGGTCTTCGACGAGACCACTTTGAACTCACTCACCGGCCATCTGTCCGTCGGTCACTGTCGCTACTCCACGACTGGTGCCAGCACCTGGAGCAACGCTCAACCCACTTTCCGCGGTACCCCCGACTACGGAATCGCCTTGGCGCACAACGGGAACCTGACCAACACCGACGAACTGCAGTCCTGGTTGGAGACCTCCGCCGAAGCCCCTGAGGTGCCCCGCAAGCACCGCATGGATTCCACCTCCGACACCGCGTTGGTCACCGCCCTGCTCACCGTCCACGGCACCCGCGGGTTGCGTGAGGCCGCCCTCGAAGTGCTGCCGCGGCTGAAGGGCGCCTTCTGCTTGGTGTTCTGCAACGAAGAGACCTTGTTCGCCGCCCGCGACCCCCAGGGAATCCACCCCCTGGTGTTGGGTCGGCTGGAGAACGGTTGGGTGGTCGCCAGCGAAACGGCGGCGCTGGACATCGTCGGTGCCACCTTCATCCGTGAGGTGGAGCCGGGTGAAATGGTCTCCATCGGCGCATCGGGGTTGAGCTCGGTGCATTTCGCCGAGGCATCGCCGAAGGGCTGCCTGTTCGAGTACGTCTACCTGGCCCGCCCCGACACTGTGATCGCCGGACGTCGGGTCCACGCCGCGCGCGTCGAAATCGGGCGCACCTTGGCCTTGGAAGCCCCTATTGATGCCGACTTGGTGATTCCCACCCCGGAGTCGGGAACTCCGTCGGCGATCGGCTATGCCGAAGCCTCCGGAATCCCTTACGGAATGGGCCTGGTCAAGAACTCCTATGTAGGGCGAACCTTCATTCAGCCGTCCCAGACCATTCGGCAACTGGGCATCCGGCTGAAGCTGAACCCGATCCGGGACGTGATCGAAGGCAAGCGTTTGATCGTCGTTGACGATTCGATCGTGCGCGGAAACACCCAGCGAGCCCTGGTCAAGATGCTGCGCGAGGCGGGGGCGTCGGAGGTCCACGTGCGGATTTCCTCTCCGCCAGTGCAGTGGCCGTGCTTCTTTGGCATCGACTTCGCCACGCGCGCTGAACTCATCGCCCCCGGGTTGAGCACCGACGAGATCTGCCGCTCCATCGGTGCCGACTCGTTGGCCTACATCAGTCTGGAAGGCCTGGTGGCCTCGACCGGACGATCCATGAAGACCTTGTGCCGCGCCTGCTTCGACGGGATCTACCCGGTGCAGATCCCTGCCGATCGCGCCGCCGAAATGGGATTGGAGACCAATGGCTGAGCCCAACGCCTATGCCGCTGCCGGTGTCGACATCGAAGCCGGAGAACGTGCTGTGGAGCTGATGAAGGACGCTGTGGCCGCCAGCCGGCGTCCGGAGGTTCTGGGGGGACTGGGCGGATTCGCCGGGTTCTTCGACGCCTCAGCTCTGGCCCGCTACCGGCATCCGGTTTTGGCAACCTCGACCGACGGGGTGGGAACCAAGGTCGCGATCGCGCAGGCCCTGGGGATATACGACACCATCGGGTGGGACCTGATCGGCATGCTCGTCGACGATTTGGTCGTTACCGGCGCTGAGCCCCTGTTCGTTACCGACTACATCGCCTGCGGCAAGGTTCACCCCGAGCGCATCGCCGCGATTGTGGGCGGCATCGCAGCGGCCTGCACCGCCGCCGGTGCGTCCCTGTTGGGCGGGGAGACCGCCGAACACCCGGGCCTGCTCGGGGTGGACGACTTCGATGTCGCCGGTGCCACCACAGGTGTGGTGGAGGCCGACGCCATTCTGGGCCCTGAGCGAGTCGTGGCCGGCGATGTGGTGCTAGCGCTGGCGTCGTCGGGATTGCATTCCAATGGCTATTCGCTGGTGCGCAAGGTCTTCGCCGATGCTGAGTGGGGTCTGGAGCGCCACGTCCCTGAGTTCGGGCGCAGCCTCGGCGAGGAACTGCTCACTCCCACCCGGGTCTATGCCAAGGATCTGCTGGCGGTGATCGAAGCCACGCCCGTGCATGCGATCAGCCACATCACCGGCGGGGGCTTGGCCAACAACCTGGCCCGGGTGCTTCCGGCTGGAATCACCGTCGATGTGGACCGCAGCACGTGGACTCCGCCGGCGGTCTTCACCCTGGTCAAGGAACTCGGCGGATTGACGCAATCAGACGTCGAAGCGACCCTGAACCAGGGGGTCGGAATGGTCTTGGTGCTGCCCGAGTCGTCGGTGGCGACCGCGCAGCAGGTGCTGGATGGTGTCGGAATCGACAACTGGGTGATGGGCGCAGCCCGAGCCACCGAAGGTACCCCGGGAGCGGTCCAGATGGCAGGTTCACACGGGGTCGTCTAAGGCCTGCCGTCTTTGCGTAGCCCGTCGGATTAGGTACCCTAGCCTCACGAAGAAACTTGATTGAACGAGCGGCTGGACCGCGTGACAGGCGAGGGGGCTGACCCGACCTATGGGGCGCGGCCGTGCTAAAGCGAAGCAGACTAAGGTCGCACGCGACCTAAAGTACCGTTCCTACTCCACCGACTTCTCGTCCTTAGAGCGAGAACTCCGCGGGGAGGACTCCGTCGAACCGGAGGAGCAAGAGGAAGAGCAGGTTGAGGACGACCAATACGGTGACCTCGCCAGCCGCTACTCCGATGACGACGACGATTCTGGCGATTACCGCCGAATCGGCTGATTGATCCCACCACTGTCGGTCTGCTCACCAGCAGACCGCGATCTGTGGTGTGCTCTGACATCCCGCACGAGCACTCTCGCTACGTTCAGGTCGGGACGCTACTGGGCGCCCCGTAGCGTCGCGGCCTAAACGTAGCGAGGGACGGGAGTTAGTAGCGCGCAGCGAGAGCTGCAGCGCGTGATCCGTAGCTGCTGCCGAACAACACGGCGTGCACCAGCAGTGGGTGCAACTGGTGCAGCGCGATCAGCTCGGGCCACTGCGCCGGCAGGTGGGGATGGGCGTCGGTGTAGCCGGCGAACACCTGTTCCAGGTGAGGCAGTCCGAACAGAGCCAGCATGGCCAGGTCGGTGAGGCGATGCCCGCCTTGCGCAGCAGGGTCGATGAGGGTGGCCGACTCGGCGGTGAACAACACATTTCCCGCCCACAGATCCCCGTGGATGCGTGCGGGCGGAGCATCGTCGTCGAACTCGCCTTCGGTGAGGCGGACGCCTAGTCGCTCGATCAGCGCCAGTTCGGTGGAACTCAACGCGCCTCGTCGATGCGCCTCTCGGGCGTAGGGCAGCACCCGCTCGGCGGCGTAGAAGGCTCCCCAGGTCGGGTGCGAACGCAGGCTGAGTGGTGCGTCCCCGATGAAGCCGTCGCCGGTCCAGCCGTCGGGGCCGATCCCGAAGGCTGCCGCACCGGCGCCATGGGTTCGGGCCAAACCGCGACCAAAGACATAGGCCGCCTCGGCGGTCGGGGCCGTTGAAACAACGCTGGTGAGGGTGATGGCGTCTGGCTCCACGGCGAGCACCTCGGCGACCGGTGCCCCGCCTGAGACGGCAAGCCAGCGCAATCCTGCTGCTTCGACGGCGAAGAAGCCGGCCGGTGCCCCCGGTCTGTTCTTGGTGAAGCCGGTGCGGTGATCTACAGGTCGCTCTCGGCCGCCTCGGCCAGATCCAGCCATTGTGCCTCCAGGTCGCTTCGCCGGGACTCTGCCTGAGCGAGTTCGGCGCCCAATGCCACCAGTGTTGCGTAATCGCTGGCATTGGCCTCCAGGCGGCGGTGGAGTTCGGTGATCTCGGCCTCCAACTTGGCCAATTGGCTCTCGACGCGAGCCAGATCCTTGCGGGCCTGGCGCAGTTGGGCGGCCGTGCTGGGAGCGCTTTGCGGTCGGACCGTCTGTGGGGTGCTGGCCCGGTCCTGACGGCGCTGCAGGTACTCATCCACCCCGCCGGGGAGCAGGACGCAGCGTCCATCGCCGAGCAGGGCGTAGATCACATCGCAGGTGCGTTCCAGGAACCAGCGGTCGTGGGAGACCACCATCAGGGTGCCTGGCCAGGTGTCGAGATAGTCCTCGATCACGGTGAGGGTGTCGATATCGAGATCGTTGGTGGGCTCATCCAACAGCAGCACATTGGGTTCGGTGAGCAACAGCCGAAGGAACTGCAGGCGGCGACGCTCACCACCGGAAAGCTCCCCGATGCGCGTGACCAGCTTGTCGCCCCGGAATCCGAACTCCTCCAACAGGTTGGAGGTGGAGGTTTCGACCCCGCTGGCCAGCCGCACCTGACGTTGCAGGCGCTGCACGGCGGGCAAGACCTGATCATCGGCTGCCAGCGAGTGGGGGTCTTCCGGGTCCCCGTCCAGGGCCAGCACATCCTGGCTGAGCTGGCCCAGCCGCAGTGTCCGTCCCCGCTTGATGGTTCCGGACGCCGGGGGCACCTCCCCGGCCAGGAGCCGCAGCAGGGTGGTCTTGCCGGCCCCGTTGACCCCGATGATGCCGATGCGGTCCCCAGGCCCGATGGACCAATCCAGCCGGTCGAACAAGGTGCGGTCCGCAACCCGATAGCTGAGGTTGTGCAACTCGAAGACGTCGCGACCCAATCGGCTGACGGCGAACTCTCGCAGCTTGATGGTGTCGCGGGCCTGGGGCACATCGCGAATGAGTTCATTGGCCGCATCGATGCGGAACTTCGGCTTGGAGGTGCGTGCCGGTGGGCCTCGCCGCAGCCAGGCCAGCTCCTTGCGCAGCAGGTTTTGGCGCCGAGCCTCATTGGCCGCAGCCTGGCGGACGCGTTCAGCGCGAGCCAACACGTAAGCCGCATAGCCGCCGTCGTAGGAGTCGACCACGGCGTCGTGGACCTCCCAGACCCGGTTGCAGACCGCGTCGAGGAACCAGCGGTCGTGGCTGACGATCAGTATCGCCATTCCCGCGGACTGGAGCAGATTCAGATGCTCGGCGAGCCAGGCGATGGCTTCCACATCGAGGTGGTTAGTGGGCTCGTCGAGCACCAGCAGATCATGGTGGCCGAGCAGCACAGCAGCCATCCCGACCCGGCGCCGCTCGCCTCCAGAGAGTTCGGAAACGCCACGGTCCAGGTCGATCCCGGCCAGCAGCGAATGCACCACCCCCCGGCGGGCGGAATCAGCGGCCCACACGTGATCGGCCTGGCCGGCGATGACCGCATCGCGCACAGTGGCCTGCTCGTCGAAGTGTTCGGTCTGGCCCAGATAGCCGATCGAGGTCGTGGAGTTGCGAATGATCTGCCCGGAATCAGGTTCAGCGTCGCCGACCAGAAGTCGCAGCAGGGTGGTCTTGCCGTCGCCATTGCGCCCGACCACGCCAACCACATCGCCGGTACTCAGCCCGAGGCTGACCTCGTCCAGCAGGGTTCGGGTGCCGAAGGCCAGACTGATGCGTTCGGCATTGACGATATTGGCCAAGCTCAGCGGCCGCGGAGGGCGCGGCCCACCCCCTTGGCGGTGGGCATCGGACCACGCGGAATCGGCGCCTTCGGCCGGACGGCATCCAAGGCGCGCAGCCGAGACTTCACATCATCGATCTGTGCCGGAGAAATCGCCTTCGGCTGCTTCTTGATGTGGTCGGCCAGTTTGGCCAGTGGAACTTGGCCCTCGGCGTCTCCCATCATGATGGTGAGCACGGGAATGCCGTAGGCGATCTGCTCGTGCTTCTTGACCTCACCGTTGAGCATGGTGGCCATGCGGGCGGATTGACCCTCGCCGATCAGGATGATCCCGGCGCGTCCGACCACGCGGTGCACGGCATCGAGTTGGCGGTTCGCGGTGATGACCGGGGTGTAGCTCCACTTCTTGGAGTCCAGCATCGACAGGGCCACCTCGGCCGATCCAGGCTGGCCGGCGTAGCGCACGAAGGTGGCCTTCTTGGCCCGTCCGACCAGGACGTACAGGGCGGCGGTCAGACCGCCGGTGATGCCGAGGATCAGCCACATCCACCACGGTGAGACCCAGATGCCCACCAGGCTGAGGACGACGGCGACACCGACGAAGGTGCCGGCCAGGTAGAGATTGAGTTGCGGGTCGACATCGGCGGTGACTTTGTAGGTCTGCCAGAACTGGCGATACCACGGCCAGTCTCGGGGGTCGTTGGAGTTCTTCTTCGCCAGCTTGGCGGCTTTCAGCTCAGCCTTCTGCTTGGCGGCCAGTTCCTTGGCCTTCTCACTCGCCATCGATGTACTCCACTGTCGTTGCCTGCAAGGCAGCACCCTACCGTGGCCTCAGGCCGTCCGTTTACTCAGCGCTTGCCGATACAGCCGACCGGCCCGGTACGACGAGCGCACCAGCGGGCCGCTGAGGACGCCGGCGAATCCGATTGCCTCGGCAGTGGCGGCCAACGCGTCGAACTCCTCGGGCCGAACCCAGCGGTCGATCGGGTGGTGGTAGGCGCTGGGCCTCAGATATTGAGTGATGGTGATCAGGTCGGTTCCAGCGTCGTGGATGTCCTGCAGCGCCTGCACGGTCTCCTCGTGGGTCTCGCCCATGCCGAGGATCAGATTCGACTTGGTCACCAGACCATGCTCGCGGGCCAAGCTCAGGACGCCGAGGGATCGCTCATAGTCGAATCCGGGGCGAATGCGTCGAAACACCCGCGGCACCGTCTCCACATTGTGGGCGAACACCTCAGGCGCAGCGTCAAAGACCTGGCCCAGCAACTCGGGGCGTCCGGAGAAATCGGGGGCCAGAAGTTCCACCCCGACGCCGGGATTGCGGTCGTGGATGGCCCGAACGGTCTCGGCATAGAGCCAGGCACCCTCATCGGCGAGGTCATCGCGGCAGACGCCGGTGACCGTGGCGTAGCGAAGCGCCATCGTGGCCACCGACTCGGCGACCCGGGCGGGTTCTTCGGTGTCGTAGGCCTGCGGCTTGCCCGATTCGATCTGGCAGAAATCACAGCGACGGGTGCAGGCGTCCCCCCCGATCAGGAAGGTCGCTTCACGGTCGGCCCAGCATTCGTAGATGTTGGGGCAGCCTGCCTCTTGGCACACCGTGTGCAAACCCTCCTCGGCCACCAGTTGGCGAAGCTCGTTGTACTCCGGTCCGGTCTTGGCCGTGATCTTGATCCAACTCGGCTTGCGCTCGATCGGGGTCTCGGCATTGCGTACTTCCAAGCGAAGCAGCTTGCGAGGCTGGGTGTCAGTCACCCGGCCATGGTAGTCGGGCCAGGCGGACGTGGCCCTGGTGATTATTGCTGGCCTCGCCGCCGCAGCAGCGAACTGCTGAGCTTCAACGGGCTGCCCAGGCTGGGCAGGGGCACGAGGCTGTCGGCGTCGGTCGCGGGCGGAGGCTCACTGGCGATGCTGAGCGTGACGGTGCGTTCGGCTGAGCCGACAGTGATGAGGGGGCGGCGAGGGTGCGTGGGTTATCGGTGGCTGCTGGATCGGTGAGCGATCAGATGAGGGTTCGGTGTGGCGGCGAAGCGGACTCCCGTGGTCGGTTCCTCAGATGGTGGAATCGAGGGTCAGTCCGTAGCGGATTAACGATTGGGGTGGCCCATCTGCAGCGGTGGCGACCAGATTGGGCGAGGAGCGATAGGGCTCGAATTGCAGGAGTTCGACCAGATGAGGCTCAAGCGCTGCGGCCACCGCAGACAGGGTTGGGGCCTGCCCCAGTTCGGCTTCGATGGAGGTGACGCCGGCATCGGCGATTCCACAAGGGACGATCCTGTCGAAGTCGCCCAATCGGCTGGTGACGTTCAAGGCAAAACCATGCATCGTGGTGCGCTTCGACACCCGGATGCCGATGGCGGCGATCTTGCGCTCCGGGCGTCCGGCGCCCGCGGCCAGCCACACTCCGGTGCGTTCCAGCACCCGTCCGGAGGTGATGCCGTAGCCGGCGAGCAGCCGGATCAACGCCTCTTCGATGCGCCGAACGTAGTCGACCACGCCGACCCGTCCGGGCAGGGTGACGATCGGGTAGCCCACCAACTGCCCCGGTCCGTGATAGGTGATCTTGCCGCCGCGATCCACCTCGACGACCGGCGTGCCGTCGTCAGGCCGCTCGTGCGGCTCGGTGCGTCGCCCGGCGGTATACACCGGGGGATGCTCCACGTAGATCACCGTGCCCGGCCGGGCGCCAGCGGCGACCTGCGCGTGCAGCTCCCGCTGGTGCTGCCAGGCGACGTGGTAGTCGGTGAGGGCGCCCTGGTTCAGCCCCAGGTACTCGAACTCGATGGACGGCGTCACAGCCCCAATTCGCTGCCGAAGTCGCCTTCTTCCAGGCGGGTCTTCAGCATGCTCAGGAACCGGGCCGCCTCGGCACCATCAACGAGTCGATGATCGTAGGTCAACGACAGGTACATCATGTCGCGGATCGCGATCATCTCGCCTTGCTTGGGGTCGGTGATCACCATGGGGCGACGCACCACGGCGCCGGTTCCCAGAATGGCCACCTGGGGCTGGTTGATGATCGGGGTGTCGAACAGGGTCCCTGCCGAGCCGTAATTCGTGATGGTGAAGGTGCCGCCGGACAACTCATCAGGGGACACCTTGCCGGCGCGGGTGCGGGAGGCCAGGTCAGCGATCTTGTTCGCCATTCCGGTGACATTGAGATTTCCGGCATGGGCGATCACCGGCACCAACAAGCCGCGCTCGGTATCGACGGCGATGCCCAGGTGCTCGGCCTCGGCATAGCTGATCGTGCCAGCCGCGGTGTCGATGGTGGCGTTGACCCGCGGGTAGTGCTTCAGCGCCTCGGTGACGGCCTTGGCAATGAAGGCCAGGAAGGTCAGCCCCACACCCTCGCGGGCCCGGAAACCGTCCTTCACCTTGGCGCGCAGCTTGGCGATATTGGTCAGGTCGACCTCGACGGTGGCCGTCAACTGAGCCGACACGGCCAGCGAATCCACCATGCGGGCGGCGATGGTCGCACGCAGGCGGCTCATCTTCTCGGTGGTGCCGCGCTTGCCGGCATCCGGGCTGGGCGGAATGGCGGCGGTGGCCGATGCTGCTGGTGCTGCGGTGGCCACCTGGGGAGCCGCCGCCTTCTTGGCCTCGGCTGCAGCGAGCACATCTTGCTTGCGGATGCGTCCGCCCACTCCGGTGCCGGTCACGGTGGAGAGATCGACGCCGTTGGCCTCGGCCATCTTGCGGACCAGCGGGGTCACATACACGTCGTTGCTCTCGCCTGCGCGCGGAGCAGCCGCAGCGGGCGCAGCCGGGGCCGCAGCGACAGCGGGTGCGGCAACAGCGGTCGGTGCGGACGGCGTTGCTGCCTGGGGCTGGACGGGGGCGGCCTGGACGGGTGCGGCCTGGGTGGGAGTCGGTGCGGCGGGCGTCGGTGCTGCGGGTGCGGCCACCGGCGCCGGAGCTTCGGGGGTGGCAGGCGCTGGTGCGGCAGCCTCGGCGCCGATCACGCCTAGAACCGACCCGACGGCGGCAACGGAATCCTCAGCCACGCGGATCTCAACCAGCACCCCGGAAGCCGGTGCCGGAATCTCGGTATCGACCTTGTCGGTGGACACCTCCACCAGGGCTTCATCGGCGGTCACAGTCTCGCCGACCTGCTTCAGCCACCGTGAAATGGTTCCTTCGGTGACGGACTCGCCCAGTTGGGGCAGCACAATCTCAGTCGTGGCGCCGCTGCTGGCAACGGGCTGAGCCGGTGCTGCTGGCGCTGCTGGTGCTGCCGCCGGAGCCACGGGTGCTGCAGGCATGCTGGCAACAGCCGGGGAGGTCGGCAAGGTGGGGGCGGTCGGCATAGCCGGCGCCGCAGGGGCAGCACCGCTCGGGGCTGCAGGCATCGTGGGTGGCGTGGGCATCGCCGGGGCCGTGGGCATGGCCGGAGCAGTGGGCATGCTGGGCGCGGCGGGCGTGGCGGGGGCGTCTGTGGGAGTTTCGGCAGCATCGCCGATGATGGCCAACGTGGCGCCGACTTCGGCCACGCCGTCCTCGGGCACCACGATCTCCAAGAGCACGCCTGCAACAGGTGAGGGCACTTCGGTATCGACCTTGTCGGTGGAGATCTCCACCAGAGCCTCGTCGGCGGCGACCTGGTCGCCGACCTGCTTCAGCCAGCGCGAGACGGTTCCCTCGGTCACGCTCTCCCCAAGTGCCGGCAGTGGAACGGGAGTGGACATCTCAGATGCTCCTTATTGTTGGCGGCTGATACCAAAGGCCAGACTAGCCTCCCCGAAACCGGGGTGATATTCGAGCCGGATCGATGATCGGAACGGAACGGCCGATGGCGGCGGGGTCGAACCCTCCCTGGTTGTGGTGTGGCAGTACTACTTCGCGTCGCGGCGCCGGTCGGTGACAGCGAGGAACGCCCCCACCAACGCCTCTCCCAGCGCAGCACCCGGTGCCGGAGAGAGGCCGGTGTACAGCGAAGCCGCCGTACCGGCGCAGGCATACAGCCCGGGAATCGCAGTGGCATCATTGCGTATCACCCGCCACGCCGCGTCGGTCGTCAACCCGCCGCGAGTGCCGGTGTCTCCGGGATAGACCTGCACCGCCCAGAAGGGCGGCTTATCGATCTTGCCCAGTGCGGGATTCTTCCGCTTGGAACGGCCACCCTCCTCCGGAGTGCCCCGGCCGAAGTCGGTATCGGTGCCCCGTCCGGCGAAGCTGTTGAAACGCACCACAGTGCCGAGCAGCCCGGCTCGATCCAGCCCGGTCGCCTGGGCCAGGTCATTCAAGGTGTTGGCCTTGATGATCTCTTCGGCCTCGATGGCGCGCCGAGGAATGTTGCCCTTCGGCCATGGTCCCAGTGCCGTGGATTGGCGGTGGCGTTGATCACCGATCAGATAGGACGGAACAGCCCGCACTGCGCGGCTGTGCTCATACATGGTGCGGCCGATTTCGTAGCTGCTGCTGGTCTCATCCAAGAAGCGATCGCCGGCCGAATCCACCAACAAGCTGTGCGGAGCGGCCAACGCCGCTGCAACCGAATGAGCCTGACCGTCAGCCAGCATGACCGGAATCCACCACGCGTCGCGCAGATTGCTGGTGGCTGCGCCCAAGCCGATGGCCAACTCCATCAGCTTGCCGTCACCGGCGAGCGGGGAGGTGGTGCTCCAGGTGCTGCTGGTGGGCAGGGGCAGATATTCCTGGCGCAGATCTTCGTTCGATTCGAAACCGCCGCCGGCCAGCAGCACCCGCGTGGCGGACACCTCGGTGCGGGTGCCGGACCGATTGACCACGACCCCGGTGACGGCGTCGCCGTCGCTGAGAAGTTCCACGACGGGGGAGTCCAGCCACAACTCGACACCATTGGCCACCGCGCGGTGCAGCAGATGAGCCACCAAGGAGTCGCCACCGCCCACAGTCGGACGGGGGAGCGGCAAAGCCATCGGCAGCCGGGCCAGGGTTTCGGCAAAACCCTCCGCGCCCCGGATGAGGGTCCGCTCCGCATCACCCAACTGGCGCCGGTCGAACGGTCCCGTTTGGAGCGTTCGACCATGAGTCTTGGCTCCGGGTAGGACGGGGTAGCGGTCCCCGGGGCCCTTGGCGATGGTGATCGGCATCTTCGAGGACACCAGCCAGCGCGCAAGTTTCGGCGCGGTGCGCAGGAAGGCTGCGCGTCTGGCAGCGTCCTCGGGGGTGGGTGCCGCGCCGAGAAGGGCCTGCAGGTATTCGGTGGCCTCAGCCACCGAATCGTTCTGGCTGGCCCGTTCCTGAAGCGGGTTGGCGGGCAGCCAGAACTCCCCAGAACCTCCCGCGGTGCTTCCGCCTGCTTGGGCGTCGGCTTCGACCACCAGCACCCGGTCGCCCAAGCGGCGTGCCGCCGCGGCCGCCAAGAGGCCGGAGGCGCCAGCCCCGACGACCACCAGATCGATGGAGTGAGAGGGCATCAGTTGGTCCGGGCGTGTGCGAGGGCGATCAGGGTGCGGACGCTCATTCCAGTGCCACCGACTGTGGTGTAGCCGTGTTCGGCGCTGTCGTTGAAGGCCGGTCCGGCGATATCGAGGTGGGCCCAAGGGATCTCCTCGGGGACGAAGGTCGATAGGAAGGCTGCTGCGGTCAGGGCGCCGCCATAGCGATCGCCGGTGGACTTCACGTCGGCAACCTTCGAAGCCAGCTTGGGTGGGGCGTCCTCGGGAATGGGCAGTTGCCAAAATGACTCGCCGGCGGCCTCGGCGGCGTCCAACACCATGTCGGCGGTTTCGTCATCGCGAGCCATCAACCCGGCAACCTTGGTGCCCAGAGCCACCATGCACGCCCCGGTCAACGTGGCGACATCGACGACCAGATCCGGCTTCTCGGTGCTGGCCTTGGCCAGCGCATCGGCCAAGACCAAACGTCCCTCGGCGTCGGTATTGCCGTTCTCCACCGTGGAGCCGTTGAACATCGTCAACACATCGGACGGCCGGTAGGCGCTGCCGGAAGGCAGGTTCTCAGCCAAGGCAGCCCAGGCGGTCACCTGAATCCGTAGGCCCAGTTTGGCGATGGCGTGGACCGCAGCGATCACCGAGGCGGCGCCGGCCATGTCGCACTTCATGGTGTACATGCCTTCGGCGGTTTTGATATCGAGTCCGCCGGCATCGAAGGTGATGCCCTTGCCGACCAGCGCCAGGTGGAAACGGGCGCCCCGAGGGGCGTAGGCGACCTTCAACAGGCGAGGCTTGCGGGTCGACCCGCCCCCGACAGCGAGAACGCCCCCGAAGCCGTCGCGCTCCAGAGCCTTGTCGTCCCACACCTCGAGGTTCACTTTGGTGCCCTTGGTGAGTGCGCGGGCTGATTCCACGAAGGTTTCCGGATAGAGCAGATTCGCTGAGGTGTTGACCCAGTCCCGGGCCTGGATTACTGCCTCGGCGGTGACCACAGCAAGCTCCAGTGCCTGCTTGGCGTCAGTCTTGCGGCTGGGCGTGATCAGGGTGATGGCGCCGATGCCGGGGGTCTCGGGCTTGCTGGGGCCGTAGCGGTAGCTGCCGAGCAATGCGCCTTCTGCCGCGCCCTTGATGATGGTCAACTCGGTGGTCTCCAGGCTGAGGGTCACCTCGTGCGGCTTCGCGGACGGAAGGCCGGCGATCAGCCGCAATGCCGCACCGCTGGCTCGGCGGACGTGCTCGGCGGTGACATCGATCGGGCCGATGCCGGCCACGACCAGGCGTACTCCGCCTGGCAGCGCCAGCAACACGCAGGTGCCGGTCTTGGGCGAGGCTCCGATCTCCTTGGCCAGGCTGAGCACATCAGTGCCCAGGGCTTTGTTTGTGGCCTTGGCGAGATCGTCGGGCAGGCCCACGAGCAGGTCGCCGTCCTGGGCCTCGGCCAGGCCGACCACCAGCATTCCGGGGCTGGAAGCCGCACCGGTGGCAAGGGTGATGGTGGGAAGGCTGAAGCTGAACACGTTTGCTTCCTTCTCGACTAGGTGGACCGCAACGAGCCTAGGCTACTTCGGTTGCGCCCGGCCGTGCAGTGCATCTGCCGCGCGGGTTTCTGCGAGGGGCCTTCCCGATGGCTAACGTGTACCTCCGACAGGAGGCACCATGACCGAACCACTTCACTCTCCGCTGCATGATCGCCATGTGAGCGCCGGCGCGACCTTCTCCGAGTTCGGAGGCTGGCTGATGCCGCTTCACTACACCGGGGTGGTCGGCGAGCATCGAGCCGTGCGCGACTCGGTGGGGGTGTTCGATGTGAGCCACCTGGGCAAAATGCGGGTCGTCGGACAAGGTGCCGCTGAGTTCGTCAACCGTATGGTCACCAACGACTTGACCCGCATCGCTCCCGGTCAGGCGCAGTACACCATGCTGTGCGCTGAGGACGGCGGCGTGGTCGATGACATGATCGTCTACCTGTTCAGCGATGATGAGGTCTTCATCATCCCGAACGCTGCCAATACCACCGCTGTGGTCGCTGCCTTCGTGCAGGCAGTACCGTCCGGAATCGCGGTGACCAATGAACACCGCGACTTCGCAGTGATCGCTGTGCAGGGCCCGGAGTCCGACGAGCTTCTCTCCGAGCTGGGGCTGCCCATCGATCAGGACTACATGAGCTTCGCCGTGGCTCGGTTCGAGGGCGTCGACCTCACGGTGTGCCGCACCGGCTATACCGGCGAGCGCGGCTACGAACTCGTGGTGCCGTCGGCCGCCGCCGGGGCGGTCTGGGACCGTGTGATCGCTGGAGGTCAGCATCATGCGCTGCAACTATGCGGCCTGGGTGCTCGCGACACCTTGCGCACCGAGATGGGCTATCCGTTGCATGGCCACGAGCTGAGTCTGCAGATCAGTCCGGTGATGGCCAATGCCGCCTGGGCGGTCGGCTGGGAGAAGGACGGCTTCGTTGGCGACGCCGCGCTGCGTGAACAACGCAGCACCAAGAGCGGCCCGCTGCTGCGTGGGCTGAAGGCTCAAGGCCGTGCCATCCCGCGTCCGGAGATGTCAGTCTTGGCCGCTGATGCTGCGGTGGGAGTGGTGACCTCTGGAACCTATTCCCCCACTCTCGGCCAGGGCATCGCTTTGGCGTTGCTGGATCGCAGTGTCCACCTCGGTGACGTCGTGCAGGTGTCCATCCGTGGTCGCAATGAGCCCTTCGAGGTGGTCAAACCGCCCTTCGTCACCCCCGGCGTCCGATCTGCTTAGGCTCGCCGTTCTTGCCTGACCGCTTGCCGACTGGACGGCGACAGCCGGCGCGGCCCGAGCTGGCTGGTTGTCGGGCTTCGACAGGCTCAGCCAGCGGGGTTCGAGATCCGTGCCCTGAGCTTGTCGAAGGGCTTGGCCCGGCGGTGATCGGCATGGCCCAGCGGCGCTGAGATACCCTCAGGGGTATGGAGTTGAGCGGTGCGGAAGCGAAACCCGTGGACGCCGGGCTGGCGGCCCCCGTCCCGAATGAATGGCAGCGGCTGCGGGGCTGGCCGAGGCGCCGGTGGATCGCGGCCGCGGCGAGTGCGCTCTCGGTGGTGGCCTTCATCGGGCTGTCAACGGCCATGATTCCCAACCCGGTGTTTGGACGAGCCGTCCCGACCACATGGTGGGCCTGGCCGGTGCTGGTCGTCACTGCCGTGATGGCGGGTCTGCTCACTGCCACCTACGTCCGTGACCCTGACGCGCCCGCGCCGGCGCGTCGTTATGGCCTGCTGGGTGGCCTGCTGAGTTACTTCGCCGTCGGCTGTCCGGTGTGCAACAAGATCGTGCTGCTCGCTTTGGGCTACACCGGGGCGCTGCAGTGGTTCGCTCCCGTCCAGCCGCTCCTAGCCGTTGGCGGGGTGGCGCTGCTCGGCTACGCCCTGTGGCGTCGGCTGCGCGGTGAAATCGCTTGCGAGACACCGCTGGCATGAGCATCGACCTGGACCACTGGATCGCCGTAGCCACCGACATGCTCCAGGGACGCAGCGATGGGCGGGCGCTGTGCGGTGCTGCGAAAGCGGGAACCGCCGTGCCCGGCATGAAGTACGCCGAGGGACGCTGGGCGGCGCTGCGCGAGGTGCAGCGCGAACACCGCGCCGGCGCCACGATTACGGCCGCCGCGAGCGGCGTCGAACAGTCCTGGGCCGGTCATCTGGAAGCGCTGGAGCGTCGGGGTGGAGGTGCCGACTGGATCGCCTATCGGCGCGGTGGGGTTGAGGTCATGGCCGAGCTACTGGCCGAAATCGGTACCGCTGAGATCGGTGCTGCTGAGATCGGTCCTGCGGAGCTCAACGGCCACCACTGAGGGTGCCGACTCAGTGGGCTCAGCACCTCGGGAAACCGAGAAGCTACGGCTCCAGGCTCATAGGGCCGTAGACGAGCCGATCCCCTTCGAACAAGGACACCTGAGCCACGCCAGAGGCCGCCAGCGTCGGATAGTTCTCGCTGAGCCAGGCCTCAGCGGTGGCCTGGTCGGCGAATCGTCCGGTGAGCCCGAGATCGATGGCCACCTCAGGCTCCGGCTCGGGGGCGGCCTCCCAGTGAAACCCCATCGAGGTCAGATCTCGTCGCCGGGCTTCACCGTCGGGGCCGGCATGCGGAGGCGACGCAGGCTGATGATCCGATTGACCATGTACATCAACAGGCCACGCAACGGTTCCTGGGGCAGGCGCTCAGCGTGCAGGGCCTTGTACTGCCGCCACAACAAAAAGATGTGGATCGCCAGTGCGAGCAGGGCCAGATAGGGGAAGAACGTGGCATAGATCGCCACAGCCGGGTACAGATACATGGCGGCCAGCGCAATCGCCAAAGCCCCGAGGATCACGGGCATCCACCACTGGGTGATGCCTTTACGGGAGTCAACGAAGTTGCGCAGCAGAATCCGTCCGGGTTCGTCGTCGAGCTTCTTCCAAGCCTCTTCCCGGGTACGGGTCTTGGCATCGCGGTCCCGCTGGCGCTGCTCTGCTGGGGTCAGAGTCGGGTGCAGCCGCTCTCGGCGAGCAGCCTCAGCTTCCCGCCGAGTCGGGGTGGGGACTTTCTTCTTCTTGGTGGCGCCATCAGCGTCGGAAACGGTCGACGTCTCCGCGGCTGAGTCCTCAGAACGCTCGTAAGGGCGGAATAATCCCACTTGTAACCTGCCTGTGGTGCGACGATGTCTGCCACATCCTAGGTCACTGTTGACGATTCAGAGGAGGCGCGGTGTCCAGCGATCCGTCAAAGCTCGCCATGGAGTACCAGCGATGCCTCCGTGCTCTTCAGGACGCCCAAGCAGATCTCGCTCAGATTCAGGCCGCCCTGCGGAGGTTGCGCATCGACCGGCCGCACTTGGATCCGGTTGATGCCGACCGGCAAGGACGCCAGTTGGAGGCTGCCGATCGTCGCGGCGAGGCTGTCGTCTCCCAGCGTCGGATGGAGGCTGAGGAAGCTCGCCGCAATCTGCGGCGGGCGGTCGAGGGCGAGTATGAGCCGCAACAGATCATCCGCGATGAACCGGGCGAAGGATTCCAGCAGCCACCTTTCACCGCCCTGCACTGACCTTCGGTGTTGCGCAGTATTGCCAAGCGTCCGCCGCGACGCGCGCCGAACCGGACGCGGGCTGGGTTCACGGGGGAGGTGCTGCCACGTACACTTGGCGCGAATCCGACGGACGCTGCTGCCCCTTGTGCAGCGCTCGTGATCGGCACTGGAAGGACATGAACCCATGACGGTTGATCAGACCACCGCTGGCATCACCCTCACCGAAGGTGCGGCCAAGAAGGTCCAAGCGCTGCTCGAGGCCGACGGCACCCCTGATCTGTTGCTGCGCATCTCGGTTGCCCCCGGCGGCTGCTCGGGTCTGCGCTACCAGCTCGCCTTGGACGACCAGCAGTCCGATGACGATGTTGTGGCTGAGCAGTTCGGCACCAAGGTGATCACCGACAAGATGAGCTTCCCTTACCTCATGGGCGCCACCATCGACTTCGTCGACACCATCTCTCAGCAGGGGTTCACGATCGACAACCCCAACGCGACCAACTCCTGCGCCTGCGGAGACTCCTTCCAGTGATCCTGGCCCCGGTTGCGAGCAACCGGGGATGATGCAGGGCTTCGACAAGCTCAGCCAACGGCCCTTTTGGGTGCCCTGAGCCTGTCCAAGGGCGGAATGGGTGTGGACTGTGGCTAGCACCCCGATCTGTGGGCTTCGACAAGCTCAGCCAACGGCGTTTATCGTGCCCTGAGCTTGTCGAAGGGTGGCCGAGGTCGGTGGTGGTGTTTGGCCCGATCTGTCGGTTTCGGCAAGCTCAGCCTGCGGCGTTTTCCGTGCCCTGAGCCTGTCGAAGGGCGGCGTGGAGGTGTGGTGGTGGCTGGCACCCCGACTTGCGGGCTTCGACAAGCTCAGCCAACGGCCTTCTCCGTGCCCTGAGCCTGTCGAAGGGTGGCCCGAGGTTAGCTTCGGCAAGCTCAGCCAGCGGGGGTCGGCGCTTCGTCAGGATCAGCCGAGGAGGGATGATGGGGACATGCCCCTGATCGAGGAACCTCGCCGCATGAATCCGGTACTGCGCTTGGGCGTGGCCATTTCCGAGCGAATTACGCGACGGCGCATGATGCCGGCTCGGCTGTTGTCGTGGTATCCGAAGGCTGCCATCGGCGCAGGCGTCCTGGAATCGTTGGTGGCGCATGACGAGCCGTCGGCGCGCTTGCTGAAGATCGTACGCATGACCGCCTCGATCACCGCGAACTGCGCTTTCTGTGTGGACATGAACAGCTTCGAGTACGACAAGGCCGACATCACCGACGCGGAAGCCGCGGCGCTTGCCGGTGAGCTGAGCGCAGTCGACACCTTCACCGCCGCCGAACTGCTGGCCATCGAGTACACCCGCCGAATATCCAGCTCCCCACTGCTTTTTGAAGAAGACCTCATGGCTGCTCTGCGAGAGGCCTACAGCGAGCGCGAACTGGTGATCCTGGCAACGACCGCCGCCCAGGTGAACTACTGGGCCCGGGTGATCCAAGCCCTCGGGATCCCGCCGGCTGGATTCCGCACCGACTGCGAACTGTCGACACCGAGCTAGCCGCACCCGGTGCGTCGGTGGACGGACTCGTCTTCGGCCAACTGGCTACCATTCGCCCCGATCTGGTCGTGGTGTTGATCCCGCTGTGGCCGAGCCAACCGACTCAGGGCAGCTTGGCGCGTAGGCGGTCGAGGGCCCTTCCGATCTCGTCGCGGTTCTTGGCGGCGACGATCCAGGTCGGCAGTCGGTTCGCCCAATGAGCATTGCCGTCCGGGGTATCGCGGACACGGGCAGCCACCAGGTGGCGCAGTTCCTCGAGGTGTTCAGCGTTCAGCGCCCAGAGCCAGCCATGTCGGGTCTGGAGGGCCAGCCACAGCGGCAGGCCCATAGCCGGCTCCCGAGGGGGCTCTTCGTGAAACCCGTCGGGGGTCGAAAGCTGCACGACGACCATGACGCTCCTCTGGCAGGTGGGGCAGTGTGCCGCGATGACCGAAGGGTGCTGCCTGCCGTCACTGGTCGGTCGATCAACGCTGACCCACGTGCCGCAGCCGCGACAGCGAGCCTCCCCCCTCACCCTGCCCAGGCCCAGCCAGGCCCGCTCCGCCCGAAAGGCGCAGCGGCCACAGGTGAAACGTCCACCGGGATGCTCTGGGCCGGCCAGGACTGTGCCCGGTTCGCCGCACCGCGGGCAGGTGGCGAGCACCGCCGCGCCAAAGACTCCCAACCCACCGGCCTGCGCACGATGGCGATCGGCCAGGGGAGTCTCGGTCGGGACGGTCTGTGCCAACAACTCGCTCACCCGTTGGGCCTCGGCAGGTGTCAGCGGGCGGGCGGCAGCGCGAGTCAGACGCAGCCGGGCCGCTGCGATGTCGCCGCTGGCAACTTCCCGTTCAGCCCACCACAGCGACTGTGCGACATTGGTCATCGGAGGCCTCCCTCGCGTTGGATCGAGCATCGGGGAATTCCTGAGTGAGGGGACTAGCCTGGCGGCGATGACTGAACCACGCAAGCCGCGCCGTCCCGCTTTCCGGGACCCGTCGGCCCTGGAAGCACTGGGCGAGCCCACCGACCCGGTGGCGGCGCTGCATGCCGCCCACGAATCGGCGGCGGCGCTGCTGCGCACTGGTCGGGCCGCCGACGATCCGGCGGTGACCGAGCGGCTGATTGCCTTGACTGACGAGGTTGGGCTCGACACTCTCGCCGAGGTCTGGTCGGTGCGTCCAGCCCGCAGCCTGCCCGGCGTGCTGTGGCGGCTGTACCTGCTGCGGGAATGGGTCGCCACCAAGCCCGAAGAAGCTGCTCGCGAATACGCGGCCGGAATCCGATTCACCGAACCCAACCATGCAGTGGCCGGAGTCGATCCGCCCGGACCGGCGGAGGTGCGCACCGTCGCCGACGAGATTCTGCGGGGCGCCTTCAGTGGCGATTTCGCCATCGCCTTGGAACGAGCCGCTGCCTTCTGTCAGGTGGTGGCTTCGGGACGGGCCGACGCCACCGATGGGGGAAGGGCCGTGCTGACCGCCGCGCGCCTGCAAGAAATGGCTGCAGATCTCACGGCCAGTGCGGCGACCTGGCGCTCGGGCAAGTTGGAGTGAATCCGACACTCGCCTATGCTCGATGGCGGTGTCGGGCTGCGGTAGCCCCGGGCTCCAACATTCGCCGCTTCGAGCGGCCCCGCGCCGAGAGGCGCTCCCGGCCCGACGCCCCTTTACCAGCTCGAATGCAGCGGTCGTCCCTCGTTGTAGCCCGAGGCTGACTGCACACCCACGATGGCCTGATTCGTGAACTCGCCCAGCGTGCGGGCCCCGGCATAGGTGCAGGAACTACGCACCCCAGCCACGATGAAGTCGAGCAGGTCCTCCACTCCGGGGCGCTCTGGATCCAGATACATCCGCGAGGAGGAAATTCCCTCCTCGAACAGAGCGGCAGTGGCGCGCTCGAAGGCCGACTGGTTGCGGGTACGTGCCCGGACGGCTCGAGCTGAAGCCATGCCGAAGGACTCCTTGTAGGGGCGCCCATCGGCGGCGAACAAAAGCTCGCCGGGTGATTCATAGGTGCCGGCGAACCAGGAGCCGATCATCACCGCGCCCGCGCCGGCAGCCAGCGCCAGGGCGACGTCGCGCGGATGGCGAACCCCGCCATCGGCCCAGATCGCCTTGCCTGCGTCGCGGGCCTCGGCGGCGCATTCCAGGACGGCCGAGAACTGCGGACGGCCCACTCCGGTCTGCATCCGGGTGGTGCACATCGCGCCAGGTCCGACCCCGACCTTGATGACATCGGCACCGGCCTCGACCAGATCGGCGACCCCGTCAGCGGTCACCACATTGCCAGCGACGATCGGCACTGATCGATCAGAAGCCGCGACCACCGCTCGGCAGCGCTGCACGGCGCTGATCATGCGTTCCTGATGTCCGTGGGCGGTGTCCATCACCAGCACATCGGCTCCGGCGGCGAGCAATGCCTCAACACGCTCCTCCACATCACCCGAAATGCCGACGGCCACTCCGATCTTGAGCGCACCGTCGGCGTCCAGAGCCGGGGTGTAGAGGGCAGCGCGTACCGCGCCTTTGAGCGTCATGACCCCGGTGAGAATGCCGTCGCGCACCGCGATGGCCGCCTTGTGGCGGTGCGTCGACAGTTGCTCGAAGACCTCGGTGGGCGTCGCAGTGTCCGGTACCAGGATCAGGTCGGTGGTCATGGCCTCGTGCACCTGGTTGAAGCGGTCCAGGCCGGTGAGGTCTCGTTCGGAGACCGTGCCCAACGGGGCACCGTCCTCGTCGACCACCACGACGACACCGTGAGAGCGACGAGGCAGAACAGCGAGGGCCTCGCCGACGGTGGCATGGGGGTTGATGGTCAAGGCGGTATCGAAGACAGTGTGGGCGCCCTTCACCTTCGCGATGGCCTGCGCGACGATGTCGGTGGGAAGGTCTTGGGGAATGATGGCGATGCCGCCGCGGCGCGACACCGTCTCAGCCATTCGTCGCCCTGAGATCGCGGTCATGTTGGCCACCACTAAAGGCAGCGGCAGGTCCAGTCCGTCGGTACTGGTGAGGTCCACATCCAGTCGTGAGGTCACCGAGGAACGGCGCGGCGCCATGAAGACGTCGTCGTAGGTCAGGTCGTAACCAGGCTTGCCCGTGAGGAATCGCACCGCACCAGGCTACCCAGGATGCTGGCTCACTGGCTGGACGACCGTGAGGACTGGGGCGGAACCAGCGGCCGAAACAGCTACCATGACAACGCCTGATTTGAAACGAGGGAGACGATGAGCGCAGACACCGCCCGGATCATGGTGTATTCAGACGATCGCACCGTGCGCGCGCAGGTGCGCGAGGCGTTGGGTCAGACCCTCGCCGGTCGCAAACTCGAACTGGTCGACATCGCCACCGGGCCGGCCGCGGTCAATGCGATGGACACCTCCGAATTCGACCTTTTGATTCTGGACGGCGAGGCTGTGCCCTATGGCGGCATGGGCCTGTGCCACCAACTCAAGACCGAGTTCGAGGACTGCCCGCCGGTACTGCTGCTGGTTGCTCGGGTTGCCGATGCGTGGCTGGCGACCTGGTCCGAGGCCGAAGCGATGGCTCCCTATCCGCTGGATCCGGTTGCCCTTCCTGGCCAGGTGGCCACCTTGCTCAGCGTCAAGGAGGCGGCACAGGCGTGACCTGGGCACAGGTGCTGGCGGAGTTGACTGCCAGACGTGATCTCACCGGTGAGGCTGCCTCTTGGGCCATGGGTCAGATCCTGGCCGGAGAAGCCACCGATGCCCAGATCGCCGCGTTCGCGGTGACCTTGCGGACCAAGGGTGAGACCGTCGATGAGATCAGCGGACTGGCTCAAGGCATGCTTGACGTCGCCACGCCCATTGCGCTGACCACCGACGCGGTCGATGTCGTGGGCACCGGCGGTGATCGGGCCATGACGGTGAACATCTCCACCATGGCGGCGATGGTGGCTGCAGCCACCGGAGTGCCCGTGGTGAAGCACGGTAACCGAGCGGCTTCGAGCGCTTGTGGCACCGCAGATTGCCTGGAGGCCCTCGGGGTCGCCTTGGACGTATCGCCCAGTGCCCAGGCTCAAGTGCTGGCCGATGCCGGCATCGTGTTCATGTTTGCCCCGATTTATCACCCGTCGCTGCGCTACGCCGCTGGGCCGCGCCGCGAACTGGGGGTTCCGACGATCTTCAACTTCCTTGGCCCGCTAGCCAATCCGGCCCGTCCGTCGGCCTCGGCGATCGGTGTCGCTGATGAGCGAATGGCGGCCTTGATGGCCCAGGTGATCGCAGGGCGGGGTCATCGGGGTCTGGTCTTCCATGGCGGCGACGGGCTTGATGAGCTCACGACCACGACCGCGTCGCGAGTGTGGCTGGTCGGCAACGGTCAGGTGGTCGAGAGCCACTTCGATCCGGCCGATCTGGGGATCGCTGCCGCGACCCCGGAGTCGCTGGTTGGCGGTGGCCCTGCGCACAATGCCGCTGTGGTTCGGGCGGTATTCGCCGGCGAGACCGGCGCCATCCGCGACATCGTGCAGCTGAATGCCGCTGCAGCATTGCTGGCCTTCCAGGGCCCGGCATTCGATGAGCCGGTGGCTGATCAACTTCGCGGGCCTTTTGTTCAGGCCGGGGAAGCTATCGATTCCGGGGCTGCCACAGCGGTGCTCGATACCTGGATCGCTGCCACCGCTCGCGCGAAGGCCTGACCTTGGTCTGCCTGGCTACCCAGCCAGAGCGGTAAAAATGAGCGCCGCCGGTGCGCCCAACAGGAGGGCGGGTCCGTAGGCGAACTGCTGACGTCCTTGGAGACGTACCACGATCGCCCACAGGGCACCGAAGATGGTGCCCATCAGGAAGATCAGATACAGAGTCTGTGGACTGGTCGCACCGCCGGCCATTCCCAGGATCGCGGCCAGCCGGACGTCCCCGAAGCCGAACTTCTCACCGCTGAAGCGCCACAGCAACCAGAACACCCCGCCCGCCAGCGCGGCTCCACCCACAGCCCAGGCGATGGCTTGCAGATCCTGCCGCCACCCGGCACTGATCAGCACGCCGACACTCACCAGGGTCAAGGTCAGGTAGCTCAGACGCAGCGGCAAGAAGGTGGTTTCGGCATCGATGAGACCCAGAAACGTGCCCAGCCCGATCAGTGGCAGCCATACCGGCCACAGTGTGGGTGTGATCAGGCTCAGCATCAGTGAGCCGGCCACCGTGATGATCCCTGCAGCGACCCATCGGAAGCGCATGGTCGCAAGTCGGTGGAAGGCCACCTGAGGGGCTTCCGGGGGTGCGGGCAGCCAAGCCAGGATCAGCGGCGTCAGCGCAAAACAAGTGAGCGCAGTGATGACAGCAGTGACGATTGCGGCCAGATATGGGGTGGGCACGAGCGAAGCCTAGCGGGCGGGCCGGTATTGCATTCGGGCTGAACGAGCCAGCAGGGCGGTGAGTCGGCTGCAGGTGGGCGCGGTCAGGGTGGCCACCAATTCGCTGCGGGACAGCCGGCAATAGCTGGCCAGCCTCGCCGGCGGGCAGCCGTCCGCGAGTAGGGACGCCAAGATGCGTGCCGTCTGTTGGGCCGGGACCTCCCGCTGGCCGAGTTCGGTCAGCGTCCGAAGATCCAGGTGCAGGAGCCGGTGAGCCGATTCAGCCGGGAGCTTCGGCAAGCGACGACTGCCCGGAGTATTCAGCAGACGTGCGACCAGGCGAAGGGGGACACCGGCAGCCAGGGCCATCACCGGCCAGGGCAGGCCGGTGCCGTCCAGCAGGAGCCGGAGGTGTGCGCGGAAGGGCGCCGAGGGCACCCAGGTGTTCTCAGTGGTTAGGGCTGTCACACCCTAGAAAGTCGAAAAAGGGGCGCCGGTGTGAGTCGGCGCCCCTGATTCTCAGGATTTCTTCAGCGTTGGGCTTTGGTGAAGCCTGCCTGCTCAGCGGCTTCCTCGCTGACGAACCACACTTCGGCGCTGGTGCGCTCGTAGGAGGCGCTGCCGGGGATGTGGTACTTCTTCGAGCGGTCGTTGCCCTTGATGGTGAAGTCCTCAGGCGGTTCATCTCCGACATAAGACCCCTCACCGTAGGGAGTCTCATCGGTGAACTCGTCGGTGTCGGCGTCACCGATGATCGGCTCGTCGAAACCGGAGACCTCCTCGGTCGACTCATCGTCGTCGGCGACCGGGTCGGCGACATAGGCGCTCTCCCTGGGGGTGTAGGTCTCCCAGCCCGTGGACGGATCGGCGACCAGCTTCTTGACGGCCACGGCGACCCCGGCGACGACGGCGCCGGCGAGCACGATCTTGCCGAAGGTCTTCCAGCCGGAGCGCTTCTTCTTGCCGCTGGCCTTGTCCAGTTGGGCCGCCAGTGCAGCCGAGGCGGCTGCGACCTTCAGTTCAGCGGCGAGAGGCTGCTCGGCGAGCAACTTCAACTGCTCGGCCAGTGCCGGCAGGAACTCCTCCTGCACGCGTTCGCGGGCCAGGTTGACCACCGGGGGGATGCGATCCAGCACATCGTCCACGGCCGGGCGGACTCGACTCACCGTGTCATTCACCACCGGTGTGACCCGTCCGATGGCGCCGTCCAGGCTCGGTTGAACGCGCTCGAAGGTGTCCGAGGCCAGCCGGGCGCCGCGGATGCCGACATCTTTCAACGCGGGGCGCACTTTCGCGTAGGCCTGGTCGGCGAGGTAGCCACCGTCGCGTAGCGCGGCGGCTACGTGCGGAGTCAGGTACTCGACGGCTGCCTGAGTGTTGTCTTCGACCGCCTTGAGCAGTTTTTCGGTCTTCACGGCGCCTCCGGTATCACAGTCGGGGTTGTTGCACCCCACCGTACCTGTAGCGCGACGGGTAATCACGTGCATCTGTCAGGATGGCTGCTAACGAGAAAGGACTACCTGATGGCCCAAACCGCCACCTTGCACACCAACCATGGCGACATCGTGATCACGCTGTACCCCGATCACGCTCCCAAGACCGTGGCCAACTTCGTCGGTCTGGCCACCGGCACCCAGGAATACCGCGATCCGCGAACCGGTCAGGCGACGACCGGGCCCTATTACGACGGCCTGATCTTTCACCGGGTGATCGACGGCTTCATGATTCAGGGCGGCTGCCCGCTGGGCACCGGTACCGGGGGTCCGGGATATCAGTTCGCCGATGAGATCCACCCCGAACTGCAGTTCAATCGCCCCTACCTGCTGGCCATGGCCAATGCCGGCCCCGGGACCAACGGTTCTCAGTTCTTCATCACCTTGGCGCCGACCCGTTGGCTCGACCGCAAGCACACCATCTTCGGTGAAGTTGCCGATGAGGCCTCGATGGCTGTCGTTGACGAAATCGGTCTGGTCAAGACCGGCGCTGCTGACCGTCCGGTTGAGCCGGTGGTCATCACCAGCGTGGAGATCACCGAAGCCTGATAATCGACGAACCGCCCGTTTCCCGAGGGGGACGGGCGGTTTTTCGTTGCCGAAGCTCAGCTTCCGATGGCGAAGGCGGCTTCGAGATCGTGAGTGGAATAGGCACGAAAGGCGACGTGGGTTTCGGTCTCCAGGACGCCGGGCACCTTGTTGAGGTTCTCGGTGACGACCGTGGCGACCTCGTCGATCGTGCGTACCCGCACCAGGGCGATCAGGTCGATCTTTCCGGTGACCGAGTAGACCTCGGAGACACCGTCGATGTCGGCCATCTGTTGGGCGACCGAGGGGATGGATTCGACATTGGCTTTCACGAACACAATCGCGGTGATCATGAGGTGATCCTATTCCCAGCCTGACGCAGTTGGGTCGAGGCGGAAGGCCCGGCCGCGATCGGCCAACTCCACTCACCGTCGATCTCTATGAGTCGTACTCCGGGGGTCTCCAGCCAGTCGGCGATGCGCTCGGTCTCCTCGATGAGTGCTGCCGGTTGTGGACCGATTGGCGTGGCAACCCATTCGGCCGAGGCTACGGCTGAGGCTGCGATGTCCAGCGGGGAGTCGCCGGGCCGAGCGATGGCTGCTGCGGCCAGCCGTCCATGGCGCACCACGTGAATCTCCCAGGTGTTTCCCACAGCCAAAGCGGCCACCAGTTGCGGGCATCGAGCAAGCGCCGCGAGTCGGTGGTGGCGCAACAATGCCCGGCTGAGTTCCTCCAACCGAGCGATCAGCATGCCCGCCTCTTCATACCTCTCGGCTTCCACGAAGTGGCGCAGCGGCCCTTCGGCGGCGCGGAGGACTGCGGGCAGATCGCCGGCGAGGACCGACTTCACCCCGGCGGCGACTGGTGCGTACTGCTCTGCGGTGACCGCGAGTTGGCACGGTGCCGAACAGCGGCCCATGTCGGCCAGAACGCAGGACGGCGAGGACTTGGTGGTGGAGAGTCGGGTCGTGCATTGACGCAGTGGGAAGGCGGAGTAGATGGCCACCTGTACTTCCTCGGCGTCGGCTCGACGCCGGAAAGGACCCAGGTAGGCCGCGCCATCGTCGCTGATGGAGCGAACGATCGACAACCGGGGGTAGGCCTCGGTTGTCAGTTTCAACCACTGTTGGCGCTCGGGGAACTTGGACCGTCGGTTGTAGCGCGGTGAATGGGCGGCGATCAGGCGCAACTCCAGCACCTCGGCCTCCAACGGGGTGCGACACACGGTGGTCTCCACCGCCGTGGCGATCCTGACCATCTCTTCCATGCGCGGACGAGTTTCGGCGGCAGTGAAATATGTCGCCACCCGGGATCGGAGGTTGCGGCTCTTGCCCACATAAAGCACCTGACGGCGACGAGTGCCATCACTGGCGGCCAGGTCGGTGACGAACTGATACACCCCCGGCGCGGACGGTAGGTCCTTGGCCAGAGTGCGCTTTGCCCGCCGTTGCGGCGAGACCCGATGGAGGAACTCGGCCAGGTCCGGCAAGGTATCCACGCCGAGATTGCCGACCCGTTCCAGCAATCCATGGAGAACGTCGACGGTGGCGCGGGCGTCATCCAAGGCACGGTGGTTGGGTGTTACTTCAGTGTGGAAGTAGGCGGCCAGGGTGCCGAGCTTCACGTTGGGCACCTCGTCGCGCAGCAGGGCCTGCCGAGCCAGCGCCACGGTGTCGACCACGGCAGGGCCGGGCCAGGGATACCCCAACTGATCGCAGGCCCGCTTCAGAAAGCCGACATCGAAGCGGGCATTGTGCGCGACCAGGACGCAACCTGCGGCGAACTCCAGGAAGCTAGGCAGCACCTCGGCCAGCTTCGGGGCATCGGATACCAGTCGGTCGGTGATGCCGGTGAGGACGGCGATCGTGGCCGGAATGTGCACCTGGGGATTCACCAGAGTCTGGAACTCGCCGAGCACCTCACCGCCACGAACCTTCACAGCCCCGAATTCGGTGATGGTGTCCTCCTGGCTGCCGCCGGTGGTCTCCAGGTCCACCACGCAGAAAGTGACTGCGCTCAGCGGCTCACCAAGATCGGTAAGGCGCGGCTGGAGGAGGGAACTCACAAATCACAACCTAGCCACGGCCTCCGACAATGCTGCGGCAACGCCCGGGATCCCCTGTGCCGCCACCCGGCACCGCTCCTGGCTGGCCTCTCCCTGAGCCGCCTGCTCTCCATACCTTGAGCTGCCGGTCTTCCGTTCCTTGAGCTGCCTGGTTTCCGTTCCTTGAGCTGCTTGTTTTCCGTTCCCTGAGCTTGTCGAAGGGCTGCTTGGCTGTCGTGTGTGGGGTGTGGGCTTCGACAGGCTCAGCCAGCGGAGTTTTGGGGCTGAGCTGCCTGTTTTCCGTTCCCTGAGCTTGTCGAAGGGCTGCTTGGCTGTCGTGTGTGGGGCGTGGGCTTCGACAGGCTCAGCCAGCGGGGTTATGGGTAGGCATGGTCTGTGGTTGTGGTGGGCGGGAGGTGGTCTGCGTGTCCTGAGTTGCTGGTTCTGTGTTCCCTGAGCTTGTCGAAGGGCAATCCAGAGTTCGTCTGTCGGTGCACATCGGGTTGTCAGAGGCACCGGCGAGGATGAGTCCATGAACATCTTGCATGTTGACTGTGGCACCTGCCGGGTGCGTGGCGACGCCTGTGCTGAGTGCGTGATCTCCGTGCTGCTCGGGCCGATCACCGACGAGGTGAAGTTGGACGAGCAGGAACAAGCCGCGCTGGCGGCGATGGCCGACTCGGGTCTGGTTCCACCGCTACGTCTGGTATCAGGCCAGTGACGTCCTCTTCCGGGTGACCAAATCCTGAGAGTGAATCAGGCTCAAGTTGCGCATCACCTACCCGTCGCTTAAGGTTTTCTCAGTTTCGCTTCAGGGGACAACAGGTTCTCGAGGACTGAGGGGTTCTGAATGACGTTGAGGATCGGACGAGTCGTCCTGGGAGCGGTGGTCGCCGCAAGCTTGACGGTCTTCGCTGCCCCAACCATTCCCGCCAACGCTGAGCCGTCCGCGACTCCCAAGACCGTGAAGTCGGCCAAGGATCGCGTTGAGGAGTTGCAGGCCGAGGCGGGGCAGATCGGCGAGGACTACAACACCATCGCGGACGCCTTGGACAAGGGCAAAGACGAACTCAAGGTTCTCAACTCCGACATCGCGATCCAGCAGAAGAAGGTTGACCAGCTGAACGCGGAGGCCCGCACCATTGCGCTGGCCCAGTTCCGCAGCCGCGACCTCGACACCACGCTCCAAATCTTCACCTCCGACGATCCTGATCAGTTGCTCGACCGGCTGTCCACGGCCAGCAAGGTGGATGACACCATGGCTCAGCTGCTCTCCGAGCAGCAGACCGAGCAAGCCAATCTGACCGACATGAAGCGTTCAGCCCAGGCTGAAGTCACCGCTCTCGCTGACCAGGAGAAGAAGCTCAGCGAGCTCAAGGACAAAGCCGACGCCAAGGTTGCCGAGGCCCAAACCCTGTACGAATCCCTGGACCCCAGCGATCGGCAGCAGGTCGACAACGGCGATTCCGGGGACACTCCCGATCCGGGAGACACTCCTGATCCGGGCGACTACGGCGACGTCAACGCGCGAGTCAAGAAGGCCATCGCTTACGCGGTTTCCAAGGTGGGCAACAGCTACGTGTGGGGTGCTTCGGGGCCCAACTCTTTCGACTGCTCGGGTCTGATGCTGGCGGCTTACCGCAAGGCTGGCATCTCCCTTCCGCACTCCTCGGCCGCGCAGGCTGGCCGCGGACGGGCCGTATCGAAGTCCAAGCTGCGGCCCGGTGACCTGGTCTTCTACGCCCACGGTGGACGCGTCTACCACGTCGCGATGTACATCGGTGGCGGCAAGATCGTTCACGCTCGTCAGCCTCGCTACGGCATTCAGATCAATAGCCTGAATGGCTATTCTCCGGTCGCCTCGGCTCGACGTATCATCGGCTGATCACTCGAAAAATCATCGGCGGGCTTCTCGCCGTCCTCCTGCTCGTCGGGTGCACCTCATCGGTGCAGCACCTGACGCTGTCCTCCCGCCTGGAACAGTCGCTGAGGGCCGGCCAGGACAGCTTCGCCCAACAATTCGTTGATCCGGCCATGGCCGCAGCTTGGTATTCCGGGCTGCAGGGCGCTGAGGTTCACTTCGCCGGCTCGACTGCGCTCAGCGTTCGGGTTCGCTATCCGGGGGACCGTCGCGCCGGAGTGGACCATCTCCAACTCGAACTCTCCGAGACCGGCAGGATTGCCCGGCTCACCTCGGAGCGGGACCTCCCGGTGTGGGCGCTCGGCCCGGTCACTCGAACCCCAGCAGCCCACGGCACGGTGCTGTCTTCGGGAATCTCGAGCGTCCAAGAAAAGGTATGGACATCGCGCTTGGATCGGGCCTCTGTCACCGTGCAAACCTCCGCAGTCTTGGGTTCACATCCGACGTGGGACGGCGGCCTGGTCGTGATCGTGCCGGGCAGTGCCACCGACTTCGCTGCTCTCTCCGGCGCCGACGCGGCTGACACTGGTGCTGTCGCCACCTGTGCCAGTGGCACGCCGCGAATCGTGATCAACCCGAAGTCGTTCGCCGTCGGTGAGCAATGGCTGCAGACCACACTGGTTCATGAAGCGGTGCACGTCGCCACTGACTCGCCGTGCTCCACCGGAACCGCCTGGGTCATCGAAGGGGTGGCCGAATCGGTGTCCGCGCGCAGTGATCTAGTTACCGCCTCGTCGAATAAAGAACTGGTGCGCAGCTATCTACGGGCCCACGGGGTCCCTGAGGGGCTCCCGCAGCAGGTGGAGTCGCCGACCGATTACGCGCTGGCTCAGGTCGCCATCGATCAGGTGTACGCCCAGTTGGGAAGGCGGGAAGCCGCCGACTTCATCGCACGAGGCGTGGCCGGACAGCTCAGCGAAGCTGAGGTGGCTCAGGCCACCGAGTGGTACCGAGCCGAAATGACGCGCCGGGCCGGCTAGTTGCTGTGCTCGGCCAAGAACTCCAACGATTCGGTGAAGATCTGCTCACGGTCGTAGTCCATGGTGGCCACGTGATAGCTGCGGGTCAGGATCCGCTCAGTGATCTCGTCACTGGAGACATGGGCCAGGATGAAGTCCTTGGAGGAGTCCGGCACGACATGGTCGACGGTCGAGCGGAACAACAGCAGGGGGCAGGCGACCAGATCCAGGCAGGCTCGCACGTCGATCCACATCTTCATCATGGACGCCGCCGCCTTCACCGGAGATCGCGGGTAGGCGTGCTCGTCGCGTCCGGGTTCGGCGATATCGGATCCGATGGCGGGCACCGAGGCGATGAAATGCTGAGCGAACGGCGCGATCTGATCCTTGAGATAGGCCTGCACTGCAGGGTTGACCAGCAGCAGCCCAGCCACCTGATCGCCGCGCTTCTCGGCCAGGCGTAGGGCCAGGGAACCCCCCATGCTCAATCCGGCGATGAAAACCTGGTCGCAATCGGCCCGCAGGTCGTCAAAGGCCCGCTCCACCGTGCAGTACCAGTCTTGCCAGCCGGTGAGGTTCATCTCCTGCCAACTCGTCCCATGCCCGGGCAGCCGGGGCAGCGCCACCCGATAGCCGGCTGCCTCGGTTACCTTCGCCCATTCCAGGAGCGACCAGGGGGAACCGGTGAAGCCGTGGCAGAACAGGACGCCCACTCTGCCCGAGCCACTGAAGTATGGCTCGGCGGTGGGATGGACCTGCACAGGGGTATCGTTCGCTGTCGGCATGGCAGAATCGTAGGCTGTCGAAGAACCAGGGCGCACAGAGGGCCGCAGCAATGTACAACTTCTTCAAGTATCTGATCTTTGTTCCGCTGGTGCGGTGGGGTTTCCGAGCGACCCTGGTCGGTGAGCAGAATGTGCCTGCCACCGGCGGTGTGATCCTGGCATCGAACCATCTGGCGGCTGGCGACACCTACATCACGCCGGCGATGCTGCGGCGGCAGGTCACCTTTCCGGCGAAGGCCGAACTGTTCCGCGGTGACCGCGGGCTGGGTTCCAAGATCGTGGCCTGGTTCATGAAAGCGATTCGTCAGGTTCCCCTGGATCGCTCCGGCGGACGGGTCAGCCTGGCCGGTCTGGAGCCGGTGTTGGAGGCCTTGGAGCAGGGTCGGGTGGTCGGAATCTATCCCGAAGGCACTCGCTCTCCTGATGGGCGGATGTACAAGGGCCACACCGGTGTGGCCCGCATGGTGCTGGCGGCTGGCGTCCCGGTGGTTCCGGTGGCGGTTTTCGACACACAGACCGTCAAGGGCTGGTTTGGAATTCCGTGGGTGCGGCGTCCTCGAGTGGTGATCGGGGAGCCGATCGACTTCAGCGCCTACGCCGCCTTGGTTGATGACCGTGAAGCGTTGCGCTGGGTGACCGATGAAGTGATGGCTGCCATCCAGCAGCTTTCCGGTCAGACCTATGTGAATGTGTACGCGAGCTCGGTGAAACGTGGCGCTGTCTCTAGCGATGACAGCGATGCGCGCGTCCTGGAACGTCCCGGTCTGGGCGCCACCCCGCCGCAATTGCCCGCCGGCGAGATATCCTGACCGGCGTGTCTGAACTGATTCCGTCCCTGGCCGAACTGCATGCCCTCCATCCGGCGCAGCAGCCGACCTATCCGGACCCGGCTGCCGTGGAGTCAGTGGTGTCCAAACTGCGCCGCCGTCCGCCGCTGGTGTTCGCCGGCGAATGCGACGATCTGCGTGCCCGCGTTGCCGAGGTTGCGGCTGGACGCTCGTTCATGCTGCAAGGCGGTGATTGCGCCGAGACCTTCGAGACGGTGACCGCAGCCAATATCCGCAACAAGCTGCGGGTATTGCTGAGTATGGCGGTGGTGTTGACCTACGCCGCCCAGCTTCCGGTGCTCAAGGTGGGACGCATCGCCGGGCAATACGCCAAACCGCGCAGTCGCGACGCCGAGATCCGCAACGGGGTGAGCCTGCCGGCCTACCGTGGCGATGCGGTCAACGCGCTGGGGTTCACGCCCACGGAGCGGGTTCCCGACCCCCGTCGCCTGCTGGAGGTCTACAACCACTCCGCGGCCACGCTAAACCTGCTGCGTGCGTTCGTCACCGGTGGCTACGCCGACCTACGTGCCATGCACACCTGGAACGCCGACTTCGTGCACAACTCCAATGTGGAGACCCGCTATGAGGAACTGTCCGATGAGATCGGACGGGCGCTGTCGTTCATGGTGGCCTGTGGTGTCGACAACGAGGCCTTCCGCACCGTCGACTTCTACTCCTCCCACGAGGCGCTGCTCCTGGAATACGAGCATTCGCTGACCCGTACCGATTCGCGCACGCAGACCCCCTACAACACCAGCGCGCATCTGGTCTGGATCGGGGAGCGCACCCGTCAGCTCGACGGCGCCCATGTGGAGTACCTGCGTCACCTGCGCAACCCCATCGGCGTCAAGCTCGGACCCAATGTGACCGGCAATGAGGCTGCTGCCCTGCTTGATCGGTTGGACCCCGACCACGAGCCGGGCCGCCTGACCGTCATCACCCGGATGGGCGCTGAGCGCATCCGCGACGCCTTGCCGCCGGTCATTGAGGCTGTGGAACAGACCGGACGCAAAGTCGCCTGGGTCTGCGATCCGATGCACGGCAACACCTTCGAGACCGCCACCGGCTACAAGACTCGAGCGTTCAGCCAGGTCGCCGAGGAGGTCAACGGCTTCTTCGACGTGCACGAGGCGCTGGGCACCTGGCCTGGTGGCGTTCACGTCGAACTCACCGGTGACGATGTCACCGAGTGCGTCGGCGGGGTCGATGAACTCAACGAGGCCGACCTGTCCAACCGCTACGAGACCGCCTGCGATCCGCGACTGAACCGCAATCAGTCCTTGGAACTGGCTTTCCTGGTGGCTGATCGGCTGACCAGCGGACGCATTCGGCGCGGAGCCGTCGAGCCGGAGTTCCATCTCGAGGATTTTCGGTGAAGCTGCCTGCCCTGTCCGACCCCACGATCGACCTTCGCTCTGACACGCTGACCACGCCGACACCGGCGATGCGCGAGGCCATGCTGGCTGCCTCGGTGGGCGACGATGTCTACGGCGAGGACCCGACCGTCAACGCACTCGAGGCGCGCGTTGCCGAACTGCTCGGCCATGAGGCCGGCCTGTTCGTTCCCACCGGGTCGATGGGGAATCTCCTGGGGGTCTGGACGCTGGTGCGGCGCGGTGAAGAGGCGCTGTGCGATGCCCAGGCCCATATCGCTCGCGCTGAACTGGGGGCGCATGCCGTGCTGCACGGGGTGACCATGCGCACCTGGACCTCCGCGCATGGGGTGGCCGACACCGACTCCGTGCTGGAGCAGATCGCTGCCCCCACGCCGTATCTGGTGCACACCGCAGCCGTGGCGATGGAGAACACCCACAACTTCGGTGGTGGCACCATTCAACCCCTGGAGCATCTGCGGGAGGTCTCGGCGGCCTGTCGCGAACGCGGTGTCGGCCTGCATCTGGATGGGGCCCGGCTGTGGAACGCCCACAGCGCCACCGGCGTGCCGCTGGCCGAATACGCGAGGCTGTTCGACACCGTCAATGTGTGCTTCTCCAAGGGGCTCGGCGCCCCGGTGGGCTCGATGCTGGTCGCCAGCCGCGAGCGCATCGAGCGGGCTCGGATGCAGCGCAAACGCCTGGGTGGTGGCATGCGTCAGATCGGTCTGCTGGCCGCCGCTGCGGACTACGCCTTGGACCATCACCTGGCGCGGCTGGCCGAGGATCACGCCAATGCTGCAGCCTTCGCCGACGCGGTGGCTGAAAAGGCGCCTGCAGCGGTCACTCAGCCCCAGACCAACATTGTGGTGCTCAACACCGGTACTCGCCTGGCCGCCGAGGTTGCCGCCGGCGCCGCGAAACTCGGCGTCCGCATCTCTGCTTTGGGGCCACGCACCGTGCGCGCGGTCACCTATCTCGGTATCACCCAGCCACAAGCCGAGCTGGCCGGACGCCTCGTCGGCGGCCTCCTGGCTGAGTAGCCGGGGGCTTCGACAAGCTCAGCCAGCGGTGGTGTTGTCTTCGTTCCCTGAGCTTGTCGAAGGGCGACTGGCTGTTTGCGACCCCCGTTCCCTGAGCTTGTCGAAGGGCGACTGGCGGTTTGCAGCCCCCGTTCCCTGAGCTTGTCGAAGGGCGACTGGCGGTTTGCGACCCCCGTTCCCTGAGCTTGTCGAAGGGCGAATGGCTGATTGCAGCCCCCGCTCCCTGAGCTTGTCGAAGGGTTGGTTGTGGTGTGCGGGGTTGGGGCTTCGACAGGCTCAGCCAGCGGTGGTGTTGTCTTCGTTCCCTGAGCTTGTCGAAGGGCCGAAGGGCCGACCGGGCGAACCGCTAGGCATCCGCCGGGCCGTCCGGGCAAGGTCGGTGTGGGACGATTTCACGGTGAAAGCTGCCGTCCTGGGATCCCCGATCGCTCATTCGTTGTCACCTGCCCTGCATCGGGCCGGATATGCCGCCTTGGGGCTGACCGAGTGGAGCTATGGACGTTTTGAACTTGTGGCCGATGAACTGGCCGACTTTGTCGACGGACTCGATGAGCAGTGGCGCGGACTCAGCTTGACCATGCCCTTGAAAGACGCCGCACTGCTGGTCGCCGACGAAGCGACTGTGCTCGCGGTTCGGGCCGGGGCGGCCAACACCTTGGTGCGCACCGAGAGCGGCTGGTTGGCCGACAACACCGACATCCCCGGGCTCGTCGCTGCGCTGCGTCCAGCCTGGAAGGGGTGGACGCAAGCGGCGATTCTGGGTGCCGGAGCGACCGCACGATCGGCGGTGCTGGCTCTGGACGAACTGCACGTGCGCCACCTGCGGGTCTACGCCCGCAATCTGGACCGGGCGGCTCACCTGGTTGCCTGGGCAGGCACCGTCGCACCGAAGCTGACCGTCGAGATCGCCGACCTGGCCACCTGGACCTCCGGGGACGAGCCTGCGGTGATCTCCACCCTGCCCGGAGGCGCCGCCGATCCCACCGGGCTGAACCGCCGCAGCGGCCTGCTCTTCGATGCGGTCTATGCAGGCTGGCCCACCCCGCTGGCACGGGCAGCCGGTGTGGCCGGAATGGAAGTCATCGGAGGCGCTGAACTGCTCCTAGCGCAGGCCGCGCTGCAGTTCGAGCTGTTCACCGGCCAAACCCCACCGGAACTGGCGATGCGCGCCGCGGTTGCCGCCGCCCTCAGCCCCAAGATCGTGTTGATCGGCTTCATGGGTGCTGGCAAGACCACCGTTGGACGGGCCTTGGCGGGCCGGTTGGGCATGGCCTTCGTCGACAGCGATCACGTCATCGAGGCCCGCGGACGCAGCATTCCGCAGGTGTTCGCCAGCGAGGGCGAATCCGGGTTCCGGGCATTGGAGGCCGATGTGATCGCTGACCTGCTCACCGGGCCACCTGCGGTGATCGCGCTGGGTGGGGGAGCCGTGAGCACTGCCTCGGTGCGAGAGCTTCTACGCGGGCATCAGGTGCTGCTGCTGGATATTCCGCTGGCCGAGGCTTTGGCCCGCGTCGGGGACGATCCGGGGCGACCGATGCTGGCTCGCGATGATCTGGCGCAGGTCTACGCCGCCCGGCAGCAGCTCTACACCGCCACCGCGACGGCCATCCTGGATGCCGATCAGGAGCCCGACAAGGTCGCCGATCGGGCTTTCCGTCTCATTCGGGAGTCTCACTGAGCGCAGCGAGCTCCACCAGGCGCAACAGCTCCGGGCGCGGTTTCGGGCTGCGCGCCCACACCGCCTGGAGTGGGCGCTCGACGATGAAGTCCGCCACCATGACCGCGCGCAGATCGCCAGCCGCCACCGCGTGCCGAACCGCCAACTCACTCAACACGGCCGGGGCGGCGCCGGCGGCTACCGCGATCCGCACCGCGGAGTTGCTAGCCAACTCCAGTGCCGGATCGGCCAGCTCGAATCCGTCCATCGCCTGTTCGAAGCTCACCCGAGTGCCGGAGCCGGGTTCGCGCACCACCAGGGCGGTAGCGGCCAGTTCTGCCAGGTCGACTGGCCGGGTTCGGCGCGCCCAGTCGTGATCGGGTGAGACCACCACGACGAGCCGATCGCTGGCGACGCGACGGCTGCGCACGGGGACCTGCAGAGTGGACGGCAGTTGCGGGCTCTCCACGAAGCCGAGCACTCCGCCATCGTTGAGCGCCCGACCGACTTGTTCGGAGTTCGCCACGGTGAGATGGACGTCGATGCCTGGATACTCACCGCGCAGACTCGCCAGCCAGCGCGGGAGCAGCTCCTCGGCGATCGTCTGGCTGGCTGCCACCCGTACCGGGCCGGCCTGGGGGCCGCTGATGGCGGCCACGCCGGCCCTCAGATCGCTGTAGGCGCTGATGACCCGACGAGACCAGTCGGCTACCAGGGCGCCTTCGGTGGTGAGGGTGCTGCCGGTGGTGGTGCGCTTCAGTAGCTGCAGGCCCAGTTGGCGTTCCATCCGGTGCAGGGTGCGGCTGGCATTGGGTTGCGCCATACCTAGCTCGCGGGCGGCAGCACCCACGCCGCCGTGTTCTTCGACGGCGAGGAGCAGCAGCAGGTCCTCCAGGGCAGGCAGGTGGACCGGGCTCAACGCATTGGGCATATCAACGACGATATAGCAATCATGCCGAAATCAAGGCTAGCTGCCCATGATTGAGGTATATAGCCTGGCTGAGTGTCTACTGCTGAGCTTGCCCGCCCCGTGCGTCCGCAGCGTCCCGTCGCTCTGCGAATCCTCCCGGGGCTGCTGGTCTCCTTCGGCGCAGCGGGGGTGTCGATCGCTCTCGGAAGCTGGATTGCGGGTCTCAGCGCGATGCTGGTGGCCATCCTGCTGGGCGCGGTGCTGTCCAACCTGACCGGCCCACAGTCACCGATCATGCAGCAACTCCAGCCAGGCCTTGCCGTCGCCTCACGCCGATTGCTACGTCTGGGTGTCGTGCTGTTGGGCCTGCAACTGGCGCTCAGCGACATCGTCGCCTTGGGTTGGCCCATCATCGTCGGCGTTGTGGTGATCGTCGCGGGCACGATGACCGTCACGATAGCGCTGGGGCGCCTGCTCAAGGTTGGCCCGGAACAAAGCCTGCTGATCGCTGGCGGCTTCTCCATCTGCGGTGCGGCGGCGGTAGCTGGCGTCGATGCCGTCCTGGCCAAGCGAAAGGACGCCGAGGCGGCCACCGCAGTGGCCTTGGTGGTGATCTTCGGCACCCTCATGATTGGGGTCATGCCCGGCCTCACCGGAATGCTCGGCCTCGATCCCGAGACTGCCGGAATCTGGACCGGCGCCTCCACCCATGAGGTCGCCCAGGTGGTGGCCGCGGCCGGCATCATCGGCCCGCAGGCCCTGAAGGTGGCAGTGCTGGTGAAGCTGGCCCGAGTATTGATGCTTGCCCCTGTCATGGCGATCATCTCGATCCAGCAACGCTCCATCGCCGCCCCCGAACCGGGACGCAAGCGTCCACCGCTGGTGCCACTGTTCGTGATCGGCTTCATCGCCATGGTCGGGCTGCGCAGCCTCGGCGTCCTGCCCGACATCGTGCTCGCCGGGGCCAAGGTCGCCGAGACCTGGCTGCTGGCAGCCGCCATGTTCGCCTTGGGTAGCGCCATGCACTTCTCTGTGCTGATGAAGGCCGGCCGGCGTCCGGTGGCGTTGGCAGCCCTGGCCACCGTGGCGGTGATGGCCCTCGGCGGTGGCGTCGCGTTTGCCGAGCACTTCCTCGCCGCCTGACTGATGTCCCGGCCCGCCGATTCCGGCTGGCTGAGGAGGAGGGGGTCGCGTCTTCCCTTCCGACTGGTTGAGGAGGTCGGGGGTCGTGTCTTTGCTTTCCGGCTGGTTGAGGAGGACGGGGTCGCATCTTCCCTTCCGGTTGGTTGAGGAGGACGCGCAGCGTCCGTCTCGAAACCTGGCGAGGTGATCTGGGTGCTGTCGTCGGGGGTTTTGACACGCCTACTGTGGCCGCTGCTTGGCCAGCCCTTGGTGCAGGTGTG
>JAEXAS010000012.1 GCA_023458095.1 Actinomycetes bacterium | reverse complement strand
CGGTTGGCAGCGGCCCGACCCGCGTGATGGAGACCGGCTGGGCGCAGAGCGCAACAGACGACGGCAGTGTGCCTCGGCAGGGGAACCTGACGGCTTCGCTGCCGCCGCGCGGCTCGCAGACAGATGTCGGCGGGGGCCTGACTCGAGTGATCGCACCGGTGCTGCTGGGGGCCTTGGCGGTCGCCGTGGTGGTCTGGATCGGGGTGGGTATGGCCGGTGCGGGGTCGCTGGCCGTCCCGCTCGCCGCGGGAACCAGTGCGGCACCGTCGGCCTCGCCGACCGTCGCGGCTCAGCCGTCGCCGGACACGCCGGCACCCAGCCCCGACCAGGTTCGCGTCCCGGCTTTGTTCGGCGACCTGGCCGCCGCCCGGGCGGCCCTTGCCGGCGCCGGACTGGACCTGGGACGCGTCCGCTCCCGGGACTCCGCAGAGCCGGCTGGGCAGGTGTTGGCGCAATCGCCGAAGTCCGGGACGCTGCGCGCGGTGGGGGACACCGTCGAGGTGACCGTCGCCTCGGGCTACAACCGGGTGCCGGTGGTCACCGGAATGACCGTGATCGCGGCTCAGGCAGTCCTGGAGTCGGCCGGTTTCGTGGTGGCCACGAACGGGGAGGATCCGGCCTCGCTGGTCGGAGGGAGCCAGCCTGCGGCGGGCGCGCGGCTGCTGCGAGGAGTGACGGTGGCGGTGGTCGTCGGGTCGGACACCCCGGCTCCGCAGACCCCGGCGCCGCTGCCTTCAGCGACCCCATAACGCCACGCGCAGGTGCCTGCATTGAACGCTTTTGTTCACACTGCGGACCGACGATCTCATGTTGTTGCAACTTCGTGGAAAAAGGGAGGACAAAGTCGATCAGGTGCCAGGATGGCACCATGAGTCAGCGAAAAATTGGGGTGACCGAGCTCGCCCTGCGTGACGCCCACCAGTCCCTGATGGCCACTCGGATGGCTATGGAGGACATGGTTGATGCCTGTGCCGACATCGACGCCGCCGGGTACTGGAGCGTTGAGTGCTGGGGCGGAGCAACCTACGACGCTTGCATCCGTTTCCTCAACGAGGACCCCTGGCAGCGACTGCGTACCTTCCGGGAGTTGATGCCCAACTCCAAGCTGCAGATGCTGCTTCGTGGTCAGAATCTGCTGGGCTACCGCCACTATGAAGACGGCGTGGTCGAGCGTTTCGTGGAAAAGTCCGCCGAGAACGGCATGGATGTCTTCCGCGTTTTCGACGCCCTCAACGATCCGCGCAACATGGCCCAGGCCATGGCCGCGGTGAAGAAGACCGGCAAACATGCCCAAGGCACCATCTGCTACACCATCTCCCCGCTGCACACCGTGGAGGGCTATGTGAAGCTCGCCGGGCAGTTGCTGGACATGGGGGCTGAGTCGCTGGCCCTGAAGGACATGGCTGCACTGCTGCAGCCGCAGCCGGCCTACGACATCATCCGCGGCATCAAGGAGACCTACGGCGAGGATGTCCAGATCAACGTCCACTGCCACTCCACCACCGGCGTCACGTTGGTGACGTTGATGAAGGCCATCGAGGCCGGTGCCGATGTGGTCGACACCGCGATCAGTTCGATGAGCCTGGGGCCGGGCCACAACCCGACCGAGTCGCTGGTGGCGATGCTCGAAGGCACCGAGTACACCACCGAATTGGACGCCGATCGCCTGATCGCGATCCGCGATCACTTCGCCAAGATCCGTCCTAAGTACGCCGCCTTCGAATCGGCCACCCTGGTCGATACCGACATCTTCAGCTCTCAGATCCCCGGCGGCATGTTGTCGAACATGGAGAGCCAACTGAAGGCTCAAGGTGCCGGCGACCGCATCAAAGAGGTCATGGACGAGGTGCCGCTGGTCAAGGCCGACGCCGGGCATCCGCCGCTGGTCACTCCCTCCAGCCAGATCGTGGGCACTCAGGCGGTGTTCAACGTCCTGATGGGCAAGTACAAGGTGATGACCGGCGAGTTCGCCGACCTCATGCTGGGCTACTACGGCGAGTGCATGGGCGAACGCAATCCTGAGGTCGTCGAGATCGCCAAGGCGCAGGCCAAGAAGGAGCCGATCACTCGGCGTCCGGCCGACCTCCTGGAACCGGAGTGGGACAAGCTGGCCGCCGAGGCGGCCGAGCAGCCCGGCTTCAACGGAACCGACGAGGATGTGCTCACCTACGCGATGTTCCCCGGGGTGGCTCCCGGCTTCTTCGGCACCCGCGACGAGGGCCCAAAGAATGTCGGCAAGACCGCCGAACAGTTGGCTGCGGAGGCTGCGGCTGCCAGCGGATCGGCCAACGCCGTGCGGGGCCCGATCACCTACCGGGTGTCGCTGGGTGGACGCGAACACAGCGTCCAGGTCGAGATGGCGTGAGGTCATGACCAAACACGACAAGGCCATGGCCAAACGGATCCAGGCCCTCCACGAGGCCCGCGCGGCGGCCAAAGCCGGCGGCGGCGAGGCACGACTGGCCAAGCAACACGACTCGGGCAAGCTTTCCGCACGGGAGCGGCTGGACGACCTGCTCGATCCGAACAGCTTCGCCGAGGTGGGCCTGTTCCGGCGTAATCGCACCACCACCTTCGGCATGGACACCGCTGACATGCCCGCCGACGGCGTGGTGACTGGTTCGGGCACCGTCTTGGGTCGTCCGATCCATGTGGCCAGCCAGGACTTCACTGTCATGGGCGGCTCGGCCGGTGAGACCCACAACAAGAAGGTCGTGGCGATGATGGAGGCGGCGCTGGAGACCGGCACCCCCTTCGTCTTCATCAACGACTCCGGTGGCGCCCGCGTACAGGAGGGCATCGACTCCCTGTCCGGCTACGGGCAGGTGTTCTTCGCCAATGTGAAGCTCTCCGGGGTGGTGCCCCAGATCTCGGTGATCGCTGGGCCGTGTGCTGGTGGCGCGGTGTATTCCCCGGCCCTGACCGACTTCATCATCCAGACCCGCAAGGGCCATATGTTCATCACCGGCCCGAATGTGATCGAACAGGTCACCGGCGAGGTGGTGAGCCAGGACGAACTCGGCGGTGCCGATGCCCACATGGGGGTCTCCGGAGTGACCAGTTTCGTCGCCGAGGACGACGCCCAGGCGATGCTGATCACCAAGAAGCTGCTCAGTTTCCTGCCACAGAACAACACCGAGGAGCCGCCCTTCGTGGACGGCTACTACTCGCTGGAATACGACGAAGAGATCGGTGACATCGTCCCGGTGGACGGCAAGCTCGGCTACGACGTGCGCGACGTCATCGCCAAGATCATCGACAATGCCGACTTCCTCGAGGTACAGGCCGGCTATGCGATGAACATCGTGGTCGGCTTCGCCCGCATCAATGGACGCAGCGTCGGGGTGGTCGCCAACCAGCCCAGCGCGATGGCCGGGGTGTTGGACATCAATGCCAGCGACAAGGGCAGCAAGTTCGTCCGATTCTGCAATGCCTTCAACATTCCGATTCTGACTCTGGTCGATGTGCCTGGCTATCTGCCCGGTGTCGCTCAGGAGCATGGCGGCATCATTCGGCACGGCGCCAAGATGCTGTACGCCTACTCCGCGGCCACGGTGCCCAAGATCACCGTGGTGCTGCGTAAGGCCTATGGCGGCTCCTATCTAGCGATGGCGGCCAAGGATCTCGGTGCGGACAAGGTGCTTGCCTGGCCCACCGCCGAGATTGCGGTGATGGGTGCTGACGGTGCCGCCGCGATCGTGTTCCGCAAGGAGATCGCTGCGGCCGAGAATCCCGAGGCCCGCCGCGCCGAACTCATCGAGGAGTACCGAGACACCTTTGCCACGCCGTTCATGGCGGCCTCCCGAGGCCTGGTGGACGACATCATCGATCCGGGCGATACCCGCCTGGAGGTGGCCAAGGCGCTGGAGATCCTGACCAGCAAGCGCCAGTTGCGTCCGGCCAAGAAACACGGTCTGGGACCGGTCTGAGGAGGCGGAGATGAGTACCAACGAAGAACTGCTCGCACTGGTGCAATCGCTCACCGAGCGCATCGATGGGCTGGAGACCAAGATCAAGTCGCTGGAGGTGCTGGCTGCCGACGTCCCCGAGGAGACCATGGTGGCCATCGCGGCGGCGGTCGCTGCCTACATGGGGGTGCGCGCCCAGCGGCGCCAGCCTCACTTCACCAACGGCCGGGGTTGGATGACCGCCACCCGGCGCACCCAGCACGCTCACCAGCCGCTCTTCTGAGCCCAGGTTAAGGAACATCATGAATCTGAAAGTGACCGTCAACGGGATCGCCTACGACGTCAACGTCGAGGTTGAAGAGCCCGAGACTCCCACCCTGGGTGCCATCGTGATCGGTACCGGCGGTGGCCCAGTGAAATCCACGGCATCGGTGAGTGGTACCTCGGCCAACGCGGTGACTGCACCGCTGGCCGGCTCGGTGGCCCGCATCCTGGTCGAGGAGGGTCAGGAGATCAGCGCCGGGGAGGTGCTGCTGGTCCTGGAAGCCATGAAGATGGAGACCGAGATCACCGCCCCCAAGGACGGCAAGGTCGCCCGCATCCTGGTCGAGAAGGGCAACGCCGTTCAGGCCGGAGAGGGCCTGGTCGAACTGGAGTGAGCCCGCCGTCCGGTTGACCCCGGAGGCCGGGTGCGGCTCGCAGCGCCTTGTCGATGATCGACGGGGCCGCTGGCGAGGTGACGGCGGTGTCGGCATTTGCTGAGTCTGTGGCCGGTGCTCGGGGCAGACTGGTGCCATGCGGATTCACATCGGAAGTGACCACGCAGGTTTTGACCTCAAGCAATACCTGCTGCAGCACCTGGCCGATCAGGGCCATGAGGTGGTTGACCACGGCGCAGCCGAATACGACGAAGCTGATGACTATCCGGTCTACTGCCTGCGGGCGGCTGAGGGGGTGGCTGCCGATCCGGGAGCCCTGGGAATTGTCCTGGGGGGCTCGGGCAATGGCGAGCAACTGGCGGCCAATGAGGTGCCTGGTGTGCGTGCTGCCTTGGTCTGGTCGGCGCAGACCGCCGAGCTGGCCCGGGCCCACAACGATGCTTCAGTGATCGCGATCGGGGCCCGGATGCACACCCTCGCGGAGGCTGCCACGTTGGTGGACATCTTCTTGCGCACCCCGTTCAGCAAAGACCCCCGGCATGTGCGCCGGCTGGCCATGCTCAGCGACTACGAGGAGCATCGCAGGCTGCCACCGCTGCCGGAGGGTCGCCGTGACTGACTCGGCGATTACCCCCATCGCCGACTATGCCTTGATCGGCGACGCTGAAACGGCCGCCTTGGTTTCCTTGGGTGGATCGGTGGACTGGTTGTGCCTGCCCCGCTTCGATTCGCCGGCGAGCTTGGCTGCGATTCTGGGCGGTCCCGAGTACGGACGCTGGCTGCTGGGGCCGGTGCAGGCGGTGTCAAGCACCCGGCGCTATGTGGGCGACACCACGGTGCTGGAGACAGTTCACCAGACCGCGACCGGGTCGGTGCGGGTGGTCGACTTCATGCCCTTCGGCGATGGCCGCTCCGACCTGATTCGCACCGTGGAGGGCATCACCGGAGCAGTGGCGATGCGTCATGAGTGGGCGGTGCGTCCCGGCTATGGGGCGATCCTGCCGTGGGTTTCCCGACGCACGGATGCCGATGGTGTCGAGGTGCTCACCGCTGTGGCCGGTCCCGACATGCTCACCTTGCGTGGGGCTCGGCTGCCGCAGCCCGACGGGAATCGGCATCGCGACGAGTTCTGCGTGTCGGCGGGGGAATCGGTGCAGTTCAGCCTCACCTGGTCGCCGTCCTGGCGTCCGATTCCAGACGAAGTCGACGTCGTCGTCGAGCGTGATCGCACGCTGGCCTATTTCGCGGCCTGGGCTGATCGGGTGACCTACCGAGGCCCGTACCGGGAGGCCCTGGTGCGCTCACTGCTGGTGCTGCGACAACTCACCGACAGCGAACGTGGCGGCATTGTCGCTGCGCCGACTACCAGCCTTCCGGAGGACTTCGGCGGGGTGCGTAACTGGGACTACCGCTACACCTGGCTGCGCGACGCTGCGCTGACCGTCCAGGCGTTGCTCCGGTCGGGGCATGCCGGGTCCAGTCGGTTGTGGCGCGACTGGTTGGTGCGGGCGGTCGCAGGCGATCCCGAAGATGTCCAGATCATGTACGCCGTGGACGGGGGCCGGGAACTGCCGGAGTCGGAACTCGCGCACCTGCCCGGCTATGCCGGCTCACGTCCGGTGCGTGTGGGCAATGCTGCGGTGGACCAACAGCAAGGTGATGTCTTCGGTGAGGTGATGCTGGCGCTGGGTGCGGCCCGCGACGCCGGCCTGCCGGAGTCGTCGGATTCGTGGAATGTTCAGTTGGTGCTGCTGGAACATCTGGCCGCGACCTGGGACCAACCCGATAGCGGTCTGTGGGAATCACGCGGCGCGACCCACCACTACACCCAGTCAGGGGTGATGGCCTGGGCGGCCTTCGACCAGGCGGTCAAGGCGGTCGAGCAGCACGGTCTGGACGGTCCGGTCGAGCAATGGCGGAGCCTGCGCGACACCATTCACCGCACGGTGCTGGCGCGCGGCTTCAACCAGGCGGCCAATACCTTCACCCAGCACGACGCCACCACTGAGGTGGACGCAGCGTTGCTGATGATCCCGATCGTCGGTTTTCTGCCGGGCGATGATCCGCGGATGCTGGGCACGGTGGCTGCCATCGAACGTGATCTGCTTCGCGAAGGGCTGGTACTGCGCTACCGAACCGAACCCGGGGTCGATGGCGTCGCCGGCTCGGAGAACCCTTTCGTGGCCTGTGGTTTCTGGCTGGTGAGCGCCTATGCCCTGGCTGGACGCATCGCCGACGCCCACGCTCAGTTGCAGCGCATGCTGGGCCTGCTCAACGACGTCAACCTGATCTCCGAGGAGTACGACCCAAGCCAACACCGCATGGCCGGCAACTTCCCCCAAGCCCTCAGCCACCTCGCCTTGGTGGGCGCGATCTACGATCTGACCGACGCCGAGTCCCGCAGTTCTGCTGGCTGACGACCCCGTTCCGGTTGGTTGAGTCCGGTTGGTTGAGGAGGGCGCGCAGCGCCCGTCTCGAAACCGCGTGTCCGCTCATCTCGGTTAGTTGAGGAGGGCGCGCAGCGCCCGTCTCGAAACCTGCCGTCCTGTCACTCCGGTTGGTTGAGGAGGGCGCGCAGCGCCCGTATCGAAACCGGGTGTCCGCTCATCTCGGTTGGTTGAGGAGGGCGCGCAGCGCCCGTCTCGAAACCGGGTGAGTTGAGTCGTGGAGTTGTGTCCGGGGGGTTTCGAGACGCTCACTTCGTTCGCTCCTCAACCAGCCGGAAGAGTTGGGTTGTTCGCTCCTCAACCAGCCAAAGGAGCGGGTGGAATCCGCACCGCAACCAGTCGAGGGGTGGGAGTGTTCGCACCGCAACCGGATGTGGCTAGGCTCGGACCATGACTTCAACGCTGATTCTGCTCCGACATGGCGAGAGCGAATGGAACGCCCTCAATCAGTTCACCGGCTGGGTGGACGTCGACATCAACGACAAGGGCATCGGTGAGGCCAAGCGCGGTGCTCAGCTGCTGGCCTCCGAGGGCCTGCTTCCCGATGTGGTGCATACCTCCGTGCTGCGCCGTGCCATCCACACCGCCTACCTGGCCTTGGACGGCTGCGACCGACACTGGATTCCGGTGAAGCGCTCCTGGCGGCTCAACGAACGTCACTATGGAGCCTTGCAGGGCAAGAACAAGGCCCAGACGTTGGAGGCCTTCGGAGAAGAGCAGTTCATGCTGTGGCGCCGCTCCTACGACACCCCGCCGCCGGAAATCGACCCCGACGACGAGTTCAGCCAGTTCAACGACGCCCGCTACGCCGACCTGCCCAGCGAGGTGCGCCCGCTGACTGAATGCTTGGCCGACGTGGTCGAGCGGATGCTGCCCTACTGGTACGACCAGATCGTGCCCGACCTGCGCCAGGGCAAGGTCACCTTGGTGGTCGCCCACGGCAACTCCTTGCGCGCCTTGGTCAAGCACCTGGACGGCATCAGTGACGCCGATATCGCCGGGCTGAACATCCCCACCGGGATTCCGTTGCTGTACACCCTTGACGACGACCTGCGTCCCACGGTTTCCGGTGGCCGCTACCTCGATCCGGCCGCGGCGGCCGCTGCCATCGAGGCGGTCAAGAACCAAGGCAAGAAGTAGCGTCGAAAGCTGAAGGCTCCCGGGTCGCTGATGGCGACTCGGGAGCCTTCGACGTTGCCGTGCGGGCGTGACGCACGCTCAGGCCGTGGGCCAGTTCTCGCCTTCGGGGAGCAGTCCGGTGATGACGTAGATCACCCGGGCGGCCATGATCACGGCGTGATCGGCGATGCGCTCGTAGTAGCGCCCCAGCAGGGCCACGTCCACAGCGGCCTCCACTGAGTGATCCCAACTGTCTCCGAGGATCACGCGGAACTGGCTGCGGCGCAGCTCGTCCATCTCTTCGTCGCTGTCGGCGAGCTTGCCGGCGTCGTGGGCATTGCGTTCGCTCAACGAACGGCCAGCGGTGACCACCATCTCCTCAGCCACCCGAGCCATCAAGGTGAAGTTGCCCACCAGAGGCTCCGGGACGGCGTGTTCGGGGAATCGCAGGCGGGCGATCTTGGCCACGTGAGCGGCAAGGTCGCCCATGCGGGCCAGGTCGGCGATCATGCGGAACGCGGCGACCACGGTGCGCAGTTCGCCGGCCACCGGCGCCTGCCGGGCGATCAGCGAGAAGCACTGGGCTTCGAGGGCGTCATGGCGGCGGTCGATCTCGGCGTCGGCCGAGATCACCCTCTCTGCGATCTCCAGGTCGGCCTCGAGGAGAGCTCTGGTGGCATCTCTCACAGCCACCTGCACCAGGGTGGTCAGCTCGACGAGCTCGGTGACCACATTTTCCAGGCTTTCGCGGTAGTTGTCGCGCATCTGCTTCTTTCGGTCAGGGGGCCGACCCAGACAGGACGGGCGGCGCAATTGTTACGCGATTCAGGCTAGGGAGCCAGTCCGGGGGGCAGTCGGCGGTTTGTGAAACGGCAGGTGAACACTGGGTGAAGCTTCAGCCAAGGCCTTCACGAATGCCGAATTCTTCACGAATTTGGCCCGATCAGCACCATAGACTGACGGCCATGACGCCCTATGCACCGGCCCTGCTTGGGTTTGTGCTCGGTGTTGGGGTGGGAACTTTGGCCGTGTGGCTGATGGTCCGTCGCGCCGCTCAGCGAGCACGGGGCCAGATTGTGAACCGCCATCACCTGGGGGAGATCCTGCAACCGATGCGTGCATCGGTGGTAGTCGTGACCGAAGCCGACTATGTGCTGGCCGCGTCCGACTTCGCCAAGGAGTTGGGCATGGCGCGAGGATCCTCGTTGGGGCCCTCTGCTGTGGTTGATCTCCTCACCGACGCTCGACGCCAGCGGCGCACCTTGGAGACCGAGATGCGGGTCAGTGGGTCGCGGGGTGAACCGATCCACCTGGCGGTTCGGGCGGTGCCGCTGAGCAACGGCGCTGCTGTCATCATCGGTGAGGATCGCTCGGAGGACCTGCGGTTCAGCGAAACCCGCCGCGACTTCGTGGCCAACATCAGCCACGAACTCAAGACACCGATCGGGGCCATCGGGCTGTTGGCCGAGGCTGCCGATAGCGCCGCAGACGATCCCGATGCGGTGCACATGTTCTTGGCCAAGCTCGCCAAGGAGACCGGTCGGCTCAACGAATTGGTCTCCCAGATCATCGCCTTGTCCCGATTGCAGTCCGACGACCCGATGATGACCGCTACCGAAGTGGTGATCAGCCAGGTGGTGGACTCCGCAGTCTCCCGCTGCCGTCAGTTGGCGCTGGCCGGCGACATTGCGGTGTCGGTGCAGACCCAACCCGGCCTGATCGTGGTGGGCGATCCCGAGGAGTTGGAGACGGCGGTGACCAACCTGGTGCAGAACGCCATCGCCTACTCCGAGCCGGGGGCACGGGTGGCGGTGACCAGCGGAGTGGATTCCGATGGCATGGTCGCGGTGCGGGTCTCCGACAACGGCATTGGAATCAGCCAAGAGGACCAGAAGCGCATCTTCGAGCGCTTCTTTCGAGTGGACGCCGATCGCAGCCGGGCCAGCGGTGGCACCGGCCTGGGCTTGTCCATTGTGAAGCATGTCGCGGTGGCCCATGGCGGCGAGGTGACGGTGTGGAGCCGGGCTGGGCAAGGATCAACCTTCACCCTTCGGCTGCCGATCAGGAAGGACGACGAACAATGACCAAGGTGCTCATCATCGAGGACGAGGAAAGCTATCGCGAGACGCTGGCTTTCCTCTTGCAGAAAGAGGGCTTCGAGGTGGCTGCGGCCGCGGACGGCACCAGTGGCCTGGCCGCCTATGACCGCGGTGGCGCCGACATCGTGCTGCTGGATCTGATGATGCCGGGACTGTCCGGCACCGAGGTGTGTCGCCAGTTGCGCACCCGCGGCAGCGTCCCGATCATCATGGTGACCGCGCGCGACTCCGAGATCGACAAAGTCGTAGGCCTGGAATTGGGTGCCGACGACTATGTCACCAAGCCGTTCAGTCACCGGGAGCTGGTGGCCCGGATCCGGGCGGTGCTTCGGCGCGGTCAAGAGGTCGAGTTGATCGCTGATGTTATCGAGGCCGGCGGGGTCCGTATGGACGTCGAACGTCACGAACTCAGCGTGCGCGGTGAGCCGGTGCAGTTGGCGTTGAAGGAGTTCGAGTTGCTGGAGTTGCTGTTGCGCAACTGTGGTCGAGTGCTCACCCGCGGCCAACTGATTGATCGGGTGTGGGGTCCGGACTACGTCGGGGACACCAAGACCTTGGACGTCCACGTCAAACGCCTGCGCGCCAAGCTGGAAACCGACCCCGCCAGCCCGGAATTGCTGCTGACGGTCCGCGGCCTGGGTTACAAATTCAACGCCTGATCAGGGGTGTCGGCGTCTCGCGGGACGCCCTGAGTGGGCTTGAGGGCCCGAGGCGGGCTAGGGTTACCCGCCGTGACGGACATCACTGTGTTCTCCGGCCACGCGCACAGCGCCTTCGCCGAGGAGATGTGCAGTCTTCTCGGTGTGGAACTGTCGCCGTCGAGACTTTCCCGATTCTCCAATGACTGTTTGCAGGTGCAACTGCGAGCAAACTGCCGGCAACGCGATGTCTACATCGTGCAGCCCTTGGTTCCTCCCACTCAGGAGAACCTGATGGAGCTGCTGATGATGGTCGACGCCGCCCGCGGCGCCTCGGCCGCCCAGGTCACCGTGGTGATGCCGCACTACGCCTACGCGCGTTCCGACAAGAAGGACGCCCCCCGTATCAGCATCGGCGGACGCCTGGTGGCCGACTTGATCCACACCGCTGGAGCTCACCGCGTCTTGACCATGGCCCTGCACGCTCAGCAGGTGCATGGATTCTTCTCGATGCCGGTTGATCACCTCACTGCCCTTCCGGTGTTGGCCGAGCATTTCCGCAATCGTGACCTGAGCAACACCGTGATCGTCTCGCCCGACTTCGGCAATGCCAAAGAGGCCAACCAGTTTGCGCGCATGCTCGGGGTCGGAATGGCCGCCGGGTCGAAGCGTCGCCTGGAGGACGACCGGGTGGCCATCGATTCGATCGTGGGAAAGATCGGCGGTAAGGATGTGATCATCCTGGACGACGAGATCGCCACGGCAGGCTCAGTGGTGGAACTGATCAGCACGGTGCGCGGCTACAACGTCAAGTCCATCTCGGTGGCCTGCACCCACGGGCTGTTCTCCGGCAAGGCTGTCGAGCGACTCAACGCGGTTCCCGACATCACCGAGATTGTGGCAACCAACACAGTGCCCGGTCCCGAAGGCCTGGAACGGCTCACCACGGTGTCGGTGGCGCCCCTGTTCGCCGAAGCCGTGCGGCGAATCAACTGCGGCGAGTCCGTTTCGGGTCTGTTCTCCAACGAGGTGACCTACGGCTGAGTAGCCGATCAGGCCGAACTACCCGTTCCCTGAGCCTGTCGAAGGGTCAAGCGAGTGGGGTTGGTGGAGTCTGCGCGCCGTTCCCTGAGCCTGTCGAAGGGCCTGGTGGGCTCTGCCCCGTTCCCTGAGCCTGTCGAAGGGTCAAGCGAGTGGGGTTGGTGGAGTCCGCGCGCCGTTCCCTGAGCCTGTCGAAGGGCCGGGGCCCACGTCAATGATCTGGTGGCTTCGCGCTACCCAAGCCAAAGGTAGCCAACCAAAACCATGAGAAGTCCCGCAAACCCCTTGCAATCCCAGTCAATCCAAAGTAAAACAAGGTAATACAACATGGATGTTGGCAGGGAGAGGGTCGATGTACGCAGCGGAGCGTCAGCGGGGGATCTATGACTTGGCCCGGCAGAAGGGGCGAGTCTCGGTCGCCGGATTGGCTCGGGAGTTCGATGTCACTACCGAGACCATTCGCCGTGACTTGGACTACTTGAACGACCAAGGCGTGCTGCGTCGCGTTCATGGTGGCGCCGTCATCGCTTCGAATGTTGAGCTCACCGAGACCGGACTGGCCGACCGTGAACCTACTCACGCCGCACAGAAGAACCAGATTGCCGCAGCCGCGATGGAGTTCCTTCCCGGGGCTACCGGTTCGCTGCTGTTGGACGCCGGCACCACGACCTCGCGGGTAGCGGCGATGCTGACACCGGAGTCGGCCCGAACCGTGATCACCGGATCGGTTCCGGTGGCTGGGCAACTGATCAACAATGGGCTCAACCTCCAGCTCCTCGGTGGGCGGGTCCGCGGCATTACCGGCGCAGCAGTGGGTGCGGACACGGTCGCGGCGATCTCGAAGCTGCGCTGTGATGTTGCTTTCATCGGAGTCAACGGTCTGTCGCTGACCCACGGTCTGTCCACGCCCGATGCTGACGAGGCCGCCGTGAAGCAGGCCATGGTGAACGCGGCCAAGCATGTGATCGTGTTGGCCGACAGCTCCAAGATCGGAGCTGAACTCCTGGTGTCCTTCGCTGCGATTTCCGACGTCGACGTGCTCGTGACCGATGCGGGGGTGGCCACCAATGACTGTGGCCAGCTCGAGGCTGCCGGTGTGCAGGTGGTGATCGCATGATCGTCACCTTGACTGTCAATCCGTCCTTGGACCGGACGATCACCTTGGGTGCACCGTTGCAGCGCGGGGAGGTTCAGCGTGCTGAGCGGGTCAGCGTTGAACCCGGCGGCAAGGGCATCAACGTGGCCCGCGTCGTGCATAGCGCGGGACATCCGGTCCGTGCGGTCCTGCCCGCCGATGCCAATGACCCCATCCTGCGCGGATTGGATGCCCTCGACCTGCCCTACCGCACGGTCCGGCTCGGCGCGCCCGTGCGTACCAATCTCGCCCTGACCGAGGCTGACGGTACGACGACCAAGGTGAACGAATCTGGGCCGGAGTTGGCCAGCGAAACTGTGGAGGCGCTGGCTCGCCTGTTGGTCCTGGAGTCTGAGCGTGCCGATTGGGTTGTGCTGTCCGGGTCACTGCCGCCAGGGGTTCCGGTCGACTGGTACGCCCAGCTTGTCCGTGCGCTGCGTCCCTGGGGATGCCGGATTGCGGTGGACACCTCTGATGCTCCGCTGCGGGCCCTCGCCGACGCCTTTGATGAGGTCGCCCCCGATTTGATCAAGCCGAATGCTTTTGAACTGGCGCAACTCACCGGCGCTGATCCGGAGGCCCTTGAGGCCGGCGCTGCTGCCGGTGATCCCAGCCGCAGCGTTGCGGCAGCACAGACGCTGGTTGCTGCCGGGGTTCGTGCGGTGCTGGTGACCCTCGGTGGGGCTGGCGCGGTCTTGGTCACCGAGACCGGCGCGTGGTGGGGCTCTCCGCCGCCCATCACCGTCCGCAGCACGGTGGGTGCCGGCGACTCCTCGGTGGCCGGCTACATCCTGGCCGAGACCCGTGGTTTGGCCGAGCCTGAGCGGCTGCGGCAAGCCATCGCGCACGGGTCAGCGGCTGCCGCACTTGCCGGAACTCAGCTTCCCCGACCCGATCAACTCAATGCCGGTGCGGTGCAGCTCACCGCGCTGACCTGACTCAGAAGCTGCACAAATGGAAGGAACAATGATGTCCCAACAACCCGTCCCTTTGATTGGCGCAGACCTCGTGCGCCTGGACGCCGATCTTGGTGCCACCAAGACCGATGTGATCACCGCCCTTGCTGAAGTCGTTGGAGCCAGCGGCCGTGCCGATGCCGCTGGACTGGCTGCCGACGCGTTGAGTCGAGAGGCGAAGATGGCCACCGGCCTCGGCAACGGAATCGCGATTCCGCATTGCCGCTCGGCGGCGGTAACCACAAACTCGGTGGCATTCGCTCGTCTGCAGCCGCCCGTAGACTTCGGTGCTGCGGACGGGCCGGCTGATCTCGTCTTCATGATTGCGGCCTCCGAAGGCTCCGACGACGCGCATCTGGAGCTGCTGGCGATGCTGGCTCGGTCGCTGATGCGCACGGAATTCACCGATGCGCTGCGCACCGCGAGTTCGCCACAGGAAGTCGTCGATCTGGTCACGGAAGCGACGAGCAGCCAGCCTGCGGCGACGGCGTCGAGCGAGCCTGCGCCGACCTCCGGTGCCAAGCCCTCGGTGCTGGTGGCGGTCACCTCCTGTCCCACCGGCATCGCGCACACCTTCATGGCCGCCGATGGGCTGGAGCAGGCGGGCAAGGCCGCCGGGGTCGAGATTCACGTCGAGCCGCAAGGTTCCGGACGGATCGATTGGTTGGATCCCGCCGTCATTGCTCGAGCCGACGCCGCCATCTTCGCCGCCGACCTCCCGGTGCGAGACCGGGAGAGGTTCACCGGCCTGCCGGTGATCGAAGCCAGCGTGAAACGGGGGATCAACGAGCCAGACAAGCTGGTCGCCGAGGCCCTGGCTGCGGTGGGCAATCCGGCAGCGGCTCGCGTAGCCGGTCCGTCCTCGGCCCAGACCGAACCGACCACCGAGAACTCAGCAGCCAAGCAGAGTTGGGGTCGACGCGTTCAGGTCGCCTTGATGACGGGCGTCTCCTACATGATCCCCTTTGTGGCGGCAGGTGGGTTGTTGATCGCTCTTGGCTTCCTGTTCGGCGGTTTCGACATTGCGTTGGTGCCCGGGGTCAACGGTGCTCGCGGTTGCGCGGAGTTGACCTGGATGAGCGCCGATACCTGCCAGGCGGGAGTGTCGGCAGGAAGCTCGATCGGATCCTTGGTGCTGGCCCAGTCCACGGCCACCAGTATGCCTGCGGGTTTCCTGATGACCTTGGGCGCGGTGATGTTCGCCGTCGGGGCTGCTGCCTTCGGCTTCTTGGTGCCGGCGCTGAGCGGATACATCGCCTACGCCTTGGCCGGGCGTCCCGGCATCGCTCCGGGATTCGTGGGCGGCGCCATCTCGGTGACGCTCGGAGCCGGCTTCCTGGGAGGTCTGATCACCGGTCTGGTCGCGGGCGTGTTGGCGGCGTGGCTGGTCAGTCTGCGGGCGCCGCGCTGGTTGTCCGGACTGATGCCCGTGGTGATCATTCCCCTGGTGGTGACCTTCATCACCGGAGCCTTGATGTACTTCTTCCTTGGTCACCCGCTGGCCAGTCTCACACAAGCCATGCAGACCGGTCTGTCCAGCATGTCGGGTGGCTCAGCGATCTTGTTGGGTGCCCTGCTCGGTCTGATGATGTGCTTCGACTTGGGTGGTCCGGTCAACAAAGCGGCCTACCTCTTCGCCACCGCCGGCCTTTCGGCCGGGCTGACCGCCAACTTCCAGGTGATGGCCGCCGTGATGGCGGCGGGCATGGTGCCGCCGCTGGCCATGGCTTTGGCCACCGTGGTGCGCAAGAACTTGTTCACCGAGGTCGAGCGCGAAAACGGGACGGCCGCCTGGCTGCTGGGCGCATCATTCATCTCCGAGGGCGCCATCCCGTTTGCGGCCGCCGATCCACTGCGGGTCATCCCGTCGATGATGGCTGGCGGGGCGGTGACTGGCGCCTTGAGCATGATGCTGGGTGTCGGTCTGCGAGCACCGCATGGCGGCATCTTCGTATTGTTCGCCTTCAACCCGCTGCCTTGGGCAATCGCCGGCTTCTTCATCAGCCTGCTGGCCGGGGTGCTGGTGGCCACGACATTGGTGATCGTCGCGAAGACCGTCTTCCCGGCCAAGCAGGTGAAGATCGCGGCCTGATAAGGCGAACCACTCTCCATCACGCTCGGTGGGCGCGAACCTCGATAGCGCCCGCCGAGCAGTACGCGTGTATGCCCTGCGCGGAAGTCTGGGGTTGTGGCGGTTGCCATTAGCTGGCAAATTCAACCCCGAGGGGCTGGGCGTACGACCGCAAGGATGCATAGAAGTAACCTGCTGTCAACCCCAGAAATGGGGTCCTGGCTAGGATTGATGCCTTTCGGAGACCCGCTGGAAAGTGCTAGACTTGATAGCCGGGAAAGGTGGTAAACGCTGATATGACGTTCACAATCGGTGAGACCGTGGTCTACCCCAATCATGGCGCAGCTGTCATCGAAGCCCTGGAAACCCGAACGATCAAAGGCGAAGACAAGCTTTATCTCGTCCTGCGTATCGTCGGCCAGAATGATCTGGTGGTTCGGGTGCCGGCCTGCAACCTTGATCTGGTGGGTGTCCGCGATGTTGTAGATGCCGACGGTTTGGAGCGGGTCTTCGGAGTCTTGCGGGCACCGCATGCTGAAGAACCAACCAACTGGTCACGTCGCTACAAGGCGAACGTGGAGAAGTTGCATTCGGGCAATGTGCTCAAGGTTGCCGAGGTCGTCCGTGACCTGTGGCGCCGCGAGCGGGAGCGTGGCCTTTCCGCCGGTGAGAAGCGGATGTTGGCCAAGGCCCGTCAGATCCTGGTCTCCGAGTTGGCCCTCGCCGAAAAGGTTGAGGAGGACCGAGCCGAGGTCCTGCTCGACGAGGTGTTGGCCTCCTGAAGCCGGATCCAGACATGATTTCGACCGCGCCGGTCGTCGCCATTGTGGTGGCGGCCGGCGCTGGCGTTCGTTTGGGCGCGGGAGCTCCCAAAGCTCTGCGAGAAGTGGCTGGACGCACCCTGGTGCGGCACAGCCTGGACGGCTTGGCTGCCGGAGGGGTGAACCGGGCGATTGTGGTGATCCCCGCCGGTGAGCAGGCCGCCTTTGAAACCGTCCTGGCCGATTCGCCGATCCCTGCCGCGACCGTGCTGGGGGGAGCTCGGCGGCAGGACTCGGTGCGGGCTGGCCTGGCTGCAATCGCAGGCGATCCGGTGTTGGCCGAATGCGAATACGTCCTGGTTCACGATGCTGCCCGTGCCATGGTGCCCGGCGACATGGTGGCCCGGGTGATTGCCGCCCTGGTCGATGGGGCGGTGGGCTGCATTCCGGTGTTGCCGGTGACTGATTCCATGCGACGAATCACCGACGAAGGTTCACAGGTTGTTGATCGCAGCGCATTGCGGATCGTGCAGACTCCGCAGGGATTCGTGCGCACCGTGCTGGTTGAAGCCCTGGCGCACGCACAGGCCACGGGTCTGGACGTGACCGACGATGCCAGCGCGGTGGCCGAGCTGGGCCACCCTGTGGCGCTGGTGGACGGCGATCGGGCTGCTCTGAAAGTCACCGAGCCCACCGATCTGGTGCTGGTTGAGGCGATCGCACGGAGCCGATCGTGACCAGCCGGGTAGGAATCGGCACTGATGTGCATGCCTATGCCGCAGGTGTCGTCATGCGGGTCGCTGGCTTGGAGTTTCCCGACGAGCCGATGGGCCTATCGGGGCATTCCGACGGCGATGTGGTCGCCCACGCGATCTGTGACGCCCTGCTGGGTGCAGCCGGTCTGGGTGATCTGGGCAGCAATTTTGGAACCGATGATCCGGCCTGGGCTGGAGCCTCGGGTGTGTCCTTTCTCACCGAATGCGTCCGGCGGCTGGCCGAGGCCGGGTTGCGTCCGGTGAATGTGTCGGTCCAGTTGATCGCCAATCGACCCCGCCTGGCCCCGCGGCGTGTCGAGGCCGAGAAGGTTCTCTCCGCTGCGGTGGGTGCGCCGGTGAGCGTGGCGGGCACCACCACCGATGGATTGGGTCTGACCGGTCGAGGCGAAGGCGCTGCCGCCATCGCCGTGGCCCTCGTCGAAGGCTGAGGCCGAGCTAGCGAACCTTGCCCGAAGGGGCGGTGTAGCTGTTGCAGGAGCCGATGCTGGAGTTCTCCAGGCCGATGACGAACCAAGCCCGGCGGTTCTTCCCCCAACCGTGGTCGCCTTCGTAGGTGGACTTGCCTGTGAGGATGTCATCGCCGATGTTGAAGACCAGGCTGCGCAGATTGTCCAAATCGGCACCCTCGAGTTTGCTGGCCTTGGAGACTGCGTTGGTGAACAGGCCCGCCATGCAGTCGGCCTGAACCTCGGTGCGACGCGACATCTCTTTGCCCTCGCTGCTGGTGAGTTTCTGCGCCAGGGCCTTCTCCGAAATCAAAATCCCAGTGCGGGCCTGGATGGCATGGCCGAATTCGTGAGCCATGACCACTTCCGAGACGAAGGGTTTGGTCTGAAGATCCTTCGGCAGGATCGAATACAGATCGGTCGCGTAGTAGATGTGCTGGTCGGCGGCACAATAGAAGGCATTACCGGATTCGGCATCCCCGCACGGGGTGGTGACATGCGAGGTGTACACCGTGACCGGCGGACGCGGCAGGGTGAACCCGGCAGCGGTCATCGGCGGATCCCACACCCCCCACAGACATCCGGTGAGTTTGGTGAGGTGTTTCTCCAACTCTGCGGAACTGGCTGTCGCGGTGTTCAGATAGGGAACTGTGCAATCGGTCGGCACTGGGACGGACTGGGCGTAGATCGCATTGTCGTCCAGCCAGGTGGAGGCCTCCTCATAGGTGTCCGGGACCGGGAGGTCGGGCGGATTGAAATCCGGTGCCGGCACATTGGTGACCTTGTAGCCCCCGCTGCCAGTGTCGCCACCGCCGCTGTCGAGGTAGTTGTTCAATGCGATCAAGAAGAAGGCGGTGGCCACAACAAAGACCAGCCCGCCCACCACGGCCAGCACCGGGCTCTTGCGCTTGGGTGCCTGGGGCGGGGGATAGGCGGGCGCACCGTAGCCGGCGGCGTAGCCCGCTGCTGGAGCCGGTGGTGGAAATGCGGCTGGCGCTGGCGGAGGCGGAGGTGGTGGCGGCTGCACGGGGTAGCTCGGGGCGCCCCACGCATTCTGAGGTCGGTTCCACGCCTGCTGGCCACCCCATTGCGGACCATTGTTCGCACTGCCCCAGTTCTGCGTCACGTCGAGAAGACTAATGCTTGCGAGGAAATCTGCACCAGCGCACCGGCAAGAGTGGGCAGAACGCACCCCGGTGACCACGGCCATTGTTGGGAATGGGTGGGTTATCTGCGGGGAAAGACCTCGCTAGGCTGTAGCCGGAATTCACCGATCGCTCAGCAGAGGAACCGGAATGGCGAAACGCGCGACCAGGATGCTACGCACGCTGGCGATCATGTTGGCGAGTCTGGGGCTGGCAGGGGGCATGGTTGCGACCGCAGGGGCCGCGAACCCCGGTGAGGTCGCCACCTACACCGTCAAAGCTGTCCTGTCGCCGAACGGCAGCCTTGCTGTGCAGGCCGAAATCACCTTCGTCGGCGCAGCGCCGGAGCGGCTGCAACAGGTGATTCAGACCACTCGACGTACCGCGAAGGCGACCGAATACCGCTACCAGGTGAGCAACGTGACCTTGTCCAGCGATGGGGCCGTCCTCACGCCCGAGTTGGGTAGCACCGGCTCCAGCCTCACCATCGACATGCCGACCGCGGGGCTCAGCAAGCCGCTGATCCTGAGCTATGTCGTCACCGGTGCTGCCACGAGCAATGTCGATCAGGGAACCTTGGTGACCTGGCCGCTGCTGCAGGGCCTCAGCGCCCCGGTACACCGGTTCGACGGCGTCATCTCCAGCCCCGGGGTGTTCAACTACCTCGACTGCGCTGCGGGTGCGCCGTCCGCTCCGGGAGCATGCACCTACTACGCCGGTGGCAACCATGACTACCCGCAGCCGACCTTCCGCCAGGATGGTGTTCAGGCCGGCGATGTGGTGATCGCCACCTTGGGATTCCCGGCTGGCCAGGTCGCCGTCAATGAAGACCACCGGCAGTTGTGGACGGCCGAGCGGGCCTTTTCCGTGGATGCCCTAGCGCTGGGATTGGCGCTCGCCGTGGTGTTGCTGGGAGCAGTCGGGTTGTGGCTGGCGCACCGCAAGATCGGTCGCGACTTCAGCGGAGCGGTGGACCCCATTCTGATCGCCGATTTCGAGCCCATCGCGGCCGGGCAGACCGCCTTCACAGTGCTGGAGGAAGTCCACCCCGGCACTATCGGCACCCTGATCGACGAACGAGTCGATCCGGTTGACATCACCGCCTCGGTGCTCGATCTGGCGGTGCGTGGTCATCTGACCATCACCGAACTGCCTCGGGAAAGCGAGCATGCGCCCACCGACTGGACCTTTACTCGGCGGGTGAACTCCGAGCCCTTGCATGACTTTGAGCGCACCTTGCTCGACGCGGTGGCGCCGGCACAGGGTGATCCGATCAAGCTGTCCCACCTGCCGGGCACCTTGTCGGCCGCCATCGGTGATATCCAGTCCGAACTCTATGACGAGGTGGTCGAGGCTGGTTGGTTCGCCCGTCGCCCCGACGCCACCCGGAGCAGTTGGGGCATGGTGAGCTGGATCGTTCTGGTCGCGGCCACGGCGGGCGCGGCTGCGCTCATCGCGCTGACCGGCTTCGGACTGTTGGGTCTATCGTTGATCCTGGTGGCGCTGGGATTGATGTTTGTCTCTCGGGAGATGCCAGCCCGCACCGCCACCGGTATCGCCGTGCTGCGAGGATTGGACATCCTGCGCGGGGACCTCCTCACTCACCCGGTGAAGAACCTGACTGCCGATGATCCCTATCGAAGCGTCTCCCCGCTGCTGCCCTACGCCATCGTCCTCGGTGGTCGAGACCGTTGGCTTGCTGCAATCGCTGACGCCGACGACGACGAGCATCCCGACTCGACCGACCTGGAGTGGTACCACGGGCCCGAGAGTTGGCATCTGGCCGACTTCCCAGCCTCCATGAACAACTTCGTGACCACCCTGCAGGGCACTCTCTTCAGCCGCTGACCAACGCCCCCTCATTCCCTGATCTTGTCGATGGGCTAGCACTTTCGTTCCCTGAGCTTGTCGAAGGGCATGGCGCGGGCTTCGACAGGCTCAGCTAGCGGGGGTGCTGGTTTGTGCGCGGGGTGGTGCTTTGAGTTCGGCGTTCGAGCTTGTCGTGTGTTCCCTGAGCTTGTCGAAGGGCATAGGGGTGGGCTTCGACAAGCTCAGCCAACGGGGTGCTGGTTGGCGCGGCGGGTGGAGCTTAGAGCTCCAGGCCCGGGTACAGCGGGTTGCCGGCCAGCAGTTCAGCGGCGGCAGCGTGGGTACGGTCGGCGACGCCGTCGGCGATGGTGTACTTCGCCTTGCCAGGGGCGCCGGTGGAGGCGGTTACCGGCGAGGTAGACCTCAACACCGTGGTGATGAGGTCGGCGACCCGGTCGAACTCGGCCGGGCCAAAGCCACGGCTGGTCAGGGCCGGGGTGCCGATGCGCACACCGGAGGTGTACCAGGCGCCGTTGGGGTCGTTGGGCACGGAGTTGCGGTTGGTCACCACGCCGGAGTCCAACAGAGCCGACTCGGCCTGACGACCGGTCAATCCGAAGGAACTCACATCCAGCAGAACCAGGTGGTTGTCAGTGCCACCGGTGACCAGCTTCACGCCCCGGGAGAGCAAACCCTCAGCCAAGGCCTGGGCATTGTCGGCCACCGCCTGCGCGTAGTCCTGGAAGCTCGCCTGCCGAGCCTCGGCGAAGGCGACGGCCTTGGCCGCCATCACATGGCTGAGCGGACCGCCCAACACCATCGGACAGCCACGATCCACACTCGGCGCGTACTCGGAGGTGGCCAGCACGAAACCGCCACGCGGCCCGCGCAACGACTTGTGCGTGGTGGAAGCGACCACATGGGCATAGGGCACCGGGTTCTCTTCGCCGGTGAACACCTTGCCGGCCACCAGGCCAGCGAAATGGGCCATGTCGACAAAGAGGGTGGCGCCTACTTCGTCGGCGATCTCGCGCATCTTGGCGAAGTTCACCCGACGCGGGTAAGCCGAGTAACCGGCCACCAGAATCAGCGGCTTGAACTCCCGGGCGTCGGCGAGCAGCTTGTCGTAGTCGATCAGGCCGGTCTCGGGATTGGTGCCGTAGGAGTGCTGACGGAACATCTTGCCGGAGATGTTGTGTCGGAAACCGTGGGTGAGGTGGCCCCCGGCGTCCAGGCTCATGCCCATGACTCGCTGGGCGTTGAAGGTGGCGCGCAGGGCCTCCCAATCGTCCTCGGACAGGTCGTTGACGGTCTTGGCGCCCAGCCGTTCCAAGGTGGGGCTTTCGATGCGGTGGGCCAGGATCGCCCAGTAGGCCACCAGGTTGGCATCGATGCCGGAGTGCGGCTGCACATAGGCGTACTCGGCGCCGAACAGTTCGCGGGCGTGTTCTGCGGCGACTGCCTCAACGGTGTCGACGTTCTGGCAGCCGGCATAGAAGCGGTGCCCGACCGTGCCTTCGGCGTACTTGTCGCTCAGCCAGTTCCCCATGGTGAGTAGCACCGGCAACGAGGCGTAGTTCTCGCTGGCGATGAGCTTCAACGAACCTCGCTGATCACTCAACTCCGACCGGATGGCTCCGGCGATACGGGGTTCGACGGATTCGATCACACCCAACGTTTGGGCGTAGATCTGGGACACGGTGCTGGCGGAATCGGCCACGGGCGCACTCCTCGGTTGGTGACCAGCTAACTCTAGCGAGGTTCCGCGACGATTCGGATCGCTGGTCGTCGGGGCCGGACGCACCAGGGGCGCCGCCGGATCGATCCGACAGCGCCCCTGGGAAGTTGGGTCAGCGCTTCACGGCAGCGGTACGACCCGAGGTGAGCGTCCGGGTGTTGTAACCGGCCTTGGTGGCCACGAGCATGACGCTGATGCGCTTGCCCTTGAGCTTCTTGGTCAGCTTCAGGCGCGTTCCGGTGGCGCCCTTGATGACCTTGCCGTTGGCGTACCAGCGGAAGCGGAATGCCGGTGACGGTGACCACCTGCCGGTGCTCACCGTCAGCTTGCGGCCCACCTGGGCCTTGCCGAGGATCTTCGGCCTGCTGGTTCGGCTGAAGTTCGCCTTGCTGACCAGGACCGATGCCGAGGTCTGGGAGATCGACGCATAGCCACTGCGCGTTCCGACGATTCGCACCGACAACCGCGCACCGGCATAAGCCGGGGCGACGGTGAGCCGTGCGCTGGTCTTGCCGGCCAGAGGCTTGCCGTTGAGCAGCCACTGATAGCTGATGGCGGGCGTGGGGCTCCAGGCCGGGGCGATCGCGGTGAGAACCGAGCCGACCTTGGCGATGCCACTGATGCGGGCGCTGCCGGTAGCGGTCAGGCTTCCGGCCAGCACCGTGACGGTACGGGTGACCTTCGTGGTGTTGCCGGCCTTGTCCGATACCGAGTAGGTCAGTGCGTAGTCGCCCGGCACAGCAGTATTCACCTGGCCGTCCACCGTGATGGCGCTGGTCAGATCGCCATCGACATCATCGGTGGCCGAGACACCCGCCATCGGGTCGAAGGCGGTGTCCACCAGGATCCGATTGTCGGCAGGGACGCTCAGTTCAGGCTTGGTGAGATCGGCCTTGGTCAAAGACACAGTGTCGATCGTGGAGCCGTCAGCGGTGTGGACGGTGGTCAGCGTGATCGCCGATCCGGTGACCCGCACCGTGGTGTAGCTGGGCAACTGGTCCTGGTTGGTGGCTGCGACCCAGTCGTAGCTGCCCGAGATGCCGTAGTACTTCGATCCGCTGGCCGAGTTGCCGGTGACATAAAGCACGTCTCCGGGCTTGGACGCCACCGCGGCTTTGGGTCCCTGGGTGGTGTCCTCGTCGATCGCACCGTCCTTGATCAGCCAGGTGCGGGCATAGACATGGTCGTGACCCATCAGCACCAGGTCGACATTCGCCTGAGAGAGGATGGTCGGCAGGGCGGACCGGCGGGCCACGATGTCGGCGTCCTCGGCGTGCGAAGCGGTGCTGTAGATGGAGTGATGGAACGCCACGATCCGCCACTTCGCCTCGGGGTGAGCCGCGATGGTCTTGGTGATGAACTCGGCGTGGCTGGCGTTGTCGGTGTTGTTGGAGTTCAGGTCCATGATCAGCGCGTCGCCGTAGCTGAACCAGTAGTCACCGCCGGAGCTGGTGCTGTTGCCGGCGGCGCCGTGTTCGGCATCCACATTGGGCATGTTGAAGTGCTGGGCGTAGGCCAGGGATCCGACATCGTGGTTGCCGATGGTGGTGGCCGTCGCGATCCCGGTCAACTGCTGGGGGGCGAGGAAGGCGTTGTACTGATCCTCATTCGCAGCGGTGTTGACCTGGTCACCCAGCGACAAGATGAAGTCGGTGTCCGGAGTAGCGGTGAGCGCTTTGTCGACGGTGCTCTGCCATCCCGCCTGATCATTGGTGAGGTTCCCGGAGGCGCCTTCCTGCACATCGCCGACCGCGAGGAAAGTGATGTCGTGGTCATCGGCTTGGGTCTTCACCGTGTAGGTCTGCGACCAAGCCGCATCATTGCCGACCCGGTAGACGTAGTCGGTGGCCGGCTTCAGGTCGGTCATCGTGGCGTGGCGCCAGTAGCTGCCAGCGGCGGTGGCTACTCCGTCCGAGCTTGTGGCGAAGGTGGTCGCCTGGGCTGCCGGGAACTCCGGACCGGTCATCGCCGATGCGGGCGCCACCTGTACCGACTGCGGCACGTCCAGTGAGGAGTACCAGGCCACATTGCGCTGACCGGAATCAGAGCCGACGTTCAAGCTGACGTCGCTGATCTGGGGCACCGCTGCCGGGTCGACGAAGTCGGCCACGAGGCTGGTGAGGTCGAAGTAGATGTCCGAACTCGATTCGCGATCCTGGTAGAGCGCCACTGCGATGGTGTTGGTTCCGGCATGAACGGCACCCTTGGGCACCGTGAAGTTCGATGTTGTCGGGTCGCCGTTGGAGGCACCGGCATATTGCAGGTTCGTGGTGGTGGCGCTGGCGCGGTCGTCCAAGAATCCGGCGACCTTGGTGCCGTTGACGTAGATGCGCAGAGCGTCATCGTAGGTGACCGAGCCGTGCAAGGCGTCAAGGTCGGCGAGTTGTGCGTCGTCGAGCTGGAAGCTGCTGCGGAAGAAGAAGGTGGGAACGTCGACCTTGGTCGCTGCGGACGGATCGATGTATTGGTTGAGTACGGTCTTGATGGTGCCACCAGTAATGGTTCCCGAACCGTACTTGGCGCCGAACCCACCCTGTGCGCTCTTCCAGGCCGAATCATCGAAGCTGGCGGCCGTCCAGGAGTTCAGGTTGTCGGTGGGGCAGGGTTCGGTGTTGTCGTCGAGGTACTTCCACGTGGTCGTGGCAGTGCTGATCACGGTGCTCGACGCCGGCGCGACAGCCGTCGCCGGTGTTGATACGGCAAGTCCAGCCAGCAGTGCGCCGGCCAACCCGGCCGCCCACCATCGCCGCCCCCGCAAAGGCGCAGCCAACGAATTCCCCATCTCTTCCCTTCCTCTTGACCTGCGGTGCCGCAGGGCTTCCCCCAGGGCAGGCAACCAGTCGCAGGTGGGAGGCAGGGGCCGATTCGGTAACGAAGAGTCAACGGGAAGACAAACTCGCCGGGCCGGCGGTGCGGCTTCGTTGCGATTGTGCTGGGCTGGTACTGTTGCGCCCGGCCGACGCGGTGCTGCTGATCGATGCCAGCACGTAAGTCCCCCCAGACGTCGCGGCCCGAGCAATCATCCGACGCAATTCCCCTTTGCGATCTCGGGCCGCGACCCCACTCGCAGCGGCGGTTCAGGTCCTGGGATGCCCGTCAATGCTGGGGCCGTCCCTGGTTCAGCGGCTGGCGATCGTCTGCGGGGAGGTGAAGGCGGAGCTTTCGACATTTGCCCAAGGCAGCAGCTACACGGATCTGGGCGGGCCGTCTGATGTGCGCGGGGTGCATTTGTTTCACCTTTGGGGACGCTTGTGGACGGCTAGCGTGGTGCTCATGACTGACCTGACTGGCAAGAAGGTGGCGTTCCTCCTCAAGCGTGGCGTGGAACAGCCCGAACTGACCGAGCCGTGGGCGACCCTCGAATCAGCTGGCGCCCAACCGGTGCTGGTGAGCGAGGAACCGGGCACCATCACCGCCCTGATCCACGACTGGGATCGTGGTGATGACTTCACCGTCGATCTCACTTTGGACGAGGCCGATCCTGCCGATTTCGACGCCCTGGTGCTGCCGGGCGGCACCTTGAATTCCGACAAGATCCGCAACAACCCCCAGGCGATCGCCTTCGTGAGGGCCTTCTTCGACGCCGACAAGCCGGTCGCCTCGATCTGCCACGGCCCCTGGATCATGATCGAAGCCGGTGCGGTCGCCGGACGCAAGCTCACCTCCACCACGCGCATCTCCACGGACCTGAAGAATGCCGGTGCTGAGTGGACCGACGCGGAGGTTGTCGTCGACGGCAACCTGCTCTCCAGCCGCAGCCCCCGCGATCTACCCGCCTTCAACGCCGCCCTGGTGGAATTGATCGGCGGTCGCGGCTAGCCCCGGTTCCCCGCGGCACGTTCCCAGTGCCCTTCGACAGGCTCAGGACACGGTGGTGCTTGCGTTGGCTGAGTGTCCCTTTCGGTTGGTTGAGGAGGTCGCGTAGCGGCCGTCTCGAAACCTTGCATGCTGGTCTGTGGGGTTGTGGCGGGGGTTTCGAGACGCTCTCTTCGTTCGCTCCTCAACCAGCCGGGCGGGGGTGGTGCATGCGTTGGCCGAGTGTGTCGTCTTGTCCCTTTCGGTTGGTTGAGGAGGTCGCGTAGCGGCCGTCTCGAAACCTTGCATGCTGGTCTGTGGGGTTGTGGCGGGTCAGGCCGCCATCGCGAAGAACATCGGACTGAAATAGGGGATCAACCACACCGCCCAGACGAAGATGCTGAAGGTGTGGAACCGCGTGATGGTCTTCTCGTCTTTTCGCAGCAGGGCGACCAGCGCCCAACTGGCGTGGACGACCATCAAAATGATGGCGATCATGCCGGAGATGCCATGAACATCCAGGCTCATCCCACCGACGAACTCGAACATCATGGTCGTGCCGATGGTGTCGCAGATCAGGCCGGCCACGAAGAATCCGAAGTGCCACCACCTCAGCCGCCCCGCGATGCGTTCGGCCCACACCCCGATGGAGTAGAAGATCAATGCGGCGGTGATGAAGACCGCGGCGAGTGGGTTCATGATCGCTCCTGCAAGATCGAAGTCGCGTCATGGTAGCGCCCAGCAGCGGACGCAGCAGTGTGGCGCCAGCAACGGTCCTCACCGATCCGGCGGACGGCCCCGGGACACTCCGGACGCCCGGCGCCAACGGGTTCAACCGCGGAGGCTAGACCCCGCCGAGGGAGAAGGCGCGCATCCAGAGCAGGGGTCCGGCAAAGAGAACCAGCCACACCGCCCACACCAGGACACTGAAACGGTTGAACTGCGTCGACGTCTTGGCATCCTTGCGCAGCATCGTCACCAGCGCCCAGCGGGCATGCATGATCACCATGATGAGAGCGGCCATCACCGCCACCCCACCCAGACCGATGCTGAACCCGGCCACAGACTTGTACAGCACCCCGGTTGCGACGGTTTGGAAAAAGGCTGCCGTGACCAGAAGTGCGAAGTGCCACCGCTTCACCGTGCCCGTGATGCGTTCGGCCCACACTGCGATGGAGTAGAGCAGCACGGCAGTCGTGACCGGGATTGCGGCGAGGAGCGTCATAGGCGGTCTAGCGTGCCCGACTCAACTCGTACAGTGCAATGGATGCCGCCACCGACGCGTTCAGCGACTCTACGGTGGAACTGATCGGGATCCGCGCCAACAGATCGCAGTTCTCTCGCACCAGGCGGGCCAAGCCGTCGCCTTCGGAGCCGATGACCAGCAGCACAGGATCTTCGGGGTCGAGCGTGCTGAGGTCCGCGTCACCCTCGCCGGCCAGGCCCACCACGGTGAAGCCCGCCTCGGCGTAGCGCACCAAGGTGCGGTTGAGGTTGGTGACTTTGGCCACCGGAATGCGGGCGGCCGCACCGGCGGAGGCCTTCCAGGCCGTGGCGGTCAGGTCGGCTGAGCGACGCTCGGGGATCAGCACCCCGACCGCCCCGAAAGCGGCCGCACTGCGGATGATGGCGCCCAAATTGCGGGGGTCGGTGATCGAATCGCAGGCCACCACGATGGGAGCGAACTCGGCATCCAAGGCTTGATCGAGGACATCCTCGGCGTCGGCGTATTCGAACTCCGGCAGTTGCAGAGCAACACCTTGATGGACGGCGCCGCCGGTGAGTCGATCCAGCTCCAGACGGGAAGCCTGCAGCAGGGGGACGCTCTGTTCGGCAGCCAGTTTGAGGATGTCGCGCAGGCGGCTGTCGCGCTCGGCGCCTTCGGCGATCATGCCCCGCTTGATCGGCAGGCCGGCCTGCAGCGCCTCCAGGACTGGATTGCGGCCGATCACCCAATCCGAGCCGACTGTGCCGGAGGTGGATTTCCGGGTACCGCTGCCTGACCTTGAGCCGGTGGTGCGGGCGGGCTCATCGGGGCGACGCTTGCGATAGGCCTTGTGGTAGGGCCGATCCTCGGCTCGCGGGGTGGGGCCTTTGCCCTCCAGGCCGCGACGCACGCGGCCTCCCGAACCGGCGGGGGTCGACTTGCCCTTCTTGCGCACGGCTCCCTTGCGCTGGCTGTTACCTGGCATTGGTCCTCACTTCTCGATCGACCAACGCGGGCCGTCAGGGGTATCGGTCACGCTCAGTCCCAGCGCGGCCAGCTTGTCCCGAATCGCATCGGCGGACGCCCAGTCCTTGCGTTCGCGAGCATGGGTGCGCTGCTCCAGAAGGGCGGCGACCAAGCCGTCCACGACCGGAATCAGCTCCTGGGATCCGGCCGCTTCGTCCCACTCGGGCGCGTCAGGGTTGAGTCCGAAGATGTCCAGCATGGCCACCACGGAGGCGTAGGCCGCAGCGGCCGCCGCCTGATCGCCGGCCTCCAGCGCCACGTTGCCGGCTTTGACAGTGGTGAACAGCACCGCCAGCGCGGCCGGGGTGCTGAGGTCATCATTCATCGCCTCGACGAATGCCGGGGGGAGAGCGGTCGTCCCTTCGGCAGGCTCAGGGAACGGGGTCGCAGCGGTGTTCCCTTCGACAGGCTCAGGGAACGGGGTTGTGGTTCCGTTGGCTGAGCTTGTCGAAGCCCCTGCTTTCGCCGCGGGGGTGGTTGGGGTCGTCCCTTCGACAGGCTCAGGGAACGGGGTGGTGCTTGCGTTGGCTGAGCTTGTCGAAGCCCCGCCCAGCGCAGCCTTGGCGCGCTCCAGGAAGCCATCGATGCGGGCCAGTTGGCTAGCGGCCTCAGCCAAGGAGGCCTCGGAGAGTTCGATGGCTGAGCGGTAGTGCGGTCCGGCCAGATACAGCCGCACCGCGCGTCCGCCGTGGGTCTGGACGGCGGCGAACACGTCGGCGGTGTTACCCAACGACTTGCTCATCTTCTCCCCGGCCATCGTCACCCAGGCGTTGTGCATCCAGTAGGACGCGAAGCCGCGCCCTGCGGCACGGGACTGAGCCTGTTCGTTCTCGTGGTGCGGGAAGCGTAGATCGATGCCGCCGCCATGAATGTCGAAGGCATCTCCGAGGTACTTGCCGGCCATCGCCGAGCACTCCAGGTGCCAGCCCGGACGGCCTGCTCCCCACGGGGTCGCCCACGCTGCCGAAGCCGGGTCTTCGGCCTTATGTCCCTTCCACAAGGCGAAATCTCGGGGGTCTCGCTTACCGCGCGGGTCGGCGTCTTCGGCCGGTTCCATGTCGGCGACCTTCATGCCGGACAGTTCCCCGTAGGAGGGCCAGGACTGCACATCGAAGTACACATCGCCCGAACCGTCGTCAGCGGGGTAGGCATGTCCGGCGTCGATGAGGGTCTGCATCAGCTCGATCATCTCCGGCACATGTCCGGTGGCGCGGGGCTCATAGGTCGGGCGGCGCACTCCCAAAGCGCGGAAGGCGTCATGGAAGGTGGTCTCGAAGAGATAGGCATGCGCCCACCACGGCCGACCGGCTTCGGCTGACTTGCTGAGGATCCGGTCGTCGATATCGGTGACATTGGTCACCAGCGTCACCTGAAAGCCGGTCGCCTCCAACCAGCGGCGCAGCACATCGAAGTTGACCTCCTTGCGCACATGCCCCAGATGCGGCGAGGACTGCACGGTGGCGCCACAGCAGTAGATCGAAACCTGGCCCGGAATGAGGGGCTGGAAATCGACCACTTTGCGCTGGGCGCTGTCATACAGGCGGAAACTCACCCCCGAAGTCTAACGGCGCTGGTCGATGCGGCTATGCGCAGCCGCCTCGAGTCGGCCTAGTGCAGGGCGCGAGTCACCAGTTCGATGGCTTCGGCGTCACTCAGGCCCAAGGCGCGGACCTTGCCGACATAGTCCGCTGCTGCCTGGCCGGCGGCTCGACCGCGGTGATCGCCGCTGACGAAGGTGCCGGCGCGACCCCGGGTGTCGACGACCCCGGCGGCCTCCAGGTCACGGAAGGCTCGGGCGACTGTGTTCGGGGCCAAGCCGAGTTCGGCGGCCAAGGCGCGAACCGTGGGCAGCTTGTCGCCGGGCTGCAATTCGCCAGACTCCACCTGGGCGCTGATCTGTTGACGAAGCTGTTCGAAAGGGGGCTGCGGTGCGGTCGCGTCGATCCTGATCATGACCTGCCTTGCTGTCGGGCTCGCAGAGCGGCGATGTCCAAGAACCCGGACGGAGCAGGGGCTTTGGCGTCGCCCACATCCTCCCAAGGATCAACTGGGGCCGGACCCTCGTCCTCGTCGGCAAAGCCCTGGGACGGATCGTAGGGGTTGGCCAGTTCACGACTGTCGATCACCCCGGGGGCGGCAGCGATCTTCTCGTCGGGCAGCTCGGACAGCACATCGTGAATGTAGCCGTGGGTGGCTTCCAGCAGCGGGACCTCGCGGTGTTCGCGCTGCGAGGCGTACCACCGGTAGTCGAGCACCTCGTGATACACCTGGGCCGCCTCGCGCTTGCCGCGCAGCTCTTTGGGCACGGCCTCGACCACCGGCTGAAAGCACTGGGTCAGCCACAGATGGGCGATCACCGGCTCGTCGGCATTATTGGATCCTTGCCGGGCGCGAAAGGTGTCCAGATCGTTGAGCAATCGGCGGGCTTGGTTCTCCTCCACGTCCAACCCGGTGAGTCGAAGCAGACGTCGGGTGTGGTGGCCGGCATCGACCACTTTGGGTTCGATGCGAATGCGGTTTCCGGAAGCAGAGGTGTCGATGGCCAACTCGGCCACATCGAAGCCGAGCGCATTCAGTCGGCGCACCCGCTTCTCGATGCGGAAGGCCTCGGTGTCGGCGAACTCCTCGACGCCGGTGAGCTCGGCCCATAGTTCGCTGTAGCGGGTGAGGATCGAGTCCACCAGTCGTTGCGGGTCCAGGGACGAATCCATCAGCCTGCCGGCCTCCAGATCGCAGAACTCGCCATAGAGATTAACTGTGGCGATCTCCAGGTCGTGGGCGCGTTGGCCGTCGGTGAGCCGGGGATGCAACTCACCGGTCTCGGCGTCCACCAGATAGGCGGCGAACTCCCCGGCGTCGCGCAGGAACAACACATTCGACAGCGAGACATCTCGCCACATGAAGCCGACCAGATGCAGGCGGGCCAACAGCAGCACCATCGCGTCCAGCAGTCGACTGACCGTCTCCGGACGCACCCCCTGGGCGAACAGGGACCGGTAAGGCAAGGAGAACTGCAGGTGGCGGGTCACCAGGACCGAGTCGAGGGGTTCGCCCAGCGCGTTGAGCCGCCCGGTGACCACCGCCAGCGGTTCGACGGCAGGGGTCCCGGCTCGATGGAGTTCGGAAAGCAGCCGAAACTCGTGCAGGGCCATATCTTCGATGACCTCTTTGGCGGCGTAGACCGAGTTGCCGACTTTGATGAAGCGCACCACGTGGCGCGAAATGCCACGGGGGAGCGCCACCAGTTGGCTGGTGGGCCACTCGGCCAAGGGAAGTTCCCACGGCAGCGGGATCAGCCGTGAGTCCGGACGTGAGGACAAGAATCGAGGCACCGAAGTCCTTTGCAGGCAGGCATTCGTGAAGCCGGTTCCGGCCCGCCCCTAGCTACGGTGACGGGCCGGAACCGAGATCGGTTAGCCGCTGATGCGCTCCTGAGTCTTGGTGGAGAACAGGTGCACCATGGCCGGATCGGTCGGGGCGAGTTTGATGGTGGTCCCGCGCTGCGGAGCCGTACGGGTGGAGATTCGCGCCACGATCTGCGGGGAGTGGGCCTTCTCGTCGGCGGAAAGTCCGGCCAAGGTTCCGTACAGATAACCGTCGGCGCCCAGTTCCTCGACCAGGTCGAGGTCTACACCGAAGCCGGTCTCGGCGATGGTGAGGTTCTCCGGACGGATTCCCACCGTCAGGGTCGTCTCCCCAGGTGCTTTGGCCAGAACGTCGCGAGTCACCGGCAACACATAGTCACCGATCCGGACGCCACCCTCGGTGACGGTGCCCTCGAGAAGGTTCATTGCCGGGGAACCGATGAACCCGGCCACGAACAGGTTGTTCGGCTTGTCGTACAGGGTCAACGGGCTGTCGACCTGCTGCAGAATGCCGTCCTTCATGACCGCGACCCGGTGCCCCATCGTCATGGCCTCGATCTGGTCGTGGGTCACATAGACGGTGGTGACGCCCAGCCGTTGTTGGAGGGCGGCGATCTGGGTGCGGGTGGAGACGCGCAGCTTGGCGTCCAAGTTGCTCAAAGGCTCATCCATCAAGAACACCTGGGGTTGGCGCACGATGGCTCGGCCCATGGCAACGCGCTGGCGTTGGCCGCCGGAGAGGGCCTTGGGCTTACGGGTGAGGTATTCCTCCAGGCCCAGCAGCTTGGCGGCCTCCATCACCCGGACGTCTCGATCAGCCTTGGGAACGCCGGCCATGCGCAGCGCGAAACCCATGTTGTCGGCGACGGTCATGTGCGGGTACAGCGCGTAGTTCTGGAACACCATGGCGATGTCGCGGTCTTTGGGCGGCAGCTCGGTGACGTCGCGGTCACCGATGAAGATCTTGCCGTCATTGACCTCTTCCAAGCCGGCGAGCATGCGCAGCGAGGTGGATTTTCCGCATCCAGACGGTCCGACCAGGACCATGAATTCGCCATCTCCGATTTCGAGATCGAGGGAGTCGACGGCGGGATGGTCGCTACCGGGATAGATCCGGGTAGCTCCTTTGAATGTAACTGTGGCCATGCCAGAGTCCTTTCCACGGGCAGGTACGTGCCCGACGATCCGTAGTGGAAAAACTGCCGCATCTTCGCGACAAGGCCAATCATCCCATACCGAGGTGCTCGCGGGCAGGGGTGTTGTTACTCCCTCAGCAGGTAGGCTCGCCGCGTGAGTGACGCCCAACTGCCACCCGGGGACGACGCAGCACCCGAAGCCGAGCCGGTCGGGTCGCCGTCGCCGGATGAGGCTGTCGACGCCGCCGTCGGCGAGGCCGCAGACTCGGCGTCCGAAGCGGAGTGGTGGGATGACCCCAACTTGCCGTGGAAGCACAAGCCCACCCGGGCTGATGTGGTCTGTTTCACCTGGCTGAGTGTGGCCGCCATTTATGGCATCGCGATCTCGGTGCTGCGTCCCGGTCTGTTGGGGACGGCACCGCAGTTGTTGGCCGCGCAGGGGTCGTGGAGCGGCGTGGTGATGACCGGGGCCTTGACGGCGACCGGTGATCGTTGGTGGCCACTGATCTGGGTGGTGGCCTCGATCGGGTTCATGAAGTTCGACTGGGTCTATTGGTGGGCTGGGCGGCTGTGGGGCCGAGACCTCATCGAGGTCTGGTCGGGACGTTCGGCACGGGCCCGCAAGATCAACGACTGGGCAGAGAAGTTCGCCCGCAAGTACGAGACCTTGGCGCTGATCGTGAATTTCCTGCCGATTCCGCTGCCTCGCGCAGTCATCCTTGCTGTCTTGGGCGAGGCGGGCACGACCTTGAAGAAGTTCTTGACGGTCTCGATCATCGCCTCCCTGGTCACCACCGGCTGCTATCTGGCCATCGGGTACTGGATCGGTCCGCCGGCGGTCGATGCGATGACCGCCTACGGCAAGTACCTGTGGTACGTCTCCATCGCCCTGCTGGTGGGGGTCTTCGCCAACTACTGGTGGCGCAATCGCAGCCAGGGTTCCTCGGATTCCGCAACCCACTGATGCTGCGGAGGCTGGCCCGCCAGGGGTAGTTCTCCCTATTGGGCAGGGGCTTCCGGCCATTCAACTTGACCGATAACATACTTGAAGAAATCTTCAAGTAGGGAGCGTGGCGTGCCCACACCGCTGCACGAGGCCAAGGCCGAGCTGTTTCGAACCCTGGGTCATCCGGTTCGCATCCGGGTGCTCGAGTTGCTCAGCGAGCGTGAGCATGCCGTCCATGAGTTGCTCGCCGAGATCGGCATCGAGGCCAGTGCGCTGAGTCAGCAGTTGGCGGTGCTTCGTCGTGCCGGAGTGGTGCGGCAGCGTCGCGAGGGTGGCGAAGTGCTGTACGCCGTCCAGACCGAAACCGTGCCCGCTCTGCTTGCGGCGGCCCGAGCCACGCTGTCCGATGTGCTCGCCGGGCAGGTGCAGCTTCATGCCGAGCTGGACGATGAGAACGCGGTCAGCGCATGAGTCTGGCCCGTTTGGTGGCGATGATCGCCCGCACCGGAACGGTCGCCGAGCCGCTGGCCGAGCCGGACGCCGGTGCCGACATTGAGGTGCGCGAGGGCTTCGTCCCGCCGAACTGTTTGCGGGGAAGCGCCCAGGTGCGCCACGTGGACGCGGGATCCTGCAACGGCTGTGAGATCGAGGTGGCGGCCGCGTTCGGCCCGGTCTATGACGCCGAGCGCGTCGGGGCCCGGTTAGTTGCGTCTCCTCGCCATGCCGATGTCATCGCGGTCACCGGCGTCGTCACCCAGAACATGGCCGACCCCTTGCTCAACACCATCGACGCCACCCCCGAGCCGCGGGTC
>JAEXAS010000011.1 GCA_023458095.1 Actinomycetes bacterium | reverse complement strand
TTCTGCCACTTTTGGGAGCGGCTGGCGGGGGAGCGGGGGCGGTAGGGTGGTCGGGCTATGAGTTCTGGATCTGTTCGGCTGCGCGTGGCGCCGTCCCCGACCGGGGACCCGCACGTGGGTACGGCCTATATGTCATTGTTCAACCTTGCTTTCGCGCGGGCTGCGGGCGGCGCATTCGTGCTGCGGATCGAGGACACCGATCGGGCGCGGTACCGGGAGGACTCCGAGCAGCAGATCTACGACACGCTGCATTGGTTGGGGCTTGACTGGGATGAGGGGCCCGACCGTGGCGGCCCCTATCAGCCGTATCGGCAGTCCGAGCGCCTAGACACCTACCGTCCTTATGTCGACCAACTGCTGGCTGACGGACACGCCTACTACTGCTGGTGCTCGGCCGAGCGGCTGGCTCAGATGCGGGCTGAGCAACAGGCCAGCAAGACCTCGGTGACCGGCTACGACCGCCTGTGCTACGGCAAGACCCGCGAGGAGCGCGCCGCGTTGCCCGGGTTCAGCGAGACACCGGTGGTGCGCATGCTGATTCCCGACGACATCGCGTTGAGCTTCACCGACCTCATTCGCGGAGAGGTAAATGCGCCACATCCCGACGACCAGGTGATCCTCAAGGCCGACGGCTTCCCGACCTACCACCTGGCTGTCGTCGTCGACGATCACTTGATGGGGATCACCCATGTGGTGCGTGGTGAGGAGTGGATCTCCTCAACCCCCAAGCACCTTCAGCTCTACCGCTGGCTGGGTTGGCAGGCACCGGCGTTCGCACATATGCCGCTGCTGCGCAATACCGACAAGTCCAAGATCTCCAAGCGCAAGAATCCGGCCGCCCGGCTGACCTGGTTCGCCGAGCAGGGCTACCTTCCCGAGGCGCTGCGCAACTTCTTGCAGCTGCTGGCCTACCCGCCGGTCCATGAGGGACGCGATCTGGCCAGCTTTGAGGAGTTCGTGGCCGCCTTCGACTGGGGCAAGGTCAACACCACCGGCCCGATCTTCGACCTGACCAAGCTCAACGCACTCAACGGTGAATACATCCGCGGTTTGGAGGCTGCCGAGCTGTCTGATCGGATCATCGCGTATGCGACCCACTACCAGCAGTGGACCGCACCCAGTGAGAGAGAGTTGTCGTTGCTCCGGGCAGCGACCCCACTGATCCAGGAGCGTCTGACTCTGCTCAGCGAGGCCCTGCCCAAGTTGGGTTACCTCTTCGCCACGGACGCCGAGATCCACACCGACCCGCAGGCTCTGGCCAAACTCGGCCCCGACGCCGCCGCCGTCCTGGCTGCTGCCCAGCAGACGCTCAGCGAGCTGACCCAGTGGGACCACGAGCAGATTCATGAGGCGCTGCGGGTATCCCTGGTCGAAGGCATGGGCATCAAGGCCAAATTCGCCTTCGGCCCCGTGCGGGTTGCCCTGACCGGATCACTGGTGTCGCCGCCGCTGTTCGAATCCATGGAGCTGCTGGGGCGGGAATCCTGCCTGGCCCGTCTGCAGCGACTGGCTGCCGAGTTGTGAGTCCTGTCGTCGTCATTTTCGGCGGTCGCAGCGAGATCGGCTCGGCTGTGGCTCGTCGCCTCGCGCCCGGTGCCACGGTCGTCCTGGCAGCCCGGCAAGGCCCCACGCCGGAGGCGGTGGTTGCCTGCGCCGCCGCTGGGGCGGCTCGGGTGGAGACCATCGAGTTCGATGCCGACCTCATCGGTGAACAGCAGCAGGTGCTGGCCGAGATCGAAGATCGGTTCGGGTCGATCGATATCGCCGTGCTGGCCTTCGGGGTGCTCGGCGATCAGGCCGTTGCCGAGGTCGACGCGGTGGCCACCGCGGCAATCCTGCATACCGATTTCGTGGCTCAAGCGTCCTTGCTGACCGCGCTGAGTGCCCGCTTCCGTGAACGCGGACGGGGCACGGTAGTGGCGTTTTCCTCTGTGGCCGGCGTACGGGTTCGCCGGGCGAACTATGTCTATGGCTCGGCCAAAGCCGGCCTGGACGGATTTGCCAACGGGTTGGCCGACGCGCTGTACGGCAGTGGCGTTCAGTTGATCATCGCCCGACCGGGCTTCGTGATCGGCCGCATGACCGCAGGCATGGACCCGGCGCCCTTCTCATCCACCCCCGATCAGGTCGCGGCAGCGGTCGTGCGACGGATTCGTTCCGGCCGCGGTGGCGTGGTGTGGATTCCCTGGCCGTTGCGGGTCATGTTCGCGGTGGCGCCACTGGTTCCTCGGGCATTGTGGCGACGGATGCCTCGCTGAGGGTTGGGGCATCCGCCTCGCGCGGGTGATGCAGCGCCTCAACCCGATCCGGCAGAGTCGGCAGGCCCGCCGGGGCCTCTCCGGTGGAGATCCGGATCGCTACCGCCCCGGCGATGATCAAGACGCCGCCAAAGATCTGAATGCCGCTGGGCAGTTCGCCCAGCACCACCGCAGCGATCAGGGCGGCGAACAGCACCTCGGACAAGCTGACGAAACTGGCCAGCCGCTCGCCCATCAAGGACACACTGGCCACCCCCAGAACATAGGCCGCCACGGTGGCCGACAACACGACCACTGACAGCGGCACCCACCACGGCACAGCCGCACCGAGAAGGTGCACCGAAACCAGGGGAGCGGCATAGGGCATCAGGCCGGTTGCCACCAGCAGGCCGAGAGCTGCCGCGCCCACCGGCAACCCGAACACGGGCAAGGCGAAAGCAGGAAGTTGCGAGGGCCGGGCGCTGATCATGAAGTAGGCGGCCGCGCCGGTCATGGCGCCGAACCCGAACAGCACACCGAGCGGATCCAGCCGAGCGCCAGTGAGATCGAGGACGCAGAACAGGCCGGCGACGCTGAGCCCGGCCCCCAGCAGCACCAGCCGGGCCGGTGGGCGCCGCTGACGCACCCAAGCCAGGCCGACCAGGGCAACCGGCGCCAGATACTCCAACAGCAAAGCGACACTGACGCTCATCCGGGAGACCGCAGCGAAGTACATTCCCTGCGCCGTGGCGACGGCCAACACACCGAAGGCGACGAACGCAGGCCACTCAGCCAAGACCTGGCGCAGTCGATGCCGGAAGATCCACAGACCCGGTGGAAGCAGGACGGCCGAGGCGAGAACGGTGCGCCACAACACGGCGGCCCCGGGCGTCCAGCCAGCCTCCAACAAAGGGCGCGCAAAAGTGCCGGACGTGGCGAAGGTGATCGAGGCCGCTACCCCCAGACTGACGCCGAGGCCAAGGCGTTGACGGGCCGGGATGGTGGTGGGACTGGAGGCGGACACGAGGGGCATTGTCTCTCCTCGGCAGGTGATTTTGCATCCTCGCGGCAGCCGTGGGAGAATCGACAGGTTGCTCCGACAAGGACGCCTGTGTTGGCGGCCTTCCGGCAAGTCTGGCGCGCGGGTGCCGGGCCCTACCACGACTCATCAAAAGATTGGTTGTGCGCGGCCCAGAACTGGTCCGACACGCCCGACCTCGGGGGCCGGAGTGACGATGCTCGGTCGGAAAGATGCGCCGGCCGAGAAAGACGAGAAGAAGGACGAACCAGTGGCGGGACAAAAGATCCGGATCCGACTCCGGGCTTACGACCACGAGGTCATTGACTCCTCGGCGAAGAAAATCGTCGACACCGTGACCCGTACCGGCGCCAAGGTGGCAGGCCCTGTGCCGTTGCCCACCGAGAAGAACGTGTTCTGTGTGATCCGTTCTCCGCACAAATACAAAGACAGCCGCGAGCACTTTGAGATGCGTACGCACAAGCGGCTGATCGACATCCTCGACCCGACGCCGAAGACCGTCGACTCGCTGATGCGACTCGACCTTCCGGCCGGTGTCGATATCGAGATCAAGCTTCCGTGAGGTCAGTACAGATGAGCGATCGAACTGTGAAGGGCCTGCTCGGCACCAAGCTGGGAATGACCCAGGTGTGGGACGCCGACAACAAGGTGGTCCCGGTGACCGTGATCCAGGCCGGCCCGTGTGTGGTCACCCAGATCCGCACCGCCGACAATGACGGCTACTCCGCCGTCCAATTGGGCTTCGGGGCCGTCAAGGCCAAGAAGGTCACCAAGCCGGCCGCGGGCCATTTCGACAAGGCCGGGGTCACCCCGCGCAAGCATCTGGTCGAACTGCGCACCGCTGATGCCAGCACCTACACCATCGGCCAGGAGCTCAATGCTGATGTCTTCGCCGCCGCCGATGTTGTCGACGTGACCGGCGTCACCAAGGGCAAGGGCACCGCGGGTGTCATGAAGCGGCACGGCTTCGCTGGTCTGCGGGCCAGCCACGGCGTGCACCGCAAGCATCGCTCGCCGGGCTCCATCGGCGCCTGCGCCACTCCCGGGCACGTCTTCCGCGGCACGCGGATGGCCGGCCGTATGGGTGTGGACAAGGTGACCGTGCAGAACCTGACCGTCCATGGCGTGGATCTCGAACGCGGCCTGATTCTGGTGAAGGGCTCCGTGCCCGGACCCAAGGGCACGCTCGTCGTGGTGCGGACCGCGGCCAAGAAGGGTGTGAAAGCATGACCGAAACCCGAACTGTTGCCGTGATCGGCACCAAGTCCGCCAAGGCTGAACTGCCCGGCGAACTGTTCGATGTACAGACCAATGTGCCGCTGATCCACCAGGTTGTGGTGGCCCAGCTGGCCGCTGCCCGTCAGGGCACCCACGCCACCAAGACCCGGGGCGAGGTCGCCGGCGGCGGCGCCAAGCCGTGGCGCCAGAAGGGCACCGGCCGAGCCCGTCAGGGTTCGCGTCGCGCTCCCCAGTGGACCGGTGGCGGCGTCGTTCATGGGCCGCAACCGCGCAGCTACGCCCAGCGCACCCCGAAGAAGATGATCGCTGCGGCTCTGCGCGGCGCCTTGTCTGACCGGGCACGCGACGGCCGGGTGCATGTGATCGAGAGCATCGTGGCTGGTGAGGTTCCCTCCACCAAGGCCGCACTGCAGGCCCTGGCCGAGATCGGCGGCGCCAAGCTGCTGGTGGTCCTGGACCGCGATGAGGACGTGGCGTGGCTGAGCCTGCGCAATGTCGCCACCGTGCACGCGCTGGCTGTTGATCAGCTGAACGCCTACGACGTGGTGAACAGCGACGATGTGATCTTCACTCGCGCAGCACTGGCCACCTTCGTGGCCGGCCCGTTGTCCGGCTCCAGCGAAGTGACCGTGGTCGCTGCTGAAGAGGCGCCGAAGGCGGACGAGCCCAAGGCCAAGGCTGCCCCGAAGACCAAGGCGAAGGCCGCGGACGAAGCCGCCGAGCCCAAGGCCAAGGCTGAGCCCAAGGCTAAGGCCGCACCGAAGGCCAAGGCGAAGGCCGAGCCCAAGGAGGAGACGAAGTGAGCGAGCTGAAGATCCGCGATCACCGCGACATCCTGCTGGCCCCTGTGGTCAGCGAGAAGGCCTACAGCCTGCTGGATGAGAACAAGTACACCTTCCTGGTGGCGCCCGATGCCAACAAGACCGAGATCAAGATTGCGGTCGAGGCCGTCTTCGGCGTCAAGGTGGTTGGGGTCAACACGGCCAACCGTCAGGGCAAGCGCCGCCGGACCCGCGCCGGCTGGGGCAAGCAGAAGGACACCAAGCGCGCCATCGTGAGTGTTGCCGAAGGCCAGCGCATCGACATCTTCTCCGGGGCTCTCGCCTAAGCCCCTGGTAGCCAGACAAGGAAAACGAACTCATGGGTATCCGTAAGTACAAGCCGACCACACCGGGCCGTCGCGGCTCGAGCGTGGCCGACTTCGTTGAACTGACTCGCTCCACGCCGGAGAAGTCTCTGCTCGCGCCGAAGCCGAAGACCGGTGGTCGCAACAACTCCGGTCGGATCACCACCCGACACATCGGAGGCGGTCACAAGCAGGCCTACCGGCTGGTCGACTTCCGTCGCTACGACAAGGACGGCGTGCCGGCCAAGGTCGCTCACATCGAGTACGACCCCAACCGCACCGCTCGCATCGCCCTGCTGCACTACCTGGACGGTGAGAAGCGCTACATCATTGCGCCGCTCGGGCTTGAGCAGGGTGCCATGGTTGAGGCCGGTGAAGGTGCTGACATCAAGCCCGGCAACAATCTGCCGCTGCGCAACATCCCCGTCGGCACCACGGTGCACGCGGTGGAGATGCGTCCCGGCGGTGGAGCCAAGCTCGGCCGTTCGGCCGGGGCCCGGATCCAGCTGGTCGCTCGCGAGGGCAAGATGGCCACGCTGCGACTGCCGTCTGGCGAAATGCGGATGGTCGACGTGCGCTGCCGCGCCACCGTCGGCGAGGTCGGCAATGCCGAGCAGTCCAACATCAACTGGGGTAAGGCTGGCCGTAACCGCTGGAAGGGCATCCGCCCGACCGTCCGCGGTGTGGCCATGAACCCCATCGACCACCCCCATGGTGGCGGCGAGGGCAAGACCTCCGGTGGTCGTCACCCCGTGTCTCCGTGGGGCAAGCCCGAGGGTCGCACTCGGGACAAGAACAAGGCGAGTTCGCGGCTGATCGTGCGTCGCCGCAAGTCCGGCAAGAATCGCTGATAGGACAGGTGAGGTAACGCAATGCCACGCAGCCTGAAGAAGGGCCCCTTCGTCGACGACCATCTGGCGAAGAAGGTCGACGTTCAGAACGAGAAGGGCACCAAGCAGGTCATCAAGACCTGGTCTCGGCGCTCCATGATCATCCCGGACATGATCGGTCACACCATTGCTGTGCACGACGGTCGCAAGCATGTGCCGGTGTTCATCACCGAAGCCATGATCGGGCACAAGTTGGGCGAGTTCGCCCCCACCCGCACCTTCCGCGGGCACATCAAGGACGACAAGAAGGCACGCCGCCGCTGAGCGGGGCAGATGAGGAAACCGAAACAACCATGAGCAAAAACGAGCGACCCAGTCGTCGCGCAGCCCTGCTCGGGGACCGGCCTGGCTCCTATGCGATTGCCAAGCACGTGCGGATGAGCCCGATGAAGGTTCGTCGCGTCGTCGACTTGGTGCGTGGAATGGATGTCACCGAAGCCCTGGACGTGCTCAAGTTCGCCCCGCAGGCAGCTTCTGAGCCGGTCTACAAGGTGGTGGCTAGCGCCACCGCCAATGCGGAGAACACCGAAGGCCTGCGGGCCGACGAGTTGTTCGTGTCGGCGGCCTTCGTCGACGAGGGCATGACTCTGCGTCGGATTCGCCCCCGAGCCAAAGGCTCGGCCAGCCGAATCCTGAAGCGGGCCAGCCACATCACCGTTGTCGTCGAGCCCAAGAACACGAAGGGAGCCTGAGCATGGGCCAAAAGATCAACCCGCATGGCTTCCGCCTAGGGATCACCACCGACCACAAGACTCGTTGGTACGCCGAGAAGGGGTACTCCGACCTCATCGCCGAAGACGTCAAGATCCGTCGCTACCTGGCTAAGAACCTGGAGCGCGCTGGCATTTCCAGCGTCGAGATCGAGCGTCGCAGCGAGCGGGTGACCATCTTCCTGTACGCCGCCAAGCCGGGCATCGTGATCGGCCGCAACGGCGCTGAGGCTGAGCGGGTTCGCGCCGAGCTGGAGAAGCTGACCAGCAAGCAGGTACAGCTGAACATCCTCGAGGTGAAGAACGCCGAGACCGACGCTCAGTTAGTGGCGCAGGGCATCGCCGAGCAGCTTGGCGCCCGCGTGGCTTTCCGCCGGGCGATGCGCAAGGCGCAGCAGACCGCGATGCGGGCTGGCGCACTGGGCATCCGGATTCAGTGCTCGGGACGTCTGGGTGGTGCCGAAATGAGCCGCTCGGAGTTCTACCGCGAAGGCCGTGTGCCGCTGCACACGCTGCGTGCCGACATCGACTACGGCTTCTATGAGGCTCGCACCACCTTCGGCCGGATCGGCGTGAAGGTGTGGATCTACAAGGGTGACGTTTCTGGCAACCGCATGGAGCGGGCAGCCCAGAAGGCCGCTCGCCAGGCCAGTGGCAACCGGTCCCGTCCTGCTCGTGGCCCGCGCCGCGACGGTGGCGCCGGTGCCGGCGGTCGCGGTGGGCGGCGTCGCGCCGAGGCCACCGCTGAGGTGACCGCACCGGCCGCGGCGGAGACGACGCAAGAGAACGCAGGAGCCTGAGATGTTGATTCCCCGTCGAGTCAAGCACCGCAAACAGCACCACCCCAAGCGGACCGGAATGGCCAAGGGTGGCACCAAGATCGCCTTCGGCGATTACGGCATCCAGGCGATCGAGGGCGGCTACCTGACCAACCGTCAGATCGAGAGCGCTCGTATCGCCATGACCCGCCACATCAAGCGTGGTGGCAAGGTCTGGATCAACATCTACCCCGACCGTCCCATGACCAAGCACCCTGCTGAGTCCCGGATGGGTTCGGGCAAGGGCTCACCGGAATGGTGGGTCGCCAACATCAAGCCCGGACGGGTGCTCTTCGAGCTGTCCGGTGTGGAGGAGCCTGTTGCTCGCGAAGCCATGCGGCTGGCGATCCACAAGCTGCCGTTCAAGGCCCGCTTCGTCAAGCGGGAAGGTGGGGAGGTCTGACATGGCTAAGACGACGACGGCTTCCGAGCTGCGCGGCCTGAGCCGCGAGGAGCTCAACGCCAAGGTGACCGAGCTGAAGGAAGAGCTGTTCGGCCTGCGGTTCGCTGCCGCGACCGGCCAGCTGGAATCCCACGGACGGCTGCGCGAGGCCCGCAAGGACATCGCTCGGATCTACACCGTGCTGCAGGAGCGGAATCTCGGCATCGTGCCCGATCCGGATGAGGACAAGTGAGTCAGATGAGTGAACAGACGAACCTCCGAAATGCCGCGCGCAAGGTGCGCGAGGGCATCGTGGTGTCGGACAAGATGGACAAGACCGTGGTCGTGGCCGTCGAGCAGCGGGTCAAGCACCCCCTGTACGGCAAGGTCATGACCAAGTCTGAGCGCCTCAAGGCGCATGACGAAGCCAACTCCGCCGGGGTGGGCGACCGTGTCCGCGTTATGGAGACCCGACCGATGTCGGCGACCAAGCGCTGGCGTCTGGTCGAGATCCTCGAAAAGGCCAAGTGATCAGGAGATATTGCAGATGATCCAGCAGGAGACGCGACTGAAGGTCGCCGACAACACCGGTGCCAAGGAAATCTTGTGCATCCGGGTACTCGGTGGCTCCAAGCGTCGCTACGCCGGCCTTGGCGACAGGATCGTGGCCACGGTCAAGGATGCGATCCCCGGTGGCAACGTGAAGAAGGGCGAGGTGGTCCAGGCCGTCGTCGTCCGTACGGTGAAGGAGACCCGTCGTCCCGATGGCTCCTACATCAAGTTCGATGAGAATGCAGCAGTGCTGTTGAAGGCCGACGGGGAACCCCGCGGTACCCGCATCTTCGGCCCGGTGGGCCGGGAACTGCGCGACAAGCAGAACGGCAAGAAGTACATGCGCATCATCTCGCTGGCTCCGGAGGTGCTCTGACATGGCGAACTCGTTGCATGTGAAGAAGGGTGACCGAGTCAAGGTCATCGCTGGCAAGGACAAGGGCCGTATCGGCGAGATCCTCACTGTGGATCCCGCCGCCGGTCGGGTCGTCGTGCAAGGCGTGAACATCGTCAAGAAGCACAAGAAAGAGACCCCGAACAACCAGACCCGCGCCAACAACGCCGCCGGCATCATCAGCGTCGAGGCGCCGATTGATGCCTCCAATGTGCAGTTGGTGGTCAAGGTCGATGGCAAGGATGTGGTGACCCGGGTCGGTTACGACCGCCAGGAAGTCACCAAGCGCCGTCCCGACGGTACCGAGTACACCGCTACTCGCAGCGTCCGGATCGCCCGCAAGACCGGGAAGGAGATCTGATGGCCGCCACCGCGACCGCATCGATGCCGAGGTTGAAGGAGAAGTACCGCTCCGAGATCGCCCCGGCGTTGCACAAGGAATTCGGCTACGCGAATGTGATGCAGATCCCCGGACTGGTCAAGATCGTGGTCAACATGGGCGTCGGCGAGGCAGCTCGTGATTCCAAGGTGATCGACGCCGCCGTGCGCGACCTCACCCAGATCACGGGCCAGAAGCCGACCGTCACCAAGGCGCGCAAGTCGATCGCTCAGTTCAAGCTTCGTGAGGGCCAGCCCATCGGTGCTCACGTCACACTGCGCGGCGATCGCATGTGGGAGTTCGCTGACCGGCTGCTCACGCTGGCGTTGCCGCGAATCCGCGACTTCCGCGGTTTGAGCGCACGCCAGTTCGATGGCAAGGGCAACTACACCTTCGGTCTGACCGAGCAGGTGATGTTCCACGAGATCGATCAGGACAAGATCGACAAGTTGCGGGGAATGGACATCACGTTCGTCACCACCGCCACCACCGACGATGAGGGCCGTGCGCTGTTGAAGGCACTCGGATTCCCGTTCAAGGCCCCGGCTGACGAAGTCGCCAAGGTCGCCAAGAAGAAGGGCCCGGCTTTCTCGGGCAAGAGGAAGAAGTGAGCTGACAATGGCAAAAACCGCTCTGAAGGTGAAGCAGTCGCGTAAGCCCAAGTTCGCCGTGCGCGCCTACACCCGGTGCAACAAGTGCGGCCGGCCGAAGGCCGTCTACCGCAAGTTCGGCCTGTGCCGGATCTGCGTGCGCGAAATGGCCCATGCCGGCGAACTTCCCGGCGTCACCAAGTCCTCCTGGTGAGCAACTTCACCAAGACCAACCACAACCCGCTGAAGGTCCGCGAGAGCGCGGAAACCGTGGCGAGAAAGAGGCATAACCTGCCATGACCATGACCGATCCGATCGCGGACATGCTGACGCGGCTGCGGAACGCCAATCAGGCGTACCACGATTCCACGTCCATGCCGCACAGCAAGATCAAAGTGGGGATCGCTGAGATCCTGAAGACCCAGGGCTACATCGCTGGTTTCGAGGTCATCGAGCCCGGGGCCGGCGAGGTCGGCAAGACCCTGCGCCTGGATTTGAAGTACGGCAACAACCGCGAGCGTTCCATCGCCGGGTTGCGCCGCATCTCCAAGCCGGGTCTGCGCGTCTACGCCAAGTCGACGTCGCTGCCCAAGGTGCTCGGCGGCATGGGGATCGCCATCATCTCCACCTCCCAAGGTCTGCTGACCGATAAAGAGGCCAAGTCTCGAAGCGTTGGCGGCGAAGTGCTCGCCTACGTGTGGTGAGAGAGGAGCTGAACACATGTCACGAATCGGCAAGCTTCCGATCACCGTTCCCGCCGGCGTCGAAGTGAATCTGGACGGCCAAAAGGTTTCGGTCACCGGACCCAAGGGCAGCCTGGAGCACATCGTCGCCGAGCCCATCACCGTGGCTCGCAATGACGCCGGAGAGATCCAGGTGAGTCGACCCGACGACCTGCGCCAGTCGCGCTCGTTGCACGGTCTGACCCGCACCCTGGTGGCCAATATGGTCACCGGCGTCACCGAAGGCTATGAGAAGAAGCTCGAGATCGTCGGGGTCGGCTACCGCGTCACCCTGAAGAGCCCCGAGCAACTGGAGTTCAACCTCGGTTTCTCCCACCCGGTTGTGGTGAACGCGCCTGCGGGCATCACCTTCTCGGTGGAGAGCAACACCAAGTTCACCGTTTACGGGATCGATAAGCAGGCGGTGGGCGAGGTCGCCGCAAACATCCGCAAGATCCGCAAGCCGGAGCCCTACAAGGGCAAGGGCGTGCGCTATGCCGGCGAACATGTTCGCCGCAAGGTTGGAAAGGCTGGCAAGTGATGGCTACCTCGCTTTCGGTCAACAAAGGCATGGCCGACAAGGCTGCGGCGCGTTTGCGTCGGCAGGCTCGCGGTCGCAAGAAGATCGCCGGCACCGCTCAGCGCCCGCGTCTGGTGGTGAACCGGTCCAGCCGGCACATCTCCGCGCAGGTGATCGACGATGTCGCCGGCATCACCGTGGCTTCAGCGTCCTCGCTGGAACTGCGCACCGCCGACGGTGACAAGTCCGCCAAGGCCAAAGAGGTGGGCAAGTTGGTCGCCGAGCGCGCCAAGTCCGCCGGAGTGGCCAGCGTCGTCTTCGATCGCGCCGGCAACAAGTACCACGGACGGATTGCTGCGCTGGCCGACGGGGCCCGCGAAGCCGGTCTCGGATTCTGACGGAAAGGTAATCCTCACGATGAATGGAACCCAGCGCCGCGGAGGCGGTGCCAGTGGTGAGCAGCGTCGCGGACGCGATGACCGTCGGGGCCGAGACGCCGCTGCTGAGAAAGAGAAGAGCAACTACCTCGAGCGGGTCGTGGCGATCAACCGGGTGGCCAAGGTCGTCCAGGGTGGTCGGCGCTTCAGCTTCACCGCTTTGGTCGTCGTCGGAGACGGCAACGGCATGGTCGGTGTCGGCTACGGCAAGGCCAAGGAGGTGCCGGCGGCGATTGCCAAGGGTGTCGAGGAGGCGAAGAAGCACTTCTTCCGCGTTCCTCGGATCCAGGGCACCATCCCGCATCCGGTGCAGGGCGAGAAGGCCGCTGGTGTGGTCATGCTGCGTCCGGCTTCGCCGGGTACTGGTGTGATCGCCGGTGGTTCGGCCCGCGCCGTCCTGGAATGCGCAGGCGTCCACGATGTGCTGGCCAAGTCGCTGGGCTCGGACAATGCGATCAATGTGGTTCATGCCACTGTTGCCGCATTGCAGAGCCTGGAGGAGCCGGAGGCTGTGGCCAAGCGCCGTGGCCTGTCGGTGGAGGACGTCACCCCGGCCGCCATCCTGCGAGCTCGTGCCGAGGAGGCCCACGCATGAGCCATTTGAAGGTGACCCAGATCCGTTCCGGGATCGGGGGCAAGCAGAATCAGCGCGACACCCTGCGTTCGCTGGGTTTGAAGCGCATTGGCGATGTTGTGGTGAAGGAGGACCGTCCCGAGATTCGGGGCATGGTCGCTACCGTCACGCACCTGGTCGCCGTCGAGGAGGTCGACTGACATGGCACTGAAGGTTCATCACCTGCGTCCGGCGCCGGGAGCCAAGACCGCCAAGACCCGTGTGGGTCGCGGTGAGGCTTCCAAGGGCAAGACTGCAGGCCGCGGTACGAAGGGCACCGGCGCGCGCAAGAACGTTCCGGAGAGCTTCGAGGGCGGTCAGATGCCGCTGCACATGCGGCTGCCGAAGCTGCGTGGCTTCAACAACCCGTTCCGCGTGGAGTACCAGGTGGTCAACGTGGCCAAGCTCGCCGAGCTCTACCCCAACGGTGGCGAGGTTACGGTGACCGATCTGGTCGCCAAGGGTGCGGTTCGCGACGGCCAGTTGGTCAAGGTGCTCGGAAACGGTGAAATCACCGTCGCGCTCCAGGTGAGTGCGAACGCCTTCTCCGCCTCGGCCAAGAGCAAGATCGAGGCTGCCGGCGGTAGCATCACCGAACTGTGAGCCCTGCGCTCACCGTTCATCATCATGGGACAGGATCAGTCGACATCGGCTGGTCCTGTCCGCATTCCTGGCCGAACCGCAGTTCCAGATCCTCGAAACCGAGTCGGGAAAACGGATCGTCCTTGATAGAGTTGCCCGGGTTGTTCTGGACCAGCCAGTTCCGCTCGGGGTCCACAGACCGTTAGGAGTTGGGTTCGGCAATGCTGTCCGCCTTCGCTAATGTGCTTCGCACACCCGACCTGCGCAAGAAGATTCTGTTCACCTTGATGATCCTGGCGGTCTTCCGCCTGGGCTCGGTGATCCCGACTCCGAATGTCAACGTCGTCGCCGTCAACGCCTGCCGTACCGCGGCGACCACCAACAGCGATACCGCCGGTCTGTATTCGATGATTCAGCTGTTCTCCGGCGGTGCCTTGCTGCAGCTGGCCATCTTCGCGCTGGGCATCATGCCCTACATCACCGCGAGCATCATCCTGCAGCTGCTCACCGTGGTGATCCCGCGGCTGGAGAAGCTGAAGAAGGAAGGCGCCTCCGGGACTCAGAAGATCACTCAGTACACCCGGTACCTCACCATCGTGCTGGCGGTGCTGAACTCCACGGCGTTTGTCACCCTCGCCGTCAACGGGCAACTGTTCCAGGGCTGCGACCAGGACCTGGTCTATGACAAGAGCCTGTTCTCGATCATCACCATGATTCTCACGATGACCGCCGGCACCGGCGTCATCATGTGGCTGGGCGAGCTGATCACCGACCGCGGCGTCGGTAACGGCATGTCGGTCATGATCTTCACTCAGATCGCTGCCCAGTTCCCCGCCTCGCTGTGGGCCATCGCGATCTCGTCGGGAGAGAATGGGATGCCTGATGCCCGCGGCTGGTTCGTCTTCAGTGCCACGATCGCGGTGGGTCTGGCAGTGATGCTGGCGGTGGTCTTCATGGAGCAGGCCCAGCGCCGCATCCCGGTGCAGTACGCCAAACGCATGGTGGGGCGCAAGCTCATCGGCGGTAGCACCACCTACATTCCGATCAAGGTGAACCAAGCTGGCGTCATCCCGGTGATCTTCGCCTCCTCGATCCTTTATCTGCCGATCCTGTACTCCCAGTTCCAGCCCACCAGCCCGGTCGCCCAGTGGATTTCGACCTACATGGCTATGGGAAGTTGGGTGTACGAGTCAGTCTTCTTCCTGCTGATCATCTTCTTCGCCTACTTCTACGTGTCGATCACCTTCGACCCGGTCGAGGTCAGTGACAACATGAAGAAGTACGGCGGGTTCATTCCCGGTGTCCGTGCCGGCGGGCCGACCGAGCGCTATCTGGCCCATGTGCTGTCCCGGCTCACCGCGCCAGGCTCGTTGTATCTCGGCATCGTCGCCCTCATCCCGGCGATCGCCTTCGTGATGTTCGGCACTCAGAACCAGTTCCCCTTCGGTGGCACCTCGATCCTGATCATCGTCGGTGTGGGTCTGGACACCGTCAAGCAGATCCAAAGTCAGCTTCAACAGCGCAACTATGAAGGATTCTTGCGGTGAGGTTGCTGATCATGGGCCCACCCGGTGTCGGGAAGGGGACTCAGGCAGCCGGCGTGGCCAAGCACTACGGCATTCCTGCGATCTCCACCGGTGACATCTTTCGGGACCATGTGAAGCGCCAAACCGAGTTGGGACGGGAAGTGGCCGCCATCATGACCACCGGCGGCTACGTTCCCGACGAAATCACCAATGCGGTGGTGGCCGAGCGCATCCGCCAGCCGGATGCCTGCGACGGCTGGCTCCTGGACGGCTATCCGCGGACCTGTGGGCAAGTGGCGGCGCTGGATCAGGCGCTGGGCTGTGACGGAGAGCCGGGGATCGACGCGGTGATCTCCTTGACCGCGCAAACCGATCTGTTGGTGGAACGTCTGCTCAAGCGTGCTGAGATCGAAGGCCGCGCCGACGACAACGCGGAGACGATTCAGCACCGCATGGCGGTGTACCACGACGCGACCGACCCGCTCCTGGACGACTACGCCGCCCGCGGACTCTTGCTTGAGGTCGACGGCCTTGGCTCAATCGACGAGGTAGCCCAGCGCATCACCCAGGCGTTGGACGCGAAGCTCGGCTGAGTCATGCGGCGTCGCGCAACCATCCAGTCCAAATCAGACGACCAGCTCATCGCGATGCGGGTTGCCGGCCGTGTCGTGGCCGACATCTTGGCCGCCGTTCGCGAGGCTGCCCGACCGGGGGTCTCGACTGCGGAGTTGGATGCCATGGCCGCCGAACTCATCGCTTCGGCCGGAGCGGTGTCTTCGTTCCTGGGCTACGGCTCGGAGTTCGGCATGCCGGCCTACCCGGCGGTCACCTGCATTTCGGTCAACGAGGAGATCGTGCACGGGATTCCTGGTGCACGCGTCTTGGCTGAGGGTGACCTGGTCAGCGTGGATTTCGGGGTCTCGATCAATGGCTGGCACGGCGATTCGGCGATCACCTTCGGGGTGGGCGAACTCACTGCTGAGCGTGCTGCCCTCAGCGAGGACACCCGAGAGGCCATGTGGTCCGGCATCACCGCCGCCCGCGTGGGCGGACGCATCGGTGACATCTCCCATGCCGTTGAACACTCCCTTCGCAAGCGGGCCCTCGGCTACGGCGTGATCGCCGAGTACACCGGGCATGGGATCGGGCGTCGTATGCACGAACCGCCGGATGTACCCAACGTCGGCCGGCCCGGCCGCGGGCCCTTGATCGGCAAGGGCACCTGCTTGGCCATTGAGCCGATGGTCACCCTCGGCGGGGATGCCACTGCCACCTTGGACGACGAGTGGACCGTCGTGACTCGGGACGGCTCGGTGGCTGCCCACTGGGAGCACACCGTCGCCGTCCGCCCTGGCGGGTTGTGGGTCTTGACGGCGGCCGACGGCGGTGAAGCCGAGTTGACGGCCCGTGGCGTGCCCTTCGCCCCACTCGGGGATTGACGCCGATGCGAGTCCGCCTGGTCGGTTTGGGTGCGGTCGGAGCCGGCTACGGCAGCCGTTTCCTGGCCGCCGGTACGGACTTCGCGGTCGTCGCCGATGCGGCTCGCGCCCAGCGTTACCAGGCTGATCCCACCGTGGTGAATGGCCACCGCCAGGACTTCGCATTTCGCCTTCCCAGCGAGGATCAACCCGTGGAGTTGGTGTTGATTGCGGTGAAGGCGGACGCCCTGAGCGAAGCGATCGAGCTCGTCGGTGGCTGTGTGGGGCCCGAGACGGTCGTGCTCAGCCTGCTCAATGGGATCGACAGCGAGAATATTCTGCAGCGTGCCTTTCCTCAGGCCGAGGTGCCGTTGGCGCTCAGCGTCGGTATCGATGCGGTACGCGATGGTCGCCAGGTTCGCTTCAACTCGCTGGGGCGCATCGTCTTCGGTCCCGCTGATGGCGAGGCGGGCGCTGGATTGGCAGCGATCGCCGATCTGTTTGCCGAGGTAGGAATCGCTGCCCAGTTGCGCACCGACATGGTCCACCAGTTGTGGTGGAAGTTCATGATCAACGTCGGGGTGAACCAGGTATCGGCGGTGCTCGGGGCGCCCTATCGGGCCTTCCAAAGCCCCGGATCGCCGGCGCGGGAGGCGATGCTGGCGGCGCAGGCCGAAGTGATCGCGGTGGCCGCAGCCGAGGGCGTCAGGCTGACCGAGGTCGATGTCGCCAATTGGCTGGAGGTGCTGTCCGCCTTGGGCCCGGACAACTACACCTCGATGGCACAGGACGCCCTGGCCGGGCGGGCCACCGAAGTGGACATCTTCGCCGGTCGGGTCTGTGAGTTGGGACGAGCTCACGCAATTCCGACCCCGGTCAACGCACTCCTGAGGCAGTTGCTTGTGGCTCAACCTGCCGTGGGTCCGCGTACCTTCGGCCCATGAGGCAAACCAGGCGTCGGCCGAAACCGGGCGTGGGGAAGTAGGATTTGGCGGTGGCTGCGAATCCGAGGCAACGAGTTCTTGCCGCCCTGGTGGATCTCGGGTTGATGATCCTGTGGGGTGCGCTGGTGCTTGCGGTCATGGCGGTCGCGGCGGCAGTGGGCGTGATCCCGTGGCTGGGGCCGTTCGGCTATCACCTGATCGTGCTTGCACTGGTCGTGCTGCCGGTGACGATCGCCTTCACGGTGTGGGAGTCCGGACGTTACGAGGCCACTCCCGGAAAGCTCCGGGTCGGGCTGCGTGTGCGAACTGATCCAGGTGGGGATCGGCTGAGTTGGCAGCGCTCCGCCGTGCGCAATCTCCTCAAGTTCGGTTTGCCCTGGACCTTGGCGCAGTCGGCGGTACTGGCCCTGTTCACGGCGCCGGCGCCCGACGCTGCGGTCGGGGTGTTGTTCGCGGTCGGAGTGCCGGTGGCCTATGCCGCATCGCTGTTTATCGGCCGGGCGCATACGATCTACGACTGGCTGCTGGGGACCACGGTGATCTCGGTCACCTCCGGACGCCGATTCGCCGCCGTTGACCACGATTCCGGTTCTGAGCCCACGGCCGAAGAGATCGAAATGGCTGACCCGCGTCCCGCAGCTGCCCAGCCCGATTTCGAGCCTCTCGCCGAGGACAATACCTCTGCCAATTCGTTGCCAATCGTCGAGATTCCCGCCACTGCGGCATCCACCCTGGTGGGGGGAGAATCACCGCCGCAACCCTGAAACTTCGGTGCCATCTGATTGAAACATGGCGCTCGTAACCTGACGAAGGTGAGCCTGCTGTTTCGTGACTACGCTGGCACCCCCAAGGCATTTGACGAGGTGGTGGGTGCTGAGGGCGTCCGAGTGGCGTACGGCTCGGTGCTACGGCAGTTGGCCAAACTCGACACCGAGGAAGTGCGGGCCCGCGCGGAATACCTCAAATCCACCTACCTGGATCAAGGCGTCACCTTCGATATCGGCGGTGAGGAACGTCCCTTTCCTCTGGACATTGTGCCGCGCGTGGTACTCGCCGACGAATGGGACGAGGTCGAGGCCGGCGTCAAACAGCGGGTGCGGGCTTTGGAGGCATTCCTTGCCGATGTCTACGGCGAAGGGCGAGCGTTTCGTGATGGCGTGATTCCGCGCCGGGTTGTGGTCACCTCACCCCACTATCACCGTGCGATGGCAGGCATCCGGCCAGCCAATGGGGTGCGTTGTCATGTGGCGGGGATCGACCTGATTCGGGACGAGGTCGGCCGCTTCCGGGTCCTGGAGGACAACGTCCGGGTGCCGTCGGGGGTGTCCTATGTGATGACGAATCGCCGGGCGATGTTCTCGGCCTTGCCTGAGGTGACCAGTCGGCACCGGATCCGTCCGGTCGAGGGCTACCCGCTTCAACTGCTGTCGGCTCTGCGGGCTGCAGCGCCGTCGGGGGTACAGGATCCCACTGTCGTCGTGCTGACCCCCGGGGTGTTCAACTCGGCCTACTTCGAGCACGCCCTGCTGGCCCGCATGATGGGCGTCGAGCTGGTGGAGGGCCGCGACCTGGTCTGTCACAACGGACGTGCTTCGGTGCGAACCACTCAAGGACTGCGACCGGTCCATGTGATCTATCGCCGAGTGGACGACGAGTTCATCGACCCTGCGCAGTTTCGTGCCGATTCGATGCTCGGTTGCGCAGGACTGATTACCGCCGTGCGGGCCGGCAATGTGACCATCGCCAACGCGATCGGCAATGGAGTGGCCGATGACAAGCTGGTCTATACCTATATTCCAGATCTGATCCGCTACTACCTGGCCGAAGAACCAACTTTGGCCAGCGTTGACACCTGGCGGCTGGAGGATGCCGCGCATCGGGAAGAGGTTCTGGACCGGCTGGGGGAGTTGGTCCTCAAGCCGGTGGACGGCTCCGGTGGCAAGGGAATCGTGATCGGCCCCAAGGCGAGTGCCAAGCAGTTGGATCAGCTACGCGCGCGCATCCTGCGCGATCCACGCGGCTGGATCGCCCAGCCGGTGGTACAGCTTTCCACCGTGCCGACCATGATTGATGGGGCCATGGCGCCGCGCCACGTCGACCTGCGCCCGTTCGCGGTCAACTCCGGCGATGACGTCTATGTCCTGCCCGGGGGGCTGACCCGGGTGGCCCTACCGGAGGGGGAGTTGATCGTGAACTCCAGCCAGGGAGGCGGGTCCAAGGACACGTGGGTGCTTTCCCGCGACGGGGTGCGCGGACGGCGTCGGCGGCGCCGAGTGCGTGATGCGGTGACCTCGGTGCCGATGGGCGATCTCGGCGAGGAGCGACTTTCCCAGCAGCAGGCCCAGCAGCAGCAACAGGTGGTCGGGCGATGCTGAGTCGGATCGCGGAATCGTTGTTCTGGATCGGTCGCTACCTGGAGCGAGCCGAAGACACCTGTCGGATTCTGGAGATGCACCTGCAGTTGCTGATCGATGACCCCTCGGTGGACCAGGAGGACGCCGCCGCCGCATTGCTGAGCGTGATGGGGGCACCGTCGGTCGACGAGAATCCCGATGTGTTGTCGCTGCTGTGCTACGACCCGGCCTCTCCGGCCTCGGTCGCCTGGGTCTTGGACGGTGCCCGCGAGGCAGCCCGACGTGCGCGCGAAACAGTGTCCAGTGAGATGTGGGAAGCGATCAATACCACCTGGAATTCGGTTCGCGGCGGACGCCTGCAGCGGATGCGTCCGGCTTCGGCTTTCCGGTTGGTTCGCGAGAGATGTGCGGTGATCACCGGCACTGCGGATCAGACCATGAGCCATGACGAGGGCTGGCAGTTCCTCACTGTGGGACGCAGCCTGGAGCGCGTCGACATGACCGCGCGGCTGATCTCGACCGCTCAGGCCGCAGGGACGGCCACAGCGTGGAGCAATGTGCTGCGCGGCTGTGGGGCACACCACGCCTTCGTGCGCTCCTACGGTGGGGTGACGACAGACCGGGATGCGGCCGAGTTCGTCTTGTTGGATCGGCTGTTCCCGCGTTCGGTGGTACACAACCTGCGAGCAGCCGAAGGCGCCTTACGTCAGCTTGATCTGTCGGCCAGCACCCGAGGCTATGAGGATGAGGCCGTCCGCCTGCTCGGCGCGGCTCGAGCCGGCCTGGAATATCGCGAACCGAACCGGATGCTGGAGGAGCTGCCGCAGCGGATGGCGGACCTGCAACGAACCTGCAGCACGGTGAGCGAGGCGGTCACGGCTCGGTACTTCGCCGGCTCCGCGGCGGCGAGCTGGACCGGAGGCAACTGATGGCCAGCCAACTTCGCATCGTCCATCACACGGGCTATCGCTACGCCGGTCTGATCGGGGCCTCGCACAATGAGGCACGGATGACCCCGCGGGCCACTCGGGAACAGGTTCCGCTGGCGACCAAAGTCGAGGTGACACCGGTGGCCTGGATTCACAACTATGTCGACTACTGGGGCACCCCGGTGACTGCCTTCGAGATCACCGAACCACACTCGCGCCTCGACGTGGTGGCCACCTCCACCGTGGACGTGGGGGAGCGGGCAGTGCCGGCGCCGGGGGCCGAGTGGGACGACATCGTCGAACCGAACTTCGCAGATCGCTACATCGAATGGCTGGCGATCGGCGACCACGTCGATCCGGGTTCCGAGCTGCGGAAGTTGGCGCTGGAGACTGCCCGCCAGGCGGACCAACCCAGCCAGGCTGCGACCGAAATCATGTCGCTGATCCGCAAGAAGGTGGCCTACGTTCCCGGGTCGACCCAGGTGAACACCTCAGCCAGTGCAGTGTGGGCCAACGGTGCGGGAGTCTGTCAGGATCTGGTGCACCTGAGTCTTGGCGCCCTGCGGACGGTGGGGATTCCGTGTCGGTACGTCTCGGGCTATGTGATGCCGCAGGCTGATCCGGCCATCGGCGAGGCGCGCACCGGTGAATCGCACGCCTGGTTGCAGTATTGGGACGGAGCCTGGGTCGGAGTGGATCCGACCAACAACACGGTTCCAGGTGACTACCACGTCGAGATCGGTGTGGGGCGCGACTACTTCGATGTTCCGCCGTTGAAGGGCGTCTATGCCGGATCGGAGTCTTCGGACCTGTTCGTGGAAGTCGAGATCACGCGCCTGGGGTGAGCGCCCACAGTCAGGATCGGCGGATCTGCCCTCGAGGGGGGGGTTGACCTGCCCCGGGGAGTGACTATGATGGTCTTAAATCGAACGGGAGTTCGATAAAGTCTCGCCTGGGGGGTGCGGTAGGGCTGGGGAAGGCTCGCTGCATTCCCGGTGGCGGTCAGCCGGCTTCTGGAGGAATGCACCTCGACCCGCATTCCTGCAGGAGCCGGGCTTGTTGAGACTAGGTAGCTGCGCTGAGTGTGGTTTGGTTCCGAAACGCTACTGTGGCGCCTAGACTTGCTTCTGATCAGCACAGTCAGGGGAGGTGACTATGGCGCTCTCGGAAGAAGAGCAACGGCTTCTTGAGCAAATGGAGGCCGAGCTTGCCGCTGAGGACCCTCGGCTGGCCAATGCTCTACGCGGGCCGCAGCGTCATTGGTACCGCCGTCGCGTTCTCGTCGCGGCGCTGGGCTTCGCTGTCGGCGTCACGGTGCTGGTGTTGGGCATGGAATGGCACCCGCTGGTGAGTGTGCTGGGTTTTCTGATCATGCTTATCGCGACGGTGGTGGGTTTGGCGGCTTGGCGTCACGCGGATCCCGAAGGTGTCTCGGTGTCGGGCGGGCCGGGGTCTGGTCGAGCTCAGCGCAATTCTTCTGCGCGTCCTGACGATCGACGTCGTCGGGGAGATGATGACCTGCCCTTCTAGGGCACCTTTCTGTTGACCTTTTGGTCCTAGGCGGTGGGCGATGGCCCATCGCCTCTTTTGTGTGCCTCGGGGCGGGGCTGCGAGTCGCGGCATGGAGGTATCGAATCCTGGTGGGGAGCGGTGGCGTGAATTTGCCTCGAATGTGGCGCTCAGTGGGGGAAAGTGGAGTATGGTGGCGATAAGTGGAGGAGAGTGAAGGGGGTCGGCGCAGTGTTTCTGGGCACCTACACCCCCAAGCTCGATGACAAAGGTCGGTTCTTTCTGCCCGCGAAGTTTCGCGATCAGTTGGCCGACGGACTTGTCATCACCCGACAGCAAGACCACTGCTTGGCGATCTGGCCGACCGAGACCTTCATGACCGAGGTCGCCCAAGCCGCAATCGGGCCCTCCACAGTTCGAGGAGTGCGGGACTACCAGCGCATGGTGGCCTCGGGTGCCTCGGATGAACTGCCGGATAGCCAAGGACGGGTCGGGATTCCCCTCCCTCTGCGGACCTATGCGGGGCTGGCGAAGGACATCGTGGTGATCGGTGCCATCAACCGCCTCGAGGTATGGGACGCGGCCGCTTGGGCGGCGTATTCGGCAGAGCAGGAAGAGGCCTTCGCGGCCTTGGACGAAGCAGGGCTCACCACGGAGCAACCACGGTGAGGCTGACTCGTGCGGTGCGGCTTCAATCCGCGTCGTCCGGTCACCTGGCGCACCTTCCCCGGTGCCAGGTGCCGGGCGCGGATTGAAACCGGATCGCACGAATCTTCACAGCAACGATGGACGGGACGAGGCTATGGGCGATTCATCAGCCGATGCCGCAGCTCTCCATGTGCCCGTCATGGCTGCCCGCATTGTTGAACTCCTGGCCCCGGCTCTGCGCGAACCTGGCTCGGTCTATGTCGACGGCACCCTCGGTATGGGGGGTCACGCCGAACTGGTCTTGCAGCAGTGCCCCAACGCCACCGTGATCGGAATCGACCGGGACCCGGAGGCGCTCAAACTCGCCGGGAAACGACTCACCGTCCATAGCGGGCGGGTGCGGCTGCACCATGCCACCTATCACGAACTCCCTGCGGTGCTCGCCGAGGAGGGGCTGGACGCGGTTCAAGCGATCTGTCTGGATCTGGGACTGTCCTCGTTGCAGATCGACTCGATTGAGCGCGGCTTCGCCTACGCCACTGATGCTCCGCTGGACATGCGGATGAACTCCGAGCAGTCGCTGACTGCCGCGCAGGTCGTCAATACGTGGCCCGAGGCTGAACTCGCCCGCATTCTGCGCACCTATGGCGATGAACGGTTTGCCACCCGGATCGCGGCAGCCATCGTGGCGACGCGGGCACGAACCGCCTTCACCAGCTCGGCTCAACTCGTCGCGGTGATCACCGAGGCCATCCCGGCCGCCGCCCGCTACAGCGGTGGGCATCCAGCCAAGCGGACCTTCCAGGCTTTGCGGATCGCCGTCAACGACGAGATCGCCTCCCTGACTGCTGTGCTGCCAGCCTGTCTGGACGCGCTTTCTGCCGGCGGGCGCCTCGCCGTGCTGGCCTATCACTCCGGAGAGGATCGTCTGGTGAAGCGGGCCTTCGCCGCTGCCGCCCGCGATCGCGTGCCGGCCGGAGTGCCTGAGGTTCCGGTGGGCTATGCCGCGGAATTCCACCTGCTCACCCGCGGCGCGGAGCGTCCCAGCCCCGCCGAGACCGAAGTCAATCCCCGGGCTGCCTCAGCCCGATTGCGAGCTATCGCCCGTCACCAGGAGGTTGTTTGATGACCGCCCTACTCGCCCCCCGTCCGAGTCGGGATTCTCACAGCGGTCCGCGTCTGAAGGCGCTGACCAAACCTAACCAGCAGGTCGCCACTGTTCCCTTCGTTCTGATCGTGGCCGCTGTGCTGGCTCTCGGCATGGTCGGGATGCTGGTGCTGTCGACCACCTTGCAGAATCAGTCCTTTGAGATCGAGAAGAAACAGCACAGTGCCACGGCCCTGGCCGACCAGGTCTCCCAGCTGAAGAGCGAACTGGCCCAGGAGCGTTCGGTGCGCAATCTCGCCGCCAAAGCTCACCAGTTGGGAATGCGGCCGGATCCCTACTCAGTGCCGCTGCGTCTCAGCGACGGCAAGGTGATGGGCAAAGCCCGGCCGGTGGCCGGCTCCGAGCTGCCGAGTGTGCGTTCCCTCACCGCTGAACAAGCCGCTGCTCAGGCGGCGAAGAAGGCGGCCGCCGCGGCCGCCCAAGCCCAGGCGCAGGCCCAGGCCGTGCCGGCGAACGGGACCGGACAATGAGCCGACCGCTGGACCGCTTCTTCTACCCGCAGGCCAAACCCAAGGCTGCGGGCAAGTCCAAAGCTGCGGCCAAGCCCAAGGCTGCGGCGACCTCAAAACCCAAGGCGACGACCAAGCCCGCCGCAAAGCCGACCGTAGCCAAGCCGAAGCCAGCCGCCAAGCCGACGGCGACGGCTCGTCCTGCCCGGCGGCGTCGCCGCGCGCTGCCGGTGGCCGCTGCGGTACCGCGGTTACGGGTCCTGCTCATTCTCATCGCCGTGGTCTTCTCGCTGGCAGCCGGGCGTGCCTTTCAGGTGCAGGCCCTGGATTCCAGTGCCGTCGCTGCGGAAGCGGCCGACCAACTCACAGTAACGCGTGACCTGCCTGCCTTTCGCGGCCAGATCCTGGACCGAAACGCAGAGCCCCTGGCATTCACGCAAGACACGGTTAATGTGACGGCCAGCCCCAAGCTCATTGCGACCAACGGGCGGTGGAACGCCGAGATGACGGCATCGGATCGCGAGCAAGCTGCCGCAGCGCCGCCCAAGATCGCCGCCCTGCTGGCCCAATACCTCGGCGGGCAGCCGTCGGACTATCTGCCGAAACTCACCGCGACCGGAAAAGGCCAGAACTATCAGCTGGTGAAGCGGCAGGTGCCGGCTGCGACCTACCGGGCGCTCAGCGCGGCAATGTCCGAAGCCCACCTGGTCGGGTTGAGCATGGTCAGCGCACCGACCCGGAGTTATCCCAACGGAACCCTGGCGGCGAATGTGGTCGGATTCGTCAATAGCTCCGGCAAGGGTGCCAGCGGCCTGGAGTACAGCCTGAACCAGACTCTGTCGGGTACCCCGGGGCGCGAGATCTACGAGAGCTCCCCAGGTGGGGAGAAGATTCCCACCGGAACCAATGTCATCACGCCGGCCGTCAACGGGATGACCTACCAGCTCACTTTGGACGCCGGTTTGCAGTGGCAGGCTGAACAGCTTCTGGCTGCGCGGGTGAAGAAGACCAAGGCCGACTCCGGCTCGGTCATCATCACCAACCCCAAGACCGGTGAGATCTTGGCCTTGGCGACCTATCCCAGCTACGACCCCAACGATCCGGCCGCAGCCAAGAAGTCCGACCTGGGTAACCGTGCGCTCACGAACGTCTACACCCCCGGTAGCGTGCAGAAGACCCTCACTTTTGCGACTCTGCTCGATCTGGGACTGGTGCGTCCCACCGAAGTGCTGAAGGTTCCCGCGACCATCAAGTCCGGCGATCACGAGATCTCCGATGCCTGGAAGCATGGCACGATCAAGCTTTACGCCCGTGGCGTGCTGGCCAAGTCCTCCAATGTCGGAACCATCACCTTGGCCCGTCGGGCCAACACCAAGACGCTGCACGACTACATGGTGTCCTTCGGCCTGGGCGCCAAGACAAATCTCGGGCTGCCTGGTGAATCCTCGGGCTACCTTCCCGACGCGGACATGCCGTCCTATAGCCGTGATGGACTCGCCTACGGCGGCAGTGCCTTCAGCGTGACGCTGCCGCAGATGGCCGCAGCAGTCGGTTCACTCGCCAACGGTGGGGTGTACAACCCGCCCCAGTTGGTCGCCTCGCGAACCCTGGCAGACGGGACGGTGGAGAAGCTCAATGCCGGGCAACCTCACCGGGTGGTTTCGGCCGACGCGGCCAGCCAGGTGCTGTCCATGATGGAGTCGATGGCGCAGAACACCAGTTCGCATGTCTTCGACGTGCCGGGCTATCGGGTGGGGGCCAAGACCGGAACCGCGCAGAAACTCAGCAAGAGCGGACGGGTCGTGGGGTTGACCACCTCGGCAATCAGCGTGGCTCCGATTCCGAGCCCCCAGGTTCTGGTCTATGCGGTCATCGACCATCCCCGGCGGGGTGCCTCGGGCTCGGCGGTGGCCGGCCCGCTGGTTCAGCAACTAACTTCATTGGCGTTGGCGCGTTATGCAGTGCCGCAGTCCAAGGGCAAAGCCCCCAAGCTTCCGGTCGCGCCGTAACCGGGGGCAAGCGCGGTCGGGCTAGGGTTGGTCTGCGATGAGTACTGCTGTGAGCTTGCGTCCCCAGGTGCCCCCGGTATCGCTGGCGACATTGATTCCCGACGCGGCCGAGGTCTTGGTCTGTGGCGTGACTTTGGACTCGCGCAGTGTCGAACCCGGTGACCTCTATGTGGGGCTGCCCGGAGCCAGCACCCACGGCGCGAAATTTGCCGCCGCAGCGGTGCGCAGTGGGGCGGCGGCAGTGCTCACCGATGCCGCCGGAGCGAGCCTGATCGCCGGGATCGACATCCCTGTGATCACGGTCGCCGATCCGCGGGCTCAGCTGGCGCGACTGGCCGCCGAGATCTACCAGCGTCCTGGTGAGCGACTGACCATGTTCGCCGTGACTGGAACCACCGGAAAGACCTCGACCAGCTTTCTGCTCTCGGCCGCGCTGGCCGAGGCCGGTCATGTGGTTGGCACCATCGGCACCCTGGGTTTTCGGCTCGGGGAGCAGGCCCTGGTGTCGAATCGGACCACCGTGACAACACCGGAGGCCCCCGATCTGCAAGCACTGTTGGGCTATCTGGCCCAGCATGGTGCCGACGCCATTGCCATGGAGGTCTCCTCCCATGCCTTGGCTCAAGGACGTACCGACGAGCTGGTGTTCGATGTTGCCGGTTTCACCAATCTTGGTCGGGATCATCTGGACTACCACGCCGATATGGAGGACTACTTCCAAGCCAAAGCGCGGCTGTTCCGCACTGGGCATTCTCGTGCTGCCGTGATCAACATCGACGACGAGTACGGACGCCGACTGGCGGCTGAGGTCGCCCAGACCGGCGCCATGCCGCTGGTGACCACTGGTGCCGGCGCGGATGCGGACTATCGGGTGATCGGAGCCAGTGAGTTGCCCGGCGGCAGCAGCCTGATTCAGCTCAGCACGCCGCACGGTATTCATGAATTCGAGTTGGGATTGCTGGGGGACTTCAATCGCCGCAATGCCGCGACCGCTGCCGCCATGCTGGAGTCTGCTGGGATCGAGCTCGCCTCGGCGCTGCCGGGATTGGCTCATGCCCGCGTCCCTGGACGGATGCAGGTCGTGGACTTGGGGGAATCGGCACCCCACGCTGTCGTCGATTTTGCACATACCCCGGAGTCTGTGGCGGCGGCTTTGGCTGCGCTGCCGCCGGGACTCCGCGTCGCCGTCCTGGGCTGTGGCGGTGACCGTGACCAGGCCAAGCGCGGGCCGATGGGGGCAGCAGCCGCTGAGGGCGCCCAGGTGGTCGTGGTCACCGACGATAACCCGCGCAGCGAAGATCCCGCGGCCATCCGGGCGGCGGTCCTGGCCGGCGCGCAGGCCGCGGCGCTGCGCAGCGGCGCGACGGTGATCGATGGCGGTATTCGCAGCGAGGCGATCGCCTTGGCGCTCAGCCTGGCCGGGGCCCAGGATTGGGTGGCGGTACTCGGCAAGGGCCACGAAACCGGCCAGCAGCTCGCCGACCGCACGGTGCCCTTCGATGATGTGGAGGCCCTGCACGAGGCCTGGTCTCGAATCGAGGATCGGCGGTGAGGTCGCCGTCCGCCGTTCCGCAGCGCTACGGTATGGGCGCTCGCTGGGT
>JAEXAS010000010.1 GCA_023458095.1 Actinomycetes bacterium | reverse complement strand
ACGACCACACCGCTGGCCGAACCCGTCGCCACACCGCTGGCTGAGCTCGTCGAAGCCCGCCCAAACACGACCACCCACACAGCCGGCCAACCTGCCCGGGCGCGCCCTTCGACAAGCTCAGGGCACGGAATCGCGCCCCACGACCACACCGCTGGCCGAGCCTGACCCCGCACCGCTGGCTGAGCTTGTCGAAGCCTGCCCCGGCGGTGCAGGGCTCAGTCGGATTGCTTCACGCCGTCTCGGGTCTTCATCCAGCGGCGCAGGGCATAGGCCATCCCCAACACCAGGACGGCCGCACCAACGACGAGCCAATCTGAGATCTGCCCCGCGCCGGCCAAGACCTGCGACTCGACGTTCACCTGCTGCTGGGCATCCAGGATCCCCGGGACGGCGATGGTGCCATCTGTGAGGATCAGCACCACCCCGATCGCAATGGTCAGCATTCCGCCGATCACCGAGGTCCATGAGTTCGACCAGCGCCCGATCACCACCTGGCGGGGACGCAACCAGTCACGCAACCGGGGAATCCGGTCCCATAGCAGCGCCAGCGTCAGAAGCGGCACAACCATGCCAGCGGCATAGACCAGCAGCACGATGCCGCCGTACAGTGCGCTGCCGCTCACCGCAGCCAGCGTCAGGACCGCCCCCAGAATCGGGCCGGCACAAAATCCCGCCAGCCCGTAGACCGTTCCCAGCAGATACACCGAAATGGCGGACGCACCGCTGCGGCCGTCCAGTCGCCCGATTCCTGGCAGCGGAATGCCGATCAGTTGAATGACACCCAAGACGATGATCACCGCGCTGGCGATCATCAGCAGCAGGCCACGTTGTTGGCTGACGACGGCCCCCAAGGTGCCCGCCAGCATTCCCAGCGGGACCATGGTCGTGACCAGGCCCAGGTAGAAGGCTCCGGTGCGGCTCACCAGCATCCCCGCACTGCTGAAGGCGTAGCTGAAAAAGGCTGGCAGCAGCAACACCGAGCAGGGGCTGAGCAGGGTGAGTATTCCGCCCAGAAAAGCTCCGGCCAGACCGACTCCGGTCATGACTACTTCTTGGCCAGTTCGGTCTCAATGACGGCTCGGAAGGTCTGCCACGGTTGAGCACCGGACACCCGCTGGTTCCCGATGGCGAAGTAGGGCACGACGTCCACATTGAGTTGCTGGGCCTGGACAGTGTCGGCGATCACCTGGTCATGGAGGCTCTGATCACGGAGATCGGCGGTGAACTTCGCCAGGTCGGGGACACCGGCCGTCTTGGCGAATCCGATCAGCTTCGCCTCAGTAAGATCCGGCTTCCCGCTGGTCGGGGCCGCGTTGAATAAGGCCGCCATATATTCACGGGCCTTGCCCTGAGCTCCCGCTGCCCGGAAGGCGACCGCGGCGTCCACCGACTGGTCGCCGAAGAGCGCGACATCGTGGACTTCGAAGCGAACCTTGCCGGTGTCGACGTATTCGGTGAATAACGACGGGACGGTGCTGGTGGCCACCATTGCGCAGAAGGGGCATCGGAAGTCAGTCCATTGGACGACGACCAACGGGGCGTTCGGATCGCCCCAGGCCAGAGGATCATCGCTCTGGTGGCGGGACACTTGCTGGGCCAGTGTCTCTCCCGAAGCCGTGGCCGACCGGCTCGCGGCGCCGCCGTTGGGAGTGGCGGCAATCACCTGCTGGGTGACAACGACCACAAACAAGAACATCACCATCGCCGCCAGGCCAATATTCAGCCGCCGGGAGGTACGGAGCTTGTTCTGCAGTTCGGGAATCGAAGGCTTCGGCCCCGGCCCGTTCGGACGGTCAGTCACCGACAAAAGATCCTCCCCAGATGATGGGCACCGGTTGTGCTGGCATAAACCTAGTCGCGTTGCGGATCTGCGGCTGACACATCTGCGCTGGCGGCCGACTCGGGTGTCTCATAACGCTCAGTGAGCCACCGGTAGGACTTCGTGCTGAACGCCCCGAGCGTGAGAATCAGGCCTAGCAGCCCGGCGATCAGAAACACCAAGGCGATCCCGCGGGCCTGGCCTTCGCCCAACAGCCAACCGAACTGCGCCCGCCCAGCGTCAGTGTTCATGTAGGGGATGATCACGAACTCAGCGATCGGGCCGATGGCGAACGTCGTCAGCGGAGCCGCCGCCACCTCCACAGCCTGTGCCAGTCCGAATACCCGTCCCTGTTTGGCGTAGGGCACGACCTTCTGAAGCACGGTCTGCTCGGCCGCCTCGGCCACCGGCACCAGCGCCATATAGATGAGGACGCCCACGGCCAGCAGCCAGATGCTCTCTCTGATTGTGAAAACCGCCGCAATACTCCACATGGCCACGTTGGCCAGCAACAAGGCCCGCAGCGGCTTGGCACCCAATCCCTTGCGAGCCACCCAAACGGAGCCAATCATGAAGCCGAAACTGAGGACCCCCCACAGCACACCCCACACCTCAACCGGCACCAGGGTGAGCCCGTAGGGATCCAAGAGGGCCATGAAGGCCCCACCCAGCAGGTTGTTGAAGGTAGAGAACAGCACCAACGCGGTCAGCCCAGGAACCGCGATCATCGCTTGGAACGCGCCAGCGAAGTCCACCGGCTTGGGCACCCCGTCGGGGTGTAGCACCTCCGGCTCAGGAATCGACACAGTCAGCAAGTGCAACAGCGACGCGATCGTCAGTCCCACCGCGATCCACATGGTCACCTGCATGCCGAGCATGCCGACCGCCAAGCCAGAGAACACCGACGTGATCGCATAGCCCAGCCCGTTGACCAGGCCGACTTGACCGTTGGCTTTCGCCCGCTCCGGCTCGTCCACCAGCAGAGTCACACACGTGGACAAGGTGATGGCGCGCGCACTCTCGACCACCGCGCCGATCAGCACCAGGGAGGAGAACACCCAGAAGGCCACACCGCCCACGGTGAGGATGTGCGCCGTCGGCACCACCAGGAAGAACACCAAAGCTGCCGCGAACGCCACCGCCGTGACGGTGGTGGCCACCACCATGACCTGCTTCTTGCGCTTCCGATCGACCCAACTACCGAACGGCACCGCCATAACCGCCACCAACAGCATGTACGCCCCGCCCAGCAGGGCATTGGCCAGCACCGATCGAGTTTCCAAGTAGACCCAGAAGACCAGCGCAAACCACAAAAAGCTCGTGGTCACATTGGCGATCAGGGTATTCGCCAGCAATCCCACGAAGCTGCGCCGCTTCACATCCATCTCACTCCTTCAACCGACTTTCCATCCTGCCATGGCGCTCCGACAGCGATGATTCGCGAAGGCGCTGCTGGCGAGGTGCAGATTTCACACTCCGCATCCAGCTGGGGTAGAGTCTCTTCCCGCGCGCCGCTAGCTCAACTGGCAGAGCAGCTGGCTCTTAACTAGCGGGTTCGGGGTTCGAGTCCCTGGCGGCGCACAGAGTAGGCCCTGACGAGGAAAACTTGTCAGGGCCTTCATCGTTATGGCGAAACCGCTCTAGGATGCGTGGGCATCGTCAGGCTCACGGCAGCGGACACCGATCCGAGGGAAGCGGTTCCATGATCAGAGAAGAAGCCATCACGGTGCTGGCGTACCGAGATCTTGGTCGGCTCTCTGTTGCCGAACGCGAGGCGTTGCTGTGCGATTGGTGGACGATCGACCTCAGCGACCCCGACCATGCAGAACTTCCGGTGGACGTGGCGAAGAGGTTGGCCGGCTCAGATCATCCGCAAGACCCCGAAAACCCGCTCTACGACCCACTGCTCCACCTGGCCCTCCGTCGGGCCTACCGGGGCGTCTCAAACGCCTATCTGAGTGATCAGCTCGCGACGATGGGCCGTCCCGACCCGGTGGACGGCGCGGTCGAAGAGCTCGCCGAATGCCCCTGCTGTGAATACCGAAGCCTGCCGGCACAAGGTGAGTACGAGATCTGTCCGGTGTGCTTCTGGGAAGACGATGGGACCAGTGACCTTGACAGCATCAGTGGCCCAAACCATCTGACCTTGCGCGAGGCCCGACTGAACGTCGAGCGCTTCGGTGCGGTCACCGCCGATGCCACACGGCACGTCCTTGCCGATGGCAGGCAACGCTACGCATTGAAGGCACACTGACCCTCAACTCCCTGCAGCCAAGCCGATGCAGTGCCCGAGCGCCGGGGACGCAGCGCCGATCATTTCAGCAGATCACTCAGTTTCTGCTGCAGCTTGGGCAGCGCCTCGGCCGCGGTGGTCTGCCCAGTCAATACCGGCGAGAGGCCCTCGGAGACATCCTTGCTGAACTGGGCGAACTTCGCGGTCTGCGGCAGCGGCCGGGAGGCCTTGATGGCATCAGCAAAGACCATGAACTGCGGCTGCGGCTTGAGCTGCGCATCGGTATAGAGCGATGCCAACACCGGCGCCAGGGACCCCTCACTGAGCAGCAGCCGTTGGGCCTGGTCACCGGCGAGCCAGCGCATGAAGTCCGCCGCGGTGCCCTGGTTGCGGCCTTTGGCCGAGAGCGCCAACTGATAGCCCGAGCTCACTGGAACCCCCGCTGCGGCGGCACCAGGAAGGCGCCCCACCGCAATCTTGCCCGAAACCCGCGAAGCGTTGGTGGCGGCTTGGGCCGCACGCCACGCCACCGTCCCGCTCTGCAGAAACACCACGTCACCATCGGCGAAGGCCTGCACCGCCTGGTCGTCGTGCCAGGTGAGTGCGCTCTTGGGCACCGTCCCGTTGGCCACCGCAGTGGAGAGCCAGTTCACCCCAGTGGTGGCCGCGGGCGAGGTGACCACGACGGCCCCGGTGTCATCAACCAGCGACCCCTGCGCGGAGTAGATCGCCTGAGCGAGGCTCCCGGTGCGATCGTCGGTGGATGCCAGCGCCATTCCCAGGCAGTTCATCCCCAACTGACGGGCGCGGACGGCGGAACAGGCTGCGGTCAACTGGTTCCACGTCGTGGGTGCCTTCACCCCGGCGCGATCCAGCAGGTCTTTGCGGTAGTACAGGACGCCGGCATCAGCGCTCACCCCGAATCCATAGCGACGGCCTTCATAGGTGCCCGCCGCTGCGACCGACCCCAGCAAGGCATCGGTGCCGAAAGCGTCGGCGGGAAGCTCAGTGACCCAGTCGTTGGCGGCGAACTCAGCAACCCAATCCTGGTCCAGGGCCATCACGGTGTAGTCACCCCGGCCCGCCTTGGCCGCATCGGACAAGGCGGTATAGCGCTGATCTGGATTGGTGGACAGGGCTCGCAGGGTCACCGGCTGGGTAGGGTTTGCCCGATTCCATTCCGTGACCGCAGCCGCCCAACCGGGCGAATCGTCGGGTGCGGCGAACATGATGGGGCCGTGTTCTTCGAACCGATTGGGGTCGGGGGTCGGTTCCGGGGCGGGAACGCCGGCACACCCGGTCACGACCACGGCGGCGAGCGCCCCGGCGAGGACGGATCGCCGCCACCGGGCCTGGTGGCCCCGTCGCATCGTCGGCTTCACCGACCGTTGAACAGCGAGCGGATGATCAAGACGAAACCGACCGCGCCAGCCACCGCTGCGGCAGCCAACACCACTCGGGAGGTGCGCAGACCGTTCTCGTCCACGAATTGTTCGCCGACCTGGCGGGCCTCTTCGGCAACGAAGGAACGGGCTTCGGCGACACTGTTGCGCAGGACGGCCCGGGGGTGGATCCGCTCGACCAGTTCGGCGACATTCTCAGCCAGGCGTTCGCGGGCAGCCGCAATCTCGACCTCGAGGTCGGCGGTCGCCGCGTCCTTCGCTGCGGTGCCGGTCGTCGTCGCCATGGCGCCTCCTTCGGATAGCTGGAGTCCAGCCTATGCCCACTGCGCGCCGCGAATCAGATCGCGCGGGCGGTGATGGCCTAGGGTGGTCGATATGGCCAACTTGAACGCAGGTGACATCGCACCGGATTTCACCCTCACCGACACCGACGAGAAGGCTGTGAGCCTCTCGGATTTCGCCGGCAGCCGAGTCGTGCTGTACTTCTATCCCGCCGCAATGACCCCCGGGTGCACGATCGAAGCCAACGATTTCAACGCCTCGATCAGCCAGTTCACCGACGCTGGCTACCAGATCCTGGGGGTGTCACCGGACAATCCCGCCAAGCTCGCCAAGTTCCGCGAAAGGGAGGGCCTCAGCTTCACGCTGCTGGCCGATCCCGAGCGCGAAGTGCTCAAGGCTTATGGTGCCTATGGCACCAAGGTGCTGTACGGGAAGAAGATGGAGGGCGTCATCCGATCCACCTTCGTCATCGACGTCAATGCCGAAGGGGTGGGAACGATCGCCGAAGCGCGCTATAACGTGAAAGCCACCGGACATGTGGCCCGGCTGGTCAAGGAACTGGGTCTTGGGGGAATCGCATGATCGACATCTACCTGTGCCGCCACGGACGCACCACTTTGAACGCAGAGGGACGCCTGCGCGGCCGCCTGAATCCGGACTTGGACATGGTGGGTCGCACCGAAGCTCGCGGTCTGGCTGAGCAACTGGCGAAACTCGCACCGACCCGGATCGTGTCCAGCCCGTTGAAACGCGCCACCCAGACCGCCGAGCCGATCGCCACCGCCGCAGGGTTGAATGTCGAACTCGACGGACGGCTGATCGACCGGGCCTTCGGCGAGGCCGACGGCGAAATCGCCGCCGACATGGTTCGCCGGTTCGGCAACCTGGGCAAGGTACCCGGCGCTGAGCAGAGTTCAGACGTGGCCACCCGCGCCAGCGAAGCGCTCAACGAAATCGCGGCCAGCTCCCCCACCGGTCCGGTGATCGTGATCACCCACGATTCGGTGATTCGCAACTTCCTCAAGGCAATCACCAGCCGCGATGCGGAGCTGTTCCCGCAGCGCACCGGCTCCTGGGACCTGCTGCGCTACGACAACGGAACCTGGCTGCTCAGCGAGTTCGACAGCAAGGACGACCCGATCGAGCGGTAGCCGCACGTTCTCCTCCCCGCTCAGCCCTTCACCGCACCGGAGGTCAGTCCGCGCACGAAGTAACGCTGCATGCTGAAGAAGACCACCAGCGGCAAGGCCATCGTGAGGAAAGCGCCGGCGGTGAGCAGTTGCCAGTTCTGGCCACGATCGCCGAGCATGCCCCGCAAGGCCACAGTCATGACCTGGTTCTCGCCGGTACCGAGGAAGACCGTCGCGATCAGCAGGTCGTTCCACACCCACAGGAACTGGAAAATCGCGAACGAAGCCAGCGCCGGCACCGACATGGGCACGATCAGACGCCAGAACGTCTGGAAATGCGAGGCTCCGTCGATCTTGGCTGACTCGATCACCGAGCGCGGCAAAGTCGCCATGTAGTTGCGCAGGATGTACACCGCCAACGGCATCCCGAAACCGGTGTGCACCAGCCAAACGCTCACGAACTGTCCGTTCAGCCCCAGATTGCTGAACAGAATCGACAGCGGCACCAATGCCACCTGGTTGGGTACCACCAACAGCCCGACCACGATGATGAACAACAGATCGCGCCCAGGGAATTCCATGAAGGTGAAGGCGTACGCGGCGAACGCCGCCAGCAGGATCGGAATGATCGTGGCAGGCACAGTCACGGTGATGGAGTTGATGAACGCCGGCCCCATCGGGTTGGTGTCGTTGGTCAGCACGGCGGAGTAGTTCTGCAAGGTTGAGTTCAAAGGATTGGCGAACCACGTCCACCAGCCCGTCTGGTTGGCATCGTCGGGATACCGGAAGGACGTGATCAGCAAGCCGACGGTCGGGACCAACCACAGCAGGCACAGGATCAGCACGGCCGACTCCAGCAACCAGTTGGCCTTGCCCGCTGCTGTGCCAACTCCTTCAGCACCGCGAGCCGGCCGCAGTGCCCGTTTGGGACGTGAGGAGCTCATCGGTTCACCTCCTGGCTACGGAACTGACGAACCTGGTAAACCATGATGGGAATGACCGCGATCATGAGCAGCACCACGATCGCTGAGGCTGTCCCGTTGTCCTGATTGAAGAACATCGTGTTGAAGAAGATGTTTGCGATCACGTCGGTGTTGTACTGGCCGTTGGTCATCGCATAGACGATGTCGAAGACCTTCAGCACACCGATGAGCACCGTGATGAACACGGTGATCACCGTCGGCCACGCCTGCGGCATGATGATTCGAAAGAAGATGGCCAGTTCTCCGGCGCCGTCAATGCGGCCAGCCTCGATGGTGTCTTCGGGAACACCTTTGATCGCCGCCGAGATGAGCACCATCGCAAAGCCGACCTGGGTCCAGATGTAAACCACCATCAACAGAATGCTGTTGAACCGAAGTTCGCGAATCCCCAGCCAGTTCACGGGATCACCGCCGAAGGCTTGAACGATGCCATTCAGCAATCCGACCTGAGGCTCACCGGCGGGAACGAAGGCGTACATGAGTTGCCAGATCGTTGCCGCGCCGACCATCGAGATTGCCATCGGCAAGAAGATCACCGACTTGGCGACCTTCTCACGGGTCGGCTTCATCCGATCGGCGAGGACGGCGACGAGGGTGCCAAAGGCCACCACCACTGCCGGTGCGATGATGATCCACAGCACGTTGTTGATCATTGCCGAAAGGAACTGCTGGTTACTCAACAGCCGCTGATAGTTGCCGAAGCCCACCGCCTCGGTGCCGTCGGAGTTGAAGAAACTGGCGATGAGGGTCGTCACTGCTGGATAGAGCAGGAAGGTGCCAATGACGGCAAAGGCTGGCAGGACAAAGACATAGGGCTTCAGCCGGCGGTCCCACTTGCCGGGGAGGAGCTCGACGATCTTGTTCAGCACCCAAAAGATGACGATGGCGCCCAGCACACCGAGCACGACCGCAATCAGTGCGCTGAAGATCTTCCCGGAGATATCCACGCTGATCTCACACCTCTCTGTGTGGACCGGTTTGGCTCGGACGGCGCTGCGCCCGAGCCAAACCGGATCATGAGTGACTCGTCGGGTTACTTACTCGGCCAGGACTGGTCGATGGTGTTGAGGGTCTGATCGAGAGTCGTCGCCCCCGTCGTGTAGTCGACCATTCCAGTCCAGAAGGACTTCGCTCCCACTGCCGCTGGCATCTGATCCGAACCATCGAACCGGAACACCGTTGCGTCGCTCGCGGTCTTCACGATCTCGCGGGTGAGGTTGTTCGGGTAGTTGGCCGGATCGAAGGACTTGTGGGGTGACAAAGCCGCACCAGACTTGGCGATGTTCACACCGAAGTTCGGGTCATTGGTGAGGTAGTTCATGACCTTCTTCACGTTCGTGTCATTGGCTGTGAACGCTCCAGCAAGGTCGCCTCCACCCAACACCGGATGCTCACCGTTGACGGTAGGTGTTGCGAAGACTCCCACCCGCGCATCGAGGTTCTTCTGCACTGCGGCCGGGAAGAAGGAGATGATGAAGTTGCCCTGCTTGCCGGTGTAGCAACCGGGGTTGGCGGTGAACATCGGGTTGAAGGCCGAGCTGTACTTGATCGCTGGAGTGTTGGCCGCGCCACCGTAGGTGTTGCCCGAGGTCATGATGATCTTGGTGTAGATGTCGAAGGACTTGCGGATCTCGGGACTGTTGAACTTGACCTCACCGTCGGTCCACTTGTCGTAGACGTCGACCGGGTTGGTTTGCAGCACATAATCTTCGATCCAGTCCGTGCCTGGCCAACCCGTTGCCGAGTCTGAACCCATCCCGTAGCAGATCGGGGTCTTGCCCATTGCCTTGACCTTGGCGATCAGCGCCATCAGCTCATCTTGAGTCTTCGGCGGAGTGAGACCGGCCTTGGCGAAGGCTTGCTTGTCGTACCAGTACAACGACTTGATGTTCATCGAAATGGGCGCCCCATAGATGACGCCGTCCACAGTGGCCGCGTCGAGGAACCCCGGAAGCAGGTCAGCCTTGACCGATTCGACATCGACCTGGGTGTCCAAGGCGGCTAGCTTGCCTTCGCTGGCGAAGCTGTTCAGAATGCCAGGCTGCGGGAAGAGCGCAATGTCGGGCGCCTGACCAGCCTTGACTTTGGTTTGGATGAGAGTCTCGAACTGGTCGGACTGCTGATAGTCGATCGTGATGCCGTTCTTCGACGCGAAGGCGTTCAAGTCCTTTCGGAACGCTTCATCCTGGACGCCGCCGAAGTTGTACATGACCGAAACCGTGGTCTTCGATGTCTCCGGGCCTTGATTGGTCGCGGTCGGCTTGGCCGAACTGAGACAACCTGATGTGGACAGCGCGATGGCGACCACCACGGCCGCCGAGCCAAAAATCGTCTTCCTGCGCATGATTCTCCTGTGGATCAGCCGGATACTCGCCGACCTCTGTGTCGACAAGCTGGTTATTCGATTTACCTAGGACCTATATGCGGCCCGTCTGCCGATTCGAGTCAACTCCCTGACACGGTGCAGAGTCCACCCGAATCAGGAGTTGTTATGAGACCGTGACCGCTGTACACAGATCTGAGAGCCCTCAGCGCGACCACCACCAGTACCGGAGAAGGGACTCGAACCCTCACGCCCAGGGGCACAGGAACCTAAATCCTGCGTGTCTACCAATTCCACCACTCCGGCAACCCGGGAGAGTCTACCGAGCCGTGAGCCTGGTCGGGTCAGCGAGCCACCGGGTGCAAGGCTGCGTCGTCCACGGCGAAGGTGTGAATGGGGCCGGGCTCGGTCTGGGCGGTCTCGAAGCGAACCGTCACCCGACCCAACCCCGAGCCCCATACCCAACCGGCACCGAGTTCGTCGTGGACCACATCAGTGCCTGGCAGCCAGTCCCGCGGACGGCGGCTCACCGGAGCCTCGGTCTCCTCGATCACCCGACCGGGCCCGGCGATCTCCAAGTCGAACAGCGGCTCCTGGGCGGTCTCCACCAGGCCGGACACCCCCACCCCCAACAGCCGGACGCCGCCGGTGAGCTCCAGCCCGTCCAACAACTCCGCAGCGACCTGGGACACGACCTCGCCTCGATCGGTCGCACCATTGAGCGTGCGCGATCGGCTCACCGCGGAGAAGTCCGGATAGCGCACCTTGATGGTGACGGTGCGGGCGAACAACCCGGCGGTGACCAATCGCTTGGCCACTGCCGTGGCGTGACGCTCGGCCACACCGATCAGGACGGCCCGATCGGCGATGTCGTGTTCGAAGGTGTCCTCCACCGAGATCGATTTGGTCTCGCGTTCGGGCTTCACCGGTCGATCATCCTCAGCATTGGCCAGCCGATGCAGATGCTCGCCGGCCGAGCGGCCCAACTCACGGATCAACTCGGCCTCGCTTAGTGCTCGCAGGTCAGCCACGGTCACCACGCCGAGGCGCGCCAGTCGCTCCATCGTCGCCAGGCCGACTCCAGGAATGGCCCGGGCTGGCAACCGCGCGATCGTCGCCAGCTCAGAGCCGGGGCTGACCAGGCGGATCCCGTCAGGCTTGGCCAACTCGCTGGCCACCTTAGCCATGAACTTCGAGGTACCCAGCCCCACCGACGCGGTCAGTCCCCCGGTGGCTTCGACCACTCTCGCCCGCAAGGCGCTCGCCACCTCGACCAGGGATGCATCATCCAGATCGCGCGGCGGACCGGCCGCCAGATCAACGAAGGCCTCGTCCAGACTGAGCGGCTCAACCAGGGGCGAAAGTTCACCCAGTAACCCCATGACGATCTGGCTCGCCTCGCGGTAGGCCCCAAAGCGTCCGGCCAGATAGGCGGCATTCGGACAGCGGCGGCGAGCCTCATGCATGGGCATCGCCGATCCCACTCCGAAGACTCGGGCCTCATAGGAAGCGGTCGAAACCACCCCGCGCAGCCCCACTCCACCCACAATCACCGGTTTGCCCCTCAGCGAGGGTTTGTCACGCTGCTCGACCGCCGCGAAGAAGGCATCCAGATCCAGATGCAGAATGCTGGCGGTGGTGCGCACCGTCAGCCCAGACGTCGGTAGCCCACGAAGTCGAACTCCGCGTGGGGCTCGCGACGCACCTCGCTCCACTCTGCGGGATCCACCTCGGGGAAATGGACGCTGCCCTCGGCCTCGGCATGCACTTCGGTCAGATCCAGGTCGGTCAGGTAGGGCCAGGCTTGGGCATAGATGCTGCCGCCACCGGCAACGTAGACCTCATCATCGTCCAGGCTGGCGGCCAGCTCCAAGGCGGTGGCTACCGAACTCACCGCAAAGCCGGTGGCCTTCCCGTCCGTGGGCAACTCCACCTCTTCAGGTCGGCTGGTGACCACGATGGTGACCCGTCCGGGCAGCCAGCGTCCGATAGCGTCCAGGGTGCGTCGGCCCATGATCATCGGGTGGCCGCTGGTGACGCGCTTGTAGCGGGCCCAATCCTCGGCGAATTCGAAGGGTTGGCGCTCCCCGTCACCGAGGACTCCGTTGGCGGCGACGATCGCGATGGCGATGATGCGGGCGCTCATACCGAGATCGGCGCCTTGATCCCCGGATGCGGGTCGTAGTCAACGATCTCGATGTCACTGAGTTCGAAGGCGTCGATGTCGGTGACGTCGGGGTTGAGGACCAGCTTCGGCAGTGGGCGGGGCTCGCGAGACAGTTGCAGCTTCGCCTGCTCCAGATGGTTCAGATACAGGTGGGTATCGCCCAGGGTATGGACGAAGTCGCCGACTTCCAGGTCGGTCAGCTGCGCGATCAGGTGAGTGAGCAACGCATAGGAGGCGATATTGAACGGCACCCCGATGAAGGTGTCGGCCGAGCGCTGATACAGCTGGCAGCTGAGCTTGCCGTCGGCGACGTAGAACTGGAAGAAGGCGTGACATGGCGGCAACGCCATCTGATCGAGCTGGCCGACATTCCAGGCACTCACGATGTGGCGGCGGCTGTCGGGATTGGTGCGAATGGACTCGATGACGTTCTTGATCTGGTCTACGTGGCCACCGTCCGGGGTGGGCCAGGAACGCCACTGGTAGCCATAGATCGGGCCCAGCTCGCCGTTCTCGTCGGCCCACTCGTCCCAGATGCTGATGCGGTTCTCATGCAGCCAGGCCAGATTGGTCGACCCGCGCAGGAACCACAGCAACTCACCGAAAATGCTGCGGGTATGCAGCTTCTTGGTGGTCAGCAGCGGGAAGCCGTCGGCCAGGTTGAACCGCATCTGGTGGCCGAACACGCTCAGCGTCCCGGTGCCGGTGCGGTCGGACTTGGCCACCCCCTCGGTGAGCACGCGGTCGAGCATGTCCAGGTATTGCTTCATCGCTTCCCCAGTTGTTTCTTCAGCAGCGGCACTATCTTACGGACCGCCTTGCCGCGGTGGCTGATTGCGTCCTTGACCTCAGGCTCCAATTCGGCATTGGTCTTGGAGTAGCCGTCGGCGATGAAGATCGGGTCGTAGCCGAATCCGTTCTTGCCGCGCGGCCGCAGGACCAGCCGACCTTCCATGACGCCGCGCACCAAACGCTCCGTGCCATCGGGGGTCACCATGGCCATGGCACACACGAATCGGGCGCTGCGGTCCTCCTCGGCGGTGTCGTGCAGTTGAGCCAGCAGCAGGTTCAGATTCGACTCATCGGTGGCATCCGGCCCGGACCACCGCGCGGATCGGACGCCGGGCATCCGGTTGAGCAGATCGACCTCAAGCCCGGAGTCGTCGGCCACCGCGATCACGCCGGTGGCGGCGGCTGCTGCCCGCGCCTTGATCAGGGCATTGCCTTCAAAGGTGCGCTCGGTCTCAGCAGGCTCGGGATAGGGCGCGAAATCGCTGAGGGCCTTCACCTCGGCCTTCACTTCGGCGCCGGTCAGTACCCGATGCAGTTCGGTGGCCTTCTTGGGGTTATGGGTCGCCACCACGATCACGGTCATCGAGCTAGTGCCTCGCTTTGCGCGATCGTGAGTTGACGGCAGCCTGCCAAGCCGAGATCCAGAAGGTGGTCCAACATGGCCCTGTTGAAGGGCCTCCCCTCGGCGGTGCCCTGGACTTCGATCAGATCACCGGTCCCGGTGGCGACCACGTTCAAGTCGACCTCCGCGGTGGAGTCTTCGGTGTAACACAGGTCCAGCAGGGCGTCATCACCGACCACTCCCACCGAGACGGCCGCGACCGAACCGGTCAACGGCTCGGCGACCAACAGATTGCGCTCGCGCAGCCAGGAGACCGCATCAACCAAGGCGACATAGGCGCCGGTGATGGAGGCGGTCCGGGTTCCACCGTCTGCCTGCAGCACGTCGCAGTCCAGCACGATGGTGTTCTCCCCCAGCGCGGCATAGTCGATGACCGCCCGCAGGCTGCGTCCGATCAGTCGGCTGATCTCATGGGTGCGACCACCGATACGTCCTTTGACGGCTTCGCGGTCGTTGCGGGTATTGGTGGCCCTGGGCAGCATCGCGTATTCGGCGGTCACCCAACCCAGGCCGCTGCCCTTTCGCCACCGTGGCACTCCCTCGGTGACTGACGCCGCCACGAGAACCTTCGTGGCTCCGAATTCGACCAGCACCGAACCTTCTGCGTGATCCAGCCAGTTGCGGGTGATGCGAACATCACGGAGTTGATCAGGTGTGCGACCATCAATTCGGGTGTCAGGCATGAGCCAACCCTATCGGCAGCGAAGACCGCTCTCGGCCGAAACGCCTGTGCCCAAAAGGCGGACACGATTTGATCCGCTTATACCCTGGGGGGTATCGTTTTCGATGTCCGCGAGATGAGGAGAATCCCATGTGCAGTCCGGTCCGTTGCCGTCAGTGCGGTAAGACCACCTGGTCCGGTTGTGGCCAGCATGTTGCGTCCGTCAAGGCCATGGTCCCGGCCGATCAGTGGTGCGGTGGCCACGGTGCTTCGGGCGGCAATGCCCGTTCCGGCGGCCTGTTCGGCTCTTTCGGTCGGTGAAAACCATCCCCAGACTGGCCGCTTTGGTGGTCGTCGCTGCGCTTGCCCTGGTCGGGTGCTCTAGCTCTCCCTTGAGCCCCACGACCGGACCAACCGCAGCGGCGGCCCCAGCGGCCGGATCTTCACTGTCGCCGGCCGACTTCGCCGCCGCAGTGAAGCTACCCAACACGGTGATCCTCGATGTTCGCACTCCCCAGGAGTTCGCCTCGGGGCACCTGCCCAACGCCGTGAACGTCGACGTGGAAGATCCCGGATTCGCCACCAATCTGGCTGCCTTGGACACCACCAAGACCTACGCGGTCTACTGCCGCGCTGGGAACCGCTCCAAGGTCGCCATGTCGGCCATGGCCCAAGTCGGCTTCACCCAGTTCTACGACCTGGACGGCGGCATCAACGCCTGGCAGTCCGCCAGCGGCGAAGTCGTGAAGTAAGTCGCATCCCCCGCCAAGCGGCCCCGACCTGAAAAGGCCGGGGCCGCTTGGCGTTTCAGGCCACCAGCTGCAGCCTGCGCGGTGAGACCCCGAGCCGAACCGACTGCCCCCAGGTGGCCCGCACCCGGTCGGACTCCATGCCGTCTCCGAAGGCCACCAACGAGTCGGCCTGGACCAGAACCTCCACCTCGCTGCCCGGCTCCAGGAATCCGGCGGTGAGCTGGCGTCCGGTGTTGGGCGAAGGCCAGGCCTCCCGGACGAACCACGCCAACTCCGGTGAATCGGGTGCAGGCAGCAGACCGATGTCGCGGTCCTTGGCGATCGAGGCCGCCCAGCCGGTGGCGCCAGTGCCGGTGGCCACGATCAGCCCCGAGGACGATTGGAACTCGCTGGAGCCGTCGGCCAGGCTGATCCGATAGCGCGCCGACTGGTGACCCTCATCACCCAGGAACACATCATTGAGCGCATCCAAGGTGGTGCCGTCATCGAGGCTGGCACGAACCATGGCCCGCGGCTGGAGCGGCGCCCGTCCGGCGATGATTCCGGTCAACAACTCCGCCAGGCCTTCATCCCTGGGGTGCACCAGCACCCCAGCGTTGCGTCCGGGTTCAGGATCGAAGCCGACCACCGGCTGACCGTCGAGGTATTTGGCGACGTTGGCCACCAGGCCGTCGGCGCCAACCGCGATCACCAGGTCTTCGGGCTCGAAAGCGAACCGATCCAGATCGGAACGCTCCACCTGACCCCGCCGCCAGTCCGCCGAAATCGCGGCACCGGCTGCGGCAAGCGCCTGCTGAAGTGCATCGTGGTGGCGCTGCACCTCGGCGAGGTTGCGGCCCCGGCTGCGCAGGAAGAACTCCGCCTGCCCACGCGTGCCGTGCCGCTCCACCAGGGCGTCCAGCTCACTGCGCCGGTGCACCACCACGACTCGAGGTGCCAGTGCCATCTCAAGCCTCCCGTCCGACGAGGGCCGCCAAGGCGCCCGTGACCAGATCCGGAGTCAGGGTCAACTGGCCAATCTCGGGCAGATTGGCCGCCAGCTCCCGCAACACCAGAACCCGCAGCACTTCGCTGGGCGCCTGACCCAAGGCCGCCACCTTCGCCTGCTCGGCGGCCGCCTGAGCCTCACCCTCGGCACGAATCGCCTCAGCGCGCGTACCAGCCGCCAGGCGGGTCCGCTCGGCCTGCGCGCGAGCCTCGATCAGGGCCGCAGCAGCGGCCTCATCGGCTCGAGCCCGGGCATTGGCGCCCTCCTCGGTGACCAACTGCGCCTCACGGGCGGCCAACTCGATGCGGTTGGCCAACTCGTTCTCGGCGATGGCACGCTCCCGCTCGACAGCCAGAGCGCGCCGCTCGTAGGTCGAACGATCCGCCTCAGCCTGCGCCGATTCGCGCGCCGGCGTCTGGAGCGCTCGCTCCAAGTCGGCGTCGGCACGCACCGCCCGAATCCGGGCGCCCAGCACCTCGATGCCCACCGCAGCCACCCGAGCATCCTCACGCAGGGCCTGGCCGATCTGCTGCGACAGCGAGCCCGTGGGTGCCGAAACCGCTTCCCGCAAGGTGGCCGGCGCCAGGGCGTCCATGACGTGACCGGCAGCCAACTCCCCGAGCAGTTGGGCGACTTGCTCCAAAGGCGTAGCGGTCCACTCCCCGGTGTGGGTGTCGATGCCGAAGTCCAGGCGCTCAGCGGCCACCTCTGGGTCGGCGAAGCGGTAGCTCAGCGTCACCTGGGCACTGACCTGCTGCAGGTCGGTGGTGCGGGCATGGGCCACCAGCGGCAGTTCGCGGTCATCGACCGGAACCTCCGACAACACCGCCGACATCGGACGGAACCAGAACGCCAGGCCCCGCCCGGAACGGCGCAGCCGACCGGCGCGAAGCTGGATCACTTGGGCAGTCTGAGCCGCGCGCAGATGACGGACGAACGGAAAGGCCGTGATGGTAGCCATGAGAGTCTCCTTAGTTCTCGTTACTTCGACGATAAAGGGCTGGCTGGTTATAGTCAAGTTGACGAGATAAGCTAGGCGCATGACCTCCCCGAGCGAGTACCCCGCCTTCGCCGTCACCGTGGACCTGGTGGTGTTCACCTTGCGCTCTCGTGCGCTGCACGTTCTGCTAGTGACCCGCGGCGAGGCGCCCTTCGCCGGGCACCTGGCGCTTCCGGGCGGATTCGTCCACCCCGATGAGGATCTTGAGACCGCCGCGCTGCGGGAGCTACGTGAAGAAACCGCCATCGAGCACCCCGCCGGCACCTTGGAACAGCTGCGCTCCTACGGCGCCCCGGATCGCGATCCCCGCCAGCGGGTGGTCTCGGTGGCGCATCTGGCGCTCACCCCTGACCTCCCCGAGGCCACCGGCGGCAGCGACGCGGCTGATGCGTCCTGGGTGCCCATCGAGGAGGCATTGAAGCAGCCGCTGGCCTTCGACCACGACCAGATCCTCATCGATGGCCTCGAACGCGCCCGGGCCAAGCTGGAATACACCAACCTGGCCACGGCATTCTGCCCACCGGAGTTCACCATCAGTGACCTGCGCACTGTCTACGAAGCGATCTGGGGCCACACCCTGGATCCCCGCAACTTCCACCGCAAGCTCACCAGCACCCCCGGCCTCCTCATCGACACCGGAAAGATCCGCAAGGACGGTCCGGGCCGTCCGGCTACGGTCTATCGAGCCGGTGAGACCTCGGTGCTGAACCCCCCGATCAACCGCGAAGGCTGATCACTCGCCCCGGCCAGCAAGGTTTCGAGACGGCCCTGCGGGCCTCCTCAACCAACCGGGGTTCAGATGGTGTAGACCTGCTCAACCTGGTCCACGAAGCCGCCCATGAGCCGACTGCCGACACCGGCGAATAGCTCAGGACTGCCGGTGGTAAGGAACTGGAGGGTCGGGGTGCGCGGCTCGTCGTGCAGCAGGCCAGAGTCGGCGAGATTGGCGAACACCTCGCGGGCACACTCCTCCGCCGACGAGACCAGGGTGACCTCGTCACCGACGACGTAGGAGATCACTCCAGCCAGCAGCGGATAGTGGGTGCAACCCAAGATGAGGGTGTCGATCTCGGCTTCGCGCAGCGGGAGCAGGTAATCCCGGGCCGCCTGCATGAGTTCGGGTCCGCTGGTGATGCCGGCCTCCACGTAGTCAACGAAGAGCGGGCACGGCTGGGTGATCAGCTCCACATCACGCACCGCAACCAAGGCGTCGTCATAGCTGCCGGAGGTGGCGGTGGCGGTGGTGCAGATCAGACCGATGCGTCCGGTTCGAGTGGCGCGGACGGCCCGTCGAGCGGCGGGCAGAATGACGTCGACCACCGGGAGGTCGTAGCGCTCCCGGGCGTCCCGCAGCACCGCTGAGGACGCCGAGTTGCACGCGATGACCAAGGCCTTCACCCCAGTGCCAGCCAGATAGTCGAGGCACTCGAGGGCATACTCCCGAACCTCGCCGATGCTCTTGGTGCCATAGGGCGCACGGGCGGTGTCACCCAGATAGACCATGTCTTCATTGGGGAGCTGATCGCGCAGCGCTCGCGCCACGGTGAGCCCACCGAATCCGGAGTCGAACACCCCGATCGGGGCCTCAGAGCCATTCACAGCCCCCGAGCCTATCGCGCGGGACGGGCGCCACTCGCAAAGCCACTTTCGTCAACTTGACGATAATCATCCAGCATGGTTATCGTCGTAGTAACGAATACACCTGGTCCGTAGGAGTGAGCCACGGTCCACGACGCAGGAGGATTGTGGGATGAACGCAATCGCCCACCCCTGGCGGGAGATCCGAGCCCGCTACGACGACCACACCATCACCGTCTATCAGGCCTACCGGGCCGACATCGCCGAGCCCGCCGTCGCTGCCGGGGCTTTCGTCGCACCCTTCAGCTTCTCTCGGATGACTTGGATCAAACCGTCCTTCCTCTGGATGATGTACCGCTGCGGCTGGGCCACCAAGCCTGGGCAGGAGCGCGTCTTGGCAGTGCAGATCACCCGCGACGGCTTCGAGGAGATCCTGCGATCTGCCTGCCTGAGCCACTACGAGCCCAACGTCCACGTCGACGAAGCGAGCTGGCGCGACGAGCTCAGCCGAACCCAGGCCCGGGTGCAATGGGATCCCGAGCGCACGATGACCGGAGCACCCCTACCTCACCGCTCACTGCAACTGGGAATCACCGGCACGCTGGTGGAGCGCTACGCCCACGAATGGATCACCACGATCACTGACATCACCGCCGACCTCGCCGGGATCCGCTCGGGGAGCACCGCACTTCCGGTCGAAGAGCCCTATCCGTTGTCGCCGACGGCGGCCAAGCGGATCGGCGCCTCCCTGTGACCAGGACGGCGTCAATCAGCGGCCCGGCGCGGCCCTGTGGCCAATGCTGCGCGCCCAGCGGACCGAAGACGACTTCGATTACCGCCGGCAACGTGGAACAGTAGAGCCATGGCCACGGAACCGATCGATGCCACCAAGCTGGTGTTGCGCACCCTGCGCTTCCTTGACGACGGGCGGCGCAATGCCGAGAAGCAGTGGCAGCGACTCACCCACACTGGCCCCGAGCAGGACTCAGCACCCTCGGATCGCCGCCGACCCCCTCAGGTCTGGTAGCCGGCTACGAGCTGACCGAACAGGCACCCGCCGCGGAGCAACCCCCACAACCGGTCGGTGGGCAGCCGATCGGAAGCTCCTGGGACGCCACCCGTCCGGTCCGCACCAGATGATCCAAGGCCGCCCGGACCAATCCTCCCGGAAGACCCGTGTGGCGTGACATCTCCACCACAGTGGGGGTTCCGGCCGACACCTCAGCGAGAACCGCACTCAACGGCCCCGAAGCCGGCGCAACCGGGGTAAGCGTCAACGGGGTCAACACGCGGGCACCACTCATATCAGCAGCCTGCCCACTTGGAAGATCACGACGGCCAGCGTCCAGGCCACCGTCAACTGCATGCCCATACCGAAGAGCGTCCATTTGGTGCCGACCTCACGCCACTGCGCCGACAAGGTCGCCACACAGGGGGTGTAGGCCATCAGGAACACCATGAACGCCAGGGCCGCCGGAATCGGATGTCCGCCCGAAGACTCATTGAAGCTGTGCCACACCGCATCGCCCAGACCACCGGGAGCGGCGTTGTCGGCAGGCTCTTCCACGGCATAGGTCTGCGCCCACGAGGAGATCACGGCTTCCTTGGCGACGAATCCCACCAGCAAGGTCGAGGAGGTCTCCCACGACCCGAACCCGGCCGGGGCGAACACCGGGGCCACCGCCTGAGACACCACACCGTAGGCTGAGTCAGCCACCGGGACATCGCCGAACTTCTCACCGGCCTGGGTGGGAATCGACTGCAGCAGCCACACCGCAATCACCGTAACCACGATGATGCCCCCGGCCGTCATCAAGAAGCCCTTCAGTCGCAGCCAGGCCACCGAGGCGGTGAGCTTCAGCGTAGGCACCTGGTAGGCCGGCAGGTCGATGACCAGCGGCTCAATGGGCTCTGAGCGCCACATCGTGGCGCGCAGCGCCAGGCCGACGGCGATGATGATCAGGATCGACAGCACATACATCGCGAACACCGCGGTGCCGGCGTAGGGCCCGAAGAAGATCGAGCCCATCATCACGAACACAGTCAGTCGGGCCGTGCAGGAGGTGAACGGCACCAGCAACGCAGTAAGGATGCGTTGCCGGGCATTGGGCAGAATCCGCGTTCCGCTGATGGCGGGCACATTGCAGCCGTAGCCCACGATGAGTGGCAGGAAGGCCCGCCCGGGCAAGCCGATGGAGCGCATCAAACGATCGGTGACCACTGCGGCGCGGGCCAGATAGCCCGAATCCTCCAGCACCGCCAACAGGATGAACATCAGCGTCATCAATGGCACGAAGGTGAGCAGCATGCCCACCCCTGCAATCAGGCCATCGACCACCAAGCCCTCGACCCAGGTGCCGCCCAGACCGATTGCGCCCAGTGCTGCGCTGGCCGCCGAACTCACTGGGCCGCTGAACAGACCGTCCAGGAGGTCCTGCAGCGGCGCGGCCACGGCTGTCGTGATTTGGAAGACCAGCCACATCACGGCCAGAAAGATCAGCGGCCCCCACACCGGGGCGGTCACCCAGCGGTCAATACGGTCCGAGCGGGTGCGGGCGGCAGCCTGCGGTACGGCACAACTGGCATCGACCACGGCCCCGATCCAGGTGAACCGGGCGTCCTCAGCACCAAGGTCGGTGTCATCGGACAGCAGCCGCAGCGGTTCAGGCGCTGGCGCGGTGAAGGCAGCGCGGACGGTCGCCGCCAGGGCGTCCAGACCGCTGCGCCGCCGAGGATCGATGGCGACTACCGGACAACCTAGTTCACGGCCAAGCGCGGCCGTATCCACCGAGATGCCTCGGTTTCGGGCCACGTCGTTCATGGTTATGGCGACCACCATGGGCAGACCAAGCTCACGAATCTGCGAGACCAGATACAACCCCCCGGTCAGCCGGGACGCATCACAGACCACGACGCTCAGATCTGGTCGCTGGGCATCACGACCATCGACAAGCAAGTCGCGGGTGAGTGCTTCATCCGGCGATTGCGGATCCAGCGAGTAGGTTCCTGGGAGGTCGACCAGGGCGATCTCCAGCGGTTCCTCATCGGGGCCGCATTCACACTCGTCGCAGGTGCAACTGGCCGCAGCCAGGGTGGACTTCCACACTCCGCGGGAGACCTCCACGGTGGTGCCCGGCCAATTGCCCATGGTCACTTTGGCACCGGTGAGGGCGTTGAACAGGGTCGATTTTCCAGCGTTGGGCGCTCCCACCAGGGCCACGACCGGGGCATCCGGATCGGCGCAGATATTGACGGCTGGTTGGCAGCAGGCTTTGGTCGCCGGCACCGTGAGTCTGGTCTTTGACGCCAGCGACGGAACCACAGCCGGTGCGTCCACTACCGGGTCTGGCATCAGGCGGCCACCTCGGCACGCAATCCAGCCAGGAGTGAGCGACCCACCGCCACCCGTGAGCCAGCGACCTGAACCACTCGGCCGCCGCCTGCGGTCTTGGAGATGAGGGAGAAGCTAGAACCGACGCGCAGCCCGAGCGCAGTCAGCCGCTGCGATGCCGAGGGATCGACCTGGCAATCGATCAGGGTGAGCGGTGTCCGCAGCGGAGCCTTGCTCAACGCGATCCCAAGTTTCATGCAGGTAAGGCTAGCCTTACTTTTGCTACCCCACCAGCCGGATCTCATTTTCGAAGCAGAACTGTAACGAAATCGCCACCCGGACGCCGATCAGGCCAAGGACAGCAGATTCTCACTGAGGTAGGCGATCCACTCATAGACCCGATACACGAACAATCGAGGATCCTCATCGGGCAGAGCATCCAACTCTGCAGCGTCTTCGGTGGTCTCGATCCCCAGTCGCGCCGCCAGACTCAGGCGCACCGCGGTCAAGGTCTTGAGCCAATCGTCCAGGTCGATCAAGCGCACCTGAACCGCATGTGCCCCACCCTCACAATCGGCCAGCGCACTGAGCACCACCTCAGCCTGCTGCTGACGATCGGAACGTTGCTTCGACTGCGTGAGACGCCGAAACTCGGTCGACGCCACCGGATCATCGGCGTACGCATCCGGGAAGAGTCGAAGGATGGCCGGATCGGTGCGATCCAGCGGCTCGGACTCCTGCATCTCGGCCTGCCAGCGATCGAAGGGATCCGAACTGAAATCGGTGCCGACGTCGGTGGCCAGCAGCTCCGCCAACTGCTCCACCAGTGATTCCAAGAGCGCTGCCTCGTAGTCGGACAGCTTCACCTTGATCATCGAACCGGTGCGTTTGAACTCTCGCATCAGCCCGGCTCCATGGTGGCCCACAGCCCGTAGCCGTGCATCGCGTCCACATCGATCTCCATCTGCTCACGAGTTCCGGCTGAGACCACGGCCTTGCCGTGGTTGTGCACCTGGAGCATGAGTTCGTTCGCCTTCTCCGGGGAATAGCCGAAGTAGCTGGCGAACACGTGCGTGACATAGCTCATCAGGTTCACCGGGTCATCCCACACGAGCGTGACCCAGGTGACCAAGGCCGCTTCAGCCGGCTTGCTCAACGTCGCGGTATCCCCCGCCGGACCAGGGAGGTGATCGGGATTGGACACGGCCCCATTCTGTCAGACCTGCAACCGCGATCACGATTCGCGATGGGAGCATCCGAGCCGACCACAGCGGCGCCGATGGTGGTTAGGCTGATGCCCATGACTGTCCTCCTAGCGCCGGCGGGCGGCCCGCCGAGCACGGCATTGCTCACCGATCAGTACGAACTGACCATGATTCGGGCCGCTATGCGCTCCAAGACCGCGATGCGGCGAAGCGTCTTCGAGATGTTTCCCCGGCGGCTACCCACCGGACGCCGCTACGGCGTGGTGGCTGGAGTAGGCCGGGCCCTGGACGCGGTGAAGGCATTCCGCTTCGACGAGTCGGCGCTGAACTTCCTGCTGGAAGAAAACGTCATCGACACCGACCTGGCCGAATGGCTGGCCGGCTACAAGTTCAAGGGCAATATCTGGGGCTACCCCGAGGGCGAGATCTACTTCCCCGGTTCGCCCATCCTCACCGTCGAGGGCACCTTCGCCGAGGCTGTGCTGCTGGAAACCCTGCTGCTGAGCATCTACAACTACGACAGCGCGGTCGCCTCGGCGGCTTCCCGGATGACGGCCATGGCTGGCGATCGGCCCTGCATCGAGATGGGCTCACGGCGGGCCAACGAACATGCTGCGGTCGCCGCAGCCCGCGCCGCTTACATCGCCGGTTTCACCGCCACCTCGAACCTGGAGGCTGGACGCAGCTATGGCGTCCCGACTGCCGGCACCGCCGCGCACTCGTTCACCTTGTTGCACGACTCGGAGGCCGACGCCTTCAAAGCCCAACTCAAGACCCTCGGCAAAGACACCACCTTGCTGGTCGACACCTACGACATCGAACAGGCCGTTCGCACCGGCGTGGAACTCAGCAAGGGCAAGCTGGGCGCAATCCGACTCGATTCGGGTGACCTGGCCGAACAGGCCGCCGATGTGCGCAAGCTGCTCGACTCCCTCGGCGCCACCAACACCCGAATCATCGTGACCTCCGATCTGGACGAATTCCAGATCGCGGCTCTGCGCAGCGCACCGGTGGACGGCTACGGCGTGGGCACCTCACTGGTCACCGGATCGGGCGCTCCCACCTGCGGCTTCGTCTACAAGCTGGTCGCGCGGGCCGAGAGCGACGACAAGTTCGCCCCCCTGGTGCCAGTGGCCAAACTCAGCCTGGGAAAGCCCTCCATCGGTGGGCGTAAGTTCGCCCTGCGACGACTCAACGCCAAGGGACGCGCCGAGGCCGAGGTCGTCGGAATCGGCACCCCACCCACCGATGACGGCAATGACCGTCCACTCACCGTCCAACTGATGCGCAAGGGCAAGCCGGTCAACCGCGAGTCGCTGGACGCCGCCCGCGAGCGGCATGCCCGCGCTCGGGCCGAACTCCCCCAACCCGCCCGCAAGATGAGCCAAGGCGACCCCGCGATTCCGACCGTGGTGATCGACAGCCCGGCCCCCAAGAAGCGGGCCAAGCGGTGAGCACCGCCTTGATCGTGGTCGATGTCCAAAACGACTTCTGTGAGGGTGGATCGCTGGCCGTCGCCGGCGGCGCAGCGGTGGCCTCAGCGATCGGTGCACTCCTGGACGGCCAGCACGGCTACGACCACGTTGTGGCGACCCGGGATCATCACATCGAGCCGGGCGAGCATTTCGCCACCGATCCCGACTACGTCGACTCCTGGCCTGCCCATTGCGTGGTCGGCACCGCCGGAGCCGAACTCCACGCCCCGTTACGCGAAGACCTCTTCGAAGCCATCTTCGACAAGGGACAGACCAGCGCGGCTTATTCCGGATTCGAAGGCGACTGTGACGGTGAAGGACTCGACGAGTGGCTGGCCGATCATGAGGTCACCCGGGTCGACATCGTCGGAATCGCCACCGACTACTGCGTAAAAGCCACCGCCTTGGACGCGGCCGGGGCCGGCCTGACCACCCGCGTCCTGCTGGAACTGACCGCCCCGGTGGCACCGCAAAATCTGGACGCCACGGTGGCCGAATTGCGGGCCGCGAAGGTGACCGTGCGCCGCTGAACCCGGCTCAGACCCCGCCGTCGTCGCCGCGGGGCACCGGCAACGGGGTTCGCAAGCCGTTCATGACGGTGGCCAGCCGGAAGCTGCGCTCGTCGGTGAACAGGTCCTCCAGCAGGATCGGCTCACCATCGGGTCCGCACAGCGGAACCTTCCAGTTGGGGTATTCCACCGAGGTGCCCGGTTGGTTTTGCGTGCGCCGATCGCCCACCGCGTCGGTGAGGGCTGCGCACAACACCCGTGACGGGGTGGCCACCAGGAAGCGATGCATCGCCAACACGATCTGCTCCACATCGGTCTCGCCTTCGGCCAGAAAGCCCCGCTGCCGCAACCCAGCCACGATCCGATCCTGATGCTGCCGATCGGTCTGCCACTCCACGTCGAAGGACTCAGTCAGAAGCCCCAGGTCGTTGCGAATCCTGATGTGATCCCCGGCAAGATAGCCCGCCGTCGGCGGCAGGTCGTGGGTGGTCACCGAAGCCAAGCAGTATTCCCGCCAAGACTCCGGAGGCAGCGGGTTCTCCTGCTCGTCGAGTTCGAACCACTCGATGGAGGTTCCCAGAATGCCGCGCTGGCGCAGGTAGTCGCGCACCCACGGTTCGACCACACCCAGGTCTTCTCCCACCACCAAGGCATCGGCCCGGTGAGCCTCCAACGCCAGGATGCCGACCATCGCCCGGTGGTCATAGCGCACATAGGCGCCCTCACTGGGCGGGCTACCTTCCGGCACCCACCACAGCCGGAATAGCCCCATGATGTGGTCGACGCGCAGTCCGCCGGCGTTGCGCAGTACGGCAGCGACCATGTGCCGAAAGGGCGCATACGACAGCTCGGCGAGCCGATCCGGCCGCCAAGGCGCCTGCCCCCAGGCCTGGCCGAGTTGATTGAACGGGTCCGGCGGCGCCCCCACGCCAATGCCCTCGGCGAACAGATTGCCGTAGGTCCACGCCTCGGCGCTGCGTCCGCTGACCCCGACGGCGAGGTCGCTCATCAGGCCCAGCTTCATTCCGGCATTACGCGCGGTCGACTGAGCCAGACGAAGCTGCTCGGCGGCGACGAACTGCAACCAGGCGTAGAACTCGATGCGCTCGTGATGCGCCTCGGCGAAGGCTGCAACCTCCGGCGAGGACGGTCGACGCAGTTCGGCGGGCCATTGGCGGAAGTCTTGACCGTAGTGTTCGACCAGCGCCGACCAGGTGGCGAACTGAGTGAGTCCGCGTCCCTCTCGGCGGAGGAAGTCGTTGAAGGCCATCCGTCGTGCCGGGCGCATTCCTGCGGCGAAGATCACCTGGAGGGCGTCGAGCTTGGCCTTCCAGATGGGTGCTCGCTCGATCAGTTCCTCATCGCTGAGCCGCTCGCGCAGCTTCTGCTTCAGACGGCGGATCCGGCGGCGATCATCGGCACTCAACTCGCCGTGTTCTGCCACCAACTCCGGACGCAGATAGATCGGATTGACGAAGCGCCGCGACATCGGCAGATAGGGCGAGGCTTCGATCGGCACGGTGGGCTCAGCGGCATGCAGTGGATTCACCAGCACGTAGCCGGCATATTGCTGGGTCGCGGCCCACACCGAGAGATCACACAGGTCACCCAGATCTCCCAGCCCCCACGACTGGGCTGAGCTCAGGCTGTACAACTGCACGGCGTACCCCCAGGTTCGCCGATCACTCAGCGCCGCCGGGAATCCCACGAAGGCCGGGCTGACGATCACGGTGGCGTCCACCTCGCCGTCGGGGGTGATGGCCTCCAGCCGGTGATAGCCCAAGGGCAGGTCTGCGGGCAGTTCGAAGGCCGCCTCACCGATGAGTCGGCCCGCCACCTCACGTGGGGCCACGTCATGGGTCTGCTGCTGCAACTCGCGCTGTCCGCCCTCTTCCAGGCGCACCGACACTCGAACCCAATCCCCGTGCCGAACATGCACCAGCAACGACTCGGCCTGGCCTTGTTCCATCACCACGCAGGGCGGTAGGACGCGTGACCACGCCCGGTCGACGACGGCAGTCAGCGCGGCGGCGGTGCCCTCCGGGTCGGTGGCGTCGACGTCCATCGCGGCCAGGATCGCGATCACTGTGCTGGCGCTGACCTCGGTGAGGCGGCCCTTCCAGTCCCAGAATTCCGTAGCGATGCCGTAGGCGTGAGCAAGTTCGGCGAGGTGGGGGTCAGTCAGTGCCATGTGGGGCTTTCACGGTCAATGGCCAGGGCAGATACAACGATATCGGTACCGGTCAGGAACCCTCGAACGGGGCCAAGAGTTGACGCAGAATGTCGGCCAGCTCTCGCCGGGACGCGACCGGGATGCCGGCCAGCAGGGATCGTTCAAAGTCCAACAGGTCCGTCAGAGCCGCCTGGACGCGCTGTCGGCCTTCCTCGGTGAGGCGCACCCGTACACCTCGACGATCGGCGACATTAGGCAGCCGGACGACCAGTCCGCGGGCCTCAAGACGGTTCACCCGGTTGGTCATCGTGCCCGAGGTCGAGAGCGTTTCGTGGATCAGGTCCCCTGGCGAAGCCTCATAGGGCGGGCCTTGGCGACGCAGTGCGGCCAACACGTCGAATTCCCAGATCTCCAGCTCCTGGGCGGCGAAAGCCTCACTGCGGGCCCGATCCAGGTGGCGAGCCAGCCGGCTGATTCGAGAGAAGCTGGCTAGCGGTTCGGTGTCGAGTTCGGGCAGTTCCCGCGCCCACGACGCGAGAATCTCATCCACCTCATCCATGACACCCCCGGGGTTATCTCGATGTCGAGATGTTATCAATCGAATGGTTCACGACCGGGCCGATCCGCAGCGAAGCCAGCAGTCCCAGGACCGCTACCAAGGCCATGGCGGTGTAGATCGGGCCGAAGACGGCTCCGGAGAGCAGCGCGGCGTCCGCAGCACTCGCCGTGGCGAAGATGGTGCCGGCCAGGCCTGCCACCACCGAACTTCCCAGCGCCTCCCCCACCTGCAGCGACGACGTGTTCGCCCCGAGTTCGACCGGAGCAGAGAGTTCCATCACCACCAGATTGGTACTGGACATCTGCAGCCCCATACCCAGGCCTCCGATCACCCAACCAAGGACCACCGCCCACAGCAAGTGCCCGGGGAACCACGCGGCCACCGCCACCATCGCCAGGCCGGCGGCCGTCGCGACACCGCCGACGCTGACGATCTGGTCACGACGCAGCATCAGCCAGGGCCGCGACTGCAGCCAGGAACCGACCGCCCAGCCAGCCGAGCCCACGGTCAGAGCTAGGCCTGCGATGGTCAACTCCAGCCCTTCGGCTCGGGTGAGCATCAAAGTCATGAAAGTCTCAGCGCCGAAGAATGCTCCGGTGATCAGCAGGCGGGTATTCACATTCGCTGCTAGCCCGACCCCCAGCACTCGATAGCCACGCGGCAGCAGTGTCGGCAACCCCAGTACTAACAACACGACCCCGCCGATCAGCCACGGCAGCGACCCGATTTCCAGCCGCTGCCCGGCGACTTGAATCGCCGCGACCCCCAACGCCACCAGCGGCGCAGCCAGCAGGACCGGAAGGCCACGTCGAGGGGTGCTCGCAACAGGCTCCGGTGACAGGTCGGCTCGCAACAGCGGAACCAGGATCAACAGGCCACCCACCGCCATGAGCGGCAGGACGGAGTAGAAGACCCAATGCCAACTCCACTGGGTACTCAACAATCCCGCGATCGGCGGGCCGATGAAGGCCGGCAGCATCCAGGCCATCGACATCCAGGTCATCATGACCGCCCGCTGCCGTCCGTCGAACAGTCGGGCGACCAACACCATGACCGCCAGATTCATGGTGCCGCCGCCAAGCCCCTGAATGAAGCGACCCACCAGCAGTACGGCCATGCTCGGCGCCGAACCGGCGACCAGGAGACCGGCGGCGAAGACGATGAAACCCACCACCAGCGGCACCTTCGGACCGATCTTGTCGCTGGCCCGACCGGCCGCGACGATGGCCACGATCTGGGCAATGACGAAGGCGGTGAAGGCCCAGGCATACAGATCAAGATCACCGAGATCGGCTTCGGCCGCCGGCATCGCGGTCACGACCGCGATCTGCTCGAACGCGATGGCCACCACGCACAGCAGCAGCCCCACGACCAGAGGCGTCGATGGTCGGCGCTGCGGCTGATCTGCGTCCACGCCCGTCCTCTCTGGCTCGCCGAGCACCGGGCGATTCGCACTCAGCGTTCCCGGATCGCACGAGCCTATGCCGAATTCTGCGACTGCGGGTCGAGCCGAACCGGTCAACCTTCGATCAGGAGGTCGAGTTCTTCACCGGCGCAGGTCGTGGCGTTGGGTACGGTAGGCATCACTATGCAACTTCTCCGAGGTGAGCAGACCATGACCACTGAACAGCCGCAGACGGTGACCATCGTCAAGGAACGCACTGAGGAGCGCACGCTCCCGATCCCCGACGAGGGCGACCACGAGCGTTTCTCTCACTACGTCCCCAAGGCCAAGCTGACCGAGGCCATGGTCATGGGCACCCCGGTGATCGCGCTGTGCGGAAAGGTCTGGGTGCCTTCGCGCAACCCTGATCGCTACCCGGTTTGCCCGGAGTGCAAGGAGATCTGGGAGTCGATGAAGGGCGACGAGTAGGCCAGCGACCCGATCACCGTCGACCGTGTCGAGCATTCGGCTGGCCTGATTTTTCGACCATTGCCCACACCTCGGTGCTGCCATTTAGGATGAGCCCATGGCAACAAAGACGCTCATCGTGCTCCGCCACGCGAAGTCCTCTTGGCAGACCACGGAGTCCGATCAGCGACGACCGCTCTCCGAGCGCGGTGAGCGCGATGCCGTGGCCGCTGGCGAGATTCTGGCCGGGTACACCATCGACAAGGTGCTGGCCTCCGCAGCGACTCGGGTTCGGCTGACCTGGGAGGGCGCCCAGGACGGCGGCGCCGAATGTGACCGGGTTCGCTATTCCGAGTCGATCTACCACGCCTGGCCAGGAGAGTTGCTCAGCTTGATCCAGGGCTTCAAGGAGTCTGACTCCACGGTGGTCCTCATCGGCCATCAGCCCACCTTGTCGGAGTTGATCCTCACCTTGGCCAAGCCCAATGAGCTCACCGAGCGAGTCGCCAAGAAGTTCCCCACCTGCGGGTTGGCGGTGCTGACCTTCCGCGGCAAGTGGAAGAACCTCGACGAGGGCAAGGCCACCCTGTCGCGTTTCGAGATTCCGCGCGGCTGACGGCTCCGCGAGGAGTACAGGTCAGGTCCTGAACCGGCTCAGTAGCGGTACAACTCACTCTTGAACGGCCCCGCCACCGGCACCCCGAGGTAGTCGGCCTGTTCGGCAGTGAGCTCGCTCAGGTGCACGCCCAGGGCGTCCAGGTGCAGACGGGCAACATACTCGTCGAGTTCCTTGGACAAGGTGTGCACCCCGATCGGATAGGCCTCCGGACGGGTGAACAACTCGATCTGAGCGAGCACCTGGTTGGCGAAGGAGGTGCTCATCACGAAGCTGGGATGTCCGGTGGCATTGCCCAGGTTCAGCAGCCGTCCCTCGCTGAGCACGACGACGGAATGCCCATCGGCGAAGTTCCACCGGTCCACCTGCGGCTTGATGGTGGTTCGCGTGACGCCGGGCAGCTGGGCCAATCCAGCCATATCGATCTCATTGTCGAAATGGCCGATATTGCCCACGATCGCCAGGTGCTTCATTCGGCTCATCTGGTCAGCGGTGATCACCTTCAAGCAGCCGGTCGCGGTGATGAAGATGTCAGCTTCGGCCACCACATCGTCCAGGGTGGCGACTTGGTAGCCGTCCATGGCGGCCTGCAAGGCGCAGATCGGGTCAACCTCGGTCACGATCACGCGCGCACCTTGACCGGCCAGGGATGCTGCACAGCCCTTGCCCACATCGCCGTAGCCGCACACGACGGCGGTCTTGCCACCGATCAGAACATCGGTGGCCCGGTTGATGCCGTCGATGAGGGAATGCCGGATGCCGTAGCGGTTGTCGAACTTGGACTTGGTGACCGAGTCATTGACGTTGATCGCCGGGAACAGCAGGGCGTTGTGCCGGGCCATGTCGTAGAGCCGATGCACCCCAGTGGTGGTCTCCTCGGTCACACCGAAGATCGACTGGGCCACGCGCTGCCAGTCCAGCGTGGACTCAGCCAGGCGCCCCAGCAGGACGGCATACTCCTCAGAGTCGTCGGGGCTGGCAGCGGGCACGGCGCCAGCCTTGGCGAACTCGACACCTTTGTGAACCAGCAAGGTCGCATCGCCGCCGTCGTCCAGGATCATGTTGGGCTCGGTCGGGCCCCAATCCAGGATCTGCTCGGTGCACCACCAGTAGTCGGGCAGAGACTCACCCTTCCAGGCGAACACCGGAACCCCGCGGAGGTCCTCAGGCGTGCCCCCAGGACCGACCACGATGGCGGCGGCGGCCTCGTCCTGGGTGGAGAAGATGTTGCACGATGCCCAGCGCACCTGCGCACCCAACTCCACCAGGGTTTCGATCAGCACTGCGGTCTGCACCGTCATGTGCAGAGAGCCCGCGATTCGCGCACCGTGTAGCGGTTTGCTTTCCCGATAACGCTCCCGAAGGGCCATCAGGCCTGGCATCTCGTGCTCGGCGAGGGTGATTTGTTCCCGCCCCGAGGCGGCCAGGGCAAGGTCTGCAACGCGATAATCCACCCCAGCAGCCTACCCATTCATGTCCTCGACTGAGGCCGCCCCTCCCCTGTTGGATGGCGGCGTGCAATAGCATCGGCCCCACGTCGGAGAAAGGTGGGGCCATGGGCGAATGTGGGGCCGAGGTCAGCATTGTGGGGATCGGCCAGGTGCCGGTGGTCGCGTCCAGCCCGTTGAGTCTTCGCCAACTCGGCGCGGAGGCCACCCGTCGAGCCATGGCCGACGCCGGCGTCGAAGAGGTCGACGCCATCTTCGTCGGCAACATGCTGGCCGACGAGTTGCAGGGCCAAAAGCACCTCGCTGCCCTGATCGCCGACGAGGCCGGACTGCGCTGGGCCGAGGCGCTTCAGGTACGGGCGGCCACCGCCACCGGAGCGGCCGCGCTGCGCATGGCCTACTTGGCGGTCGCCTCCGGGCAGGCTGAGACTGCCGTGGCGCTGGGTGTGGAGAAGATGAGCACCGACCGTGACCAGGTGATTTCGGCGCTGGCCAAGGGATTGGACGCCGAGTTGGAGGTGCCGTCCGGGGCCACCCTGCTGAACACCAACGCCCGGCTGATGCAGCTCTATTTGGAGCGCTACGGGCGTCGGATCGATGACTTTGACGGGTTTGCGTTGAACGCCCACGCCAACGCCAACGGCAACCCCAATGCGCTGTTCCACGACCGCACGATCACCAAGGACACCATTGATGCCGCCCCCATCGTGTCGGCGCCGTTGCGCCGCTTCGACGCGGCTCCGATCTGTGACGGAGCGGCCGCCGTGGTGCTCACCCGCACCGATCAGGCGCGCGCCTTCCACCACCAGCCGGTGAAGATGCTGGCCGCCAGTGTGGTGACTGATCGCTTCCGCGTCGATGATCGCCCCGACCCACTGCGGCTGGAGGCCTCGGCACGCTCGGCACGCTCGGCCTTCAAGAGGGCGAATGTGCATCGCCGTGACATCGATCTGTTCGAGGTCCACGACGCCTTCTCCATCATGGCGGCGCTGATTCTCGAGGCCGTCGGTTTCGCCGAACCGGGCCAGGGCTGGCGGCTGGCCGCCGACGGCGAGATCTTTCGCAACGGCTCCGTTCCGATCTCCACCATGGGTGGCCTGAAGGGCCGGGGGCATCCAATCGGCGCCTCGGCGATCTATCAGACCTGCGAGATCGTGCAGCAGCTCACCGGAACGGCCGGTGCGAACCAGCTTCCCGATCCGCGGATCGGCCTGCTGCAAAGCGTCGGCGGCGCCGGGAGCACCGTCCTGACCCACATCTTCGGGGTCTAGCGGGCGGCCTCGGATTCGTCCATGACCGCCTGGGCGATGGCGAGATCTTGCCAACCCATGCCACAGGTTTTGACCACTCGCGGACGACTCCAGTCCACCTCCGCCGCGCCGCGAACCAGGGCCGACATCGGCACCACGTCCGCAAAGCTGAGGTGTCCTTCGGCAACCGCCATCACCACATCGCCGGCTTCGGTGCGTGCCACCCGGTCTGATTCCACGATGACCTGCGAGCGTCCCATCAGCGCTGCGGGCAGTTCCCGGACCTGCGCTTCATGGGAACCAATGGCTGCCACGGCGGTGTGCGGCTGGATCAGCGCATCGTCCAGGATCGGCTCACGCGCAGAGGTGGCACACACCACGATGTCGGCGCCCAAGGCATCCTCGACGCTGCCGACCGCGACGTCCAGACCCATATCGGCCACAGCGGCGACGGCGGCCTCGGCACGCTGCTGGTCGCGTCCGACAAAGCGCACTCGCTGGATCGGACGCACCGCCGAGACGGCCTCGACGTGCCGGATTCCCTGCGGACCGGTTCCGAAGATGACCAGCGTGGACGCCTCGGGAACCGCGACCACGTCCAACATGGCCGCCGCCAAAGCCGGGGTACGCAGGCTGGTGATTTCGGTGCCGTCGATCAGCGCCACCGGGGTGAGGGTGATGGCGTCGAACAGCACGTAAACCGCCTGGATCCGGTCCAGACCGCGTCCGGGATTGTCCGGGGCGACGGTGGCCAACTTCTGCCCGGCATAGCCGCCGAAATCGGCCGGCATCATGAGCAACTGGCCGTTGCGGTAGTGCGCCACGGCCCGGTGCTGGTCGGTCTCGGGGTCGAACCCGTCGGCGAGCACCGCCCGCAGGGCGCGGATCGCTCCAGCCATATCGATGCGGTCACGCACCTGCGGTGCGGGGATGATCTTCAGGTTCGCCAACGGATCAGACATGCCCGGCAGCGTATGCCACCACCGCCCCCTGACCGTGCGCTGTATCAGAGCACCGGACCTACCCC
>JAEXAS010000009.1 GCA_023458095.1 Actinomycetes bacterium | reverse complement strand
GGGCCGCCGCCGGCGAGCACCTCCACCGATTCGGCGACCTCCACACCGTTACCGGCGGTACGTCCGAGCGGAGCGTCCATGGCGGTGACCAGCGCCACGGTGTTCACCCCGGCGTCCTTGCCGATCTCGACCATGGTGGTGGCCAGTTCCCGCGAGGCGGCGCGGGTCTTCATGAAGGCGCCCAAGCCGGTCTTGACGTCGAGCACCAGGGAAGCGGTTCCTTCGGCGATCTTCTTGCTCATGATGGAGGCCGAGATCATCGGGATCGACTCCACGGTGGCGGTGACATCGCGCAGCGCGTAGAGCTTCTTGTCCGCCGGTGCCAACCCCGAACCGGCCGCACAGATCACCGCGCCCACCGAATCGAGTTGGGCCAGCATGTCGGCATTGCTCAACTGGGCACGCCAACCCGGGATCGCCTCGAGCTTGTCCAAGGTGCCGCCGGTGTGGCCCAGGCCTCGTCCGCTGAGCTGGGGGACCGCCGCTCCGCAGGCCGCGACCAGCGGGGCCAACGGCAAAGTGATCTTGTCGCCAACTCCGCCGGTGGAGTGTTTGTCGACGGTGGGCCGAGCCAGAGTCGAGAAGTTCATGCGTTCGCCGGTGTCGATCATGGCCTGGGTCCAGGTGACCAATTCGGCCCGATCCAGACCCTGGAAGAAGATCGCCATCGCCATGGCAGACATCTGCTCATCGCTCACGACCCCTGCGGTGTAGGCGGTGATCAGCCAGCGGATCGCCGCAGGCTCGAGGCGCTCACCGTCGCGTTTGCGTCGGATCAGTTCGACGGCGTCGAAGGAAGTACTCATGACGGCGAGACTATCGAGTCGATCAGCGGGCGAGGGCTGAAACGGCCGCACGGTCGCGCAGTCGGAAGACTCGACCGTCCACCGAGATCAGGCCGGCATCGACCATCCGTCCCAGCTCTCGGGTCATGGACGCCCGGGACACCTGCAGATGATCAGCCAGTTCCTGGCGGGTAAGACTGCCGGCCACGGTGCCGGAGGCGTCGGCGTGGCGGATCAGGTAGAACGCCAACCGGGCTCGCAGGGAACGCCGACCGAGCAGTTCGCTGCGGGCGTTGAGATTGCGCGCGCGTTCAGCCAGCAGTCGCACACAGTTCTGCAGGAGCCCTTGGCGCAGCAGGAGGTGGGCCAGGGATTCGGTGGGGTCGGTGCCGAACAGCCAGGTCGTGTTCACCTCCAGAAGCCGAGCCGGCTGGGCTGCATGCACATCGGCCGGCCAGCGCGGGGTCGGGGCGAAGGCGGTGACGGCACCGCAGGCCCCACCGGCGTCCACCACGTCGATGATGTGGCGACTGCCGTCGGTGCGGGTGCGGATCACCTGGAGCCGTCCGGACAGCACCACGAAGAACGAGGTTTGCGCCGCGGCCCGCACCGCGACCCGGGTGCCGGCCGGGGCGGTGAGGAGCCGGCCATAGCCGGCCTGGATCAAGGCATCGAGGTCGGTGGCCGTGCGTCCCTGTCCCAGGACGGAGGCGAGGAAGGCCTGCTGATCGTCCGCACCAGGAACCGGCGCTGCCGAGGTGGTGACTTTCATGGCCCTCCAAAGTGTTGCCCGGGCGACAGACGTGCCCAGCAGACCGACCCTAGCCTCTGTCGGGAACAACGCCGCCACCGGCGGCCTTAGTCCCTCTCAGAAAGGCCCGATCACCTATGGGAATGTTCTGTTTCCAGTGCGAGCAAACCGTCGGCTCTGCTGCCTGTCTGGAGGTGAGCAACTGTGGCAAGGACGTTCCGACAGCAGCGGCCCAGGACCGCATCACCTACGAGTTGATGCGGCTGGCCACCGTGGTCGAGACCCCGGCTCAGGTCACCGAGTTGGCGCCGCTGTTCATGGAGGGGCTGTTCGCAACGGTCACGAATGTGAACTTTGACGCCGAGCAATGCAATCAGTTGGCTGACCAGATCGACGCGCGCCGGGCCCGCCTCACCGCGGCCGAAACAGCGCTGGCGGCGATTGCTGGCCCCGAGGAGATCTTCGTCCCGGACGGCGCTGAGGCATCGCTGCGGTCGCTGCTGGTCTTGGGACTGCGGGGGATGGCGGCCTATGCCTACCACGCCTACGTCCTGGGCTATCGCGATGCGTCCGTGGAGGCCTGGCTGATCGAGGGACTGGCCGCAGCGTCCCGATCGCACGAGACCGGCGAGTGGCTGACCTTGCTGCACGACTTCGGCCTGATCAACTTCCGTTGTCTGGAACTACTCGATGAGGCCAACACCGCCAGCTACGGCCACCCCGTACCCAGCGCAGTGAGCATGCAGGTGCAGCCAGGCCCGTTCATCGTGGTGTCCGGCCACGACCTGCACGATCTGAAGATGTTGGCTGAGCAGTGCGAAGGTCAGGGTGTCGACATCTACACCCACGGCGAGATGCTGCCGGCGCACGGCTATCCCGAACTGGCCGCCTACTCCTGCCTGAAAGGTCACTTCGGAACCGCCTGGCAGAACCAGCGCAAGGAATTCGTGGGCGTGCCTGGGGCGTTCCTGTTCACCACCAACTGTCTGATGCCGCCGAAACCGGTCTATGCCGACAACATCTTCACCACCGCCATGGTCGGCTTGCCGGGACTGGCCCATGTGCCGACCGCCGCCGACGGCAGCAAGGACTTCTCTGCGGTGATCGCCAAGGCCAAGCAACTCGGCGGCTGGGCCCAGCCGATGGACTTCACCGGCATCAATGGTGGCAGCGAGCTGACCACCGGCTTCGGCCACCACGCGGTGCTGGGCGTGGCCGATGTGGTGCTGGACGCGATCCGCACTGGTGAGTTGAAGCACCTCTACCTGGTGGGCGGCTGCGACGGTGCACTGCATGGCCGCAACTACTTCACCCACCTGGTGGAGAACACCCCAGACGACAGCATCGTGCTCACCTTGGCCTGCGGGAAGTTCCGGTTCAACGATCTGTCTCTGGGCACGGTGGCCGGGCTGCCGAGACTGTTGGACATGGGCCAATGCAATGACGCCTACTCGGCGGTGAAGGTCGCCTCGGCGCTGGCCGAAGCATTGGGGGTCGGGATCAACGACCTGCCGCTGTCGCTGGTGTTGTCGTGGTATGAGCAAAAGGCGGTCTGTGTGCTGCTGAGTCTGCTGGCCTTGGGGGTGCGCGACATCTACCTGGGACCCACGCTGCCCGCTTTCGTATCCCCTGAGGTTCTGGAGGTGCTGGTGGCCGAGTTCGGGCTGCGTCCGATCACGACGGTCGCCGAGGATCTGGCAGCGATGCGTCCGGCCTAAGCCGGAAAGCACGTCGGCCGGCAGCCGCGAGGGGGAGGGTGCGCGACGACGCGCCCACCCCCGTGCCGTTTCGGGATGATCGCGCTGAGCGCAGATCGATCGTCGAGGCGGCTAGGGTGTGCGCCATGCGTATTGCCCGATTTGTCGCTCAGGCAGAACCCACCTACGGGGTGGTTGAGCTCGCCGAGGACCAAGGAGAGAACCCCGAGACCATCGCCGTGGTGTCCGGAGATCCGCTTGCCGGACCCGTGCACTACACCGGAGAGCGCCTACCGCTGGCCGACGTCCGCCTGGTCGCCCCGGTGATTCCGCGCAGCAAGGTCGTGGGGATCGGGCGCAACTATGCCGAGCACGCGGCCGAGCGGGGTGCTGAGGTGCCGTCCAGCCCGCTGATGTTCTTCAAGCCCAACACGGCGGTGATCGGCCCCCATGAGCCGATTGTTCGTCCGGCCGAGACAGCCAATCTGCACTATGAAGGCGAACTGGCCGTCGTGATCGGACGGATCTGTCGCCGGGTCCCGGTCGAGCGGGCCGCCGAGGTGATCTTCGGGTACACCGCCGCCAATGACGTCACCGCCCGCGACCTGCAAAGCAGCGACGGTCAATGGGCCCGTGCCAAGGGCTTCGACAGCTTCTGCCCACTGGGTCCATGGATCTCCACGCATCTGGAGTTGGGCGAGGCCGCCGATCTGGATGTGGTGACCACGGTGAACGGCGAGGTCCGCCAGGTCGGCAACACCGCCGACCTGGTGTTCTCGATCCCCGAACTGATCGCCCACGTGTCGGCCTTCACCACCCTGCTGCCCGGAGATGTGATTCTCACCGGCACCCCGGCCGGGATCGGGGAGATCGTCCCCGGTGACACGGTGAGCGTGGCGATCTCGGGCATCGGGACGTTGACCAACCCCGTGGTGAGCGAGGACTGAGCATGAGTTGGAAAGACCGTTTCGTCGACTTCGAGCCGCGCCCCGACGTCGAGTATTCGCAGGCCCTCGGGGTGCTGCCGAGCGAACGTCGACCCGGCAAGGCACTGGCCCTGGGGATCGGCGGAGCCATGCTGGGGCTGCTCAGCTTCTGGATCATCCGCGGCTACATCGCCTTGGCGGTGATCTGGCTGTTCTGGGTGGGCTCCGGCTCGCCGGGGACCTTGGCCAGCTTCAGTACCGGCAGTAGCGCCAACGAACTGGCGAAGATGACCGCCAATCTGGTCAGCCTGGCCTTCCTGATCCCGATGACGATGGCGTTGGTGTTGTTCCTGCATCGCTTCGATCCGCGGTGGCTGTCGTCGGTGCAACCGGGATTCCGCTGGCGGTACGCCGCGATCGCCACCGGTGCCGGATTCGTGGTGCTCGGCGGAATCTGGGCGATCTCGCGAATCGGTCAGGCGTGGGTGTGGTCCCCAGAAACCCAATGGGTCGGGTACCTGGTGGTGATCCTGCTGCTGGCTCCGCTCCAAGCGGCCGGCGAGGAGTACTTCTTCCGCGGCTATCTGATCCAAGCGCTGCATTCGGCCGCGCCGAGTTTCAACGCCCTGGCCGCCGGCGACAACCTCGCCGGGAAGCTGGCGATGGGTTATCAGCGCTGGTTCGGGGTGGTGGCCTCGGCGTTCATCTTCGCGTTGATGCATGGTGGGCAGAATCTGCCGCTGTTCCTGCACCGCTTCGCCTTCGGTTTGATCGCCGGGTGGCTGGTGATCAAGACCGGCGGGCTGGAAGCCGGCATCGCTGCCCACGTGGTGAATAACCTGCTCGCCTTCGGCTACGCCGCGATCTCGGGAACCATGGCTGAGACCCGGGCGGTGAGTGTCGCCACTTGGCCGGAGTTGGTTTGGAACCTGGTCGGCTTCGCCGGATTCGCCGCTGTGGCGGTGTTCATCGGCAAACGAATGAAACTCGCGACCCGAACACCGCGATCCGGTTTGGTGGCCTCGCCTGCCCTCTAGTAAAGTGGCTCGTCGCCGGCCTCACCAGGCCGGCAAGTCTATGAGTGGCACAAGGGCCGTGATCCGGTTGCAGTGACTACTGATAGACGATGGGGTATGGGGTAATTGGCAGCCCGCCGGATTCTGGTTCCGTCAGTCTAGGTTCGAGTCCTAGTACCCCAACGCAGTGAGGAATCACCGCGTTGGTCGATTCGCCGAGGCGAATCCAGTGCGCTAGTCTTCGCTGGCGTCGCAATCGTGGCAACACGATCACGACACCCGTTTGGCCCCGTTGTGTAGCGGCCTAGCACGCCGCCCTCTCAAGGCGGTAGCGGGGGTTCGAATCCCCTCGGGGCTACCAAACAAGTAATGCCCGTCCCCTCCGGGGGGCGGGCATTACTGGTCTGTGGAGGTCAGGCTTCGGCTGGCTCTGCGGGCGACTCGGCGTCCTCGGGCTGGGTCGGCTCAGCCAGATCGCGGCGGTCGTTGAGGACCCACAGGACGCGGTCGTTGGCGATCGGGCCGGCCACGGTCACCCGGATGCCGTCACCGGTGTAGCCCCGCACCAGGATGTCGGTCTTGTCGAAGGCGGCCATCAACTCTTCGCGACGCGGGTCGTCGAGCCGCAGCCACACGAAGTTTGCGGTGCTGTCGGGTACCGTCCAGCCGAGCTCGCGGGCCGCGGCGATCACTCGATCGCGTTCCCGAGCCACCTCGGCGGCTTGCCGGGAGACCTCTTCGGTGGAGTCCAGAGCGGCGACGGCGGCGGCCTCGGCGGCGCCACTCACCGAGAACGGCACCTGGGTGCGCCGCAGACCTTCGGCGAGGTGGGCGCCGGCGATGGCATAGCCAACGCGCAGCCCAGCCAGGCCGTAGGCCTTGGAGAATGTGCGCAGCAGACACAGATTGGGGTAGTCCCGGTACAGGCTCAGCGAATCGGGTGCGGTGTCGGGGGAGTACTCCCGGTAGGCCTCGTCGATGACCACCAGGATGTGGCTGGGCACCGTGTCCAGGAAGGCGCGCAGGTCGTCGTGGCTGATGCTGATGCCGGTGGGATTGTTGGGGGTGCACAGCAGGATCACCTTGGTGGCCTCGGTGATCGCGGCGGTCATCGCCGCCAAGTCATGAGCCTCGGTGTCGGTGAGCGGCACCGGGACCGGTGTGGCTCCAGCAAGCTGGCACAAGATGGGGTAGGCCTCGAAGGAACGCCAAGCGAAGATCACTTCGTCGCCGGGGTCGCAGACCGCCGAGATCAGTTGGCTCAGTACGCCGACACTGCCCGGGCCGACGGCGACCTCAGTCTGGTCCACGCCGTACCGCTCGGCCAGCTTTGCGCGCAGCGTCGAACTGGCCATGTCGGGGTAGCGATTCACCCGAACTGCGGCTCCGGCGATGGCGGCCAGCACCGAGGGGGTGGGCAGAAAGTGGCTCTCATTGGAGGCCAGGGGTTCGGTGAGTGCCGATTCGGCCCGGCGTCCGGCGACATACCCGGGCAGGGCATCGACCGCAGAACGGGGCTGAGGTGAGGGCTGGGACATCAGCTTCCTTCCATGCTTGCTCAGACAGTGAACCGCAATTCGGTTCGCGAAGTCACTTCGTCCCGCCATGGGGGCGCAAACTGGACCTGAATAGTGCATTCCCGTTTCGAAAGTGGTAGATGTCGAAGATGGTCTGGTCATCGGTGAACGACTATGCACAAGAGCGGACGCTGCTTGCCGAGTTCGTGACGGTCGCTGGACGCCGTGCTCCGTTGTACGCAGCCTTCGCCGCCGGGGCGGCCGAACAGCCGGAGGTGCTGAGCATCCTGGGCGCCGCCCCAGCCGCTTCACGGCTGCCGGTGACCCTCTTCGCCGCCATCCACTTTCTGTTGCTCGCCGATCCGGGGGAGCCGCTGGCGGCGTGGTATCCGAACCTGGTCGACCAGCCACGCACCGATGACGGCATCCCGGCCCTGGTGGAGTTCTGCCAGCGCCGTCGCGGCGAGTTGATCGACATCGTGACCTCGCGGGTGCCTCAAACCAACGAGATCGGACGAAGCGCGGTGCTCATGCTGGGCCTGACGCAGGTCGCGGACGAGGTGGGCGCCTTGGGCCAGGTGGACGTCGGTGCCAGCGCGGGGCTGAATCTGCTCAGCGACCGCTATCGCTATCGCTGGGGTGATCAGGTCGTCGGTGGCGGCGATATCGAGGTGAGTTGCCGGATCGACGGGGCACTGCCGGCGGGCTTTCCGCCGACCGACCTGGCCCGCATCGTGAGCCGAGTCGGGCTGGATCGTGCACCGGTCGACATCGGCGATCCCGACCAGGTGCGCTGGTTGGAGGCTTGTGTGTGGCCGGATCAGGCCGACCGCTTCCTTCGCCTGCGGGCGGCCTTGGACCAAGCTGTGGCGTTGCGGCCGCTGGTGGTTGCCGGTGATGCCGTCGACGACTTGGCCGCGACGGTGGCGCGGATCGACACTGGGCATCCGGTGATCACCACCTCGTGGGTGTTGAACTATCTCGGTCAGGCTGATCAGGCGCGGTTTTGGGCCCAGCTCAACGCTTTAGGGCGCCAGCAGGATCTGAGTTGGGTGGCCTATGAGGCGCCCGACCTGACCCGAGGACTGTCCTGGCCGGAAAGCCATGCCCACGAAAGCCTCAGCGTGTTGCGGGTGGCCCGATGGCGCCACGGACATCTCGACGATGCTGTGGTGGGCCGGGGGCATCCGCACGGCTATTGGCTGGAGTGGGGCTCAGCCCTCACCGCCGTTGCGGCGCAGCACCTCTGAGAGGCGCTCGGCGGCCGCGATGACCGCCGGAGCATGCAGCCGTCCGGGCTGCCGGGACAGCCGCTCTATGGGGCCGGACACACTCACCGCGGCGATGACCTTGCCGCTGGGAGAGCGAACCGGGGCAGAGACCGATGCCACGCCGGGCTCGCGTTCGGCCACCGACTGCGCCCAGCCGCGCCGACGCACCGTGGCCAGCGCCACGGCCGAGAAGGACGAGTTCTGCAGCCCGCGCTGAATCCGGTCCGGATCCTCCCAGGCAAGCAGCACCTGAGCCGCAGACCCGGCGCTCATCGTCAACTGGGTGCCGATCGGAATGGTGTCGCGCAAGCCGACGGGCCGCTCGGCCGCGGCCGCGCAGACGCGCATATCGCCTTGGCGGCGGAAGAGCTGAGCGGATTCCCCGGTGATGTCGCGCAGCCGGGCCAGGACCGGACCGGCCGTGGCCAACAGCCGATCCTCGCCGGCTGCAGAGGCTAACTCGGTCAAACGCGGCCCGAGGACGAAGCGGCCTTGGAGGTCGCGGCTGACCAGCCGATGATGCTCAAGGGCGACCGCAAGACGGTGCGCGGTAGGGCGGGCCAGTCCGGTTGCAGTGACCAATCCGGCCAGAGTCGTTGGCCCTTGCTCCAATGCGGTGAGCACGAGAGCTGCCTTGTCAAGAACACCAACACCACTTGAACTGTCCATAGGCTAAGACTGCCGTCTCGGATCATGATATGCAAGGGCTACACTGGTTTGAGCTTCAGATATTCCCCGCGAGCGATGGAGATCCGATGGGAAAAACCCTCAGTGACAAGGTATGGGACGAGCACGTCGTGCGTACAGCCGATGGCGAGCCGGATTTGCTCTACATCGATCTGCACCTGGTTCATGAAGTCACGAGCCCGCAAGCCTTCGATGGTCTGCGGTTGGCCGGACGCACCCTGCGCCGTCCCGAGTTGACCATGGCCACCGAGGATCACAACACCCCCACCCTCAACATCACCGCACCGATCGCCGACCCGGTCTCCAAGCTGCAGGTCGACACCTTGCGTGCGAATGCGGCCGAGTTCGGGGTGCGGATTCACTCGCTGGGTGATCTCGACCAGGGTGTGGTGCACATCATCGGCCCGCAGTTGGGTCTGACCCAGCCTGGCCTGACCGTGGTCTGTGGTGACTCCCATACCGCGACCCACGGCGCCTTTGGGGCGCTCGCCTTCGGCATCGGCACCTCTGAGGTGGAGCATGTGATGGCCACCCAGACCTTGCCGCAGGCTCGTCCGAAGACGATGGCTGTGAATATCACCGGCGAGTTGCCGGCCGGAGTTACGGCCAAGGACGTCGTGCTGGCCCTGATCGCGAAGGTTGGGACCGGTGGCGGCCAGGGCTACATCGTGGAGTACCGCGGCGACACCATCGAGAAGATGTCGATGGAAGGTCGCATGACCATCTGCAATATGAGCATCGAATGGGGTGCCAAGGCCGGCATGGTCGCGCCGGACGAGACGACCTTCGCCTACCTGAAGGGCCGTCCACATGCCCCCGAAGGTGCCGATTGGGACGCCGCAGTGGCTCATTGGCGCACGCTGTTCAGCGATGCCGACGCCACCTTCGACGCGGAGGTCGACATCGACGCCAGCCAGTTGAGCCCCTTCGTCACCTGGGGCACCAACCCCGGCCAGGGCGTGCCGCTGTCGGCCAGCGTGCCGGGGCCTGACGACTTCACCGATCCGGTGGCCAAAGCCGCCGCCGAGCGGGCGTTGGAGTACATGGGCTTGAGCGCCGGAACCCCGATGCAGCAGATCAAGGTCGACACGGTCTTCCTGGGCTCATGCACCAACGGACGCATCGAAGACCTGCGCGCCGCCGCTGAGGTGGTGAAGGGAGCCACGATCGCCGACGGCGTGCGGATGCTGGTGGTTCCCGGTTCGGCACGGGTGAAGGCCCAGGCTGAGGAAGAGGGACTGGATGCGATCTTCACCGAGTTCGGCGCCGAATGGCGGGCAGCCGGCTGTTCGATGTGCTTGGGCATGAATCCCGACCAGTTGGCCCCCGGTGAGCGCAGTGCGTCCACCTCCAACCGCAACTTCGAAGGGCGTCAGGGCAAGGGCGGACGCACCCATCTGGTGTCACCGCTGGTGGCTGCGGCCACCGCGATTCGCGGCACCCTGAGCTCCCCGGCGGACCTGTAAGGAGATCGACATGGAAAAGTTCAGTTCACACACCGGTATCGCGGTTCCGCTGCGACGCAGCAATGTCGACACCGACCAGATCATTCCGGCGGTCTACCTCAAGCGGGTCACCCGCACCGGCTTCGAGGACGGCCTGTTCTCCGCCTGGCGTAACGATCCGGAGTTCGTGCTCAATCAGCCGGCCTATGCCGCGGGCTCGATTCTGGTCGCGGGCCCGGACTTCGGTACCGGCTCCTCCCGCGAGCACGCCGTCTGGGCTTTGCAGAACTACGGTTTCCGAGTCATCATCGGTTCCCGCTTCGGCGACATCTTCCGCGGCAACTCCGGCAAGGCCGGGCTGGTGATCGCGACCGTCGATCAGTCCGTGGTGGAGCAACTGTGGGCTATCGCCGAGGAAACCCCGGGCGTGGAGTCCAGCGTTGATCTGGTCGCCAAGACCATCACCGCTGGTGGCCAGGTCTTCGACTTCGCGATCGACGACTACACCCGGCATCGCCTGCTCGAGGGCCTGGACGATATCGCGATCACGCTGAGCCATGACGCCGACATCGCCGCTTTTGAGGCGAAGCGTCCGGGTTGGCTGCCGAAGACTTTGCCTGCCAAGATCGCTGGGTGAGTTTCGAGGAACCGCTGCGTCCAGCCGTTCGGGGCACCGCCCGGGCGAAGCTGGCGCTGAAGGTGGCCAATCCCACCCCCGTGCAGCCGATCTATCGGCGCACTGTGCGGGCGGTGGCCGGATTGGTGCGCGCCGCCGTCGACTGCGATTGGGACGATGCAGCGACCCTGCCCGCCGACGGTGCGGTGATCGTGGTGTCGAACCACATTTCGAAATTCGACCCGATCGCGCTGGCGCAGTACCTGATCTGGAATGGCCGCTGGCCGCGCGCCCTGGGCAAATCGGACCTTTGGCGGGTTCCGGTGATCGGCCAATTGGCACGAGCCACCGGGCAGATTCCGGTGGAACGAAACACTGAGCGCGCCAAAGATGCCCTCGTCCACGCCAAAGAGGCTTTGGCGGCGGGGGAGTGCGTTGTGATCTACCCCGAAGGCACCATTACTGCAGATCCGCAGACCTGGCCCATGACGGCCCGTCCCGGCGCGGCTCGGCTGGCGCTCAGCACCGGCGTCCCGGTGGTGCCGGTGGCGCAGTGGGGGGCGAACCTGCTCATGCCGGGCAAGAAGGCCACCTGGCCACGGCTGCTCCCCCGCAAGACCATGATCATGCGGGCCGGAAAGCCCATCGATCTTCAGGATCTGGGACCAGCCGATGATCCCGAAGCTGTGCGCAAAGCCAGTGCCCGAATCATGGCGGCGCTGACCGGCATGCTGGCCGAAATTCGTGGCGAAATGGCGCCGGAGATGGTCTTTGACATTCGGGTGGGGCACCGGGTTCCCCGCTCGCCGAAGGACTGATCGGCTTCGGCTAAGATTTGCGGGTGCTGATATCCGTACCCGGAACCGGAATGATGGCCGAGCGATACGGTGAGGCCGAATCGCGGATCTGGGCCCTGCACGGCTGGGGACGCAGCCGACGCGACTGGGAACCGGTGCTTTTCGACCAGGACGCCGTCGCCTTCGACCTTTCCGGCTTCGGTGCCACCAGCGCCCCGCCAACAGCCTGGACCACCGCCGACTACGCCCAGGCTCTGCTGGCCGGACTACCCCAAGGGCAGCCGCTGGTGCTGGCCGGGCATTCCTTCGGTGGACGCATCGCCGTGCAGATGGCCGCCTTGGCCCCGGAACGGGTCAGTGCCTTGGTGCTCACCGGGGTTCCCCTGCTACGGCGCAGTACCGGCGGGAAACCCAAGCTCGCCTATCGGGTCGTGCGGTGGCTGTATGCCCACAAACTGATCAGTGACGAGCGTATGGAGAGCTACCGTCAGCGCTACGGCTCTGCGGACTATCGCGCCGCGGTCGGCGTGATGCGCACCATCATGGTGAGCGCGGTCAATGAGGGTTACGCCGAGCAACTTCGCGCGATCGCCCAGGCCGGTATTCCGGTGCGAATGGTGTGGGGCGCGGACGATACCGAGGTCCCGGTGGCGGTTGCCCACGCGGCTCAAGAAATCCTGGGCGAGTGCGCCGAACTTACGGTCGTGGACGGCGCTACCCACCAACTCGATGATCACCTGGCCGGGCCGCTGCGTACGGCGTTGAGGAGTGTGACGGCATGAATCTGCTGAACTGGTTCGTTCTGGCTGCTGCGATTGCGGCCATCGTGGTCGCCGATATCCGCTGGTTGCGGGTCGCCCAGCGCGAGCACTACGTGCCGGGGGAGGCGACCAGCTTCGCAGGACTGTGGCTAGTGAAGCGGCCGGTGAACGCTGGCTTGGCTGCCGTTGCGGTGCTCTTCGCTCTGGCCGGTTTCTGGGCGGCACCGCTGGCGATCGGTTCGGCTCTGGTGGTGGCGTACTGGCCGGTGGGCCTGGGCCTTCGCGGTGCCAAGCCGTTGGTGTTCACCGCCCGGGTCAAGCGCCTTGTGGCCGCAGTGGCGGTGCTGGAACTGATCGCTGTGGGGCTGGCGTTCCTGCTGCTGGCGCCGCTGACCGTCGTGGTGGCACTGGCGACCCCCCTGCTGGTGGATCTGGCTTTGGCCATCATGAGCCCGATCGAGACCTCCTTGGCGTCGCGCTTCGTGCGGCAGGCCGAACAGATCTTGGCCAAGGTGAACCCCACTGTGGTCGGCATCACCGGCTCCTACGGCAAGACCTCCACCAAGCTCTACGTCGATTTCGTGTTGTCGGCGTCGCAGACCGTGTTGGCCAGCCCGGGCAGTTTCAACAATCTGATGGGTCTGTCGCGCACCATCAACGACCAGCTTCGTCCCGGCACCGCGGTGCTGGTGGCCGAGATGGGCACCTACGGCCCTGGTGAGATCCGCAAGCTGTGCACGGCCTTTCCGCCGTCGGTGGCTGTGATCACCTCCATCGGGGAGGCCCACCTCTCGCGCATGAAGGATCGGGCGACCATCGTGCGGGCCAAGACCGAGATCACCGAGTCCGCACCGGCCATCGTGCTCAACATCGACGAACCGGAGTTGGCCGCACTGGCCGACTCTCTGGAGGCCGAGCGCACCGTGGTGCGCTGCTCCACCCAGGGCGCCGCCGAAGCCGATGTCGCGGTGGCCTTGGTCGAGGATGCCTGGCGCATCGTGATCAGGGGTGCGGAACTGACCCAGCTTCCGGCCCAGCAGTTCGGTCATCCCATCAACTTGGCCTGCGCCATCGGCGTCGCGCTGGCCCTAGACGTTCCGGTCACGGCGGCCCTGTTCGCCAACCGGGCTTTGCCCAGTGCACCGCATCGGGCCGAATTGGTGCAAAGCCCCCAGGGAATTGCGGTCATCGACGACACCTACAACTCCAATCCCACCGGCGCCGCTCACGCGGTGCGTGGGGCGGCCGCTCGTTTGGGTGGGGACGGCCGGCTGTATGTGGTGACGCCAGGAATGGTCGAATTGGGTGCTAACCAGGCACAACGCAATGCCGATCTGGCCCGCTTGGTGGTGAGCCGGCCGCAGCACACCTTGGTGGTGGTGGGCTGGACCAATCGGCGTGCCCTGCTCAGTGGTGCGTCCGAGGGCCCGGGCGAAGTACTGTGTTTCGAAAGCCGCGATGAGGCGACCGAGGCTGTCTCCGCGCGTCTGAAAGAGCATGATGTCGTTCTGTACGAGAATGACCTGCCGGATCATTACGCGTGAGACTGCGTGCACAAGGCTGAGTTGGGAAGGCGTTTTAGGTGAGTGAACTGATTACCGTGCTGTTCGGAGGTCCGTCGGCGGAGCACGACATCTCCATTCTGACCGGTCTGCAGTGTGAACGAGTGCTGGTCGAGGCCGGCGACCAGGTGCAATGCGTGTACTGGGATCGGGGCGGCTCCTGGCATCTGGTGCCGGCTGCCACCGAAGCGCGCGACTATCTGGAGGGTGCGCCCAAGGGCAGCACCGAGTTGGAGATCCGCCTGGCGCACGGTGCCATGAGCTTTCAGCCGGTGAAGGGCATGCGCAAGCGTCCGGTCGAGTTGGGCGTGGTGCTGCTGGCGCTGCATGGCGGAGCAGGGGAGAGCGGTGGCGCCCAAAGCCTGTTCGCGATGATGGACGTTCCGGCCACCGGTTCCACGCCGGCTGCGGCCGCTTTGGGCATGGACAAGTACGCCTTCGGGGCGCTCATGGCCGAGGTGAAGCTGCCCGCTCTGCCGCGACGTCTGGTCGTGGCGGGCTGGGAACCGGACTTCGAGCCGCCCTACATCGTCAAGCCCCGCTTCGGCGGGTCCTCGATCGGCATCGAGGTCGTCGACAGCTACGAGACTGCCGTGGCGTTGACCACCACCAGCCCCTACCTGCGCGACGGTGCGGTGATCGAGCCTTACCGCAAGGACCTGTTCGACCTGAACATCTCCTTCATCACGCATCCGCAGTTCGCTGCGTCCCTGGTGGAGAAGCCCACCCGCTCGACGGCGACCGCGATCTACGACTACAGCAATAAGTACATGGCCAGCGACGGGCTGACCAATGCCCCCCGCGAGTTGCCTGCCCAGGTGCCTGATTCGGTCACCGAGGCGATGAAGCAGGCCGCGCTGCGCGTGCAGCAGGCGACCGGGCTGAGCGGTATCTGTCGGGTGGATTTCCTCTGTGACGGCGAGAACGTCTACGTCAACGAGGTGAACTCGATTCCCGGTGCGATGGCGCTTTATCTGTGGCCAGACATGCCCCCGGCCGCGATTCTGCACGGGATGATCGCTGAGGCCAAGGAGCAGCTTGCGCGCGGAGCGTCGGAGACCTTCGAGAACGGTGCTGCCCTGCGCGCCGCCGGCGGCATCTCCGGAAAGCTCGCCGGACTCGGCCCGCGGGCCCTGTAACTGATGGCCGGCACGTCCATCGCTGAGCTGGGCGAGTTCGCGCTGATCGATCGCATCACGGCCCACCGTTCCCCGAGCGCCGCCGAGCAGGTCGGCGTCGGCGACGATGCTGCGGTATTGCGCTTGGCCGGCGACCTGGCGGTGTCCACCGACACGATGGTGGAGGACGTGCATTTTCGGCGCTCCTGGTCGGCGGCACAGGATGTCGGCCGCAAGGCGGTCGCTGCCTGCGTCGCCGATGCTGAGGCGATGGGGGCGGTTCCGGTCGGCATTGTGATCAGCCTGGCGCTGCCGTCCCAGACCGCAGTCGAGTGGGTCGACGGATTCGCCGAGGGGGTCGCCATCGAGGCGGACCGGGCCGGTGTGGCGCTGGTGGGCGGTGATCTGACCTCGGCGCCGGTCATTGTGGTCACGGTAACGGTGTTGGCCGACCAACGCGGACGTGAGCCGATCACCCGGGCCGGCGCCAAGCCCGGCGAGGTGGTGGCCATGACCGGGCGGCTCGGCTGGGCCGCAGCGGGCCTTGCCGTGTTGACTCGCGGTTTCCGATCTCCGGCAGCAGTCGTGGTGGCCCACCGCGTACCCGAGGTGCCCTACGGCCAGGGACGCATCGCTGCCGACGCCGGTGCCGGAGCCATGATCGACATCTCCGATGGGCTGCTGGCCGATCTGGGGCATCTGTGTCGCGCCTCAGGGGTGTGCGTCGATCTGGACTCCAGTGCCTTCGAGATCGCCGAGCCGCAGCAAGCTGTAGCGGCCGCTGTGGGCGGTGGCGATCCGCTGGTCTTTCAGCTCACCGGCGGCGATGACCACGCCCTGGTAGCCACCTTCGCCCCCAATCAGGTGCCGGACGGCTGGACCGTGCTGGGTCGGGTGCTGCCTGGTGACCCTGCGGTGCTGGTGGACGGTGCCGAGCCCGATCTGGAAACGCTGGGCTGGAAGCACTTCTGACCCGGTGCGGCGCCTGGGCAGGACCAATGAGTCCCCGCTCGGCGTGGAAACCGCGTTTGGTGGGCGCCATCACCTAAGTTGGCCTCATGGCGACCCGCGCGTCTTCCCCTTCGCGGAGCCGCAGCAGCGCATCTTCGCGTCAAAGCGCCTCCCGAAGCTCCGGAAGTAAGAAGAGAACGACCCGTAAGCAGCCGGAGCCCTCGGGGCTGTCCAAGGCAATGTCGGCACTGGGCCGCGGCCTGGTGGCGATCTGGCGCGGCGTCGCCGGCGTGGTGGGTTCGGGTATCCGGGTTCTCGCCCCGTCGGTGAAGGACCTTGAGCCTGAGCAGCGCCATGACGGCTCGGCTTTCGCCCTCCTGTTATTCGCGCTGCTGATCGCTGCGGAGTTCTGGTTCGGGTTGCCCGGCGCCCTGGGCGCCTGGATTGCTATCGGTGTCACCACCGTGGTGGGAGTCTTCGCCTACGCCGTCCCGGTCGTGGCCGTGGCCATCGCCTGGCGCACCTTCCGACACCCCGAGCGACACGGATCGGCCGGACGCCAGGTCATCGGCTGGACCGCCACCTTGTTCGGGGTGCTCGGTGTGATTCACATCGCGCGCGGGATGCCGGCTGGCAATGCCCCCGCCCACGTTCGTGCCGCCGGTGGTTTCTTGGGATTCCTCTCGTCCTCGCCCTTGGTGGAGTTGGTCGGAGTCTGGGTTGCGGTCCCGTTGTTGGTGATCCTGGCCGTCGCCGGCCTGCTGGTCGTGCTGGGCATTCCGCTGAACGAGGTCGGGCACCAGGCCAAGGAGCTGTTCGGCCGAATCAAGCCTGAGCCGTCCGATGACATTGAATACGGCCTCAATCACCGTGCCTACGACACCCCGCTGCTCGAGGACGGCGATACCGCGGTCGACGCCGAAGAGACTGTCGCCGTTGAGGAGCCGGTCAAGCCTGGCCGCCGCCGCCAGCCGGTCGAAGCTCCGCCCGCGGTGCCGGAGATTTCCTCGGCGCCGCTGCGCGCTGAACAACCCGTACTCAGCGGCGATGTCGTCTATGAGCTTCCCGATCCGGCGATCCTGAAACCGGGCAGCGTGCCCAAGGCGCGTACCGCAGCCAGCGATTCGGTGGTCAAGAGTCTGACCGACGTGCTGCGGCAGTTCGAGATCGACGCCCAGGTGACCGGCTACACCCGTGGCCCGACCGTGACCCGCTACGAGGTCGAGCTGGGCAAGGCGGTCAAGGTCGAGAAGGTCACCGCCCTGAGCAAGAACATCGCCTACGCGGTCGCCTCTGCCGATGTGCGCATCCTGTCGCCGATCCCAGGAAAGTCGGCGATCGGAATCGAGATCCCCAATGCCGATAAGGAGATCGTCTCCTTGGGTGACGTGCTGCGCTCCAATCGCGCCCGCAACGACCATCACCCGATGACGGTCGGGCTCGGCAAGGACGTCGAGGGTGGCTATGTGGTGGCCAATATGGCCAAGATGCCGCACCTGCTGGTGGCCGGTGCCACCGGCTCGGGCAAGTCCAGCTTCGTCAACTCGATGATCACCTCCATTCTGATGCGCGCCACACCCGAAGAGGTGCGGCTGTTGCTGGTGGACCCCAAACGCGTGGAACTGACCCACTATGAGGGCATTCCGCACCTGGTCACTCCGATCATCACCAGTGCGAAGAAGGCCGCCGAGGCGCTGCAGTGGGTGGTTCGCGAGATGGACGCCCGCTACGACGATCTGGCCAGCTTCGGCTTCCGCCATGTCGATGACTTCAACAAGGCGGTTCGGGCCGGACAGGTGAGCCTGCCGCCGGGATCGGAGCGCGAACTGGCGCCGTATCCCTATCTACTGGTGATCGTCGATGAGCTCAGCGATCTGATGATGGTCGCTCCTCGCGACGTCGAGGATTCGATCGTGCGCATCACCCAGTTGGCTCGGGCCGCGGGCATCCACCTGGTGCTGGCGACCCAGCGTCCCTCAACCGACGTGGTCACCGGCCTGATCAAGGCCAATGTGCCCTCCCGCCTGGCATTCGCGACCTCCTCGATGACCGACTCCCGCGTCATTTTGGACACTCCCGGTGCCGAGAAACTGGTCGGCCAAGGCGATGGCCTGTTCCTACCCATGGGGCAGTCCAAGCCGTTGCGCGTCCAGGGGGCCTGGGTGACCGAGGCCGAGATTCGGTCGGTGGTCAAGAAGGTCACCGAGCAGTTGTCACCGCAATACCGCGAGGATGTCAACGCCCCGGTCGAGTCCAAGAAGGTCGCCGAGGACATCGGCGACGACCTGGAACTGGTCTTGGAGGCCTGCCAACTGGTGGTGGATCTGCAACTGGGGTCCACCTCGATGTTGCAGCGCAAACTGCGGGTTGGCTTCGCCAAGGCCGGACGGCTGATGGACATTCTGGAGACCCGAGGCATCGTGGGTCCCTCCGAGGGTTCCAAACCCCGCGAGGTCCTGGTCAAACCCGATGATCTCGACGAGGTGCTGGCCGCGCTCCGGGAGGGCTGAGACCCTCGGCGTGGGGTAGCGTGGTCAGGTGAATCTGACACCGGTCCACCTGATCAGCCTGGGATGTGCTCGCAATGAGGTGGACTCCGAGGAACTCGCCGGACGCCTTGCTGCCGACGGCTTCGAATTGGTCACCGACCCGGCTCAAGCGGCTGTGGTGGTGGTCAACACCTGTGGCTTCATCGATGCGGCTAAGAAGGACTCCATCGACACCCTATTGGCCGCTGCGGAGCTGAAGGGCGACACCACCCGGGCTGTGGTTGCCGTCGGGTGCCTGGCCGAGCGTTATGGCTCCGAACTGGCCGAGGCGCTGCCCGAGGCTGACGCTGTGCTCGGATTCGACGACTATCCGCAGGTGGCGGCCAAGCTGCGCGCGGTGCTCGACGGCACTCGGCTGAGCGCCCATGCTCCCCGTGATCGGCGCAGTCTGTTGCCAATCGCGCCCGCGGCCCGCGCTGCGGGGTCTGTGGGAGTGGTGGTTCCCGGGCATGGTGATCTCGTCGGAGGCCCTGCGAATGGCCCGCGGGTATTGCGGCAGCGTTTGGGTAGTGGCCCCAGTGCGCCGTTGAAGATCGCCTCGGGATGCGATCGACGCTGTGCCTTCTGTGCCATTCCCAGCTTCCGGGGTTCGTATCTGTCTCGTCCCAGTGCCGAGATCGTGTCCGAAGCCCGCTGGCTGGTCGACAGTGGCGTCCGCGAGGTGGTGCTGGTCAGCGAGAACTCCACCGGCTACGGCCGTGATGTGGGAACCAACCTGGAGAGCCTGCTGGCTGAACTCAGCGTGGTCGAAGGCCTGGACTGGATCCGGGTGAGCTACCTACAGCCGGCCGAGATCAACCCTGCCTTGCTGCACGCCATGCTCACCCTGCCGACCGTGGTGCCCTACTTCGACCTGCCCTTCCAACATTCCTCGGCGGAACTGCTGCGACGAATGCGCCGCTTCGGAGACGCCGATTCCTTCTTGGACCTCATCGGCAGAATCCGCGCCGACCGTCCTGAGGCCGGTATCCGCGCCAACGTGATCCTCGGTTTCCCCGGTGAGACCGAGGCCATGGTCGACGATCTTGCCGACTTCCTGGGCACCGCACAACTGGATGTGGTGGGGGTGTTCGGCTATTCCGATGAGGAAGGCACTGAGGGTGCACGACTGCGTCCCAAGATCGATCCTGAGGTGATCGCCGACCGCGTGGATCGCATCGCCACCGTGGTGGAGCAGGTGAGTGCGGACCGGGCCGCGCAGCGGCTGGGAAGCCGCGTGCAGGTGCTTGTGGAAGAGGTTTCTGCCGACGGTGTGGCCCTCGGTAGAGCAGCTCATCAAGGCCCGGAAGTCGATGGCATGGTGACCGTCTCCACAGGTGGCTCCCAGGTTTCTGAGGGAGCCTTGGGTTGGAGTAGGGTCACCGATACCGACGGAGTGGACCTCGTCGTGGAGTGGGAGGGGTAATGGGCGCGGAATCGCTGCGGTCATCCGCAATACCTGCGCAGTTACCGAATGCACTGACGGTGCTTCGGTTGATCTTGGTGCCGGTCTTCGTGGTGCTGATGCTGGTTGATCCGTCCACGGGATTCGGGTGGCGGCTGGCCGGCACGATCACCTTCGCGGTGGCGATCATCACCGACTTCTTCGACGGACGCCTGGCGCGAAAGTGCGACCTGGTCAGTGACTTCGGCAAGATTTGGGATCCGATCGCAGACAAGGCGCTGACCGGCGCGGCCTTCATCTTGTTGAGCATCTTCGCCGAACTGCCGTGGTGGGTGACCATCCTGATCCTGCTGCGGGAGTGGGGGATCACCTGGATGCGCGTGGTGATGCTGAAGTACGCAGTCATGGCTGCTGCTCCGGCAGGCAAGTTGAAGACGGTGATGCAGTCGATCGCGTTGCTGATGTTCCTGCCGTACCCGATCGACCAGACCTGGGCGGTGGCTCCGGTGTGGTTCGTCGTGGCGTGGGGCGTGATGGCGGTGGCCTTTGCCTTGACCGTGATTACCGGCGTGATGTACGTCTTCGATGCGATCCGTCTGCGCAAAGCCAGCCAATCCGACGATGCCTCCTGAGGCGATCGCCGAGCAGCTTGTTGCCCACCTGATCGGTGCAGGCCTGACGGTGGCGACCGCTGAGTCCCTGACCGGCGGTCTGCTCGGGGCCACGATCACAGCGGTTCCTGGCGCGTCCAAGACCTATGTGGGGGGTCTGGTGGTCTACGCCACGGCGCTGAAGCACTCGCTGGGCGGCGTGGACCAGAAGGTCCTCGATGTTTACGGTGCGGTCTCGGCCCAGACCGCCGAGGCACTGTCTGTGGGAGTGCGCACCCTCACCGGTGCGGACTGGGGGATCGCGGTGACCGGCGTTGCCGGACCGGATACTCAGGAGGGACATGCGCCCGGCACGGTGTGGGTCGGACTGGCTGGTCCCGATGGTTTGACCAGGGCGACCTTGCTGAGTCTGCGTGGAGATCGGCAACAGGTCCGGGTCCAGACGGTGGACGCGGCATTGTCGGAATTGCTGGCGCTGCTGCAAGGATCACACTCCTCAAGTTGAGGTCGAGGAACAAACTCCACCCCGCGTGGCGTTTTCACAACACCATCAAGACGGTGGAGAGGGGCAGGTAGAGTCAAGCCATGATTTCTGAGATGCGTGAGCGCCCAGTGATCCTCAGGGAGATCCTCGGGGAGTCGCTGCGGGAGTTGCGCACGTCCGAAAGCCTCACTTTGCGTGAAGTCTCGGGTCGGGCCCAGGTCAGTCTGGGATACCTCTCGGAAATCGAGCGCGGCCAGAAGGAAGCCTCCTCGGAGTTGTTGAACGCGATCTGCGGGGCACTCGGTGTGCCGTTGTCGAATGTGTTGCGGTTGGTATCGGATCGAATCGATGCCCGCGACGGTGCACAGGTGCGGCAACTGCCCGTGCTGAATGCCCGCGACCAGGCGGCCTGACCGGCCGCCATGCGGGAAGCCGAACTTCGCGCCCGATTGGACGCGCACCTCACCAGACCTCGTTCGCTGATGTTCGCCCAGACCCATGTGATCGCCACCTTGGGTCAGCGCACCGTTGATGAAGCGCTGTCGGCTGGCATGTCCTGCAAGCACATCTGGCGCTGCGTGTGGGGCGAATTGGAACTGGCGGAGTTCGATCGTTGATTTTCGGCGTGTCGATAGTTTTCGAACACGTGTTCGCCTAGGCTGTTGCGCGACGGCCCACCCAAGGACGTTGTGCACAGTCTGATGGAGACTGACCGACTGTCAGAGCCGATACCTAGGGTGAGGGCAACAGTCGAAGACCGAAAGGAACCCAGCATGGCAGTGGCAGACCGGGAGAAGGCGCTGGCAGCAGCGCTGGCCCAGATCGAAAAGGCTCATGGCAAGGGCTCGGTAATGCGGCTGGGGGAAGATGTCCGCCAGCCCATCGAGGTGATTCCCACCGGATCGATCGCTTTGGATGTCGCCTTGGGCATCGGCGGTCTGCCGCGTGGTCGCGTGGTGGAGATCTATGGCCCTGAATCCTCGGGCAAGACCACGGTTGCATTGCATGCGATCGCCAATGCGCAAGCCGCCGGCGGAATCTGCGCCTTCATCGACGCCGAGCACGCTCTGGATCCGGAATATGCCGAGAAACTCGGAGTCGATACCGATGCCTTGCTGGTCAGCCAACCGGACAACGGCGAGCAGGCCCTCGAAATCGCCGACACGCTGGTGCGCTCGGGCGCGTTGGCCTTGATCGTGGTCGATTCGGTCGCCGCGCTGACGCCGCGCGCCGAGATCGAAGGCGAGATGGGCGACAGCCACGTGGGCCTGCAAGCTCGACTGATGAGCCAGGCGTTGCGGAAGATGACCGGAGCACTGTCCGGGGCCGGCACGACGGCGATCTTCATCAACCAGTTGCGCGAGAAGATCGGAGTGATGTTCGGATCACCCGAAACCACCACCGGTGGACGGGCTTTGAAGTTCTACTCCTCGGTGCGGTTGGACGTGCGACGCATCGAAACCCTCAAGGACGGTTCGGACATGGTCGGCAACCGAACCCGGGTCAAGGTCGTGAAGAACAAGGTGGCCCCGCCGTTCAAGCAAGCGGAGTTCGACATCTTGTACGGGCAGGGAATCAGCCGTGAAGGAAGCCTGATCGACCTGGGCGTGGAATGCGGGATCATCCGTAAGGCGGGTGCCTGGTTCACCTACGACGCCGATCAGTTGGGGCAGGGCAAAGAGAACGCCCGCACCTTCTTGAAGAACAATCCAGAGATCGCCGACGAGATCGAGAAGCGGATCCTGACCCAGCTCGGAGTGGGGGCCAGCGCTGAGACCGAGGTCCCCGAGGGCATCGATCCGGTCACCGGCGAGGTGAAGTTCTAATCCCATGAGGGGTGTTGAACCACCCGACGACGACAACACGCCCGATGCTGACCCCGTCGCGGTAGCCCGAGAGATTGCCCTTCGACAGTTGACGGTCCGTGCGCGAAGCCGTCAGGAGTTGGCCCGAGCGCTCGCGCGCAAGGGCGTTCCCGAGGATGCCGCAGTGCAGGTCTTGGACCGGCTCACCGAGGTGGGCCTTGTCGATGACGAGGTCTTCGCTCGGGAGTGGCTGGCCGCCGGGGTGCGGCGTCAGCGCAGCCGGCGGGTCCTGCTCGCCGAGCTTGCCGAAAAGGGAGTCGCTCGTGAGATCGCCGAAAGCGTGGCGGCCGAACTGGATGCTGAGCGCGACTACGAGGTAGCACTGGCCTACGCTGAGCGTAAGGCGGCAACGTTGCGTCGGGTGGATCCGGCGGCACGCTATCGACGATTGGCTCAGGCCCTGGCCCGACGCGGATTTCCCAGCGCAGTGGTGTCACGGGTAACCCGAGAGGTGCTGGACGAACTCGGCACTGACCTCGATAGCGAAGAGGGCATGCCCTAGGAGGAGGAGCCGGTGAATACCCAGGTCGTGCTCGTCGTGGCTTTGGTTGCGCTGGTCATCGGACTCTTTGCCAGCGCGCTGCTCTTGATGCTGATCCGTCGACTGCCCCGGGCCGGGGCGGCACTGGCCGACGAGTCGTCGCCGGTGAGTGTTGTTGACCTTGACCGCGAACGGCTCCTGGACCAGCGCGAGCTGGAACTGACCGCGTTGGCTGCCGAACTCGCCGAGCGGGGCGACCAGTTGGACCGCCGTGAGCGCAAGCCCCGATCAAAACAGTCGGCAGCCCGCCCTGCGGTGCTGGCGGTTCATCGCAGCGGAATGGCCCAGCCGTCCGATCTGGACGAAAGGGCCCGCCAGGCGATCACGACCGTGATTCAACGGGTGGCTGCCAGCCAGACCGCTGATGTTGCAGTGATCAGCGTCCCGATCCCGAACGAGGAGATGAAGGGCCGGCTGATCGGTCGCGACGGCCGCAACATTCGCAGCTTCGAACAGCTCACCGGTGTATCGCTGCTGGTCGATGACACGCCAGGGGCGGTAGAGCTGTCGGCCTTCGACCCGCGGCGCCGAGAGGTTGCTCGGCAGGTGTTGGTGGACCTCATCTCCGATGGGCGCGTCCACCCCGGCAGGATCGAGGACAGTTATGCCCGCGCCGAGGCTGCGGTCGCGCAGGCCTGCCTGGCCGAAGGTCGCGCCGCTGCGGCAGAGGTCGACATCACCGATCTGGCCGACGACGTGGCCGCACTGCTCGGGACCCTGCGGTATCGGCACTCCTACGGCCAAAACGTGTTGGCGCACCTGGTCGAGTCGGCGCGTCTGGCGAGCCTGCTCGCCGCCGAGATCGGCGTTGACCCGGTTGTGGCCAGACGAGCGGCTCTGCTGCATGATCTCGGCAAGGGATTGACCGACGCGCAACTCCCGCATGCGGTGGCCGGTGCTCAGTTCGCCCGACGTCACGGCGAGAGCGACGAGGTCGCCCATGCCATCGAGGCCCATCATGGCGACGTCGAGCCCACCACCATCGCAGCGCTGCTGGTGCAGGCCGCCGATGCGATCAGTGCCTCGCGTCCCGGGGCCAGACATGAGGATCGTGACCTTCATCAACTCCGCCTGAGCAGTCTGGAGGAGTTGGCGCTCGCCCAGCCCGGGGTGGCCAAGGCCTTTGCCATCGATGCCGGTCGGGAATTGCGGGTGCTGGTCGAGCCTTCGGTTCTCGATGATGCCGCGGCTGCTGCTTTGGCTGCCGATCTTGCCGAGCGGATCCAGCAGCAATTCGACTACCCGGCCAGCATCACCATCACCGTGGTGCGGGAACTGCGGGCTTCGGCCGTGGCTCGGTGAGCCGGTAGAGTCCGTAGTCGGCCCACACCTGAACCACCGCTGGGAGCACCACCGCGCCGATGACCAATCAACCCGAACGCACCTTTGAAGTGATCACCTACGGGTGTCAGATGAACTTCCACGACTCCGAGCGGATCGCCGGAGTGCTTGGCGAGGCGGGCTACCGTCCGGTGGCTGACAATGAGCAGGCCGATCTGGTGGTCTTCAACACCTGCGCGGTTCGGGAAAACGCCGACAATCGCCTCTACGGCAACTTGGGTCATTTGGCCTCGGTGAAGGCCCGTCATCCGGGCCTGCAGATCGCCGTCGGCGGCTGCATGGCACAGAAGGATCGCGACATCGTGGTGGGCAAGGCGCCGTGGGTTGATGTGGTCTTCGGAACCAACAACTTGGCCGCGCTGCCCGCGCTGCTGGAGCGGTCCCGGGTGAACCACAGCGCCCAGGTGGAGATCCTCGAATCTCTGGAGCGCTTTCCTTCCACCTTGCCTACTCGACGAGATTCGGCCTACGCCGCCTGGGTTGCGATCAGCGTGGGCTGCAACAACGCCTGCAGCTTCTGCATCGTGCCTGCGCTCCGCGGAAAGGAGACCGACCGGCGCCCTGGTGATGTCCTGGCCGAAATCCGCGCGCTGGTTTCTGAGGGTGTTCAGGAAGTCACCTTGCTGGGGCAGAACGTGAACACCTATGGGGTGGAGTTCGGCGATCCGGGGGCTTTCGCCCGGCTGCTGCGCTCCTGTGGGCAGATCGAGGGCCTGGAGCGGGTCCGATTCACCTCGCCGCACCCGGCTGCTTTCAGCGACGATGTGATCGCGGCCATGGCCGAGACCCACAATGTGATGCCCAGTCTGCATATGCCGCTGCAATCGGGCTCTGATGCGGTGCTGCGTGCCATGCGCCGCTCGTACCGCTCGCAGCGTTTCTTGGGAATCCTGGACCGGGTGCGAGCGGCGATCCCGCAGGCGGCGATCACCACCGACGTGATCGTGGGATTTCCGGGGGAGACCGAGGCCGACTTCCAAGCCACCTTGGACGTCGTCGCCCAAGCCCGATTCGCCGGGGCGTTCACCTTCCAGTACTCGATTCGCCCGGGCACCGATGCCGCCACCATGCCTGATCAGGTTCCGGCATCGGTGGTGACGGAGCGATACAACCGGCTGGTGGAGTTGGTCTCCGACATCAGTTGGGCGGAGAACCGTGCCCTGGAAGGAACGTCGGTCGAGGTGATGTTCGCTGCCGGTGAAGGCCGAAAGGACGGTGCCACCCATCGCATCTCCGGCCGGGCCCGGGATAACCGCCTCGTCCATGTTCAAGCGCCGAAGGACCCTGCGCAGCTGCCGCGTCCCGGAGATATCGGCACCGTCGAGATCACCTACGGTGCCCCGCATCATGTGAATGCAGATTCTGCGATCACCAAGCTGCGCCGGACAGCCGGGGGAGATGCCTGGGCCGCCGCGCAGAACTCGGCAGTGGTGGGGCTGGGGATGCCCGGCCGGTCCTGAGCCGGGCCGGATCGTCAGCCTTCAACGAGGAGAATCGGCCAAGAATTGAACCGAGGGACCGGCTGTGGCCGGCCCCTCGGGCTCGTCGGTTTCGTTGCGGGCGTGCTGCCCGCCCCAGATCAGTTGATCGTCACGAACCCAGTTGGTCCTTGAGGAAGTCCTGGGCCTGATCAATCTGGTCTGCGTACTGGCCAGCGGTCTTGTCATCAATGAAGTCAGCGACCATGTCGATGCCCTGCTTGATGTCATTCTCGTGGCCGTCCGCAGCGCCCTTGATCTGATCGACGATGTCCATGGGCCCTCCTCTCTGTCTGCCTTTGCCGGGACAGTCCCGGCCCGTCTCCATTGTGATCTCAGCGGGGGAATCCTGTCAGGGATTCGGCTGCGCAATTTCGCCGATTGCGGCCGATTTCGAGATGACTGGTCGAGGTTGGACAATGGGGGGTGATGAAACTCCCAGTGCTGGCGATCAATGGTGCCACCGCCAGCGGCAAGACGGCGGTGGCTGTCGCAGTCGCCCAGCGTCTGGCGACGTTGGGCCAACCCTGCGAAATCGTGAACGCCGACTCCATGCTGGTCTACCGCGGCATGGACATCGGCACCGCGAAGCCGACCGTCCAGGAGCAGGCCGGGATTCGTCATCATTTGATCGATATCGCCGAGGTCACCCAGACCGCCTCGGTGGCTGAGTTTCAGCACCTGGCCCGCCACGCGATTCAGGAATGCCGCGCCCGTGCGGTGCTGCCGATCCTGGTAGGTGGGTCGGCGCTGTATGTGCACGCCATCGTCGACGAGTTCGAATTTCCGGCCACCGACGCCGACCTTCGGGCCCGCCTGGAGGCGGAGTTGGCCGACCTCGGTGCGGCGGTCCTGTACCGCCGGCTCGCCGAGCTCAATCCCGCTGCGGCGGCCGCGATTCAGCCCGGAAACGGCCGCCGAATCGTGCGGGCGCTGGAAGCGATCGAACTGACCGGATCCTTCACCGCCGAACTGCCGCCATGGCGTTATGCGCTGGCTCCGGTCATCCAAGTCGGGCTGGACCTGCCGCGGTCGGAACTGGACGCCCGCATCGAGTTGCGGGTCGCGCAGATGTGGGAGCGGGGTCTGGTCGCCGAGGTGGAGGTGCTGCTGGATCGCGGTCTGCGCTCCGGACGCACCGCTTCGCGCGCCATCGGCTACCGTCAGGTTCTGGCCATGCTGGACGGCGAGTTGAGCGAGGATCAGGCCATCACCGACACCATCACCGGCACTCGCCGGCTGGCCCGCAAGCAGTTGAGCTGGTTTCGGCGGGATCCTCGCATCGATTGGTTCGCTGCCGATGGCCAGCCCGCCGAAGCGATCACGCAGCTTGTGCGAGGTAGGGTGCTGGCTGAACAGGAGGCCAGCGATGCACAGTCTTGAAATCGCCAAGGGGCATGGGACCCGCAACGACTTCGTCTTGTTCGTTGACCGGGAGGGTCTGATCTCCCTGACCGACGCCCAAGTCGCGGCCCTGTGTGATCGCCGCTCTGGGATCGGAGCCGACGGCATTCTGCGTGCGGTTCGAGCCGGGGCGATGCCGGAATGGCGCGGCGAGCCGGAGCTGTGGTTCATGGACTACCGCAATGCCGATGGCTCGATCGCCGAGATGTGCGGAAACGGACTGCGGGTCTTCCTGCGCTATCTGGCCGAGGAGGACCTGATCGATGCGTCCGGGCCGGTTCGAGTCGCGACTCGGGCGGGTTTGCGCATCGGCACCTTCGAGACTGATGGATCCATCTCGGTGACCATGGGGGCGGTGACGCTCGGCGAGCCCGTCGAGGTCAGCCTTCACGCCCGCACCTGGACGGCCCACAGCGCGAATGTCGGCAACCCCCACGCGGTGGTTCAGGTCGACTCCGCCGACACCTTGACCGGGCTGGATCTGACCACCCAGCCGGAATGGCACCCGGCCTCGGCGTTCCCCAATGGTGTGAATGTGGAGTTCGTGGTGATCGAGGAGCCGGGACGGCTGCACCTGCGCGTGCACGAACGCGGCGTGGGGGAGACCGAATCCTGCGGTACCGGTGTGGTGGCGGCTGCGGCGGTGCTGGCTCCGCAGAGCCGCTGTCAGGTTCGCGTGCCCGGCGGGGTGCTGCAGGTCGACACCACGGGCCCCGAAGCCATCCTGACCGGCCCGGCCGTCATCGTGGGCCGAGGCAGCTTCGCGCTGGTCTGAGAATGGTGCTGATTCCTTGATGAGTGACTATTCCGGCTTTGACGACGCCGACGCCGACGGCGAACAGTTCGACCTTCAACAGCGACAGTCGCTGCGGCGGGTGGCCGGAATGTCCACCCAGTTGGCCGACATCTCCGAAGTTGAGTACCGCGAACTCCAACTCGAGCGAGTCGTTCTGGTGGGGGTGTGGACCCAGGGCAGTCAGGCCGAGGCCGACTACGCTATGGCCGAACTGAAGCTTCTCGCCGAGACCGCAGGATCCCAGGTTCTCGAGGGGCTCATGCAGCGACGCAGTAGTGCTGATCCGGCAACCTTCATCGGCCGCGGCAAGGTGGACGAACTGCGCGAGGTGGTCATCAGCACCGGTGCCGACACCGTGATCTGTGACGGCGAACTTGAGCCGGCTCAATTGCGCAACCTGGAAGACCGGGTCGGTGTGAAGGTGATCGATCGGACCGCGCTCATCTTGGACATCTTCGCCCAACACGCCAAGAGCGCCGAAGGTAAGGCCCAAGTCGAGTTGGCCCAGTTGCAGTACCTGCGCCAGCGTCTGCGTGGCTGGGGTGGCAATCTGTCCCGCCAGGCCGGCGGGCGGGCCGCAGCCGGTGCCGGGATCGGTGGCCGCGGCCCCGGCGAAACCAAGATCGAAACCGATCGGCGGCGGATCAAGACCCGCATCGCGATCCTGCGCCGTCGACTCCGCGAGCTTGACCAGATGCGCCGCACCAAGCGGGCTCAGCGAACGCGCAATCAGGTGCCGAGCGTGGCCATCGTGGGCTACACCAATGCGGGCAAGAGCTCGTTGCTGAATCGGTTGAGCGGTGCGGGAGTCTTGGTGCAAGACGCCCTGTTCGCCACGCTCGATCCCACCACGCGGCGGATGTCCACTGCCGATGGGCGGGTCTTCACCCTCACCGATACCGTCGGCTTCATCAGGCATCTGCCGCACGACCTGGTGGAGGCCTTCCGCTCCACGTTGGAGGAATCGGTCATCGCCGATCTGCTCCTCCATGTCGTGGATGGCTCCGATCCGGATCCGTTCGGCCAGGTGGCCGCCGTGCGGCAGGTGCTGGACGATATCGGCGCGATGGGCGTGCCTGAGCAGTTGGTCGTCAACAAGCTCGACGCCACTTCGGCAGATGTGGTCTTGGCGCTGCGGGCTCAGTTCCCTGACGCGATCTTCGTCTCGGCCCGAACCGGCGAGGGCTGCTCGGAGCTGACCGAGCGGATTGCCGAGCGCCTGCCCCGTCCGGCGATCGAGGTGAGCGCCCTGGTGCCCTATGCCCGCGGTGACCTGCTGGACCGGATTCACCAGGCCGGAGAGGTCATCAGCATCGATCATGACGGCGAAGGCACCCATGTGCGCGCCCGGGTCAACCCCGATCTGGCCGGCGAACTAGCTCGCTTCCCGGACCCCAGCGATGGCTGAACCGCGCAGGCTTCCCGACGAAGACCTCGGCGAAGCGATCTTGGCAGCTGCGGTCGCCGAGATCGGGGGAGTGCGCCGCGCCGGACAAGACCAGATGGCCGCCGAGGTCGCCACCACCATCGCCACCGGGGAGCACCTTCTCGTCCAGGCGGGCACCGGTACCGGCAAGTCGTTGGGCTATCTCGCGCCGGTGCTGGCACATCTGGCCGGCGATCCCGGTTCCCGCGTGGTGATCGCCACGGCCACCTTGGCTTTGCAGGCACAGTTGGCCGCCAAGGACATTCCGGCCGCGGTCGCAGCCTGCCATCAGGTCACCGGGACCACGGTGGCCCATGCGGTGCTGAAGGGACGCAGCAACTATGCCTGTCTGCTGAAGGTTCGCGATGTTCCCAGCGGCGACCAGGACGCGTTGGTGCCGGAATCGGCGACCGCCTCCGACATCGGAACCGAAGTCGTCGCGCTACGGCGGTGGGCCGAGGAACAGGCCGAGGCGGGGGAGTTGGCTGACCGCGATGATGCTCCGTCCCACACTCCGGCCGCCTGGGCACAGATCTCGGTGCCGGTTCGCGAATGCGTGGGCGCCCAGAAGTGCCCGCAAGGTGCAGCCTGTCTGGTGGAGAAGTCCCGGGAGAAGGCGCGCAATTCGGCTTTGGTGGTGACCAACCACGCCATGTTGGCCATCGATGCGCTGCACGGGGGCACTGCGCTGCCCGAATATGACGCCTTAGTGATCGACGAGGCCCACGAGTTGGTCTCCCGGGTCACCGGGGCCGCCTCGGTGGAGTTGAGTCCCTCGACGGTCGAACGTGTCGCCAAACGCTGCCTGGCCTGGCTCAATGACGACACCGGCCTGGACTTTCTCGATGCTGCCGATGTCCTGCAGGCCGGATTGGACGCCGCGGAGGTAGGCCGGATCAGCGACCCCGCTGATCCGGTGAAGGATGCCTTCGCTGCGGTCCGGGTGGCAGCGCGTGCTGCGGTCAGTGCCTTGAGCGGCGGCGATGATGACGATGTGGACCGCCGCCAGGCTCAGGGAGCTGCCCAGGAGATCTTTGACGTCGCCGAACGGCTGGCCAAGCTCGACGAGCGCGACGTCATCTGGATCGCCGAATCCGAGCGTTTCGGACGGCAGGCGGTGTGCGCCCCGCTGTCGGTGGCCGGGCTGCTGCGCAATCAGATCTTCGACCTGCATCCCGGGGTGCTCACCTCGGCCACTTTGAAGATCGGCGGCGAGTTCGCCTCGGTGGCTTTCACCCTCGGCCTGGGTGGACCTGCGGAGGGCGGCTATCGCGCGCTGGATGTGGGTTCGCCCTTCGACTACCGACATCAGGGCATCTTGTATGTCGCTCGAAATGTGCCCCCGCCGAGCCGTGACGGGATCAGCCCCGAGGTGCTCGCCGAGGTTGCGGAGTTGCTGTGGGCGGCCGACGGGCACACCCTGGGCCTGTTCGCCTCCCAGCGGGCCGCCGAAGCCGCCGCGCGCTACTGTCGCGAACAGGTGCCCGAACGGGTCGTACTGTGCCAAGGCGATGCCCATTTGGCCCGCCTGACGGCCGAATTCATCGAGGACCCGCAGGCCTCACTGTTCGGCACGCTGTCGCTGTGGCAGGGCATCGACGTGCCGGGCGACACCTGTCGGCAGGTCATCATCGACAAGATTCCGTTCCCGCGCCCCGACGACCCGCTGATGCAGGCCAGACAGCAGGCGGTCGCCGAGGCGGGGGGAAATGGATTCATGGCGGTCGCGGCGACTCATGCCGGACTGTTGCTGGCCCAAGGCGCGGGCCGGCTGATCCGCAGCCTCGATGATCGGGGCGTGGTGGCGGTCTTGGACCCGCGCTTGGTGACCGCGCGCTACGGGAGCTTTCTCACCGCCTCGCTGCCCGAGTTCTGGATGACGACCGATCGCGAAGTCGCGATCGGGGCGCTACGTCGCTTGGCCGGGACCGCGTCCTGATCGGAGCGGCGGGGAAGGACGCCACGTACGTCCCCGCGCAGGCCGTCGGGGCCTTCTGAGGCCATCAGCGCTGATCGCCGAGTTCTGCGGCTGCATGGGCGTAGTCGCCTCCCGCAGGAAGTTCACCGGGGGCATAGATCAGTCGAAGCACCCCGCTGTCGAAGGTCTGCGCATCGAGAAGCTCCAGAGGCTGCATGCCGGCGTCGGCGGCAAAGACGCGCCGTCCCGTGCCCGCCAAAACCGGGTGAATCAGGAGTCGCAGTTCGTCGAGTTCGCCGAGCGAGAGCAGTTCGCGCACGATGGAGATCGATCCGGGGATGAGCACGGTGCCCAAGTCGGGGTCGGCCCGCAATCGGCCCACGGTGGCGGTGAGGTCGGCCACCGGTTCGGTGTTGCGCCACCCCAGCGGCTGGTTGCCGCGCGTCACCACGAGTTTGCGAAGGTCGCCGATTTGCTTGGCGAATGCTGCGTCCATACCCCCGGCGGCTTCGCGATCGGGCCACGCCCCGGCGAAACTGTCGTAGGTGACCCGCCCCAGCATGAGCGCTTCGGCTGCGGCGTAGTCCTCGGTGACCGCCGCCCCCATGTGCTCATCGAAATAGGGGAAGTGCCAGGCCGGATCGACCTCGGCGACACCATCGAGGGAACAAAACAGCGTCGATACGAACCGGGCCATGGGCTATCAGGTCTCCAGGAGCTCCTGCAGGCGATCATGATGATCCCCGCTGATCTCCACTATTTTCGTCCTGCTGGTGGCGCCGGTCACCAGTGTCAATTCTCGTGAGGTGACGCCGAAGGCCTTCGCCAGCGCTTTGAGCGCAGCCTCGGTGGCACGTCCATCCACAGCTGGTGCCGACACCGCGACCACCAAGGTGTCGACGTCGTAGCGTCCGCCCACCTTGGTCCGCCCGGCTCCGGGCTTGACCCGGATTGCGATTCGAATGGGCTACACCCGCCGTAGGACTGCAACGACCTTGCCCAAGATGGACGCCTCGTTGCCGTCGATGGGTTCGTAGGCGGGGTTTTGGGGGAGGAGCCACACCTGGCCCGGAGTGCGCTTGAAGGTCTTCACGGTTGCCTCCTCGCCGATCAGCGCGGCGACAATATCGCCGTTGACGGCATCGGGCTGTTGTCGAATGACCACATAGTCGCCGTCACAGATGGCCGCCTCGATCATCGAATCACCCTTGACCTCCAGCAGGAACAAGGTTCCTTCGCCGACCAGTTGCTTCGGCAGGCTGAAGATGTCCTCTACCGCCTGCTCGGCCAGGATCGGTCCGCCGGCGGCGATGCGGCCCAGGATCGGCACGTCCACCGAGGAGGCCGACGGTGCGGGCAGGTCAGGTTCGATGGCCGGTGTCGCTTCGGTCATCATCGAGGCGGGCAGTCGCATCTCCAGAGCGCGCGGACGGTGCGGGTCGCGGAACAGGAATCCCTTCGCCTGCAAAACCTTGAGCTGGTGTGCTGCTGAGGAGGACGAAGCCAGTCCGACCCGATCGGCGATCTCGCGGATGCTGGGTGGGTAGCCGCGGTCGGCAAGAGCGTCCCGGATGACTTCCAGGATGCGTCGCTGCCGAGGGGTGAGTCCTTCTCCGTCAACCGGGCCGTCAGGCAACTCGGAGACTTTGGTGCCCAACTGGGCAGCCACGTCCTCTTTGCGGGGGCGGCCGGGACGGCGTGCAGCCGGAGGTTCTGACTTCGATGCCATGCCATGAACGTAGCGCTGCACCCGCGAGGAATCAAACATGTGTTCGATGTTGGCGTGTCGCTCGTGCCACCCTGTCGGGGGAGTTGTCAGAGGCGGCTGACAGGCTGACTTTCAGCACGACACGCGGGCGAACAGTTGTTCGAATACGCCGAGAGTGTGGCTAGAGTATCGAACAGACGTTCGAGAGAGGTGGATGAGATGAGTGCGCTGCTGATTGATGACCTGCTGGCCGATGATCGTCGGATCATTGCGCAGCCGAAGCCCGCGGCCCTGGCGCCTGTGCTCGCTGAAGTGCGCACCCTTCCTGTTCGGGGTTCGCGCGTTGCGGCGCCGACCCGTACGGCCTCGGAGTCTTCGGTGTGGCGGCTGACGGATCGCGGTATTGCTGTGGTGGGTGCGCTGTTGGTGGGCCTCTTCGTTGCTGGGGTTGTGGTGGTCGTTACGAGCTTCTTGTCCATCAGTGATGCACCGCTGGCCGATTCCGGGGCTGATGTGGCCAGCGTGTCGGTGCTTCGCTGAGGCGTGTTGGCTTGTCGGGGTGCAGTCGCTCGGTAATTGCGGGGTTCTTCGCGACACGCGTTCACCGATGTCTTGCACTTGATGCGCGGTCTGCGTAATCTACTAGATGTAGTAGTTACACGATTGTGTTTCGTCCACAGCTTGTGGTCACGCAGTCACAACTTTTCCACAGGTTCGTCCACCGTCGTACGTTGAGGAAGGCTTCAGCGATGCATTGCCCGTTCTGTCGCCACACCGACACCAGAGTGCTGGACAGCCGGGTTGCCGAAGATGGCAAGAGCATCCGGCGTCGCCGCCAGTGCGCATCCTGCGAGCGTCGATTCACCACCTTGGAGCAGATGCAGCTCGTGGTGTTGAAGAGGTCTGGTGTGATCGAGCCGTTCTCCCGAGACAAGGTCATCACCGGCGTCGCGAAGGCCTGCAAAGGCCGTCCGGTGTCGGAGGCGGATCTGGCTCGACTGGGTCAACAGGTGGAAGAGGGCCTGCGTGCCTGTGGGCAGGCCGAGATCCCCGCCGATGAGGTGGGTCTGGCCATTCTGGGTCCGCTGCGCGAGCTCGACTCGGTGGCCTACCTGCGCTTCGCGAGTGTGTACAAAAACTTCGATTCCGTGGATGACTTCGCCTCGGAGATCGACTCCCTGCGCCAGCCGGCGCTGGTGACCCCCTAGCCCCCACCACCGCCGAAATACCGAAAGGCAGTTCCAACCATGACCGACACCGCCAAGGCGACCACCCGAGGGAGCCGAAACACTCGGGGTTTGAAGATCGACCGAGTCTTCACCACCGCCGGCGTGCATCCCTACGACGAAGTGACTTGGGATCTTCGTGACGTCGTTCAAACCAACTGGAAGAGCGGCGAGACCGTCTTCGAACAGCGCGGTGTGGAGTTCCCCGACTTCTGGAGCGTGAACGCCTCCACGATCGTGACCACCAAGTACTTCCGCGGCGCGCTGGGTTCGGATCAGCGTGAGGCGAGTCTGAAGACGCTGATCGACCGCGTGGTGCACAAGTACCGCATCGCCGGCGAGGAGAACGGCTACTTCGCCAGCTCCGAAGACGCGGAGATCTTCGACCATGAACTGACCTGGATGCTGCTGCATCAGTACTTCAGCTTCAACTCTCCGGTGTGGTTCAACGTCGGCACGCTCAGCCCGCAGCAGGTGAGCGCCTGCTTCATTCTCAGCGTCGATGACTCCATGGATTCGATCTTGAACTGGTACAAGGAAGAGGGCTTCATCTTCAAGGGCGGCTCCGGTGCGGGCCTGAACCTGTCGCGGATCCGGTCCTCGAAGGAACTGCTCAGCTCCGGCGGTACCGCCTCCGGGCCGGTCTCCTTCATGCGCGGTGCGGATGCCAGCGCCGGAACGATCAAGTCCGGTGGTGCGACCCGACGTGCGGCCAAGATGGTCGTGTTGGACGTCGACCACCCCGACATCTACGAGTTCGTCGAGACCAAGGCGCGCGAGGAGGACAAGATTCGGGCGCTGCGTGATGCCGGCTTCGATATGGACCTGGGCGGCAAGGACATCGTGAGCGTCCAGTATCAGAACGCCAACAACTCGGTCCGGGTCTCCGACGAGTTCATGCGTGCGGTGGAGGACGGCACCACCTTCGGTCTGCGCTCGCGGTCGACCGGAGAGGTCATCGAGACCATCGAGGCCCGCGATCTGTTCGGCAAGATCAGCGAGGCGGCTTGGGAGTGCGCTGATCCGGGCATCCAGTACGACGACACGATCAACGCCTGGCACACCAATCCCGAGTCGGGCCGGATCAACGCTTCCAACCCCTGCAGCGAGTACATGAGCTTGGACAACTCCTCCTGCAACCTGGCCAGCCTGAATTTGTTGAAGTTCCTTACCGAGGACAACACCTTTGATACGGCCACCTTCGTCAAGGCCATCGAGTTGGTCATCACTGCCATGGACATCTCGATCTGCTTTGCCGACTTCCCGACCGAGGCCATCGGTGAGACGACGGTGAACTACCGTCAGTTGGGCATCGGCTATGCGAACCTGGGTGCTTTGCTGATGGCTGTGGGGCGCGGCTATGACTCCGACGGCGGACGGGCGCTGGCTGCAGCCATCACCTCGCTGATGACCGGTGCCTCCTACCGTCGTTCGGCTGAACTGGCCGCAATCGTGGGGCCCTACAACGGCTACCAGCGCAACGCGGCCGCGCACCAGCGGGTGATGCGCAAGCATCAGGCGGCCAGCGACGACGTGCGCGCCTTCGACGATCTGGACAAGCCGGTGCTGGCTCAGGCCATCGCCGAATGGGACAAGGTGGTCAAGCTCGGAGCTAAAAACGGCTTCCGGAACGCTCAGGCCTCGGTGCTGGCCCCGACCGGCACGATCGGCTTCATGATGGACTGCGACACTACCGGCATCGAACCGGACTTCTCCTTGGTGAAGTTCAAGAAGCTGGTCGGTGGCGGCTCGATGCAGATCGTGAACCAGACGATCCCGCGGGCGCTGGCCAAGCTGGGCTACCCGACCGAGACCATCGAGGCGATCGTGGAGTACATCGCCGAGAACGGTCATGTGATCGACGCCCCCGGACTCAAGCAGGAGCATTACGAGGTCTTCGACACCGCGATGGGGGCACGGGCCATCCGTCCGATGGGCCATGTGCGGATGATGGCTGCAGTGCAGCCGTTCCTCTCCGGCGCCATCTCCAAGACGGTCAATCTGCCCGAGAACGCCACGGTCGAAGAGATCGCCGATGTGTACCTGCAAGGCTGGAAGCTCGGCCTGAAGGCGCTGGCGGTGTACCGCGACAACTGCAAGGTCGGTCAGCCGCTCAGCGATGGCAAGAAGGCCGAGGAGAAGAAGGTCGAACCGGCCGAGGTGAAGGTCGAGTACCGGCCGCGCCGCAACCGGCTGCCCAAGTCTCGGATCAGCCGTACGACCTCCTTCTCGGTGGCCGGCGCTGAGGGCTACATGACCTCAGGTCAGTATGAGAACGGCAAGCTGGGTGAGGTCTTCCTCAAGCTCGGTAAGCAGGGTTCGACGCTGGCCGGTGTGATGGACGCCTTTTCGATCGCAGTCTCGATCGGCTTGCAGTATGGAGTGCCGCTGGAGCAGTTCGCCCAGAAGTTCACCAACCTCAAGTTCGAGCCGGCCGGTATGACCGACGACCCGGATGTGCGAATGGCGCAGTCGATCATGGACTACATCTTCCGGCGTTTGGCGCTGGACTACCTGTCCTTCGACGAGCGCGCCGAGTTGGGGATCTACACCGCCGCGGAGCGGGCCCGCTATGTCGAGACCGGAAAGTACCTCTCCGAGGAGGACGAGGCAGGCCTGATCGAATCCGAATCGCTGAAGAACGATGCCGGTGATGATGTGCGGGTTCACGAGGACGGACCCAACCAGCCCGCATTGGTCCCGATGGAGGCCCACTCCACCGCGGAGGTGCTGGAGAAGATCTCCGGGATGAGCGTGGATGCCCCGCTGTGCCTCACCTGCGGCACCAAGATGCGGCGTTCGGGTTCGTGCTACATCTGCGAAGGCTGCGGAGCCACCAGCGGCTGCAGCTGATCAAGCGACCGTGATCCGCCAAGATCCGGGGTTGACCGAAAGGTCGGCCCCGGATCAGTCGTCTGTGGGGTCGTCCTCGGACGGTGCGCTGCGGGTGGTGAACCGTACCGTGACCACCGACGGCGGGGTGGCGGGGGTTTCGACGGCGTCGGTCTGCGACTCAGCACCGCCAGGCACCCGGGGACGGATCGGCTCGCCCATGGCGGCATGCAAAGCCTGGGCGATGGCGTTGCCGGCGTCCGGATCGAATTTGCGAATCTCGGCCATGGGCTGATCTTAGGCCGACGGCTCGACAGCCGGGCTGGCGGGCTGGTCCACCCGCCGCCGGAATTGCCACACCACATAGCCGGCGATCAGGAGCGCGATGAGGATCACGCTGCTCACCGCCAGGCTGGGGGAGTAGGCGTACAGACGCCCAAAGAGCTCGACACCGACGAAGCCCACCGTGGCGTAGATGAGCGCCCAGAACACGCCCCCGATGGCCACCGCAGGCAGGTAGTGACGCAGCTTCATGCCGGTTGCCCCGGCGGCCAGGTTGGCGAGAGTCTGAAAACCGACGGTGAGGAAGGACAAGGTGACCACTGGAGCTCCATAGCGGTCGATGCGCTCGCTGGCGCGAACGAACCCCGGGGATTCGAGCAGTCGTGAGAGCCGGAATCGGCGCAATCCGAGGATGCTGAGTCGGCCTAGCCAGAAGGTCCCGTTGGCGCGCAGCATGACGATGACGAAGAGAGCGGCCACGACGACCGGGAAGGGTGCGTCCCACTGTGTCGGATCCATCTGACCTCCAAGCCGGGACGCCGAGAAGGGCAGTCTAACCGGAGGTTCGGGTCGTTGCACGCCACAGCAAACCGGCTCCCACCAGGTAGGTCATCACAGCGATGGTGCCGGCCGGATCAATCGGAGCCATCACTGCGCCAAACTGCCATACCGCCCAGATTCCGACCACAAAGGCCGCGAAGCCGAGCAGAGTGAGCACAGTTGCTGGCGATCCCGGTCCCGGAGTCGGGATCATCCGGACCTCCACGCGGGCGATGAGCGGCACGAACACACTGACCGCAACCAGCTCCAACACCACCAGGAGCAGGGGATTGAGGAAGAACGGGGCGGCAGCAGGCCACAGTGTGGTCAACCCCGCCAGAATCGCGCCGACCACCACGATCAGCGGGATATGCCACAGATAGACCGACAACAGCAAGGCGTTGGCTATGCGTACGAAGCGCGCCGCACGTGCACTCAGTCGGTCAGCTACCTGGGCCTTCTCCAGCAGCGCCATTACGACCGTCTGACACCAGCCCAGCACCACGATCGCCAACGTGGGCGGCAGCAGGTTGGCCACGGGGATGTCTGCCCAGGCCACCGCTGCGGCGGGGTAGCCGAGTCCGAAGACCAACCCTGCGATGGCCACGACTCCGGCACTGAGCGCACCGAAAAGGGCTGGCACCGACCAGCCGCGGAACCACCCGCGGTGGTAGGCGATGCCCCACTGATGGGCCAGCGGCCAGGCAAAGAGCAGATTGATCCACTGCAACTCGAGGTTGCCGGTGAGTCGGACGGCAAGGTCGACGCCGATGACCCCCACCAGGAGCGGCACCATGATCCAGCTGCCCCAGCGGTCGTGGAGGTAGACCGCCAGCGGTGCACCGGCGAGCAGCAGCAGATAGGTGACCAGGAACCACAGAAGTTGGGCGAATTGGCGACTGAGGAGGGCGGCTTGTTCCGGCCAGCCCAGCCAGGCCGCCACGGTACCGATCGCGCTGAACACGATCACGAACAGGGTCATGGGCCCCAGGAGTTTGCTGCCGCGCAATGTAAGGAACCCGGCATATCGCTCGCCGGTGGCACGCCAGGTATCGACGACCACGGCGTTGGCATAACCTGCGGCGACGAAGAAGACCGGAATGATGGTGCAGATCCAACTGATCGCCCACCACACCGGCCCCGGTGCCCAAGGTTGGATCTGGATTCGGCCGTCGACCCACAGGATCTGCCATAACAAGGTGTGGAAGACCACCACAATCACCATGGAGCCGACCCGAGCAAGATCGATCAGGTGATTCCGCTGTGGCACCCGCACATCGTACGACTTTCACCGGGGGGTCGGTGTTCGCTGTCCGTTCACCCAGGTTTCGGTGAGGCGAAGCCGTCTACGCTGAGCGGATGCAAGCGGCGCTGAGCGGATACCTCGCCATCGCTGTCATTGTGTTCGTCGGCTGGCTGGCCGCCCATTTTCGAGTGCTCAACCACAATGCCCGACGCGTTCTGTCCCGAACCGCGTTCCTGGTCGCTGCTCCTGCGCTGCTGTTCACCTTGGTTGCCCGGGCTGATCTGAAGCATCTGTTCAGCACGACCGTGGTGGTCTCGGCCGCAGCCATCGTCGTCGTGCTGGTGGCCTATCTGGCCGCGGCTCGGGTGTGGCTGGGTCGGCGTTCGGTGCCGGAGAAGGTGATCGGCGCCTTGTGTTCGGGCTACACCAATGCCGGCAATCTGGGGCTGCCGATTGCTGCCTATGTGTTGGGCGACATGACCTGGATGGCGCCGATCCTGCTCATCCAGATCGCGATCCTGCAGCCGACGGCGTTGGCGCTGTTGGACGCCACGGCCATCGGAGGTGGCCGGACCGATCACACTTGGCGGTATTACCTGAGCTTGCCCGTTCGAAATCCGCTGACGGTCGGCACCGTGGCGGGACTCGTGGTGAATGTGTTCCATTGGCCGGTGCCGCAGTGGCTGTGGGATCCGACCGTCATGCTCGGTGCGATCACAGTTCCGGCGATGCTGCTCGCCTTCGGCATCTCGTTGCGGCTGGATCCCCTGCCCGGGCGGGGCCCGCATGCCCCGGAGTTGATGCTGGTCACGATCTTGAAGGTGCTGGTTCAGCCAGCCGTGGCGTTCGGCCTGGCCCGCTGGCTGGGGCTGCCCCAAGATCAGGTGCTGGCCGTGACGGTGATCGCGGCGCTGCCCACGGCCCAGAACATCTTCGTGATCGCCAGCCGCTACCGGGTGGGTTATCGGCTCTCTCGGGATGCAATCTTCATCTCGACAATGGCTTCGGTGCCGGTGATTATCGCTGCCTCCACCTGGCTGCGGTGATCATGGCGCCCCCGGATTGCGGGAGAAACATCCTTTTTGGGTCTGCGGACGGTACCATTTCGGCGCAATGAACTACGACGGCCACTTCACCCGCTTGTCCAGCGACGAGTGTCGCCAACTGGTGCGCGCCCGCGGAGTCGGACGGGTCGGTTGGAACTCTGGCGTTGGCTTGCAGATCCTGCCGGTGACCTATCGGGTCAGCGGTGACCTGATCGCGTTCCGGACCCGTCCGGACACGATCATGGGCGAGTTCGCCGGGCCGGTGGAGGTGACCTTCGAAATCGATGACATCGACGAGGACACGGCCACGGGCTGGAGTGTGCAGGTCCGCGGACGCGCCGTCGGCTACCTGGATGAGCCGCCGGCCGGTGTGGCGCTTCCGGAGCCTTGGGCGCCGGGCGATCATCCGTTGGTGGTTGTCATCGAACCCACGCAGTATTCCGGCCGGGCGGTGTCGGCCATGACCTCGGGAGGTTTGTGATGCTGCAGCCCTATGACGGTCCGGCGCGCGTTCTGGTCGGATTTGATGGCTCTGACGATGCTTTTCGGGCTTTGGAGTTGGGAATCGCGGAGGCTCGAGCCCGCGAAGCCGAACTGGTGGTCGTGCACGCGGTCGACGACACCGTGTTGAACAGCGCCTGGGGCGTGGTCTTCGATCCCGAAGAGATCAAGCTCAATGCTGCCGAGATGCTGGCCCGGGGCGTGGAAGACGCCGTGACCGCCGGTCTACCCCGCAACCGGGTGCGCACGGAGGTTGTCTTGGGCAATCCCGCGGCTGCCTTGACTCGCATGAGTCACCAGGCGTCCCTGGTGGTGGTCGGACGGCGCGCGACCGAACCCGGCGAGCGACTGTTCGTTGGCTCGACCTCGGTGGGCGTGGTGGGCGCCGCCCATTGCCCGGTGATCGTGGTCTCAGCCATCGACACCCCGCATGAAGCCCGCACCGGTGTGATCGGTGTCGCGGTGGACACCTCCGCGCGAGGCGCGGTCGCCTTGGAATGGGCCCTGCAGGAGTCCATCCAGTTCGGCGGGAAAGTCGTGGTGATCAGCGTGTTCCGGTCCCCCCAGGGCCGCTGGTTCACCGGGGGCGATCCCACCGATGAACAGAAGGAGGCCGCCATCGCGGTCACCCGGGAGCGCATGGCCGAGATGATCTCGGAGATCACCGAGGACTACCCCGAGGCCGAGGTTGAGCTCGAGGTGGACTATGGCAATCCGGTGGACGTGCTGGTCGCCCGCAGCGATGAACTCGACTTGCTGATGCTGGAGGTACACGCCTCCTTCCCTACCTACTCAGTCGGCGGCCTGATCCGCGGAGTGCTTACCCACGGTCGCTGCCCGATCGGCGTCATCCGCCCCCGCGACAGTCACGGTTCCTGAGACAGTCACGGTTCCTGAGCCTGTCGACTACCGCTGGCTGGCTCTGTCGACCACCGCTGCCCAGACTTTCCAGCGCCGTTCCGCAGGCTTTTCCGGCACCGTTCCCCAGGCTTCTCCAGCGCCGTTCCCTGAGCTTGTCGAAGGGCGAGTAGGCTGACTCGGCTATGTCCGAGGATCTCCCGACCATCACCTTCGATGAGGCGCTGCCGATCACCGCGCACGTCGAAGAGCTGAGCGAAGCCCTCAGCCGCCACCAGGTGCTGGTGGTCGCCGGCGAAACCGGATCGGGAAAGACCACCCAACTGCCCAAGATCTGCCTGTTGGCCGGGCGCGAGCACATCGGACACACCCAGCCCCGCCGCATCGCCGCGCGCAGCCTGGCCGCGCGCATCGCCGAGGAGTTGGGGGAGTCGCTGGGGCAGACGGTGGGCTTTCAGGTGCGCTTCGCCCGCAAACATAGTCAGGCAACCCGGATCAAGGTGATGACCGACGGCATCCTGCTCGCCGAGATCTCCCACGACCGCGACCTGCGCCGCTACGACACCCTGATCATCGACGAGGCGCACGAGCGCAGTCTGAACATCGACTTTCTCCTGGGCTACCTCAAGCAACTCTTGCCGCGCCGTCCGGACCTGAAGGTGATCATCACCTCGGCCACGATCGACACCGCACGCTTCGCCGAGCATTTCGACGATGCGCCGGTGGTGGAGGTCTCCGGGCGCGGCTATCCGGTCGACGTGTGGTACCGCCCCGTAGTGGACGAGGCCCATCGCGACCGCGACCAGGTTGACGCCATCTGCGCTGCGATCACCGAGTTGGGCGCCCGGGATGGCGACATCTTGGTGTTCTGCTCCGGCGAGCGCGAGATTCGGGACGCCGCGGAGGCGATCAACGCCATGGACCTGCGTTTCACCGAAGTGCTGCCGCTGTACGCCCGGTTGTCTGCCGCCGAGCAGCACCGGGTATTCAGCGCTCATCAAGGCCGGCGCATCGTGCTGGCGACCAACGTCGCCGAGACCTCGCTGACGGTTCCTGGCATCCGTTACGTGATCGATCCCGGCTTTGCGCGCATCTCTCGATACTCGGCGCGCACCAAGGTACAGCGGCTGCCGATTGAGGCGATCTCGCAGGCCTCGGCCAACCAGCGCGCCGGTCGCTGTGGACGCCTCGGGCCCGGCATCTGCGTGCGGTTGTACAGCGAGGAGGACTTCGCGGCGCGTCCGCAGTTCACTCAGCCGGAGATCCTGCGAACCAATCTGGCCTCGGTGATCTTGCAGATGGCCGCCGCCGGACTGGGATCGATCAGTGACTTTCCCTTCGTTGAGCCTCCCGACACCGGGCAGATCAACGACGGGCTGCGTCTCCTGGAAGAACTGGGCGCGATTCGAGGGGGCCGCAAGCAGGCCGTGGCCCTGACTCCGATCGGACGCCGCCTGGCGCGCCTGCCGGTTGATCCCCGATTGGGTCGGATGCTGCTGGAGGCCGAACGCCTCGGCTGCCTGCGCGAGGTGCTGCCGATCGTGGCCGGCATCGCCATCCCCGATGTGCGGGAGCGACCTGCCGAAGCCCAGGCCGCCGCCGACGCTGCGCATCGGAGATTCTGGGCCCCCCTGGGGGCTGATACCGAGGCCACCGCCGACGGCTCCGATATTGCAGCGCTGCTGCGGCTGTGGAACTACCTGCGCGAGCAACGCAAGCAGTTGTCCGGAAACGGCTTTCGCCGGATGTGCCGCCAGGAGTATCTGCACTTCCTGAGGGTGCGTGAATGGCAGGATCTGCATACTCAGCTCAAAGAGGCCTGCACCGAATTGGGCCTTCGCCGCAATGATGCCCCCGCCGATCTGGATGCGGTGCACACCGCGGTACTGGCGGGTCTGCTCTCCCATATCGGCCTGCTGGACCAGTCCAGCGTGGGCAGGGGCAATCCCGGCAAGGGCAACCCGGGACGGGGCCGAGGCCCGGCTCAGTATCTGGGTGCTCGCGGGGCCCGTTTCGCCATCAATCCCGGCTCGTCGGCGGCACGAACCCGTGCGGAATTGGTGATGGCCGTCGAACTGGTCGAGACCAGTCGGCTGTGGGCTAGGACGGTCGCGCCTATCACGGCTGACCAGGTGGAACAGGTCGGCAGCCACCTGATCAAGCGGCACTATTCCGAGCCGCGCTGGTCGGCTCGCGGCGGCCAGTGCGTCGCCGATGAGCGTCTTACCCTGCTCGGTGTGCCCATCGTGGCCCAGCGCAGGGTCAGCTACGCCCGCATCGACCCGGTGGCCGCCCGCGAGGTGTTCATCATGTCCGCCCTCGTGGAGGGGCAGTGGCGCACTCGGCATCATTTCTGGGGCCGCAATCAAGCGGTCCGTGCCGAGGCCGAGGCCCTGGTGGAACGGCGCCGACGCAGTGACCTTCTCGTCGACGATGCAACGATCGCCGCCTTCTACGATGCCCGGATCCCGCCCGAAGTGGTGAGCGTGGCCCACTTCGACCGCTGGTGGAAGCGGGCCCGTCATGACCAACCCGCGCTGCTCGACCTCCATGTGGACGACCTGGTCGAACCGGGCCTGGACCTTGATCCGGGAGCCTTTCCGAGTCACTGGGCGACGCCGGTGGGTGAGGTGGAGTTGGACTATGTCTTCGAGCCGGGCAATCCCAACGACGGCGTGACCGTCCAGATCCCGATGGCGCTCCTGACCAGCCTGGAGCCCGAACAGTTCACCTGGCAGGTACCAGGACTGCGACTGGAGACCGCCACTGAACTGATACGTGGCTTGCCCAAGGCGGTGCGTACTCAGTTGGTGCCGGCGACCGACACGGCTCGAGAAGCGCTGGACTGGTTAGCCGGCCAGCCGCCCGTGGCGGGGGAGTCGCTGTGCCAGGGTCTGACCCGGGCCATCGCCGCAGTGCGCGGGGTCGTGGTGAGCGAAGACCACTGGCGCCCCGCGGCGCTGCCGGCCCACCTTCGGCTGCGATTCGCGGTGACCAGCGCTGAGGGGGTCGCGGTGGCCGACGATCTGCCCGAGCTGGTGATACGCCTCACCCCGCAGATCGACCGTAGCCTGAACCGGGCCGCACGCGGACTGGTGCACCCGGGCGCCGCGACCTGGGAATTCGGCGAGCTTCCCACCCAGATCTTTGAGCCCATGCCGGGTTACCCCGCCTTGGTGGACCGCGTGGACACCGTCGCTGTAGAGGTCTTCGCCGATCCCGATGCTGCACACCGAGCCCATGCTGCTGGCATCCGGCGCTTGATCGTGCTGACCACCGTCGATCCGACCAAGTCGGTGGTGGCCCGGATGAGCAATGCAACCAAGCTGGCCTTGGGCACCTCTCCCTATCCCAGCGTGCCGGCGCTGTTGGCCGATGCTCGCTTGCAGGTGAGTGGGCACCTGGTGGCTGAGCTTGTCGATCCCTGGCAGGTGCGTACCGAGGAGGCGTTCGCTGATCTGGCCAACCGGGTGCGCGCTCGGGCTGCTGAGACCCTGCAACAGTCGGTGCTCAGTGCCGGGCAGGTTTTGGCGCTGGCCGGGCAGATCACGCAGATGCTCGACACCGCTGCGCCGGCAACCGCGGCCGACGTCCGCGAACAGGTGGCCAATCTGGTCTTTCCCGGCTTTGTGGCGGCCACCCCGGCTCGCGCCTGGCGGCGGCTCCCGGTGTACTTGGCCGCGGTAGTCCGGCGGCTGGAGACATGTCGATCCCAACCTGGACGCGAGCAGACGAACCTGGAGTTGATGGGCGAGTTGGAGGCCGAATACGCCGCGGTGTGTGATCGCTATCCGGCCGGGCCGTTGCCCGCACCGGTAGCCGACATCGGCTGGCTGCTGGAGGAACTCAGGGTCAGCCTGTTCGCCCAGCAGTTGGGCACTGCGGTGCCCATCTCAGCCAAGCGGGTGCGCGCGGCGATGGCGGCACTGGCGCGCTGATCGACCCGGCGGGCCCGCACAAGGGCGCGGGAGCAGGTGCTCGAATTGCTGGGTGATTCTGCGGTGGATCCCCGTGCGGTTCCCCGGACGTCCAAGACGTCGGGGTAGGCTGAGCAAGTGCTGGATCCGAGTCTGCTGTACCACGTTGAAGCCGAGACGGCCGCCTCCGTGCAGGGCGCCCGGCCGGCCCTGATCCATCTCTTCGACGGCTACATCGATGCTGGCGCCGTGTCCCATCATGTAGCCAGCTATCTGCTGCGGACCTGTGAGCATGAGGTGCTGGCTACCTTCGATCATGACCAACTGCATGACTATCGGTCCCGTCGTCCGCCCATGGTGTTCGACACCAACCATTGGGCCGAACTGACCGACTTTGCGTTGGTGCTGCACCGCCTGCGCGATCTTGACGGCAAACCCTACCTGTTGCTGCACGGACCTGAGCCGGATAGCCAGTGGAACCGGGCCGCCGAGGCGATCTTCCAGCTCAGTGAGCGCTTTGAGGTCTCCCAGTTGATTACCTGCTCCGGGGTGCCCATGGCAGTGCCGCACACCCGGCCCACACTGATCACCGCCCACGCCACCGATCCCAACCTCGTGAGCGGGAATCCCATGTGGATCGATCGGGTTCAGTTGCCCGGTGCGTTCTCGCATCTGTTGGAGTTCCGCGCCGGTGAGCGGGGTCTTCTTGCGCAGGGCTTCGTCGCCCACGTCCCGCACTATCTGGCCCAATCGACCTTCCCGCAGGCCGCGGCGGCCGTTCTGGGTCGAATCTCGTTGGCCGCCGGGTTGAACCTCCCTCTGGACGTGCTGCATGCAGAGAGCCAGGAGAATCTTGCCAACATCGCGGCCGAGACCGCTGAAGATGCCGAGTTCCCGGCCTTGTTGGAGTCCTTGGAAGAGCAGTACGAGCGCCTCGCCGCTAGCGGTGGCGCGTCCCTGCCCAGTGCCGAGGAGATTGGTGCGGCCGTCGAACAGTTCTTGGCCGAGCAGGATCCGCCGCCGGATTTTCCTCGGTGAGCGGCTGTGCCCGAATCTGTTGCCGAGTTGATCGGCCTGCTTGACCTGACCCAAACCGAGGAATCGGTCTTTGTCGGACATGATGGGGATCCACAGGGCCGACTCATCCAAAGAGTCTTTGGCGGTCAGGTGCTGGCCCAGGCACTGATGGCGGCTTACCGCACCGTCGCTGAGGATCGGCTGGCGCATTCCTTGGGGGCCCATTTCCTGCGGGCTGGACGGGTGGGGGTGCCCATCAGCTATGCCGTCGAACTCACTCGTGATGGCGGCAGCTTCTCCACACGCCGGGTGGTGGCCTCCCAGGACGGCCGGGAGATCTTCAGCATGATCGGCTCCTTCCATGTGCCCGAGACCGGCTTGAATCATGCAGACCTACCGCCGGGACAGGTGCCCCCGCCACAGGAGTGCCCGCCGCTGGCCGAGGTGCTGGGGGCGCGTTCGCAGCGTGAGACCGACGCCTGGCGTCGCGAGTGGGGTGTGCTGGACGTGCGATTCGCCTCCGACACCTCTGCACTGAGCGCGCGGGGACGCTCCGATGCCGACATGAAGGTCTGGGTGCGAGCAGGCAGTGAACTGCCCGCTGACGAGCGGCTACACCAGGCGGTGCTGGCCTATGCCAGCGATCTCACCTTGTTGGCCGTCAGCACGGTGCCGCACCCTGTGGACTTCGCCGGCCCGGCCATGCAGGTCGCCTCGATTGATCATTCGATGTGGTTTCACCGGCCGGCTCGGGCTGACCAGTGGACGCTCTATGACCAAGTCTCGCCTTCCGCCTCAGCGGGTTTGGGTTTCAGCTTTGGGCGCATGTTCAGCGGCGACACCCTGGTGGCCTCTTGCGCCCAGGAAGGCCTGATCCGAATGATTCGACCCTGACCGGTCCAGGCATGTCAAAGCCCCGGACCGGCGCGGAATGCGGTCCGGGGCTTTGAGTCTGTGGCGGAGTCAGGCCGCGTCGGCCTCAGTCCGCAGCTTCGAAATGGCGTGACGCTCGATCTGCCGCACCCGTTCGGCGGTGATGCCCCACACCGCGGCGATATCGGCGAGCTTCGCCTGACGGCCGTCCAGCAGCCCGTAACGGCGCCGAACAACATCAGCGGAGCGCTCATCCAGACTGGACAACATGCCTTCCAGGCGGGAGCGGTCCTCAGCGTCCAAGACCATCTCGTCGGGCCCCGGTGAGGTCTCCCGAGCCATCAGATCGCCGAGGGCGGTGTCGCCGTCCTCCTCGATCGGGGCGTCCAAGCTGACATGGTCGCGGGCGAGCCGGATGAGATCGATGATCTGCTCGATCGGCGTCTCAAGCTCCGCAGCGATCTCAGCGAGTTCCGGCTCCCGGCCCAGGCGGCGTTCGAGCGTCCGGCGGACCGCCGAGACCTGATTCACTTGCTCGGCCACATGGACCGGCAGCCGGACGATGCGACCCTGCTGGGCGATGCCTCGCGAGATCGACTGACGCACCCACCACGTTGCGTAGGTGGAGAACTTGAAACCCTTGGTGTAGTCGAACTTCTCGACCGCACGGATCAAACCGGTATTGCCCTCTTGCACCAGGTCCAACAGCGGCATCTGGGCTCGCCCGTACTTGCGGGCGACCGACACCACCAGGCGCAGGTTCGCAGTGATGAACCGCTGCATGGCGGCATGGCCCTCATCGGCGATGCGGCGCAACTCATCCTCGGTAGCCTTGACGGTGTGTCCGGCGGCATCTTCGGCGTTCAACTCATTGTCGAGAATGGTCTGGGCGTAGCGTCCGGCTTCGATGAGCCGAGCCAGCTCGACCTCTTCAGGCGCGGTGAGCAGCGGGGTCTTGGCTATCCCGTCCAAGTACAGACCTACGGCGTCCTTGCCATCGATTCCGTCAGTGCTGCGGATCCGGTGTGCGGTTGAAATCACGGTGGGCTCCTTTTCGCTTGCCCCAAGTACAACGCCAACCCCACGCCGTTTTGTGCCCGGACGCGGCCTTGTCGACTGCGGGGGCAGGACGGCCACCCAGATTCAGACCACGGTCTGATAGGGGGGCCTGACCGTAGTACTCAGGGTTGGCCGCACTGCTCAGCGGGCCCTCAGCCGGAGCTCAGACAGGCCTACTCCGCGGCGGTCTGATCGATAAGCCAGGCCAGCTCGAAAGCGGCATCGCGCCAGGCCTGATAACGCCCCGATGCGCCGGCGTGGCCGGCCACGAGTTCCGTCCGCAGTAGCACCGGTTGGTTAGACCCGGTGGTGTGGCGTAGCGCGGCCACCCACTTGGCCGGTTCAGTCACTTCCACGCGAGTGTCGTTGAGGCTGGTGGTCACCAGAATCGCCGGATATGCCCCGGGGTGGACGTTCTCGTAGGGCGAGTAGCCCCGCATCCGGGCATAGACCTGCGGATCGTGGAGCGGATCACCCCATTCCTCCCATTCGGTCACGGTGAGCGGCAGTTCGGGGTCAAGCACGGTGGTTAAGGCGTCGACGAAAGGCACTGCGGCGTGCGCGGCCCGGAACAGCTGCGGCGCGAGGTTGAGGACGGCTCCGATCAGTAGTCCGCCGGCGCTGCCGCCCTCAATGGCCAGCCGGTTGGGTGCGACATAACCCAGTTCGATCAACCGTTCGGCACAGGCCACGAAATCGGTGAAGGAGTTCTGCTTGGCTGCCAGCCGACCTTGTTCATACCAGCGGCGCCCGAGCTCGCCGCCGCCGCGCACGTGGGCCATCGCGTAGACATAGCCCCGATCCAACAGGCTGAGCCGTGCGATGGAGAAGGTGGGGGACAGGCTGATCTCGTAGGCGCCATAGCCATAAAGCAAGCCGCCTGCGGTTCCGTCGATGACCGTGTCGGCGCGGTACACCACCGAGATAGGGACGCGGGTGCCGTCGGTTGCCGTAGCCCACTCCCGGCGCTGGACGTAGTCGGTGGGCCGGTAGGGGCCCTCGGTGGGGTGGTCCAACACCGGTCGGCTTCGAAGCACAGTGCGGCTGCCGTCGTCGAGGCGGTATTCCAAGACTTGAGGAGGAGTGACCAAGGACTGGTAGTGCAGGCGAATGCGGTCAGTGTCGGCCTCGTCGCCATCATCGACATCGACGCTGAACAGGGGTTCGTCGAACTCGATGACCACCGGGTCTGCGACGGCGCCGGAGGCATCACGGGGACGCAGGGCCACCTGTTCCAAGCCGTCGCGCCGCTCGCTGATCACCAAGACCCGGTCGTACGCGCTGACGCCGAGCAGGCGCACGCCGGGCTCGCCAGCCCAGATGGTGCGCCATTGATCGAAAGAAGTCGCTGACAGTGGCGCCTCGGCCAAGGCGAAATCGGGGGCGGTGTCGTTGTGGACGATGAACAGCCGATCGCTGGCCACCTCGACGTCGTATTCGACGCCCTCGCGACGCTCCGCGACGCTGCGCAACCGCAGCGGAAGCTGGCTGGGATCGATCAGCCACGTTTGGGTGGTGTTCTTGCTGCCCGCGCTGACGATCACGAAATGATCATCGCGAGAAGACTCCACCGACAGCCAGAAGCGCTCGTCAGGCTCGGTGTAAAGCAACTCGTCCTCGCTGTGTCCCAAGCGGTGGAGCCACAACTGATGGGGCCGCCAGGCCGCGTCCACTCGCAGGTAGCAGAAGCTGTGGTCGTCAAGCCAGGCGCCACCGCCAGAAATGTCGGTGATCGAATCGGGAAGCTCTTCGCCGGTGATGAGATCACGGAAGCGAAGATCGAAACGCTCATCGCCGCGGGAGTCCAGCGAGTAGGCCACTCGTCGCCCATTGGGGGCAACGGCGAAGACCCCCAAGCCGAGGAAGTCGAAGTCGGCCGAAAGCGCTTGCAGGTCCAGCAGGAGCTCTTCGCCATCGATCTGCCTGCCGTCGGTGGAGGGCAGGTGATCGCGGTCCTGGGCTGGACACCGATGCAGACTGGGGTAGTCGTGGCCCTGCTGGGTACGGGCGTAGTACCAGTAGCTGCCTAGGCCCTGGTGCCGTGCGAACTCTGGGACGCTGAGATCGGTCTGCTTGGTTCGGGCAGCGATGTCGTTGTAGATGTCGGTACGCAGCGCCCCTTGGTGGGCGGTCATGGCTGCGGTGTACTCGTTCTCCGCGGCGAGCAACGCTTCGAACTCCGGTGCGGTCTTGTCCCGCATCCAGGCATAGGGATCGACGAAGGTGTCGCCATGATGGCGGCGACGGTGCTCGCGACGGGTGGCGACAGGTGGCGACGGTACGGACGACATGGCGACACTCTATGAGGCGCGGCAGGTTGGGCGAATCGGATGCACGTGGCACAATGGCCTGATCGAAGGGATTGACAGCTCCCGGTTGTTGCGCGCCCTGTAACGATTTTTGAGAGGTTTGCTAGTGTCTCCACGCTCTCGTGCCGCTGCCGCGTCGGTTGAAGAAGAAACCGTAGCCGCACCCCCGAAACGGCGCCCTCGCAAAGCTGCGGAAAAGGCTGTTGCGCCCGCCCCTGATTCCGCCCCGGGTTCGCCGCAGACCCCAGCCGATGATGTTGAGCCCACCGACGATGTCATCGTCGATGACGAAGTTGCCGATCTGGACGAGCTCGACGCCGACGACTCTGATGACTCCGACGATGCGGAGTCGGCGGTCGTCGAAGAGGTCGAGGTCGTCACCGTCGAAGCCGCCGTGGTCGAAAAGGCTGCCAAGGTCAGTCGCGAGGGTGACGACGTGGTGATCACCGTCGGCGGCAAGAAGCGCAGCCTGGACGACGTCGATGAGAACACCTTCGAACCCGCTGAGGCAGCCAAGACTGAGGCTGAGCTCACCGAGGACGAGGGCTTCAGCCTGTCCGACACCGATGACGCCGACGAACCCGAGCAGCAGGTGATGGCTGCCGGCGCCACCGCCGACCCCGTGAAGGACTACCTCAAACAGATCGGCAAGGTGGCCTTGCTGAACGCCGAGCAGGAGGTTCAGCTCGCCAAGCGCATTGAGGCCGGTCTGTTCGCCGAGGAAACCCTCAACGAGGGCAATGGTGGCTCCGATGCTGACGATCTGGAGTGGATCGCCGAAGACGGACGTCACGCGAAGAACCACCTGCTGGAGGCCAACCTGCGACTGGTGGTGTCACTGGCCAAGCGCTACACCGGCCGCGGAATGCTCTTCCTCGACCTGATCCAGGAAGGCAACCTGGGTCTGATTCGCGCGGTGGAGAAGTTCGACTACACCAAGGGGTACAAGTTCTCCACCTATGCCACCTGGTGGATCAAGCAGGCGATCACCCGAGCCATGGCCGATCAGGCCCGCACCATCCGTATTCCGGTGCACATGGTTGAGGTCATCAACAAGCTCGCTCGGGTTCAGCGTCAGATGCTGCAGGATCTGGGTCGCGAACCCACGCCGGAGGAATTGGCCAAGGAACTCGACATGACCCCGGAGAAGGTCGTCGAGGTCCAGAAGTACGGACGCGAGCCGATCAGCCTGCACACGCCCCTGGGTGAAGACGGCGATTCGGAGTTCGGCGACCTGATCGAGGACTCCGAGGCAGTCGTCCCGGCCGAGGCTGTGAACTTCACCTTGCTGCAGGAGCAACTGCACGACGTGCTGGACACCCTCAGCGAGCGCGAGGCCGGCGTGGTGAGCATGCGCTTCGGACTCACCGATGGTCAGCCCAAGACGTTGGACGAGATCGGGAAGGTCTACGGGGTGACCCGAGAGCGGATCCGTCAGATCGAGTCCAAGACCATGAGCAAGCTGCGCCACCCGTCGCGGTCGCAGGTCTTGCGCGATTATCTGGACTGATTTTCGCGTCGCGTCGTAATGGCGTGCCGGTTTGTGACCCGATTGAAACCTCGAGGTCGTGGCGTTTCACGCCCTGGCTCGGTTAGGTTCGAAACATGCTGGCCTCAGAATCGACGTCATCGCTGACCCCAGATGGCCCGCTGGTCGTCCTGGACCAGGTCAATAAGCACTTCGGAACACTGCACGTTCTGGCTGATATCAACCTCAGCGTCAGCCGTGGTGAAGTCGTGGTCATTCTGGGGCCTTCGGGGTCGGGAAAGTCCACGCTGTGCCGGGCGATCAATCGACTTGAGACCATCGATTCGGGAACGATCACCATTGACGGCAAGCTCCTGCCCGAGGAGGGCAGAGCTTTGGCCAATCTCCGAGCAGACGTGGGAATGGTGTTCCAGTCGTTCAATCTGTTCGCCCACAAGACAGTCCTGGAGAATGTGACCCTGGGTCCCACGAAGGCGCGCCATGTCAAAGCTGACAAGGCCAAAGCCCGTGCGCTAGAACTCTTGGAGCGGGTCGGGGTGAGCGATCAGGTCGACAAATTTCCCGCGCAGCTTTCTGGGGGTCAGCAGCAGCGGGTGGCGATCGCCCGCGCCTTGGCCATGGATCCGAAAGTCATTCTATTCGACGAACCGACCTCGGCACTGGATCCGGAGATGGTCAACGAGGTACTCGACGTGATGGTGACCCTGGCTCGCGCCGGAATGACCATGATCGTGGTCACCCACGAAATGGGCTTTGCTCGCAAGGCCGCCGACCGGGTGGTGTTCATGTCCGAGGGTCAGATCGTCGAAGAGAACACCCCTGATGAATTTTTCCAGAATCCGCAAAGCGGCCGAGCCAAAGACTTTCTCAGCAAGATCTTGACCCATTGATTTCCCACCGAAGTACCCAACCAAGGAGGAAAGATGAAGCTGACCAAACCGTTCGGGCTGCTGGCAGGAGCACTCGCGTTGACGCTGAGCCTGTCAGCCTGCACGAGCACGACGACGCCATCGGGTGATACCGGGGGTGCTGTGGCGATCGGCATCAAGTTCGATCAGCCGGGCCTCGGACTGAAGGAGGGCGACACCTATACCGGCTTTGATGTGGAGGTGGCCAAGTACGTCGCCAACGAACTGGGCTACACCAGCATCGACTTCAAAGAGACACCCTCGGCCCAGCGGGAGACGATGCTGCAGTCCGACCAGGTGAAGATGATCTTCGCCACCTACTCGATCACCGACGATCGCAAGAAGAAGGTCTCCTTCGCCGGCCCGTACTTCGTGGCCGGGCAGGACCTTCTGGTGGCTGCCAACAACACCGACATCACCGGGCCGGATTCGCTCAATGGGAAGAAGCTGTGTTCGGTGGTCGGGTCGACGTCGGCCAGCAAGGTGAAGGAGAAGTTCGCCGGACAGGTGCAACTGAAGGAATACGACACCTACTCCAAGTGTGTGGAGGCTCTCGCTTCGGGAGCCATTGACGCGGTGACCACCGACAACGTGATCCTGGCGGGCTTCGCTGCACAGCCGCAGTACGCGGGCAAGTTCAAGGTGGTCGGCAAGCCATTCAGTGAAGAGCGCTACGGGGTGGGTATCAAGAAGGGCGATACCGCGCTGTGCACCAAGATCAACGCCGCCCTACAGAAGATGGTCAGTGACGGGGCCTGGCAGAAGGCACTGGACGACACCGTGGGTAAGTCCGGGTTCAAGCCGGACGCGGCGGTGAACCCGCCCACGCCCGATGCGTGTTCCTAGTCATTGCCTGCTGCGGGGGTCCGGTCACCAACCGGGCCCCCGGCAGCACCTGAATCCGTGCTGGAACGGGGGTGCCCATGGCGGAGTTCGCTGAACTCTTCGGCACCTACGACGTGCTGGGGGCGTTCTGGATGACCATCCAGTTGACGGTCTGGGGTGCGGTCGGTGCCTTGATCATCGGGACGGTGATCGCGGTATTGCGGGTGTCTCCGGTCGGTGTGCTGCAGCGCTTCGGCTCTGCCTATGTGACCATCGTCCGCAACACGCCGCTGACCTTGATCGTGGCACTCACCTCGTTGGGTTTCGCGGATGCTTTGCGGCTGAATCTGGCCGATCCGAACTCGTCGACCTTCATTGTGGACAACAGCTTCCGGTGGGCGGTGGTCGCGATTGCGGTCTACCACGCCTCCTTTGTGGCCGAGGCGCTTCGCAGCGGCATCAACACCGTGCCCAAAGGCCAGGCCGAAGCGGCCCGCGCCATTGGGCTGTCCTTCGGTCCGAGCCTGCGTCACGTCGTGTTGCCGCAGGCCTTTCGAGGGGCCATCTCGCCGCTGGGCAATACCTTGATCGCCTTGACCAAGAACACCACAGTGGTCGCCACCGTCGGCGTCGCCGAGGCCGCCTACATGATGCGCAACATGATCGAGTTCAACAGCTCACTGCTGTACTGGATCTTCGCGATCATGGCGACGGGCTTCGTGGTGTTGACTTTGCCCATCGGACTGTTCTTCACCTGGCTCTCCCAACGGCTGGCGGTGCAGCGATGAGCGAAGCCTCGGTCCTCTTCGACGCGCCTGGGCCCAAAGCTCGGCGATTGCACATCGTGGTCGCCGTCCTCGGTGCCGGGCTGATCGGCGGACTGTTAGCCCTGATGGTGGTCGGGCTGGCCAATCCCGAAAACAACCAGTTCACCGCCGAGAAGTGGCTGCCCTTCCTCCAAGCTGACACTTGGACGGCCTATCTGCTGCCGGGGTTGGTCGGAACCGTGGTGGCCTCGGTGATCTCGGTGGTGCTGGCGATCTGTTTCGGGCTCCTGTTGGGGATGGGTCGACTGTCTCAGCATCGCTGGGTGCGGTGGGCCACGGGTGGCTTCGTGGAGTTCTTCCGGGCCGTCCCCGTGCTCATGATGATGCTGTTCGCCTACTACGCGGGGCTGTTCACGTTGCACCTGGGTGGCAACCTGCTGCCGCTGTTCGGTGTGGTGGTGGGGCTGACTGTCTACAACTCCTGCGTGCTCGCCGAACTGGTGCGTTCGGGAGTGGGCTCGCTGCCGCGCGGCCAGCGTGAGTCGGGCCTCGCGATCGGGCTGACATCTTTTCAGACCTTGCGGATCATCCTGCTGCCGCAGGCGATCACGGCCATGCTGCCCTCCATGCTGAGCCAGTTGGTTGTCATCGTGAAGGACTCGGCGTTGGGCTCGATGATCGCCTACTCCGAGCTGCTACGGGCTGGAACCAATCTGTCGACCCGCTACGGCAACCTGATTCCGGCGCTGTTCGTTCTGGCGGCGATGTACATCGTGTTGAACTATCTGCTCACTCGGTTGGCCGGAGTTGTGGAGGCTCGGCTGCATCGTGGTGCTCGACATGTCGAAGGTCAAGGCCCAACTGCCGGAATGGTGCCAGAGCCCGCTGCGGAGCCCGACATTCCGCAAACAGTGATGCCCAAGCCGGACCATCGCCCGGGCCGCGAGAAGCCTCGCTAGGGGCGCTCAGGCCGGGGTGAAGCCATGCACCTCGCCCAGAAAGGCCAGGGCCTCCTCGGCGACGGCGATGATCGTCTCGGCACGGCGGAAACCGTGGCCCTCCCCGTTGAAGATGCGCAAAGTGGCCGCCAGCCCCTTCGCCCGTACCGCAGCCGCCATGGCCTCTGCCTGATTGGGCGGCACGACAGTGTCGTCGGCGCCTTGCAGGATGAGCATGGGACAACTGAGCTGATCCAGATGATGGATGGGGGAGCGATCCCGGTAGATCTGGCGTCCGGCGGGGTACGGCGCGACCAGGCCGTCCAGATAGCGTGATTCGAATTTGTGGGTGTCGGTGGCCAGCATCTCCAGGTCGCCGATCCCGTACAGGCTGATTCCGGCGGCAAAGACATCACTGAAGGTCAGCGCGGCCAAGGTGGTGAAACCGCCCGCGGAACCGCCGCGGATGCTCAGCCGGTCCCGATCCGCCAAACCGGCTGCGGCGAGCGCCTGGACCCCTGCGACGCAGTCGCTGACATCGAGGATGCCCCAGTGACCATTGAGCCGCGCACGGTAGGCGCGGCCATAGCCGGCCGAGCCGGAATAGTTGACATCCAGGATGCCGATACCGCGCGAGGTCCAAAACTGCAGGGCCAGGTTGAACTCGGGTCGGGCGAAGCCAGTCGGTCCACCGTGACTCCACACCTGAACTGGGGGACGTTCGTCGGGAAGCCCTGCGCAATCGACATTCTGAGGCGGGTAGTACCAGCCATGGACGGTGCCGGCCGCACCGGTCCACTCGAAAGGCTCAGCGGCAGATATGGCCAAGGTCGGCGGTGGTGGGGGAGCCTCACTGAGACGGGTGGTGGCAATGCCGCTGGCCCAGTCCAGGTTCACTAGTTCCGCCGGACGGTCGGCGTAGCCAAAGCGAGCCAGGGCCATCGGCCCGCTGCCAGCGAGTTGAATGGTGACCGCATCGCAGTGCAACTCGGTGAGTTCGGATCGGCCGGTGTCGTCGAAACTGAGGACGCCGAGCCGGTCGAAGCCTGCTGTGGTCCACGAGCAGCCCAGGTGGTGGGCATCGATGATGGTGTAGTCCACGGGATCCAAGGCCCACAGAGGGCCGCAGAAGTCGGCGTCGGCCCGGTGCAGGGGACGGTCGGTTCCATCCTGCCAGCGGTGGAAGTTCCAAAAACCACTGACGTCGCTGAGGAAGATCAGCGCACCATCGGGCGCCCAGGCCGGATAGAGAGCCGAGACCTGCGGGTCGCCGGCCACGACGGTCACAGTGGCGAGATCGTTCAGATCGGCAACCAGAATGTCGGCGCGGTCCCAGGGCATATCGGGCAGGTTCCACTGGCACCAGGCGAGGCGTCCCTGCGCCGAGAGGCTGGGATGGGCATAGAAATCCGCGCCGTGGGTCAGGACGCGGCCACCGTCGGGATTGTCGCTGTCCAAGGCCAGCGCGACGATCGTCTGAACGGGTGGGCCAGGCAGACGATGATCCTCCCGAACGGCCAGTAACACGCCATGTTCGGGGTGCAGCGACAGTCCCGCGTAGCGCATCCCGGTACCGGCGGCCAGGAGCTGGTGGGATCCGTCCGGGCGAATCAGGTGCACCGATCCCTGTGGCCAGTTCGAATAAGCCACCAGGCCGCCCGACACGGTCCACGCGCCGCCGCCGTATTCGTTGACCCCGGTGCGCACATTGGCCTGCGGGGTCAGTTCGGACAGCACCGCGTCGCTGTCACGTCGCCACAGACTGATGCGTCCGGCTTGGTCGGGGCGGGCCTGGGCCCAGTATTCGCAGCCGTCGTCCACGATGCCGGCAGACAGCTTGATGGCACCGCGGGTGAGTTCGACCGCGGCCAGCGGCGACGGCCAGGAGCCGTAGGGCAGGTGCTTCATCAGATCAGCGCCTGGAGGGCGTCGAGGAAGGCGGTGTGGAGGGGTTCGTTGAACAAGACGAACCGCACCCGCTCGATGCCGGTGCGTGGGTGGGCGGCCGTGGTCAGGACGGCGACCCGGGCAGCGGTGGGGGCGTCCCAGCCGTAGGCGCCAGCACCGATCGCAGGAAAGGCGACGGTGCGGGCGCCCAACTCCACGGCGATGTCCAGACAGCGGGTGTAGCAGGACGCCAACTGTGTCTGCTCAACCTGTCCTCGGTGGCGATTGGGGCCGACGGTGTGAATGACCCAGCGGGCAGGCAGGAGGCCGGCAGGTGTGGCGACAGCCTCACCGACCGGCAGACCATCGGGCCATTGCGTTGCCCGCACCTGGCGGCAGGCTTCCATCAGCGCAGGGCCTGCCGCCGCGTGGAGAGCGCCATCGACGCCGCCGCCGCCCAACAAGGTGGAGTTGGCCGCGTTGACCAGCGCATCGGCCGGCTCGGTGGTCAGGTCGCCGCGAACTGCATCCATGATCTGCATGGGGGCAGTATCTCAGCAGAAACGAAAGGGCCCTGGGAAGCTCTCCCAGGGCCCTTCGACGTCGGTAGCCGATTAGGCCAACTTGTCGGTTTCGTCCTGGATGTGCAGGGCCACCTGGCTGAGCTTGTCCGAGTGCGCCTTCGCGTGGTGACCGCAGAAGAGAAGTTCGCCGCCGGAGGTGAGGGTTACTCGCAGGTATGCCTGTGCTCCACAACGATCACAACGATCGGCCGTGGTCAGCGGTTCGGCAAAGGTGCTGCTCATGGTCTTCCTCACTTTCTCACTCCTCTGAGTGTCCGGCACCGGGATCAACGCCAGTTCGACTGACTTTGTTCCCGAACCTCCTTCAGTCTATGCACTCGAAGACAACTGCGAGTGAACCACGAGCGACACCGTTACTCGAATACGCACAACTGTTACGTTCCCGAGATAATCTGCGTCGGTGAGCGCGACCAAAGCAGGCGAGGGTAGGGACTACGAGGCTCGGCATCTGCTGGTGCTAGAAGGACTCGAAGCGGTTCGGAAACGTCCCGCGATGTACATCGGCTCCACCGATACCCGTGGCCTGATGCACTGCCTGTGGGAAATCATCGACAACGCCGTCGACGAAGCCCTGGCTGGCTACGGAGAACGGATCACCGTGGAGTTGGCCGCCGATGGCTCCATCCGCGTCGGTGATGTCGCTCGCGGCATTCCGGTGGACATCGAGCCGCGCACCAAACTGACCGGTGTGGAGGTGGTGTTCACCAAGCTGCACGCCGGCGGAAAGTTTGGTGCTGGTTCGTACAACGCCACCGGTGGCCTGCACGGGGTCGGCGCCTCGGTGGTCAATGCACTGTCCGAACGCTTGGACGTCGAGGTGGACCGTCTGGGTGCCACCTGGTCGATGAGTTTTCGCCGCGGAGTGCCCGGTGTCTTTGATGGGGACGGGCCACAGGCTCCGTTCACTCCCGGGGGTGGCCTGCGCAAGACCGGTCGCGTGGGCAAGAACGTGACCGGTACTCGAATCCGTTACTGGCCTGACCATCAGATCTTCCTTCCCGGTGCTGAGCTTTCCTTGAATCAACTCTTGGCTCGCGCCCGTCAGACCAGCTTCCTGGTGCCCGGACTGGCCTTGTCGGTGACCGACTCCCGCGGCGAGGAGCCGATCAGCGAGGTCTTCAAACACGACGGCGGCATCGGCGAGTTTTGCGACTACCTCGCCAAGGGCGACCCGGTCACCGACGTGATCCGACTGCAGGGCGAAGACTCCTTCACCGAGACGGTGCCGATGCTCGACGATGACGGCGCGATGACTCCCACCGATGTGGAGCGTGATCTCAGCGTCGACATCGCGCTGCGTTGGACCAACAGCTACGACACTCAGGTGGCCTCGTTCGTCAACATCATCGCTACGCCCAAGGGTGGCACCCACGTCTCCGGCTTCGAACGCGGTCTGACCAAAGCCTTCGTGCGCGGCCTGGACGGGACTCGACTCCTGAAAGCCAACGAGGAGATCGTCAAGGACGATGTGCTGGAGGGACTGACCGCCGTGGTCACCGTCCGGCTCGCCGAGCCGCAGTTCGAGGGCCAGACCAAGGAAGTTTTGGGCACCCCGCCAGTCACGAGGCTGGTGGCCAAAGTCGTGGAGGCCGAACTGGCCACGTTCCTCACCTCGAACAAGGCGGCGCTGCGAACTCAGGCTCGCGCGGTGATGGAGAAGGTCGTCTCCGCGTCGCGCACTCGGGTGCAGGCCCGGGCGCACAAGGAGGCGCAGCGTCGCAAGAATGCGCTGGAATCCTCCACCCTGCCCGCGAAACTGGCCGATTGCCGCAGTACCGATCTAGACCGAACTGAGCTGTTCATCGTGGAGGGCGACTCCGCCCTGGGCACCGCGAAGCTGGCCCGCAACTCTGAGTTCCAGGCGTTGCTGCCGATCCGCGGCAAGATCCTCAATGTGCAGAAGGCCTCGGTCGGCGACATGCTCAAGAACGCCGAATGCGCCTCCATCATCCAGGTGGTGGGTGCCGGCTCGGGACGCACCTTCGAGCTGGACGCAGCGCGTTACTCCAAGATCATCTTCATGGCTGACGCCGACGCTGACGGCGCCCACATCCGGACCCTGTTGGCCACGCTGTTTTTCAAGTACATGCGTCCCATGGTGGCGGCCGGACGGGTCTACAGCGCGGTGCCGCCGTTGCACCGCTTCGAGTTGACCAACCCGAAGAAGGGCCAGGAGAAGTATCTGTACACCTACAGTGAGGCCGAATACCGCCGCAAACTGGCTGAACTGACCAAGCGTGGTCAGGGATTCAAAGAACCGCAGCGCTACAAGGGCCTGGGCGAGATGGACGCCGACCAACTGGCCGACACCACCATGAATCCGCGGCATCGCATGCTGCGCCGGCTCACCGTCGACGAGGCCGAGGCGGCCGAAGCGACATTCGAAAAGCTCATGGGCAACGATGTGGCACCGCGCAAACAATTCATCATCGAGGGCGCCTACAGCTTGGACGCTGAGCGCATCGATGCCTAGGCCCGCCCCGATGTCTCAGCCCTGGCTGGCGCCTCAGCAGATCTGTTCCATCAGGCCGGTGTCGACGTCGTAGTGGAAGCCGCCCACCACGGCGCGGCCTTGAATCAGGGGATGGCTCGCAACCAGCTCCACGTCTGAGCGCAGGTGGTCAAGCTGATTGGGGTCGGCCCCGAACTCGTAGCCGGACGCATCCACTCCGGAAGCCTCACTGATGCGCTGCTCGATCTCGGCCTCGGTGGCGCTGGCCATGGCGCAACGGGAGTGGCTGACGATCAAGATGCGCGTCACCTTGAGCAGATTGACGCCCAGCACACAGCCGGCCAGAGCATCAGCGGTGACATGGCCACCAGGGGTACGCAGGATTTTGGCTTCACCCAAGAACAGCCCAAGCATCTCCAACGGCTGAAGCCGAGAATCCATGCAGGTGACGACCGCGACACCAGCATGGGCATAGCCATCGAAGTTCCGCGGCGCCGAGGTGGCGTAGCGTCGGTTGGCATCCAGCAGGTCGTCGAAGCGGTTCAGCATGGTGTCACCCTAGTCCGTGTCTAGGAGTGATATCGCGAGCCGATGGCCGCGAGCGGCTGTGCCATGGACACCCCGGAGGCGTCCCGTCGCGGGTCGGGGCTGGGCAGATCGATCGGGGCGCCGCTGGCCGCTGCGGCGATGGCCGGATCCGGTCCGGCCCAGGCCGTCAGCAGCACATCTTCGCCCTTCAGGAACCGCTGGCAGCGCACGCCGCCGGTGGCTCGGCCCTTGGCCGGATACTCCGCCAACGGAGTGACCTTGATGCTGCCCGAGTCGGTGCCGGGCAGTGCGGTGGAGGAGCCGGCGACGGTCACCACGCTGGCATCAGTGATCGAGGTTGCGCCGAAGAAGACAACCTGCGCCTCGGCGGACAGCCGCACACCGGCCATACCGCCGCCCGAGCGACCCTGGGGACGCACTCCGGCCGCAGGGAAATGCAGCAACTGGGCGTCGCTGGTGATGAAGACCAGTTCCACCAGATCGTGGCTCAGCTCGACAGCGCCCACCACCTCGTCTTGGTCATCGAGGCGGATCACATCCCAGGAGTCCTTGTTGAGGATCTCGGGATTGACTCGTTTCACGACGCCACGACGGGTGCCCATCGCCCACCCGAAGGTGTTTTCGCCCACCGTGCCCAGGCCGACGATGCGCTCGCCGGGCTCCAGCGGCAGCAACTCCACGGCCGGAGAACCACCCTGCAGATTCGGGGCGGCCGCGGTGACTGGCACCGAGGGCACCTCGATGGCGTGCCCGCGCAGGAGGCGTCCGGTGTTGGTGAAGACGGCGAAGTCTCCCCGGGCTGTGGTGCGTACCGCGGCCACGATCACATCGTGCATGGCACGCGGTCCAGAACTGGGCAGCGGATCGGCGTTGTCGCTGCGGGCCAGCAAACCGGCCGAAGAGAGCATCACCCAACACGGATCGTCGGCGATCTCCAGCGAAGCGGCGGCCTGCGCCGCGCTCACCTGATTGCCCGCCGATGCCAACAAGACGGTGCGTCGCGGTGTGCCGTGGGCGCGGGCGACCTCGTCCAGTTCGGCGGCCACGACCTCGCGCAGGCGGGCATCGGAATCCAAGATCTCCTGCAGTTCAGCGATGGTGGCCAACAGCTTGTCGCGCTCGGTTTCCAAGTCGATTCGGCTGAACTTGGTGAGGCGACGCAGTTGCATGTCCAGGATGTAGTTGGCCTGAACCTCGGTGAGATCGAAGGCATCCATGAGCCGTGACCGGGCCTGACCGGCGTCATCGGAGGAGCGAATGATGGCGATGACATCGTCGATGTCGACGATGGCCAGCAGCAGCCCCTCGACCAGATGCAGGCGATCCTGGGCCTTACCCAGCAGGAAGGCGGACCGGCGGCGGACAACCTCCAGGCGATGATCGAGGTAGACAGTCAGCATCTGACGCAAGGTCATCGTGGTGGGCTGGCCGTCGACCAGGGCCACATTGTTGGCTGCGAACGAATCCTCCAGCTTGGTGTGCCGGTAGAGCTGTTCGAGCAGCACCTCAGGATTGATGCCGTTCTTGACCTCAATCACCAAACGGGTGCCGTTGGCCAGATCGGTGAGGTCCTTGATATCGGCGATACCGCTGAGCTTCTTGCTGGTGACCAGGTTCTTGACCTGCTCGATGATCTTCTCCGGACCCACCTGGTAGGGCAACTCGGTGACCACAATGCCCTTGCGGCGTGGACTGACCTGCTCGATGCGGGCGGTGGCCCTGATCTTGAACTGGCCGCGTCCGGTGAGATAGGCGTCGCGGACGCCGTCCAGCCCGATGATCTTGCCGCCGGTGGGGAAGTCCGGGCCCGGGATGAAGCGCATCAGCTCTTCGGTATCGGCCTGCGGCTGGCGCAGCAGGTGCTTCAAGGCCTGCACGACTTCGCCGAGGTTGTGGGGCGCGATGTTGGTGGCCATGCCGACGGCAATGCCGGTGCCCCCATTGACCAACAGGTTGGGGAAGGCCGCCGGCAGCACCACCGGTTCGGTTTCCTTGCCGTCGTAGTTGGGACGGAAGTCGACGGTGTCGGACTCGATGTCAGCGGTCATGGCCACGGCTGCCGGAGCCATTCGGCACTCGGTGTAGCGCATGGCGGCCGGGCCGGCGTCCAAAGACCCGAAGTTGCCATGACCGTCGACGGTGGGCAGGCGCATCGACCAGGACTGGCCCAGGCGCACCAGGGCTTCATAGATCGCCGAGTCGCCGTGTGGGTGATACAGACCCATGACCTGACCGACCACCCGGGAACACTTCACATGGGAGGCGTCCGGACGGATCCGCATCTGGTCCATGCCGTACAGGATTCGACGCTGCACCGGCTTGAGGCCGTCGCGGGCGTCCGGGAGGGCCCGGGAGTAGATCACCGAGTAGGCGTATTCCAAGAAGCTGGATTCCATCTCGGCGGAGACATCGACATCGACGATGCGTTCGGCGAAGTCATCCTCAACCGGCGGTGGTTTGGCGACCATTGTTGGTGCACTGGCCTTTCTTGCGGGATTCAATCATGGTGGAGCAGGCCGTCCAGTTGGGACAGCAGCCCCCGTCCGTCGGGGGCGGACACCCAAGGGATATCAGCCATCTCGTCGTCGGGGTCGATCATGCCGGTCGTGCCGTGGGCCAGGACCTGCTCGGCGGGGGTGAGCTGGCGAATGGCGATGGCCCGCACCCGGTCCGGGGCGATCCGGGCGAAATCGGAGTAGATGGCGGGATCGTGTTGGCCGTCGTCGCCGACCAGCAGCCACGAGATCTCGGGGAAGTCGCGGGTGAGCTGAAGCAGCGCGGCGGCCTTGTGCTCCCACCCCGAACGGAACCAGCCGGTATTGGTCGGCCCCCAATCGGTCAGCAGCATGGGTCCGGACGGAAAGCTGTGTCGCTTGAGAAAGCGGGCCAGGAAGCCATGGGTATCCCACGCCCCGGTCGACAGGTAGATCACCACAGCACCGGGATGGCGGGCCAACAGCGAGGAATACATCCGGGCCATTCCGGGAACGGCCTGGCGGGCCGACTCATCGCGAATGAAGGAGTTCCAGGCCGCGATCATCGGGCGGGGCAGGAAGGTCGAAATGATGGTGTCGTCGATGTCGGAGATCAACCCGAAGCGTGCCGAGTCATCGACGATCTGCACCGCGGCGAACTCGGGCTCGGACTCCGGTGTGCGTACTTCGACCTGACGCCAACCCGGCTGCAGGTTGTGGTCGCGGACCCGCACATCGATGTAGCCACCGCGATCAGTGAAAGCGTGGACGCTGCGTCCGCCTACCGTGACGATGATCGGCGCTCGCACCCGCGCAGCGCTGAAGAAGTTGCGGAAACCGCGTCGGCGGATGAGTTCCTCGGTGGCCTTGCCGAGCGTGGTGCGGGCGCGTTTGGGAACCAGGATCACTCGACCCAACACCCGGAGCTGTTCGCTGCTGCCGTAGCCGGTGTAGGCGATGACTCGATCATGCCAACCCAGCGCGCGCAACACGGCTTCAACGCGGCGATCGATGAACTCCTCCACCCGCGCGGCGATGAAGGGACGGGTGCTCACGGTGAACACCCTAATGCGGGCGAGGGACTTTTTGGGTCGACCGCACCGGCGTGCGAGGATGAGGTAATGAGCACTTCGGGTCCTGGCCTGCTGCCGTCCGATCTGGGCCGCGACATCGACAGCTGTCGCTACTTCCCAGAATTGGTTGCCGCCACCGTGTCGATGGCTCTCGGCGAGGAGAGTGTGCTGGCCCACCTGGTTCACCAGGAGGCCACCTTCAATCGTGATGAGATCCAGCGGCATATGTCTGTGCTGGTGCTCACCGCTACCCGACTCCTGGTGTCGCACACCGACGAGAACAACGAGCCGGGCAAGACCGGCCAGGCGCTCACCACCACTGAATCGGTGCCGCTGAGCACCATCAAATCGGTGGCTTTGAGCCAAGTTGTGGGCAATGCCGAAGCCTTCGGTGCCGGCGGCTCGGAGCTGGTGGAAACCTGGCTGGCGGTGTCCTGGGGGACGATGAGCCGCATCGATCTTGAACCTGCGCAGTGCGCCGATCCGTCCTGCGAGGCCGACCACGGTTTGACGGGGGTCTCGGCCGCCGATGACCTCACCGTGCGGATCAGCGCTGCCGGCGACGGCCCAGACAAGGTGTCCCAACTCGTCGCCTTCGCCACCGCCCTGCAGCGGCTGAGTGGCGGGGCTGCATGATTTCCCCGGTCATACCGGGCTACGGGGCTTCTACGCTGGCCGAACTGCTTCCCAGCATCGGGTCTCAGTTGGGCTTCGGCCCCGCCGACACTCTCGGAATTGCCGCCGCTGAGCGCTACCTGGTGTTGCTGATCGACGGGTTGGGCCACGAGCAACTCGACCGTCACCAGGACCTGGCGCCCTATCTGGCCTCTCTGACGGGACGGTCGATCACGTGTGGGGTGCCCAGTACCACGGCAACCTCGATCACCAGCTTCGGGACCGGTCTAGCCCCGGGTGCGCACGGCATCGCCGGGTACTCCTTCTGGTACCCGCCCTCAGGTGAGGTGCTGAACGCGCTGCGCTGGGCGTCCGGGTTGTCGGGGCTGGACGTACAACCCCAGCTGACCTATTTCGAAAGGCTGGCCAAGGCAGGCATCGGCACCGCGACGGTGGCGCCGGCCGCCTTCGCAGGCACCGGGCTGACCGAGGTGGCGCTGCGCGACCCGCATTTTCTGGCCGTGTCCGACGAGGCCGATGTCGCCAACCGGTGTGTGTTGGCGAATATCGCGGTGTCTTCGGGCGAACGCAATCTGAGCTACTGCTACGAGCGGTTGTTGGACAAGACCGGACACGCCCATGGCGTCGACTCGCCCCAATGGCGCGATGCTCTGGTCTGGGTGGACGGCTTGGCCCGGGCTCTGCGCGAACGACTCCCCGAAGAGGTGCGACTCATCATCACCGCCGATCACGGGATGGTGGATATCGCGCCGACGGCGTGTGTGATGGCTGACGACGAGCCGGAGCTTGTGGCCGACGTGCACGCCATCGCTGGTGAGGCACGGTTCCGCCACCTGATGGCCACTCGAGGAACGGCTGATCGGGTGGCCCAACGCTGGCGCGACCGTCTCGGCGAGGCCGCCTGGGTCCTCACCCGGGATGAGGCGATATCGGCCGGCTGGTTCGGCGCGGTGTCGACGCGCTTTCGTGACCGATTCGGTGATGTGGTCGTGGCGATGGCAAATGATGGTGCGATACTCAGCCGGAAGTATCCCGGCGAGCTACGGCTGATCGGTATGCACGGCTCGATGACCTCTGCGGAGATGTCGGTGCCACTGCTCATCGACTGAGGCAGTCCACCGTCGAGAAAGACAAGCACGACAGGAGAACACGGCGTGGCCGAACTGACTTACTTCACCGGGCCGATGGACTGCGGCAAGTCGACGCTGGCCCTGCAAGTGGCCTACACCGAAACCCAGGCTCGCCGAGCAGGTCGTCTGTTCACCATGCTGGATCGCTCCGGGCGTGCCACGATCACCTCGCGGATCGGCTTGCAGGAACAAGCCCTGGAGGTCACCGCAGACTTCGACTTTTGGACCTATGTGGTCGGTGAACTCACCAACGGGCGTCGTGTGGACTTTCTGGTCTGCGATGAGGCGCAGTTCTATGAGGCCGGGCACATCGATCAACTGGCTCGCATCACCGACGAACTGCAGATCGATGTGTTCTGTTTCGGGATCCTGACCGACTTCCGCACCCAGATGTTTCCGGCATCGAAGCGACTCGTCGAGTTGTGCGATCGCCTGGAGATGCTTCAGGTACGGCCACGGTGTTGGTGCGGGGAGCCAGCGACTCACAATGCCCGAACTGTGGGTGGCGTGATGGTGATCGAAGGCAGTCAAGTGGTGGTGGGGGATACCGGCGACAGCGAGGTGGCCTACCAAGTCCTGTGTCGGCGACATCATCGTCGCCGGGTCAGCGCCCAGGTCGCCGCGGTGACCCTCAGCCCCGAGCCGCTGCCCTTTGGGGAGTCGTAGCCCGGCTCAGGAAGGGTTCTTGGGCGAACCAAACATGATTTCGTCCCAACTGGGCACCTGTGCGCGCTTGCGCCGCGTCCGAGGCGTCTCCGGGGCGGGCTTAGCCTCCGCTGAGGCTTCCTCGGGCTCGGATTGCTGGTCAACCAAGGAAGGCTGGTCAACCGTGGCCGGAGCCTCGGTGACGGGCTGGGCGGCTTCAGTCTCGATCGGTGCTGCTTCAGGCTCGGCTGGTGGTACCGCCTTGGCGGTGCGTCCCCGCCGGGTGCGGATCGGCTCGGTGCGATCGGCCACCTGGTCGGGTTCTGTAGCCTCGGCGGGTGGCGCAGTCGCCGATTCCGGCGGCACTCGATGTCCGTCCCGGATCAACCCGGCATAGATCTGGACGGAGTCTTCATCGAAGCCCGACAGCATGTCGTAGAGCACATCCATGCCCGACGGAGGGGGAACGATGTCGTAGACCCCGTTGATTTCAGCCAACTCTGCCTCGGAATAGGCGTCATCGGCATCGTTGTCGGAATCTGTGTCGGTATCCAGGTCGCGCAACTCGTCAGCGTGCGGCTGCACCACCCGGACCAGCGCGATGTCGTCATTGAGATCGACGGTCGGCTCGGACTCCTCCTCACGCCGACGCCGTCCTGGTTGGGGACCATGGGAGGCCGAATGCAGTCCCAACAGCCACAAGGCATCGTCATTGTCCGGAAGCGAGAAACGCCCGCTGGCGTCGTAGACGAAGTGCGCCTCCCGGTGGGACTTGCCGGACTCATAGCGGACCTGCACCAACCAGCGGCGCCCTTCCAGACGCCAGGCGTCCCAGGACAGCGAATCCAGGTTGACGCCGCGGGCGGAGAGGCGATCCTGCACCACCTGCCCCAACGAACGGTGCGGGATGGTTTCGCCGCTGCGGCGGACCTGATGGCTCTGGGCGAGCTGGGCGATGTACTCCCGCTCGGCGATGACGGGGCCGGCATAGGGTTCAACCCATTCCACCGACATGCCTGCGATGCGGGCGACCTCTTCCACTGAGTCGCCAGCGCGCACCCGCGATTGAATCTCGCGTGGGCTGAGTGCGCTCTCCATGGGGATCTCCAGCTGTGAAGGGGGTGGCTTCGGGCTCCCGGTCAACACAGTGTCGCGTGTGTCGAACTGTTGAGCCATAATGCCACCTCCGTAGGTGTTACCAGGTAACCTACCAACCCGTTCCCCGATCAGCGTGATGGCCGGGCCGCATCATAGGCGTCCAATCGCGTGTTCGGGAATACAACCGGTGGCAAGATGTGCTATCCATTGCTGGCACTATTGCGCCGTTACACCTCCAGGCACTACTACAGATGGAATTTCCCGCCGATGGCTACCGATTACGACGCTCCTCGTAAGACCGACGAGGAGAGCGAAGACTCCATCGAGGAGCTGAAGACTCGCCGCAACGACAAGAACTCCGGAAAGGTCGATGAGGACGAGGTTGAAGCCGCTGAGGCTTTTGAGCTGCCCGGCGCCGATCTCTCCCATGAGGAACTGACCGTTCGCGTCCTCCCGCGCCAGGCTGACGAGTTCACCTGTGGATCCTGCTTCTTGGTCAAGCACCGCAGCCAGGTCGCGGTGACCAAGAAGGGAATCAGCTACTGCGTGGATTGCGCAGGCTGAGGCTCAGGCCCTACTGCGGCTTCGCCGACCCTCGGATCGAGCCCGTCCACCGCGACGGCAGCCACCGGATCGCGAGGCGATTCAGCAAGAGCTGAGTGAGCCCAATCGCCACGCCGCTGGTGACTGCCCAGGTGAGGGCGCGTCGTAGCGGAACAGCAGGGTCGTTCGGCTCGGGCGGCTGTTCTCCGGTCGCCACCTCCCATGCGGTGGTCACTGCCTTCTGCGCGGCCACAGTCGCGATGGAGCCGATGATCCCGAGGTAGATATTCCAAGCCAGGCGCTGAGAAGCGTTCACGAAGACCTCCTGGACGCATCATGTCAAGGGCACTGCGGCCTGGCAACGGGCACGGCTCAAAGCAGGCGGTGCAGGTGGTTAGACTGCCACGGTGACTGCACCTCGTTCGCAATCAATTAGCGTGGAGTTGGTACGGCTGGATCCCCAGCTTCCGATGCCGCACTACGCGCGAGCCGGCGATGCTGGTGCAGACCTGCCGATCCGAGACGACTGTGTGCTGGCCCCCGGCGAACGCCGCGTCGTCGACACCGGGATCGCGATCGCCCTGCCCCTGGGCTGGGCTGGGTTCGTGCATCCGCGCTCGGGTCTGGCCGCCCGCACCGGCCTCACGATCGTGAATGCCCCCGGCACGATCGACGCCGGGTATCGCGGCGAAATCAAGGTGTGTCTGCTGAACACCGACGCCGCGACCCCGATCCGCTTGAATCGGGGCGATCTCATCGCACAGTTGGTAGTGCAGCAGGTTGCTGTGGTGGACTTTGTGGAAGTTGCTGCGCTTTCCGAGACTGAACGCGGACAGGGTGGCTACGGCTCCACCGGAGGTATCGCCGGGTGGACCGCCGTGACAGGGACTGAGGGGGACCAGTGAGGCTTGGACGTAAGCGAACCGCGACCGTCGACACGGTTGAGCAGACCGACAGCATCGAGGCCGACGACGTAGAGGTGATTGTCGAAGACGACGTGGAGCAGGAGTTGTCCGACGTCGATTGGCGCGACGATGGCCCCTTCGATTTCGACGAGGTCGAACTGAGCGGCGACGAGGTCGCCCGCATCGATCTGGGGACGTTGATCATCACGCCGTGGGATGGGCTCAACCTCCAGTTGCAGGTCGATGAGGCCACCCGCAAGGTGCTCACCATCACCGGGGTGTGGGCCGACTCAGGTCTGGAGATTGCGCTCTTCGGCGCACCGGCCAGCGGCGGGTTGGCTGAGCAGCACCGTGCCGAAGCCATTCAGGAGGCCACCGAAGCCGGCGGCACTGTGGAAGAAGAAGTGGGACCGTTCGGGCCGGAACTGCGCCGAATGATTCCGCAACCCGGCCCTAAAGGGGAGCGCATGTTCCATGTCTCCCGGATCTGGTATGCCGAGGGTCCGCGGTGGATGCTTCAAGGAACTCTGTTGGGCGAAGCTGCCCTGGATCCTGCCGACGAATCCAAGGCCGCTCCTTTTCTGGAGTTCTTCCGCAACCTGGTTGTGCGTCGTGGCAGTGAGCCGCGGGTGCCCGGTGAGCCCATCACCATGACCTTGCCGCAGGGGGCCGGCTAATGGCTCGGATCAACCCTTTGGTGAAGGCGCTGCGCAAGCTGGGAGTCTCCAATGCGGAGCTGGAATCTGCGGAGCGTCAACGCGCGGCTGAGCAGATCGGTGCCAACAAGGTGGGGGAGCTGACCGACCGTCAGATGGCTCGGCTGCGGGGCACTATTACTGAGTTGACCGTCAAGCCTCGAGAGGGCATGCCCTGGTTGGAGGCCGAACTCAGCGACGGTTCGGGTTCGATCACGTTGATCTGGATGGGCCGCCGCGAGATTCCCGGGGTCATCGCCGGACGGCAGATGGTGGTCAGCGGCCGGGTGTCCTGCGTCGACGGCAACCGCTCCTTGTACAACCCCCGTTATGACCTCATCGCCGACTGATCAGGCCTCGCGAGGCACCTTCGGCATCAGGTACTGAGCCAGCTGGGGCTCACATTCGGCCGGTGCCAGGAACAGCAGCTCGTCATCGGATTCCAGGGCAGCATCCCGTTCTGGTGCGCGAGCTGCTCCGTCCCGGATGATGGCCACCAGCACGGCATCACCGGGCAGGGACAGATCTGAGACCCGGGTGCCCACCCGCGGCGATTCCTCCGGAAGCGTCATCTCGACCAGGTTGGAGTGGCCACCTCGGAAGCTGAACAGTCGCACGAGGTCTCCCACTGTGACCGCTTCCTCCACCAAAGCGCACATTAGTCGCGGTGTCGAGACCGCGACGTCGACCCCCCACAAATCGTCGAACATCCATTCGTTGGAGGGGTGGTTCACTCGTCCCACGGTGCGGGGCACCCCGAACTCGGTCTTGGCGAGCAGGGAGTGGACCAGGTTCGCCTTGTCGTCCCCGGTAGCGGCGATGGCCACATCGCAGGTGTCCAAACCGGCTTCGTCAAGGCTGGACACCTCGCAGGCGTCGGCCAGCAGCCATTCGGCTTCGGGCACACTTTCGGGCTTGATCGCGTTGGGGTCACGATCGATGAGCAGAATTTGATGGCCGCTGGCGATCAACTCTCGTGCGATGGAACGGCCGACGTTGCCGGCTCCGGCGATGGCTACACGCATCCGCCTGCCCTCCTAGTGCTTCACCGGTGGCGCGCCGAGAATGTCCTCGACGTCGTTCACCTGGTCCTGGGTCACCGCGGCGTAGATCAAATCGCCGTCCTGGAACACGGTGTGGTCATCGGGCACAAGCCCGGTGCCGAAACGCATCAGGAAAGGGATCCGACACCGCGCGGCGGCCTCCATCGCGACTACCACAGTGCCCACCCAGGTCGGGTCCACATGCACTTCGATCAGCCGAACGGTTCCCGACGGGTCGCGCCACTGCGGCTCGGAGCCTGATGGCAGAAGCCGCCGCAACACCTGATCGGCGGCCCAGCGGACGGTGGCCACGCTCGGAATGCCGAGCCGCTCATAGACCTCCGCGCGGCCCTGGTCGTAGATGCGGGCCACGACGTTGGTGACCTGGAAGGTCTCTCGGACCACTCGGGCGGCCAAGATATTGGAGTTGTCACCGCTGGACACTGCGGCGAATCCGTCGGCACGCTCAATGCCGGCGCGGATCAGAACCTGGCGGTCGAAACCAACGCCCTTGACGGTCTTGCCTTGAAATTCGGGGCCCAGACGTCGAAAGGAATCCTGAACCAGATCGATTACGGCCACCGAATGGCCTCGCCGTTCCAGGGCGCGCGCCAGGGAGGACCCCACGCGTCCGCAGCCCATGATGACGATATGCATCGTCGTTGCCTCCAAAGCGCCGTCATTGACCTGACAGGGGTGACCCTATCAATCCGAACCCGGCGAAGGTGACCTGGCTGCGCTGTGGCTCGTCGGTGTTTCGCGATGCCACTTCGACCGCGCAAGGCGCCGATTGGGCATAAGGTTCTCAGTCGTGAACGTCACCGACTTTGTGAAGCGCATGTTGGTTGGCCGCAAACTCGCGAGCACCCAACTGGGGGAGACGCTGCTACCCAAGCGAATCGCCCTTCCTGTCTTCGCCTCGGACGCATTGAGTTCGGTGGCCTATGCCCCCGACGAGATCCTGCTGACGCTGTCCCTGGCTGGCATGGCCGGCTTTGCGTTCTCCTGGCAGATCGCCTTGATGGTGGCCATCGTCATGCTGCTGGTGATCATGTCTTATCGGCAAACCGTCCACGCCTATCCTTCCGGTGGCGGTGACTACGAAGTGGCCACGGTCAACCTGGGCCAGACCGCCGGGATGATCGTGGCGAGCGCTTTGTTGGTCGACTACGTGCTGACCGTCGCAGTGTCGGTCTCCTCGGGGGTTCAAAACGCGAAGGCCATGTTCCCCTTCCTGGCCGGCCACGAGGGCCTGTGGGCCGCTGGAGTGGTCTTGGCTCTGATGGCCATGAATCTGCGCGGGGTGCGCGAGTCGGGTTCCTTCTTCGCCATCCCGACCTATGGCTTCATGATCGCGGTGCTTGGCATGACCGCGTGGGGACTGTTCCGGATTTTCGGTCTGGGAGAACAACTGAGGGTCGCGACCGCCGCCTATGACGTCGTGGGGTCGCCGGACTATGAACCGTTCATCGGTCTGGCGATGGCGGCATTGCTGGCGCGGGCATTCTCTTCGGGATCGGCCGCCCTCACCGGGGTGGAGGCTATCTCCAACGGTGTGCCGGCCTTCCGTGAGCCGAAGAGTCGCAACGCCGCCACCACGCTGGCGCTGCTGGGACTGGTCGCGATCTCGATGTTCGGCGGAATCATCTGGCTTGCGAACCTCACCGGGCTGAAGATGATCGATCCGGACGGGAACTCGCACTTCGAACAAAACGGCGTGCCCGCCGATGTGGCCCACGAAACGGTCATGGGGCAACTGGCGCACACCGTCTTCGATCAGTTCCCCTTGGGATTCTTCTTCGTGATCACCGCCACCATGGTGATCCTGTTCCTCGCGGCCAACACCGCCTTCAACGGCTTTCCGGTCCTGGGCTCGATCCTGGCCCGGGACGGATTCCTGCCGCGCATGCTCCACACCCGCGGCGATCGGCTGGCCTACTCCAATGGAATCCTGGTACTCGCGCTGGCCGCGATCGGCCTGGTGTTGGCCTTCAACGCCAATGTCACCGCGCTGATCCAGTTGTATGTGGTCGGCGTGTTCGTCTCCTTCACAGTGAGCCAGTTCGGCATGACCCGGCACTGGACGCGGCATCTCAAGACGGAGAAGGACCCCAAGATTCGCCGAAAGATGAAGCGCTCTCGCATCATCAACGCCGTCGGATTGACCGGGACCGGTGTGGTGCTGATCATCGTGTTGGCCTCGAAGTTCATCTATGGCGCCTACCTCGCGGTGCTGGCCATGGCTGCGGTGTTCCTGCTGATGCGAGCCATCAAACAGCACTATCGCAAGGTCGCCACCGAGACCGCGGTCGGCCCCGCCGACGCACGGTTGTTGCCCAGTCGGGTTCGTGCGGTCATCCTGGTCCAAGAGATCAACAAGCCGACGATGCGCGCGGTGAACTTCGCCCGGGCGACCCGCGCTAGCAGCATTGAAGCTGTCGTGGTGTCGGTCGATGATGCCGAAACCAAGCGCATCGTCGATCAGTGGGACGAGCAGGGACTCGACCTGGCCCTGAAGGTCATCGCCTCGCCGTATCGGGAGGTGACCGGGCCGTTCATCAACTACGTCCGCGGGATTCGCTCCGACAACCCGCGCGATGTGGTGTGCGTCTATATCCCCGAGTACATCGTGGGTCACTGGTGGGAGCAGTTGCTGCACAACCAGACCGGTCTGATCGTGCGCACCCGCTTGAACTTCATGCAGGGCGTGATGGTCACGTCGGTGCCCTACCAGTTGGCCTCCTCCAAGTACGCCCAGAACCGGGCCGAACGTCATACTGCCGCGGCCTGGCGACGTCCGGGCCAAGGTCAGGTGCGGCTGGGTGACTACATCGATCCGGAACGCAAACCATGAGTGTGGCCGTCGGTGACCTGCTGACCGGCATCCAGGTCGGGGCCGTCGCCCACGGTGGACACTTCGTGGCCCGCTACGAGGGCCAGGTCATCTTCGTTCGAGGCAGCGACACCGGTGAAGTCGTCGATGTCCGCATCACCGAGACCAACCGCAGATTTGCTCGCGGCGAGACCATCGCGGTGCATCAGCCCAGCAGTCACCGGGTGACGCCGCCGTGCCCGGTCGCGGGCCGCTGCGGCGGCTGTGACTTTCAGCATCTGAGTGTCGAACGGGTTCGCCAACTCAAAGGTGCGGTGGTGGCCGAGCAACTCCGCCATCTGGCCGGCATCGAGTTCACCGCCGAGGTAGTGCCCGTCGACCCGACGCCCTTCGGGTGGCGCAGCCGGATGCGCTACCACTACAACGCGCAAGGCCAGGCGGGCTTGCGGGCTCACCGCTCCACCCGGGTTGTGGCGCTGCCCGAGCAGGGCTGTCTGTTGGCCTGCGAATCCCTTGCGGTGCCGCCGCCCTGGTCGCCCGGAACGGAGCTTCTGGCCGTGGCCGCCGACAGTGGCACCGTCTTCGCCCCGGCGGGGTCTCACGATCGGGTCCGTCAGGACGTGGGCGGCCGATCCTTCGAGGTGGACCTGGACGGCTTCTGGCAGGCGCATGTCCGGGCTCCAGAGGTACTCACCGCCGCTGTTATGGAGGGCCTGGAACCGCACGACGGCGAGCTGGCTGCCGACCTGTATTGCGGCGTGGGATTGTTCGCCGGGGCGATGGCCGACGCTGGAGTGTCGGTTTTGGGGATCGAAGGCGACCGCACCGCGGTGGAGTTGGCTCGGCACAATGTGCCATCGGGGTCCTTCTTGGCCGGCGATGTAGCCACGCTGGTGGATCGATTGCCGACCACGCTGGATCTGGCTGTGTTGGATCCACCGCGTAGTGGTGCCGGGACCGACGTGATGGCCGCCGTGCTGGGCCGTAGTCCGAGAGCGGTGGCCTACGTGGCCTGTGACCCGGCCGCGCTGGGTCGGGACCTGCGCCAAGCCATTCAGGTGGGCTACGAGGTGGCTGCGGTGACCGCCTTCGACTTGTTCCCGCTCACTCATCACATCGAGTGCGTTGCGATCCTGAAGTCCCGGTGACAAGCCCAGACGCGGGGCTCGGTAGCGCCGCCACGCGTTACTACGCGGCGCTCGTGGTCACCAATGCGTAATGTCGTCCCATGGTCGTCCAGTCGGGGTCGAGCAAGCTAGTCTCGGTCCATCAAGTCGGGTAATATCTTGATATCGAGATATTTCGGAGGCAAACGGGAGGCCCCATGAGCATCGACAGCTATCACGCATCTGACGACCTGGTAGTGGGGGAGCAGAGCTACCAGATCTTCCGCACCGATGCCGTGGAAGGCTCGGCAACGTTGCCGTTCAGCCTCAAAGTGCTGTTGGAGAATCTGCTACGCAATGAGGACGGCGCGAATATCACCGCTGCCGACATTGCTGCGGTTGGTGCGTGGGATCCCACTGCGGAGCCGAACACCGAGATTCAATTCACCCCTGCGCGCGTCATCATGCAGGACTTCACCGGTGTGGCCTGCGTGGTCGACCTGGCCACCATGCGCCAGGCGGTCGCCGACCTGGGCGGAGATCCCAGCAAGGTGAACCCGCTGGCCCCGGCCGAGTTGGTGATCGACCACTCCGTGATCGCGGAGTACTTCGGCACCCCCGAGGCGCTCACCCAGAACGTCGACGTGGAGTACCAGCGCAACGAGGAGCGCTACAAGCTGCTGCGTTGGGCACAGACCGCCTTCGACGAGTTCAAGGTGGTGCCGCCGGGCACTGGCATTGTCCATCAGGTCAACATCGAGAACCTTGCCCGCGTGGTCTTCGCCCGGGCCAAGGATGGTGTCTTGCAGGCCTACCCCGACACCTGTGTGGGCACCGACTCCCACACCACCATGGTCAACGGCCTGGGCGTCGTCGGCTGGGGCGTGGGTGGCATCGAGGCTGAGGCGGCCATGCTGGGCCAGCCCATCTCCATGCTCATTCCCCGGGTGGTCGGCTTCAAGCTGTCCGGAAAGCTCAACGACGGGGTCACCGCCACCGACCTGGTGCTGACGATCACCGAGATGCTGCGCAAGCACGGTGTGGTGGGCAAGTTCGTGGAGTTCTATGGCCCTGGTGTTTCCGAGATCCCCTTGGCCAACCGCGCCACCATCGGCAACATGAGCCCGGAGTACGGCTCCACCATTGCGGTGTTCCCGCTGGACGACAAGACGCTGGATTACCTGCGCATGACCGGCCGCGACGAACAGCAGATCGCACTGGTGGAGGCCTACGCCAAGGCTCAAGGTCTGTGGCTGGATCCGTCCGCCGAGCCGCGCTACTCCGAGAAGTTGGAGCTGGACCTGGCCACCGTGGTTCCCAGCATCGCCGGCCCTAAGCGTCCCCAGGACCGCATCGAGCTGGCTTCGAGCAAGGCCAAGTACACCGAGGTGATCGGTTCCTACACCGACGAGCCGTCCCGTACGGTCCCGGTGACCCTCGCTGATGGCCGGACCTTCGAGTTGGCCAATGGTGCGGTCACGGTGGCCTCGATCACTTCCTGCACCAACACCTCGAATCCTTCGGTCATGATCGGCGCCGCCCTGGTGGCCAAGAAGGCCCACGACCTGGGGTTGATGCCCAAGCCATGGGTGAAGACCACGGTTGCCCCGGGTTCGCAAGTGGTCACCGACTACTTCGAGCGTTCCGGACTGCAGTCGGACCTGAACGCGTTGGGCTTCGAGACCGTCGGCTACGGCTGTGTGACCTGTATCGGCAACACTGGACCGCTGATTCCTGAGGTCTCTGCTGCGATCAACGACAACAACCTGGCGGTGACCGCGGTGCTGTCGGGCAACCGCAACTTCGAGGGACGTATCAGTCCCGACGTGAAGATGAACTACCTGGCCTCGCCGCCGTTGGTGATCGCCTACGCCTTGGCCGGCACCATGAACATCGATCTGGCCAGCGAGCCGCTGGGCACCGGGGCCAACGGCCAGCCGGTGTTCCTGGCCGATGTCTGGCCGACCACTGAGGAGATCGAAGAGGTGGTGAACTCCTCGATCAGTGCCGACATGTTCGCCACCCGCTATGCCGATGTCTTCGCTGGTGATTCCCGTTGGCAGAACCTGCCGACTCCGGAGGGCAACCTCTTCGCGTGGGATGCGGCTTCGACCTACATCCAGCGCGCGCCCTACTTCGACGGCATGCCGGCCACGCCGGCACCGGTCACCGATGTCACCGGGGCTCGAGTGTTCATGAAGCTCGGCGATTCGGTCACCACCGACCACATCTCGCCGGCGGGTTCGATCAAGCCCGAGACTCCGGCCGGCCAGTACCTGACCGGTCACGGTGTCGAGCGCAAGGACTACAACAGCTTGGGCAGCCGTCGCGGGAACCACGAGGTGATGATTCGTGGCACCTTCGCCAATATTCGGCTGCGCAACCAGGTCGCCCCGGGCACCGAAGGCGGGTTCACCCGCGACTTCACCCAGGTTGACGGTCCGGTGGTCTACGCCTTCGATGCTGCGGAGAACTACGCCAAGGCGGGCATTCCGCTGGTGGTGCTGGCGGGCAAGGAGTATGGCTCTGGCTCGTCGCGGGACTGGGCAGCCAAGGGCACCACGCTGCTGGGCGTCAAGGTCGTCATCGCCGAAAGCTACGAGCGCATCCACCGCTCGAACCTGATCGGAATGGGCGTCCTTCCGCTGCAGTTCCCCGCGGGGCAGAATGCCGACAGCTTGGGATTGACCGGCACCGAGACCTTCTCGATCACTGGAATCACCGAACTCAATGACGGAACGACACCGGCCACCGTGCGGGTGGAAGCCGTCGGTGAGAGCGCCCCGATCGTCTTCGACGCGGTGGTGCGTATCGACACTCCTGGAGAGGCCGACTACTACCGGCACGGCGGCATCATGCAGTACGTGTTGCGTTCCCTGCTGGCCAAGTAGGAACCTGGAGGGGTGTCCAAGCGTCAGGCGCGTTCTGCACCGATCTCTCGCAGCGATTTTGCTGTGATGCCCGTCTCAGCGCGGGTCGCTTGGACCTACCTCTCCAGCCTGCTGGCCGTGGTGGTCGCCGCGGTCGCCGTGGTGATCGCCAACAGCAGCGTCGCCGCGGCGATGTGCGCCAGCCCCACTGTGACCAGCGCGGGTGACTGCAAGTTGGGCTGGGCGATCTGGGTGTCCTATTTCGCCTTCCTGCTCGCCCTGATTCCGGTCGCGCTCTGGCTGAAGTTGGACTGGTGGCTGATCGTGACCATGTGGTCTCTGGCGGGACTGTGGGTCGCGGTGGACTCGATCGACCAGTGGTGGTGGTGGGTGGCGGCGCTGCTGACGCCGGCTGCCGCTGCACTGTTGAGCGCGGATTGGGACAAGGGCCCCCAGGCCCGCAGTTGGCAGCGTGGTGGTGTCATCGCCTTGGCGGTTGCTTCGGTGGTGGCCATGGTCTGGTGGTATGTCAGTGGGTGAGCACGTCCCGGCGTTGCGGTGACGTAGACTCGACAAGTGGCTTTGCTGAACACGATCACGGGACCTGCTGATCTGCAGGGGCTTTCGGCGGATGAGTTGGCGCAGTTGTGCGATGAGATCCGGACCTTCCTGATCGAGAATGTCAGTCGCACGGGTGGCCACCTGGGGCCGAACCTGGGGGTGGTCGAGTTGACCATTGCCCTGCACCGGGTGTTCGAGTCGCCGAAAGATGCGATCATCTTCGATACCGGTCACCAAAGCTACGTTCACAAGATCATTACCGGACGCCAGTCCCGCTTTCCCACGCTGCGACAGCGCCACGGATTGTCGGGCTATCCCAGCCGCTCGGAATCCGAGCATGACTGGGTCGAGAACTCGCATGCATCGACGTCCTTGTCGTGGGCTGATGGCCTGGCCAAGGCCTACCGGCTGCGCGGCGAGGAACGGTGGGTGGTGGCCGTCATCGGGGACGGTGCGCTCACCGGCGGAATGGCCTGGGAAGGCCTGAACAACATCTCGGTGGGGGAAGACGAGCGGCTGGTCATCGTCGTCAACGACAACGGCCGGTCCTACACCCCGACGGTGGGTGGCCTGGCCACTCAGCTTTCGGGCCTGGGCCAGCAACTTTCCGCGATTCGTACCGACCGGCGCTATGAGCGGCTGCTGCGCGGAATCAAAGACAAGGTGCTGGCAGCGCCGGTGATCGGCCCGATGATCTACGGGCTGATGCACGGCCTGAAGACCGGCGTGAAGGACGTGCTGGTTCCGCAAGGAATGTTCTCCGATCTTGGCCTGAAGTACGTCGGACCGATCAACGGCCATGACATCGCCGCCACCGAACTCGCCCTCCATCAGGCCAAGCAGTTCGCTGGCCCGGTGCTAGTGCACTGCATCACCGAGAAGGGTCGGGGATTCCGGGCTGCGGAGGAAAACGAGCAGGATCGATTCCACGCCGTGGGGGTGATCGATAGTGACACCGGCGAACCCCTGGTGTGCCGGGGTCGTACCTGGACGGACGCCTTCGGCGATGAGCTGGCCCGCATCGCCGCTACCGACGACTCGGTGGTGGCGATCACGGCAGCGATGCTGCATCCCACCGGACTGGGCCGGTTCGCGCGGCTGTTTCCCGACCGGGTCTTTGATGTGGGCATCGCCGAACAGCATGCGGTGACCTCCGCGGCAGGCATGGCGACCGGCGATCTGCATCCGGTGGTGGCGGTGTATGCGACCTTCCTGAACCGGGCTTTCGACCAGGTTCTGATGGATGTGGGCCTGCACGGCCTGGGAGTGACCTTCGTGTTGGACCGAGCTGGGATCACCGGGCCGGACGGTGCCAGCCATCACGGGGTGTGGGATAGCTCGCTGATGGGCCTGGTCCCGGGACTGCGCCTGGCTGCGCCTCGCGACGAGCAGCGCTTGAACGAAGCTCTGCGCCTGGCTGTGGCCATCGATGACGCCCCAACCGTGATCCGATACTCCAAAGAGACCTTGCCTGAACCGCTGCCCACCAAGCAGCGGCACAAGGATGTGGACATCCTGTGCCAGAGCGCCAAGCCACGGGTCCTGGTGATCGGTTTCGGTGAGATGTGTGGAATGGCCGTCGATGTCGGTAAACGACTCGATCAACAGGGCATTGGTGCCACAGTGGTCGATCCGGTGTGGGCTCTTCCGGTTTCAGCCGATCTGCTGGAGTTGGTGGCTGAGCACGAGTTGGCGATCAGCGTGGAGGACGGCGAGGTCGTGGGTGGGCTCGGCGCCCGCATCGCCCAAGAGGCGCGAGCGGCGGGCCTGACGACCCCCTTCCGCGAGTTCGGCGTGAAACCGGGGTTCCTGCCGCAGGGATCGCGCGCAGAGCTTTTGGTCGAGCAAGGGCTCACCGCCCAGGACTTGGCCCGCTATGCCACCGAACAGATCGCCGCGGGGGAGAGCGTTACTCCGCTGACCAGTACTGAGCGATAACCGGTACGACCAGGCCGCGTTGCCACGGCCGAGCGCCCAGCTCTGCAAGCCGGGCGTCGATCTGCGCCTCGTTCTGAGTGTCAGCAGAATCCCACAGCAGCCGCCGCAGGTGATCTGGAGACAGCAAGTTCTCCAACGGGACGTTGACCGATTCGGCCAAGGCAGCCAATTCGGGTCGAATCCGGTAAAAGCGCTCAAAGGAGCGCGGCCACCGGCGTTCCCAGGAACGAGGCTGCGGGGGACCCTCCGGGCTGAGATGCCGTGGGGGTAGTTCGCTGGCCGGCAACTCCGCGGCCCGATTCAATGCGGCCAGCCAGGTTGATTCATAGCGTGATGCCAGTCGATTGTTGAAGGCCCGCACCTGGCGCAACTGGGCCCGCCCCAGGCGGATGGACGGATCGGCATCCAAGCGCGCCACCAGTTCTGTGATCGCCCGGTCGGGGACCACCCGTCCGGGAGCCCGATCCAAGTCCTGGGCAAGCTTCTCGCGGGCGAGCCACAACTCGCGCACCGTGCCCAGGGCGCGCGGAGAACGCAGGGTGTGTAGCCCGGTGGTGCGTCGCCACGGATCGGTGCGGGCGTGCGGCGGGTCGGCAGCATGCGCCGCCAAATGGGCGAACTCCTGGGTGGCCCACTCGAGTTTGTCAGCCTCGGTGAGTTGCTCGATCAGCCATTCGCGCAACTCGACGAGGCGTTCGACATCCAAAGCCGCATAGTTGAGCCAGTCCTCGGGGATGGGGCGACGCGACCAATCCGCGGCGGAATGTTCCTTGAGTAAAGAGACCCCCAAGGCGGTCTCCATGAGCCCGCTGAGGTTCACGTGAGGCAGATTGAGCAGCCGGGCGGCGAGTTCGGAGTCGAACAGAGTGCGAGGCAGAAACTGCACTTCGGCCAGGCAGGGCAGATCCTGGCTGGCGGCGTGCAGAATCCAGTCCGAATCGGCCAACTCTGCGGCGAACTCGGAAAAGTCGGCCCGGGGCCCGTCGCCTTCGAAAGCGACCGGGTCGATGAGGTGAGTACCAGAACCGGTGCGGCGAAGCTGAATCAGATAGGCCTTGGCCGAATACCGGTAGCCCTGGGCGCGCTCGGTGTCGATGGCGATCGGTCCGGTTCCGCTGCGTAGGGCGCGGCGTGCCTCCGCCAAGGCCTCGGGTGTGTCCACAACGCCAGGGACGCCGTCAGCAGGCGCTTCCAGGACCGGGTATTCAACGGGGCTTTCTTCTTGTGTCTCGGTGCTCACACCGACCATCCTCCGGTTCGTCGAGGTGTGATGGGAACGACCCCGTCAGGCAGTGGCGGCAAGCCGGCGGTGAGTCCCAGGAGTTCGGCCCAGGCCGCAAGATGTGCGTCAGCGTCGCTGGGGCTGTGGATCTCGGGGGTCCAGGACGCGCGCAGTTCGACCTCGGCGCGGGCACCCTCTTCGGCGATGCCACCAAAGGAGCGACTCGAAACCGCGGTAACGGTGCCGCTGGGAGCGTGATAGTGGGCCTGTTGACGATCAAGGGCTTCCACCAACCAGGACCAGCCGACTTCGGTCAAGAGGGGATCGGTGACCATCTCGGGATCGATGTCGGCACGCACGAAGCTCACACAGCGGAAGTCGCCGTCCCAGGAGGCGCTGCCCGCAGGATCGTGAAGGAGTACCAAGCGACCGCTGCCGATGTCGTCATCTCCGATGGCCACCTCTGCGCTGATCGCCGCCGCGTAGGGAGCGATCTTCTGCGGCGCGGGGATCTCCTCAACGCTGAACTCAGTTCGCCAGGATCTGCTGAGCATGATCTGCACGACCTCGGCGAACAGCTGCGGTGTCCCCGGTACCCGACTAGCGTCCACCAAAGGAGAGTAACCGCCGTCGGCGCCCGGGTTGCGCTGCCGCGCCGAAACCGCTATTCGGGGTCCGGCTCGAAAACCAGGCTGACCGAGTTGATGCACCAACGCTGGTCGGTGGGGGTGCCATAGCCCTCGCCGGTGAACACATGGCCCAGATGGGAGTCGCAGGTGGCACAGCGAACCTCGGTGCGAGCAGGGCCGGGCAGGCTGGTGTCGGGCAGCAGCCGCACCCGATCACCTGCAGCGGCGGTGTAGAACGAGGGCCATCCGCAGTGGGAGTCGAACTTGTGCTCGCTGCGGAACAACTCGGCACCACAGGCGCGGCATCGATAGGTTCCCACGCCGTGATGGTCGGTGTACTTGCCCGTGAAGGGCGCCTCGGTTCCCGCCTCGCGCAGCACGCGGTATTCCATAGCGTTGAGCTCAGCGCGCCACTGTTCGGGCGTCTTGATGATGGTGGGTTCCACGACCGGTACCTCCTTGAACGGGGTGGAAATCCAGCTTAGAGAGGTGCTGGCAGGGATCGGGGCCCAGGCGGTAGCAATACCCCGGCCGTGGGGCGGTTCTTCCGGCGAACAGCGTCAGTCAGGGACACACTTGTCGTCATGAGCGCAAAGAAGAAGAAGGAAAGGCAGTCCACCCCGACGCTGTCGGCGCTGTTACGTCTTCCTCAGGGGCCGGTCTCTCTGGCCGATCTGGATCCCGCCGCGACGCCGGGCTATCCGGGAAACGGCAAGGCCGATGCACCGCAACGGACCGAAGCGTTGGGCCTCGAACTGTCTGATCTGCAGGAGCGACTCTTCGCCGCCGGACGCACCGATCCCACGACAGCCCCGAGCGTCCTGGTGGTCTTGCAGGGCATGGACACCTCCGGCAAGGGGGGAGTGGTTCGCCACGCCATGGGCCTGGTTGACCCGCAGGGCGTGGCGCTGGCTTCGTTCAAGGCGCCAACCGCCGAAGAGCGCCGTCATCACTATCTGTGGCGGATCCGGCGGGCATTGCCCAAGCCCGGCATGGTCGGAGTCTTCGATCGATCGCATTACGAGGACGTGCTGGTGGTGCGGGTCGAGCAGTTGGTGCCGGCGGAGGTCTGGGAGAAGCGCTACGAGGAGATCAATCGCTTCGAGCAGCGCATGGTCGACAGTGGCACCGCGGTGATCAAGTGCATGTTGAATGTCTCTTTCGACGAACAGAAGAAGCGGCTGCTGGCGCGGCTGGATGACCCGTCGAAGTACTGGAAGTACAACCCGTCAGATGTCGAAGCCCGGTCGAAATGGCCGGCCTATCAGGAGGCCTACGCCGCAGCGTTGGAGCGCTGCAACACGGAGGCTGCCCCTTGGCATGTGATCCCCGCAGACCGCAAGTGGTACCGAAACTGGGCGGTGGCTGAACTTCTGCGCGAAAAACTGGCCAGCATGAATCTCAGCTGGCCTGGCGCCGACTACGAGGTTGAGGTCGAACGCGAGCGGGTTGCCGCTTCCTGAGGGGTCTGAATTGGAGCCTCAGGCACTGACAACCCGCAGTTGCGGCGCTGGCTCCTCTTCTTCGGGCATTTCCTCGACCATCTCGAAGTCGAGGAGATCCATGGCGGCGAAGGCGTACCGAGCCAGCACGAGGTCGACGACCTCACGGGCTGCCCCGATCGGCTCACTGACCGCGACGGCCCCGAATCGGTAGGCGAGATCTGACTGAGACTGGAAGTCTTCGTCCGCAGCCAGAAAGAATGAGCCCACGGCGATGTGGCGGCGACCTTGGGTGCGCAGACCCATGATGGCCTGCGCCACTGAGGGTCCCGAATCATCGGCGACGGCGGTAAGGCAGGGCAAGTGATGGTGGGTCGACCACTGGCGGGCCCTGCGGGCCAGCAATGCGCTTCCGCGCACGTCTCCAGCGCAGGGGGCCGACAGCACCAGTCCATCCAGTTCAAGACAACGGGCTTGGCTGAGCGCGCTGCGCAGGCGTTGGTCGAGGATGGTGAGCAGGTTCAACTCCGGGCCGAGCGGACGAGCGAAGGAGAACCTGAGGCGGGGGAAGTGAACCTGGGCGCGTTTGCAGATCTCTTCCAGTTCCGCGGAGCCCTGCGTGGCATGGGTTATCTGCATTGGCACCAAGGCAACTTCGGTGGTTCCACTGGCGGCCACTCGGTCGAAGACCTGGGTGAGGCCGGGCGGATTGTGATCCAGGAAGGCGCAATGCGCTTGGATATCCGGGCGCAGCGCTTGGAGTCCGTCACGGAGTTGGTGGGCGACCTGCTCCACCGAAGGATCGGTACTCCCATTGGCGACCATGACGAGGGCTGGAGCAGTCATCGTGCTGCCTTCCTCCATTCAGGGGGGCGGGCTCAACAAGTAAGCCTTGTTAATACAATTCTCATGAACGGGGGAGGGTGACGCAATTTGGATGGTCAGATAGCGAGACGTCTGCCCACATGTCGGACGTAATACGTTTCACCCGTGTTACCAACCGGGCGGGATGGCGCTCAATGCGCCGAACTGGCTCGCATAGTGAGATCGAAGTTCTTAACCAGTGGGACGGGCAGGATTACCACCATCACGTCGCCTGAACACAGCAAGAAGTATCGCAAGAGTCGTTTGACACCGACAAGAGGACACGGCCTGGCAGGCGGTGCGACGGGATGCACGAGCCCAGAGTCTGGTCCCAGATCAATGTGGATGCTGGCATCCCAACGGTGCGGGAGAGTCAGGATCGGGGGTCGGAGACGGCGGAGTAGCCAGCCGACTTGCGGTCGTGATGGTGGGCGATACTGGGTTCGAACCAGTGACCTCTTCGGTGTGAACGAAGCGCGCTACCACTGCGCCAATCGCCCCGTGGGGACCAACCCTAGCCTGTGCACGGCAATGCCTTGTACAAGCCGTCGGCCGCGCGAACGCGTCCGACGATCGTGGGCGACACTGGGATCGAACCAGTGACCTCTTCCGTGTCAGGGAAGCGCGCTACCGCTGCGCCAGCCGCCCGAGGTGGAGACGGGATTTGAACCCGTGTAGACGGATTTGCAGTCCGTTGCCTCGCCTCTCGGCCACTCCACCGGCGAGAGCCGGTCTCGTCGTCGAGTGTGTGAGACCTTCTCCGAGCGGACGACGGGATTCGAACCCGCGACCCTCACCTTGGCAAGGTGATGCTCTACCAACTGAGCCACGTCCGCGTTGCGTTTCTGACCTCGGCCCGAAATGCGAGTGCAACCTTAACCCAGTCTCGGGACCCGCCGCAAAACCGGCCCTGCGTGAGCCGGGTAAAGGCGGGCCTGAGGGGTTCTCAGTAGCTTTGCCACTCGTATCGGGCCATGCCCTCGGCGCCGAGTTGATCTCATGTCACTCTAGATGGCAGGAGCCCCAGGAGGATCGTGAACCGAGGTGAACGCGCAAACGAGGTCGTGGAGTTGATCGCTGCCGTGGCCGAGTCTTTGCGTGCCGACGACACTGCCGGCGCCCTCATCTGTCGGTCGCTGGCGCGGGTGACCCAGGGCGAGGCCGCCGCCTGGATCGCGGTCAGGGAGGGCCTGGATCCGCTCGTGATAGGGAGTTTTCCCGACGATGAGGCAGCCAGCCTGATCCTGGCCGAGTTGCATCGCGAAGGCCTCCCTGCTGCGTCCGGGCAAGCCCAGGTACGGCAGGCCCCCGGTGTTGGCCAGTTCCTGGTGTTGGCGCCCGAGCAGTTGCCCGGCACCCCGGCCAGCGGAACGCGACGGATTGTGGCGGTCACCCGTCGGCGTGGCTTCGACGAAGAGGATCTCAGTTTCGCCGAGGAACTGCTGCCGGCGCTGCGCCTGATGCTTGCCCAAGTGGTAGCTAGCAGCGAGCGCTTTCTGCGGGTACAGCTGCGCCGGGAGTCAGCGCGTGAGTTTGGGCTGACTGAGCGGGAACTGGAAGTGCTTCAGCTGCTGTCGCACGGACTCCTGGCCACCTCGATGGCGGCACGTTTGGAGTTGTCGCCGCGCACGGTGCACAAGCACCTGGGAAACATCTACGAGAAGATGGGCGTCCACGACCGTCTGGTCGCGGTGAGCCTGGCCCGCGAGCGGGGCTTGGTGGACGCAGTCTGATCCTCACGCCTGGATCCCTGCGGCTCGGTCACTGCGGGTCGGCGACACCGGCGCGGTGATCGGTTCGGCCATTGCGGAGCCCCATTTCCTGCCCATGTGGCGCCGGGATGGCCGCAGTGGTCGCTTGAGTGCGGCAAACTAGGAGGCCGCAGAGAAGGGAACCACTTTCGTGTCGGTAAACATCACCGTGCAAGATCAGCGCTCAACAACGTCCCCGCGGACGGTGGCGCCCGGCACGACCGCCGCCGAACTGTTTGGCACCGACAAGACTGTGGTGGCTGCCCGCGTGAACGGGCAACTGGTGGATCTGGCGACCGAGCTTCAGTCCGAGGACGTGGTCGAGCCGGTTCTGGTGGACAGCCCAGAGGGGTTGAACATCATTCGGCACTCCTGTGCTCACGTCGCCGCTCAGGCCGTGCAGTCGCTGTTCACCGAGGCGAAGCTCGGCATCGGCCCGCCGATCACCGATGGGTTCTACTACGACTTCGATGTGCCCACGCCCTTCACCCCGGAGGATTACAGGACCATCGAGAAGGCCATGACTCGGATCATCAAGTCCGGTCAGAAGTTCGTGCGCCGTGCCGTCAGTGATGAGCAGGCCCGCCTCGAACTCGCCCACGAACCCTACAAACTCGAGTTGATCGGTTTGAAGGGCAACTCCGACGCCGCTGAAGGTGCCTCGGTCGAGGTGGGTGCAGGGGAGTTGACCATCTACGACAACGTCGCCCGGGACGGGTCGGTGGCCTGGAAGGACCTGTGTCGCGGCCCTCATGTGCCTGACACCAGCTACTTGAAGGCTCACGCGATCACTCGCAGTTCGGCCGCCTACTGGCGCGGCGATCAGGCCAACGCGCAGTTGCAGCGGCTCTACGGCACCGCGTGGCCCACCAAGGAGGACCTGGTCGCCTATCAGCACCGGATGGCTGAGGCGGCACGTCGCGATCACCGCAAGCTGGGCAATGAGTTGGACCTGTTCAGCTTCCCCGACGAGATCGGCTCCGGCCTGCCGGTGTTCCATCCCAAGGGCGCCATGATCCGCATGCAGATGGAGGACTACTCGCGGCGTCGACATGTGGAGGCCGGCTATTCCTTCGTGAATACGCCGCACATCACCAAGAAGAACCTCTTCGAGACCTCGAAGCACCTGGATTGGTACGCCGACGGGATGTACCCCCCCATGCGGGTGGACGAGGAGCGCAACGAGCAGGGGCAGATCACTCGCCAAGGGGTGGACTACTACCTGAAGCCGATGAACTGCCCGATGCACAATCTGGTCTATTCCTCGCGCGGACGCTCCTACCGGGATCTCCCGCTGCGACTGTTCGAGTTCGGCCATGTCTACCGCTACGAGAAGTCTGGCGTCGTGCACGGGCTTACCCGCGCTCGAGGCTTCACCCAAGATGACGCCCACATCTACTGCACTCGCGAGCAGATGCGCGACGAGCTGGCCAGCCTGCTTACCTTCGTTCTCGATCTGTTGCGCGACTACGGTCTGGATGATTTCTATCTGGAGCTTTCCACGCGTAACCCCGACAAGTCGGTCGGTGACGAGCAGACCTGGGAGGAGGCCACGCAGGTCCTGGCCGAGGTCGCGGGTGAGTCCGGCTTGGAACTGGTGCCTGATCCTGGCGGTGCGGCCTTCTATGGCCCCAAGATCTCGGTGCAGGCCAAGGACGCCATCGGACGCACCTGGCAGTTGTCGACGATCCAGCTGGACTTCTTCGAGCCGGAGCTGTTCGAACTGGAGTACACCGCCGGCGATGGGAGTCGACAGCGGCCGGTGATGATCCACCGGGCGCTCTTCGGGTCGATCGAGCGATTCTTCGGGGTGCTGTTGGAGCACTACGCGGGCGCCTTCCCGGCTTGGCTGGCGCCGGTGCAGGTGATCTGCATTCCGGTCGCCGAAGAGTTCGACGGCTATCTCAGTGAGATCGCCGAACGTCTGCGTCAGAAGGGCATTCGGGTAGAAGTCGACCGCAGCGATGACCGGTTCGGCAAGAAGATCCGTAATGCGCAGACCCAGAAGGTGCCGTTCATGCTGATCGCCGGTGAGACCGACGTGGCAGCCGGTGCGGTGAGCTTCCGGTACCGCGACGGCACCCAGAACAACGGCGTATCCATCGATGAGGCAATCGAGGAGTTGGTGGCCGCCACGCGACCGCCTCGTCAGTGACATGACGACGTCAACCCCACCCGCTGAGGACGCCGACCACTTCGTCGGCGTCCCGGATGGGTTTCAACGGTTGTGGACCCCGCATCGCATGGCCTACATCTCCGGCGAAGCCAAGCCGGCCGATAGCAGTGAGCAGGCCTGTCCGTTTTGCCGAGCACCCGGCCTGGCGGACGCCGAAGGTCTCATCGTTCACCGCGGCGAGCAGGTCTACGCGGTGTTGAACCTTTTTCCCTACTCGCCCGGTCACGTCCTGATCTGCCCCTATCGCCATGTCGCTGATTGGACCGATGCGACCCCGGCTGAACGCCAGGAGATCGGTGAGTGCACCGCTACCGCCATGGAGGTCATCCGAGAGGTGTCTGGTCCCGATGGCTTCAATCTGGGGATCAACCAAGGCCCGGTTGCCGGGGCCGGAATTGCTGCGCACCTGCACCAGCATGTCGTGCCGCGATGGAGCGGGGATTCCAACTTCCTTCCCGTGATCGGGCAGACTCGCGCCGTTCCACAGTTGCTGGGGGAGACCCGAGAACTGCTCAGTACGGCCTGGCGGGCCCGTTTCGAAGGCTCGCTAGGCTGATGCTCATGAGCGGCGAACCCTACGACACTGATCGGGTGTTCACGGTTCCGAATGTGCTCAGCTTCATCCGGCTGGCAGGGATCCCGGTGTTCCTGTGGCTGTTGCTGGCCAGGGAAGCGGACCTGTGGGCGGTGGCGGTGCTCGCGATCGGCGGGGCCACGGACTGGCTGGACGGACAGTTGGCCCGCCGCTGGCATCAGCGTTCGCGGCTCGGCCAGGTGCTGGATCCCTTGGCTGATCGGCTCTATATCCTGGCCACCTTGGTCGGTCTGGCCCTGCGCGACATGGTTCCGTGGTGGCTGGTCGCTCTGCTGGCCGCCCGCGATGTGATCATGGCGACCACCATCTGGCCCGCCTTGCGGCGGCGGGGATTCTCCAGTCTGCCGGTGCACTTCCTGGGCAAGGCGGCCACTTTCGCTTTGCTGTACGCCTTCCCACTGGTGTTGTTGGGAAATGGTGGCACCGGGTTCTGGCCGGAGTTGGCCAAGGTGATCGGTTGGGCCTTCGTGATCTGGGGCGCCGCGTTGTACTGGTGGTCCGGGTTGCTGTATCTGGGTCAGGGAGCCGAAGTGATTCGACGGTTCCCCCGCGAGGTGGCCGTGCCCGAGGGTACTGACGCCGGCGAATAGTGCTCGTGGGCGCGTGCCCACCGCCGTCCGAAGCAATCCCCGGTAGGGTGTCGCTGACGAAGTTCAGCTTCGCCCTGCGGCCAGCCGACAAGGAGTATCGCGTTGTTTCCAGATGATCTTGGGTACACCAGCCAGCATGAGTGGGTCCGGCGCGGCGCCGGGAATGTGATCCGCGTCGGTATCACCAGCTACGCCGCCAAGGAACTCGGCGATGTGGTTTTCGTATCCCTGCCGCAGGTGGGCGAGGAGGTCGCCGCCGACGATGCCTGTGCCGAGGTCGAGTCGACCAAGGACGTATCCGGCGTCTACACCCCACTGGCCGGCGTCATCACCGCGGTGAACGACGCCTTGACCGAGTCGCCCGAAACCATCAATTCCGATCCCTATGGAGAGGGATGGCTGTTCGAATTGGAGGTCGCCGATCCCGAACAGGTTGGGCAACTTCTCAGCGCGGACGCGTACAGCGAACTGGTCTCGGGATAGGGTGAAGGTCAATCTCGACCAGTGCCCGGCGATCTCCGGGCCGCACGCGAAAGGTGGCTGTCCATGAATGTTTGTCCCGCCTGCGGCCACGAATTGCTGGAAGAGGCGAACTTCTGCCCCCAGTGCGGTCACAACCTGGTGAAGCCCAGCGGCGATACCACGCGTGTGATCCCGGTGGTCGTCGAAGAGTTCGATCCGGAGGAACTCGATGCCGAAGATGCCGCCGCCATTGAGGCGCTGCCGGCTGGGTCGGCACTGTTGCTGGTGTTGCGCGGCGGCCAGTCCGGTGCTCGCTTCCTGATCGATGGTGAGGTGTCGACGGCTGGAAGGCACCCCGACAGCGATGTCTTCTTGGACGACGTCACCGTGTCTCGCCACCACGCGCAGTTCACGCGCAAGGACAACCAGTTCTGGATTGCCGACGAGAACAGCCTGAATGGGACCTATGTCAATGGAGACTTGCTGGAAGGGCCTGTCGCGCTGAACCGCGGCGACGAGGTACAGGTGGGCAAGTTCCGCATGGTGTTCTACCCCGGACAGGAATGATTCGGGGCGGGTAGCGATGGCTCTGGGATTGCGCAGCATCGGCCAGGTACTGGCCGTGCTGAAGCCGGAGTTCGACGACATCTCCATCTCCAAGATCCGATTCTTGGAGGCCGAAGGGTTGATCTCGCCGGAACGGGCTCCGTCGGGTTATCGGCGCTATGCCGAATCCGATATCGAACGGTTGCGCTACATCCTGAGCATGCAGAAGAACCACTATCTGCCCCTGAAAGTCATTCGCGACAACCTGGATCTGATGGATCGCGGCGAAAGCGTTCCCACGCTGCCAACCGCCACGCCGGAAGCTGAGGTCGTCGATCCGGCCGACAGTCTGACCCCGCATCCTCGTCCGCCGCGACGGGCGATCCGGGTGACGCGACGAGAGTTGTTGGAGGTCAGTGGGCTGACCGAATCGGCCTTGTCGGAGTTGGAGAAGCACCAACTTGTGGTGCCGCGCCGCGGCACGATCTATTACGGGCGCGATGCGCTCACCGTCGCGGTGGTCGCCCGCAAACTGGCCTCCTACGGCATGGATGCCCGCCATCTGCGCGTGGTTAAGCAGGCCGCTGAACGCGAAGTCGGCCTGATCGAGCTGGCCATCGCTCCGCATCTGCGCCGCAATCCGGCCTCGCGGGCGCTGCCTGCTGAGGTCATGCAGTTGGTGCTGCACGCTCATGCCGCGATCATGCGCTCTCAACTGACCCAGTGAGCGCCATGATCGAGATGAAGGTCTCCGAGATCCGGGTTGCCACCGATGACACCCCGCCGGTGGTGGTACTGGCCGAGGTCGGTGGTGAAGGACGACTCCTGCCGATCTGGATGACCCACGGCGGTGCGTCCGCGATTCTGGAAGTGACCGAGGAACCCGATGACCTGCGCCCTTCGATCCACGACTTGACCGCCGCTTTGGTGGAACGACTTGTCAGCAGCGAGTTCATAGCCGCCGACATCGTCAATTGCGACGAGGGGCATTTCTACGCCACCTTGGTATTCGCCGATCATTCTCTTCCTGCGCGAGCCAGCGATGCGATCGCCTTGGCCATGCGCAGGGGAGTGCCAATTCGTTGCCAGGCGGAGCTTCTTGCCGAGTGGGGAGTCGCCGCCGAGGCGATTGCACCGTCCACTCCAGAGCCCACCGAGGACGAGGTTGAGCGGTTCTTGGAGTTTCTCGACTCGGTCACCCCCGACGATTTCACCGGCGAGGACAAACCCTGAGGCACTGCTTCAGAGTCTGAGCCACCCCCAAGACCGACCCGGCGTGTCGTTGACCAGGCCGACGAGCTCGGATTACCGTCGTAATCGCAACGACGTGATTCACGCGTCCGAAGAAGGGGTCGATCGATGAATGCTCCCGAGGCTCAGCCGGGCAGTCTTCACGCTCATCAGGACTTGCTGTTCGAGGGCGACTTCTCTCCGCTGCCGGACGACCTGGGTTTCCGTGGACCGGTTGCCTGTCGCGCAGCCGACATCACCTACCGCCAGTTGGACTATTGGGCGCGCACCGGCCTCGTGGTGCCTGAGGTCCGCACCGCCGGCGGGTCGGGCACCCAACGTCTGTACAGCTTTCGTGACCTGTTGATCCTGAAGGTCATCAAGCGACTCATTGATGCCGGCATTTCGTTGCAGCAGATTCGTACCGCTATCGATCACCTTCGGGCCCGTGGCGTGGAAGATCTCACTCAGGTCACGCTGATGAGCGATGGCATCTCCGTGTACGAGTGCACCTCCGATGATCAGGTCGTCGACCTACTGCGTGGGGGACAGGGAATGTTCGGCATCGCGCTGGGCGGGGTGTGGCGCGATATCGAGGGCACCTTGCAGGAGCTACCGGCCGAGCGCGCCGATGACCACGTGGCGGCTGATGACGAACTCAGCCGGCGCCGCCGAGCACGCGCTGCCGGCTGAGCCTCAACCGCCTGTGGTGACGGCGGTCTGGGTCTGGGGGCGATAGGTTGGGCCCTGCCATGACTGACTTCACCACACGCCACCTAGGCCCCGACGATTCCGATCGAGAGCAGATGCTCCGCATCGTCGGCTATGCCACCATTGACGACCTCCTTGACGCGACGATCCCGGCGCCGCTGCGCCTGAACGCTGAACTCGACCTGGAGCCACCCCGCTCTGAGACCCAGGTGCAGGCGCGGCTGGCGACATGGGCGGGCGAGAACAATCCAGGCACCGCCATGATCGGTTTGGGTTATCACCAGACCATCACACCGCCGGCGATCCGCCGTCTGGTGCTGGAGAACCCGGCCTGGTACACCGCCTACACCCCTTATCAGCCCGAAATCAGTCAGGGACGCTTGGAAGTCTTGGCGGCCTTCCAGACCATGATTGCTGATCTCACCGGGCTACCGATTGCTGGATCGAGCCTGCTGGATGAAGGCACCGCCGTTGCTGAGGCGGTCGCCATGGCTCATCGCATCTCGCGAGGCAATGATGTCGTGGTCGTCGATGCCGGGATTCTGCCGCAGAGCCTCGCGGTGCTGCGGACCCGCGCCAAAGCCCTGGGGCTGACCGTCGTCGTCGCCAGCGGGGGATCGCGGACCGACGGGGAAGCCGTCGACCCGGACCTGATCGCCCAGATTCGCGATCACGCCCCGTTTGCGACGGTGATGCAGGTACCGGCAGCCGACGGGACTGTGCCCAGTGCCGCTGACCTGCAGCGAGTTGCTCAGCTCTCCCACGACGGTGGTGGGCAGTTCGTGGTTGCGGTGGATCCGTTGGCACTGACGCTGATCGGATCGGCTGCTCGCTGGGGTGCCGATATCGCGGTCGGTTCGGCGCAACGATTCGGCGTCCCGCTGTTCTACGGAGGACCACACGCGGGATTCCTGGCAGCGCGCGCTGGCCTGGAGCGTCAGGTACCAGGACGACTCGTGGGTCTGAGCAAGGACGCCGACGGGGTGCCCGCCTACCGGTTGGCTCTGCAAACCCGTGAGCAGCACATTCGCCGGGAGAAGGCCACCTCCAACATCTGTACCGCGCAGGTACTACTTGCGGTGGTCGCGGCGTTGTATGCGGTCCACCACGGCCCGCAGGGCCTGGTCGAGATTGCCCGCCGGATTTCGGTCAACACCCGGCGGCTGGCCGCCGCGTTGACCGCCGGGGGACTGCGCTTGGCGAGCACCACCTTCTTCGACACGCTGACCGTGACGGTGCCGGGCGGTGCCGCTGGCGTGGTCGCGACGGCCCGCGCGGCAGGCATTCACCTGCGCCTGGTGGACGCCGACACGGTCTCGGTCAGCATCGGAGAGGGCATCACCTCCGATGATCTCAACGCGGTCTGTGCCGCCTTCGCCGTGGCCGGGACCACCGAGGATTGCGTTGGTGGTCTTCCCGACCCGCTGCGTGCGGTCGACTTCCTGCAGCACCCGGTCTTTGCCAGCTACCACTCCGAGACCGCGTTCATGCGGTATCTGCGGGCGCTGGCGGACCGGGACTTCGCCCTGGATCGGGGCATGATCCCGTTGGGTTCGTGCACTATGAAGCTCAATCCGGCTGCAGCCATGGAGCCCATCAGCTATCCCGGTTTTGCGAATGTGCACCCCTTCGTCCCGGTCGCCGACGCGCAGGGCTATCACCACCTCATTGGTGAACTGAGCAGGTGGCTCGCCGAGATCTCCGGCTATGACCAGGTGAGCCTGCAACCCAATGCCGGCAGCCAAGGCGAGTTCGCCGGGCTGATGGCGATTCGGTCCTGGCACGTGGCCAATGGCGACCAGGATCGGGTGGTCTGTCTCATTCCCGCCTCGGCTCACGGCACCAACGCTGCCTCGGCAGCCTTGGCCGGATTGAAGGTCGTGGTCGTTGCCACCGCCGCCGACGGATCGGTCGACGTCGATGATCTGCAGGCCAAGATCGCCGCCCATCGCGATCGGCTCGCTGCAGTGATGGTCACATACCCGTCGACCCATGGCGTCTTTGAGGACACCGTGACGCGGATCTGCGACGTGGTGCATGAGGCCGGTGGCCAGGTGTACATCGACGGCGCCAACTTCAACGCCATGCTCGGCCTGGTGCAACCCGGACGCATCGGCGCCGATGTCAGCCATTTCAATCTGCACAAGACTTTCGCCATCCCGCACGGCGGTGGTGGTCCCGGGGTCGGACCGGTGGCGGTACGGGCCCATCTGGCCCCGTACCTGCCTAACCATCCGCTGGATTCCGCGGCGGGACCGGCCAGTTCCTATGGTCCGGTCAGTGCGGCGCCCTACGGCTCGGCCGGAGTCCTGCCGATTTCGTGGGCCTACATCGCCTTGATGGGTGCTGAAGGGCTGCGGCAGTCGGCGGCGGGGGCGATCCTGGCGGCCAACTACGTCGCCAAGCGGCTCAGCTCGGACTTTCCGGTGCTGTACACCGGAGCGAACGGACTGGTCGCCCACGAGTGCATCATCGACCTGCGCCCGCTCACCAAGGCCACCTCGGTGAGCGTCGATGACGTGGCTAAGCGCCTCATCGACTACGGCTTCCACGCTCCGACGATGAGCTTTCCGGTGCCTGGAACGCTCATGATCGAGCCCACCGAATCCGAACCGCTCAGCGAACTGGATCGCTTCTGCGACGCCATGCTCGAGATACGCGCCGAGATGCAGCGGGTGGCCGAGGGTGGATGGCCGGATGAGGACAACCCCCTGCACAATGCGCCGCATCCCGCCGCGCGCGTGGTCGCTGACGCCTGGGATCACCCCTACTCCCGCCAGGAGGCCGCCTTCCCGGCTGGTCGCCGGCCCGGGCCGATCGCCAATGGCGGACGCGACAAGTACTGGCCACCGGTGGGACGGATCGACGGCGTCTATGGCGACCGCAATCTGGAGTGCAGTTGCGGACCGGTCACCGACTACGAAACGGAGTGAGTCTGTCGTGGTAACCGCGATCATGCAGTGGTGGGAGGGCTTCTCCCAAAGGCCTTTGGTCGCCCACCTGCTGCGCGCGGTTGATCGGTTCACGGTGCGCGGCGGTGGGCAGTTCGCCGCGGCGATCTCCTACTTCTCGGTGCTGTCGGTGGTACCCATCCTGATGCTGGCGTTTTCTGGTCTGGGCTTGGTCTTGACGGTCTTCTATCCGGATTACCTGCTCTACGTCGAAGACTGGCTGAGTACGAATCTGAGCGCCTACGGCGATCTGGGGCAGACCGTTTTGAGCATCATCGGAACCTCGCTGAACAACTGGGCGGCCATCGGCTCGGTGGGTCTGGCGATCTCGTTCTGGTCGGGTGCCAACTGGATGGGAAACCTCAAACGAGCGGTGCGCGCCCTGATGCGGGAGGACTACGACAATCCGCCCAAGTCGCTGGTGTTGCCGCTGGATCTGCTGGCCAACTTCGGTGCCTTGCTGCTGCTCTTCATCGGGGTGGGCGTCATCTGGGCGGCCACCATCGCCACCACGAACTTCGGCGAACAGGTGGGCGCACTGCTGGGCGTGGCCGGAAGTACCGGATGGACGATCTTCGCCCGCGCCATCACCGGACTGCTCTCGTTGGCGGCCGCGACTTTGCTGTTCGTGTGGATGTTTCGTTGGTTCGCGCTCACCCCGGTGCCCACCCGTCTGCTGTGGATCGGAGCCTTCATCGGGGCGGTGGGACTGATCGTGCTGCAGTTGCTGGCCGGCTCCTTGATTCAAATGTTCTCGCACAGCCTGGCCGCGACCCTGTCGATTCCGATGGTGGTCACGATGCTGTTCATGAACCTGTTCGCCACCTTGATTCTGTATGTGGCTGCCTGGCTGGCTACCGCCACACCGCCGCCAGTTGCGAACATCGTCGAACCCGACCCCGAGCCCGAACCTGTTGAGACCAAACCGGGGCAGTTGTACGTCTCCAGCGAGGTCGCCCAGAAGTCGATGGGAGTGGGTTTGGCTGCTGGCTACGGTCTTGGTACCGCCACCGGACTCGGCCTCGGTGCGGTGATCGCAGCGGTGTTCGCCCGGCTGTTCGGCACCAAACGCGGGGCGTGATGGTCTCTCAGCGCGGCCAGGTGGAGCCCTTTCATGTGATGGAAGTGGCGAAGGCCACCGCGGCTCACCAGGCCACGCACGGCGACGTGATTGGCCTGTTCGTTGGTCAACCCGCGACACCAGCGCCAGCCGCCGTCCGGGAACGCGCCGCGCAGGTCCTGGACACCGACGTGTTGGGATACACCGTCACCAACGGTATCGACGAACTTCGAATCGCCATTGCTACTGAATACCAGCGCCGCTACGGCGTCACCGTCGCCGCGGACGAGGTCATCGTGACGACCGGGTCCTCGGGTGGGTTTCTGCTGGCCAGCTTGGCCGCCTTCGACATCGGCGCGAAAGTGGCCATGGTCCGGCCGGGCTATCCGGCCTATCGCAACACCCTGCGCGGCCTCGGTGTCGAGGTGGTCGATCTGCCGGGCTCGGCAGCGAACCGCTTTCAACCATCGGTGGCCGCGCTGGAAGCCTTGGGCTTCGTGCCCGACGGGTTGGTGGTGGCCTCACCGTCAAACCCGACCGGGACCATTATCGACCCCCACGAACTGGCACAGATCGTGCGCTGGTGCGAGCAGCATCAATGCCGGCTGATTAGTGATGAGATCTACCACCAGATCAGCTTCACCCGCGAATGCGTCTCGGCCCGGGAGTTCGGCAGGCAAGCCATCGTGGTGGGTTCGGTGAGCAAATACCACTCCATGACCGGCTGGCGAGTGGGCTGGCTGCTGGTTCCTGCCGAGCTTCGCACCGCGGTGGAGAACCTGCAATCGAACCTGGCCATCTGCGCACCAGCGATCTCTCAACACGCCGCGGTCGCGGCTTTCACCCAGGAATCACGGCGGGAACTGGACGCTCACGTTGCTCGCTACGCGGCCAATCGTGAACTGCTCCTGGCTCGCCTGCCGTCCCTGGGCATCGCCGAGTTCGCCCCGCCGGACGGTGCGTTCTACCTGTATTGCGACGTCAGCCGGTTCACCGACGACAGCCAACGCTGGTGCGAGCAGGTCTTGGCCGCCACCGGAGTAGCGTTGGCGCCAGGGATCGACTTCGACCAGACCGATGGCCACCGCATGGTGCGGGTGAGCTTCTGCGGTCAGACCGCCGACATCGCTGAGGCCATCGAACGCCTCGACGGCTTCCTGCGCAGCTAGGCGTTCAGCGGCCTAGTGCTCGGCCGGGGGTGCGGCGATCGGGGCCGGCTGCCCAATGGTGGCCAACAGCTTGACGTACCAGTCTTCGGTGATGTCGAAGGGCTTGCCACCGGCGATCCGATCGAAGGCGATCACCGACAGCACATCGCCGTTCTCCTCGTCATGGCCGACGACGCCGGGGATTCCGGACAGGGCCGACTCAACGCCAAGATCGACCATCGACTTGATCAAGGCGCGGTCGAAGGCGTTGGCGGCTGCCGAGCGCGAGTAGTACCCGGACTTCTGAACCAGAACCTTCTGGGCATCCAGCATCTGCGCGAACTGCTTGCCGAACCATTGGCCGGGGTTGATCCGCTCTAGGCGGATATGGCCGAAAGCGTCGCGGGCGACTTCCTCGCCCTTGCTCTCCATCTCGGCGACGATGTCGCTGATCCCGGCGCCCTCGGACAGGAAGATGTTCACGCAGCCCACCTCGTCCATGATGGTGCGCAGCCGTGCGGCTTCCTCGTCGATATCGAGGGCAGCCTCCGGCACAAAGATTGCGTGCACATCCCACGCTTCCTTGGACAATCCGATTTCAGGGAGCCATTCCACGCTGTCGGTCCACTCGTGGTACTTGCGGGCCGTCGCGGCGGTGAGCCAGCCGCAGTTGCGTCCCATCACCTCGTGAATGATGAGGATGCGGGTGCCGGCGTTGTGCTCAGCCATGACGTTCTTCGCGAAGCGGGCACCCATCTCAGCGGCGGTGTCTGCGCCGAGGGACTGCCGGATGGGAACGATGTCGTTGTCGATGGTTTTGGGCAATCCGACGACGGTGAGCCCGTAGTCGTGTTCGGCCAGGTAGGCGGCTAGGTCGGCCGCGGTGGTGTTGGTGTCGTCCCCGCCGATGGTGTGCAACACGTCGACGCCGTCGGCGACGAGTTGGTCGGCGACGACCTTCAACGGATCCTCGCCTTCAGCGACCAGGCCGCGCTTGACCAGGTCCTTGGCGTTGGTGAGCTTGACGCGGGAGTTCCCTAGCGGAGAACCGCCGTATTCATGCAGCAGGTGGGCCTGCGCGCGCACCTGGTCGGTGACGGTCACGAAGTCGCCGGTGAGGAGTCCCTGGTAGCCATTGCGGTAGCCGATGATCTCGACCTCGGGGGCGACTTCGGTGTAGCGCTGGATGAGTCCGCCGATCGCGGAGGACAGGCAGGGGGCGAATCCACCCGCAGTGAGGAGGGCGACTTTGCTGACCATGGTGGGGAATCCAATCGACGAGGCTAGAACCAGCCAGAGCTTACCGACCCTGACCGGAATTGCCTGGGGAAAAGCATGGTTTGGAACGTTTCGAGGTGGGCAGAATGGTGCCACCCCGAGCCGAAAGTCTCCCTATGCACAACCAACGAGGAACGTCCCTGTCGCCGTTCGTGGTGATTCTGTTGCCGGCCCTGCTGGTGGTGATCGGGCTGGTCGTCGATGGGGGAGCCCAGGCGGCAGCCGCTCGACACGCCGAACGGGTCGCCGCCTTCGCAGCCCGGGCCGGCACCGATGCGGCCGCCGGTGAGCGCCTGTCCGGCGGCACCCAGGGTGCGGTGGTCGCGATCAGTGCCGCTCGGCAGGCCTTGGCCCAGGATCCCGACGTCACCGGTTCAGTGACCGTGGTCGACGGTGCCGTGGAGGTGCGCACTCAGGCTCGAGCAGGAACCAGGTTGTTGAATCTGATCGGGATCGACGAGTTGTCAGCCGAGGGATTCGCCCGTGCTGACCTCGCTGCCGACCGCTGAGGACGGCAGGCTGGCCGCCATACGGCTGACGGCCTCGGCCACCAGTTCCGGAGCGCAGGCCAGATTGATGCGAACCCACTGGCTGTGGGACGAAGCAAACTGTGCCCCAGGGGAGAAAGCCACTTTGCCGTAGCGCCGGAAGTGGCGTGCTGGATCGGGAAGTCCCAAAGGTGTGCAATCCAGCCACGCCAGATAGGTGCCGGCCGAGGGCTCGTAGCTGAGCTGGGGCAACTGGTGAGCCAACTGCGAAGCCAGCAACTGCTTGTTGGCCGCGATCTCGACATTCAGCTCGTCCAACCATTCCTGGGCTCCCTGGAGCGCGGCGGTGTGGGCGATGTCGGCAAGATGGCCAGCGGCTTGCATAGCCAGCGGCGGCACCTGGGTCAACCGATCGGTCACCGCGGTGCCGGCCACGATCAGGCCGGCTTTGAAGCCGGCAAGGTTCCAAGCCTTGCCTGCTGAGGTTGCCGTGAATGCCTGCTCACCGCCGGGCACCGCCAGCAACGGGACGAAGTCTGTGCCGGGATCGACCAGGCGGCCATGGATCTCATCACTGATGACCTGCACGCCGGCTTCGTTGGCGACCGCCATGACCTCGGTCAGCTCGGCAGCGCTATGGACGGTTCCGGTGGGGTTATGGGGGGAACACAGCAGAAAGGCGCGAGGCTTCACCTCAGCGCGGAAGGCGGCGGCCAATGCGGGCAAGTCCAGGCGTCCGGCGGGGGAGAGCGGCACCTCCAGCAGGTGTCGCCCATAGCTGGCCACGACCGTGCGAAAGGGGGCGTACACCGGGGTGTTGATCACCACGGTGTCGCCGGGATCGGTGAGCGTTTCCAGCAAGGCAAGCACGGAATTCATGACATCGCCGGCTCGGATCACCTGGGAGCGGGTATCCAACGCCAACTGCCAACGATCAGCAGCCATGGCCGCGAACGCTTCGGCGTAGGCGGTGCCATGGGGGTAACCGGTGTCACCGCGCTGCAGGGCCTCAGCCACCGCCTGGTGAACCGCAGGCGGCATCATGGTGTCCATCTCGGCGACCCACATCGGCACCACCTCGGGGCCGAAGGTCTGCCATTTCAGGCTCGACCGTTGACGCAATTCGTGGAGGGGCACCGAGAGCAAAGACATGGGTTCACCCTAGCGGTGCGGCCGTAGCGGCTATGGTGAGTGGATGGCTCGCTACTTCGATGTTCACCCCAAAGATCCGCAGCCACGAGCATTGACTCAACTGGTTGATCTGCTCAATGCCGGCGCTCTGATCGCCTATCCCACCGACTCGGGCTATGCCTTGGGTTGCCAACTGGGCAACCGGGAGGGCTTGGACCGCATCCGGGCCTTGCGGCAACTGGACGACCACCACCACTTCACGCTGGTGTGCAGCGAATTCGCCCAGCTCGGCCAATACGTACAGATGGACAACGATGTGTTCCGCGCCGTGAAAGCCAACACCCCTGGTGCCTACACCTTTATTTTGAAGGCGACCAGGGAGGCTCCCAAGGCGATGTTGCATCCGAAGAAGAAGACCGTCGGGGTGCGACTGCCGAACCATGTGGCGACCTTGGCCTTGCTGCGCGCGTTGGGCCAACCCCTGATGTCCTCAACGCTGATCCTGCCCGGAAGTCAGGAACCGCTGACCGAAGGCTGGGTCGTGGACTCTGAGGTGGGCTCGCTGGTGGAGGCGGTCGTGGATTCCGGCGATTGTGGAACTGATCCGACCACGGTGGTGGATCTCAGTGGCGAGGCTCCGGTGATCGTGCGGTCCGGTGCCGGCGACCCGTCCCCCTTCGAAGACTGAGTCAGCCCAGCGGACGGACCTGCAGCAGCACCGGATCGGCGGCGAGGCTGGGCTCGGCGTCGGCAGGCGCCTCGCTGGGGCGAGCCGCGTTCTTGAACGCCGTCGACACCACGAGTTTGATGCGATTGAGCTGGTTCACTTCGCTGGCGCCGGGATCGTAGTCAATCGAGGCGATGTTCGCATCGGGATACAGACGGCGCAACTGGGAGAACATCCCCTTGCCCACGACGTGGTTGGGCAGGCAAGCAAAGGGCTGGGCGCAAATGATGTTGGGAGTCCCGGTCTCGATGAGCTCCATCATCTCCGCGGTCAGCAACCAGCCCTCACCGGCTTGGGTGCCCAAGGAGATGACCTGTTCGGCTCGCTTGGCCATGTGATCCAGGCTGGACTGCGGCAGGAACTTGCCGTTGCTTTGGGCAAGGGCGCGGTTCACCGGCTCTTGGTATTGCTCGATGAGCCACAACATCAGCCGCAGCGACAGCCGAGACTTCTTGCCTATCCCCAGGTTCTGCCAGCGCCACTCTCCGGTGTAGAGCGCTTGGCCGAAGAACTCGACCAGACCAGGGAGAACGGCTTCACAGCCTTCGGCCTCGATCACGCCGACGGCGTTGTTGTTGGCGTCGGGGTGGAACTTCACCAGGATCTCGCCGACCAGACCGATGCGCGGCTTGCGCGGGATATCCATCAGCGCCAACTGGTCGAACTCCTGCACGATCGAGGTGATCAGCTTGTGATAGCCGATGCGTCGATTCAGCGTGGGGCTGTGCTTATCGTGAGTGAAGAACTCCGAGCAGATCGTGTCCCAGCGTCGATACAGTTCATCGGCGCTGCCGGGAACCTCCTCGTAGGGACGGACGCGCAACAGCACGGTCTGCAGCAGATCTCCCAGGACGAGCGCCTGAATCCCCTTGTGAACCAGGCTTGGCGTGATCTTGAAGCCGGGGTTCTCCTCCAGGCCCTGGGCACTCACCGCGATCACCGGAACCTGGCTGAGACCGGCATCGGCCAGTCCCTTGCGCAACATGCCCGCATAGTTAGTGGCCCGGCACATGCCGCCGGTCTGGGTGATCATCACGCTGGAGTTGTCCGGGTCACCGCCACCATTGACGAAGGCGTTGATGAGTTGCCCGATCACCATGATCGCGGGGTAGCAGGCGTCGTTGTTGACGTACTTCAGACCTACCTCGACGTCGGTGGCGCTGGCCTGCTCGAGCAGTTCGATGTTGTAGCCGAGCCGACGCAGGGCGGCCGAGACAAGGCGGAAGTGGATGGGAGCCATCTGCGGGGCGTAGATGGTGTGCCGCTGCCGGTCGGCTTCGGTGAACACTGCCCGTGGAGCGCGGTCGGCGTCCTCGGCGTAGGTGACCACCTCGGCGCTGACCCGACGTTCCTCGGTTGCTGCCTGCAGAGAACGCAACCGGATTCGGGCGGCGCCCAGATTGGAGACCTCGTCGATCTTGAGCACTGTGTACACGTTGTCGGCGTTTTCGAGGATCTCCTGCACCTGGTCGGTGGTGACGGCGTCGACTCCGCAGCCGAAGGAATTCAGTTGTACCAGTTCCAGTTCAGGGTGGCGCAGGCTGACCTCGGCCGCCTCGTACAAGCGGGTGTGATAGGCCCACTGGTCGCGGACTCGAAGCGGGCGGGGGAGTAGCGGCTCGGCGATCACCGAGTCTTCGGTGAGTACCGCCATGCCCAGCCCGGTGATCAGCTCGGGAATGCCGTGATTGATCTCTGGATCGACGTGGTAGGGGCGTCCGGCCAAGACGATGCCTCGTGCCGAGTTCGCGGCGAGCCATTCCAGGGCGCGCTGACCTTCTGCGCGGATATCGGCCTTGACTTGGGCATCTTCGGCAAGGCCGGCGTCCACTGCGGCCTGAGCCTCGGCCAGAGTGACGCCAAAATCAGTGAAAGTCTCCACAAGGCGCCGCGGCAGATGATCGGGTTCGTTCAGGTTGAGGAAGGGCATCAGATAGCGCACATCGTCGGCGCGAAGACCGTCGACATTGGCCGCAAGCACCTGCGGGTAGAACGCGACGACCGGGCAGTTGAAGTGGTTGTCAGCTTGCGGAGTGGCGTTCTGCTCGTAGGGCACACAGGGATAGAAGATCGTGCGCACCCCGCGGTCGAGCAGGTCTTCGATGTGCCCGTGGCTGAGTTTGGCCGGGTAGCAGACGTTTTCGGACGGGATCGACTCTGCGCCGCGGGTGAGAGTCTGCTGGTCGGAACGCTTGGACAAGACCACCCGGAATCCCAGGGAGGTGAGCACGGTGAACCAGAACGGATAGTTCTCGTACATGTTCAGGACCCGGGGTATGCCGATGTCACCACGGCGGGCCGCAGCCTCGGTCAGGCGTCGGTACCCGAACACGCGTCGGTACTTGAAGTCGTAGAGGTTCGGGATGCCGGATTTGGCTGCCGCCGGCTTGCCGGCAATGGCGCCTGCACCGCGCTCACAGCGATTCCCGGAGACGTGATGGACGCCATCAGAGAAGGTGGAGACGGTGAGCTGGCAGTGGTTCTGGCACAACCGGCAGGTGTCCAGCTCTGAGGTCATCTCGAACTCATCGAGTTCGGTGGGACTCAGAACGCGGGATTGCCCCGCGTCCACATCGCGTGCGGCGGCGGTCAAAGCGGCGCCGTAGGCGCCCATGAGCCCGGCGAGATCCGGACGCACCACCTGGGCGCCGGTGAGTAGCTCGAAGGCCCGCAGTACCGCGTCATTGAGGAAGGTTCCCCCTTGGACGACCACCCGCTCACCGAGCTGGGTGGCGTCCTTGAGCTTGATCACCTTGTACAAGGCGTTCCGCACGACCGAGTAGGACAGACCTGCAGAGATATCGCCGACCTCGGCGCCGTCCTTTTGGGCCTGTTTGACCGAGGAGTTCATGAACACCGTGCAGCGGCTGCCCAGGTCGACCGGGGCCTGAGAACCCACTGCCGAGGCAGCGAAACTGCCGATGTCGGTTCCCATGGTCTGGGCGAAGGTCTGCAGGAAGGAACCGCACCCCGACGAGCACGCCTCATTGACCGCGATGGAATCCACCGCGCCGTGGCGGATCTTGAGGTACTTCATGTCCTGACCGCCGATGTCGATCACCGAATCGACGCCCGGGCAGATGCGCTCCGCGGCACGGTAATGCGCCATCGTCTCGACTTCGCCGTCATCAAGGTGCAAGGCGGTGCGAATCAGGTCTTCGCCGTAGCCGGTGACGCAGGCCCGAGCCAGGAAGGCCTGCTGCGGAAGTCCTGCGTAGACGGTCTTGAGGATCTGAACCGCGCCACTGACCGGATCTCCGCCATTGGAGGAGTAGTGCGTGAAGCACACCCGGTCCTCCTCGTCGATCAGCACTGCTTTGATCGTGGTCGAACCAGCATCGATGCCCAGATAAAGAGCGCCGCTGGCATCGGCAAGATCGCGGCGGGGGAGTCGGGTGGACTGGTGCCGAGTGATGAATTCTTCGCGTTCGGCATCGTCAGCGAACAGCGGACGCATCGCCGGGGCGGCAATGGTGAGCGGGATGGCCCGGCGCAGGCCGTCGAGCATGGCCGGAATGGTGCGGGCGTGACCTTGGGCCAGCAGGGCAGCGCCGATCGCGACGAAGAGTTGCGCATTGGCTGGGGTGGTGAAGCTGGTGACGTGGGCGTCCAGGGCTCGCCGGAAGGCGTCGCGAAGCCCAGGTAGGAAGTGCAGTGGGCCACCCAGGAAGACCAGGTTTCCCCGAATGGGGCGTCCGGCAGCGAGCCCGGAGATCGTCTGCAGAGCCACGGCCTGGAACACCGAGGCGGCAAGATCGGGATGCGACGCCCCTTGGTTGATGAGGGGTTGCAGATCCGACTTGGCGAAGACTCCACACCGAGAAGCGATCGGGTGGAGGTTCTGATAGCGCTGGGACAGCTCCGACAACCCGGTGGCGTCGGTGTGCAGCAAGGTCGCCATCTGGTCGATGAATGCCCCGGTGCCACCGGCACAGGTGCCGTTCATGCGCTGCTCGGGAGTCGGATGCAGGTAGGTGATCTTGGCATCTTCGCCACCGAGTTCGACCACAACATCGGCCTGGGGGAGATAGCGCTGCACCGCTTCGGTACTGGCGATCACCTCCTGAACAAAGCCAACCCCCATGAGTTCGGCGACCTGGACGCCGCCCGAACCGGTGACTGAGCACAGAAAGCGGGTCTCGGGATAACTGCGGCTGACATCGCCGAGGAGGCGGCGCAACTCGCCTCGCACATCGGCGTTATGGCGGCGGTAGTCACTGAAGATGATGTCGTCACCGCTCAGAATCACGGCTTTGACGGTCGTGGAGCCGATATCGAGGCCTAGCCGCAACTGTTCGGTCATGGACGCGCCCCCGAACTCGCCGTTGCCGGAAAGCCAGCTTGCGAACGGAGAAGGGAGGTGACCGGCATGGGGCCATCTTGCCCCATTCCGACGACGATGTGCATCAACAGATATGTCGGGATGATTGCAGTTGGCGTAATTCCGTCGTCAGGTTTGTTAACGCCTGCTCGCCCCAGAGCCGCTGAGCCTCCGGCGAGTGGAACAGCGGATGGGTTGCCAGCAGTTGCTCGACTCGGGTACGCCGGCGGTCGCGCCACTGCGCCGCAGAGAGGTTCGATAGCTCCTCGCGCAGGTCGGCCACCGAGGCTGCATAGCGGCTCGGCTCGGCGCCGAGTACGGCCAGGTCTGCGTCGCAGACTCTGGCGCCTGGAGCATCCTCGGGGTGGGGATCGTGGTCGACGGTGAGCCGAATCAAGCGCACGACCTCGTCAAGTTCGTCAGCGGGCACGATGCCGTCGAGACGAAGCTGGGCCAGGTCGGCACTGCGTTGCTCATCGACTCCGGGCTGGTTGGTGTGCACGGAATCATGGAACCACAAGGCTAAATACTCGGCTCGGTGACCGCCATCCAGCAGCTCCAGTGCGGTGAGGCACTCGCTGAGATGGGTGAGGTCGTGGTAGCGACGGGTGGGGGCCGACCAGGCCTCCAGCAACTCCTGACCGAGCGTCGACTGGCCGGGCAGTAGGCGCTCCCAAGCTGTTCGCAGTTCAGTGATCACCACAGCCCGATGATCCAAAGGGCCAGCCCCGCCAGGCCAGCGGCGACCAACACACTGGTAAATGTGCCGATGATGAATTTCTCCGCGATCGCAGAGTCTGTCGCGCGCAACTCGGGGTAGCGGGCCAGGCTCTTGACGGCCAACACGACAGCAACACCTTCGGGGAAGCCTGCCAACAGACTGGCAAAAACCGCCAGCCGCTCCAGGCGTCCAATCCAGCGCCCGCCACGCAGAGGCTCGTCAGGATCGCCATCAGGCTTGGCGCCGGCTTTGGTCAGAACCCGGGTCACCACGACGCTGCCCGGCCAGACGGCGACCACGCCTATGACGATGACCACCAGGACTTTGAGGACGATCGCGCCGGCGGGATTCATGCGGTGGTCCGCTCGCCGTGAGCCTGGAGCCGGGCCAACAGTCGCGCTGCCAGAACCTCGCCCCGGTGCGCTTCCTCGCGAGACGCCACAGAGAGCCGCTGACTCACGGCCGAGGGGCTGATATCGAGTTTGCGCGCGGCGTCTGCGTTACTGAGGCCATCGTCGAGCAGATCCATCAGCTCCCACCCTTCCTGGCTGCGACGGCTCAAAACGCCGCGCCACAGCCAAATGGCGGTCTCGGCGTCCTGGGCATCGTTGTGAAGCTCACCGTAGCCAGGACCACTGACAATGTCGGGAAGGCGAAGTGCGAAGCCGGTGGGCTGGCGGCGTGCGGCATCGATAGCGTCACGGGCGGCGAAATACGCCGGGCCACGGGCGGCGCGGGTGGAGGAGGGGAGTGGATGTTGAACCACCCCGACGCCCACCCCGATCCGCCACCCGGACAGTCGGGTGAGCACCGAGATGGATTCCACCACCGCATGCGGATCGGCCAGCAGTGCTTGGATCTCGTCGCCGGCGGTGCGTTCAAACGGCAGTTCGACCTTGATGTCGGTCAGCGCAGCCAGGGAGGCCGGCACCGCATCGTGACGCTCCCGACTGGAGACCTGATCCGCAATCATCGCGAATGTGAAGGTTTCAGGCTTCATTTCTCAAAGTTAAGGCATCTGCCTTAATTGCACAAGGCCTCGCGTCGTGGATATCCGTTGATCTCGGAAAGTGCGGTTCAATCCAACGCTGGCCGGATGGGGCGGGCCTGCAGTCAAGCAGGCTGTGTGACGGGGCTGCTGGGTGCTTCGTGCGGGAACACCGACGCGGCAACAGCTAGCGCGAGAGGGGTGGGCTCAAGAACCGCATAATGTCATAATGTCGCTTATCGGACTAGCGACCTGAACTGGGGACTGGGCCGGGAAACCCCTCGTGACGAGGTTGTATAGCGCTCAGAGGGGCTCTCTCAGTGATGAGCCTGGAAAAACTCGCCGACCGGCTGGAACAGGGTCAGCGTTTCGCCACCCAATGCGGTGACGGCGATCACGATGACCGCAGCGACCCCAGCAACCAAGATGGCGTATTCGGCGCTGGTGGCACCTCGATCAGAGCCCATGTGCATGAAAATGAGCCTAAAGGACGGTGATCATTGTTCGCTGTCCCCCGTCAGGGCTACTGCGAGCGGAAAACTCTCGCAGACAGCCGCCGAGGCCCGGGACTGGACGGTTTCTGTGTTGTCTGAATGGTTCTGGGCCGCAGACAGAAACTCGCACCGTTGCGACGTCTAGGAAGAGTCTGGGAACGACTACATTTGCCGCGTGCGACCAAAAGCGACCCGATTCTTGCAGTGGTGGCCGATCGCTGTGCTGGTTCTCTCTGTGGTGCTTGTCGTGGCCGCTGGTGGATTCTCCCGGCGATCCGATCTGACCGTGCCGGCCGCGTTGGGTCAGGAGTTGGACTGCCGGGACCTGGTCTTCACTTTCGAGCGCGCCACGGCCCAACATGTCGTCAGCAGCTACGCCGCTCCCTATTGGGAAGTCGTGGTGCTGGGGACGGTGCGCAACCCACACGATGAATCCTTGACTCCCATCTCGGGCGACTACGGGCACTTTTCGTTCAGAGATCCGCGCACCCGCGAGATCTTCGGGTGGGACGGCCAACGGCTTCTCGATGACGACCCCAACCGGACCTACGTACCGCCGGGCAACTCGGTGCTGAATCTGTCCCTGATCTCCCAGTTTCCGGAGCACTACCGTCCTGGAACCGAACTGGACATGGGAGTGAATCGGATGGAGTACACCGACAACGTCGTGTTCGGTCTGGGGGGCGGGCGCAAGAACTGGAATATCGACAGCGCCTCCTCAAGCTGGGTTGTGAACCTTCCGGTGACCGTATTGCCCGAGCGGCACAGCTGAGGCGTCCCTAACGTGGACGTGTGTTGATGACCACGTTGCCGATATCGGCGCCGGGGTCGAGCAGGCCCACGCCGTCAACCTGATCCAGGTAGCGCCGTGGCACAGCGAATGCCGCCACGACCTGTCCGGACGAACCCGCATCGCAGTGGGACTGCTGCGGCTCGGGTGGACTGTAGAAGTAGGTCGGATTCCACGGTGAATGCCCGGCCCACAATGTGATGCTGCAGGTGTAGTCCGGATCAGTGATCGCGCTGGCGTCATAGTCGAGAGTGACCAGCACGTACACCGTGCCGTCCTCGGCGCGCTGGGTCAGGCCGTCCCTATCGACGAGCAGATCGGTGCTGGTCTCCGAGACCAACGTGTACTGGCTCCCATTGGTGAGATGGACGCTCGGGCCATCCACCCGATGAGTCGGGTTGAACGGATGAGCCGCCACCCACCACATCCATGCTGCGGCAACCACGCCAGCGAGCAGCACCGAGCCCAGGAGAAGACGCCACCTGGTCACGGCGCCTCCGAACGAAGGGAAGGATCAACCTCGACCACCTGGGCCGACAGGGACGCCCCGGAGGCCGGCAGGGCGAGATTCACTTGCACCTCATCGGTGAATCCTCTCAGGAACGACCGAGGTGAGATCCTCGCCGCCAGGTCTTCGTTGAGGTCACGGGGGTCGATTTCGAAAACCATATCTGCGCTCTGGCGAAATCCCAGCGGCGGCGTGAAGCTGGTCATCCCCCAACCGCCTGGGTAATAGACGCGGTCGCCGTTCTCCAGGGTCACCCCCACCGAGGTGGCGCCGTCGTCACGGGCGTAGACCGAGGCATTGACCACCACAAATGCCCCTCGTGAACGCGCTATGTCGGCGCCGGAGACAGACCTGAGTCGTTGTCCGTACCGAACCGCATCGATCTGCACCACGGTGCCGGCGAGGCGGGCCGGGGCCCCCACCGAAGCCTGGCGCTGCTGAACCGAATCGCTGGGCTTTGCCAAGGAAACCGCGGTGAACCCGATCAGCAACGCGGCGATCAAGGCAAATTCGGCGGCGCGCGCGCCGCGGCGGCGAGGGTCCACCGACACAGCGGTTGCTTCACCCTCCGCCTCGTTGCTGCGGTTCAAGATGCGCACCCAGGTCGCGCCCAGCAACGCGAGTTGAGCACTCAGCACCCCGACATCGGAGATCAATGCCAACAGGGGTGCTACTTCCAAGGACTGGGAGAACGTGCCCCCGCCGATCATGCGAAGGATCTGCACCTGAACCCAGTCCCCCGCCAGGGTCAAGACATTGAAACTGATCACGAAAGCGCCCAGCGGTATCCAGCCGGCCCGCAGCACGAGCCGCAGAGCCCACCACGTCGGCAGGTATTTGTCGTCGATGTCTCCGAAGAACGCGTCTTGAACCCGCAGGGCAATCCGTCGCAGACCCTGGGCTTTGGCCAGGCGCTCCTGAATTCGCGCCGCCCTTCCTGGCTTCGGCGCTGCGGTCGGCTCGGTGCGCCAGAGTTGGGCCAAGGACAGCACCCGCGAGCCGAACACCAAAGCGGTCAGGGCAAGCCAGGCCAAGGGTTGGGTCACGACGTCCCAGAACACCGGCCATACGACCTCGGTGACAAAGTTGGTGATCGCAGCCAGCGCCTCCGGAAGGTCGAAGGGAACCAACTGTGCCAATGCCTGAATCGCGGTGTCGTACCACTGCCGGATGGCACGCTCCTGCAGCCAGAGCGTCACCAGCTGCGCAATCCGGAACCCACTCAACGCGATCAAGAGCAGGAACGCTGACTCGATGAGCACCGCAAACAGGCCGGTAGCCAGCGTGTCACGCCGGTTGGAGATTCGGCCCACGCCTCGTCGCGCGAGGAACAACAACACAATGGCCAGGCTCACAGCGGTCATGGTGATCGGCGACCCCGTGGGGTCGAGTTCGGCTACCAGGGTGGCCCCGCCCAGGTTCTGGGTGCTCAGCATCACCACGTCCTGGACGAAGGAGTTGATGTAGCCGAAGGAGGCGTACAGCGCGAGGAACGGCAGCATCGTGATGGTCAGAAGCCTCGACAGGCTCTGGTCGCGATCATCCTCCACATAATCCTGGTGGCTCAGCGCCCGCAGAACCTCAGGGGCGCCGAGATAGCGTGCGACCACCCGCAGCGACACGATGAGGGTTGCCAGCCGCAAGGTCACCCCGAGCGAGAGGGCCACGATGACCAGCCACGGCGACCACGCCGCAACCTGGACGCCCAGCAGCACCGAGCCGTAGTAGGCCGACCACCCCAACAGCGTGAGCGCCAGCAGTTGTGGCAGCACCGCGAACCACGCGCGCGCAGCCGCTGAGACCAACCCCTGCAACTCCGCCCAGAACTGCTTGATGGGCCTGGTGACTCGGCGCTGAGCGCCGTGTTCTGGCTGAATGCGGGCGCTCACCCCGAGCGCCCGTTAGAGGTTGATCATGTGTCCTGCGATGCCCTCGACGGCTTCCTTGAGGGCTTCGGACAGGCTCGGATGGGCATGAATATTGCGCGCGACTTCATCGGCAGTGAGATCCCACAGTTGGGCCAAGGTCAGCTCTGGCAGCAGTTCGGAGACGTCCGGGCCGATCAGGTGTGCGCCCAACAGTTCGTTGTAGCGAGCATCGGCAACCACCTTGACGAAACCTGTCGCATCACCCAGGCCATGAGCCTTGCCGTTAGCGCTGAAGGGGAACTTCGCGACCTTGACGTCGTAGCCCAGATCCCTGGCCTGCGCCTCGGTGTAGCCGAAGGACCCGATCTGGGGTTGGCAGTAGGTCGCCCGCGGGACCATGACGTAGTTGATGGGCATGGTCGGTGCGCCGGCAATGGTCTCAGCAGCCACCACACCCTGGGCTTCGGCGGTATGGGCCAACATGAGCTTTGCGGTCACATCGCCGATGGCGTAGATCCCCGGCACGTTGGTGCGCATGTAGTCGTCGACGGCGATCGCGCCGCGATCGGTCAACGCAACGCCGGTGGTTTCCAGTCCGTAGCCCTCGACCCGTGGGGCGAAACCCAGCGACTGCAGGACGCGGTCGGCCTCCAGGACCTGGCCCTCTCCCCCAGCGGCCGGGCTGACCTGCACGCGCACGCCGCCGTTGAGCTCCTCGATCGAATCGACCTTGGTGGAGGTCAAGATAGTGATGCCGAGCTTCTTGTAGGCCTTGGCCAATTCCGCCGAGATGTCGGCGTCCTCATTGGGAACAATACGGTCCAAGTACTCCACGATCGTGACCTTGACGCCGTAGTTGGCCAGCACGTAGGCGAACTCGGTGCCGATCGCGCCGGCACCGCAGATGATGATGGACTCGGGCAGATCTTCGGCAAGGATCTGCTGAACGTAGGTGTAGACCCGATCGCTGACGGCAGTGTTGGGCAGCATCTTGGTCTTGGCACCGACCGCAATGATGCAGTCGGTGAAGCTCACCTCGGACTGATTGCCTTCGGCGTCGCTGACCATGATGGTCTTCGGGCCGGTGAAGGTGCCCCACCCGTTGAGTTCGGTGATCTTGTTCTTGCGCATCAAGAAATGGACACCCTTGACCATGCGCTCGGACACTTCGCGGCTGCGTCGGAAAGCGGCCGAGTAGTTGAACGTGACCTGACCCTCGATACCGAAAGTGTCGGCTTCCTTGGTGAACACGTGAGCCAACTCGGCATTGCGCAACAGTGCTTTGGTGGGGATGCAGCCCACGTTCAAACACACGCCGCCCCACCACTGCTTCTCGATGATGGCAACCTTCTTGCCGAGCTGAGCGGCACGGATTGCCGCCACGTATCCGCCCGGGCCTGCGCCGAGCACCACAACGTCGAATTCTTGGGTCATGGGCGTCACTCTACGCGAACCCTTCGGGCCGCTTCGCTCCCCCTCCGCAGTTGTTCCGGGGACCGGAATCGCCCCACAAGAGTGCATTTATCTCTCATGTGAGATACCGTCGTGACGTGACCGAACTTCTCCCCAGCAGTGTGGGCACCCTCATCAGGGATGCTCGAAAGCAACGAGGCCTCACCCAACAAGAGCTCGCAGACTTGTTAGGAACCTCCCAAGGCGCAGTCGGACGGATCGAGTCCGGCGGCCAGAATCTCAGCCTGGAGATGATCAATCGGATTGCGACCGCCCTGGAGAGCCCACTGCTCTCCCCCGGCGGCGGCGGACCGCTGAACTTCCGGGTTCACGGCCCGGTGACGCTGCAGGGCTCCATTGCCGTTCGCTCCTCCAAAAACGCTGCCGTGGCGCTGCTGTGCGCCTCCCTGCTGAACCGCGGACGGACCGTCCTGCGCGGGGTGGCGCAGATCGAGGAGGTCAATCGAATCCTGGAAGTGCTGACCAGCATCGGGATGAGTGCGACCTGGTCTGCGGACAAGAGCGAACTGGAGCTGATCCGACCCGACCACCTCAACCTCGACACCATCGATGCCGACGCTGCCCGCCGCACGCGCTCGATCATCATGTTCTTGGGACCGCTGCTGCATTCCGAGCAGCACTTCGAGTTGCCCTATGCCGGCGGCTGCAATCTGGGTGCCCGCACCGTCACGCCGCACCTGCAGGCACTTCGGCATTTCGGCCTGAGCGTCCAAACCACAAAGGGCAGCTATCGGGCCGAAGTCACTCCGGTGGCCAACGATGAGGTCCGAGTGACTCTGACCGAACGTGGCGACACGGTGACCGAAAATGTGCTGATGGCCGCGGCGCTGTTCGAGGGCCGCACCGAGATTCGCAACGCCTCCAGCAACTACATGGTTCAGGACCTGTGCTTCTTCCTCAACGACATCGGCGTGAGCGTCGAGGGCATCGGCACCACCACCTTGGTCGTCCACGGGCGGTCTCGGATCGAGGCCGACATCACCTTCTCGCCCTCCGAAGACCCGATCGAGGCCATGAGCCTGCTCACCGCAGCGATCGTCACCAACTCCGAGTTGACCATCGAGCGGGTCCCGATCGAGTTCTTGGACGTGGAGTTGGCGATTCTGGCCGAGATGGGCCTGAAGTACGTCCTCACCCCGGAGTATCGGGCCGACAACGGTCAGACTCGACTGGTCGATGTCACGGTCTACCCCTCCGAGTTGCGTGCAGCCACCGACAAGATCCACCCGATGCCTTTCCCCGGGCTGAATATCGACAATCTGCCGTTCTTCGCGGTGATCGCAGCCGTCGCAGAGGGTCGGACCATGATCCACGATTGGGTCTATGAGAATCGGGCCATCCACCTGGTCGACCTCAACAAGCTCGGCGCCGATGTGCAACTGCTCGACCCGCACCGGATCGTGGTGACCGGCCCAACCCGCTGGCGCGGCCAGGAACTGGTCTGCCCACCGGCGCTTCGTCCGGCGGTGTGTCTGCTGCTGGCTGCTCTGGCAGCCAAGGGCACCAGCGTCCTGCGGGATGTCTACGTGATCAATCGCGGTTACGAGGACCTTCCCAACCGTCTGAACGCCCTCGGCGCCCGGGTGGACGTCTTTCGCGACTGAAGCCGGCGTCAACCAGACCGCGCCGACTCAGGGCAGCCGGGTCACCTCGAAGTGATGGCTGGGGTCGATGAGCTCGGATTGGGCTGCAGCCAGCAGCAATTCGGGCGAGTCAGCCTCGGTGGTTGCCTTCAGCAGTGAGTAGACCGCATCGGCGGTGCGTCCCATGGCTTCGCCGGGTTCGACGCCCTGCAACAGGTTGGCCAGGAACAAGGCTGCGGTGAGGTCGCCCGAACCAGTGAAGCTGCGATCCAGCTTCGGTGTCGACACCTGCCAGGCGCCCCCGGAGGTGACCGCCAGCATCGTGATTTCGTCCTGCGGGCCATCAGCCAACACCGTCGAGGTCACCAGAACCACTTCGGGTCCGCTGCTGCGCAATTGATGAGCGGCCTGAAGGACCTCGGCCAGCGTGGTCGAAGTGGTCCCGGTCAATAGATCCAACTCGAAGTGGTTCGGGGTCACCACCTGTGCGGCGGGTACCACCTGGTCGCGCATGAACTCCGGGATCCCGGCACGGACATAGACGCCACGGTCGACATCGCCGAGAACCGGGTCGCAGCAATAGATGGCTTTGGGATTGCGCTCCTTCACCAGAGCGACCGCCTTCAGGATCTCTGCACCGACATCCTCGGCACCCTGATAGCCGGACAACACAGCGTCGGCTCGGCCCAAGACTCCGCGTTCATCGATTCCCTGCACAACGTCGGCGATGTCTGCAGCAGCGAGCAGCGGTCCACGCCAGGATCCATAGCCTGTGTGATTGGAGAAATGGACGGTGAGCACCGGCCATACCTCCACTCCCAGCCGCATCAACGGGAAGGTCGCGGCACTGTTGCCGACGTGGCCGTAGGCGACGCTGGACTGGATCGACAAGATTGTGGACAACATCAACCTCACTGCGAAAGATGGCCGCCGGAGCGGTTCCGGAGCCTGCCCAAGCCTACGGTGCTGGTCCAGCTTCGCCCGGCAGCGCACGGATTTGCGGACGATTGTGTCTGAGACACCCCCAGAACCCCTTAGAGTTCGGCTGTGCACTCCACGCATCCGTACCTGGTTGGGCGTTTCCAGGCACTCGCCCATCGAGGCGGCTGGCTTACCGTTGAAGACCGCCCGCGGGAGAACACTTGGTATGCCTTCGCTCAGGCCGTGGCCGAGGGCTATCGGTATGTGGAGACCGACGTCCATGCCACCGCCGACGGCCAGTTGGTGGTGTTCCACGACTCGGAGTTGGGGCGGGTCACCGATGCCACCGGCCCGGTGAGCGCACGAACCTTGGCCGAACTGGCACACCTTCGGGTGGGTGGCAGTGATCCGATTCCCTCCCTGGAGGAAGTGCTGTCGGAGTTCAGCACGACCTTCTTCAACATCGACCTCAAAGATGACGCCTCGGTGTATCTGCTGCCGCCGCTGTTGGCGAAGCTCAACGCCGAGCATCGGGTTTGCGTGGCCTCGTTCTCGGGCCGCCGGCTGCGGCGTTTTCGTGCTCTCGCGCCGTCGGTGCTCACCGCCACCACCCGAGCCGAGGTGGCCTGGTACGGCTTCGGTTTCGGACTTCGACGTCTTGGATTCGGACACGGCGCGATCCTGCAGGTGCCGGCTCGAGTCTGGGCGCAAAGAGTGCCGCTGGTCCGACCCGATGTGATCGCTGCGGTTCATGCCGCCGGCGGTGCGATCCATGTGTGGACCGTCGATGATCGCGCTGAAATGGAGCGCCTCATCGATTGGGGCGTGGACGGAATCGTCAGCAACGAGATCGGCGTCCTCAAACAGGTGCTTATCGAGCGGGATCTCTGGGAGGGTTAGCCATGCGCAGTACGAAGATGCAGCGGTCTTGGTATTGGTACGACTGGGCCAATTCGGCCTACATCACCACAACCGCGACCGTCCTCATCGCGCCGTACTTGACCAGTCTGGCGACCAACGCGGCCTGCCCCGGTCTGGCCGAGGACCAGACCTGCCACACCCCAGTGATGCTGCTGGGGATCTTCCCCGTTCTGCCTGGAGCCTTGCACCCCTTCTTGGCGACCCTGAGCACGATCATCTCCGCGGTCTTGTTGATCTTCGTGGGAGCTCTTGCCGACCGGTCGGCACATCCGCACCGCTGGTTGGCCGCAACGGCCTGGACCGGGGCGATCGCGGGCAGCCTGATGTTCTTCCTGCAAGGCAGCAACTGGGAACTGGGTGCGTGGCTGATGATCATCGGCGCCTTCAGCTTCGGGGCGTCCACCGTGGTGTACGACTCGATTTTGGTGCGCATCGCTGGGCCTGATGAGCGTGACCGAGTATCCAGCCGAGGCTGGGCCTTCGGCTATGTGGGCGGCGGCTTGTTGCTGGCGGCGAACTTCCTGCTGATGACGTTCCATGCCGATCTCGGCCTGAGCCAGACCATGGCCGTTCGGCTGAGCCTGCTGTCGGCGGGCTTGTGGTGGGGCGCGTTCACGATCATTCCAGTGTTAGGGCTGCGCAAGCTTCCTCGTCCGGTGTCCACCGAAGTCACCAACCAAAACCCCGTGTCGCAGCTCGCCGCGACTTTCGCCGAGATGAAGCGGTACCCCCAGACGCTGCTGTTCCTGCTGGCCTTCCTGTTCTTCAATGACGGCATCCAGACCGTCATCGTCGCTTCCAGCCTGTACTCCACCAACGAACTCGGCATGGAGACCAGCCAAGTGCTGATGACCTTCCTGGTCACGCAGTTCGTCGCTATCGCTGGTGCCCTACTCTTCGGCAAGATGGCCGCCCGGATGGGGGCAAAGAAGGCCGTCCTGGTCGGACTGGCTATCTGGTTGGCCGTGGTGGCCACCGGCTTCCTGATGCCGAAACACAATTTCGGCGCGCTCATCGCGCTGGGCGCAGCCATCGGCCTGGTGATGGGTGGCACTCAGGCGCTGTCTCGCTCGCTGTACTCCCAGTTGATCCCGCTGGGCAAAGAATCGGAGTACTTCAGCTTCTATCAGGCGATGGAACGCGGTACGAGTTGGCTGGGAACCCTCACCTTCGGGCTGGTGTACCAGTTCAGTGGTTCCTACCGGCTGGCCTTGGTAGCACTGATGATCTTCTTCGTGGTCGGCGGTGTGCTGCTCAGCCGGGTCAACATCAAACAGGGAATCTTGGACGCCGGCAATGCGTTACCCAAGGTGATCTGATTTGGCCCAGCCGCTATGTTGAGTACCGGAGGACGATATGGCTGATCGAGCATTACGAGGATCCGGGCTGGGCGCGAAGAGTCACGCCGACCCGAGTGCGGTGGAGCTTGCTCCGCGGCAAGAAGTTGGTTTCGACTGCACCAACGGCCACCACTTTGAGGTCGTTTTTGCTGAAGAGGCAGAGCTTCCCACCGAGTGGGAATGCCCGCGTTGCGGTGCGAGCGGGCGCCGTTCGGATGGGGTGGAGCCGGAGGTCAAGGAGACCAAACCGCCACGCACTCATTGGGACATGCTGCGCGAGCGCCGATCTATTGAAGAGTTGGAGGATCTGCTGGCTGAGCGCCTCGACGAGATTCGTCACGAGGACTGAGTCAGCCCAACTCCTTCTCACCAGATCCGCCGTTCGGATCTGGTGAGGATGGATCGGTGACGACTTCGCCCGGCACCACCCGCGGGTCGCTGGCTGAGGCTGCCCCTGGCCAAGAGCCGGTTCCGCGAGGGGCATCGCGCAAGGCGCTGTGTGCCACGATCCAACCCACGCTCTTGCGGGCGTAAGGGCGAGTGAACGGCAGCAGGAAAATCAGACCCACAATGTCGGTGAAGAAGCCGGGCAGAATCAGCATGATTCCGCCGGCCAGGACCAAGGCGGCATCAGCCAACTGTCCGGTCGGCACCCGGCCGGCCTGGTAGGCGGCTACCAGCGCCCGCCACGACTTGCGCCCCTCATGCCGCAGCAAGAGTGCCCCGACCACTGCCTCCACCAGCAGAATCGCCAGCGTCCAACCGACCCCGACAGTCGTGCCGACCACCGTCAGTAGCCACACCTCAGCGACCGAAAGCAGAATGAACCCGCCCACGAGGGCGAAGAGGAGCATTCGGTACGGATTGGCCGGCGGCGCAGTCACTGGGACAGTTCCTTGCGTCGCCCGAACAGCGACTTCAGTTGACCGGTCCGATAGGCGATCCCCCACCGGGTGGTGAGCAGCATGGCCTCGGCGACGATGGCGCCACTCATCTTCGAATCGCCGAGTTCCCGCTCGACGAAGGTGATCGGAATCTCCGCAGCAGTGAATCCCGAGCGGATGGCCCGCCAGATCAGGTCCACCTGGAACCCGTAACCGGCTGCCTCCACGGCGTCCAGATCAAGCCCGCGCAGCGTCGTGGCCCGCCAGGCAGCCAGGCCGCCGGTCGCGTCTTTGACCGGAATTCCGAGCCAGGCCCGCGTCCACAGGTTTCCGCCACGGCTGAGCAACTCCCGATGCAAGGGCCAGCCCTCGGTGGCACCGCCCTTGATGTAGCGCGAGCCCTTCACGACATCGGCGGTGCGTAGCCGGTCGAGCATTGCTGGCAAATACTCCGGTTGGTGGGATCCGTCGGCGTCGTGCTCGATCAGCACGTCGTAGCCGGCTTCCAGGCCCCAACGGAACCCCGCGATGTAGGCCGCACCCAGGCCCTCTTTGCCGGTGCGGTGCAGCACATGGATGTGGGGGTCGGCGTTTGCCAACTCATCGGCCAACGCACCGGTGCCATCGGGTGAATTGTCATCGGCGATCAAGATGTCGGCATCGGGCACAGCTGCTCGAATGCGACTGGTGATCGGCCCGATGTTTTCCGATTCGTTGTAGGTAGGGATGATGACAAGCACCCGCTCCAGCGGCGATGCTGCCTCAGCCATGTTCGGCTCCTGACTGCTTCGGTGACTTGGACATTCTGCCGTAAACCAGGGCAAAGATCAGACCCCCGATTCCGACGAGTACGAGGGCGCCTTCAAACCAAGCGCCAAATCGCAGCGCTGGAGTGATGTTGTCGCGCAGCGGCAGGGTGACCACTCCGGAGGCCGAACTGTGGTCGGTGGTTTGGAAGACCACCCCACCGTCAGGGTTGATCAGCCCGGAGACACCGCTGGTCGTGGTGACCAGGACTTCCCGGCGGGCCTCCATGGCCCGCACCCGCGTCATCGCGAATTGCTGGTCGATCTGACCCGACCCTTGGAACATGGCATTGGAGGACTGCACCACGATGACCTGACCGCCTCCGGTGACGGCGTCGGCCACGATGTTGTCGAAGGCAAGGTCCAGACAGATGATCACCCCGACCGTGAGCGGACGCCCCTGTCGGTCGGTGACGTGCAGGACGCCTGCAGTGGTGCCTGCCACGGATTGGGCGCCGGCGTACTTCAACTCCGGAATCAGCGGCAACAGCAGGTCGCGGTAGGGCACCCACTCACCGAAGGGGACGATGCCACGCTTGATGTAGGTGTCCTCCACACCCTGGGACGGATTCCACCACAGCGCAACGGTCTGGCGTTCGTCGACGCCGGGACCTTCGGTGATCGCCCCCACCAGGATCGGCACACCGGCTGTCTGCAGCGCGCCGGTCACCAAGGCTTTGGTGGGCAGATCCCGGAAGGGATCCATGTCGGTGGAGTTCTCCGGCCAAACGATGAAGTCCGGTGTGGGCAGTTCTCCGGAGCGGTACTTCTGCGCCAAGACTGCGGTCTCGGCAACCTCATGAGCCGTGATCGTGCGCGCCGGGCCCAGGCCGTACACCCCACCACCGGGGGCTCCGCCTTGGACCCACCCGGCTTGGACGCTGCCCAAGGTGGCCCCCGCCCCGACCAGCAGCCCGGTGCTGCTCAGCGCGAACACCCCCACGACTGCCGGCACAGCCACCAACGCGGAACGACGCGTCGGGGATTGCACCAGCCAGGCCACGAGTTGCGCGATCAGTGCGGTCAAGAAGCCGACAACCGCCACCCCGAACACTGGGAAACCCCAAGCCAGGGGCGAATCGGCCATGGCGTAGCCCAGCCGCAGCCAGCCAAAACCACCGAAGGGGAATCGGGCGTACACCGCCTCCATGAGCGTCCATTCGGCGGCGGCCAACACCGGCCACCACGGCAGGGTGGTCGCAATCTTGAGCAGAACCCCCAAGGCGGCATAGAACAGAGCCTGCGCCAAGACCAGGCCGATCATGGCCTGAACGAAGATCATCTGCAGCCAGCCGACACCCAATGCCAACAGGCCCACGCCGAACAGATAGCCCAGGCCGAAGGCCCCGCGCCGCGTGGGCGAAGCCAGCACCACCAGGGTCAACGCAGCAACGCCGACAATGACCAGCGGCCACAGATTGAATGGTTGAAAGCCCAACGCGGTCACCACTCCGGCGACCGGGGCCGAGACGAGTCGGCGCCATCGCCGTCCGGCCAGCCAGGAGATCACCGCCCCAGCCTAGGCCTTTTCCGCAAATGGACTTCACCACCCGTGCCAGCATGGGGTGATGAGTGATTCGGGTCTGCTGCTGTTCGATACCGCCTCGGTCTATTTCCGGGCGTTTTACGCGATGCCCACCTCATTGCGGGCACCGGACGGACGTCCGGTGAATGCGGTGCGGGGCCTGTTGGACTTTCTGAGCCGGTTCATCACCGAATACTGCCCCGCCCGGCTGGCCTGTTGTTGGGACAACTCCTGGCGTCCGGCTTGGCGAGTGGCGCTGATCCCCTCTTACAAGGCGCATCGCGTCGGGACTGAAGGCGAGGAGATTCCCGCAGAGTTGGCCACCCAGATTCCGATGATCACCCAGGTGCTGGCGGCCGCCGGTCTGGCTGTGGTCGGCTCCGACGGGTATGAGGCCGACGATGTGATCGCAACCCTGGCGACCCAGCAGCCCGGGCCCACCGCGGTCGTCACCGGTGATCGCGACCTCTTCCAGGTGGTTGATGACGCCGCCGCGGTTCAGGTGCTCTATCTGGGGCAAGGCGCCGGCCGCTACGACCGGGTCGACGCAACGTGCCTACGCGGGCGCTACGACGTCGAGCCGAGTCAATACGTGGACTTCGCTGTGCTGCGCGGCGACCCGTCCGATGGATTGCCTGGGGTGGCCGGCATCGGTGAGAAGACCGCAGCCCGGCTTCTCAACCAATACCAGGATCTGGCCGGCGTGCTGGCCGCCGCGGCCGCCGGCGAGCTGACCCCGAAACTGACCGCTGCACTGAGTGCGGCTGTGGACTATCTCAGCGCCGCGCCAGCCGTGGTGGCCGCCGAACGCAACGCTCCCCTACCCTCAGTGGAGCTTCGGCTTCCCAGGCAGGTGGCCGATCCTGATCGCTTCGATGCGCTCGCTGTCGAATGGGGCTTGGGTGGCAGTGCCGACCGTTTCCGGACCGCTCTACTCGCTGCGGCTCAGGCGCGCAGCACGTAGACCGCAGCCGCCCCAAAAAGGTTCGCCAGGTGTTGTCCGCTGCGCGCCGGACGTCCGGCCGAGTTCAGCACGATGCGTCGTTCGGTGCGCAGCCCGACCGTGGCGAACAGATTCTCCAAGTCGACCAACGTGGTGAACCGCAGGTTGGGGGTGTCATACCAGGCGTGCGGAAGGTCGCGTGACATGGGCATCCGTCCATGCAGCAGGCGAAGCCGGTTGCCCAGTTGACCGAAGTTCGGCACCGACACGATGAGGGTGTCGCCGATGCGGGCCATCTGCTGCAGCACTTCGCGGGGACGGCGAATGGTCTGAATGGTGCGCGACAGCACCACCACGTCGTAGGAGTCGTCGGCGAAGTCGTCAAGCTGGGTGTCGATGTCCAGTTCCACCACGGGCACGCCGCGTCCGATGGCAGCCAGCACCGCACCGGGATCGATCTCGACCCCGGTTCCGCGGCAGTCGGCCTCGGCGATCAGGTGGGCCAACAGGGTGCCTGATCCACAGCCCAGATCCAGCACCCGACTTGCATCGGGGATGAGGTCGGCCAGCAGCGCGAGTTCTGGTCGCAGGGTCATGAGCGCACCTCCAACAAGGCACGATCCAGATAGGCGCGCAGGGTGGCGTGATACGTCGGAACCTCCAGCAGAAAGGAGTCATGCCCCCACGGTGAAGAGATTTCGCGGAAGGTCACCGGCTGCTCCCCCAGTTCGAGACGGCGCACGATCCGGCGGGAGTGATCCGTACCGAATCGCCAGTCGGTGTCAAACGACATCACCAGCCAACGCAAGGGATTACTCGCGACCTGTCGCAGGGCGTCCTCGTCGGCGAAGGGGTCGAAGTAGTCCATCACGCGGGACAGGTACAGATAGCTCAGTGCGTCGAAGCGCTCGGTGAAGACCTGACCTTGGTGGTCGAGGTAGCTCTCCACGGCGAAGTCGATGCCGAATCCCGGCGCGCCGCTGCCGGGCTGCTGGGCGCGGCCGAACTTCTCGGTCAGCGCGTCCTCAGAAAGATAGGTGATATGGGCCATCATTCGCGCGATTGCCAACCCGGTATCGGGATGATCCACGCTCTCGGTGTAGCCGCCGTCGTCGAAGCGCGGGTCGCCCATGATGGCGCGACGGGCCACTGCCGAGAAGGCGATGTTCTGCGCGGTGAGGCGGCTGGAGGCAGCCACCACGATGGCGTTGAGCAACTCCGAGGGGTAATGCAGCCCCCAATGCAGTGCCTGCATGCCACCCAAGGACCCGCCCAAGACCGCTAGCAGCCGCTCGATGCCGAGGTGACGTACCAGAGCGCGGTGTACCTCCACCAGATCGGCGACGGTCAACAGCGGGAAGCTCAGCCCGTACGGCTTGCCGATCTCGGGATTCACTGAGGACGGTCCGGTCGTGCCTTGGCAACCGCCGAGCAGATTGGCACAGATCACGAAGAAGCGGTCGGTATCCAGCGGTTTGCCCGGGCCGATCAGGTTGTCCCACCACCCCGGACGCCGCGCGCCTTCGTGGAATCCAGCAGCGTGCGCATCACCGGTGAGCGCGTGACAGATGAACACGGCGTTGTCTTTGGCCGGCGACAAAGTCCCGTAGGTTTCGAAAGCCACATCGACCGGCGCCAGGAGTTGCCCACTGCTCAACGCCAGGGGCGCATCGGCAGTAAACAGCCGGGCCGATTGGGTGCTGACCAGCCCAACCGAGCCCGGTTCGAGCGCACGCGCACCCATCGCTAACCTCCTGCTATCCGGGGTTCAGCATAGCCAAACACGGTATGGGTACCGCCGTGAGACAATGCCTGGGCATGTCTTGAGAGGAACACTGATGAGCGAACTGTCCCAACAAATCCAAGCCGACATGGTGGCCGCCATGAAAGCTCACGACGACCTGACCCGCTCGACGTTGCGCATGGTGATCAGTGCAATCAAGACCGAACAGGTCGCTGGGGACACTGCGCGGGAACTCTCCGACGACGAGGTCATCGCGGTGCTGAATCGTGAAGTCGCCAAGCGGCGCGATTCGGCCCAGTCCTACACCGCCGGCAATCGTCCCGAACTGGCTGCCAAGGAACTGGCCGAGATCGAGGTGGTGCAGCGCTACCTGCCTGCCGACCTGACCGAATCCGAAGTCGATGCCATCGTTGCCGAGGAGATCGCCGCCGTTAGTCAGCAGGTCGGTGCGACCCCCACCATGAAGCAGATGGGCCTGGTCATGAAAGCCGTCACCCCGCGGGTCAACGGACGCGCCGACGGTGCGAAGGTTGCCGCGAAGGTCAAGGCCGCCCTGAGCTGAGCGTCACAGGCTGCGGCCGGGCCGCCTTGGGTCGCAGACGGGTGCGAAACAGTCGATAGGCGCCGAACAATCGGACCGCACCGATGACGGCGGCAACGAGCCCGACCGTCGTGCCCACCATTGCTGCCCCCGCTGCGCTGTTGAGCAGCAGGAACGCACCCGTGGCGGTACCGGTAACGCCCAGGATCGCGATCCAGGTCCAACTGCGCCCTACTCTGTCGCGCTGTCGATCAGCCACGATGAGCCCGATGACGCCAATGGCTGCCGTCCAGCCTGCGAGAGCCAGCACCAACGAGTCGGCGGCGGTCAACGGCACTGCGATCACCAAGGCCCCCACGCCGATTTCGATGATCCCCTCGATGAACGCCCAGCCCCAGCCGCTGGCTCGGTAGGACTGGCCGATGGCGACCGCGAGCAGCCCGTCGGCGATCGCGAACCCACCAAAGGTGAAAGCCAGCATGGTGAGGCTGAACCCCGGCCAGAAAAGCGCGACTAGGCCCAATGCCAGGATCACCAGGCCACGCATCATGATCAGCCACCACAGGCGTTGCTCAGGGTTGCGCGCGAAATGCATGAAGTCTCCTTCCGGGGGGAGCCCCGCCAGGCCCCCAGGGTGGTTCGGAAGCGGTCAGGTGCGGACCCGATTTGTTGGGCCGTCGCACAAGTAGGCGTTAGGCTACCGGGCACGGCCAAGGTTCGCTGTCCTTGGGCACCCCCGCGTTCGACAGTTTCATCTATGGAGTTCGAGGCACGAATGGGTCTGCGGGGTGCGGCCGGCTACGGCGCCGTAGCCGTGTTCTGGGCGTCGTTCTTCGCGCTCTACACACTGTCGGTTCAGTCATTGGGAATCCCCTTGGCTGCTGCCCTGTTCGGGCTGTGCGGCGGACTCTTCCTGTTGGGCTTCGCCAAAGCCGTGGGCCGCAAGATCTCGCAGCCACCAAGCTGGAACGCCGTTGTGTATTGGGCACTCTTCGGCTGGACCATCCTGATTTCGATCTCGCTGGCGATGCGTATGACCGGCGCTGCGGTCACCGCCATCCTGGTCAGCTCGCTGCCCCTTTTCGCCACGGTGTTCGCCCAGATGCGCGGCCAAGCCCGAGTCACCGGCGTGGGCGCCATCAGCCTGCTCTTCGGGATCTCGGGGCTGGTGTTGGTGGGCGGGTTCCCCGCCGGGGATGCGTCCTTGCCGTGGTTCACCGGCGTGGTGGCCGCCTTGATCGCGGCGGTGTCGGCCGGGTGGTGCGGGCGTCCACTGGTCAATCGGCTTCACAAGGAACAATCGGTCCAGACCGCTGGGTTGGCGTCCATTCTGGGCGGGGTCACGGTGTTGGGGGCGGTGCCGCTGGTTGACCCCCCGACAGCCGCGGCGCAGTTGATGCCGGTGGTCGTGGTATTGGCCCTGTGCTTTGCATTCCTGGCTCTGTTCTCGCTGTCCAGCGCCAGCAACGGCGTCTCGGCGCGCATCGCCGGCACCCTGCCGGGTGTGGGCACCGTACTGACGGTGGTGGCCGGCATCGTCTTCTTGCATGAACGGGTCTCCGTTGCCCAGATCATCGGCATGGTGTTGATCCTGGCCAGCACGGCCATGCTGCGCGGCCTGGCGCCGCGATGGTTCCCGACCTCGTGGCGGGCTTAGGCCAGATTGGGGCTGTGAGCCCATAGGCTTGGGCACCATGAGCGATTCAGAGATCGTCCCTGAGCAGAAGACCGACTCCCCCGAGGTCGACGTCGTCGAGGCGCCCGCGGAGTCCGCTGAGGCCGATGCGTCCGATAAGGGTGGATTCGGCAACCGGCTGCGGGTGCTGGCAACCCTGGGTAGTCCGTTCAGTTGGGGCTTTCTGGCCGCAGCCGGCGCCTTAGTGGCGATCTGGCTGGGCAATGCCCTGGTGAGCCTGTCCACCGTCATGGTCTGGATCGGCGCGGCACTGTTCATCGCCTTGGCCCTGGACCCCATGGTGCGATGGTTGGAGGCGCGCAAGATGGGGCGTGGCCTGGCAATCGCGGTGGTGTTCCTCGTTTTCGCTCTGGTCCTCGCCGGGGTGCTGGCCCTGGTGATTCCGACCGCCATCACGCAGATCACCGAGTTCGCCGCCGCGGTGCCGTCCTACATCACCGCGCTGCAGCAGTCGGAGTGGTTGCAGTCGTTGATCAACACCACCGGGCAAGCCAGCTTGTACGACACCATGTTCAACCAAGCGCGCACCTGGTTGTCTGATCCCGCGAATCTGTTCGCCTTGGGTGGTGGGGCGCTTTCGGTTGGCACTGGTCTGGTGAACGGCATCACCGGCGTTCTGATCGTGATGGTCCTTACCTTGTACTTCTTGGCTTCGCTGAGCAATATCAAGCGGGCCGTCGTCGTGCTGGCTCCGGCCTACTCCCGTCCGCGGCTTACCGGGTTCGTGTCGCGCATCACCGAGTCGGTCGGTGGCTATGTTTCAGGAATGGCGATCCTGGCGATCTGCAATGCCATTTTCGCGTTCATCCTGCTCAGCATCCTGAGTGTCCCCTTCGCCTCCATGCTGGCGGTCTGCGCGCTGGTCATCACCTTCATCCCGATGGTGGGGCCGTCGTTGTTCTGGATTCTGGGCACGACGGTGACGTTCTTCTCCTCCTGGGTGTCGGGGCTGATCTTCGCCGGGGTCTATTTCGCCTATATGCAGGTTGAGGCCTACGTGATGACCCCGCGCATCATGACCAAGGCGGTGAATATCCCCGGCTCGCTGGTGCTCATCGGTGCGATCGTCGGTGGCACCCTGCTGGGACTGCTCGGTGCGCTGGTAGCCGTCCCGGTGACCGCTTCGCTGCTCATGATCGTGCAGGACGTGTTCTTGCCCCGCCAGAACGCCAAGACAGTCGCCCCGGCCACCTAGGACGCGACGGGGACTCAGGACGCCGGCTCAGCCACCACGTCCGGACGCGGCACACTGGCCAGAGCCTCGGCGAGCTGACCTGGGCTGGTGAAGCGCCGCACCGTCACTTCGGGTGCGACTTTGGCGATATCAGCCAGCGCGTGGTTGAGGTATTCACGACGCCACCGGAACAGCCAGACCCGCAGATCGCGGCGTTCCTGAGGGTAGCGAAGAGCGCGCAGCAGACAGGTGATCGGCGAGTAGTCCAGCACCCACACCTCGTCAGGGTAGCCCAGCTTCGGTTCGGCGATGTCGAAGGGGCCCAGATCGGCGTCCATGATCCATTGCGGATTGCTGGCGATGGCGTCTTGAACCAGCGCCCAATGCGGCGCTGGGTGCACACGATGATCGACCGGCCAGAAATGCTTGTCGATCTTGATGACGCGACGCCCGGTGACGTCGGCCAGTAGAGCGGCTGCGGAGTCCTCGTCGACTCCCCCACGACCCAGAATGACGATGCGATCGCCAACAGATGAATCCACCATGATTGGAGTATGTCAGGACATTTACCCGTCGGCCAGGCTTCTCACAAAATTCGCCAACGACACCGGGGCTTTTCGGCTGCCGAACAGGGCTGTGTCGGCGTAGGTTCGATCTATCGAAGACGTCCATGATGAGGGAGTCAGCCATGAATCGTTCGGTGGTCATCAACCGTGAGTACGCCAGCGGCGGACGCGAGGTCGGAAGGCTCGTTGCCGAGGCAGCCGGCGTCGAGTACTACGACACCAAGATCCTGCACGAAGCGGCCCTGCGTCAGGAGTATTCCGAGGAGATGCTGGCCACCTTCGACGAGCAGTTCATCGGCGGAGGGTTCTTCGATTTCGCCCTCATCGGCGGCGATCCCGAACTGGCCGCACTCCCCTACCGCATTCATGGCGCCATCACCGAGGTGGTCGTCGAGGTCGCCAAGCGCGGCCCGGCGGTGTTCATCGGACGCTGTGCTGATCAGATGCTGCGCGATGCCGACCTACCGATGCGAAGCGTGTTCCTCTACAGCAGCGACATGCAGCGTCGTATCCAGCGCGCCGTCCAGATCGATGGGGTTCAGCCCAGACATGCCGAGGGCTACATTGCCAAGATGGATCGGGCCCGGCGCCGCTATCAACAGTTCTTCACCGACACCAAGTTCGGCGATCTCAACAGCTACGACCTGTGCCTGAACAGCGCCGAGATCAGCTACGCCGAGTGCGCGAAGGCGATTCTGGCAACCTGCGCCTAGCCTGCTTGGGTCGATTTCGACTCGAGAGTTCACGCAATTGTCGGTTCCCAGGGGAGGCCAACGGCCATCTTCTTCGGATAGTCTCGCGCGCAACGGAAGGCAGGTTACCCCTCAACCCCCTGCCGAAAACTCAAAATGAATACACCCATCCCCCGACGAGCCATGCTCGTCACCGCTGCCCCGTCCACCCCCAACACGGCCGCCAGCCGTCCGTCCAACCAGAACTCGGGCTCGTCCCAGTTCGCCTACGCCGCCTCGCATCAGGAACCGCGGCGCGTTCTGCAGTAGAAGCGTCACCGATGATCAGGGCGGTGTACCGCTCGGCACTCGCCCTGATCTGGTTTGTGAGGAATGTCGACAGCCCACGCCACCGTGCCCGATCTTCGTGTGACGGCGGCGATTGTTGAGACCTGCTGTTCGGCCATCGTCGACTTGCCCGCACACGACCTGCAGGATCGCTTCTGCGTGTACGCACTCGTGACTGTGGGCGAGGGCCTGCCTCTGTCCGGAGCCGCTGTTAGATGCCTGGCTCGCTGAAGCCGCAGAGGGACGCTGAATCTCAGCCTGCCAAGACCACCCCCGGGGGCGCCGTGGTATTCCCAGGTATCGGTCGATTGTGCCGCGTAGTCGCGTCAACATCGACCACTCCACGGAGTGTGTCCCGACTCATCACATGGTCGGCTGACAGTGCCTGGGTTCACGACATAGGCGACGACAGTCGTGTGCATGTCGAAGCATCGGGTTGTGGCGTTGAAGATCGTGGCCCGGCAGTTCAGCGTCAGGCACGCTGCTGAGCAGTATCAGATGAGCCGGCAGTACTTGCACCGGTTGTTGGCCAAGTATCGGGCCGAGGGTTTGGCCGGCTTGGAACCCCGGTCGCGAAGACCGAAGACGAACCCGGCAACGACCAGTGAGACTGCCCGGGCTCCGCGTCCTGCCCATCACCGATGACACCACCGTCACCCCATCGCCCTCGACACCGGCGAGATACTGGCCACCCACACCACCAAACCCGCCCGCAACTGCTGGCCAAACACGCATAAGGAGCCCGGCCGATGGCCGAACTCCTCCTGACACCCATGTCGCGACTCATCACACGGTCGGGCTGACAGTGTCTGGGTTCACGACATAGGTCTCTAGTGATAGGTCTCTGGTGAGTCGGGACATAGGTCACAGTCGGGTGCATGTCGAAGTGAACCGCCCCGGTGTGTCCGGAGACTCGAAACCTTGGGAAGGTTGGAGTCATGTCAGGGAACACGTCGAAGAGGTATCCGGCTGAGCTGAAGGCTAGGGCGGTGCGGATGTATGCCGAGGCCAGGCCCGATCATGAGTCGGACTGGGCCGCGATGCAGAAGGTCACCCAGTTGTTGGGCATTACCACCGCCGAGACGCTGCGGAAGTGGGTCCGGCAGGCCGAGGTCGATCAGGGCGAACGCCCGGGGGTGACGAGTGAGGAGTCTGCTGAGATCAGGCGTTTGAGGCGGGAGAACGCCGAGTTGCGGCGGGCGAATGGCATCTTGAAGGCGGCTTCGGCTTTCTTCGCGGCCGAGCTCGACCGGCCCGGGCAGTGATCGTGGACTTCATCCGCGAGCACGCCGACCACCAACCCACCGCCGGTGGGCTGCGATGGGGTGTGGAGCCGATCTGCGCCGTGCTGTCCGAGCATGGTGCCAAGATCGCCCCGTCGACCTACTACGAGTGGCGCGACAAGCTGCCGACCGCCCGCGACCAGCGCGATGAGGTGTTGCTCGACCACATCCGTCGGGTCCACGCCGACAACTTCGGGGTGTACGGGCCCAGGAAGGTGTGGCTGGTGCTGAACCGAGAGGGCGTCCCGGTGGCCCGGTGCACGATCGAGCGACTCATGCGCAAGGCCGGGCTGGCTGGGGCGGTGCGCGGAAAGGTGAAGCGAACGACGATGGCAGGTGTTGGGCCGAAGCCGGCCGACCTGGTCAATCGCAACTTCGAGCCGTTCGCGCCGAACCGGCTCTGGGTGGCGGACTTCACCTACGTCTCCACCTGGACCGGCTGGACCTATGTCGCGTTCGTGATCGACGCCTACGCCCGCCGCATCCTGGGGTGGCGGACCGCGACGACCATGACCGCCGACCTCGTCCTCGACGCCGTCGAGCAGGCCATCTGGACCCGACAACAAGAAGGTCGTGACGACTTCACCGCCCTGGTCACCCATCACGATCACGGCAGCCAATACCTGTCGCTGGCGCACAGCCAACGCCTCGCCGACGACGGCATCCGGCCCTCGGTCGGCGCGGTTGGCTCCTCCTACGACAACGCGCTGGCCGAAAGCATCAACGGCCTATACAAGACCGAGGTCATCCGACGCCAAGGCCCCTGGCGCAACGTCGACGCCGTCGAGATCGCCACCGCGAAATGGGTCGACTGGTACAACCACCGCCGCCTCCACGAATACGCCGGCGGCGACCTCACCCCCATCGAGACCGAGAACGCCTACTACGATCAAACAGCAACCCCAGCAGCAAGCTGAGGAGTCAAAGAACAGAGTCTCCGGACACACCGGGGCGGTTCAACCGCATCCGCTACGACCGCATCGACAAAACCGGACGCATCACCCTGCGCAGAGCCGGCAAACTCCACCACCTCCACATCGCAGCCACCCACCGCGGCACCCGCGTCCTAGCCATCGCCGACGACACCACCGTCACCACCATCGCCCTCGACACCGGCGAAATCCTGGCCACCCACACCATCAACCCCGACCGCAACTACTGGCCAAACACACGAAAGGCCCCTGGCCGATGGCCAGGGACCCTTCAACACTGAGACACATGTCCCGACTCATCACATTGTCGGGCTGACAGGATTTGAACCTGCGACCCCTTGACCCCCAGGCGTCCAAACGGCTTCAGCCCGACCAGATTCCGCGTGATTCCGGGCGTCAGATCATGCAGAACACGTCACGAGACGCACGGTTTGCATAGTTCTGGTCCCCCTCTTCGCTTCCACGGCGGCCCACCAACTGACACCAAGGATCACGCAGCACCAGTCTTCTTGAACTTCTCGGGCAACTGCGCGACCTGAGCCAGAAGCGCCTGGCGAAACTTGTCCGGCCGTGCCCCAAGGAACACGTTGTCACCTTGCACACGAATGAGGTGAGGCGTAAGTACCTGCATACCTTGAAGTACCTTCGCCACATCCTGCTTAGTCGGGAACGCCGAGCCGTTACGATCACGTATGGTCTTGGCGATAACCGGACTCGTCAGCATATCTGGGCTGTCGAATCCAATTTCTTCCAACGCGTCGAAGATTTCGGCGTAGCTCAGACTCGGCGCTGCGGCGGAGTCAGCCAAGAACTGATCAACGAACTCAGCGACCTCGCCGGGGTCATGCAGTTTGAAAACACCCCGAAGTTTGTCGAGATCGAGTTGGCCTCGCTGAGTCGTCGCTATGATCAAGCGCCCGAGGTCAGCGGCAGTCATCGGCGTGATTAACTGAGTCTTACACTCCTTCTGTAGAGCGCCGTCCTCAAAGCCCGGGCCCACTACCAAGGTGTGGTCCGCCTTGTGGTCCTCCCTGTGGCGAACTAGCCCACCCGTACCGACGTTTCCCGTCTTTACCTTTTTCTTCGCGGATGACTTTGCATCGTACGTGAACGAGTACGACGCCGTCTGCGAAGTCCGCTTGGGAGACAACGGAGCGACCGCCACTCCTTCTGGGTTGTCGCTCCCACCAAGTCTTTCGACTATGAAGCCAAGTGCTTCGAGCGCGTCGCCAAGAATGACTTCCAGCGCCTTGTCCTTCTTGTGGCTGGCCGCCTGGTCTAGTAGCTCCGCGATCTGGGAACCGGTTCTGCGACGGAGCCTCGCCAAGAGCCTGAGTAGCTGATCACGATAAAGATCAACTTGTTGAGTCGTAGCCTGGTCAACCCCGAGTTGCGTCATATACGCGGAGGTGAGCAGATCGGCCATGGCCTGATCCCGCAGAAGTAACTTCAGTTCGTGACTGTCGCCGTACTCCCGAACGAAGGGATGACTCTCGTTGACGATCACCTCACGAGACTCCAAGTCGTACTCAACGACCGGTTCGTCCACTCCCCTTGGCGTGAATTTAACATCCCGTACAACGTCAGAATGACTAGCTACCCCGCCCCACGAGGCACGCTGCGCATCCGTGGGTTCGTCGTCCAATTTGGTAACGAACGACGGCAACTCACCGTTGGAGAGGCCTTGCTCAATTGCCGACTTCAGCGGATCAAAAGGAACCGTGCCCCATGCCTCCGTCAGGATGTCACCTGCATCGGGCCAATTCGCCTTGCTCGCCGCATCGTAAGCCGAACGCGCGTGGTTAAACATCGCCTTCAGCAGGCCACGCACTATGTCGAGAGAACGGCCTTCAAGCAGACCCTCACGATTGATTGAGACGCTATCGTTCAATCCATCAATACGAACAGTCGCACGGAACCTTGCCCAAGCTGCGTGATTCAGGTTGGAGAGACCGAAATAGGGATCGTCCGGGTTTATTACTCGGCCAAGGATGTTCACGAAGAACCCATTAGACGACTCAAGGATGTTGCTCTTGCCCTGCGAGATGGGCTCCTTATACAGAGTGAGAGACCCGGTGGCAACACCCAACTCCGGTATCACAAGATGTGGATAGCCATCATCAGAGAGCGCAAGCTCTAGCTCTTCAGCTTCCTCATCGGTGCGGCGATCGGGGAAAATCCGCTTGATGGGGAAATCTGGCCCGAGCGTCCATGACTCCATCTTCTCGATTTCAATCTTGCTCGATTCCAACTGCGTTCCATTGAAGTGAATCGAGAATGTTGAACCCAGCGGGAGGCTCGTGCGAAGCATTCTTTTCAGAATCCCGCTCTTGATGCGGCGCCCCTCCTCCTTTAAGGAGGTCATGATTGCGAGAGTCCAGGTCCCCCGCGGGTCGGGCGGACCAATCTCCTTACCGCCGTACTCATCCGAAGAATTCCAGTCCGGCGGTGCACCGAGGGCTTGAATCTCGCCCCAAATATCTGAGCCGCCGTGAATCTTGGAGATCACATCACGTACGTCTTGCTCACTTACTTCACGCACCGGCAAGGGTACGGGGTCGATGTGCAGCGCATTCGGCTCGTCGCCCCCGATCCAGCGGTAGTCCATAGACACTACGCGAATCGCGCCATCCGATGCTCGACAAACGTAAGTGAGCTGATGGGCAAGCAGGTACGTCGCGAGCTTGCCGATCCCGAACTTTCCGATCTGGGGCCGCGGGGCATCGGCGCGCGCTGACTTCCCGCTCGTAGCTACGGACCAGAGGCGCTTGAACCCCTCGACGTCCATCGACTCGCCGTTGTCCAATACCCAGATGGCAGAATCAGAGTCCGAGAGGTCATCAGGCAAGCCGATTCTGACATCCGTAGCGCCCGCGTCCCAACTATTGGAGATGAGCTCCTCGAAAGTCTTGTTCGGCGAGGTGTAGAGCTGGTTGCTAAAGAGCTCAAGGAATTGCGGACCGATAGTGACCTTCACATCTGCGTCAGGGACCACACTGCCGGTCGACTCAAAATTGGAAACGACCTGGGATTCGGCCACGCTTACAGGCCGCGCTTCGTCCTCATCAGTCCCACTCGCATCAATGGACGTACCCGGCTCAGCCATGGTGCGCCGCCCGCTTCGGGCTTGCAATGACTTGCTTCCCGAGAGATCTAGAGTGCAGCATCATGACGTGACCCTTCGATGCTTCGGAAGCAGAGCTCTCTGACTGTGATTCTTCATCGGAATCAAGGCCTTTGTACTGTCAGGACGACTTCAGTTCGCATGCGCTTAGCCATCGACGAGGCTGCGTTGCTGGTGCGCACGGGCAGGTACCGCTTACTCTCCGGGAGTTCACGCTCCGTCCTCTCCCGCACCGAGAACCCCGCCCCTTCGTAAGCCTGTCGCACTAGAACGTCATTCTGAATGTAGTTTCCACGCAGAGTTGAATTGCCGATCACCGTGGCTACTTCCGCCCCCTGCCTGCACACGCGGTGAAGTTCGTGAGAGAACAGGGTGAGGTCGTGGGCATACCTCACAATGGTGGCCAAAGGTAGCTTCGACGCATCATTTGCGGAGTCTTCGATGAAGGACACCATGTCATCGACTTGCTTGAGCGATTCACCATCGAGCGCGCGTTCAGCTCCGATGCTGTTGGATCGAATCTTCCGCAGCTCAGGGATAGTATGACCGAACCAGATCAGCGACATCTTGTGCCCCCGCAGGTAGTCGATTGCGTTGAGATACGGCGGCGAGGTGATAATTAAATCGACGGATGCATCAGGCAGATCAAGCGCTCGCGCATCTCCCCTGCTCACCTTCACCTGTCCAACCAACGAACGCTGGTCGAGCAGCTTCGTGAGGCTTGCGACGGACCCTTCGAACCCCCGGTATACGTCGTAGCTAGATTCGGTCGCCACTCGGTGGGGCCTGCTGTGCGACGTGTCGGCGGCCAGCGAAGCCTTGGGGGCCTTCGTGACGATGATTCTACTTAGGGCCAATTGGAGGGCTTGCCGAACAGCATCGTCGCCAACCTCATCCAACTCGCGCGAAAGCCGATTGAGCTGACTACGCTGCGTCGCGGCGAACCAGTATTCAGCGAACTTCTGCGTCTCTGGGTCATCCCACCGAGGCTCATCGAGGCTTGACGTTCGCGCGAGCGCGCAGACGCGCTCGGCCTCAGCGACGACATCCTCTGTGCTGACGGCCTGGGTCGCGACCGAACTCATGAGGACAGCGAGAGGATCGACATCGAACCCACGTGCTGCGTGGCCCCTGTCGGCCGCTGCCGCGAGGACTGTCCCCGATCCGCACATCGGGTCAAGGACCACCAGCTCGGACTCGCCTTCGATGGAGCCCAGGTGGTCGATGGCGATGTCGGGCGCCATCCTGGCTGGGAACGGGTGGATCGTCCTTGCACCCATCAGCACTCCTTCGACTCGTACGTTCCGGCACAAGCAGGCGTGCTCCTAGAGACCGTTCACTCTCCCATCATCCCAGTGGCGAAGGATTCAGGTCAACGCGACGTGCCTGCGTGTCCGAGCGTATCGATGGGCTCCGACACCTGCTGGCGCCTGCTCCGCACGACCCAGACGAGGCTGACGGGGCCGATCCAGAGGAATTTGAAGGCGTGCCAGACGGACAGCAGGACCAGCAGGTAGAGCCAGCCAGGACCGCCGTCGTTGATGATCGTGGTGCAGATCGCTGCCGCGTAGAAGTAGACCTCCGCGAGGAGCATGGCGGGGACACCCCACTTCAGGCCGCGTCGGGTGCGGCTGGCATTGAGCAGCAGGTTGGTGGGTGCGTAGCGGAGTACGCCGTAGCCTCGTGCGCTGAGCGCGACTGATGTGCGGAGCATCGCGGGTCTCTCTCCCCTCGACGATAGGCGGGCGTGTACCTCGTCGGTGACCTTCGGAGTGAGAGGACACCGATCATGGCTACGCTGGCGGAGCAAATGTAGGGTGAGCGGATGGTGCGGGTCGCGCTGTCGCTGGTCGCCGAGCCGAACGAAGCGGCCAATGGCCGTATCCTCGCCCAGGTCGGCGGGATCGAGACGCTGCGGCTGATCGAGTCCGACGACCCGGTGCCAGGCCTTGCCCGCGCGGATGCGCTGATGTGGCGGGAACGGCTCGCTGCTCGGATCACGCCCGATCTGCCCGGCCGAGTGGCTGGGACACAAGGAGGAGAGTTCGGGACGTTGATCCCGGCGGACAAGGACTGGCCCGCCGGTCTTGCCGATCTGGGCGACCGTGCTCCGTACCTGTTGTGGACGCGCGGGGCAACCTCGTTCTTGTCGATGGCGCTGAGCGATCGAGTCACGATCACCGGCTCCCACGCCTCCACGTCGTATGGGGAGCAGGTCACCGGCGACCTGGCGACGGGCGTGGCCGATCAGGAACGCATCGTCGTCGGCGGTGGCGCCTACGGGATCGAGGGGACCGCGCACCACGCCGTCCTTGCGGCCGGCGGTCACACGATCGCGGTGCTCGCGGGTAGTCTGGACCGTCCCACCCGGCTGGGCACAGTGATCTGCTGCGTCAGATCGGGGATGTCGGTCTGCTGGTCAGTGAGCTGCCGCCGGGAGCTGCGCCGACCAGGCACAGGTTCATTGCGCGGAACCGGCTGATGGCGGCTTTGTCGGGTGCGACCGTGGTCCCCGAGGCGGGCGTGCGGTCCGGGTCGATGACCACCGTGCTCACCGCACGCGAATTTGGTCGAGGTGTCGGAGCGATGCCTGGCCCGGTGACCAGCGCCGCCAGCTTTGGGCCGAACGAACTCATCAAGCAGCGCTTCGCGGCCCTCGTCACTCAGCCCAGCGACGTGATCGCCCTGCTCGACGCCGACGACGCACCCAAGCGCGCGCTGACGCGGCCCGAGTTGAGACAGGAGTTCGGTCACCGCCGCTCGGAGCCGGGTGCGCCTGGACGGTCGCTCTGACCGACGATCCTTCGGGTCCCTGCCCCGTGCGTCGGCTCGGGCTCAAAGACCTGGGGCGGATCGGGTCACGGCGGTCCGCCGCATCCGCTCCATCGTCGGGTCGTCGCTCGCGATGGACCCTTCCGCGGGGAGTCCGCAGAGCAGTCCTCCCCGCGGGCGCACGCGATCCCGGACGTGAAGACCCTCAACAGGCTCGCCAGGGCGTGCGGGAAGGTGCATCAGTCCTACAGCGACTTCGTGATGCTCGCCGCGCTGCTGGCCGCGCGGTCCTCGGAGGTGTCCGGATTGCAGGTCGGGGATGTCGACTTCGACAAGAACCTCGTCGTGATCCCCCGCCAGGTCTTCCCCGGCAAGGGCGGTCCGGTGACGAAGCCGACCAAGAGCCGTAAAGAGCGCCGCGTGCCGATCCTCGAACCGCTCCGTCCCGTGCTGGAACGTCTCACCGCAGGCAAGGAACCCGAGGATTCGTTGCTGGCCGGGACGAAGGCTACCTCACCACCGCGACAGTCCGCGACGCCACCAACTGGGAGCGAAGCTCGGACTGCCCGACCTCACCCGGCACAGCCTGCGCCACACAGGGGCCACCTGGATGGCCGACGCAGGCATCCCCCTGCACGTCCTCCAAGACATCCTCGGCCACGCCTCAACGGAGACCACCCGCGGCTACCTCCACCCCGACGAGCGCCACCTTGCCTCCGCCGCTGAACAGGCCAACGCATTCCTCTCCGCAGCCGGACAGCGCAAACACGCCCGGCACAATGACCCTCCGGCCAGGCGCCTATGACGCACGCGCACCTCAGCGCAGATTGCCGCGCAGACTTTCTGGTCCCCTTTTGGTCCCCTTATCCACAGGAGGCGGGTTCGAGGCGGTCCGGCCGTCCGCAGGAGACTGGCCAGCACCACCGCAGGGGGACCAGAGGGGACCACGGAAAACGACCCTCGGACATGATGAAGCCCAGGCGAGAAACCTACTCTCACCTGGGCTTTTAGTCGGGCTGACAGGATTTGAACCTGCGACCCCTTGACCCCCAGTCAAGTGCGCTACCAAGCTGCGCTACAGCCCGTTCTTCAGTTGTGCGTGGGGTGAACCCCGGCGCGTCACTCTACACGCTTTGGGGAGTACTCCCCAAAGCCGCGCGGCGGGTGTCTGGGAGAGCAGCGTTTCCTCTACATTGCTGCCATGCTCGCACCTACGCCGCTCCTCAAACCGAGTCCGATCGACATCCCCGGATTGTTCTCCGGGACCTTCGCGATCCTCAAGCGCAAGGTGGGCCTGTTCGTCCTGATCACCCTCGCAGGCTGGGCTGCAATCGTGATCGGGATCGCGGTCTTCATCCTGCTCATGTTCGCCGCCGTTGCTGCCATCTCGGGAGCAGGTGCGGCGCCGGGCACGATCGGAGTTCTCGTCTTGCTCATGGTTGTGGGGTACTTTGCCCTGGTGGTCGGCATGATGCTGGTTCAGTACAAGACCAACGCCATGGTGATTCTGGGTACCTATGAAGTGGCACAGGGACGCACGCCCACGTTTTCGAGCCTTCTGAGTGGAACCAAAGGGTTCCTTCCACGAATCGTCAGCCTGCTGCTGTTGATGTTCCTTGCTGCCCTCGTCCTTTTGGGCTTGTTCACCCTGGTGGTGTTCCTGATGATCCCGAAGGGATCCAGCCAGGACGACCCTGCGGCTTCCGTGCGCGCAGCCATGGTCCTCATGCTGTTGATGTTCGCCATGATCCCCGTCATGTACTACTTCATGGTGAAACTGCTCTATGTCTTCCCGGCAGTCGCGATCGAGCAGATCGACGGCATCAGTGCACTCAAGCGCTCCTGGACGCTCACCAAGGGCGCATTCTGGCGCACCTTGGGCTACCTTCTGCTGGCGGCGCTCGCACTGAGTGTGGTGAGCACGGTCGTCAGTGTGATTTCGCAGATCTTCATGATCCCTGCGATGGCCAGCATCTCGGCGTCAACCAGCGGCTACGGCTACGGCGACAGCCCAGATCCCGCGCAGATTGCTTCCGCCCTGGGCGGAATTGCAGGGATGTTGATCATCCCCATCGTGCTCTACACCGTTTACGAGCTCTTCGCTATCCCGTCGATGCTCACCTACACCACGGTGATGTACATCGACCAGGTGAACCGCTCGGAGATGCCTGCGGTGGCACCGGTCCCCTACAACCCCGGCCCGGTCCCTCCGCAGGCCTATCCCCCGGCGGGATACCCGCAGCCGGGCTACCCCACCCAGCCTTATGGCTATCCTGAGCAGGCCAGCTATCCCGACCACGGTGGTTACCCGCCCCAGACCGGAACCGATCCGTCTGGCCCCGCGCCGCAGCCGCCGACCTGGCCGGGCCAACCCGGCTAATCGCCAACAAGGGAGCCTCATTGTGAAGATCGCTGAAGCCGCCGAAAGCTTTCTCGCTCACCGAAGGATCGCCGTCACCGGGGTCTCCCGGGACGCCGGCAGTCACGGCGGGAATGCGGTCTTCGATCGACTCGTTGATCGTGGCTACGAGGTGGTCGCCATCAACCCGAATACCGAGCGGATCGGCGATCACCCGGCCTACCCCAACCTGGCAGCAGTTCCCGGTGGGGTCGAGGCTGTGGTGATCGCCACCAGCCCCACCCATGCGCTGGCGACAGTGCAGGAGGCCGTGGAACTGGGCATCACCGAGGTGTGGATGCATCGCTCCATCGATGCGGGCAGCGTTGACGCCGCGGCGGTCGCCTATGGACGCGAGCACGGTCTGACGGTCATCGACGGCGGCTGTCCGCTGATGTTCGGCCCCGCCTCCGACGGTGGGCACAAGGTGATGTGTGCGATCTTGAAGCTCACCGGCGCGGTACCGCGCACCGTCTGAATCAGCGCTTCTTGCGCTTCTCCCTGGCCCGGATCTCCACCTGTACCGGAGATCCGCGGAAGCCGAAGTCCTCGCGCAGTCGACGCTCCACGAACCGCACGTAGGGGGCGTCGAAATCGCCGGAAGTGAACAGCGCAAAGGTCGGCGGACAGTTGTGGGCCTGAGTTCCGAACAGGATGCGTGGCTGCTTGCCCCCGCGCACCGGGTGTGGGTGTGCCGCTGCCAGGCGTCCCAGGAAGGCGTTGAGCTTGCCGGTGGACACCCGGGTCTCCCAACCCTCCAAAGCCTCTTCGATGGCCTTTGAGAGCCGATCCACACCTCGCCCGGTCAGGGCCGAAATGTTCACACTCGGCGCCCAGGCGAAGGCCTGAATATCCTGCTCGATTTCGCGCTCCAGGTAGCGGCGGCGCTCTTCGTCGGTGAGATCCCACTTGTTGTAGGCGATCACCAGAGCCTTGCCGGCGTCCTCGACCATGCTCAAGATGCGCAGATCCTGATCCGAAATCGTCTCTGAGGAATCCAGCACCACCACGCACACCTCAGCGCGTTCGATCGCGCCCTGGGTGCGCAGCGAGGCGTAATACTCATGCCCGCTGGCCTCTTTCACCCGACGGCGCAGGCCTGCAGTGTCGATGAACTGGTAGGTGATTCCACCGACCACCACCAATTCGTCCACCGGATCCACCGTGGTGCCGGCGGCGTTGTCGACCACGGCACGATCAGCCTTGGCGACCATGTTCAGCAGCGAGGACTTGCCGACATTCGGCCGCCCCACGATCGCCACTCGGCGCGGGCCGCCGATCGCTTCGGCGGCGACAGCACCGGTATCGGGCAGCACGTCCAGCAGGGCATCGAGCAGATCGCCGGTGCCGCGTCCATGCAGCGCGGAGACCGCGTGCGGCTCCCCCAGCCCCAAATTCCACATACCGGCCGCGTCGGCCTCGGTGCGAGCATCGTCCACCTTGTTGGCCACCAGCAGCACCGGCTTGCGACTGCGCCGAAGCACCCGTACCACGGCCTCATCGACATCCTGGGTCCCGACCGTGGCATCCACGACGAACATCACCGCGTCAGCAGCGCCGATCGCCAACTCGGCCTGCGCGGCGATCTGGGCAGCCATGCCCTTCGCATCGGGTGCCCAACCGCCGGTATCGACGATCACAAAATCTCGCCCGGCCCACTCGGCGTCATAGCTGACCCGGTCTCGGGTTACCCCGGGCAGGTCCTGCACGACGGCCTCGCGGCGGCCGATGATGCGGTTGACCAGCATCGACTTGCCCACATTGGGTCGACCGACCACCGCAACGACCGGACGCAGCGCCAAGCCTTCCTCGTCGGGATTCATGCCGTCCTCCGCACATCAGCGACTAGGTCCAGCACAGCCTGAATCGTCTCCTCCAAGGTCAGATCCGAGCAGTCCAGTCCCACCACGCCGTCGGCAGCGGTGGTGAAGTTCACCAGCGTCGAATCATCTCGATCTCGGCGCAACACCTGATCGGCGAGGGCGGCGGCATCGACCTGCCCACCCAGATCGCGGTTCCGGCGAGCCAAACGGACCTCCGGATCGGCGCTGAGCAGCAGCCGAACATCGGCGTCGGGGGCCACCACCGTGGTGATGTCGCGACCCTCGGCGATGATCCCGTTCTCAGCGGCGTCAATGATCGCCCGCTGCCGGGCCACCAGATCGGCTCGGCACTCAGGGATCGTCGAGACCGTACTCACCTTGGCCGAGATCTCGGGCTCACGAATCCGCAGAGTGACATCGGCCCCGTTGACCAGCACCCGTTCGAGCTGCGGATCGGTGCTGATCTGGATATCGGCGCCGACCGTTGCAGCGATCACCCCAGCGGTATCGGACGGATCAACCCCGGCGTCCAGAAAGGCACAGGCGACGGCGCGATACATCGCGCCGGTGTCCAGGTAGGCCAGGCCCAAAGCCTTGGCCACACCTTTGGACGTGGTGGACTTTCCAGACCCACTCGCTCCATCGATGGCGATCACCAGTCGGTCATCAGTCATGGTGGGGATTCTCCTCACAGTTGTGGATCATGGTCGGGCACGCTCCAGCCCGCATTGGTGAGCGCGGCAGCCAGTTCGGCGGCACGATCGGGGATGACCTGCAGCGACAGCCAGCCACGCTGCAGCTCCCGGTCGTGGTCGATGCGAACATCCTCCACGTTGACCCCAGCGGTCTCGATATCGACGAACAGCCGGCTCAACGCCCCTGGAGCGTCCGGGATCTCGACAACCACCTGGGCATAGTCCACCGGATTCAAACCATGCTTGCCGGGCAGAGCGCGGGTTCCCTGCTGGCCGCGGCGCAGAATGGCGCTCAGCTCAACCTCGGCGTCAGGATGGGCTTCCGCCTCGTCGAAGGCGCTGATCAGTTCGTCCAGATGGCCCCGCAGCGCCTCCAGCTCGCCGCGCACCGCGCCGGCATTGGCGGCGATGATCTGTTGCCACAGCTTCGGATCAGAACCAGCGATGCGGGTCACGTCACGCAGCCCTTGGCCGGCCAGCCGCAGATGCTCGGCGGGAAGGTCGGTGAGTCGCTCGGCGACCAGCACCGACACCAGATGGGGCAGGTGCGATACTTGGGCGACCGCCTCGTCATGGTGTGCCGGTCCCATGCTCACCCGGCGCGCGCCGCACAGCTCGGCGACCTTGTTCACCGCGAGCACCGCCTGGGCGGCTGCGGTGTCATGGGGAGTCACCACCCAGGTGCGGTCAACGAACAGCTCCGCGCTGGCGGTCATCGGCCCCACCCGCTGCGAGCCGGCCATCGGGTGCGAACCGACGTAGCGGGAAAGGTCCTTGCCGGTCGCACGCAGCGCGGCCACGACTGCGCCCTTGACCGACCCCACATCGGTGACGGTCGCTGCGGGGTAGTCATCCAAAGCTGCCGAGATGGTCGCTGCCAAGGCCTGCGGCGGCACCGCCACCACGACCAGCTTGACCTGCTCAGCCACCGGCGCGTCGGTGGTTCCCGCTCCCCGGGAGGCAGCGACCTGCGCGTGGCTGTGCACCCGGTCTGAAAGGTGCACCCGAAGCCCGGCCCGGGTGAGGGCCTGCCCGACCGATGCTCCGACCAGGCCGGTGCCAATCACCAGCGCTGGCGACAGTTCTGCGACGTCCACGTTGTTCGCTACTCCTTGCTCAACCTGGGTCAGCCTACCGACACCAGGTGGCAGTCAGTTAGCCGGGTCGGTCTCCACCCCGGCCGGACGCGGCCCGGTGTAGTCCGGACCGTAGGCACCCGGCGCCGGTCGCCGCTTGCGTGCCGGGGCAACAACCCCCGGTGCCAGGCGGCGGGCAAAGATCAAGAAACCGGTGTGTCCACTGGTGCCGTGCCCCGGACGGATCGCCAGGCCCTCCGCGTGCCAATCGCGCACCTGGTATTCCCGGGCGACCGGCTCGGTGAAGCCGCCATGCACCCTCAGCGTGTCCATGGTGCGTCCCATCTGGGTGGTGGTGGCGACGTAGCAGCACAGCAGACCGCCAGGCTGCAGCACCCCGGAAATCGCGTCGATGCAGTCCCACGGCGCCAACATGTCCAACACCACCCGATCCACCGGCTCCGGCCCCAGCTCGGTGACCAGGTCGCCGACGCGTAGCGTCCAGGCGGGATGGGGCGCACCGAAGAAGGCCTCCACATTGCGGGCGGCCACTGCGGCGAAGTCATCGCGGCGTTCATAGGAGTACAGCCGTCCGGTCGCACCAATCGCGCGCAGTAAGAACATGCTCAGGGCTCCCGAGCCGGCGCCGGCTTCCAGCACTCGGGCACCAGGGAAGATGTCGGTCTGCACCAGAATCTGGGCAGCGTCCTTGGGATAGATCACCGCAGCCCCGCGCGGCATCGTGACGGCGAACTCCTCCATGAGTGGGCGAAACGCCAGATAGGCAGTTCCGCCGGCCGAGCGCACGACACTGCCTTCGGGCTGGCCGATCAGCTCGTCGAATTCGATCGCGCCTTTGGTGGTGTGAAAGCGCGCACCGGCAGCCAACACCACCGAGTGCCGCCTGCCCTTGGAATCACTGAGGGTGATCCGCTCGCCGTCCACGAAAGGTCCGGTGCGTACCCCGGTCAGCTCAGACACGATGAAAACCCCACAGTCCCAGTTGCTGGCCCGACCCGAAATTGCCATCCGACATCGCAACCTTGGGCCCGATCAGCAGCGACTCATTGGTTTGGCTGACCGGAAGCACCGTGTTGTCCACCGCGGCCTGCTTCTGAATCGCGGCGACATCCTGCGCGGTCGCGGTCGCCGTACCCAGGCGGGCAGCGGCGTCCAAGGCGGCGAGCCGTTTGCGGCTCTCGGCCAGGGGGGCTGCGGTATAGAGCTGCAACCAGCCGGTGACGTTGTCCACCCAGGCCGGGGAGACGGTGAGCATTAGGTCGGCGTTGGCGCTGGTCGTCAGCCGCACACTGACCGTGTCCAGACTCTCGATCCGGTCGCGCAGCAACTGCGCCACATCATGCTGACCGGCATCGTCGCTTTGGTATCCCAAGGTCAGCAGCACTCGTTTGCCCTTGAGCTTCGGCAGCCGCGCCCGTCCGCCGACGGCGAAGGCCGACACACGATCGCGGACGCCCAGTGGGACCACCGAGTCCAGGCTGCGGTCGGTCTGCAGGGCACGAGAGACACCGAGCCGCAGCGCCTTGTTGGTGCGCCAGGCGCTGGCCGGATTCCAGTACAGCCGGGTCACCTTCACCCCCGGGAGACTCACTGTGGTGAAGCCATGCGCAGTGTGATCAGCACTCACCGCGATCTCATTGCCGAGTCGCTGCTGCGCCGACGGATCCAGGCCGGCCCAGGCGACGTCGATGGTGTTGGTGTTGATCGCGTCCTCGACAGCCAACGAATCGGCGAACACCGCAAGACGCAACTCATCGAGCTGAGCGCCGGTAGGCCCCACGTAGGCCGATGCCTTGTGCAGGGTCGCGCCTTGGGCGGACAGCTCGGTCACCTGGAAGGGGCCCGAGCCCACCGGCGCCACCGCCAGCGGCAGAGCAGTATCCGGATCGTAAACGCGCCGATCAACGATCGAGGCGGCCTGACCGGCCAAGGCGAAACCGAACTGGTTGTCCGGACGAGACAGCAGGAAACGCACCGTTTGAGGGTTTGGGGTTTCGATGCGTCGCAGGCTGGCCAACAGTCCTAGCGAGGTGCCGCTGCCCCCCATCCGCAGCAGTCGCTGGAGGGAGAAGCTCACATCGGCCGAGTCCAGCACGTCGCCGTTGTGGAACCGCAAGGTATTGGGCAGCGTGCATTCATAGGTCAGCCTCGAGGTGAACGCACAATCGGTCGCGGCGTCCGGCTTCAGATCCCGGGTGCCCGGCGCCACTCGCATCAGCCGTTGGTAGACATTGCTCACCAGGATGGAATCGGTACGCGAGGTTGCCGTGGCCGGATCGACGGAGGTGACCGGTCCGAGCACCGCAATGGTGAACGGCCGCGGCTTGGCGCTGGCAGAACCCGTGGGACTGGCCGGTGTCGGCTGCGCGCAACCGGCCAGCAGCGTCAGGCCCAGGGCCAACGCGACCAGCTTCGGCGCGAGCCGATGTCGGCTCCACGGATCAGCGAGCATTGAAGTACTTGGCCTCCGGATGGTGAACGATGACGGCATCGGTGGACTGTTCGGGATGCAACTGGTACTCCTCAGACAGCGTTACCCCGATCCGATCAGCCCCCAACAGTGACACCAGTGTGCTCCGATCGGCAAGTTCAGGACAGGCCGGATAGCCGAACGAGAAGCGGCCTCCCCGGTAGGACTGGCGCTGGATCATGTCCGCCACCGATCCGTCACCGCTCAGGCCCAGCTCGGCTCGGACCCGGGCGTGCCACAGCTCGGCCAAGGCCTCAGCCAGTTGCACCGTCAGGCCATGCAGCTCCAGATAGTCCCGATAGGCATCGGCAGCGAACAGCTTGGCGGTGGCTTCGCTGGCCGGCCCCATGGTGACCAATTGCATTCCGATCACATCCGGACCGTGCGCAGCGGCCTCGTCGGCGTCTCGGAAGAAGTCCGCCAGGCATAGCCGGCGTCCCTTCGTCTGACGCGGCCAGGTGAATCGCGCCACCTCGGTGGACGGATCGTCAGCGGCCCCCACGATCAAGCTGTTGCCTTCCGAGTGGCACGGCCAGTAGCCATAGACGACCGCCGGCTCAAGAATCCGCTCGGTGCGCAGCCGATCCAGCCAGGCGCGCAGCCGTGGCCGACCTTCGGTCTCCACGATCTGTTCATAACTCGGGCCGCCCGCAACGGGCTTGAGCCCCCACTGGCCACGGAAGGTGGCCCGCTCATCAAGCCACGCGGCCACATCGTCCAAGGCGATGCCCTTCACGATGCGGCTGCCCCAGAACGGTGGGGTGGGCACCTCCACCTCGCGGGAGACCGCAGAGCGTTCCTCCGAATCGGGGTGGGCGGCCTCGCGCACCACAGTGCTGGCCTGCACCTGGCGGCGGCGCGGTTCGGGCAGCGCAGCACCAGGGACGCCTGCTTTCACCGCCACCACCGATTCCATCAACGACAGCCCCTCGAAGGCGTCCCGCGCGTAACGGACTTCGCCGGGGAAACGGTCGTTGAGATCTTCCTCAACGAAGCTGCGGGTCAGCGCCGCCCCGCCCAGCAGGACCGGCACGTCGGTGAGGCCGCGGCGGCTGAGTTCGTCGAGGTTGTCCCGCATCACCTGGGTGGATTTCACCAACAGACCCGACATGCCGATGGCATCGGCGGAGTGTGCCAGGGCGGCCTCGATGATGGCGCTCACCGGCTGCTTGATGCCCAGGTTCACCACGGTGTAGCCGTTGTTGGTGAGGATGATGTCGACCAGGTTCTTGCCGATGTCATGAACATCGCCCTTCACCGTGGCCAGCACCAGGGTTCCCTTGCCGCCGACCTCGGTGCGGTCCAGATGCGGTTCGAGGTACTTCACGCAGGTCTTCATGACCTCTGCTGAGGCCAGCACGAACGGCAACTGCATCTGTCCAGCACCGAACAGCTCCCCCACCGTCTTCATGCCGCCCAGCAGGTCGTCATTGATGATCGCCAAGGCCGGTTTGAGTTCCAGGGCGGCATCCAGATCGGCCTCCAGCCCCTTCGGATCGCCGTCGATGATGCGTCGGCGCAGGCGTTCGGGCACCGGAAGCGCGGCCAGTTCGGCCGCCCGGGCCTCTTTCGTCGCCGTGGTCGTGACGCCTTCGAATAGTTCCAAGAACCGGGCCAGCGGATCGTAGCCCTCACTCCGGCGGTCGTAGATGAGGTCCTCGGCGACCTGGCGCTGCTCCTCGGGGATGCGCGCGATCGGCAGGATCCGGGCTGCCGGCACGATCGCCGAATCCAGACCGGCCTGTACACATTCGTGCAGGAAGACCGAGTTCAGGACCTGGCGAGCTGCCGGATTGAGCCCGAAGGAGACATTGGAAATACCCAACGTGGTGTGGATCCCCGGGTATTTCGCGGTCACCTGACGGATCGCGTCAATGGTGTGAATCGCATCACGCCGGGTCTCCTCCTGACCGGTCGCGATCGGGAAGGTGAGGCAGTCGACGATGATGTCGCTGGTGCGCAGGCCCCACTGCTCGGTCAAGGTGCCGACCAGCCGATCAGCCACCCGGAGCTTCCACTCGGTGCTGCGGGCCTGGCCCTCTTCATCGATGGTCAACGCCACCACAGCCGCGCCGTGCTCGACGACCAGCTTCATCACCGAGCTGAACCGGGAGTCCGGGCCGTCGCCGTCCTCGAAGTTCACCGAGTTGACCACGCAGCGCCCGCCCAGCAACTCCAGCCCCGTCTGAAGGACGCCCGGCTCGGTGGAGTCCAGCATGATCGGCAAGGAGACCGCCGAACCCAGCCGGGAGGCCAGCTCGGTCATATCGGCGCTGCCGTCACGTCCGACGTAGTCCACGCACAAATCCAACACATGTGCCCCGGCCCGGCTCTGCTGCTTGGCGATATCGACGCACTCGTCCCAGTCCTGGGCCAGCATCGCTTCCCGGAACGCCTTGGAGCCGTTGGCGTTGGTTCGCTCACCGATAGACAGGTAGCTGGTGTCCTGATGCAAGGCCACCTCGGTGTACAGCGAGGAGACCGCAGCCACCTGGTGCACCTCGCGTTGCGGCGCAGTCTCACCGTGCACGGCCCGGGCCAGCGTCGCGATGTGCTCCGGGGTTGTCCCGCAACAGCCGCCCACCAATCCCAGACCGAACTCGTGGGTGTAGCTGTCGACGTAGCCGACGAAATCGCTGGGCCCCATCGGATAGCGGGCCCCTTCGGCAGTGATCTCCGGCAGGCCGGCATTGGGCATGCACACCACCGTGACATCGGAGTGGCGGCTCAACTGGCGCAGATGTTCACTCATCTCGACCGGCCCGGTTCCGCAGTTCAGGCCGATGCCTTCCACTCCCAGTCGGCCCAGCGCTGCCAGCGCTGCACCGATCTCTGTGCCCAGCAGCATCGTCCCGGAGGTTTCGATGGTGACATCGACGAAGATCGGCAGATCGGCACCGTGGGCGCGCAGGGCGGCCCGGGCACCGTTGATGGCGGCTTTGGCCTGCAGGAGGTCTTGGGTGGTCTCCACCAAGAAGGCGTCGATGCCGCCGGCCAGCATGCCTTCGGACTGCTGTTGATAGGCGGTGGCCAGTTCTCGATAGGACACATGCCGCAGGCTGGGCAGCTTTGTGCCTGGCCCCATACTGCCCAGCACGAAACGCGGTTGCTGCTCGGTGCTGGCCTCCTCGGCCGCGCTGCGCGCCAACGCCGCCCCGGCCTTGGCCAGGTCGAAGACCCGATCAGAGATGCCGTACTCCCCCAAGGCGGTCAGGTTTGCGCCGAAGGTGTTGGTCTCCACGCAGTCCGCCCCGGCCTCGAAGTAGGCACGGTGGATCGCCGAGACCACATCGGGACGGGTCAGGTTGAGCATCTCGTTGCAGCCTTCGAGGCCACCAAAGTCGTCCAGGCCCAAGTTGTAGGCCTGCAACATCGTGCCCATGGCGCCGTCAGCAACCAATATTCGGGCAGCAAGCGCAGAGCGCAGATCCTGGGTCATGGACAGCAGAATAGGCGAGTCGGCCTAAGGTGGATGCCATGGCAGCAGCACGCGAACTCACCGGATTGCGCAATCCGGCAGTCATCGCCGCCTTCGGCGGCTGGAACGACGCCGGTGAGGCCGCAAGTGGGGTCATTGATCATCTAGCTGATCGCTATGAGGCCGAGTTGGTCTTCGCCATCGATCCTGAGGAGTTCTACGACTTCCAGGTCAACCGTCCGATGGTGAAGTCCGTCGACGGACGCCGGGTGCTGGAGTGGCCGTCCACCGAGGTGCTGGTGGCCCGTCTGGAAGAACGCGACCTGGTGCTCATCGGTGGCCCCGAGCCCAACTTCCATTGGCAGGTGTACGCCTCCCGGTTGTTGTCGATGCTGCGCAGCATCCGCCCCGAACTGGTGATCCTGCTCGGCGCGATGCTCACCGACGCCCCACACACCCGGCCGGTTCCCATCAATGGCACCGCCAGCACCGTCGGCCTGGCCGAGGATCTCGGCTTGGAGGTGTCCACCTACGAGGGGCCCACCGGCATCGTCGGGGTGCTTGCCCACGACTGTGAGCGCGCCGATCTGCCCGTGGTGTCGTTGTGGGCCTCGGTGCCGCACTATGTCTCCGATCCGCCCAACCCGAAGGCCACCTTGGCGCTTTTGGCCCGGGTGGAGGACGTCCTGAATCTGCCCCTGGACGCCGGCGAACTAGCCGAGGCGGCGAATGCTTGGACCGCTCAGGTCAACGAGTTGGTCGCCGAGGATCCTGATGTGGCCGGCTACATCTCCGCACTCGAGGAACGCCGGGACCAGGCCACTCCAGACCCCAATGGGGACGCCATCGCCGCCGAGTTCGAACGGTATCTACGCCGCCGCGATCAGCGGCGCGGCTAGCTCCGTCAGCGCCAGCGTCAGTCCCGCGGCACCGAAACCCTCAACGCCGAGGCCCTCAACGCCTAGGCATGCGCGGTGTGGGCCTGGGCCAACTCGCGCAGCTGACGCACCACAGCATCGGGATCGTCGGCCTTGTAGACCGCCGAGCCGGCCACGAAGGTGTCGGCGCCGGCTTCGGCACAGCGCTCGATCGTTTCAGCGGAGACCCCACCGTCCACCTGCAGCCAGATGTCACCGCCGTGCTTGTTGAGCAAGGCGCGGGTGCGCCGGATCTTGGGCAGCACCAGGTCCAGGAAGGACTGTCCGCCGAAACCGGGTTCGACGGTCATCAGCAGCACCATGTCCAGTTCGCCGAGCAGATCCTCGTAGGGCTCGATCGGAGTCGCGGGACGCAGCCCCATCGATGCCCGCGCCCCCAAGGAGCGAAGCTGGCGCGCCAGCCGGATCGGAGCATCCGAAGCCTCGATGTGGAAGGTGACCGATTCAGCGCCTGCCTCGGCGTAGGCCGGGGCCCAGCGGTCGGCCTCGGCGATCATCAGGTGGATGTCGAGCATCTTGTCGGTGCCCGCTCGCACCCGCTCGACGACCGGTAGCCCGAAGGTGAGGTTGGGAACGAAGCGATTGTCCATGACGTCCAGATGGATGGCGTCGCTGCTCGGCACGCGCGCAATTTCGGCATTGAGGTCGGCGAGGTCGGCGTTGAGGACGCTCGGGGTGATACGGATTCCCATTGGCGCAGCCTAGCGGCGTCGTAGCAATGCGAGAAACATCGCGTCGGTGTTGTGTCGATGCGGCCACAACTGGACGAAGTCGCCCAGCGCCGCATCGGGGACCTCGGGCAGATAGTCCGCGGCGTGCAGCACCTCGACCTCCTCGGTGGCAGACGCGACGACCTCGACGGTCTCGGCCTGATGCGGCGAGCAGGTCACATAGCCGATCACTCCGCCGCTGCGGGTGCTGGCGATCGCCGAACGAAGCAGACTGCGTTGCAGGGCCACCAGTTCGGGCACATCCGTCGGCCCGCGGCGCCAGCGGCTCTCCGGACGGCGCCGCAAGGCGCCCAGACCGGTGCACGGCACATCGGCCAAGACCTTGCTGAAGCTGTCGGTCCGCCACGGCGGCATGGTGCCGTCCGCGGCGATGATCAGCGGACGTTGCTCCGGTGGATAGGCCCGCACATTGGCCGCAACCAACTCGGCGCGATGCGGATGTCGCTCGCTGGCCAGCAGGGGCTGACCTGCTTCAGCCGCCAAACCGGTCAGCAGTGCGGTCTTGCCGCCGGGTCCGGCACACAGATCCAGCCAGGGACCGTCGGGGGCTTCGGCGCGAGCCAGGGCCAGGGTCACCAACTGAGAGCCCTCGTCCTGGACACCGACGCGTCCCTCTCCCACAGCGGCGATCGTGGTGGGATCGCCATCCGCATAGCCCCCGTACGGCGAGTAGAGCGTCGGCCGTAACCCCACCTCGGCGATCTCGGCCAGACCGGGACGCACCGCCAGCGTGGTGGTGGGGGCAATGTTGTCCACCGTGAGCAACGTGGCCAGGTCCTCGGCGGGAAGCACCTGGGCGAAGGCTTCGGTCACCCACCGGGGATGGTGATGGCGCAAAGCGAGCCGCCCGAGTTCGTCCTCGTCGGCGCCGAGCAGTTCCACCCAGCCGTCCCAGTCGCGGACGGCCACCTTTCGCAGCACCGCGTTGATCAGCCCGACCAGCCGCTCCCCCACTTCCAGAGCGGCCAGGTCGGCGGTGGCTGAGATCGCTGCGTGAGCCGGCACTCGCATCGACAACAGTTGGTGAGCGCCCAGTCGCAGCAGGTCGACCGCGGCCGGCTGCAAAGAGCCCAGCGACCGTCGCGAAGCCGCCTCAATGATGCGGTCGTAGCTGCCCATCGCGCGGCAGGTGCCGGCGACCAGTTCGGTCACGAAGGCGGCGTCTTGGGCCGACAGCTCTGTGCGTTGGCGAGCCAACTCCAGATTGGCGTAGGCGCCCCGGGCGGTCACGGCCCGCAGGATTCGATAGGCCGCAGTACGCGCTGGATCGCGCTTGCGCAGTCGAGGGCTCATCGGAACTGTCCGCCGCCATGCAGCCCGCGACCCCAGTCGGCACCGGCCAGCGGCTTCTTTCCGGCGGGCTGAACGCTGAGCAGTTCCAGGCTGCCCGCGCCTGTACCGACCAGCAGTCGACGCTTCTCGGCACGCAGTTCCCCGCAGCCGAGTTCGGTAACCTCAGCCACCCGACAGGTGAGGATGCGGCAGCGTTGGCCGTCGAATTCGGTCCAAGCAATCGGGGAGGGATTGTTCGCCCGAATCTGGCGATCCAGCTCGACTGCCGGACGGCTCCAATCCAGGCGAGCGCCCGCCACGCTGAGTTTGGGGGCCACGGTGACGCCCTGGGCGGGCTGGGGAACAGGCTGCGCCCGACCTGCTTCGATTTCGGCCAAGACCTCCAACAGCACCTGGGCACCCAACGGCTGCAGGGCCGCCAAGACCTGACCACTGGTCGCGTCTGCGGGCAACGGAAACTCTGCCTGGCTGAGCACATCTCCAGCGTCGAGTTCGGCGACAAGCTGAAACACCGTCACGCCAGTGACCGCATCTCCGGCGGCGATCGCATGCTGCACTGGCGCAGCCCCCCGCCAGCGCGGCAGCAGCGAGTAGTGCACATTCACCCACCCGTGGCGCGGCAGGTCGAGCAGCTTTTGCGGAATGAGGCCGCCGTAGGCCACCACCGGGCAACAATCCGGGGCGAGTTCAGCCAGGCGTGCGGTCAGGTCCGGATCGGAGGCGCGCACCGGTTTGAGAACCTCGATCCCTCGCTCGCTGGCCAACTCGGCGACCGGACTGGGCACCAGCCGGGAACTGCGTCCCTGCGGGGCATCGGGGCGAGTGAGGACCGCCACCACCTCGTGGGCGGGATCATCCAAAAGGCCGCGCAGCGTCTGCGCCGCCACCGTCGGGGTTCCGGCAAAGACCAAGCGCATGGGGGTGAGTCTAGTGGGGTCGCCGTCGGTCCGCGCACGGCTGCGGGCGTGGGCACTGTCGATTCCTGCAGGCGATCACCGACCGCCAACAGCGGGTTGGCAAGGGGCTAGGCGATGACCTGGGGGTCAACCACGACTCGCCACGGCGGATCCTTGCGGGCGGCCCGGGCGGCCCGACTTCGATGGATCTCGGCCAGGATCGGGGCGGCCGCGGACGGCTCGCAGCGCACACTGAGGCGTCCGTCGGTGCTGGATCCTTCCAAAGGAAACGGTCCGAGCGGCGCGGTCAAATCGCGCAGAGTGGCCGCCAACTCCTGCAAACTCGGCAGCGGACCTTCGATCCAGATCAGCTTCAGCGCCGGCGGCAACCCCGCCTCGGCGCGTTGGGCCAACTCCTGGTCGGCGTAGCCGGCCGGATCCAGTCGCACCAACGCCTGGACTTCGCGAGACTGCGCCCCGGCCACCACCAAGAGCGTGCCGCCGGCCTCGGCGGGTCGGACCTTCGCCACCACCGCGAGCCAGCGCCGCAAGGCCTCCTCGCCAGCGCGTAAGTCGGCACGGGCCAGCACCCGATCGGCATCCAGCAGCACCGCCGCGGCGTAACCGTGGCTGGCCGGCGGTTCGGCACCGGGGGTGGCCAACACCAAGGCGGGGCGCTCGCCAACCTCACCGCGGCGCTGCTCGGCACTGGACTGCAGCACCGCCACCCCCGGAAAGGCCCGACCCAACTCTTCGGCAGTACGGCGCACGCCGACCGCAGCGCTGCGCAGTCCGGTGTCGCCGCATTCGCCGCAGCGCCACGGTTGGCTGAGCGGCCCGCACCAGGGACAACTCACCGCAGCGTCTCCGGGGTCGGCCAGCGGCTGGCCACACCCCGGGCAGCGCGCCATCTCCCGGCACCGTGCGCACACCAGCACCGGACGATAACCCGCGCGCGGCACCTGAATCAGGACCGGCCCATCGACCAGGCCACGCCGGATGGTGGCGAACACGTCCTTGGGCAGCCGAGCCTGCTCGGCGAGCGGGTCGCGGTCGCTGACCGCCGAACTAATCCGTACCGCTGCGCTCACCGACCGGGTTGCCTTCGGGGTCAGCGCGATGGTCGCCAGCCAGCGGCGGGTGATGAGTTGCTGCACCTCACAACTGCGGTTGTGCGCGGCGATCAGCAGCGCGGCGCTCTCCTGGTGGGCGCGCAGCGCGGCGACTTCCCGGGCATGCCAGTACGGAGCGTGCGGCTCGCCGTAGGAGTCGTTGCCGTCGTCCCACAGGGCGATCAATCCCAGCTTGGCCACCGGGGCGAAGACCGCCGCACGAGTGCCGATGACGATTCGGGTCTGCCCGCGGGAGACCGCCAAGAAGTTTCGATAGCGCGCCGAGGGACCCAGCTCGTTGCTGAGCACCGCGTAGCTGCCCTTGCCGAAGGCTGCCGAAACGACCGCCTGGAGCGATTCCAGCGCGGTGGCGTCTGGCACCAGCAGCAGGGCGCCGCGTCCGCTGTGCAGACAGGCGGTCGCAGCTTCGACCAGGCCGGTCTGCCAGTGACCGACCGGATCGGGGGTGGGCGCGACCGTCCAGGCCGCACGCGGGCGTCCACCTTCAGCGATGGTGGTCAAAAAGCGCTGCCCGCCGGGGTAGTTGCTCACACTCGCCGGTAGTGAGCGGCTCAGGTCGGGCACCGGACGCGGCGATACCTCCGCCTTCTCGGTGGCGGCATGACGGGGCGGAACCGCGGTTCGTACGACATCGGCGAAGCTGCCGCCGTAGCGGTCGGCAACCGCGCGGACCGTTGCGGCCACCGCCGGGCTCAAGACCGGTTCGGCCGAAACCACCTTCTCCAACGGCGACAGCGACTGCCGCTCCCCAGGCGCTACCCGCTCCAGGATGAATCCATCGCGCAGCCGGCCGGCGAAACGTACCTTCACCCGTACGCCGGGTTGGGCCTGGTCGGCGAGTTCAGCGGGAACCGCGTAATCGAAGGGCCGGTCCAGGTTGGCCAGCGGCATGTCTACTGCGACCTGCGCCACCGACCTGTCCATGGTCCGCCATGGTAGTGCTCAGTGCCGACGGTCAACCCCCGCGACGGTCAACCCCGCACTGCGGCGGCCAAGGCGTCCGCGCGATCGGTGCGCTCCCAGGTCATCTCAGGCAGTTCGCGACCGAAGTGGCCATAGTTGGTCACCTTGGAATAAATCGGACGGATCAGGTCGAGGTCGGCGATGATCGCCGCCGGGCGGAGATCGAAGATGTCCTGCACTGCCGTGGTGATCTGGCCCAAGGACACCTTCTCGGTGCCGAAGCAGTCCACGTAGAAGCCGACCGGATGGGCCCGGCCGATGGCATAGGCCACCTGAACCTCGCAGCGATCCGCCAATCCGGCCGCGACTACGTTCTTGGCCACCCAACGCATCGCGTAGGCCGCAGACCGGTCGACCTTCGAGGGGTCCTTGCCGGAGAAGGCGCCGCCGCCATGGCGGGCCATGCCGCCGTAGGTGTCGACGATGATCTTGCGCCCGGTGACGCCGGCATCGCCCTTGGGTCCGCCGATGGTGAACTTCCCGGTGGGATTCACATAGGTCTTCAACCCGGCGGTCGAGATCGGGTAGCGCGCCAGCACCGGCTCGATCACCCGGGCGCGCAGTTCGGCGGCGATGGTGGATTGCTCCACATTCTCCCGGTGCTGGGAGGAGACCACCACAGCGTCCACCCGAACCGGGGTCGAACCGTCGTATTCGATGGTGACCTGGGTCTTACCGTCGGGCAGCAGGAAATCCAACTCGCCACTCTTGCGAACCTCGGCGAGACGCTCCGACATGCGATGGGCGATGTCGATGGGCAGCGGCATCAGCGTCGCAGTCTCATTGCAGGCATAGCCGAACATCAAGCCTTGATCGCCGGCGCCTTGCAGATCCAGGTAGTCCGCCGAGCCGTCCACCCGGTTTTCCTCGGCCCGATTGACGCCCTGGGCGATGTCTGCAGACTGGTTGCCCAGCGAGACCGTCACCCCGCAGGTGTCGCCGTTCAGTCCGGCGGCTGAGGAGTTGTACCCGATGCCCAACAGCGTCTTGCGGGCCAACAGGCCGACATCGGCGTAAGCCTTGGTGGTTACCTCCCCGGCGACCAGCACCAGGCCGGTGGTCACCAGAGTCTCCACCGCCACCCGGGAGGAAGGATCCTTCTTCAACAAGCGATCCAGGACCGCATCGGAGATGGCGTCGGCCACCTTGTCCGGGTGACCTTCGGTCACCGACTCCGAGGTGAATAGCCGACTCATCTACATCTTCCTTTCGGTGGACGCGACCACGGCGTCCAGAATTGCATGGGCCACCGACAGCTTCGAGCCCGCGAACGGCACCGCGGTGGTGTCGGTAAGAATGAAGCCCTGATTGGTCTCGGCTCCGAAGACGGCACCATCGGTGACGTCGTTGGCCACCAGCACCTGGCAGCCCTTGCGGGCACGCTTGGCGCGGGCCAGGTCGAGGAGTTGGCCGGGATCGGCCGCGGTCTCGGCAGCGAAGCCCACGATCACCTGAGCCGTCGGACGCGCAGCCACCAATTCGGCGAGTACATCCGGAGTCTGGGTCAACTCCAGGTGCAGCGCTTCGGCATGGTCCTTCTTGATCTTGTCCGGCGTGCTCTGCGCCGGGGCATAGTCGGCCACGGCTGCCGCCATCACGATCACCTCGGCGTCGACAGCCGCCTGATGCATCGCGGCCGCCAACTCAGCAGCAGAGACCACGGTGTGCAGCCGAACCCCCGACGGCGCCGGGACGCTCAGATTCGCCGCAACCAAAGTCACCTCGGCCCCACGCGCGGCCGCCGCCCGAGCCAGGGCCACCCCCATCCGTCCGGAGGAGGCATTGCCCACAAATCGAACCGGATCGATGCGCTCGTGCGTGCCGCCGGCGCTGATGACAACCCGCCGTCCGGCCAGGTCCTGCCGAGACAGGGCTGAAGCGAGCGTCGGTGATTCGAGCAGCGCCAAGGCGGTGGCGGCGATGTCCTCGGGCTCCGGCAGCCGGCCTGGTCCGGAGTCCGGACCGGTCAGTCGTCCCACGGCCGGATCCAACACGACCACCCCGCGGGATCGCAGGGTGGCGACATTGTGCTGGGTGGCCGGATGCAGCCACATTTCGGTATGCATGGCCGGTGCGAACATCACCGGGCAGCGCGCGGTGAGTAAGACGTTGGTGAGCAGGTCATCGGCCCGCCCGCTGGCGGCCCGGGCCAACAGATCCGCGGTCGCCGGTGCGACCAGGACCAGATCAGCCTCACGGCCGATCCGGACATGGTTGACCTGGTCAGCCTCGGCAAAGACCTCGGTATGCACCGGACGGCCCGATAGCGCAGCCCAAGTGGTGGCGCCCACGAAGTTCAAGGACGCCGGGGTCGGCACAACCTCAATCTCATGGCCGGCCTCGGCGAGTCGACGCAGCACCGATGCCGCCTTGTAGGCGGCGATCCCTGCCGAGACTCCCAGAACGATCCGGCTCATGGCAAGACCCGATCGGTCCGGGGATCAGGCCAGATCGTCGGTGCCGAAAGGCTCCAGCGAAAAGTCCGGGTCAGCAACGGCTTCGGCGCGAGCGGCGGCCTCAGCCTCGGGATCGATGTCGGTGCATTCCAAGACCCCGGCGTTGATCTCGCGCAAGGCGATGGTCAACGGCTTCTCTTGAATTCCGATCTCCACCAGCGGCCCGACGTTCTCCAACAGGCCCTCTCCCAACTGGGAGTAGTAGGCGTTGATCTGACGCGCGCGCTTGGCGGCGAAGAGGACCAGCCGGTACTTGGAATCGACAGTGGTCAGCAGCTCGTCGATAGGTGGATTGGTGATCCCCTCGGAGGTTTGAGTGCTCAAGTTCAGCTTTCTGATCAGGTGGTGAGCCCGCCGCGACGGCGGCAGGCGGTTCACAGACCCAACAACTCTACCAACTGGTCGACGGTTTGACCCAAATCATCGTTCACCACGACGTGGTCAAATTCTCCGGCGGCAGCGAGTTCGCCTTCAGCGGTGCGCAGCCGAACGCGCATCTGCTCCTCGGTCTCGGTACCCCGATCCCGCAGCCGCCCCACCAGCGTTTCCCGATCCGGAGCGGTCAGGAAGACATAACGCGCCCCAGGCAGCTTTCGGCGGATCTGGCGGGCGCCCTGCAACTCGATCTCCAGAATCACCGGACGTCCTTCGGCCAACGCCGCGTCCACCGGCGCGCTGGGCGTCCCGTAGCGGGCACTGCCGTGCACGCTGGCCCACTCCAGCAGACCATCGGTGGCGATCAGCCGATCGAACTCGGCATCGTCGACAAAGTGGTAGTCGACACCGTCACGCTCCCCTGGCCTCGGCGGTCGGGTCGTGGCCGAGACCGACACCCACACCTGCGGATGCGCGTCGGCGAGCGCCTTGACAACGGTGCCTTTGCCGACTCCGGACGGCCCGGATAAGACGGTGACGTCAGCTGTCACTGAAACTCGGCTTTGAGGCCGGCAACCTGATGCCGGCCCAGGCCCCGAATCCGACGATTCGGTGCGATGTCCAAACGTTCCATGACCAATCCGGCGCGCTTCTCCCCTACTCGCGGCAACGCCTTCAACAGGTCAACGACCTTCACATGGGCAAGCACGTCGTCAACGGCGGCGGTGTCCAGGGCTGCCGACAGCGTCAAGGATCCCTCCCGCACCTTGCTCTTCAAATCGGCGCGGCGGCGACGGGCTTCGGTAGCAGCGGCCCGAGCGGCCTCAAGCTGTTCGGCAGTAAGTTGCGGAATAGTCACGATAATGCCTTCGTTGCGTTGTCAAGGGGAGCTTTTACGCCCATAACCTAGCGTTTCTATGTGTCCTGCGCCACGTCCTGGAATGGGAAAGTCATTCCTCGATCAGATTCGGTCTGGATTGGGCTTCGGCGAGGAGCTCAGCGACCTTGCCGCGCAGCGCCCCATGGTCGGGCCCAGCGCCGATAACACCGCGTCCCACTACGGGAAGCACCTGGTCGACCACGTCCTTGAACAGGCCAGGAAGGTCGCTGATGCGTCCACCTTGAAAGCCGATGCCCGGCACCAGGATCGAGCCGTTGAAGGCCGACACATCGCACCCCAGCGTTTTGTGGGTTCCCCCCACCACGACGCCGATAGCCCGGTGGCGGCTATCCAGGTTCGCCTGTGCCGCATCGTCGATGATGGATTGGGCCACGGAACTGTCGTCGCTGAGGGCCAACTGGACCCCGGCGCCCTCCGGATTCGAGGTCCGGGCCAGGACATAGACACCTCGTTCGGTGGCCAAGGCCAGATCGAAGGCGGGCTTCAGCGATCCGAACCCCAGGTAGGGCGAAACGGTGATGGCGTCGGCAGCCAGCGGGGAGCCATCACTGAGGTAGGCCGCGGCATAGGCCTCCATCGTCGAACCGATGTCGCCACGCTTGATGTCCAGGATGCTGAGCGCTCCGCAGGCAGAGATATCGGCGAGCACCCGCTCCAGGACCGCGATGCCGGCGGAGCCGTAGCGCTCGAAGAAGGCCGACTGTGGTTTGAAGGCGGCGACCTGATCGCCGAGGGCCTCAATGACCTCTCGACTGAACCGCTCGACGCCTGCGGCGTCCTCGCTCAGTTTCCACGCCCGCAGCAGGCCGGGATGCGGATCGATCCCCACACACAACGAGCCTCGATCACAGACCACATCTTGTAGCCGTCGCCAGTATCCACTCACGAGTGAAGCTTAGCCAGATCCACGGTGTTTATGCTTGCCGCAAGGGCTGGACCGGCATAGAGGAAGCCGGTGTAGAGCTGAACCAAAGCCGCCCCGGCATCGAACATCGAGGCAGCATCGGCGGCGGCCATGATCCCGCCGCAGCCGATCACCGGCAAGTCGGTGCGAGAGGCCACATGACTCACCACCTGGAGGGCGCGTCGGGTCAGCGGCGCTCCGGACAGACCACCGGCCTGATCGGCCAGTCCCTGCTCGGCCACAGCCAGGCCGTCGCGGGCCAGCGTGGTGTTGGTGGCGATGAGCCCCGCAACGCCGGCGTCCTCACAGACCCCGACCACTTCGTCCAACTGCGAGTCGGTCAGATCAGGGGCGACCTTCACCAGGATCGGCACCGGCACTCCCCCGTCGGCCAGCGCGGCGGCCTCGCCGACCAGAGCGGTCACCAACGCCGCCAGCGCACCGTGATCCTGCAGGCTGCGCAGCCCGGGGGTGTTCGGGCTGGATACGTTCACCGCTACATAATCCGCGTGCGGGGCCAACAGCCGCAGCGACGCCAGATAGTCGGCCACGGCTTGGGCGACCGGCACCACCTTGGTCTTGCCGATGGAGATGCCCACCGGCAACCCGGCCGCGCCGTTGCCGCGGTAGATTCCGCGGGCGGCCAACGTGGCAGCGACCACCGCAGCCCCGGGGTTGTTGAACCCCATCCGGTTGATGATGGCCTTCGATTCGGGCAGTCGGAACACCCGTGGCCGATCATTGCCCGATTGGCCACGGCCGGTCACGGTTCCCACCTCGGCGAATCCGAAGCCAAGCCCCCGCCAAGCCAGCACCGCTGATGCGTCCTTGTCCATTCCGGCCGCCAGGCCGACCCGCGAGGGGAAGGCGACGCCGGCGACCCGAGTAGGCCGTCCTGCAGTGTCGGCGAGCAGCTTGACCAGCCGACGTGCCGCGGGTCGCGAGCCGACCCCGGCCAGCATGTCGATCATCCGTTCATGGATGCGCTCAGGATCGCCGTCATAGGCGGCGAACAGCATCGGACGCAGCAGCTTCTGGTAGCCGAAACTGAGCAAGCCGACGGGCAGAGCCATCTCAGGCCCGCTCGGCGATCTCGGCGGCGACCCCGGCACTCCAATCCTGTAGCGAACACACCTCCACCGCACCGCGGCGCAGCGCCTCGATTCCCTGGACGCAGGCGCCGAGGCCCTGCACGGTGGTCACACAGGGAACATCGGCCAGAATCGCCGCCGAGCGGATCTCCCAGCCATCCTTTCGGGGGCTGCCGTCCTTGGACTGGCCGTGCGGGGTGTTGAAGATCAGGTCGATCTCGCCGTCCAGGATCGACTGCACGACCGTCTTTTCGCCATTGGGCCCGGGGCCTTGGGTGGCCTTGCGGATCGTGGTCACTTCGACGTCCTGACGGCGCAACACCTGGGCGGTGCCTTCGGTGGCCAGAATCGTGAAGCCCAGATCGGCCAGGCGCTTCACCGGGAAGATCGCGTGGCGCTTGTCACGATTGGCGACCGAGACGAACACCGTCCCGGTGATCGGCACATTGCCGAAGGAGGCGGCTTGGCTCTTGGCAAAGGCCGTCCCGAAGGATCGATCCAGGCCCATCACCTCGCCGGTGGATTTCATCTCCGGCCCCAACAGGCTGTCCACCCACGAACCGTCGGCCGTGCGGAACCGGTTGAACGGCATCACGGCTTCCTTCACCGCGATCGGGGAATGATCCAGCATGGTGGTGCCGTCCATTCCCACCGGGCGCAGCAGTCCTTCGGCACGCAACTCAGCGATGGTGGCGCCCAGCGAGATCCGGGTGGCTGCCTTGGCCAGCGCGGTATCGGTGGCCTTGGACACGAAGGGCACGGTCCGTGAGGCGCGCGGGTTGGCTTCCAATACGTAGAGCACATCCGACAGCAGCGCGAACTGAATGTTCAACAGCCCGCGCACCCCGACGCCGCGGGCGATGGCTTCGGTCGAGATACGGATCTGGTCGATGACCTCATTGCCCAGCGTGATCGAAGGCAGCGAGCAGGCCGAATCCCCGGAGTGGATGCCGGCCTCCTCGATATGTTCCATGACTCCACCCAGGTACAGCTCGGTGCCGTCGTACAGGGCGTCCACATCGATCTCGATCGCATCGTCGAGGAAACGGTCCACCAGGACCGGGCGCGACGGGGTGATGTCAGTGGCCCGCTGAATGTAGGCGACCAGGGAGGCATCGTCGTAGACGATTTCCATGCCGCGTCCGCCCAACACATAGGACGGACGCACCAGCACCGGATAGCCGATGTCGTGGGCGATCTCCAAGGCGGCTTCGGCGGATTCGGCCATGCCGTAGGCCGGGGCTGGCAGGCCGGCTTCGGTAAGCACCTGCCCGAAGGCACCACGCTCTTCGGCGAGGTTGATCGCCTCCGGCGGGGTGCCCACGATCGGCACCCCGGCATCCTTCAACACCTGGGCCAGCTTCAGCGGGGTCTGGCCACCCAACTGCACGATCACTCCGGCCACCGGGCCGGCGGCGGCTTCGGCGTGGTAGACCTCCAGAACGTCCTCCAAGGTCAGCGGCTCGAAGTACAGCCGGTCGGAGGTGTCGTAGTCGGTGGAGACCGTTTCGGGGTTGCAGTTGACCATCACCGATTCGTAGCCGGCGGCCTGCAATGCCATGGCGGCATGAACACAGGAGTAGTCGAACTCAATGCCTTGGCCGATGCGGTTAGGTCCCGAGCCCAGGATCAGCACCGCAGGCCGGGTGCGGGGCGCAACCTCGGTCTCTTCGTCGTAGGAGGAGTAGTGGTAGGGAGTCCGGGCTGCGAACTCTGCGGCGCAGGTGTCCACCGTCTTGTAGACCGGACGCACGCCGAGCGCCCAACGCAGGCCACGAATCACGTCTGCGGATTGGTTGCGCAGCCGAGCCAGTTGCTCATCGGACAGGCCGTGTCGCTTGGCCAGTCGCAGCAGGTCTGCGGTGATCTCCGGGGCCTCACGCACCTGCTCGGCGACCTCATGGATCAGCCGCAACTGGTCGATGAACCACGGATCGATCTTGGTCGCCTCGAACAGTTGCTCATTGGTTGCGCCGAGCCGGAAGGCCTGCATGAGCAATCGGATTCGCCCGTCATGAGGCCGCTTCATCGCGGTGAGCAGATCGTTCAACGACGCCGTGATCGGCCCGGTGAAGTCGAAACCTGCTTTCGCGTCCTCCAACGATCGCAGGGCCTTGCCCAGGGCTTCGGTGAAGTTGCGTCCGATCGCCATCGCCTCGCCGACGCTCTTCATGTGCGTGGTGAGGGTCGAATCAGCGCCCGGGAACTTCTCGAAGGCGAACCGCGGGGCCTTCACCACCACGTAGTCCAAGGTGGGTTCGAAGGAGGCCGGTGTCTCAGCGGTGATGTCGTTGGGGATTTCGTCGAGGGTGTAGCCCACCGCCACCCGGGCGGCGATCTTGGCGATCGGGAAACCGGTGGCCTTACTGGCCAGTGCCGAAGACCGTGACACCCGCGGATTCATCTCGATGACGATCATGCGGCCGTCGTCGGGGTTGATTGCGAACTGGATGTTGCAGCCTCCGGTGTCGACTCCCACCGCCCGAATCACCGCGATGCCCACGTCGCGCATCGACTGGTATTCCCGGTCGGTCAAGGTCATGGCCGGGGCCACCGTGATCGAGTCACCGGTATGAACACCCATGGGGTCGAAGTTCTCGATGCTGCAGACAATGACCACGTTGTCGGCCTTGTCGCGCATCACCTCGAGCTCATATTCCTTCCAGCCCAGCACCGACTCCTCGATGAGGACCTCGGTGACCGGCGAGGACGACAGTCCGATGCCGGCGATGCGGCGCAGTTCCCCCTCGTCATGGGCGAATCCGGAGCCCACACCCCCCATGGTGAAGCTGGGCCGAACCACCACCGGGTAGCCGAGTTCGTCGACCGCGGCCATGACTTCGTCCAGGCTGTGGCAGATTGCCGAGCGCGCGACTTCTGGATTCGCCCCCGGCACCTCCAGTCCGGCGACGATCTCCTTGAACTTCTCCCGGTCCTCACCGGATTGGATGGCATCGATGGAGGCACCGATGAGTTCCACGCCGTATGTGGCCAGCACCCCGGATTCGTGCAGGGCCACTGCGGCATTGAGCGCAGTCTGACCACCCAGGGTGGGCAGCAGAGCGTCGGGACGTTCCTTGGCGATCACCTTCTCCAGGTATTCGGGCTGGATCGGCTCGATGTAGGTGGCATCGGCGAACTCCGGGTCGGTCATGATCGTGGCCGGGTTGGAGTTCACCAGGATGACTCGGAAGCCCTCTTCGCGCAGTACTCGGCAGGCCTGGGTGCCCGAATAGTCGAACTCGCAGGCCTGTCCGATCACGATCGGCCCCGAGCCGATGACCAGGATCGAGGAGATGTCGGTACGGCGTGGCATCAGGCGTTCCCCCCGGTCGGCTCGGACGCAGCGCGATGTGCGGCCATCATGTCGGTGAAGCGGTCGAAGAGGTAGGCCGCATCATGCGGACCGGCGGCCGCCTCGGGGTGGTACTGCACGGAGAAGCCGAGCAACGCACCAGCCGGGCTGCGCAGCTCCAGGCCCTCCACGACCTGGTCATTGAGATTCACATGCGACACCCGGGCGGTTCCCCACGGCGTCTGGGTGTCGGTGTCCGGTGGCGCAGCGACCGCGAAGCCGTGATTGTGGGCGGTGATCTCCACCTTGCGGGTGGTCAGGTCCATCACCGGCTGGTTGATGCCGCGGTGGCCGTACTTCAGCTTGTAGGTGCCGAAGCCCAACGCGCGTCCGAAGATCTGATTGCCGAAGCAGATGCCGAAGTAGGGCAATCCTGCGTCCAGCACCTTGGTGAGCAGGGCCACCGCCTCGTCGGCGGTCGCGGGATCACCGGGGCCATTGGAGAAGAAGACTCCGTCGGGATTGAGCTGCTGGAGCTGGTCCACGGTCGTACTGGCCGGCAGCAGATGCACCTCGATGCCGCGCTCGGCCATCCGGGTCGGCGTCATGTCCTTGATGCCCAGATCAATCGCGGCCACCGTGAACTTCTGCGGCCCTTGCGCCGGGATGACCTCGGCCTGTTCGACGGTGACGTCGGCGACCAGATTCGCCCCAGCCATCGGCGGAGAGGCCAGCACCTTGGCCAGTAAGGAGTCGACATTGTCGTCCAGGGTGGAGATTCCCACCCGCATCGCACCGCGTTCGCGCAGATGCCGCGTCAGCGCACGGGTGTCCAGTTCGGCGATCCCGACCACACCTTGCCGACGCAGTTCCTCGTCCAAGGATCGGTTGGAGCGCCAGTTCGAGCGGACCCGGGACAGGTCACGCACTACATACCCGGCCACCCAGATCCGAGCGGATTCGTCGTCTTCGTCGTTCCAGCCGGTGTTGCCGATGTGCGGGGCGGTCGCGACCACGACCTGGCGGTGGTAGCTGGGATCGGTGAGCGTCTCCTGATAGCCCGACATTCCGGTGGAGAACACGGCTTCGCCGAAGGTTTCTCCCTCCGCACCGAATGAGCGACCGCGGAACCAGCGTCCGTCTTCGAGAACCAACAGGGCGGGTTTTGCAGGTGCGCTCAGCGGGCTTGTGGGCATTGACGTCCTTCAGATCTGCGGAGAGGTCCGCTCTCGGACCTGAACGAGCCTAGCAAAACCGTGACGCCGGTGTGTGCACCGACCACTGTGGCGCCGGCAGGACCACCGGTGAGGCTCATTGACCAGGGCGCGTACCGGCGGCGGCGATGGCGCTGAGCACGCCATTGAGGAACGCCGGAGACTCGTCGGTGGACAGTTCCTGGCACAGGCCGATGGCCTCGGCCAGGATCACATCGGTGGCGGTGGTGGTGTACATCAACTCGTACACCGCGACCCGGGCCAGATTTCGGTCGACTCGCGGCATGCGCTCCAGCGACCACCCGTCGCTCAGGTGGGCCATGATCGCCTCATCGATGACGGCGGTGTGTTCGGTCACACCGGTCACGAGTTCGATGGTGAAGTCTCGAATCGGGGTTTCGGAATCCTCGGTGTGAATCGCCAGGATTTCGGCCGAGCCCAGTTCGCGCAGGTCGGACTCGAAGAGAATGTCCAAGGCCTGCTTGCGGGCCTTGGTTCGAGCAGAGCTACGCGGGGACTTACCAGGTTGCGGTTCGGTGGCCACTCTCAGACCCGACCGAGGTAGCTACCGTCTCGGGTGTCCACCTTCACCTTTTCGCCGGTGCTGATGAACAGCGGCACCTGGATGCTCAGACCGGTTTCCACGGTGGCCGGCTTGGTGCCACCGGTGGAGCGATCCCCCTGCAGACCAGGCTCGGTGTAGGTGATCTCCAGTTCCACCGAGGCCGGCAGATCGATGTACAGCGGGTTGCCCTCGTGCATGGCAACCGTGCCGAGCTGGTTCTCCAGCAGGTAGTTCTTGGCGTCGCCGACGACGGCCTCACTCAGGGTGAGCTGGTCAAAGGTGTCGGTGTCCATGAACACGTAGCCGTCGCCGTCGTGGTACAGGTACTGCATCTCGCGGCGGTCCACGTGAGCGGACTCCACTTTGGTGTCGGAGTTGAAGGTGCGATCAACGACCTTGCCGCTGAGCACGTGCTTCAACTTCGAGCGCACAACGGTGTTGCCCTTGCCGGGCTTGTGGTGCTGGAACCAGATGACGGTCCACAATTGACCATCGAGGTCCAAGACCATGCCGTTCTTCAGATCGTTGGTGGATACCGTTGCCACTGATCTCCTGCTTTCACCTGTCGTCGATCGTGGGTCGTAGACCCGCCTGGGCCCGCAACCGCAGTGGCCGAGTCTAGCGGCCCTGCGATTCCGCGGCGAACTGCAGCCTCAGTCGGTTCCGGCCTGGTGGCGAAGGTCGGCCAGCATGGCGGCCTTGGCCTGGGCCCGCGGCAGCGAGTTCTGACGCATCCATTCAGCAGCCTCGACATTGCCGGCTTCCAGCAATCCGGCGATCACCTGCTCGATGACCTCCGGGGACTTGTTCTGGCTCATCTTGGCCTTGCCGACCAGCTTGGTGATGCGCAACTCCACCCCAACGATCGATCGCAGCAGCTTCTCCACGGCGTCGGCAGGCATTGTGTCGACGGTGTCATCCCCGCGGCCATGGCTGATGCTCTGCACCGCGGCCAAGGTCCACTGCGGATCGTCATGAGCGATCAGTTCGCCATGCACATGCACCGTGACGTAGTTCCACGTCGGCACGCTCACCGCTTCGGGACGGCTCAACCACTCGGCGTCCACGTAGTCGTCTGGGCCGTTGACGATGAACAGCGCCTCACCGGGCTGACGCCATTGCGGATTCACCCGGGACAGGTGCCCGATCATGGAGCCCAGCCCCTCACCAGCCTGGTAGAGCATCGGCACGAAGGTCGAGTCCAGCCCATTGGGGCCGTTGCTCACCAGGTCGCCACCAGCGACCGGGCTGAGCAGCTCAGCGGCCTGCTCGGTGCTCAATGCGAAGTGTTCGGGAACGTACATCAGGCCTCCACCAGTGCGTTGTAGGAATCTGCCAGCACATCCTCGGCAGTGTCGGCGACGATTGTGGCTCGTCCCAGGCCGGTGAGGAGCACCATTCTCAACGTGCTCCCCCGCGTCTTCTTGTCCAGACTCATCGCGGCACGCAGTGCCGACCAGTCCTGATCGGGATAGGACACCGGCAGCCCGGCGGCACGGAGCACCGCACGGTGACGGGCCAGCAACGTGTCATCGATCAGGCCCAACCGGTGCGCCACCTCCGCGGCGAACACCATGCCGATGCTCACCGCCTCACCGTGCCGCCACGAGTAGTGCTCGTGCTGCTCCACGGCGTGACCGAAGGTGTGCCCATAGTTCAAAATCTCGCGCCCGATGTCGGAACCGGCACTGGTGCGCTCGCGCAGGTCGACCGAGACCACCTTGGCTTTGACCACGATGGCACGTCGAATGAGTTCCCACTGCAGGTCGCTGCCGGCCTGAACTGCGCTGGCCGGATCCTCTTCGAAAGCGTCCAAGATGGCCGGATCTGCGATGAAGCCACACTTCAACACCTCAGCCAGTCCCGCCCGAACGTCCACTGTGGGCAGGGTGTCGAGATAACTCAGATCGCAGACCACGGTGTAGGGCTCGTAGAACACGCCGGCCAGGTTCTTTCCTGCTGCCAGATTGATGCCGGTCTTACCGCCGACAGCCGCATCGACCATGCCCAGCAGAGTCGTGGGAATGGCGACATAGCGCACCCCGCGCAGCCAAGTCGCCGCCACCAACCCGGCAAGATCAGTGGTCGTGCCCCCGCCGAAGCCCACCACGGCATCAGAGCGGGTGAATCCGGCTTCAGCCAGCCGATCCCAACAGCGTGCCAACGACTCGGGAGTCTTGGCTGCCTCCGCGTCGGGCACTTCGATGGCGAGGACCGCCTGGTCCAGACCAGCGGTGAGTTCGGGGACCCGTGCGGCCAGCGTGGGCGGGTAGATGACGGCAATGCGATCGACATCCTCCAAGAACTGCGGCAGCAGCGCTGGCGCTCCGCGTCCGACCAGGACCTGATAGGGCCGCTCGGCGACGACGTCCACGGTCTCCCAGGTCATGTGTCCTCCTGCTGGGCGATGATGGCGGCTGCGACCTCGGCCACACTGAGGCGATCGGTCCCGATTCGGTGTCCGGCACTCTCTTCATACCACCCGGAGCGGACCTGAAGGTCGGCTTCCAACTGTTTTCGGACGGCGATCAGGGTTTCCATTCCCAGGCTGGTCAGGCCGAGCCGTCGGGTGGCAACCGTCACCGACGTCTCAAGCCACCAGGTGGCCTCCGGCGCCAAGGCCTCGCGCACCGCCGGATCGAGCACTGCCGCACTACCGAGGGCGACCACCGCATCACCGTTGAGAGCAGCCAGCGCGATGCGTCGAGTCTCCTCGTGAAATCGGCGTTGACCATCGCCGGTGGCGAATAGTTCCGGCACGCTTGCGTTCAAGGCCTGCGCGCAGGCCACGTCGGTGTCAACCAAGGTGCGTCCGAGTGCCTGAGCCACTGCGGCGGCCACCGCCGACTTTCCCGATCCTGGTATTCCCACCAGGACCACGCCGGTACTCAATCCAGATGTCTTTCGGCCAGCCGCGCCCGGTAGGCCTCCGCGTTGCGGCGGGTCTCGGCCAACGAATCGCCGCCGAACTTCTCCAAGACAGCCTCGGCGATGACCAAGGCCACCATGGCTTCGGCGACCACGGCCGCGGCCGGAACCGCACACACATCGGAACGCTGGTGGTGGGCCGCGCTGGCCTCGCCGGTCGCCAAGTCGACGCTGCGCAGCGCCTTCAACACGGTCGCGATGGGTTTCATCGCCGCCCGCACCCGCAGCACCTCGCCGTTACTCATGCCACCCTCGACGCCACCGCTGCGATTCGACACTCGCCGTGGCCCGGACTGTCCGGGGATCATTTCGTCGTGGGCCTGGCTACCGCGGACTGCGGCCAGGGCGAAGCCGTCCCCGACCTCGACCCCCTTGATCGCCTGTATCCCCATGAGGGCAGCGGCGAGGCGGGCATCCAGGCGTCGATCGGCCTGGCTGTGCGAACCCAGTCCGGGCGGAAGGTTGTAGGCCAAGACCTCCACCACCCCTCCCAAGGTGTCGCCGTCGCTCTGCGCCTGGGCGATCTCGGCCAACATCGCAGCGCTGGCGCCCGGATCAACGCAGCGCACCGGGTCAGCGTCGATCCTGGTCAAGTCGTCGGGAACAGGAAGGGCACCCTCGGGCGCGCCAGCCGCACCGATGCGTACGACATGACTGAGGATCTGGATCCCGAGCGCCTGTCGAAGGAAATTCCCCGCGACCGTCCCCAGGGCCACCCGGGCCGCGGTCTCCCGCGCCGAGGCCCGCTCCAGGATCGGGCGGGCATCGTCCCAGTCGTACTTCTGCATGCCGGCCAGGTCGGCGTGCCCAGGCCGCGGGCGCGACAGTGGCGCATTACGAGCCAGCTTCTCCAGTTCCTCGGCGGGCACGGGATCGGCCGACATCACCGTCTGCCATTTCGGCCATTCGGAGTTGCCGATCATGATCGCGATCGGAGATCCCAGGGTTTGTCCGTGACGAACACCGGCCAGAATGCTGACCTCATCGGCCTCGAATTTCATGCGCGCACCCCGCCCGACGCCGAGTCGACGGCGCGCCAAGGCGTCAGCGAGATCGGACGACGTCACGGTGACGTGGGCCGGAATACCCTCGATGGTCGCGACCAGTGCAGGTCCGTGGGACTCCCCGGCAGTCGAATAGCGCAGCATGGATCAATTCTCTCATGGGCTGCGAACAGGACCGTGCCTGCCTCGGACAGCCTTTGGCGGTCAGCCCCCGTAGCAGGCCTTCTTGTTCTCCGCACTCTGATCGCACCAGGCCTTGTACTTCTCCTTGCCCCGCTGGAACTCGGCATAGTCGCTGGTGAACAGGGTCTCTCCGGTGCTGGGGTTGACGGTCACGAAGTAGATCCAGTCACCCTCGGCCGGATGCAGGGCTGCGTCCAAAGCGGCCTTGCCCGGATTGGAGATCGGGCCGGGCGGCAGTCCCTTGTGCGTGCGCGTGTTGTAGGGGGACTTCACCTTCAGATCGGCGCTGGACAACTCCAACTGGCCGCTCTTGCCCACCGCGTAGGCGATCGGTGAGTCAACGCCCAGCGGCGTACCTGCCTGAAGCCGGTTGTAGAGGACCCGGGCAACCTTCGCGCGGTCCTGCGAGTTACCCACTTCCTTCTCCACGATGCTGGCCACGATGAGCACCTGATAAGGCGAATACCCGGTCGACTGTTCGGCATCTTTCAAACCGACCTCGCCGGCCACCACATCGAACTGAGCCGTTGCCAACTTGATCACCTTCGCGGCGGTCGGCTTGTCGGGCAACTCGTACTTGTCGGGCATCAGGAAGCCCTCAAGACCGGTGGCCCAGGCGGGAAGCCGGAGGTCCTTCCAGTTGGCGTAGGCCTTGCGGAACTCAGCGGCGGGGATTCCGGTGGCCTTGCTCATCACCGGGATCTGGTCCTTGATGGTCTTTCCGTCCTTCAGCAACAGCCAGTTGCGAACCAGATTGGCCCGATCCAGCAACATCGACAGGGCGGTCTGGGCAGGCAGTTGCTTGCGCAGGTTGTACTGGCCGGCTTGGATCGAGGCGGGACTGGCCTGAGCGGCTTTGTTGAACGCCTTGGTCGACTTCACCACGTCGGCCTCCACCAGAATCTGGCCGATCTTGGTGACGGTGGCCCCCTTCGGGATCACCACGACCACCGGATCGCCACCCTCGCCCAGGTAGTCCTCCGCGGTGCGGTAATCCATCCAGGCGGCCTGCGCCTTACCGAAAAGGAAGAAGCCGCCACCCAGCAGCACCACCAGCGACAATGCGACGGCCAGACCGGAGCGAACCTTGTACCACAGCTCCTTTTTGTTCACCTTGCCGGTTTCGGGATCGCGGATCTGATCCGGGTTCGGGTTGGGATCCGACGTGGGTTCACTCATTCGGGTGCTGTCCTTCCTGCGGTGTTCCGCCGGAGAATTCCTCGCCCACCGGAGCCCCGGTGTTGCGCTCAGCCTGCAGTGCCGTCTCCAAGAGTGCCACAGCGGCAGCCTGATCGATCACTTGGCGTTGCTTCTTCGTGTTGCGACCAGCGCTGGACAACTGCCGCGAGGCGGTCACCGTCGTCATGCGTTCATCCACCAATCTCAACCCGACATCTGGAATCGCGGCCGCAAGCTGGGAGGCGACATCGCGCATGGCCTCGGCAGCGGGGCCTTCCTGCCCAGCCAGATTACGGGGCAGTCCCAACAACAGCTCCACTGGCTGGTATTCGGTGACCAGGGCCTGAACGCGGGCCACCGCTCCCGGCCCGGCCGGAATCGTCTCCACCGGGAAGGCGAGCAGGCCTTCGCGGTCACTGGCGGCGACGCCGATTCGCGCTTTGCCCCAGTCCAGCGCCAACCGAACCCCCGGACGCATCACTCAGCCGGCCAACGCGGAACGAATCGCGGCCAGCGCGGCTGACGCGCCCTGAGCGTCGTTGCCGCCGCCTTGAGCCAGGTCGTCGCGGCCTCCGCCCCGTCCGCCCAGCGCCGGGGCGCCCTGACCAACCAGAGCGCCGGCTTTCACCCCGGCGGCTCGAGCGGCTGCTGACACTCCCACGATCAGCACTGGCTTGGCCGCCTCGCCACCAATCAGCGCCACCACCCCGGCGGTATCGCCGAAGCCGTCGCGGACTTGGATGGCCAGCGTGCGCAGGTCATCGCCACCCACCCCGGAAAGCTGGGCCCCCACAAAACGGGTGGAGCCGATCAACTCGGCCTTGGCGATGAGGCTAGGCACCTGTCCCAGCATCTGCTGGGCCCGCAGATCGGCAATCTGCTTCTCGGCGGCCTTGAGATCGGCGATGAGCTTTCCCACTCGGTCGGTGAGCTGCTCAGGTTGCACCTTCAAGGCATCTGCCAAACCGGCGACCAAGGCACGTTCCTTGGCCAAGGCGTCGAAGGCATCGCCGGCCACGAAGGCCTCGACCCGGCGCAGGCCGGAACCCACCGAGGACTCGGCCATCAACGACAGCAGCCCGATCTGGGCGGTGTTGGGCACATGGGTGCCACCACACAGCTCGCGCGACCAGGGACCGCCGAGTTCGACCATCCGAACGACATCGCCGTACTTCTCGCCGAACATCGCCTGAGCACCCAGCGCCTTGGCTTCAGCCAAAGGCATCTGCGTGGCGGTGACCTCGTAGTCGGCACGGATGGCCTGGTTCGACAGGCCCTCCAATTCCTCTTTCATCGCCGCGGTGAGAGCGCCGGTGGCGTTGAAGTCGAAGCGCAGGTAGCCCGGCTTGTTGTACGAGCCAGCCTGGTGGGTGCCCTGACCAAGGATCTGGCGCAGGGCGGCGTTCACAATGTGGGTCGCAGTGTGGGCCTGGCAGGCGGCGTGGCGGGCCACGGGGTCCACACTGGCCAAGACCGCCGAGCCGGCAGCGAGTTCGCCGTCGGCAACGCGAACCTTATGCACGATCAGGCCCTGCACCGGACGCTGAACGTCCAGGACCTCCAATTGCAGCCCCGAGGCGGTAATCAGCCCCGAGTCGGCGTCCTGGCCGCCGGCCTCGGCATAGAACGGTGTCTGGTCCAGCACCACCTCGACCACGTCACCGGGTGCGGCCGACGGAACTACTCGACCGTCCGCGACGATGCCGCGCACGGTGGTTTCCACTGCCAACTCGCTGAAGCCCAGGAAAGGCACCTCACCGGCATCGCGCAGGCTGCGATAGGCGTCGGTGTTGACCGCACCGCCCTTCTTGGCCTTCGCGTCGGCTTTGGCCCGCTCGCGCTGCTCGCTCATCAGTGCCGCGAATCCCGCGCGGTCCACCTGGAGCCCCTGCTCGCCGGCCATCTCCAAGGTGAGGTCGATCGGGAAACCGTAGGTGTCGTGCAATTGGAAGGCCTGCTCGCCGGTGATCAACTCCGCGGAAGCCTTCTTCGCCTGCGCGGCCGCCAGATCGAAGATCTGGGTTCCGGCCGCCAGAGTGCGCGCGAACGCCTCCTCCTCGGCGTAGGCCACCTGGCTGACGCGTTCCCATTCGGTGTCGATCTCGGGGTAGGAGGCCCGCATCAGGTCCCGACTGATCGGGAGCAGTTCGGGCAGGACCGGATCGGAGACTCCCAACAGCCGCATGGAGCGGATGCTGCGCCGCAGCAGACGGCGCAGCACATAGCCACGGGCCTCATTTCCGGGGGTCACACCGTCGGTCATGAGCATCAGTGAGGAGCGCACATGGTCGGCCACAACCCGCATCCGCACATCGTCGGTGAGGTCACTGCCGTAGCTGCGCCCGGACAGCTCAGCGGCACGGGCCAGGACGGGGCGAACCTCGTCGATCTCGTACATGTTGTCCACGCCCTGCAACAGGTACGCGACGCGCTCCAGCCCCATTCCGGTGTCGATGTTCTTGCTGGGCAGCGGCCCGATGACATCGAAATCGTCCTTGGCGCGAACCTCGGACAGAGCTTCGGTCTGGAAGACCAGATTCCAGATCTCCAGGAAGCGATCCTCGTCGGCCTCCGGACCACCATCGGCACCAAATTGCGGCCCACGGTCGACGTAGATCTCTGAGCACGGGCCACCCGGACCTGGCACCCCCATATGCCAGTAGTTGTCCTTCAGACCGCGGCGCTGGATTCGCTCCTCGGGCATGCCCACCGAGCGCCACAGGCTGGCGGCCTCATCGTCGTCGTAGTAGACCGTCACCCAGATCCGGTCGCCGTCAAAGCCAAAGCCGCCGTCGGCCGGGCTGCCGGTGACCAGCTCCCAGGCATAGGAGATGGCGGCTTCCTTGAAGTAGTCACCGAAGGAGAAGTTGCCATTCATCTGGAAGAAGGTGCCGTGTCGGGTGGTCTTGCCCACCTCTTCGATGTCGAGAGTGCGCACGCACTTCTGGACGCTGGCAGCGCGGGTGTAGGGCGCCTCTTCGGCGCCGGTGAAGTAGGGCTTGAAAGGCACCATGCCAGCGTTGACGAACAGCAAGGTGGGGTCGTTGTAGACCAACGATGCCGAGGGCACGATGGTGTGTCCGCGGGCAGCGAAGAAGTCGAGGAATCGACGCCGAATTTCGGCGGTTTGCATGCTAGGTCTCCTGTGGTGAGCGGGTCAGTGCGGCGAGAACTCCTGGACGGATGGGGTCACCCGTCCAGGCCGGTAGCCTCCCGCAGCTCAGCTTCGCGTTCGGACATCGAGTCGGACAGGTTCTCGAAGAACTCCCCCAGCCAGGACGTTGCGCCCTGCTGCGTCCGCGAGATCTGCTCGGCTACCCCTTTGGGCGTGAAGCGTTCGTAGTATTCCTTGCCCTTGAGAATGATGAGAGCAGCCAGCGCGATACCGAAGGCGAACCAGAACAGTCGCTTACCCATCACTTCGCCTTCCGCTTGGGGCTTCGCTTGCCGGATACCGCCTGACGCAGCCCGTAGGTGAAGGCTGCGGTCTTGACCAGCGGCCCACCCAGGGTGGCGGAGAAGACCGTGGAGAGTTGCGCGGCGTTCTCAGCGACCACGGTGGCATTCGCGCTGACCTTGGCGACGTCTTCGGTCACCAGGCTGAGTTTGCCCAGTTCGTCGTTGGTCGCGGTCACCGTTCCCTTGAGTTCCACCAGGATCGGCACAGCATTGTGGCCGATGTCGCGCACGGCCAGTCGGGTCTCCTCCAGCACCCGGCCCAGCTTGAGCAGCGGGACGGCGCTGAAACCGACCAGGGCGACAGCGGCCATGGCGGCGATCAAGCCGGCAATCTCTCCGACAGACATGCGATACCTCGCTGACATGGTGATGGTGGTACGGCAGAAGCCTAGTGCACGTTACCGCGCACCCCTCAGCCGACGACCGCGGATCCCTCCCAGCGCTGGTCGGCGCGGCGCGCCTGAAAAAGGACCGTGGCGATCGCTCCGGCGATCGCTGCCAGCGCCGGCAGCACCATGCTGATCGCCATGGCCTGACTGAATCCGGCCACCTGTGCCGCGCTCAGCGTCTTGCCCTGGTGGGCGGCGGCCGTGTCGGCTCCGGGCGCGTTCACACTGATCTGGGCCTGCATCACCGCAGCGATCGCCGCACTGCCCAGCACGGCACCGACCTGGCGCATCGAGTTGTAGATGCCCGAGCCGGCGCCGGCGTCGGCCGGGGCCAGATGAAAGGTCGCCGTCGTCCCGACCGGGGAATAGGTGAAGGAGGTTCCCAAGCCCATCAGGGTCGCCGGGAGGAGCATTCGCCACCACAGGCTGGCGTCGGGCACCATCCACACCGCGTACCACAGCAGCGAAGCTGCCATCACCAGCAGGCCTCCGGTCGCCAGCAGACGGGGATGGACCTGGTCGACGAGCCGCCCGACCACGGGCGCCAGGACTCCGCTCAGGACCGCGGTGGGAACCATCTGCAGCGCGGCGCGCGCTGGGCTGAACCCCAAGACCAACTGGTAGTAGAAGGCCAGCGGGACCGCGGTTCCGGTGACCGCGACTCCCACCATCGCGATGCTCCAGTTGGCCAGGGCGAAGTTTCGATCCCGAAATAGCCGCAACGGCAGCAAGGGCTCCCCGCGTCCACGCCACTGCCACACCACGAAGACCGCCAGCACGACGACGCCGAACCCCAACAAGGTCCAGACACTGATCGGGCCCCACAGCTGGCCCCAGCCGTGGTTCTCCCCTTCTTGGATGGCGAACACCACACTGGTCATGCCGAGCGCCCACAATCCCACGCCGGGCAGATCGAATTGATGCTGATGGGTCTCCAGGGCGGGAACCAGGCGCCAGGCAATGACCAGACCGACCACACCGACCGGTACGTTCACGAAAAAGATCCACTCCCAGCCCAGGCTGTCCACCAGCAATCCGCCAAGGATCGGGCCGACCAGGGTGGCCACGGCAGCCGCCGCGCCCCACAGGCTCATGGCCCGTCCGCGCGACTGCGGAGCGAAGGTGCGGGTGATCACCGCCATGGTCTGCGGGGTCAGCAGCGAGGCCCCCAGGCCTTGCACCGCGCGGGCAGCGATCAGCATCTCGATGGTTCCCGACAGCCCGCACCACAGTGAGGACACGGTGAACACCGCCAGCCCCACCAGGTAGATCTTCTTGGGTCCGAAGCGATCGCCCAGGCGTCCGGTGACCAGCAGCGGGACGGCATAGGTGAGCAGATAGGCGCTGGTGACCCAGATCACCTGATTCACGTCAGCGTTCAGGCTGGCCATGATCCGTGGATTCGCGACAGCGACGATAGTGGTGTCAACCAGGATCATGAAGAAGCCGATCACCAAGGCCCACAGCGCAGGCCACGGCCGATACTCCTGGCTGTTCATGTTCGCCTCTCCCCTAACCCATCGATCCGGGGCCGGTCGGGTCAGCCTAGTGCGGGTTCGGGACCGGCCTGGCTACTGTTCCGCGGACGGATCGACCGAGCCGCTCAGCAGATCTTCCAAGTGGCGCAGGCGTTCGGACATCGCCAGTTCATTGCCGTGCTCGGTAGGACGGTAATACTGCGCGCCGAGCAGTTCCTCAGGCAGATAACGCTGGGCGGCCACCCCGAAGGGGGCATCGTGGGCGTACTGGTAGCCCACGCCGTGGCCCAGCCCGGCGGCCCCCGAATAATGGGCATCGCGCAGATGCGCGGGCACCTGACCGATCCGTCCGGAGCGCACGTCGGCCATCGCGGCGTCCACCGCCACGATCACTGCATTGGACTTCGGTGCTAGGGCACACGCGATGACGGCATGAGCCAAGGTGATCCGGGCCTCCGGCATTCCGATCAGCGCAACGGCTTGGGCCGCCGCCACACAGGTCTGCAGCACCGAGGGTGCGGCCATCCCGATATCTTCGCTGGCCAGAATGATCAGTCGTCGAGCGATGAAGCGCGGATCCTCACCAGCTTCCAGCATCCGCGCCAGGTAGTGCAGGCTGGCTTGGACATCCGACCCACGCATGCTCTTGATAAAGGCACTGATGACGTCATAGTGCTGATCGCCGGCGCGGTCGTAACGCACCGCAGCCTTGTCCACGGCCGCGGCCAGAGTCTCGATATCGATCGCGGACTTCCCGCGGGACTGGGCACCGGCAGCAGCCTCTTCCAGGTAGGTCAGGGCGCGCCGGGCGTCGCCGCCGGCCAGCCGAAGCAGATCGGCACGAGCGTCCGGCTCGAGGCTGAAGGCTCCACCGAACCCGCGTTCATCGCTCAGCGCGCGGTCCAGCAGGAGCGCGATGTCCGCATCGGTGAGGGCCCGCAGCGTCAACAGCAGCGATCGGCTCAGCAGTGGCGAAATCACCGAGAAGGACGGGTTCTCGGTGGTGGCTGCGATCAAGGTAATCAACCGGTTCTCCACCGCCGGCAGCAACACATCTTGTTGCGCCTTGGAGAAGCGGTGCACCTCATCGACGAACAGCACGGTGCCGACACCGGCGGCCAACTGGCGCTTCGCCTCGGCGAGTTCGGCGCGGACCTCTTTCACCCCGGCGGTGACCGCGGACAGTTCGACGAATCGCCGCCGCCCCGACGCCGAGACGACCGCGGCGATGGTGGTCTTGCCCACCCCCGGCGGTCCCCACAAAAAGACCGACATGGTGGCGTCCTCTTCGGCCAGCCGCCGCAGCGGCGCGCCGGGCGCCAGGAGGTGCTGCTGCCCGACGATCTCATCCAGCGTGCGCGGACGCATCCGCACAGCCAGGGGTAAGTCCCCGCCGTGCGCAGCGGCCAAAGAACCGCCAGTAGCCGTCGGGCCGGGCTGATCGACCGGGTTCCCGAACAGATCGGTGTCCACCGACCAGACGATACCCCTCCCCTGACCTCTTGAAAGAACTATTACTGTGCGCTATCGTCGATATATCGGCGACGTGCCGATCATTCCTCGTCGGGACAGCCCCCCGACCGTAGAACTGCAAACAAGGAGAACCAATGAACAACCAATTCACTCTCGATGACGGCGACTTCGCCCGTCCGCCACGTCCCGGACGCCGCGGTCCCCACCGCGGTCCGCGCGGAATGCACGGCATGGGCGGCTTCGTGATGGGCCCCGGCCCCATGGGACCGTTCGGCCCCGGCGGACCCTTCGGTCCCGGCGGCCCGATGGGTCCGCGCGGCCGCGGACGGGGTCGGCGCGGACATGTCCGCAATGCGATCCTCGCGCTGCTGGCCGAAGAGTCACTCAACGGCTACCAGATCATGCAGGCCATCGCCGAACGCACCGATGGAGCCTGGAAGCCCAGCCCGGGTGCGGTCTACCCGGCCCTGTCCCAACTGGAGGACGAAGGTCTGATCGAGGCCTTCGACAATGAAGGCCAGAAGGCTTTCCGGCTCACCGAGGCCGGCAGCGAGGCAGCAGCCGACGCCGACAAGCCGTGGGAGCGGGTCAACGAAGCGGTCGCAGGCATGGGATCCGACCAGTTGCGCGACCTGTGGGCGGAGCTTCCCGCCTTGGCTGGAGCACTCAAGGAACTCAGCCGCAGCGGCAGCCCCGCTCAACTGGAACAGGCCACCGCACTGGTCGCCAAGGCTCGACGCGATATCTACGGCCTCCTGGCCGCCGATGACGCCGATCTGACCGATCCGGAGGACCTGCGCTAGCAGCTACTCAGCTGTGGGGGCCGGCGGGACGTAGTCCACGCCGGCCTCTTTGCGCTGCTTGGCGCTGATCGGAGCCGGTGCACCGGTCAATGGATCGAACCCGCCGCCGGTCTTGGGGAAGGCGATCACATCGCGGATGGATTCCGCGCCGGCCAACAGAGCGGTGATCCGGTCCCACCCCATGGCGATGCCACCGTGCGGCGGTGCGCCGAAGGTGAAGGCATCCAGGAACCAACCGAACTGTGCCTCGGCCTGCTCAGCGGTGATCCCCATGATCTTGAACACCCGCTCTTGCACGTCACGGCGGTGAATACGAATCGATCCACCACCGATCTCGTTGCCATTGCACACAATGTCGTAGGCATAGGCCAGGGCCGAACCCGGGTCGGTGTCGAAGGTGTCCATCGATTCCGGCTTCGGTGAGGTGAAGGCGTGGTGAACTGCGGTCCAGGCGCCGTCACCGACCGCCACATCACCGGCGGCGACCGCCTCCGAGGCCGGTTCGAACAGCGGAGCATCCACCACCCACAGCAGTGACCACACCTCAGGATCGATGAGGTCCAGGCGCCGGGCGATCTCATTACGGGTGGCGCCCAGCAGCGACTGCGAGGCCTTGCGGGCACCGGCAGCGAAGAAGATGCAGTCCCCCGGCTTGGCACCGACGCGATCAGCCAATCCGGCCCGCTCGGCGTCGGTGATGTTCTTGGCCACCGGGCCGCCCAACTCGCCGTCGGTGGAGATGGTGACGTAGGCCAGGCCCTTGGCCCCGCGCTGCTTGGCCCAGTCCTGCCAGGCGTCGAAGGTGCGGCGCGGCTGCGAGGCCCCGCCTGGCATGACCACAGCACCCACATAGGGCGCCTGGAAGACCCGGAAGGTGGTGTCAGCGAAGTAGTCGGTGAGTTCGGTCAGCGGGACCTCAAAGCGCAGGTCCGGCTTGTCCGAGCCGTAGGTGTTCATCGCTTCGGCGTAGGTCAGTCGCGGCAGCGGCAGCGACAGGGTGTGTCCCTTGACCGCCCAGATCGCGGCCAGCAAGGCCTCCCCCAGCTCGATCACATCTTCCTGGTCCACGAAGCTCATCTCGATGTCGAGCTGGGTGAACTCCGGCTGGCGATCGGCGCGGAAATCCTCGTCACGGTAACAGCGGGCGATCTGGTAGTAGCGCTCCATGCCGGCCACCATGAGCAACTGCTTGAACAGCTGCGGGCTTTGCGGCAGGGCATACCAGCTACCCGGGGACAGCCTCGCCGGCACCACGAAGTCGCGAGCACCCTCGGGGGTGGAATGGGTCAGCGTGGGGGTCTCGATCTCGACGAAGTCACGCTCGGCGAGCACCTGGCGGGCGGCCTGAGTGATCTGCGAACGCAGCCGAATCGCGGCAGCCTGACTGGGGCGACGCAGGTCCAGATAGCGATACTTGAACCGGGCTTCCTCGCCGACACTGGTGCGTCCGTCGAGTTGGAATGGCAGCGGCGCGGAGGGGTTGAGCACCTCCAGGGTCTGGATGGCGACCTCCACCTCACCGGTGGCCAGTGCCGGGTTCACCGTATCGGCCGAGCGCTTCTCGACGACTCCGGTCACGGCGATGCAGTACTCATTGCGCAGCGAATGCGCTCCGGAAGTCTCCAGGACGTCATCACGCACCACCACCTGGACGACGCCGCTGGCATCGCGCAGGTCGATGAAAGCCACTCCGCCCAGATCTCGACGCTTGTCCACCCAACCGGCCAAGGTGACCGTGGTGCCGACGTGGTCCAAGCGCAGGGAGCCTGCGGTATGGGTGCGAATCACGAGGAGAAGTCCTTTCCGGGCCGTTACTGGGCCAACGAAGAGTGTACGACGGCCGGCTTGAGGTCGGCCTGCGGCGGGAACCAGGTGGTCGGGTCCGCGGCGACCTGCTCACCGCTGCGGATGTCCTTGACTTCACCGCTGGAGAACCACACGAAGGGAATGCCACGACGGTCGGCATAGCGGATCTGCTTGCCGAACTTGTCGGCCTTGGGCGCAACCTCAGTGGGAATGCCGCGGGCCCGCAGTTGGGCAGCCGTGGCCAAAGCCTCGCCGCGGGTGTCTTCGGAATCCACACTGACCAGCACGCAGGTCGGCACTGGTCGGGTGGCGGTCAGCACACCCTTCCCGATCAGCGGAACCAGAATCCGGCTCACGCCGATGCTGAGGCCGACGCCGGGATAGGTGGTGCGTCCGTCGCTGGCCAGCGAGTCGTAGCGACCGCCCGAGGAGATCGAGCCCATCGATTCGTACCCGGCCATGGTGGTCTCGTAGACGGTGCCGGTGTAGTAGTCCAGGCCGCGGGCGATCTTCAGGTCTGCCACCAGGCGTCCAGGCACCAGCGCTGCGGCTTGGGCAACCACATCGGCCAACAGTTCCAGGCCCTCGCTGAGCATCGGGTGTTCCACGCCCAAGGCGGTGACCTGGTCGACGAAGGACGTATCAGCGCAGCGGATCGTGGCCAACTTCAAGCAGTTGTCGGCTGCCGCGCTGCTCAGCCCGACCTCGTCGCGCAGCAGTTGGGCAACCGCATCGGGCCCGATCTTGTCCAGTTTGTCGACCCGCTGCAGCACAGCGCTGGGATCTTCGACTCCCAAGCCTCGATAGAAGCCTTCGCTGAGCTGGCGGTTGTTGACGCTCATGGTGGCGGCCGGAATGCCGAAGTCGACATGCAGGCGCTCCAACGCCTCCAAGGTGACCAGGGGCAGCTCCACATCGTGGTGGGCGCCGAGGGTCTCGGCTCCCACGATGTCGATATCGGCTTGGGTGAATTCCCGATAGCGGCCCTCCTGCGGACGCTCACCGCGGTAGGCCTTCTGGATCTGATAACGCCGGAACGGAAAGCTCAGTTGGGCCGAGTGCTCCAGCACATAGCGCGCAAAGGGCACTGTCAGATCGAAATGCAGGCCCAGTTCGTCAACCGCCTCGGCGTCGGCGTGCAGCCGGCGCACCACAAAGACTTCCTTGTCGATCTCGCCCTTGCGGGTCAGTTCGCTGAGCGGCTCGACGGCGCGAGTCTCCACCGAACCGAAGCCGTGCAGCTCGAAAGTTTCGGCGAGGCTGGCCAGCACGCGCTGCTCGATGATCCGTCCGGCCGGAGCGAACTCAGGAAAGCCGGACAGCGGTTTGGGTCGTGACATCAGTTCCTCAGAAAGCCTGGTTGCAGATAGGGATTGTGGACGCGCTGCTCAGCCATGGTGGTCTGATCGCCATGCCCGGGCAACAGTGCGGTCGAATCGGAGAGGTCCAGCACCACCTCGGTCAGGGTGGTGGCCATCTGGGCCGGGTTGCCGCCCGGAAGATCGGTACGTCCCACCGAGCCGGCGAACACCACATCGCCGCTGAAGATCAACCGGCGAATCGTGGGATGGCCCCCATAATCGATTCCCAGCAGCACGCTGCCGGCGGTATGCCCGGGTGCTTCGATCACGGTGAAGGTCAGGCCGGCCACATTCAGCGTCTTGGCCGGGTTGTACGCCTCCACCCGGGCCGGTTCAGCCAGGCCGCCGACGATGGCAGCACGAATGACGGCCACGCCCTCTGCGCTCAGCCCCGCTGCCGGATCCGACAGTAGCTGCCGATCGGCACGATGAATATAGGTGGGAATGTTGAACTCGTCACCCAGGGTCGCAGCATCGGCCACATGATCGAAATGGCCATGGGTCAGAAGGATGGCGCGCGGCTCCAGACGGTTCTCGGTCAGCACCGCACGCACTTTGGCTGCGGAATCCTGACCGGGGTCGATGATCACGCACGTGTCCAGGCCAGCGCCCGCTACCACGTAGCAGTTCGCTTGCCACAGACCGGTTGTCAGGGATGCCAAGAACACGCGGTACACCCTATCGGAGGCCACGGGATGAGCCAGCGTTGTTACATGGGCCACGAAATCGGGCAAGATGAACCCATGACTTCCACCACAGGTCCGGACGCTTTCGGTCGGGTCGACTCCGATGGCACTGTTTATGTGCGCACCGAGGACGGCGAACGCAGCGTCGGTCAAATCCCCGATACCCCCGCGGAGGAGGCCTTGGCCTTCTACGTTCGACGATTCGAAGCCCTCGACGTCGAAGTGGGGCTCCTCGAGACTCGAGTGAAGAATCGGGCACTGAGCCCCGACGAGGCCCGCAGCAGCATCAACACGGTGCGCAAGGCGGTCACCGGGGCTAATGCGGTGGGAGACCTGGCTGCCCTGGTGGCACGACTGGACGCACTGACTCCGCTGTTGGAGGAACAAAGCGCCGCGCGTCGCGCCGAGCGGGCCAAGCAGCAGGAGTCCGCCCGCGAGCGCAAGGAGCAGATGGTCGCCGAAGCCGAGGCCTTGGCCGCCGGCAACGACTGGCGCGGCGGGGTGAATCGGTTCCGCACGCTGCTGGAGGAGTGGAAGGCACTGCCTCGCATCGACCGGACCACCGATGACGCCTTGTGGCATCGCTTCTCGTCGGCCCGCACCACCTACACTCGCCGCCGCAAGGCCCAGTTCGCCGAGCAGTCCGCGCGCCGCGACAGCGCCCGACTCGCCAAGGAACAGATCATCGCCGAGGCTGAGGAGTTGGCCACCTCCACCGAGTGGGGTGCCACCGCTGCGGCGTTCCGCGATCTCATGGCTCGCTGGAAAGCTGCCGGGCCGGCTCCCCGCGAGGTTGACGACCAACTGTGGGCTCAGTTCCGCGCCTTGCAGGACACCTTCTTCAATGCCCGTTCCTCGGTGCTCAGCGCCCAGGACGCCGAGTACCAGGCCAATCTGGACGCCAAGAAGGAACTGCTGGATCAGGCCGAGGCCGAGATCCTTCCGATCTCCGATCTGGTGACCGCACGCAGCGCCTTCCGCAACTTCTTGGAGAAGTTCAACGGCCTGGGTCGAGTTCCTCGAGACCAGATGCGCAGCCTCGATTCCCGAGTGAAGGCTCTGGAATCGGCGGTCCGCACCGCCGAGGAGGACGAATGGCGTCGCACCGATCCGGAGGCGCGAGCCCGGGCTGAGGAAACCGTGGCGATGCTCAGCGCCGAGATCGACAAGCTCGGTGACAAGATCGCCAAAGCCGAGGCCCGTGGCGACAAGGCCGCCGCAGCCAAGGCTCAGGAGTCCATCGACACCTATTCGGCGTGGCTGGCTCAAGCCAAGGAGACCCTGGCCGACTTCAACCGCTGAGAACTCAGCCTTCGGGCCGGCTCAGTTCTTCAGGCAGGCTCAGTTCTTCAAGCGGGCTCAGTTCTTCAAGCGGTAGGCGTCGTAGACGCCGGGCACCTTGCGGATCGCCGCGATGAGGTGTTCCAGGTGGCTGAGGTCGGTGATCTCGAAAGAGAACCGGAATTTGAACTTGTGATCCTTGGTGGTGTTCAAGGTCGCCGATTGGATCGAAATGTGATGCTCGCCCATCACATTCGTCACTTCGGACAGGATGCCCGTGCGGTCCAGGCCCTCGGCGTGCAGTGCCACCAGGAACGAGCTGCCTGAGGTCGGCGCCCAGCTCACCTCGACCAGCCGTTCGGGCTGGGCCCGCAGCGACTCGGCATTGGTGCAGTCGGCGCGGTGCACCGACACCCCGCTCTCGCGGGTCACGAAACCGATGATCTCGTCGCCGGGCACCGGACGGCAGCACCGGGCCAGCTTCACCCAGACGTCCGGGTCGCCTTCCACCACAACGCCGGCCTCGTTGCCCGAGGACCGGGTTCGCCGACCACGGGTGATGACCGAGGTGTCCTCGCCGCCGATGTCGGCAACCTCTTCCACCCCACCGGCGGCGGCGATCAGCTTCTGCACCACCGCGGCGGCACTGACATTGCCCTCACCGATGGCGGCATACAGCCCGTTGATGTCGCGGACCCGGAACTGTTCGACCAGGCCAGTCATGTGTTCGGGGGTCAGCAGGCGTTGCACCGGCAGCCCGGCGCGCCGCAACTGGCGGGTGAGAATATCGCGGCCGGAGTCGACGGACTCCTCGAGGCGTTCCTTCACGAAGTAGTGCCGGATCTTTGACCGCGCCCGGGGGCTGGTCACGAAGTTCAGCCAGTCCCGGCTCGGCCCGGCGTTGGCCGCCTTGGACGTGAGCACCTCCACCACGTCGCCGCTGGACAGCGCGGATTCCAGCGAGACCAGGCGTCCGTTGACCCGGGCGCCGATGGTGCGGTGTCCCACTTCGGTGTGCACCGAGTAGGCGAAGTCGACCGGTGTGGCCCCGCCCGGCAGGCTGACCACATCGCCCTTGGGCGTGAAGACGAAGACCTCATCGGTGGCGATCTCGAACCGCAGGGTGTCCAAGAACTCGGCAGGATCCTCGGTTTCGGCCTGCCATTGGCTGATCTGCTGCACCCAGTTCAGTTCGGTGCCGTCGACCTTGCCTTCTTTGTACTTCCAGTGCGCAGCCACGCCGTATTCGGCCTGCTTGTGCATCTCGTGGGTACGGATCTGCAGTTCCACCGGCTTGCCGCCGGGGCCCAGCACGGTGGTGTGCAGCGACTGGTACAAGTTGAACTTCGGCATCGCGATGTAGTCCTTGAACCGGCCCGGCAGCGGGTTCCACCGCGCGTGCAGGGCGCCCAGGGCGGCGTAGCAGTCGCGCTGAGAGTCAACCAGAATCCGCAGGCCGACCAGGTCGTAGATGTCGGCGAAGTCGCGTCCGCGCACCACCATCTTCTGGTAGATCGAGTAGTAGTGCTTGGGTCGGCCATAGACGGTGGCTTTGATGTCGGCCTCGGCCAGATCGGCGCGCACCTGATCGATGACGACCCGCAGGTAGTCCTCCCGCAGGGGCGCTCGGGCGGCCACCAGCTTCACGATCTCGTCGTAAACCTTGGGTTGCAAGGTGGCGAAGGAGAGATCCTCCAGCTCCCACTTGATCGCGTTCATGCCCAGTCGGTGAGCCAGCGGCGCGAAGATCTCGAGGGTGTCGCGGGCGATGGCGGCCTGTTTGTCCTGGCGCAGGTAGCCGATGGTGCGCATATTGTGCAGCCGGTCGGCCAGTTTGATCACCAGGACCCGGATGTCCTTGCTCATGGCCAGGACCATCTTGCGAATGGTCTCGGCCTTGGCCGACTCCCCGTACTGGATCTTGTCCAGCTTCGTGACGCCATCGACCATGGCGGCGATCTCAGCGCCGAAGTCGGCTTTGAGCTGCTCGACGGTGTAGGAAGTGTCCTCCACGGTGTCGTGCAGCAGCGCTGCACACAAGGTGGCCTCGCTCATCCCCAGTTCGGCCAGAATCGTGGCGACCGCCAACGGATGGGTGATGTAGGCATCGCCGCTCTTCCGCAACTGGCCGGTGTGATAGTGCTCGGCAGTGCGATAGGCGCGTTCAATCAGCGCGGTGTCGGCCTTGGGATTGTGGGCGTGGACGGTGCGAATCAGTGGATCCAGGACCGCATCGGGCTGGTTTCGCTGTGCGCCCAGGCGCGCCAATACCTGACGCATCCGCATCCGGGGCTGGTCGGTGGCCGGCATCTTCGAGCGCGGCTGATCCGGAGCGGAGGCGTCCCTGCCATAGGGACCGTAGATGTCCTCGCTCACGCGGTGCCTTCCCGGGTAGAAGAGTGACTCAGGAGTCTACTCGGGATGCCCGCGGATCCGGTGCCTTGCGCACCACCACGATTTCGTCACCGGTACGCAACTGATCAGCCCCGGACTCGAAGAAGCGGCGCAGCGACTTGTTTCGGATGACCGCCAACACCTTCTCGCCGGGCACATCCTTGGCCGAAATCCCGTCTTCGGCGGCGGTGACCATCCGCTGATGGATCTCCAGGCCGTCGCCGGCCGACAACAGGTCTTCGATCACCTCGCCCAACTGGGGGCTCATCGACGACAGCCCCATCAGGCGTCCGACCGCGTCGGAGGAGGTGACCACGGCGTCGGCACCGGATTGCCGGATCAGGGCGACATTGTCAGCGTCGCGGACCGCCACCACCACATGCGCCCCGCGGTTGAGCTGGCGCACGGTCAAGGTCGTGAGGATCGCCGTATCATCGCGGCCCACGGTGATGATCACCTCGCGCGCCTTCGGCAGTTCGGCCCGGCGCAGGAGTTCTCGGGTGGTGGCATCGCCTTCGAAAGCGGCGAAGCCATGGGCATTGGCCTCCTGGACGGCGAGCGAATCGGCGTCGATCACCACGATCCGATCGGCACTGACCGAGCCGCGCAACAAGGTGGCGGTAGCGCTTTGACCGGTGGTGCCGTAGCCAATGACGACGGTGTGGTTACGCATGGTCTTCCTCCATCGGGAGTCCAGCAGGGCCCGGCGGCCCTCGTTGGCGAGCACCTCCACGGTGGTGCCGACCAACAACACCAGGAAGGCGATACGAATCGGGGTGACCACCAAGGAGTTGATCAGCCGAGCCGAGGTGGTGATCGGGGTGATGTCACCGTAGCCGGTGGTCGTCATCGTCACCGTCGCGTAGTAGAAGGCGTCAATGAACCCGATCGGGGCATTGGTGGCGTGGTCGGCGTAGGAGCCCCGGTCGAGGTAGACGATGACGGTGATCAGCAGCAGCAGGCCCACCGCAATACCCAGCCGCACCAGCAGTTCGGCCGCAGCACTGCGTCGACGGGCGGGCAATCGGACCTGGGCCACGCCTTTCCACGGTGCCCCCATCCGGGCGAGTCGTGTTCCCAGCTTGGCCATCAGATGCTCACCACGGCGCTGGGACGCTCGATGCCCAGGCTCGCCAGATGCGCGGCTCCGCCGAGGAAGCCCAACTCGATCAGCACCGAGACGTGCACTAGTTCGGCACCCAGACGTCGGATCAGGGCGGCGGTGGCGCCCACCGTTCCGCCGGTGGCCAAGACATCGTCGATGACCAGCACCCGTTTGCCCGGAGCGATCGCATCAGCATGGACCGCCAGCGTCTCGTTGCCATATTCCAGGGAGAAGGTCTGGGTGTACACATCGCCGGGCAGCTTGCCGGGTTTGCGCACCGGGACGAATCCCGCACCCAACTGCAGAGCCACCGGTGCGGCGAAGATGAAGCCGCGGGCCTCCATTCCCACCACCACGTCGATGTCGGGAGGCGCTGTGGCCGCCAGGGCGGCGATGGCAGCCCGATAACCTTGCGGCGAGGCCAGCAACGGGGTGATGTCCTTGAACACCACCCCGGGCTTGGGAAAGTCGGGAACGTCCCTGATCAGAGAGGCGACCAGGTCCCGATCGGCCTGCGCAGCCATCGAATCAACGTTTCCGCTTGCTTCGGGTTTGCCGCGACGGCTGCTGCCGCCCGGCCTGCTGCACCGTCTTGGCGTCCAGCAATCCCGGGGCCGAGTATTCGCCGACTTCAGCATCACCCAACTCCAAGGCCACGGTCTTGGTGCCGCTCGGCGCGCCGGCGGGAGCCTTGGCTGCGGCCCGCACTTCGGCGCGAGCACGCTTGCGCTCCAGGTGAGCTCGGTGCTCCTTCATGTCCGGATCGCGCTCACGCATCTGCGCGAGCAACGGCGTCGCGATGAAGATCGAGGAGTAGGCACCGGCGATCATTCCGACGAACAGGGCCAGGCCGAGGTCCTTCAGCGGACCCGTACCCAGGACGAACCACCCGGTGAACAGGATCGCAGCAACCGGCAGTACACCGATGACCGTCGTATTCAACGATCGCACCAGCACCTGGTTGAGGGCGGTGTTGGCGGCCTCGGAGTAGGTGCGATCGGAGTTGGCCAAGTCCTTGGTGTTCTCCCGGATCTTGTCGAAGACCACCACCGTGTCGTAGAGCGAATACCCCAGGATGGTCAAGACGCCGATCATGGTCGCTGGCGTCACGGTGAACCCGACCAAGGCGTAGACGCCGATGGTGATGATCAGGTCGTGAATCAAGGCCACGATGCCGGCCACACTCATCTTGAAGTCGCGGAAATAGACCCAGATCAGCGCCATGACCAGGGTCAGGAACACGGCCAGGGCAATGAGCGCCTGGGTGGTGATCTGCTGGCCCCACGAGGCACCGATCTGGGAGTAGGTGACCGCATCGGGTTGGATTCCCACCGATCCGGCGATGGCCTTCTTGACCAGAACGACCTCATCGGGGGTCAGTGGCTTGGTCTGCACCCGGATCTTGTTGTCGCCCATGGTCGTGACGGTGATGTCGTCTTGACCGGGCAGGTTCAGCGAGGTCACCGCGTCTCGCACCTGCGGCACGGTCTGCTCGGTGACCTGCACCGGCGCCTGGAAGTCGACACCACCGCGGAACTCGATGCTCAGGTTGAGTCCGTTGATCAGCAGCGCCAACAGCGACGCGGTCAGGGCGATCGCCGAGATGATGTACCAGCGGCGGCGACGCGCGATGAAGTCATAGGAGATCTCACCGGTGTAGAGCCGGTGGGCCAAAGTCACCTTTTTCGGCGCTGCCTGGGGCACCTGTGGCTCCTCGGTCACGGTGTCGGTGTCCTTTTCGGTCGACATCACGCCTCACCTCCAGCCGCTGTAGCGGGTTTGGCGCCGGACTTTCGCCGCGAGTTGTGCAAAGGCGCGTGACTGGTTCCCATGTGCTCGGCCTCGAAGCCGGAGAAGCGCATGCCTTGTCCGTAGAACTTGGTGCGGCCCAGCAGCGTCATCAAGGGCTTGGTGAAGAAGAACACCACCACCAAGTCGATGAGCGTGGTCAGCCCCAAGGTGAAGGCGAATCCCCGAACTGCACCGATGGCCAACACGTACAGCACCACAGCCGACAGCAGCGACACCGAGTCGGCGGCCAGGATCGTCTTACGGGAACGCACCCAGCCGGTCTCGATGGCCGTGCGCAGGCTGCGCCCATCGCGCACCTCGTCACGTATTCGTTCGAAGTAGATGATGAACGAGTCGGCAGTCACGCCGATAGCTACGATCGCACCGGCGATACCGGCCAGGTTCAGGGCGAATCCGATGGCCTGGCCCAACAGCACCATCATCGCCCAGGTCAGCGACCCGGCCACGGCCAAGGACATCGTCACCACCAGTGCCAGACCGCGGTAGTAGAGCACGCTGTAGGCCACCACCAGCAGCAGGCCGATCAGGCCAGCGATGATGCCGGCCTGCAACTGGTCGGCACCCAACTTGGCCGACACGCTGTCGACGCTGGAGACCTCGAAAGACAGGGGCAGTGCGCCGTAGGAGAGCACATTCGCCAACTCGGTGGCGGATTTCTGCGTGAAGTCGCCGGTAATGCTGGCGGTCCCGCCGGCAATCGGACCGCCGGCCTCCTGGCCGACCGAGGGCGCAGAGATGACAACCCCGTCGAGCACGATGCCGAAGCGGTTGGTCACGGTCGTGGGGTCTTTGGTGTAGTTGTCATAAAGCTGCTTGGTGACCGTGAAGAACTGCGACCCACCCTCGGAGTCGAACTTCAACTGAACTTCCCAGGTCACCGATTTATCCGGCATGCCGGCGCTCGCTGAGGCAACCCGCTCTCCCTTGATCAGGGCCGGTCCCAGCAGGTACTTGGTGGTGCCGTCCTTGTCGCAGGTGATCAGTGGCTGATCGGCAACATCGGGAGTCGGCGACGGTTCACCGCACTGGTAGGAGTCAAACTCCGCGGTATCGCGGGCACTGGGCTGCCACTTCATCAGCGTCGCCAGACTGGGCGCCGGGCTTGCCGCGGCGGTCGGACGCGGACTCGGCACCGGAGTCGGCAACTGCGGCAGCGGACGCCGATTGGCGCTCGGGGACGCCGACGGATCACTCACGGTTCCGCTGTCGGAGGTCCCGGTGGACACCTGCTCGGCCTGATACACCTGGCGGAAGGTCAACTCAGCGGTCTGGCCCACCAGCTTGACCAGATCGTCTTGTTGAACATTGGGGGCGGTCACGATGATCTGGTTGCCGCCCGAGGTCGTGACTTCGGTCTCCCCCACGCCTTGAGCGTCCACCCGCTGCTGGATGATGCTGCGGGCCAGCTCCAGGCTGGTCGGATCGACCGTCCCGGACCCGGAGGTGTTGGCCGCGGTCAACGTGATGGTGGTGCCGCCGCTGAGGTCCAGGCCCAACTTGGGGGCCCACACATTGTTCACCGCCATGATCGTGAACAATCCTGCGATCACGGCGAACAGAACGATCAGGGTGCGCAGCGGATGCGCCTTTTGCTTGCTGGTTGCCACGGCTTCCTCTACCGAACCTACGTGCTATCGACTACTTGGTCTTGTCCTCACCGGCACTGTCATCGGTGTCAGTGTCGGTGTCTGCCACATCGAGGCTCTCGGTGTCGTCCGCAATGATGCCGTCGGGCTCGCTGCCGTCGGCCTCATCGGAATACTCGAACTCGTCATCGACTGGCTGGGAGCTGATCGCAGCCTTCACCAAGGTCATCTCGACGCCCGGAGAGATCTCCAAGATCACCTGCTTCTCGCCGAGGTAGCGAATCGTGCCCACGATGCCGGAGATCGTCATGACCCGGTCACCGGGCTTGATCGCAGCCATCAGGTCGCGCTGCTCCTTGGCCCGCTTTTGCTGCGGGCGGATCAGCATGAAGTAGGCCAGCGCCACGACCCCGACCAGCAGCAGGATCGTTGTCGGATCGAATCCGCCCGTACCGCCCATGTGTTTTTCCTATCAGCCTGAACGTCTGTCGACGACAATCGTCGCCGATCCAGAAGCCTAGCGCCCTTGCCCAGCAAACCCCATTTCACCCACCAGGTCTGTCCGGTCTCGCCTGACAAGTCAGTCCTGGGTGAACAGATCCGGCGCCGGGTCGGCAACCGTCGAAGACCGCGGCGGCTGCAGACCCAGATGCTGCCAGGCGCGGGCGGTGGCCACCCGCCCCCGAGGGGTGCGCATCAAGAATCCCTCCCGAACCAGGAAGGGTTCGGCGACTTCCTCCACAGTCTCAGTCTCTTCGGCGACCGCGAGCGCCAGCGTGCTCAGGCCCACCGGCCCCCCTCCGAAGGAACGGCACAGCGCGTCGAGCACGGCACGGTCCAGACGATCCAGGCCCAAAGGGTCTACCTCGTACAAGGTCAGCGCCGCTGCGGCGACGTCGCGGGTGAGCACGCCGTCGGCGCGCACCGTGGCATAGTCCCGCACCCGGCGCAGCAATCGGTTGGCGATACGGGGCGTGCCGCGGGAGCGGGAAGCGATCTCGGCGGCGGCATCGGCAGACAGCGTGATGTTCAGCAGCCCTGCTGAACGAGCCAGAACCTTCTCCAGATCCGCGCTGGCGTAGAAATCCAGTTGTGCGGTGAAACCGAAACGATCCCGCAGCGGTCCGGGCAGCAGCCCCGAGCGGGTCGTGGCGCCCACCAACGTGAAGGGCGGGATCTCCAGCGGGATGGCGGTCGCGCCGGGACCTTTGCCCACCACCACATCGACCCGGAAGTCCTCCATGGCCAGGTAGAGCATTTCCTCAGCGGGACGCGACATGCGGTGAATCTCGTCGAGGAAGAACACCTCACCCTCGGTCAGGCCCGACAAAATGGCAGCCAGGTCACCGGCGTGTTGGATCGCCGGACCAGACGTCACCCGGATCGGCACACCCATTTCGGCGGCGATGATCATCGCCAAGGTGGTCTTGCCCAATCCCGGCGGGCCCGACAGCAGGACGTGATCAGGAACCCCGCCTCGGTGCCGGGCCGCGGTCAGCACCAAGTCGAGCTGGTCGCTGACTCGAGGTTGACCACCGAACTCGGCCAGGCTTGCCGGACGCAGCGCCGATTCGGCGGCTTGCTCATCGAGGTGTGCATGGGGGTCCAGCGGATCCTCGGCTGCGGAGTCTGCCACGCTGAGCTACTTTGCCAGGCTGCGCAGTGCTGCGCGCAACAATCGGGCCACGGACACTTCGGCGCCCGGATCTTCAGCAGCCACCCGATCACAGGCGGCCTCGGCGTCCCGATGGGAATAGCCCAGTCCTTCCAGGCCACCGATCACCTGCTCGCGCCAGTCTGCTGGCACTGATCCGGTCGGCGTCCCACCGGAGGTGTGACCGGTGAAGATCGCCACCTTGTCTTTGAGTTCCAAAACCAGCTTGGCGGCACCTTTGGCACCGATGCCGGGCACCCGCGTGATCGCGGCAGTGTTTCCGGAGGTGACCGCAGCGGCGAATTCGGCCGGGTCGAAGACCGACACGATCGCCAGGGCAATGCGCGGCCCGATGCCGGAGGCGCTTTGCACCAGTTCGAAGAGATCGCGTTCATCGCCGCTGCCGAAGCCGTACAAGGTCAAGGAGTCTTCGCGAACCACCAGGGAGGTGTGCAACTCGATGGTCTCCCCCAGCCGGGCCGCACCGGCGGTCGCCGGCGCACACAGCACCCGCAGCCCCAGCCCGGAAAGGTCCACCACCAGCCAGGTGCCGCCGACGGCCAGAACCCGCCCGCGCAGTTGCGCGATCATGCGCTGGCCTTTCGCGCCTGTTTCGCCATGGCCTGGGCCAGCCGATCGGCGGCTGCCCCGCGCCACAGATGACAGATCGCCAAGGCTGCCGCATCGGCGGCGTCAGCGGGTTTGGGCGCGGCGTCGAGTTTCAAGATGCGCGTGACCATAGCCGCCACCTGCGCCTTGTCGGCGCGTCCCGAACCGGTGATCGCAGCCTTCACTTCCGTGGGGGTGTGCAAGAACACCGGGATGCCAGCCTTGGCCGCGACCAGCATCGCCAGTCCGGCAGCCTGCGCGGTGCCCATCACCGAGATCACGTTGTGATCGGCGAAGACTCTCTCGATGGCAACCACATCGGGACGATGCTGACTCACCCATTCGGTCAGGCCCGCCTCGATCCGCAGCAGCCGTTGCGGAAGCTCCAGGTCGGCCGGGGTCGTGATCACCCCGACGTCAACCAGCTTCGGGGATCGCCCGGGTTGGCCGTCCACCACGCCGACTCCGCAGCGGGTCAGACCAGGATCAACGCCGAGCACACGCATGGCACAACCTTCCGAACACGTGTTCGGATTCTAACCACTCCCGGGCACCGCGATGCGGCAGGCACGCCGGGATCAGCCTTCGATCTGCTCGCCGATCTCGTCGGGCACATCCTCGTTGCTGTACACATTCTGAACATCGTCTAGGTCCTCGATGGCGTCCAGCAGCTTGAACAGCTTGCCGGCGGTGTCCGCATCGGAAATCGCCTGGTCGTATTGCGGCACGAACTGCACTTCGGCGGACTCGTAGTCCAACTCGGCGGCCTGGATGGCCTTACGGACCTCCACCACCTGGTTGGGATCGCAGAGCACCTTGAAGGTCTCGCCGTCGTCGATGACGTCCTCAGGATCGGCATCCAGGGTGGCTTCCAGCAGGTCGTCCTCGCTGAGCTGGCGTCCGCCTTGGGCCTTGGCGACCTCAACCACGCCCTTGCGGTCGAAGATGCGCGACACCGAGCCGACATCGGCCATAGTGCCACCGTTGCGGGTGACGGCGACCTTGACGTCGGAGGCCGAGCGATTGCGGTTGTCGGTCAGGCATTCGATCAGGATGGCCACCCCGGCCGGCCCATAGGCCTCGTAGGTGATCTCCAGATAGTCGACGGATTCGCCGCCGATTCCACCGCCACGCTTGACCGCGCGCTCGATATTGTCCACCGGCACCGAGTTCTTGCGGGCCTTCTGGATGGCGTCATACAGGGTGGGGTTTCCCGAGGGGTCGGCGCCACCGGTGCGGGCAGCGACCTCGATGTTCTTGATCAGCTTGGCGAACAGCTTGCCGCGCTTGGCATCGATGACTGCCTTCTTGTGCTTGGTGGTGGCCCACTTGGAGTGACCGCTCATAGATGTCCGTCCGTCCCGGGTGAAGATTTTGCGCCGCTCAGTCTATGACACCTATCTTGGCTGGCATGGTTCAACCCCGCCACGGCGAGTTCAAAGTACCCGGCGGCAAGCTCGTCGCCATCGATCTGAGGGTCGAGGACGGCCGCCTGGCCGATGTTCGACTCAGCGGGGACTTCTTCCTCGACCCCGACGAAGCCCTGCCGGTCATCGATGCTGCGCTCACCGGGCTCAGTGTCGACACCACAGTGTCGGCCATAACCGCCCACATCGATCGCGAACTGGCCTTGGCCCGCCAGGACGGCACCATCGCCGGAGCGATCACCATGGCCGGCTTCGACACCCACGCCATCGCGATGGCCGTCCGTCGGGCCCTGGGCCACGCCACCGGGTGGGCCGATCAGACCTTCACCTATCTGGATCCGGGCCCTTTGGACCCCGCCATGCATGTCGCGCTGGACGAAGTTCTCGGCCGCGAACTCGCCGCGGGCCGACGTGGGCCGACGTTCCGATTCTGGGAGTGGGGCAACCCTGCGGTCGTCATCGGATCCTTCCAGTCCCTACGCAACGAAGTCGATGCCGAGGCCGCGCAGCGCTATGGCGTCCAGGTGGTTCGCCGCATCTCCGGCGGTGGCGCCATGTTCATGGAAGCGGGCAACTGCATCACCTTCTCGATGGTTGTCCCCACCACCCTGGTGGACGGGTTGAGTTACGAGGCCTCCTACGCCTTCCTCGATCAGTGGGTTCTCTCCGCCTTGGCCGAGGTCGGCGTCACCGCGCGCTATGCCGGGCTGAACGACATCGCCTCCGACGCCGGCAAGATCGCCGGTGCCGCCCAGAAGCGCTTCGTCGGCGGCGCGCTGCTGCACCACGTCACCATGGCCTACGACATCGACGCCGACAAGATGCTGGAAGTTCTGCGTATTGGTCGAGAGAAGCTCTCCGACAAGGGAACCAAGAGCGCGAACAAGCGCGTCGATCCGGTGCGATCCCAGACTCAGCTGCCGCGGGAGGCCGTCATGGAGTCCTTCCTGGCAACCTTCCGCCGCCTCCACAACGTCGTCGACGGTGAGCTCACGTCCCAGGAGCTGGCGGCCGCCGCTGAGCTGCGCCGCTCCAAGTTCGACACCCCGGAATGGACGGCGCGGGTGCCCTGAGTCCGTCCCGACTCAGCGATCCTCGGGTTGCGACGACTCCAGCAGCGGCCATCCGTCGGCACCCGGTTCGCTCACCGGATCGCTCAGCGAGCCGGTCGGCTCGATCGGCTTGTCCGTCCGCGGCTCCGCCGAGCCCGATTCCCGGTTGACGCTGCGCCTGTGGCGGATCCAACCGATCAGGCTTCCCACCCCGGCGCCGAGGAACGCCAACGGGCCGAGGGTGCCGGCAATCGTCAGGGCCCACAAACCGGTCTGGTCGGTCAGGATCGACCCCTGCCAGGGACGTTGCGGGTCGTAGCGGACCTCAACCGGCTCCCCCTCGTAGCGCGAGCAGGCCCAGGTGTCGCTGGTTCGGGTACCAGAGTCGTACTGCCGACCATCCACCTCATAGTGGTATCGCAGGGTGCAGGTGCTGTCGTGGTGGTCGTAGCTGTCGACCGGCCGGACCACGGTGATGGTGCCGTTCGTCGTCGCCGTTTGGGCCAGCGCCCCCTGCCAGCCGATGACGATGAAGATGCCGCAGATCGTCAAGGCGATGGCACCGATGATCGAGAAGACCACTCCCACGATCAGCAGTGCGGCATTGGCTCCGGCCTGACCGTCAAGGCTGCCGTGGGTCCGCATCATGGTGGTCCTTTCCCGCGCCGCGGATCCGAGGTGGCGCCGACCGGTTGCCGTGGCCGCCTGCGTCGTCTGGAGGCTACCAACATCGTGGGGGCCCCTGACCTGGGCGCGACTCAGCGTCCGGGGCGCCGCCACAGGTAGGGGGTGGTGGTGGTGATCGCACGCAATCCGGCGCTGCGCAGGATCGGCTCGCTGAAGGGGGTGCATTCGGCGTACATCAGCGCGCAGCCAGCCTGGGCCGCCGAGGCCGCCCGGGCCGCCGTCATCGCCCGATACAGACCCCTGCCGCGCCACTGCGGCAGGGTCGCGCCACCGAAGAGCCCTGCGACCGGACCACTGAACTCCACCCGCCCGGCACTGAGGACCTGTGCGCCGTCGCTGACCAGCCACAGTTGCCTCAGATCAGGGCGTTCGGTGAGTTCGGCCATCAGCCGTTCACTGAAGCGCTGCTGGTGGTGTTCGAACACGGCGGCATGCAGGGCATCCACAGCCTCGACATCATCACTGAGGTCATGGCCATCGGTCCCGGCCTTCCGCAGCACCAGCGGGTCCGGCACTGCCACCGGGGTCATCAGTGTGGTGGTTTCGCCGATCATCACCGTCTCGACCGGTTCAGCGACCAGGCCCGCGCGCAGCAGCGCAGCGACGAGGTCATCGTTTCCGACATCGTGGCTGCGGGTCTTCCACTCGAACTCCGAAATCCCCCGCGCAACAAAGTGGCTGATCACCCCCGCCACGAGGGCATCCAGGGCGGTGCCAGAGCGCTCAGCCAGGGCTCGGTGACTGACGAAACCGTCCTCGCCGAACACGGCCAGCCACAGGCCGTCCTGCACCACTACATCATCGGCCACCACGACCTCCGGATCGCCGCGCAGCAACCGATCATGGGCGTCCAGCAGCTCCGCGGAATCAGGGTCAGGCACGAACGGCACTCAGTGCCTCCGCCAAGGTGAAGTTGCCCACGTACAGCGCAGTGCCGATGATCGCGCCTTCCACACCGGCGGGGACCAACTCCCGCAACGCGACCAGGTCGTCGATGCTGGACACTCCCCCGCTGGCGATGACCGCCGCGTCGGTGCGGGCGCACACATCGGCCAGCAGCGCAAGGTTCGGCCCGCTCAACATGCCATCGCTGGCCACATCGGTGACCACATAGCGAACACAGCCGGCAGCGTTGAGCCGGTCGAGGGTCTCATAGAGGTCGCCGCCCTCCTGGGTCCACCCGCGGGCGGCCAACCGAGTGCCACGGACGTCGAGCCCGATGGCGATCCGGTCACCGTGCTCGGCGATGATGCGTTCGCACCACTGCGGGTTCTCCAAGGCGGCCGTGCCGATGTTCACTCGGCGGCAACCGGTGGCCAGCGCACGTTCCAGGGAGGCGTCGTCGCGGATGCCGCCGGACATCTCCACCTCCATGTCGACCGCAGCGACGATGCCGGCCAACACCTCGGCATTGCTGCCGCGCCCGAAAGCGGCGTCCAGGTCGACCAGGTGCAACCAGCGCGCACCGGCGTCCTGCCAGCGCTGGGCAGCCTGCAGCGGGTCTCCGAAAACCTTCTCGCTGCCCGCGACGCCTTGCACCAACTGCACTGCCTGCCCGCCTTGCACATCGACGGCGGGCAACAGAATCAGGTCACTCATCACACATTCCTTACGGTGGCCAACCAATTGCGCAGCAGCCGCGCTCCGGCCGCTCCAGACTTCTCAGGATGAAACTGGGTGGTCCACAGCCGTCCGGCTTCCACCGCGGCCACGAATCGGTCACCACCGTGCTCACAGGTACTCACCGCAACACCGGCCGGCCAGGCCTGATCCGGATGCACCCCATAGGAGTGGACGAAGTAGAACCGCTCGTCTTCGATGCCGGCGAACATGGCAGACCCGGCGGCGACCTGCACCTGATTCCAGCCCATATGCGGCAGCGGAACCGCCGTCAGCCGCTCGACGACTCCAGGCAAGACCCCCAGGCCGGCGGCCTGCTCTCCGTGCTCCACCCCGGAACCGAACATCACCTGGTGTCCTACACAGATGCCCAGGATGGGGCGATCAGCCTGAAGCCTGCGCGCGATCAGTTCCGGGCCGGAGACTCCGATCAGGCCGGTCATGCAGGCGGCAAAGGCGCCCACTCCCGGAACGACCAGACCGTCGGCAGCCAAGCAGCGTTCGGGATCGGCGGTCAGTTCGACCTGGGCTCCGGCAGCACTCAGCGCCCGAGTGGCTGAATGAAGATTGCCCGAACCGTAGTCGAGTACTGCGACCACCGGCACAGCGTTCACAAGGTGCCCTTCGTCGAGGGCACGATGCCCTCGATTCGCGGATCCAGCGCTACCGCATCGCGCAGTGCGCGAGCCACGGCTTTGAACTGGGCTTCCACGATGTGGTGCGGATCGCGCCCGGCCAGCAGGCGCACATGCAGGGCAATACCCGCGTTCAGCGCAAAGGACTCGAACACGTGTTGGGTCAGCGAACCTGCGTAGGCCGCGCCGGTCCCACCGATCACGGCGTACTGCTGGCCGTCCGGCTCACCGGTGCACACCACATAGGGCCGCCCGGCGACATCGACCACGGCCTGCGCCAAGGCTTCGTCTAGGGGCACCAAGGCATCACCGAAACGCCGGATCCCGGCTTTGTCACCCAGGGCCTCAGCAAAGGCCTTGCCGAGCACAATCGCGGTGTCCTCCACACTGTGGTGGCCATCGATGTGCACATCTCCGGTGGTGCTGACTTCCAGGTCGATCAGGGAGTGGCGGGACAAGGCAGTGAGCATGTGATCGTAGAAGCCGACCCCGGTGTTGATGCTGGACTCACCGGTGCCGTCCAGATTCAGGGCAACCCGAACCACGGACTCACTGGTCCGTCGCTCCTGCACCGCCGTACGCGGGCTCATCCGATCTCCTTCAGCACATCACTCAATGCAGCGTAAAACGCCTCCGTTTCGGCTGGCGTACCCACCGAGACCCGCAGGAACCCTGCAGGCCCGGTCTCTCGGACCAGCACACCTCGGTCCAGAAGCCGAACAAAGACATCATGACGGTCGCTGAACCTTCCGAACAAACAGAAGTTCGCCTCGGAGTCGATCACCTCTACCCCCAGTTGAGGCAGCCGCACCAGCATCTCGTCACGAGTACGCCGCAATTCATCAACGCGAGCCAGCATGTCGGGGGCATAAGCCAAAGCAACCCGCGCGATCGCCTGGGTCTGTGCCGACAGGTGGTACGGCAGCCGCACGATCCGGCAGGCATCCACAATGGCCGGCGCCGCAGCCAGATACCCCAATCGCCCTCCGGCAAGGGCGAACGCCTTGCTCAGGGTGCGGCTCACTACCAAGTTCCCAAACCGGGGCAGCAAGCTGAGCGCAGTCTGCTCGGGATCGCGGGCGAACTCCTGATAGGCCTCATCGACCACCACGATCGTCTCGGTGCCGGCCAGAATCTCGGTCAGGACCGGCAGCCCGGTGACGGTTCCGGTCGGATTGTTCGGGGTGGTGATCAACACCACGCTCGGTTGGTGCTCCTCGATAGCGGCCAAGACCATGGCGGCGTCCACGCTGAAATCGGGCCGCCGCGGCACCACCACATACTCACTGTGGGTGTTGCGCGCGTATTCGGGATACATCGAATAGGTCGGCCCGAAGGTCAAGACCCGCCGAAGCGGACCGACAAAGGCACCCAACAGATGAGTCATGACCTCATTGGAGCCGTTGGCCGCCCAGATGTTCTTCGCCTGCAGGCCGTGACCGAGGTAACCGGCCAGGTCCTCGCGCAACGCGGTGGCCTCGCGATCCGGATAACGATCAAGGTCGGCCGCGATCCGGGTGATCGCCTCCCCCATCGCCGCAGCGATCACAGCACTGGGCGGGTAGGGGTTCTCATTGACGTTGAGCCGCACCGGCACGTCCAACTGCGGTGCACCATAGGGGCGCTCCCCCACCAACTCCGGACGCAGCGGCAGGTCGTCCAAGCTCACATCAGGCTTCACGACGGCCGCCGAACGCTGATCGCAGCCCGGTGTCCGGGCAGGTCCTCGGCACTGGCGAACGCCTCCACCGAGTCGGCCAATTCCGCCAACGCCTCGGCTGAGTAGTTGATGACGTGCACCTGTTTGCGGAAGCTGTGCACATTCAGCCCCGAGGAGTGAGCCGCCGAGCCTGCCGTAGGCAGCACGTGGGTCGATCCGGCGCTGTAGTCGCCCAACGACACCGGCGCATAGGACCCCACAAAGATCGCCCCAGCGTTGTGGACCCGATCAGCGACCGCAGCGGCGTCACGGGTTTGGATCTCCAGGTGCTCGGCGGCATAGGCATTCACCACGGCCAGGCCCTGCTCCACGTCATCAACCAGGACGATCGCCGACTGTGGCCCGGACAAAGCCGTACGAATCCGATCCACATGCTTGGTCACTGCCACCTGGGCATCGACTTCGGTCCGCACAGCCGCGGCCAGCGCCTCGGAATCGGTGACCAGTACCGAGGCGGCCATCGGGTCGTGTTCGGCCTGGGAGATGAGGTCAGCGGCCACATGATCGGCGCGCGCGGAGTCGTCGGCCAGAATCGCGATCTCGGTGGGGCCGGCCTCCGAATCGATGCCGATCACACCACGCAACAGCCGCTTGGCAGCGACCACGTAGATATTTCCCGGCCCGGTCACCAGGTCCACCCGGTCGCAGACCTCCGGCACACCGTAGGCGAACATCGCAATCGCTTGCGCACCGCCGACGGCATAGACCTCATCGACGCCCAGCAGGGCACAGACGGCGAGGATGTTCGGGTGCGGAAGCCCACCGAACTCGGCCTGCGGCGGGCTGGCCACCGCGATCGAGGACACCCCGGCCACCTGAGCAGGGACGACATTCATCAACACACTCGACGCCAGCGGCGCCAGGCCACCCGGCACGTACAACCCCACCCGGCGCACCGGGATCAGTCGCTGTTCCACCACGGCCCCGGCCGCCAACTCGACGCGAACCGGCACACTGGCAGCCTCGGCCTCGGCCACCAGACGCCGCCGCCGGATCGCCTCGGTGAAGGCTTCGCGCAACTCGTCGCTCAACTCCGCTTCAGCGGCGGCGAGCGCCGCGTCCGGCACTCGAAAGCTCGACGGCACCACATGGTCGAACTGCTCGCTGAACTCCGCCAGAGCAGCGGCCCCTCGTTCGGCGACGGCCGCCACGATGGGACGCACCCGCTCCACGGCGGCCTCCACATCGAAGTCTGCGCGCGGCAACGCCGCACGGTAATCAGCCAGGTTCTGACCTCGCAGGTCGATGGTTTGCAGCACGGGCGCCATTCTAGAGCGATTGGGTCTCGCCCCTTCCGCAGCCCCACCCGACGAACGCCCAGGTCCGCGGACGCGGAGTCCACCTAGGCCCGGCCAGTGATTGAATGGCGGCCATGTTCATCGGCGCAGGCACGCTCATCAATGTGGTCAGCGTCGTGGTGGGCGCACTGCTGGGCGTCCTGATCGGTCACCGGCTCCCGGAGCGCACTCGGACGGTGGTCACCCAGATCCTGGGGCTGATCTCGCTGGTCATTGGTGGACTGTCGGTCGCCCAGGGCATGTCGGAGGCGTTCGGCGCTGCGGTCGGCGCCCAGTCGCGCCTGCTGATCGTGTTGGCCGCGCTGTTGATCGGCGGGATCCTCGGATCGCTGATGCGTTTGGAACAGCGCCTCGACCACGGTGCGGATTGGCTGCGCAACCATTTCGCACGCGGGGCCGATCACCACACCTTCATCGAAGCCTCCGTCACCGCGACCCTGATCTTCTGCGTGGGCCCGCTGTCCATCCTGGGTTCGCTTTCCGACGGCATGGGCCACGGCGCCGAGCAACTGGTGGTCAAAGCGGTGATGGACGGTTTCGCCGCGATGGCTTTCGCCTCCAGCCTGGGCATCGGGGTGGCCTTCGCCGCCATCCCGCTGGCGATTTACCAGGGCAGCCTGACCGCGGCCGGGTTCTGGCTGGGGAATGTGCTGCCGGTGGCACAACTGGATGCGCTTACCGCCACCGGTGGGGTGATTCTGCTCGGCTTGGGCATCAGGCTGCTGGGGATCAAGCAGATTCAGATCGGCGACCTGCTTCCGGCCTTGATCGCCGCCCCGGTACTGGTTTCGATCGTGGCGGAGCTGCGCTGATGTCCGCCACACCGGCCACCGCCGTCCTGGACGCCGCTCAGGTGAGCTACCGGCTGCACAGCTACCACCACGATCCCCAGGTCGCCAGCTATGGCCAGGAAGCGGCCACTGCCTTGGGCATCGATCCACTGCGCATGTTCAAGACCCTGGTGGTCGAACTCGAGGCCACCCCGAGGAGACTCGCCGTAGCGCTGGTCCCGGTGGCCGGAAAATTGGATCTGAAGTCGTGCGCCCAGTTGTTCGGCGTCAAGCGCGCGTCGCTCGCCGCGGCAGCCCAGGCCACCCGCAGCACCGGTTATGTGCTGGGGGGTGTCTCTCCCCTGGGCCAACGCACACGGCTGGACACGGCGATCGATGAAACCTGCGAGCTGTGGGACACCATCTTCGTTTCCGCGGGCCGTCGCGGCCTGGACGTCGAACTCTCCCCCCTCGCACTGATAGAGCTCACCGGGGCCCTGGTGGGCGATATTGCCGGCTGAGTTACCCCAGCGCCTCCACCAGGAGGGCCCGACCGCGCGCCAGCGCCTCGCGGCGTAGCCCGTCCTGCACGCAGCGCAGGTCGTCGAAAGGTGTTCGCGGCAGGCCATCGCGCACGGCCGAATAGGACAGATCGGCGATCACCTGGTCAGCCATCACGCAATCCTGAACCTCCCCCAAAGCCCCGCTCACCTGAGCCCAGGCCTGAGCCGCCTGCTGGGCAGCCTCTCCGGTGGCGCCGACCATCAACTCGGCGCTGTAACGCGCGGCCTTGGCCGCCTTGCGGGTCTCATGCCAGCGGGTGAAATCCTCCGGACGAGCCAAAGCTCGTTCGCTGCGTCGCCGCACTTCGGCCACCACGGCCTCGTACATCCCAGGCAGCAGAATCGAGGCCGGTTCGGACGCCCTCCAGTCCAGCGGCGGATCGGCCAGCAGCCGCTCCAGCGCCAGTTGCAGACGCACATAGCGTTCACTGGTCAGGGCAGCGATCAGATCGTGGTGAGCGTTGCGGTGGGCCGCAGCCAGTTCTTTGCCGACCCGTTCGCTGACTGCGGCGTCCATCGGTTCGGCGAGGGCACCCATAGCCGCCGTGACGCGCTCGAGCATCACCTCGGCGTCCCGCGGAGAGCCGAGATTCTCGGCGTACCACCGCAACTCCTCGCGCAGCGCGCGCACCGCCCCGGTACGGAACAGCCCCGAGAAGGATCTCAGCACGCAGCGCAGCCGGCGGCTGGCCACCCGGCAGCGATGCACCGCGTCGAAGGAATCGGCCATGAGCTGCGGTTCCAGCGATTGCAGCACACCGATCTGCGCACTCAAGTAGCTGCGCGCCACCGCCCAGGCTTGCGGCGGTTCGGGCGAATCCTCACCCAGAACCGGCTGCTCAGCCAGGGCCCGGGACAGCTTCGACGCCGCCCGCGAACGCAACACGCCTTTTTCGGCCAGCGCCGCCTCCACCTGGTCGAGAAATCCCGCTTCGGCATTGACCAGCTCGATTTCGGCCTCGGTCCACTCCTGCACCCGCCCGGCGACCCTGGCGCGCACCCGATCGGTGAAGGTGTGGGCCAAGACCGCTCCGGACGCATCGCGCAGCGTGCGCCGCTGCCGGCTGATGTGGACCTCAGCGACCGGGTACAAGGCCTGCTCGGCGGCGGTGTCGGCCACCAGGTCACGCAACTGCCGCGGCAACCTTTCCCCACCGGGAGGTAAAGCGATCTCCCGGCGGGAGTCGGGATCATCGGTAGGGAGCTTGGCGTGCCAGCCAGCGTCCTCTGCGCCGCGGCGGCGTTGCAGCACCTGACCGACCGCATTGAGCCGGAAGTCGTGGGTGTCGTAGTAGGTGAAGACCAGTTCCAAATCCTCGGCCGGACCGACCTCGACAAGATCGTCAAGACTGGGAAGATCTTCGCCTCTTCCCAAAGCAAACTTACGTTCGGTCTCGACTCCGCTGGTCATTCTCGCCTCAGGTCTCCTCAGTGGTCAGGACGCCTATTTCGTCGACCTCGGCGTGATCCTCGGATTCGCCGTGTTCGTCTCGGGAGCTCTCGGCGATTTCCTCTTCGTCGTCGGGCCCCAGCGATGAGGCCAGCAGCACCGGAGTGACCGCCGCAAACGCCCAGATGGCCAACGCCGACCAGGCCTGCAGTTCCAACGAAACCGGCACCAGATCGCCGGCCTGCGCGGCCGCCATGCGTACATCGAAGGGCCCCGGGCCCAAGAGGGTCCCGAATCGCCAGCAGGCCAGTGCAGCGATCAGCCCCGAAGCGACCGCCAACAGTGCGCAGGGCCACCCCAAGGGGCGGAACCATTTCCACACCACAATGCCCAGTCCAGCACCCACCAGAGCTCCGGTGATGCTGAACCACACATCGGCGGCGACGATTTGGCTCAACCCCTGCTCGCCGATCACGGCCGAACCATCGGGCTGGATCTCGTAGCTCGGTAATGTCACCACCCCCGACCAGAACACTCCGGCCAAGGCGCCCACCACGATCGAAAGGCCGACCAGCAGCAAGATCCAGGCCGCCAGCGAACCCGTCTGGGCCGGCGGGTCCGGTTCGGTGGCCAATTCCTCGGCGACGGTGGTGCTCACAGCCGAAGCCTAGTCCAACCTGGGCCGCAAAGTGTTGGCGTCATGCCCAATCACCCAGCCACACAGGACGGTCCCAGCAGAGCCTTGAGATCGGCAATCAGCGGACGTGAAGGCGCCACTCGCAGTTGTTCATCGAGCTTCCAGATCTTGGCACCGCTGGTTGCCGAGACCAGCCGTACGCGTACCTCGGTCGGGCCCGGATGAGACCGCAGGACCTGTCGCAATTGCTCCACGACCGCCGGGGTGCAGCGAACCGCCGGAAGTTGGATCACCAGCGGGCCGGAGGGTCCCTCGCTCACATCGGGGAAGGCGACCTCCTGGCCGGTCATCTCCACCGAATCGTCCTTGCTACGCACCCGACCCTTGATCCGCACCACGGTGTCGGTGGCCAACGACAAAGCGACCGTGGCATACACCTTCGGAAAGACCAGTACCTCGATCGCCGATTCCAGGTCCTCCACGGTGACGATCGCCCACACGTCCCCGTTCTTGGTCTGTTTACGAACCACCGAGGTGATCATTCCCGCAACGGTCACCATGCCGTCCCGCGGGCCATCATCGGCTCGCAATTCCCCGATGCTCAGATCACGGTGGGCGGCCAGGACATGTTCCAGACCCAACAGTGGATGATCGCTCACATACAGGCCGAGCATCTCGCGCTCGAAGGCCAGCCGCACCCGCTTGTCCCACTCCGGGACGTCGGGCACCGGCGCGGTGGCGATGTGGGTCTCCGAACCGGCGTCGCCGAACAGGTCGTCTTGACCGTTGGCCTGGTTGCGCTTCAGGTCGATCACCTCATCGACGCGGCGCTCGAAGCACTCCATCAGCGAACGCCGCGTGTGCCCCATCGAGTCGAAGGCGCCGGCCTTGATGAGGGACTCTATGACCCGTTTGTTGCAGGCCACCAGCGGAATCTGATCGAGGAAGGTGTTGAAGTCCGAGGCCTTGCCGCACTCGGTGCGGGCCTGAACAATCCCAGCCACCACGTTCTCGCCGACGTTGCGCACCGCGGCAAGGCCGTAGCGGATGTCCGGACCGACCGGGGTGAAGCGCCCCTCGGATTCGTTGACGTCCGGGGGCAGCACTTTGATGCCCATGCGACGGCACTCCCCCAGATACAGGGCGGTCTTGTCCTTGTCGCTCTTCACCGATTCCAGCAGCGCTGCCATGAACTCGGCCGGATAGTTGGCCTTCAGATACGCCGTCCAGTAGGAGACCACGCCATAGGCGGCCGAGTGGGCTTTGTTGAAGGCATAGGCGGCGAAGGGGACCATGATCTCCCACAGCTTGTTGATCGCCGTGTCGGAGAAGCCCCGCTCCTTCATTCCCGAACTGAAGGGCTTGAATTCGGCCTCCAGCACTTCCTTCTTCTTCTTGCCCATGGCTCGGCGCAACAGGTCGGCTTGACCCAGGCTGTAGCCGGCCACGCGCTGAGCGATCTGCTGGATCTGCTCCTGGTAGACGATCAGGCCGTAGGTGGTGCCCAGGATGTCGGCCAGCGGTTCGGCCAACTCGGGGTGAATGGGCTCCACGGCTTGCCGGCCGGTCTTTCGCAGCGCGTAGTTGGTATGGCTGTCGGCACCCATTGGACCGGGGCGATACAACGCGATGGTTGCCGAGATGTCTTCGAAGTTGTCCGGACGCATCATCTTCAGCAGCGAGCGCAGTCCACTGCCGTCCAACTGGAACACGCCGAGCGTCTCCCCGGAAGCCAACAGTTCGTAGGTCGCGGTATCGGTCATGTCCCGACGCAGTGCATCCAGATCCAGATCAATGTGCCGGTTGACGCGCACATTGGCCACCGCGTCGTCCAAGATCGTCAGATTTCGCAGCCCGAGGAAGTCCATCTTGACCAGGCCCAGGCTCTCGCAACTGGGATAGTCGAATTGGGTGATGATCTGGCCGTCCTGCTCCCGCTTCATGATCGGGATCACATCCATCAGTGGGGCGCTGGACATGATGACTCCAGCCGCATGTACTCCCCACTGCCGTTTGAGTCCCTCAATGCCGCGGGCGGTATCGACCACCGTCTTCACGTCCGGATCGTTGTCATACAGCTCCCGGAACTCGGTGCCTTCGCCGTAGCGGGCATGCTCGGGATCGAAAACATCGGCCAAAGCGACGTCTTTGCCCTGCACCGGCGGGGTGTAGGCCTTGGTGGCGCGCTCCCCCAGCGAGAAGGGCATGCCCAGCACACGCCCGGCGTCCTTGATGGCCTGCTTGGCTTTGATCGTGCCGTAGGTGACGATCTGGCAGACCCGATCCGCGCCGTATTTCTCGGTGACGTAGTGGATCACTTCGCCGCGGCGACGCTCGTCGAAGTCCACATCGAAGTCCGGCATCGAGGGACGTTCGGGGTTCAGGAAGCGCTCGAAGATCAGGCCGTGCGGCACCGGATCCAGATCGGTGATCTTCATCGCATAGGCGCACATCGACCCGGCACCCGAGCCCCGACCGGGCCCCACCCGAATGCCGTTGGCCTTGGCCCAGTTGATGAAGTCGGCGACCACCAGGAAGTAGCCGGCATAGCCCTTGCCGATGATGACTTCTTCCTCATACTCGGCCTGCTTGATGGCGTACTCCGGAACTCCCTCCGGATACCGCTGCGCCAACCCGCTGGCCACCTCTTTGATGAACCAACTGGTTTCCGACTCCCCGGCAGGCACCGGGAAGTCGGGCATGTAGGTGCCGGTTCCCTCATCAAAGCTGGTCTGGCACCGCTCGGCGATCTCCAAAGTGTTGTCGCAGGCCTGCGGCACATCGCGGAACAGATGTCGCATCTCTTCAGGCGACTTCAGGTAGTAGCCGTTGCCGTTAAAGCGAAAACGATTGGGGGCGTCCTTGGTGGAACCGGCCGACACACACAGCAAAGTGTCGTGATCGTCGGCGTCCTCGGCGCGTACATAGTGCAGGTCGTTGCTGGCCACCAACGGCAGATTCAGGTCTTTGGCCAGGCGCAGCAGATCGTCACGGACCCGGCGCTCGATCTCCAAGTCGTGATCCATGAGTTCGACATAGAAGTTGCCGGCGCCGAAGATATCCCGAAACTCGGCAGCCGAAGCCAGAGCCTCGGCGTATTGGCCCAGGCGAAGGTGAGTCTGCACTTCACCAGAGGGGCAGCCAGTGGTGGCGATCAACCCCTTGGCGTAGCGATGCAGCAGTTCCCGATCGGCCCGGGGCTTGTAGAAGAAACCCTCCAGCGAACTCATCGAACTGAGTCGGAACAGGTTGTGCATGCCCTCGGAATTGGAGGCCCACATCGTCATGTGGGTATAGGCGCCCTTGGAGGAGACATCATCGCCGGTACCGTCGCCGAATTGGACGCGTTTGCGTTCACTGCGATGGGTCTTCGGGGTGAGGTAGGCCTCCAGCCCGATGATCGGCTTGACCGAGGTCTTCTTGGCGACCTTGTAGAACTCGTAGGCCCCGAAGAGGTTTCCGTGATCGGTGACCGCCAGGGCATTCATACCCATCTGTTCGGCGGTGGAAACCAGATCTCCCAGACGGGCTGCACCGTCCAACATCGAGTACTCCGAGTGGCAATGCAGGTGCACGAATTCGGCCGACACGCTGACCGCGACCTCCCTATCGGGCTTGGTGGGATGATGGCATGGCGCTGGGGGAAGTCAGCGGGTCTTCACTGTAACTCTGAGCACTGACCAATCGGCGCCTCGACTCACCCAGTAAGCCATCCTGATCACCGATCCGGTGGTATGCCGTGCACTGCTGGGCTAGCGTCTGATCTGACACCTAGCAAGGAGGCCTTGGTGACAGCACAGGTGAGTCTCATCGGCGCGCCCACCGACGTCGGCGCATCCCGGTTGGGGTGTCGGCTCGGACCCCAGGCGATGCGCGTGGCCGGTCTGGCCGAGGCGCTGACCGGTTTCGGCTGCGAGGTCCACGACGTCGGCGATCTGAGTGGCCCGGACAACCCCCAACTGCCACCGGTGGACGGATACCGCCACCTGACCGAGGTGATCGCCTGGAATCGGGCAGTCTTCGAAGCAACCGCCACCGAACTGGCTCACCAGCGACTGCCGATTCTGCTCGGCGGTGACCACAGCCTGGCCATCGGATCGATCAGTGCGGTGGCCGCGCACTGCCGCACCCTCGGCAAACCGCTGCGCGTCATCTGGGTGGACGCCCACGCCGATTTCAACACCGCCGAGCTCACCCCCTCGGGCAATATCCACGGCATGCCGGTGGCCTGCCTGGCCGGGCATGGCCCGGCCGAGCTCACCACCCTGGGCGGTGTGGCGCCAGCCGTGCCTACCGCGGATATTCGTCAGATCGGGCTGCGCAGCGTCGATGCCGGCGAAAAGTCCTTCCTGCGTGCGGAGGGGGTGGAGGTATTCGATATGCGCTTCATCGACGAGATCGGCATGCGACGCACCATGGTTCGGGCGCTGTCGGGGATGACTGCCGATACCCATCTTCATGTCAGCATCGATCTGGATTTCGTCGATCCCGAGGTGGCCCCTGGGGTGGGCACTCCGGTGCGCGGTGGCGCCACCTACCGGGAAGCCCAGCTGTGCATGGAGATGATCGCCGACACCGGACTGTTGGCGTCCCTGGACCTGGTGGAGGTCAATCCAGCCCTCGATGAGCGAAACCGGACCGCGGAGCTGACCGTCGATCTGGTCGAATCACTGTTCGGCAAGTCCACCCTGGAACGAATGCACCCCGAAATCGAGGCTCACTCAGCCGGCACCCAAACCACATAGCGATCATCTTCGGCGATGACCCGCCAATCCGGGGAGGCCAGCAGCGCCGCCGCCAACTGATCGGATTCCTTGGCCTTGCGGTCCATCATCAGGCAGGTCGCCTGCTCCGGCACCAACTGCGGGGTCTCCAAGAAGAAGTAGCGGTAGGTGAGAATCAGGTGTGCCCGTCCGTAGAAGTCGGCGCGACCATCGATCCACACCTTCACATCCGGACGGGTCAGTACCGCGGTGGCCGACAGCCCGCCGGGGGCGAAGAGTATGCACCCGGCTGGAAGTTTCTCCACCGCAGAAAGCTCCTTGGGGACCGCATGGTTGCTGCCCACGACCAACGCCCACGGCAGCAACACCACGACCGCAGCAGCCACCAGTGGACGCCAGTAGTCCCCCTGTGTCCGGGCCAGCAGCCCCGGATGAGAGTGTTCCCGCAACCAGCGGCGCAGCATCCCCACCGCATCGGTGGCAGCGACCGCGGCTACCGGCGCCAGCGTCAGCAGTGCCACCCCCAAGAATCTGATCGCGGTGAGTCCGGCAAGCGCCGCAGGAACCCCGATCAGGCTCAGGGCCAACAGCCCACCCATCGCCACACTGCGATCACCACCACGCAGCCGCCAGACCAGCCACCAGGTGATGGCTACGGCCACGAGGATCGCGACCACCGCCATCAGCCAGAACACCGGGTGCGAGTTCTCCGAGAACGGTGAGACCCATTCCAGGATCAGCCCCTCACACACGCGGGCCACCTCGCTGCTGTGCTGCAAACCCTGCACCAGGCCATAGGGCGAGGCCACCGGCCCCACCGCCCAGCCGATCCCGGACGCCAGGATCACCGCTACCCGGCGGGCCCGCGGCAGCGGCGCCAGCCACCACACCGGGATCAACACCACGGCCATCGCCGGGGAGATCATCAGAAACGACAGGTGCATCCAGTTGCCCACCGTCGACCAGGCCGCACTTGCGATCAGCACCGCCGTGGCAGCCAGCGCGGTTCCGCCGCGAGCCAAGGGTCCCTTGGCGGCCCACACGGCCACCGCGACCGCGCCGAGGATCAGGACCTCCACAACCAGGGTGCCGCGGGGGCTGATCATCGAGATCGCCGGAGACACGGTGAGAATGACTGCCGCCAACGCGGGCAGCGGCCGTCCGCCCAGTAGCAGGCCCAAGAAAAAGGCCAGCAGCAGATAGCCACCGATCAGCAGCAGCGTGACCGCGAACAGTCCCCAAAAGCCGCCGGCCAACCAGCCCAGACCGAGAATGTCATTCCACAGCGGCGAGTTCTGATACCAATCCCCGCCGACACCCGACCACGACCAGGTGTCCGGACGCAGCAGCGGCTGCCCGGCCAGGTTCTCCACGCCAGCCCGAGCCTCCCAATAGGGGTCGCGCTCCTCGAAGCCACCAGCCCGCGCCAACGCGAAGAGCAGCAGCATGGCCACCGCCACAATCCGGTCGGCACGCGGTTGGCGCACAGCAGCCACCGCCCGACTGAACCAGGTACTCATCCGCCCCCATTTCGCAGGCCAAGCTTAGGCGGGATCCGATCGTTACGGCCGGATTTGAGCCCTGTGCCGATTTGAGCCCTGTGCCGATTTGAGCCCTGTGCCTCAGCCCAGAACCAAAGGACGATCGGTGGGGGCGATCGGCCTGGGCAGGTTCGAGGTGCGTCCCGAAAGCAGGGAATCCACGGCATGGGCGCAGGAACGGCCCTCCGCGATCGCCCACACGATCAAAGACTGTCCCCGTCCGGCGTCACCGCAGGCGAACACTCCGGGCACATTGGTCGCGAAGTTCTGGTCGCGCGCGATGTTTCCGCGAGGATCAAGCTCCAAGCCCAGTTGCTCGACCAGGCCTTCGCGCTCCGGGCCCACAAAGCCCATCGCCAACAACACCAACTGCGCATCGATCGTGCGGGTGGTGCCGGGGATCACTTCCAGCTTGCCGCCCACGAACTCCACGTCGTTGACCTCCAAGCCGGCAACCCGGCCCTGGTCGTCGCCGAGGAACTTCGCGGTGGAAACCGAGTAGACCCGCTCGCCGCCCTCTTCATGAGCCGAGGTGACCTTGTAGGTCATTGGGAAGGTAGGCCACGGCTGATGTTCGGGCCGGGTCTGCGGCGGCATCGGCATGATCTCCAGTTGAGTAACCGAGGCGGCACCCTGGCGCAGGGCGGTACCCAGGCAGTCAGCGCCGGTGTCGCCACCGCCGATGATCACGACGTCCTTGCCGGTGGCCAGGATCTGGTCGCTGACCTGCTTGCCCCGAGCGACCCGGTTGGCCTGGGGCAGATACTCCATCGCCTGATGGATTCCGGCCAACTCCCGACCCGGAACCGGAAGTTCACGGGGCACGGTCGACCCGATGGCCAAGACCACCGCATCGAAGCGGTCGCGGAGTTCCTCGCCGGTGAGATCGACGCCGATGTTGACGCCGGTCTTGAAGGCGGTGCCCTCCAACCGCATCTGCTTGAGACGCTTGTTCAGGATGTCCTTTTCCATCTTGAACTCCGGGATGCCGTAGCGCAGCAGCCCGCCGACGTCATCGGCGCGTTCGAATACGACCACGGTGTAGCCCGAGCGGGTCAACTGCTGAGCGGTGGCCAGGCCGGACGGGCCAGAGCCCACCACGGCGACGGTCTTGCCGGTGTGCCAGGCGGCCGGCTCGGCCACGACGCGGCGGTCATCCCAGCCGCGATCGATGATGGACACCTCGATGTTCTTGATCGTCACCGGGTCACGGTGAATCCCGACCACACAGGCGGTCTCACACGGTGCCGGGCACAGCCGTCCGGTGAATTCGGGGAAGTTGTTGGTGGCATGCAGCCGCTCCAACGCCCCGCGCCAGTCGTCGCGCCAGGTCATGTCATTCCACTCCGGAATCAGATTGCCCAACGGGCAACCCGAGTGGCAGAACGGAATGCCGCAGTCCATGCATCGACCGGCCTGCTTGGAGATGATCGGCAGCACGGCCCGCCCGGGGGTTCCCGGGTAAACCTCTTGCCAGTCCTGCACCCGCTCGTCCACCGGACGGCGCTCGGCCACCTCACGCGGGGTGGTCATGAATCCTCGGGGATCAGCCATGGGAGGCCTCCATCATGAGTTTCACCGTGGTCTCCTCATCCAGTCCGGCCGCCTCAGCCTCAGCGCGCGCCTTCAGTACCCGGGCGTAGTCGCGCGGCACCAGCGTGGTGAATCGCTTCGCCAGCTCGGTGGGCTCGCAGGCCAACAACGTCTCGGCCACCGCTGAACCGGTCTCTTCAAAGTGCTTGGCCAACAACTCCCGAATCCGGATCACATCGGCATCCGAGGCCGGCAGTGCGTCGACCAGTTCGGTGTTCAATCGGGCTTCGACCAGGTCCAACACCCACGCGACACCTCCCGACATTCCCGCGGCGATGTTGCGTCCGGTCGGGCCCAGGATGAGTGCCTCACCACCGGTCATGTACTCGCAGGCGTGATCACCCACGCCCTCGACCACCGCGGTGGCACCGGAGTTGCGAACGCAGAAGCGCTCCCCCACCTGACCACGGATGAACAACTCACCGCTGGTGGCGCCATAGGCGATCACATTGCCGGCGATGATCTGTTCCTCAGCGGCGAACACCGCCTGCTCGTGCGGACGCAGGATCAGGCGGCCGCCGGAGAGTCCCTTACCGAAGTAGTCATTGGAGTCCCCGACCAGGCGCAGCGTGATGCCGGCCGGGAGGAAAGCACCGAAGCTCTGTCCGGCCGTGCCGCGCAGCGTGAAGTCGATGGTGTTCTCCGGCAGCCCGGCACCCTGGGTGGCTTTGGTCACCTGATGGCCCAGCAGTGTTCCCACGGTTCGATCCACATTTCGCACCAGCAAGTCGCCACGGACCAGTTCACCGTTGGTGATGGCCGGCTGGGCGATCTCGATCAACTGCGCATCGAGCTTGTCCGCCAAGCCGTGGTCTTGATCGGTGACCCGGTGCAGCGCGGTTCCGGCCGGAACCTCCACCTGGGCCAAGATCGGGGACAGATCCAGCCCCTTGGCCTTCCAGTGATCGATGCCGGTACGGGCCCGCAACACCTCGACATGGCCGATGGCTTCTTCCAACGAGCGGAAGCCCAACTGGGCCAACAGCTCGCGGACCTCTTCGGCGATGAACTCGAAGAAGTTGACGATGTGATCGGCATTGCCGGCGTACTTCTCGCGAAGCTCCGGGTTCTGAGTGGCGACGCCCACCGGACAGGTGTCCAGTTGGCAGGCCCGCATCATCACGCATCCCGATACGACCAGTGGCGCAGTGGCGAAGCCGTATTCCTCGGCTCCCAGCAGGGCACCGATAACGACGTCGCGTCCGGTCTTGAGCTGGCCGTCCACCTGGACGGTGATCCGGTCACGCAGACCGTTGAGCAGCAGGGTCTGCTGAGTCTCGGCCAAGCCGAGTTCCCAAGGGCCGCCGGCGTGCTTGACCGAGGTCAGCGGCGCCGCACCGGTGCCGCCATCGTGGCCGGAGATCAGCACCACATCGGCCTTCGCCTTGGAGACGCCGGCCGCAACCGTGCCCACACCGACTTCGGCGACCAGCTTCACATGGACGCGAGCGCTCGGGTTGGCGCACTTCAGGTCGTGGATCAACTGCTTGAGATCCTCGATCGAGTAGATGTCGTGGTGCGGCGGCGGCGAGATCAGACCCACCCCGGGCGTGGAGTGCCGCGTCTTGGCCACCCACGGATACACCTTCTGGCCGGGCAACTGGCCGCCCTCACCGGGCTTGGCGCCCTGGGCCATCTTGATCTGAATGTCGTCGGCATTGCTCAAGTAGTCGCTGGTGACACCGAAGCGGCCCGAGGCGACCTGCTTGATCGCACTGCGACGCTGCGGGTCATAGAGACGGTCGCGATCCTCGCCACCCTCGCCGGTATTGGACTTGCCGCCCAACCGGTTCATGGCGATGGCCAAGGTCTGATGAGCCTCCAAGGAGATGGAGCCGTAGCTCATCGCGCCGGTGGAGAAACGTTTCACGATCTCGCTGACCGGCTCGACCTCATCGATGGGCACCGGCTGACGCGGGGAATCGAATTCCAGCAGGCCGCGCAGGGTCATCATCCGCGTGGATTGATCGTTGACCCGGTCGGTGTAGGTCTTGAACAGCTCGTAGCTGCCCTCCTTGGTCGCGTACTGCAGCCGCGCGACCGTCTCGGGATCGAACAGGTGCGGCGGGCCTTCCCGGCGCCACTTGTACTCCCCGCCCACGGCCAGCGTCCGGTGCGGCACCGTGATGCCGTAGGGCGGGTAGGCAGTGCGGTGACGACGCGCGGTCGCCTCGGCGATCTCGTCCAGACCGATCCCTTCCACCCGGCTGGTGGTGCCGGTGAAGTACTTGTCGATCACCTCACTGGACACACCCAAGGCCTCAAAGATCTGGGCACCGGTGTAGGAGTGGATGGTGGAAACCCCCATCTTGCTCATCACCTTGAGCACACCCTTGCCCAGCGCCTTGCGCACGTTGTAGAGCGCAGCCTCTGGATCGATGTTGACCAGCCATTCGCGACGGGCAAGATCCTCAGCGGTCTCAAAAGCCAGGTACGGGTTCACAGCGGCGGCGCCATAACCGATCAGCAAGGCGACGTGATGCACCTCACGCACATCACCGGCTTCCACGATCAACCCCACCTGGGTACGGGTCTTCTCCCGCACCAGGTGATGGTGAATCGCGGCGGTCAACAGCAGCGACGGGATCGGTGCGAACTCGGCATTGGAGTGGCGATCCGACAGCACCAGGGTGCGGGCACCGCCTTCGATGGCCTCGCTCACCTGCTGGCACAACGCGTCCAGGGTCTCGCCCAGCGCCTTGCCGCCACCGGCGACCGGGTACAGGCCGCGCACGATGAAGGTGTCGTAGTCCGGCATCGAGCCGTCCCGGTTGATCCGGACCAGCTTGGCCAGTTGGTCAGAATCTAGAATCGGGTAGTTGATCACGATCTGCCGACAGGACTCCGGGCCGGGCAGCAACAGATTGCCCTCCGGGCCCAGCGAGGCCTTCAGCGAGGTGACCAGTTCCTCGCGGATGGCGTCCAACGGCGGGTTGGTGACCTGAGCGAAGAGCTGGGCGAAGTAGTCGAACAACAGGTGGGAACTGTCAGCGAGCACCGCCAGCGGCGTGTCCGACCCCATCGAGCCGATCGGCTCGGCGCCGTTGTTGGCCATGGGCGTGATGATCTGGCGGATCTCTTCGTGGGTATAGCCGAAGATCTGCTGGCGCCGGGTGACCGAGGCGTGGCTGTGCACCACATGCTGACGCTCGGGAAGCTCGTCCAGATCGACACTGGAACGCTCCAGCCACTCGCCGTAGGGGTGCTCGGCGGCCAGCTGAGCCTTGATCTCGTCGTCATTGATCAGGCGATGGGCGTCCAGATCGACCAGCAGCATGCGCCCGGGCTTCATGCGGCCCTTCTTGATGATCTTCGCCGGATCGATATCCAGCACACCGGCCTCGGAGGCGAACACCACCAGACCGTCGTCGGTGACCCAGTAGCGCCCCGGACGCAGGCCGTTGCGGTCCAGCACCGCCCCGATCAGGGTGCCGTCGGTGAAGGTCACCGAGGCCGGTCCGTCCCAGGGCTCCATCATCGCGGAGTGGAAGGCGTAGAAAGCCCGCCGCTGCGGATCCATCTCGGTGTTGTTCTCCCAGGCCTCCGGGATCATCATCAGCACCGCATGCGGCAGCGAACGCCCGCCCAGATGCAGCAACTCCAAGACCTCATCGAAGGACGCCGAGTCCGATCCGCCCGGGGTGCAGATCGGGAAGATCCGCTCCAGATCGCCGGGGATCTTGTCGGTGGCCAGCAGCGCCTCGCGGGCGCGCATCCAGTTCCGGTTGCCCTTGACGGTGTTGATCTCGCCGTTGTGGGCCATCAGCCGGTACGGGTGGGCCAACTCCCAGGCGGGGAAGGTATTGGTCGAGAACCGCGAGTGCACCAGGGCCAGCGCGCTCTCCACCCGCTCATCGAGCAGGTCACCGAAGACCGCTGAGAGCTGCTGGGTGGTGAGCATGCCCTTGTAGACGGTGGTGCGTCCGGACAGCGAGGCGAAGTACACCCCAGCGTCGTTACGGGCGCGCTGTCGCAGCGGGTAGACCATCCGGTCCAGGTCGATGCCGCTGGCCAGATCGGGGCTGGAGACGAAGACCTGCTCGAAGAACGGCATATTCGCCACCGAGACCGGGCTCAAGGTGCTGTCGTCGGTGGGGACGACCCGCCAGCCGTGCACGACCAGGCCCTCTTCGGTGGCCAGGTATTCCACGGTGCGCTTCGCGGTGGCGCGCTTGGTGGGGTCGGCAGGCAGGAAGGCCATGCCCATCGCGTAGTGGCCGGGCTCGGGCAGATCGAAGTCGACGACCTCACGGAAGAAACGATCCGGGATCTGCAGCAACATGCCGGCGCCGTCACCAGCCGCGGCGTCGGCGCCCGTGGCACCGCGGTGATCAAGATTCTCCAGGGCGGTGAGGCCCTTGGTGATGATGTCGTGGTCGGCCTGTCCGCTGAGATGGGCCACGAAGGCCACCCCACAGGCGTCGTGCTCAAAGGCTGGGTCGTACAGACCAGTCGCAGGCCGTTGTGGCATTGACATCACCGCCATAAATATCTCCCATCTGCGCGGCAGGCGCCGGGGGGTGCAAAACCAGTCGGCACCGAGCCGACGCTGCACACTCGGAGGGCGAGCTTAGCTGAACCTTTACGATCCACCAGCATGCCCGATTGCATCATGGACCTGAATTCGCATCGAAGGTGCCGGTGACCAGCACCTGGAACCCCCAGAATTACGAACTCAGGAATCCGCCTCAGAGCCCTCTTCAGGCTCCGTCGGCGGGTTTTGCGAGGCCGGGGCATCCCCCGACGAGTCAGGCGATGCCACTGCGGAATCCGCTGTGTCGGCCACCGCAACAGCGGAAAACTCTACCTGAGTCTCGCGTCCGGGGCGGTTTCGGACCAGCCAGATCAGCAAGGCGACACCGGCCAGGCAGATGAGCATCGCCATGGCGGCATTGAACCGCAACGGTCCGAACACGTCGTAGGAGTAGTCGGTTCGCAGCGACTCGGTGAAGATGCGTCCGAAGCCGTACAAGGCGATGTACAGCGCAAAAACCTTGCCCCGACCCAGCGTGAACTTTCGGTCGGCCCACAGCAGGGTGCCCGCCACCAGGAGATTCCACACCGACTCGTACAGGAAGGTCGGATGGAAGGTCGCGTAGCTCTCATAGCCCGGAACCCGGTATTGCGGGTCGATCTCCAGACCCCACGGCAACGTGGTGGGCAACCCGTACAGCTCCTGATTGAACCAGTTTCCGAATCGACCCAAGGCCTGGCCGACGGCGATGCCTGGCGCCAGGGAGTCCGCCAGCGCAGCGAAAGCGATCTTGCGGTGTCGCGCCACCACCCAGGCGGCGAGCGCCCCGGCGCCGATCGCGCCGTAGATGGCGATTCCGCCTTCCCAGATCGCCCACCAGTGCTTCTCGGCGGCGGGTCCGAAGTAGTCGCCCAGATGGGTCAGCACGTGGTAGATCCGGGCACCGACGATGCCGATCGGGATTGCCCACAGCAGCACCGTCTCGAAGCTGTCCATGGTGCCGCCGCGGGCCAGCCATCGGCGCGACCCGATCATCCAGGCGGCAATGATCCCCGCGATCAGGCACAGGGCGTAGATGTGGATGGTCACCGGCCCCAGTTGAAAGATGCTGATCGACGGGCTTGGAATGAACAGCTCGGTCATGTTCGACGCACCCCCGCGGTGAGATCGGCCAGCACCGCGCGCAGACCGGTGAGGTCGTCGGGCTGGCCGGCATCTTCAGCGGCCAACATCGTGGTGATGAACGCCGATCCCACAATAACTGCATCGGCGAAACCGGCGACCTCGGCTGCTTGATCGCCGTTGGAGACTCCCAGACCGACGCCCACCAAAGTCTGCGGCGAGAGCCGACGAATCCGTTCCACCAGTTCCGGCGCGGCCGACGAGGACGCCGTGCGGGTGCCGGTGACGCCCATCACCGCGGTGGCATACAGCCAGCCGCGGGTGGCTGCGGCGGTCTTGGCGATGCGCTCATCGGTGGAGGACGGCGCGACCAGGAAGATCCGATCCAACCCGTGAGCATCGCTGGCGGCCAGCCACGGTTCGGCATCGTCGGGCACCAGATCAGGGGTGACCACGCCTGAGCCGCCGGCATTGGCCAGGTCGCGGGCGAAGCTCTCCACTCCGTAGTGCTCGATGAGGTTCCAGTAGGTCATCACCACAGCCGGACGGCCCGCTGCCCGAACGGCCTCCACCGCAGCGAACACATCTCGGGTGCGCACTCCACGGGTGAGCGCCCGGGACCCGGCCCGCTGGATCACCGGGCCGTCCATCACCGGATCCGAGTACGGCATGCCGATCTCGACCAGGTCGACCCCCGGCGTCGCCCCGTCGGCGCCACACAGGGTGCGCAGCGCCTCCAAAGAGCCGGCCACGCTGGGGTAGCCGACCGGCAGATAGCCCACCAGCGCGGCGCGATGCTCGGCCTTCGCCGCGGTGATGGCCGTCGCTGAGCTGGGCGGGTTCATGCCTCTCCTCCGGTGTAGAGATCGGGACGGCCGGTCAGACCGAAGTAGCTGTTGGCGGTGTCCACGTCCTTGTCACCGCGTCCGGACAGGCAGACCACGATCATCGGATCCGGATCGGTGCCCTCGGCGGCGAGTCGGCGTCCCAGTTTCATCGCGCCGGCCAGGGCGTGGGCCGATTCGATGGCCGGCATGATGCCCTCGGTGCGGCAGAGCAGCTTCAGGGCAGCCATCGCCTCATCGTCGGTGATCGCTTCATAGTGGGCCCTGCCGGTGTGGGCCAACCAGGCGTGTTCGGGGCCGACCCCGGGATAGTCCAAACCAGCCGAGATCGAATGGGAGTCCCGGGTTTGGCCGTCCTCGTCTTGGAGGATGTAGCTGCGCGTGCCGTGCAGGACACCCAGCGAGCCGCCCTGAATCGCCGCAGCATGCCGACCAGTCTCGACACCATCACCGCCGGCCTCATAGCCGTACAGCCCCACCTCGGGGGTGTTGATGAAATCGGCGAAGGTCCCCATCGCATTCGACCCGCCGCCCACACAGGCGGCCACCGCGCTGGGAAGGCGTCCGTATTGGGCCGAGACCTGCCCGCGGATCTCCTGGCTGATCACCCGCTGGAACTCGCGCACGATCATCGGAAAGGGATGCGCCCCAGCCACCGTGCCGATGAGGTAGTGAGTGGTGTCGACACTGGCCACCCAGTCCCGCATGGCCTCATTCATCGCATCCTTCAGGGTCTGGCTGCCCGACTCCACAGCGACGACCTCGGCTCCCAGCAATTGCATCCGTGCGACGTTCAGGGCCTGCCGGTCGGTGTCGACTTTGCCCATGTAGATGCGGCATTCCATGCCCATCAAGGCCGCAGCGGTGGCGGTGGCCACGCCGTGCTGGCCGGCGCCGGTCTCGGCGATGACGCGATGCTTGCCCATGCGACGGGTCAACAATGCCTGGCCGAGGACATTGTTGATTTTGTGGGAGCCGGTGTGGTTCAGGTCCTCACGCTTGAGCAGCACCCGAATCCCGCCGCAGTGCTCGGCGAAGCGAGTGACCTCGGTCAGCGGGGTGGGGCGTCCGGAGTAGTTGCGGCGCAGACTGTCCAGTTCGGCCCAGAAGTCCGGGTCGGCGTTGGCTGCAGCGAACTCGCGCTCCAGCTGGTCGTGGGCCCCAATCAGGGCCTCAGGGACGTAACGGCCCCCGAAGATGTCGAAATGTCCGGCAGCGTCCGGCAACTGGTTCTGTTCCACGGACCCATTTACTCACATCCGCGGGCGGGACTCACGCCAGGGCTCGAAGCGCGGCCACTGCGCGAGCCGGATCGCCGTGGCGCACCAGCAGCTCGCCGACCAGGACCGCATCGGCACCACAATCCCGCATTCGGGCCGCATCGGCCACCGACAAGATCCCGGATTCGGCCACCCGCAGCACACTCGGTTCAATGAGTCCGACCATCTGCTCGAAGTGGGCCAGGTCGACCTCGAGGGTCTTCAGATCGCGGTTGTTGACGCCGATCACCGCAGCACCGGCTGCGCTCGCGCGGCGTACCTCGTCGGGGGTGTGAGCCTCGACCAGGGCCGTCAAACCGAGCTGGGTGCACAAGCCCAGCAGGCCAGTCAGCTCAGCGTCGGTCAGCGCCGCCACGATGAGCAGCACCAGATCGGCACCGGCAGCGCGGGCCTCCCAGATCTGATACTCGGTGACCACGAAGTCTTTGCGAAGCAGCGGGGTGTCCACCGCGGCGCGCACCGCCTGGAGGTCCAGCAGGCTGCCTCGAAAGCGGCGGGCCTCGGTCAACACCGAAATCGCGGCGGCACCGCCGCGGGTGTACTCGGTGGCCAAAGCGGCAGGATCGGCGATCTCGGCGAGCTCGCCCTTACTCGGGCTGGAGCGTTTGACTTCGGCAATCACCGACAGCCCCGGGGCGCGCAGCGCCGGGAGCGGATCACGTGCAGGGGGCAGGTGATCTGTAGCAGCCTGTACCGCCGACAGTGGCCGCAGGGCCTCACGCTCGGCAAGATCCTCAACAACCCCGGCGATGATCTCGTCGAGAACAGTCATCAAGACTGACCGTACCCCAATCGCCGAAGCACTGCGCTGGCGGGACCGGCGAGGATCAGGAGGACGAGCGCTCCCCACAGCATCCGCCAGTTCGGTCCGGACAGGATTCCCAGCGCGGTCATGGCCAGCGCTACTCCGACGATGACGCGGACGACCAGTGTGGCCATCGGCGTCCTGTGGTGAGTGGGTTCTGAATGCACCACGGCACGCTCGGCACTTTCGATCATTGATTGCCCCCGAAGCCAATTTCGATACCCGAACGAAGCACCATATTGGACCCATTCGCGCTCGATAAGCCAGCCAGAAGCCCAAGGATTTCCTAAAGACTGCGCGCCGCGAACGACGTTCTCACTAGGGAATTCGCTGACAGAGCACCAGCTTCGGGGACGTATCGCCTAGCCAGGTCCACTCAGCCCAGCCGCTTGAGCAGGTTCGCCTCGGCCACTGCCCCCAGCACTGCGGCCGCCTTATTCTGCGCCTCGCGATCCTCGCTGTAGGGATCAGAATCGGCGACCACCCCAGCACCTGCCTGAACGTAGGCGACGCCGTCCTGGATCACCGCGGTCCGGATGGCGATCGCAGTGTCGGAGTCCCCGGCGAAGTCGAAGTACCCCACCACACCGCCATAGAGGCCCCGGCGGGTCTTCTCCAGCGAATCGATGATCTCCATGGCCCGGACTTTCGGGGCGCCGGTCAAGGTACCGGCGGGAAAACAGCTCAGCGTCGCGCTCAGCGCGGTTTGGTCTTCGGCGAGTTCCCCGGTGACTGCGGCCTCCAGATGCATCACCTTGCTATAGCGGCGCACCTTCATGAACTCCACCACCGACACCGTCCCGGGACGGCAGACTCGGCCCAGATCGTTACGTCCGAGGTCGACCAGCATCAAATGCTCGGCGGCCTCCTTCGGATCGGCCACAAGCTCTGCCTCCAAAGCCGCGTCGCTGGCGGCGTCGGCACCACGGGGGCGGGTGCCGGCGATCGGATGTGTGGTGGCCTGACCGCCGGTCACAGTCACCAGGGCCTCCGGGCTGGCTCCGACCACAGCGAAGCCGGCCATCCGCAACAGGTACAGATACGGGCTGGGATTGCTGCGCCGAAGCACCCGATAGACGTCGAGAGCATCGGCGGTGCACTCGAGCTCAAAGCGCTGGCTGGGCACGATTTGGAAGGCCTCGCCGGCCTTGATCTCCTCCACAGCCGCCCGGACGGCGTCCTGGTACTCCTGCGAACTGCTGTGACGCCGCACCGCGCTGGGGCTGGCGTCGCGATCAGCGACCGCCAACAGGGCCGGGGCCGGAGCCTGCAGATCGGCCAGCATCGCTTCGATGCGGGCACAGGCATCGGCATGGGCTTGGGCGATTCCGGCGGGCGAATCGTCGAAGTTGATGGCATTGGCCACCAGCCACACCTGTCCGCTGCGATGGTCCAGCACGGCCATATCGGCCACCAGCATCATCGCCAGCTCGGGCAGCCCCAGATCGTTGGGGTTGGCATCAGGCAGGGTTTCCAGCCGCCGCACCACGTCATAGCCCAGGTACCCCACCAGGCCCGAGACCAGCGGCGGTAGGGTCGGGTCTTTGGGGGTGTGCAGCAATTCCAGGGTGCGGGCCAGCGCGACCAGCGGATCGATATCCGACGGCAGTCCGGCGATCGGACGGTCCGCCCACTGCCACACGGCCCGGCCGTCCACCTCGGTCAAAGTGGCGGCCGCATTCACGCCGATAAACGAGTAGCGCGACCAGGTGCCGGCATCAGCGGATTCCAGCAGGAAGGTGTTGGGCCGGTCGGCGCACAACCGGTCGAAGACGCTGACGGCGGTCAGATCGTCAGCCAGGACGGTGGTGTAGACGCTCACCACTCGGCTGCGGGCACCTGCACCGAGAAACTCCTCCAGATCCGGAACGATGTGCGGCATCACTGGCCCCCATCCCGGTCGTCGGCGAGCAGCACGACACCGTCGAAGCAGCTGGTGGTGCCCAGGTGGCAGGCCGGCCCGGTCTGTTCCACCTTCAGCAAGATGGTGTCGGCATCGCAGTCCAACCGCACCTCGCGAACCCGCTGGGTGTTGCCGCTGGTTTCCCCCTTGATCCAGTAGCACTGCCGACTGCGCGACCAGTAGGTGCCTTGTCGGGTGTCGATGGTGCGACGCAATGCCTCGGGGTTCATCCACGCCACCATGAGAACCTCATTGGTGTCGACATCCTGAACCACCGCCGGCAACAGACCGTCGGAGTTCAGCTTCAAGGCAGGCAGTCCTGCGAGTTCAGCGTCATCCACGGGTTCATTGTGGCAGCAGGCTCAGCTCAACCCCGACACATCGAACAGCTCGGAACGGGCATCCGCCGCGGTGTACTCCCCACTTCCACTGGCGAACAGCGCCACCGTCACCCGCCCGGCCTCGGCCTCGACCTCGGCCCAATCCAAGGCCAGCGAGTCGATCAACGAACGCCCCAGGCCCGGACCACCGATCGCCCCCAGCGGGGTCCGCTGCCGCAGGTGTTCGTGGACCCGCAGACACAGCAGGTTCCCGGCGTCAGCGCCGACCACAACGTCGGCTGCGGTGGCGCCGCTGTGGCGAACGACATTCAGCAGGATCTCGCGCAGCACCTCCACGCAGGCATCCGAAAGGTCCGGATTCTCGCGCAGAAGTTGATCACCACCGGGTCGCAGGTCCAAGGAGACATCCAGCACACCCTCCCAGACCGAGGTGACCGTGGTGAGCCGCTCCGTGGGTGGGTGGGACGCGGTCTGGTCAATCAGATCAGCCAGCGACAGGGTCTCGCGCACCTTCATGATCACGTCGTCGTCCACCGCGGTGCCCGACAGCATTCGGTCTCGGGCCGCGCCGAGCATCAGGGCTGCTGCAGTCAGATTGGCCTGCACGCGTCCATGCAGTGCCATGGCCAGCCGTCGCCGCTGCGCCCACAGGCGCTGGCGGGTGCGCCGGACTTCCCAGTTGGTGCGCAGGATCAGGTTCCGCGCCGCCGCACTTTCTTCGTAGCGAATCATCGCAAAGGCGGCCACCCAGCCGCTGATCACCGACAACAAGGGGGGCACCAGGAAGGCGTCCAAGGGCTCGCGCCACCCCGCGGACATACTCAGCAGCAGGCCGGTGAGCCCGATCAGATAGGCCACCAGGTACACCCCGAACACCACGGCCACCGCGGCGCGGGCCTCCATCTTGCGCAGTTGCGGAACCAGAATCGTCGAGGCGAATCGCAGCAGCAGCAGGTGCACCGCCAGACTGCCGAAGGCCCACAAACTGCCCGCGCCGAAGTGATGCGGTTCGGCTGCCAGTTCGGCAGTCACCACGATCGGCACGCTCAGCGATCCCACCAGTGCCGGCTGGAACGGCTTTGCCAGCGGCCAGCTTCGGATCAGCGACGGCACCAGTTCCCGCCAGCCCTGCCACAGCGGTTCAACCGCCAAAGGCTCCGGATCTGCGGGCATCTCGGCCAGATCATGACTGGTGGGCCGAACCGTGGAGGTCACCACGTTCTCGATGACCAGGACCGTCTCGGACAGTTCCTCCACCGACATTCCCGAGTGCAGCCGACCCCGGATGTCGAACAAGGCGGCGTGGGTATTGGCCCGAACCTGAGCCAGCTTGAGGTCGGCCTCCTGCAGAGCCCGAGCCTCCTCGGTGCGGGTCAGGATCTGACGCTCGTACTCGATCTGGAGCTGGCGCCGCTGGGCCCGAACCTGATGCGACCAGTCCACCAGGATGGCACCGGAGGCCACCCAGATGACCGCGCTCACCGACCAGGCCAGCGAGGCCCAGCCCCAGCGCACCGCGAAGCCTTCGGCGGAGTCGGTTCCGGCCACCATGACTGCCGCCGCCGCCGACCCTCCCACGGCGAAGAACACCAACTGCGAAACGCGAGCCACCGCATCGGAGAAGACCCGGCGGATCAGCGGCAGCACCAGCCAGATCAGGACGGTCCAGGTGGCCAGCATGGCCAGTTGGGCGGTCAGGGCGACGAGCAACGCCCGAGGAGTATCAGCTCCGGTGCCCACCGCGTAGTAGAGCTGGGTGGCAAAGAACCACGGTGTGGGCACCAGCAAAGCCAGCCACCCCACCGGTACTGCCCAAAATGGTGAACGCAGGGTGCGGATCAGTGCCCGTGGACCCATTCCGTCCAGCGGGTCGATCACGTCGGGGTGGGTCCGTGGGCGTAGTACAGCTTGGCCAACTGCACCCGCGGGTTGATGGTGGAGCCCTTCTGCACCTGCAAACGCTGAATCAACCGCTGCACGATCTGTTCCACGCCGTGGCTGGAGGTGCCCCGGCGGGCCGCGATCTCGGCATTCGACAGTCCCGCGGCGATCAGCCGCAATACCTCGAGCTGATCCCGGCTCAGCGCACTGAGCGGACCGCTGTCGACGGAGTCGTCACGACGGGGCTCCTGGTCGCGCAGCACGCCTTCGAGGGTGTCCAGCAGCAGGTGGGCATCAGCCAAAGAGCGCTTGTTCACATAGGCCGCACGCGAGGGAATGAGCCGCACATCGACCCCGGCGACCTCCGGGGAGGGGGCATTGGTGAGCACCATCAGCGCGACCCAGGGAGCGTCCCGGTCGGCATAGGCCAACACCTCCGCCCCGCCGGGGCCTTCACCTAGGTCGAGATCGACCAGCAACGCATCGGGATCGAAATCGCGCAAACCGGCAATGCCTTCAGCAGCAGTGCCGACCCCCAGCGCCTCAAAACCGGCGTTCTCCAGCAGCGACACAGTCAACGACCTGATCAACGGCTCATCCTCGACGACCAGAACGCGTCGGGGGGTCACCGGGGTCGGACCGGACGGAGTTGTGGACGACATGGGCCTCCTGAACGACTGTTGCAGCAATCCTTGCATCCCGATCCGGTCCTGCAAGGGACTTCGCAAGCGTTTCGCGCGGGCACGGGTGCGGAAAACCTCACGCCGCCGCGGTCGGGCCAGCACCCACAGCCCAGACTGAAGCCGTCAACGGCCTGCGGCGAGAGGAACCCACAGTGAATCTGGATCAGTTCGCTGTCACCGTTCAACGCGACCGCGAGCAGGCCCGGGCCCTCCGATCCTCTGGGACGCAGCGTCCCGGCTCGGCAGCTACCGGCCCCGTCCGCCTTCCCGAGACTCCAGGCCCAACCCAGCGCTAGTTGGCGAGGAGTCCATTCCGCGGTGGGTGTGGTCACAAGGCGTCATGAACCTGAAACAATGCGCGCTATGCGCGTATACAACTTCTCTGCCGGTCCTGCCATGTTGCCCATCGACGCTCTCAACGTCGCCCAGTCCGAACTCACCGACTGGCAGGGTTCGGGGATGTCTGTGCTCGAGGTATCTCACCGCAGTAAGAGCTTTGTGGCCTGCGCGGCCGAGACCGAGGCGCTGCTGCGCGAGGTGATGAGCATCCCCACCGGTTACCGCGTGCTGTTCCTGCAGGGCGGTGCCAGCGGACAGTTCGACGCAATCCCGCTCAACCTCACCGCGCCCGGTGCCACCGTGGACTTCTTCAAGACCGGCCAGTGGTCGGCCAAGGCGATCAAGGCCGCCCAGGCCCAGCAACTGCAGGTGAACGTGGTTGCGGATCGCGCCGAGTCCAACTACACCGACACTCCGGCCGCCGACAGCTTCACCATCGACCCCGACGCTGCCTATGTGCACTACACCCCCAACGAGACCATCGGCGGGGTGGAGTTCGGCTACATCCCCGAGACCGGCGATGTGCCGCTGGTGGCGGACCTGAGTTCCACCATCTTGTCGCGTCCGATCGACGTCAGCCGCTACGGGCTGATCTATGCCGGAGCCCAGAAGAACATGGGTCCGTCGGGGCTGTGTGTGGTCATCGTCCGCGATGACCTGCTCGGCAAGGCCCGACCTGGCACCCCGTCGATCTGGAACTACCAGGCCATGGCCGAAGCCGACTCGATGCTGAACACCCCGCCGACCTTCGGCATCTACCTGCTGGGTCTGATCCTGAAGTGGGTGCGCGATCTGGGTGGACTGTCGGCGATGGCCGAGCGCAACCAGGCCAAGGCCGCCGCCCTGTACGGCTACCTGGACGCCAGCGACTACTACAGCAACCCGGTCGCTGCCGATTCCCGGTCCTGGATGAATGTGCCCTTCCTGCAGGCCAATCCCGAACTCGACAAGGCCTTTGTCGAGCAGGCCACTGCCGCAGGACTCACCAACCTGGGCGGGCACCGCTCCGTGGGTGGGATGCGCGCCAGCATCTACAACGCCATGCCGCTGGAAGGCGTTGAGGCACTCATCGACTTCATGACCGACTTCGAAACCCGAAACCGCTGAGGAACACCATGACCTTCACCATCAAGACACTCAATGCGATCAGCAAGGTCGGACTCAACCGCTTGCCGGAAGCCGACTACGTGGTCAGCAACGACGTCGAAAACCCCGACGCGATCCTGCTGCGTTCGGCGAATCTGCACGACGTGGAGATCCCCAGCTCCGTTTTGGCCGTCGGCCGGGCCGGCGCCGGCACCAACAACATCCCGATCGCCGACTACTCGGCCAAGGGCATTCCGGTGTTCAACACCCCCGGAGCCAACGCCAACGCGGTCAAAGAACTGGTCGTAGCCGCCATCTTCCTGGCTGCCCGCAACATCATCCCGGCCGCAGCTTTCGCCCACCGTCTCGATGGTGACGCCGAGGAGATGAACAAGGCCGTCGAAGCCGGCAAGAAGCACTTCGTAGGCTTCGAACTGCCCGGACGCACTCTCGCCGTCGTCGGACTGGGCGCCATCGGCGTCGAGGTCGCCAATGCAGCGGTGGGCTTGGGCATGCGCGTTATGGGCTATGACCCAGCCATCACCGTCGAACACGCCTGGAATCTGTCTTCCAAGGTGGAGCGGGTCACCAATTTGGAGGCGATCCTCAAGCGCGCCGACATCGTCACCGTCCACGTGCCTCTGGTCGACGGCACCCGCGGTTTGATCGGCGCTGAGCAGCTCGCCGTGATGCGTAAATCGGCGGTGCTGATCAACTTCGCGCGCGGACCCATCGTGGACGTGCCCGCCGTCGTGGCTGCCCTCGAGGAGGGCCGTCTGCGCGGCTACGTCTGCGACTTCCCCACTCCCGAGCTCAACAAGCACCAGAACGTGGTCACCCTGCCGCACCTGGGCGCCTCCACCAATGAGGCCGAAGAGAACTGTGCCTACATGGCCGCCGAGGAGATCAAGGACTACCTGGAGCACGGCACCATCAAGAACTCGGTGAACTTCCCTGACGCCGAACTCGCCCGCACCGAGGGAACCCAGCGGTTGGCCATCGCCAACAGCAATGTGCCCAACATGGTGGGCCAGATCTCCACGCTGTTGGCTGATGCCGGTTTGAACATCTCCGACCTGCTCAACAAGTCCCGCGGCGACCTCGCCTACACCTTGGTGGACGTGGACGGCCAGGTTCCCACCAGCGTGATGGATCAGATCCGCAGCATCGACGGGGTGCTCGGCGCCCGCCTGATCTGACTGGTCAGCCCGCCCGCAGCCACTTGCGGGCGAGGCTGATTCTGGCCTCGACCTGGTCGGTGGTGGCCTGAGCCAGCGGCGGCCCGCCCGCCTCGCGACGCAGCCCGGAGTGCACGTGCGAGTGCGGGATGCCCCGTACTCGGGCGACCTGCGCCACCAGGGAGTTGAGCTCTTTGCGCCGCGCCGCCAGCTTCTGGTGCAAGACCTGCTCGGCATCAGCGCTGCCGCGCGCCGCGCGCTCCCGACGAGCCAACTGACGCCGCTGCCGCTGGGCGAGCAGCATGCCGACCTGATCGGGGTCAAGCAGACCGGGCAGGCCGAGATACTCGGCCTCCTCCTCCCCGGCTGGTTCGGCCTGCAGGCCATAGGCCTGCGCGTCGTAAAGGACGTGGTCGAAGGCGGCGATGGCCTCCAGGGTCTCCTGCTCGGCATCGAACTCGGCCACACTGCGGGTGCGATTCGCCTCGGCGATCAACGCTTCCTCCGGCGCCCACAGGTCAGCCTCGGCGTGGGCCGGACGCCCCAACACGTGGTCGCGCTGCTTCTCCAAGCGGCTGGCATGAGCCAGCAGGATGGGCACCGTGGGCAGGAACACGCTGGCCAGTTCGCCGCGCCGTCGGCTGCGCACGAACCGTCCGACGGCTTGGGCGAAGAACAGCGGCGTCGAGGTTGCGGTGGCGTAGACCCCCACCGCCAGCCGCGGCACGTCGACCCCTTCGGACACCATTCGAACCGCAACCATCCAGCGGTCCGGGCTCTCCTCGAACTCCGCGATCCGGCGGCTGGCCGATCGGTCATCGCTCAGCACCAGACAGGGCTTCTCCCCGGTGAGCCGTTCCAGAGCCCGCGCATAGGCGCGGGCCTGTCTTTGATTGGAGGCGATCACCAACCCGGCGGCGTCACTGACCTGTCGACGAACCTGCTCCAGCCGTTGATCGGCCGCCGCCAAGACCTGACCGATCCACTCCCCTGCCGGGTCCAACGCGGTCCGCCAGGCCTGCGCGGTGATGTCCTTGGTGCTGGGCTCACCCAGTTCCATCGCCAGTTCGTCGCCGGCCCGAGTGCGCCAACGCATCCCGCCGCCATAGGCCAGGAACACCACCGGACGCACCACCTGGTCGCGCAATGCCTCGGCATAGCCATAGACGTAGTCAGCCTCGGAATGCCGGGTTCCGTCGGCGTCCTGGCGATAGCGCACGAACGGGATCGGATTGGCGTCACTGCGAAAGGGCGTCCCGGTCAGCGCCAACCGACGGGTGGCCAGCTCGAAGGCTTGCTGGGCCGCTTCGCCCCAGCTCAGGGCGTCGCCGGCGTGGTGGATCTCGTCGAAGATCACCAGCGTCTTGCGGGCGACGGTGCGGGCCTCGTAGCCCAGCGTGGCTGCGGCCACCCCGGCATAGGTCACGGCCTCGCCGTGGAACTGGCGCGATCGTCCACGCTTCGCCCCGAGGTTGGGATCCAGATGCAGTCCCACCCGTGCGGCGGCCTGCGCCCATTGCACCTTCAGATGCTCGGTGGGCGTCACCACGATCACCTGCTCGATGGTGCGTGCGGCCAACAACTCGGTGGCTACCCGCAGCGCGAAGGTGGTCTTTCCTGCCCCCGGCGTCGCCACCGCCAGGAAGTCTCGCGCGTCGCGCTCGCGGTAGCGTTGCAGGGCCGCCACCTGCCAAGCCCGCAGCCGGGCTGCGGTGCCCCACGCGGCACGGCCGGGGAAGGCTGGAGACAGCTGTTCCAGCGAGTTGTGGGTCGGCATTCAGCTCAGACGGTCCACAATCAGTTCTCGGACTCGGGCGGCATCGGCCTGGCCGCGCAGGTCCTTCATCACAGCACCGATCAGGGCACCGGCAGCGGCGACCTTGCCATCGCGAATCTTCGCCGCGACGTCCGGATTGGCCGCGATCGCCCGATCCACGGCGTCGGTCAGCGCCGAATCATCGGAGACCACCGCCAAGTTGCGACCGACCACCACCTCGGCCGGTTCGCCCTCACCGGCCAACACTCCATCAATGACCTGCCGGGCCAGCTTGTCGTTGACGGTGCCCTCAGCCACCAGGGCCTGCACGGCGGCCACCTGGGCGGGAGTAATCGCCAACTCGGCCAGTTCCACCCCGGCTTCATTGGCGCGACGCGCCAACTCGGTCAGCCACCATTTGCGGGCCGCACTCGGCGGCGCCCCGGCGGCCACGGTGGCCTCGATCAGGTCCAGTGCACCGGCGTTGACGATGTCGGCGAACTCCTGAGCGGCGAAGCCCCAGGCCTGTTCCAGACGCTTGCGCTTCACCGCCGGGGCTTCGGGGAGGGTGTCGCGCAATTCGGCCACCCAGGACGCAGCCGGCGCGACCGGAACCAGATCCGGCTCGGGGAAGTAGCGGTAGTCCTCGGCCTCCTCTTTGGAGCGGCCCGGGGTGGTGTAGCCCTCCTCGTGCCAGTGACGGGTCTCCTGGGTGACCTTGCCGCCGGCACTCAGCACGGCGGCCTGGCGACGAATCTCGTAGTACAGGGCGTTTTCGATACTGCGTAGGGAGTTCACATTCTTGGTCTCGGTGCGCAGCCCGAGTTCGGTGGTGCCCTTCGGCATCAGCGATACATTCGCATCGCAGCGCAGCGAGCCTTGTTCCATGCGCACATCCGAAACCCCCAAGGCCCGCATCAGATCGCGCAGATAGGACACATAGGCCTTCGCCACCGCCGGAGCCTTGGCGCCGGTGCCGCGAATCGGCTTGGTGACGATCTCGATCAGCGGTGTGCCGGCCCGGTTGTAGTCCACCAGCGAGTACTCCGCGTCACCGATGCGTCCGCTGCCGCCGCCGACGTGGACCAGCTTGCCGGCGTCCTCCTCCATGTGCGCCCGCTCGATCTCGATGGTGAAGATCTCGCCGTCCACCTCCAGGTCCACTCGCCCCTCGAAGGCGATCGGCTCGTCGTATTGCGAGGTCTGGAAGTCCTTGGTCATGTCGGGATAGAAGTAGTTCTTGCGAGCGAATCGACAGGTTTCGGCGATGCTGCACCCCAAGGCCAGCCCAATCCGGATCGCCGATTCGATGGCTTTTCCGTTGACCACCGGCAAGGAGCCCGGCAGGCCCAGGCAGACCGGGCAGGTATTGGAGTTCGGCTCAGAACCGAAATGGTTGGCACAGCCGCAGAACATCTTGGTGGCGGTGTTCAGCTCGACGTGAACCTCCAACCCCAGCACCGGGTCGAATCGGTCCATCGCTTCGGCGAAGTCCATCAGTTCCACGCTCATCGCAGGCCTCCTGCCAGGTAGGAACCGGCCTCGCTGGTGATCAACTGGTCCAGCAAGGGCCCACCCCATCGATCCCGCAGAGCAGCCTCCAGCGCCGCACCCACGCGATACAACCGATCATCGGCCAGGGCCGGGGCCATGATCTGGAAGCCGGTCGGCAGGCCGTCCTCAGGGCTGAGGCCGGAGGGCACCGACATCGCACAGTTGCCGGCCAGGTTGGACGGAATCGTGCACAGGTCAGCCTTGTACATGGCCAGCGGATCATCCACCCGCTCCCCCAGCGGGAAGGCCGTGGTCGGCGTGGTGGGCGAAACCAGGACATCGGCCTGGGCGAAGGCGGCTTCGAAGTCGCGGCTGATCAACGTGCGTACCTTCTGGGCCGAGCCGTAGTAGGCGTCGTAGTATCCGGCCGACAGTGCATAGGTACCCAAAATGATGCGGCGCTTGGCTTCGGCTCCGAAGCCGCTGCCTCGAGTGAGGTTCATCACGTCTTCGACGCTGTTCACCCCGTCATCACCCAGCCGCAGCCCGTAGCGCATGGCATCGAACCGAGCCAGATTCGAACTCACCTCACTGGGCATGATCAGGTAATAGGCACCCAAGGCGTAGGTGAAGCTGGGACACGATACTTCGATGATTTCGGCACCGGCTTGGGCCAACAGTTCCAGGGCTTCATTGAAACGCTGCTGGACGCCGGGCTGGTAGCCCTCCCCGCCCAGTTCGTGGACCACCGCGATCTTCAGGCCGCGTACGTCGGCGGCGCGCGCGGCACCGACCACATCGGGAATCGGGGCATTGATCGATGTCGAATCCCGCCGATCCCAGCCGCCCATCACCTGGTGCAGCAAGGCGGCGTCGAGCACCGTCCGCGCACACGGGCCAGGGGTGTCCAGGCTGGAAGCCATCGCCACCACGCCGTAGCGCGAGGTCGTGCCATAGGTCGGCTTGACGCCCACCGTGCCGGTCACGGCTGCGGGCTGGCGAATCGACCCCCCGGTGTCGGTACCCAAGGCCAGGGGTGCTTCGAAGGCGGCCAGAGCCGCGGCCGAGCCACCCCCGGAGCCGCCGGGAATCCGGTCGTTGTCCCAGGGGTTGTGGGTGGCGAAATAGCCGGAGTTCTCGGTGGAGGATCCCATCGCGAACTCGTCCATGTTGGTCTTGCCCAGCACCACGATGCCGGCATCCAGCACCCGATCGGTGATGGTGGCGTTGTAGGGAGGAATCCAGCCCTCCAGAATCCGCGAACCGCAGGTGGTGGGCACCCCGGTCATTGCGAAGATGTCTTTCATGGCCAGCGGGACGCCGGCCAGCGGGCCCAACTCGGCACCGGCGACGCGCTGAGCATCGACCCGCGCGGCTGCGGCGAGAGCCCCGTCGGCATCGACGTGGAGAAAGGCCTTCACCCGATCATCGACGCGCTCGATCTGGTCCAGACAGGCTGTGGTCAGTTCCACAGAACTCAGCTGCCCATCGGCGAGCTGAGCACCCAGGTCGGCAGCACTGGTGTTGAGGACGCCGCTCATGCTTCCTCCCCCAGGATCCGCGGCACCCGAAAGCGTCCGTCCTCCACCGACGGTGCGGCGGCGAGCACGGCCGCAGGCGGCAGCGAGGGCTCCACCTCGTCGGCGCGGAAGACATTGGTCAGCGGCACCGCATGGGACGTGGCCGGGGTGTCGGGACCCACCGCCTCAGACACCGTGGCGACCGCTTGCAGGATCACCTCGAGTTGCGGGGCGAGTTGTTGCAGTTCGGATTCAGTGAGCCGGATCCGGGCCAATGCGCCCAGTCTGGCCACGTCACTGGTAGTCAACGCCAAGACGAACTCCTGCTCAGATGACGGCCCACAACGCTGGTCGGCGGGCCGGTGTCTCACTCTACCGGTGTGGATTGACCCTTCTGTAACACCAATAGGCCACACTGTGGGGGTGTTTCTCCTACGCGTGGCATTACCGGACCGTCCTGGATCACTGGGAGCTGTCGCCAGCGTGATGGGCCGAGTCGGTGCCGATATCAATGCCGTGGAGATCGTCGAGCGCTACGAGGGTTTCGCTGTGGACGACTTCATGGTCGAGTTGCCCGCCGGGGCGGCCGCCGACGCTTTGGTGACCGCCTGTGAGTCCGAGCCGGACGTCCAGGTGTTGTGGGTGTCCCACTATCCGGAGGCCTGGGGACTGCAGGGCGATGTGGATGTGCTCAACGCCATGACCGAGGACCCCACCCATGCCGCGGAGATCCTCACCCAGCAAGCACCGGCGGTCTTCCGGGTCGCCTGGGCGGTGCTGATCGACCGCAAGGCCGGCGCCGTCGTGAGCGGTTCGGAAATGGCCCCCGATCTCGACGCCGACGGCGTCAAGGCCTTCGGAAGCCTGTCCCAGAGCCGTGTCGCGGAGTTGGCCGACGGCTGGATTCCCGGCTGGGGAGAAACTCTGATCACCGTTGCGCCCCTGCGCGGAAATCTGAGCATCGTGCTCGCCCGCCGCGGCGGCCCAGAGTTCATCAAGTCTGAACTGGCCCGGCTTCGCCACCTGGCCGCCTTGGCCAAGTAGCCCTTCGACAAGCTCAGGGCACGGAGGGCCAGCATCAAAACACCGGACGGGCAACCACCCCCACCTCCGCTGGCTGAGCCTGCCGAAGCCCCTGGGTCAATCCGCCCAAACCCCACCTGCCGACAGAACCAGCCAACCGCTGGCTGAGCCTGTCGAAGCCCCCACACCGCCACCCTTCGACAAGCTCAGGGCACGGAGGGTCAGCATCAGGGCGCGGGACGGGTCAGCATCAGGGCGGGACGGGTCAGCATCAACCCGCGGTCAGCATCAACCCACGGGCGGGCTCCTTCGGGGCGCAAGTCAGTGCAAGAGGGTCCACATGTAGTAGCCGTAGCCGACGACGGCTGCGGTGATCAGCACTATGGCGGCAATGGCGAACCACCGATGCCGGCGCTTGACGCGGGTGCTGGGCACCTCGGCTGGTCCCCACTCGCCCAGCGCGGGTCGCACCCGTGGCGGGGCGCCCTCGTTGAGGTTCAGGTTCGAATTCAGGCCTTCAGGCACGGCTTGATCCTACGCCGGGCCGTGCAACAGCAGGTTCTCGAAATCGGCGGCGGCCAGGATGGGGACGCCCAGCGCTTCGGCCTTGGCGTATTTCGAGCCGGTGGTTTCCCCCGCGACCAGCAGACTGGTCTTGGTCGACACCGATCCGGCGGATTTGCCGCCGCGGGACTCGATGGCCGCATTCGCCGAATCGCGGGTGTATCCCGGGACGGCGCCGGTCACCACGATCGTCAAGCCGGCCAAGGTCTGGGGCAGGTGCTCCTCGGCAACGAGGTGGGTATCGGCCAGCACGCACCCGGAGGCCTGCCACTTCTCCACGATTCGACGATGCCAATCCACACTGAACCAGTCCACAATCGAGGCGGCCAGCACCGGCCCGATGCCTTCGACCGCGCTCAACTGGGCGACGTCCGCCGCAGCCAGCGCCTCGATGCTGGGGAAGGCTCGCGCCACATCCGGGGCGGTGCCCTTGCCGACGTGACGGATGGACAGTGCTACCAGGAAGCGTGCGAACGGACGGGTCTTGGCCGCTTCCAGATTCGCCAGGAGTTTGCCCGCGTTCGTCGACAGCTCCCCGCTCTTGGTGGTGAAGACACCAGCAGCCAACAGCTTCTCGGCGGTCAGGTCGAACAGGTCACCCTCGTCGACCAGCAACCCCGCGCTGAGCAGTTCGTCGGCGGTCTTCTCCCCCAGCACTTCGATGTCGAGCGCCTGACGCGAGGCCAGGTGAAACAGCCGTTCGCGAAGCTGGGCGGGGCATGAGCGTCGATTCGGACAGCGGATGTCGGCATCCCCGGCCTTCTCCGGACGCAACTCGCTGCCGCAGTCGGGGCAATGGGTCGGCATGACGAAGGCACGCTCGCTGCCATCGCGGGCGTCCACCACTGGCCCAAGGACTTCGGGAATCACTTCTCCGGCTTTGCGCAGCACCACGGTGTCACCGATCAACACCCCTTTACGCTTCACCTCCGCAGCGTTGTGCAAGGTGGCCATCTCTACCGTAGAGCCGGCCACAAAGACCGGCTTCATCACCGCATAGGGGGTGACCCGGCCGGTGCGTCCCACATTCACGCGAATGTCGAGCAGAGTCGTGGTGACCTCTTCGGGCGGATATTTGTAGGCGATCGCCCAGCGCGGCGCCCGGGAGGTCGCCCCCAGCTTCTCCTGCAGGGTTCGATCGTTCACCTTGATCACGATGCCGTCGATCTCATGGTCGGCCTCGTGGCGATGCTCGCCATAGTGAGCCACGAAGTCCTGCACTTCCTGCGCACTGGCGCAGACCCGGTAGTACGGCGAGGTCGGCAGGCCCCACTGCGCCAGCAGTTCATAGCCAGCCGATTGGCTTTCGGGAACGGTTCCGCTCAACGCCCCGATGCCGTGCACCAGGAAATGAAGTCGCCGCTGCGCGGTCACTCGGGAGTCTTTCTGGCGCAGCGAGCCGGCCGCAGAGTTGCGCGGGTTGGCGAAGGGAGCCTTGCCCGCCGCAACCAGACCTTCGTTGAGCTTCGCAAAATCGACCGGCCGCATGAAGACCTCGCCGCGCACCTCGACCAGGTCGGGGGCAGGGTCGGCCGACAGGACCTTCGGAATGCTCTCGATGGTGAGCACATTGCCGGTCACATCCTCACCGACCACACCATCTCCACGAGTCGCGGCACTGACCAGGCGGCCCTGTCGATAGACCAGATCCAAGGCGAGCCCATCGATCTTGAGTTCGCAGAGGTAACCGCTGTCACCCAGGTCGCTTCCGGCCAAGTTCTGGGCGCGATTCAGCCAGTGATCCAGTTCAGCGGCGGAGAACACATTGTCCAGACTCATCAAAGGCACCAGATGGGTGACCGGGGCGAAGGTGGCACTGGCCGCACCGCCCACCTTCTGAGTGGGGCTGTCGGGGGTGCGCAACTCAGGATGATCGTCTTCCAGGGCGATCAATTTCCGCATCAGAACGTCGAACTCGGCATCGGAGATTACCGGGGCATCCCGCAGGTAGTACCGCTCTCGATGGGCAGTGATCTCAGCGCTCAACTGGGCATGACATGTGGCCGGGTCTGCATCCATGGGCAGAACCCTAGCGCCTCATTCCGCCGTTCCGGCCAGGCGGGATAGTCGGCCCTCAGCGTCGAATTCGAGCCGCAATTCGCCGTCGTTGGCGCTGACCAACAAGGCGTCTCCGTCGTCGCTGATCTCCACTCCGTCACGCCGCTCGGCGTAGGCCTCCACAGCGGTTCGCGCGTCTCGGAGGTAGCCGCTGGCCACTGCCTGGGTAATGGCGGCCGCCGTGGGGACAGCACTGGCTGGTGGCAGGGAGAACTCATTGGGATTGTCCAGCAGGAACCAGGCGAAGGAGCCCTCCCCGGTGGGCGCCCGATAGTAGGCCGGGACGGGCAGCGCGCTCAGCGCTGCGGCGGCGAACACCAGCGACTGATCGGCCTGCTGGACGGTGTCCAGGCCGGCCTCACCGCGTTCGCCGACGTCCAGGGATTGTTGGGCGGTGGTCAACTCCGCACACCCGAGTTGTTCGCCCAGGGCGCGCACGGAGGTGGCCGTGGCCACCACCGCCTCGGGGTAGTCGTTGATGTTGTGCCAGGCCCACAGCCAGGTGTTGGAGAATCCCGAACTCGACCCGATGAAGTGTGGACGAAACACCGCAGCAGGCTCACGCTCGAACCAGAACGCGGCCGGATCGTTGAGGTCGGCTCGCCAACTCAACTCCCCGTAGCGATCAGCGAACACGGCCTGGATCTCAAAGGAGAGCACGACGATGTTGTCGATCAGTTGCGCCAACAACGGCTGGCCGGGATAGATGCGCACATGCAGGTCGGAGGTCATGGATTCGCCTTCCTGACGACAGCGTCGGAATGGGGGTGCTGCTGTCTCAGCCTAGAGTGGCGCTGATCGTGGCACTACCCACCACCCGGTCGCCGTCATAAAGCACCGCGCCTTGACCGCAGGCGATCCCGAACGCCGGATCGTCCAACTCGACCCGCAGCCGGTCCGCCACGACCGAGATCGTGGCCGGCATCGCCTCGCCATGAGCGCGCACCTGCACCAGTCCGTGCCAGGGTCCATCGACGGGGGCCTCGCACCAGCGCAGGTGCTCACCGATGATGCTGCTCACCGCCAACTTTTGGCGCCCACCGACGGTGATGGTGTTGGTCGAGGCATCCTTGGCCACCACATAGCGCGGCTGCCCATCACGGGCCGGCACACCCAGGTGCAGGCCATGGCGCTGACCGATGGTGAAAAGGTGTTGGCCGTGATGCTGGCCGATCTCGACCCCGTCGCCGTCCACGATCACCCCGGGACGCTGGCCGAGGCGCTGGGCGAGGAAGCCGGCCGCCCCACCGTCGGGAATGAAGCAGATGTCATTGCTGTCGGGTTTGCCGGCCATCGGCAGGCCCAAGCCGGCTGCCTCGTCACGCACCTGCTGCTTGGAGGTGACATCGCCCAGCGGAAACAGACAGTGACGCAACTGTTCGGTGTTGAGCACGCCCAACACATACGACTGGTCCTTGGCCAGGGCAGCGGCCCGGTACAGCGACGTCCCGTGGGCGTGGTGTTCCAAGCGGGCGTAGTGTCCGGTGGCGACCGCGTCGAACCCCTCGGCCAAGCCCTGATCGAGCACGATCCCGAACTTGATCCGCTGGTTGCAGCGAAGACATGGGTTCGGCGTGCGCCCGGCGGCATATTCACCCAGGAAGTCGGCCACCACCTCCTCGCGGAAGCGCTCGGAGAAGTCCCACACGACCAACTCGATCCCGAGCAGTTCGGCGGCCCGTCGGGCGTCGGCGGTGGCGGTGTCGCTGACCTCGGTGGTGCTGGCCACACCGTCGGTGAGTCGGAGATGGACTCCGCTGACCTGATGGCCGTCAGCGATGAGGCGGGCTGCGGCCACCGTGGAGTCGACTCCCCCCGACATTCCCACCAATACCCGCATGACTACCCCCTTCTTGCCGTCCGAGGGAGTCTATCCGGCCTCGATGCTGCGGTCTGGAAGAATGCCCGTACCCTGGTTGGGCGCATGACCCCGGCGTCCCGTCTGGATCACCACCGGTTTCTGACCATGGTGATTCATGGGCCAAAATAGGCACTTCTCCAACTCGAAGGCAGTACATGATCGAGCCGAACCCGGCGCCCGACGCCGTCCTCGGTGCCCGCATCGAGAACGGCGGAACCAGCTTCACCTTGTGGGCCCCACGCGCTCGCCGAGTCGAATTGGCCCTGGTCGATGACGACGGCGAACAATCCAACCTCGACCTGGAACGCGGCTCCGACGGTGTGTGGCGGCGCTGGGTCGCTGCTGTGGGCGCCGGGCAACGGTATGGATTCCGAGTGCATGGCGCCTGGGACCCGGCAACCGGGCAGCGGTTCAACCCGGCCCGGCTGCTCTTGGATCCCTATGCCCGAGCCATCACCGGCGGAGTGGACTACGCCGGTCCCATCACCGACCACACCAGCGAATCCAACTTTGATCTGGACCCCACCGATTCGGCGGGTTCGGTGCCACTGAGCGTGGTCGTGGCCGACTCCGAGGCGCCCACACCACTGGCGACCCCCGCACCGATTCAGGATGCGGTGATCTACGAAACCCACCTTCGCGGGTTCACCCGGATGCACCCGGCCGTCCCGGAACATCTGCGCGGCACCTTTGCCGGAATGGCCTATCCGGCCGTCATCGACTACCTGGTCGAACTGGGCATCACCGCCGTGGAGTTGCTCCCGGTGCAGCATTTCGTTTCCGAGCCCTTCATCGTCGGACGCGGACTGTCCAACTACTGGGGCTACAACACGTTGGGGTATTTCGCGCCACACGCGCCCTACTCCGCCACCGGAACCCGCGGTGAGCAGGTCGCCGAGTTCAAGGCCATGGTCAGTGCCCTGCACGAGGCGGGCATCGCAGTCATTCTCGATGTGGTCTACAACCACACCGGCGAAGGCGGCCATGAGGGTCCCACCTTGTGCTACCGGGGTATCGATCATGCTGCCTACTACCGGCTCAGCGAGGATCGACTCAACGACTATGACGTCACCGGCTGCGGCAACTCGGTGGACACCTCTTCACCGGGGGTGCTGAAACTCGTGCTGGACTCGCTGCGTTATTGGGTCACCGACATGGGCGTGGACGGCTTCCGGTTCGACCTGGCCACCACCCTGATTCGGGACCGCCAACATCACGTTGATCAGTCCCACCCGTTCAAGAAGCTCATCGCCGCCGACCCGGTGCTGGCCGGAAAAATCATGATCGCCGAACCCTGGGATCTGGGACCCTTCGGCTATCAGGTCGGGCGCTGGGGGCCGGGCTGGAGCGAATGGAACGACCGCTTCCGCAACTACGTCCGCGACCTGTGGCGCGGCGCCACCCACGGGGTGGGCGAACTAGCGACTCGACTGTCGGGATCCTCCGATGTCTTCGACCATGACGGACGCCCGGCCACAGCGTCGGTCAACTTCGTCACCTCCCACGATGGCTTCACTCTTCGCGATCTGGTCAGTTACAACGGCAAGCACAACGAGGAGAACGGCGAGAAGAACGCCGACGGCAGCAACGACAACCACTCCTGGAATCACGGCATCGAGGGCGACAGCGCCGATCCGGCCATCGACGCCGCGCGTCAGCGCACCGCCCGCGGCATCATGGCCACCTTGCTGCTGTCTGCCGGAATCCCGATGATCACCGCAGGCGATGAGTTCGGACGCAGCCAGGGCGGCAACAACAATGCCTACTGCCAAGACTCCCCCATCTCCTGGGTGAACTGGAGCCCGGAGGAGGGCTGGCAGTCCCTGGCCGATCTGACCCGAACTCTGCTGAAGGTTCGCTCGGACTACCCGTTCCTGCATACCGCGTCGTGGCGGCGACCCGGCGAGGTCACCGACGCGGCCGGCACCGCGCTGGACCGACCGGCGGTGAGTTGGCTCGCCGAGAACGGCACCGAGCTGACCTCCGGACAGTGGCAGGATCCGAACCGAACTCTGTTAGGGATGTATCTGGGCGATGCCGACAAGGCATTGCTGGTCTTCTTCCAGCTCGGCGGAACCGACGCCACCGTCACCCTGCCCGCCGCGGACTACGGGGCCAGCTATCGGCTCATCGCCACTTCCGGGCTGGCCGGAGAACTGTCGGAGGCGGAGCTGGCTCCTGGTGCCACGGTGACTCTGCCCGGACGCACCGTCGCGGTCTACGCCGTCCAGGTGCCCGGCGCGGCGACAGGTGCGTAGACCTGGCTCCGCCACCGCGTGACAGGCGATAGGTTGGGCACGTGAGCGAGAACACCCCGGTGCCCCGCAAACGGAAGGCTCCTGCAAAGGGCGCAACGCAGACCTCCCGCACCCGCACCACCGCTGCCCGATCCACGCAAAGCCGCGCGAAGCAGCCTTCCGCCGCCGCATCCGCCAAGGCACCAAAGCAGAACCCTGGGAAGGCTCCGGCGCCGAAACCCACAGTTGACCTGGATCGCACCGGCGTGCTCCCGCATGGCTTCGGACGGATCTGTGTGCGCGACGTCTCCCCGATCATCGAGGGCGGGGTCTATCCGGCCAAGGCGGTGCTCGGCGAGCTGGTGCCCATCCGGGCGAAGGTCTTCCGAGAGGGACACGACGCGGTGAACGCCTCGGTCATCCTCACCGCCCCCGACGGCACCAGTCGCCGGGTCGACATGACCCCGGTCGAGCCCCGCGGTCTGGACCCGTGGGAGGCCTGGGTCCGCTTCGATCAGCGCGGCACCTGGCACTTCCGCGTCGAAGGCTGGTCCGACCCGTGGGCCACCTGGCAACACAACGCCGCAGCCAAGCTCACCGCCGGGGTCGACATCCCTCTGGTCTGTCTGCAGGGCAGCCTGCTTTTCGAGCAGGCCGCCCGCGCCGCCGAGGCGGCCGGGGACAGCGTTCAGGCCTCCGTGCTGCGCGCCACAGCCATCGGTCTGCTTCCGCAGCGACCCGCCGCCGACCTGTTGGAGATCGTCAGCGCCAGCGGCGTCCTGGCCGCCATGAGCACCTATTCCGAACGTCAGTTGGTCTCCCCCACCCCCGACTACCCGATCTATGTGGATCGAGCCCGGGCCTTGGCGGCGAGTTGGTATGAGTTCTTTCCCCGCTCGATCGGGGCGACCTACCAGGCCAAGACCAAGCGCTGGACCTCCGGCACCTTCGATTCCTGCCACACCCGGCTGGAGGAGATCGCGGCCATGGGCTTCGATGTCGTCTACCTGCCGCCGATCCACCCGATCGGCTCGGCCTTCCGCAAGGGACGCAACAACTCCCTCACTCCGAAAGCCGCCGATCCCGGCTCGCCGTGGGCGATCGGCTCGGCCGAGGGCGGGCATGACGCCCTTCATCCCGACCTCGGTGACTGGGATGCCTTCGATCGCTTCGTCGCCAAGGCCGCGTCCCTGGGAATCGAGGTCGCCTTGGACTTCGCCTTGCAGGCCTCCCCGGATCATCCCTGGGTGATCGAACATCCGGAGTGGTTCACCACGCAAGCCGACGGCACCATCGCCTATGCGGAGAACCCGCCCAAGAAGTACCAGGACATCTACCCGATCAACTTCGACAACGATCCGGCCGGCATCTATCACGAGGCGCTGCGGGTTCTGAGGGTGTGGATCGAGCACGGCATCAAGATCTTCCGGGTGGACAATCCACACACCAAGCCCGTCCAATTCTGGGCGTGGCTGGTGGCGCAGTTGCGCGAGGTCGATCCCGACGTGCTGCTCTTCGCCGAGGCCTTCACCACCCCGGAGATGATGCATGCTCTGGGACGGATCGGCTTCCACTCCAGCTACACCTACTTCACCTGGCGCACCACCAAGACCGAGCTCACCGAGTACCTCACCGAGTTGTCCCGCGACACCGATGCGTTCTTCCGTCCAAACTTCTTCGTCAACACCCCCGACATCAACCCGCTGCATCTACAGTCGGGCAATCCGGCCATCTTTGCGATCCGGGCCATCCTGGCGGCCACCAGTTCACCGGCGTGGGGGGTGTACTCCGGCTTCGAACTGTTCGAGCACGAGCCGCTTGCCCCCGGACGCGAGGAGTACCTCAACTCCGAGAAATACGAGTACCGGCCCCGGGACTTCCAAGCCGAGCCGAATCTGAATCTGCTGCTGGGCCGGCTCAATGAGATCCGTCGGGTGCACCCTGCGCTGCAGCAACTGCGTCAGCTCACCTTCTTGGACGCCGCCCACGACCAGGTGCTGGCCTTTGCCAAGACCGACGGCCCGGACCTGGTCATCGTGGTGTGCAGCCTGGATCCGGATCAGACCGTGGAGACCGAGGTGGTCCTCGACCACGCCCAGTTCGGCTTCGGTTCGGGAGCTGTGGCCGTCCGCGATGAGCTCACCGGCAATGAGTTCGTCTGGCGGGAGCGCAACTTCGTCCGGCTCACGCCGGCCACGCCGGCCCATATCCTGCATGTGTTGGGCCCAGTGACCAGTTGAACAGTGACCAGTTGAACAGCGACCAGTTGAACAGCGACCAGGTGCACGGTGACCCAGTGATCACTCCCACAGCGACCAGCAACTCCGCTGAGAGTCCGCTGTCGCTGGAGCAGGCGTGGCGAAGGCTGCTGCCCACCGCTCGCTGGTTCGCCGGCAAGGCCCGCACCATCACCACCCTCAGCGTGCAACCCAGAGCCTGGATCTCCGCGCCGCCGCAGTGGCCGGCCGTGCGCGAGGAGACCATCGCGGTCGGCTACGCCGATGGCGAGGTGGAGGACTACTTCACCATCACCTCCTACCGACCCCGTGATGAGGCCCAGCCCGCTGATTTGGTCGTGGACCTCCCGGGTCTGGGACCGGTCGCGCTCAGCGACGCCACCGCCACACCGGAGGCTCTGACCGTCTACCTGGACTCGCTGGGCCTGGCCCCAAACGTCCAGCGCAGTCTGCCCGTCCCGCTGACCGCCGAGCAGAGCAACACCAGCGTGCGCATCGGTCCCGATGCCTTGTTCAAGCTCTATCGACGGCCGGTCCCCGGCCCGAACCGCGAGGAGCTTCTGCTCTCCCGGCTCGGCACAAGCCAGGTCACGCCCACTCTGTATCTGGCCAAACACTCCGAACAGGGGCGGCTGGAGTGCATTGTGACCAACTTCATCGATGCCCGCGCCGATGGTTGGACCCTGGCCACCCAGGCCTGTTTCAACCAGGTGGACTTCACCGAATCGGCCGCAGCGCTCGGTGCCGCCCTGCGCCAACTCCACCACGATCTGCGCCATCCCAGCGTGCCCTACCCCACCGGGGTCATCACCGAGCAGACCTTTCCGGGCACGGCTCTCAGCGCCACCTTGCTGGAGCGCCTCGACCGGTCCCTGGTCGACGTAGAGCGGCTGGCTCCGCTGGCGCCTGGATTGCGCTCGGCCTACGCTGCCATCGCCGATCAGCCACTGGCCGTCCAGCAGATCCACAAGGACTTTCATCTGGGCCAGTGTCTGGACCGCGCCGACGGCACCGGCTGGGTGATCATCGATTTCGAGGGCGAGCCGATGACTGCTTCGGCCCAACGGCTCGCTCCGGATTCACCCTGGCGCGACGTGGCCGGCGCGCTACGCAGCTTCGCCTACGCCGCGGCCACAGTTTCGCAACCACCGGCCGGTTCTTGGGTGCGGCATTGTCAACAGGCCTTCCTCGACGGGTACCGTCAAGGCGATCCAGTGCCGACAGCCCTGCTGCTGGCCTACCAACTGGACAAGGCGGTCTATGAGGCCCACTACGAGTCGCAGAATCGACCCGAATGGGCAACTATTCCGCTGGAATTCATTCACTATGAACTGATCGGGTCGCAGGGCCAGGTGGAGAGTTAGGAATCGATATGTCACACGATCTCACCGCAGGCCTGACCGGCTGGGACCTGGAGGGCTTCCACAACGGCGGCGACACCGAATGCTGGCGACGCCTGGGCGCCCACCCTGTGACCGTCTTCGACGACGAGCGCGGTGAGATCACCGGCACCCGCTTCGCAGTCTGGGCACCCAATGCCCGCGAGGTACGCCTCAACGCCGACTTCAACTGGTGGACCGGCGACGCCATGCACCTGATTCCCGGGTCGGGGGTTTGGGCGCTGTTCGTCGAGGGGGTCGGCGACGGCGCGCTCTACAAATTCAACATCTTGGGCGCTGATGGCAACTGGCGCGAGAAGGTCGATCCGATGGCCTTCTTCGCCGAGCAGGCGCCGGCGAATTCCTCCATCGTGTACACCAGCAAGTTCGTCTGGGACGACCAGGAATGGATGGCCAAGCGCGCCCAAGCCGAACCCCACACCGAGCCCATGAGCATCTACGAACTCCACCTGGGCTCCTGGCGCAAGGGCAAGACCTATCTGGAGCTTGCCGACGAGTTGGTGGACTACGTCACCTGGGCCGGTTTCACACACGTGGAATTCATGCCGGTCGCCGAGCATCCCTTTGAACCCAGTTGGGGTTATCAGGTCACCAACTACTTTGCGCCGCAGTCACGGTTGGGCCGTCCCGACGAGTTGCGGTATCTGATCGACCGACTGCACCAGGCCGGCATCGGGGTGATCCTGGATTGGGTGCCGGGACACTTCCCCAAGGACGAGTGGGCCTTGGGCCGCTTCGACGGAACCGCCCTGTACGAGCATGCCGATCCGCGTCAGGGCGAGCACAAGGACTGGGGCACCTACATCTTCAACTACGGCCGCAACGAGGTGAAGTCCTTCCTGGTCTCTAATGCGCTGTACTGGGTGACCGAATTCCACGTCGACGCGCTTCGGGTGGATGCGGTTGCCTCGATGCTCTACCTGGACTACTCCCGTGAAGAGGGCGAATGGGTGCCCAATCTCTACGGCGGTCGGGAGAATCTGGAGGCCATCGACTTCCTGCGTTACGTCAACACCCACCTGTACCACCGGGTCCCCGGAGTGGTGATGATCGCTGAGGAGTCCACCTCCTTCGACGGAGTGACCCGTCCGGTGGACGCCGGTGGTCTGGGCTTCGGTTTCAAGTGGAACATGGGCTGGATGAACGACTCGCTGCGCTATCTCGAGTTGGAGCCGATCCACCGCCAGTACCACCACAACGAGATGACCTTCGCGATGGTCTATGCCTTCTCGGAAAACTTCATCCTGCCGATCTCGCACGACGAGGTTGTGCACGGCAAGGGATCGATGATCAACAAGGTCCCGCAGGACGCCTGGCGCCAGTTCGCTACCCTGCGGGCCTTTTACTGCTTCATGTGGGCCTTCCCCGGCAAGAAGCTGATCTTCGCCGGGTGCGAGTTCGGGCAGCGCACCGAGTTCAACGAAGCGGTCAGCCTGGAGTGGTGGGTCAGTGATCTGTGGGGTCACCATGGCCTGCAACGACTGTTCAAGGACCTCAATGACGTGTACCGGCGCACGCCGGCCTTGTGGGAGCTGGATTCTTCGCCGGCAGGCTTCTCCTGGATCAATGCCGACGACGCGGGGGCTAACACCTATTCGTGGGTGCGCAAAGATTCGGCGGGCAACAGCCTGGCTGTGGTGGTCAACTTCTCCTCCGAGCCGTGGACCGAACACCGCATCGGTCTTCCGTCCGCTGGCGTGTGGACCGAGATCCTCAACTCCGACGCCGGGGTCTACAACGGCACCGACAACTTCGGCAATCTCGGCAGAGTCATCGCCACCGACGACCCCCACCAGGGCTTCCCGGCGAGTGCGACCGTGGTCGTGCCACCGCTGGCCGCGGTGTATCTTCGCCACGATCCCGATCAGTCCTGATCCCCGTGCTGCCCATCACGATCTCGGACGGCGTGGCCCTCATCCACCTCGATCCGGCGCTGGAGGCGGGTTCGGCCGCGGCCGCGATCCAGGCTGCACGCGACACCGCCTTGGCTGATCCTGAGGTGCATCGCATCGAGGTGTTCGTCAGCGGTCCCGGCTACGGGCAGCGGCGAGCGCTCCACCAGGCAGGCTTCCGACTCGATGGCGTGGCTCGCGCCCGCCGGCGCAACCACGACGGGCTGGCCGATGAGTTGTGCTACTCGCTGCTGCGGTCGGACTCTCTGGAAGGCCGGACCTCCTTCACCGCCGTCATGAACTCGGTGACCGCCCGCAAGCGGGTGATCGCTCATCTGCTGCTGACCGACCCCCAGGGCCGGGTCTGCATCCTGCAGACCACCTTCAAACCCGATTTCGAACTCCCCGGCGGCATCCTCGAGATCGGTGAGAGCCCCCGCGAAGGGTTGCTTCGCGAGGTGCGCGAAGAACTGGACCACACCGTGGAGATCGGACGGCTGCTGGTTGTGGACTGGCTGGCTCCCTATCTGGGCTGGGAGGACGCGGTCGAGCTCATCTTCGATGCCGGGACGCTTTCGGACCCCGCGGCGCTCCAGCCTGACGGCCAGGAGATCGCGGAGGTGCACTGGCTTCCGGTTGACCAGGCCGCTGCGCGCATGGCCAGTTTCGCCCGCGGCCGACTCCAGTCGGCCTGGTCGGCCCGCGCCGAATCGCAGACCTTCTATCTGGAGGCCGGCACCCGCATTTCGTGACCCGGCCCGATGATTCTGCTGTTCTACCCTCGCGGGCTCAGAAGAGCGCCGACATCAGATCCCGACGGGCCTTGAGCACCGACTCCTCGCCCTCACCGACCGTCTCGAACAGTTCCAGCAGCCGCAGCCGAACCGGCTCACGCTCGTCGCTGCCCAGCATTCGGATCAACTCGACCAGCCGGGCGAAAGCCGCCTCGGGTCGGCCCTGACTGAGTTCGACATCGGCGGCATCCAGTTGAGCCGACACCCCCGTCGGATCGGCATCGGCGGCAGCCATCACCGCATTCGGTTCCAGCATCGTGATGCGGGCCAGCAGACTGGCCTGGGCTCGTCCAGCCCGCGCCTCGCCGTCGTTGGGAGTCTTGGCCAAAATCGCATCGAATTCCACCACGGCCTGCTCGAAATCACCGGCAGCCAAGGCGGCATCTGCGGCGGCGAATCGCGGATCGGGACCAGCATCCTCGGCCACGCTCACCGGCTCGGCCCGTCCGGTCACCCCATTGGCCGCAGCGACCTGAAGGAGTTGGTCGAGATAGGCCTTGGCCTCGGCCCTGCTCCGGGTGCCCTGCCACAGCGGAGCCAACTGGCCGGCGATGATCGCAATGACGGTCGGCACCGCCTGGATTCCCAGCGCCTGGCCGATCTGCGGCTCGACATCGATATTCACCCGCGCCAGCAGGTAGGCCCCCGCGGCCTCATTGGCCAGCGCGATCAGGTCCTGCGACAGTTGGTCGGCGTTGGCCCGCGGCGAGTTCAGTTCCAGCACGATCGGGTAGCGGCTGGAACCGGCGATGAGCTGTTCCAGCCCGGCGGCGTCGACCTCGGTCACATAGCTCGCCCCTACCGGTGGCGGCGGGCTCTTCGCCGCTGCGACGATGCCGGACAGATCCATGGCTCCTGCGGGATTGAAACTCATACCGGCATTCTGGCATGACCTGCATTCCGGGCCCAGGCGGGGCAAGATGGCCTCATGGTTCATGAACGCGCCGGCCAGCCCGCCCGCCCCGAAGATCTCATCGATCCCGCCGCTGTGGTTGCGGCTTATTACGATCTGCGCCCCGATCCCGACAACCCCGACCAACAGGTGGTCTTCGGTACCTCCGGACACCGCGGGTCGAGTCTGGACGCGGCTTTCAACGATGCGCACATCGCCGCCACCACCCAGGCGATCGTGGAATACCGCGCCGGCCAGGGCATCACCGGCCCCCTGTTCATCGGCAAGGACACCCATGTGTTGTCCGGCCCAGCCTGGCGCACCGCGATCGAGGTGCTGCACGCCCACGGGGTCGCCGTCCACGCCGAAGGCGACGACGACTTCACCCCGACACCATCGGTATCGCGGGCAATCATCACCTACAACCGCGACCACAGCGGACCGCGCGCCGACGGCATCGTCGTCACTCCGTCCCATAACCCGCCTCGCGACGGTGGCTTCAAGTACAACCCACCGCACGGCGGACCAGCCGACACCGACGCCACCGGCTGGATCGCCGCACGCGCCAACGAACTGTTGCGCACCCCCGCGGCCATCAAGCGCACCCCCTTTGAGCGTGCCGGAGCCGAGATCACCCGGGTCGATTACCTGGGCGCCTATTGCCAGGATTTGCGCAATGCCATCGACCTCGATGCGATCGCCGCAGCCGGGGTACGGATCGGCGCCGATCCCTTGGGTGGGGCCTCAGTGCAGTATTGGGGCTACATCGCCGAGCGGTTGGGGCTGGACCTCACCGTGATCAATCCGGTGGTGGATCCGACCTGGCGTTTCATGAGCCTGGACTGGGACGGCAAGATCCGCATGGACTGTTCCAGCCCCTACGCCATGGCCGGGCTCATCGCCAACCGGGACCGATTCGACATCAGTACCGGCAACGACGCCGATTCCGACCGGCACGGCATCGTCACCCCCGACGCAGGCCTGCTGAATCCGAACGCCTACCTCGCGGTGGCGATCAACTACCTCTTTGCCCACCGTCCGCAATGGAGTTCGCAGGCTGCAGTGGGCAAGACACTGGTCTCTTCCTCCATCATCGACAAGGTCGCCGCAGATCTGGGCCGACGTCTTGTCGAGGTCCCGGTCGGTTTCAAGTGGTTTGTGCCAGGTCTGATCAGCGGCGAACTGGGCTTTGGCGGCGAGGAGTCCGCCGGAGCATCTTTCCTGGCCCGCGACGGCAGCACCTGGACCACCGACAAGGACGGCATCTTGTTGGCGCTGCTGGCCAGCGAGATCCGCGCGGTGACCGGCTCGTCGCCCGGTGAACTCTATGCGGCGATGGAGGCCCGCTATGGCGCCTCGCACTATGCCCGCATCGATGCGCCGGCCACCCGCGAGCAGAAGGCCAAGCTGGCCAAGTTGAGCGCCTCGGATGTGTCGGCCACCGAGTTGGCCGGTGAACCCATCACCGCTACCTTGACCCAGGCGCCGGGCAACGGTGCCGCCATCGGTGGGTTGAAGGTCACCACCGCCTCGGCCTGGTTCGCCGCCCGGCCGTCCGGCACGGAGAACGTCTACAAGATCTATGCGGAGTCCTTGCACGGCGCCGACCACCTGGCACAGGTGCAGGCCGAGGCCAAAGAAGTGGTCGACGCCGTTCTGTCCGCCGCGACTGTGTAAAGCTGGACTCATGAACAATGACGATCTGTTTGTGTGCATCGATCACGTCGGCTTGGCCGTACCCAACCTGGACGAAGCCATCGCCTTTCACACCGAGGTTCTGGGCTGGCGCGTCCTGCACCGCGAGACCAACGTCGAGCAGGGCGTCGAGGAAGCGATGATCGGGACCGGGGACCAGGGCCCCGAGAACGCACAGATCCAGCTCCTGGCGCCGCTGAACGAGAATTCCACCATCGCGAAGTTCCTGGACAAGAATGGTCCCGGAATGCAGCAACTGTGCTACCGAGTCGCCGATCTGGACCGAGTCTCGGCGGTGTTGCGCGAGCGTGGTGTACGGCTGTTGTACCCCGAACCGAAGATCGGCACAGGTGGTTCAAGGATCAATTTCGCTCATCCCAAAGATGTCGGCGGGGTGCTGTTGGAAATCGTCGAACCCGCCCATTAAAAACCTGGCCGATCCGAGTCGAGAACCGCGCCGTTTTCCCGGTAGCATCATCGGTGACCTCAAGGAGAACACGTGAGCTACGACGATACTTCCGGTTTGGAGCTGTTCGATGAGACCGCCACCGCGGTGGGGAACTTCCCCCAAGCGCTGCGCGGCTACGACAAGGGCGCCGTTGACGCCTATGTGCGCGATGTAGAAGCGCAACTGTCACGAGCCAAGGCCCAAATCCGCCAGCAAGCCAAGCAACTGGCCAACGCTACGGCGAAAGCCGATGACACCGACTTCTCTAAGCTCGGTGCCCATGCCCGAGGCATGTTGCGCTCGGCCGAGGCCCAGGTGAACGAGATGCTCGCCACGGCCCAGGCCAAGGCCAAGCAGATCCTCGCCCAGGCCCAGGCCGACGCCGACGCCAAGGTGGATGCCGCCATGGCTGCTGCCGAAGCCGACCGCGCGAAGTCCTCCGACACCCTCGCCGAGTTGCGCAAGCAGCTCAGCGAGCAGAATGCCGCCGATCTTGAAGGCGTCAAGGGCCAGGCCGCCATGATCCGTGAGGCCGCTCAGCGCGAAGCCGACCAGATCTTGACCGAGGCCCGCAGCCAGGCTGAACTCATCGCCCAGGAGAGCCAGACCGACCGTACGGTCCGTCAGGCTGCCATTGAGACCGAGTTGGCCGAGGAGAAGGCCGAGTTGGCTCGCCAGCGCGAGGCCCAACTGGCCGAGTTCAAGAAGGTGCAAGCCGACGCCGAGGCCGAGCTCAATGAGCTGATTGAGAAGGCTCGCGCTCAGGCCGAGGAGTACCAGAACAAGATCGAGTCCGATTCCCAGACCTGGGATCAGCGTCGCGAAGCGGTCTTGGCCGAGGCCGAAAGCACCCGTCAGGCCGCTGAGTCGGAGGCCAAGAGCATCGTCAGCAGCGCCCGCGCCGAAGCCAAGAATGTGCATGCCGAAGCCCTGCGCGCCGCTGAGCTGAAGAAGGCCAAGCTGGAGGCCAGCGTGGAGATGCTGGCCGGCCGCCACAAGGCCATTCTCGGTCAACTCAACGAACTGTCCAGTCTGCTGGGCAAGAGCGTGCTGGAGTATGGCGACACCGAGGATGAGGCCGAGGCAGCCCCGGCTGAGGAGGCGGAGACAGCCGAGCCCGCAGCCGACGCCGATCAGACCGAGGTCATCACCCGCCCCGGTTCCAAGGCGAAGGCCGGCCAGTCTTTGGTCTCCAATGCCGCGGGTGCGGAATAGGCCATGACCACCGGCGACGAGCCCCAGCCGTCGGATCCCACCGCACCACCTGCAGCAACGCCGGCAGCTGACTCCGACTCCAGTCGGAGTTGGCTGCGCCGCTGGCGACGGATCACCCAGCCCACCCCACCGGATTTCAATCCCGGTGTCGCCGATCCAGAGTCGACACGAGTATCGCTGCTGGAGCGCAGCCCGCTTCAGATCGGATTCCTGCTGACGCTGGGGGCGATGGGCGCCTACGGCTTGGTGACCGCCGTGGTGAATCTCCGCACCATTCTGGTTCTGGTGCTGCTGTCTTTGGCGATTGCCTTGGGGCTCAATCCTGCGGTGAGTTGGCTGCATGAGCGCGGGTTCCGCCGGGGCCTGGCGGTACTCATCGTCGCCCTGAGCGTGATTGGCCTGCTGGTGCTCGCCGGCTGGGCCGTGGTCCCGGTCGTCACCGAGCAGGTCAATCTGCTGATGACGCAGGCACCGGGGTACTTGGCGAATCTTCGCCAGAATCCGCAGATTGCCGCATTCGATAGCCAGTTCCAGGTCATCGACCGCGCCGTGTCCTACCTCACCTCAGGGGAATTGATCACGGGCCTTTTCGGCGGCCTGGTCGGTGCCGGTCAGGTCGTGGCTAATGCAATATTCACCGTGATCGTCACTACCGTGTTGACGTTGTATTTCCTCATCACCCTGCCTTCGATCAAAGAACTCATCTATCAGTTGGCACCGGCTTCGCGACGTCCGCGCGTGAAATACCTCGCCAACGAGATGTTCCGCCGAGTCGGCGGCTACGTCTCCGGTTTGTTCACCGTGGTGCTGATCGCCATGACCGTGGCCTTCATCTTCTTGAACATCGTCGGCCTAGGCCGCTACGCCATGGCCTTGACCGTGGTGGTGGGCATGTTTGCCTTTGTTCCGCTTGTCGGCACCACCATCTCGATGATCATCGTGTCGATCGTGGGTTTCGCGTTCTCCCCCACCACCGGCCTGATCACCTTGATCTTCTTTCTGGTCTACCAGCAGATCGACGCCTATGTGATCCAGCCGCGGGTGTTCGCTCATTCAGTCCAGATTCCGGCGGTGCTGGTGATGCTCGCCGCCATCTCTGGCGGACTTCTGATCGGCATGATCGGCGCCATCTTGGCGATCCCAATTACGGCCGCGCTGCTGTTGCTCTACCGCGAAGTCCTGGTGCCTCATTTGGATCGCACCTGATCGGACTCAGAACAGACGATCCTCACTGTGGTCCAGGCCACGCAGGGAGTCATAGTCCACCAGAACGCAGTCGATCGACCGGGTACCGGCCAGGGTCTTGGCCTGCGGTTTGATCAGTTGCGCGGCAAAGACACCGCGTACCGGCGCCAGCAGCGGATCGGCATTCATGAGGTCCAAATAGCGGGTCAGTTGTTCCACGCCATCGATCTCACCACGCCGCTTCACCTCGACGGCGACATAGGCGCCCTGTTCGTCACGGTAGAGCAGGTCCACCGGTCCGATCGGGGTCAGGTATTCGCGCTGAACCAACGTCCAACCAGCACCGAAGACGTCCGGATTTTCGGCCAGTAGCGCCTGCAGGTGCGCCTCGACACCGTCCTTCTGCAGCCCGGGGTCTATGCCCAGGTCATGCGCTGAATCGTGAAAGACCTCCCCGATGGCTATCTGGAGGGTGTCGCCGTCCCGGTTTCGAACCTCCCACAACTGGGTCAACCCCACCTCTTCGGAGTCGACCACAGCCTCGACGTCGGCCGGCGGCGGGCTCACGGTCAGCGTGCACGGCGCGCTCATCCAGTTCAGGGGTTTGTAGGCCCGATCATCGGCATGAATGGAGACCGAACCATCGGCCTTGACCATGATGAGTCGGGTTGCCATAGGCAGGTGAGCGGTGAGCCGTCCGGCGTAATCGACTTGGCAACGGGCAATCATCAGGCGCACCGAGCCAACCTACCGCGAGCCGTGACGACTTGCCCATTCGCGCGCCATGTCATAGGACAAGATCATGGCCAAACGCCCTTCCAAGCACCTGCGTCCACCCCGACCATTATCGGTGGGGGCGTTCGCTCGTGCCGAAACCAAGCGCGACGGCGAATGGATGGTGCAAGCCATGTCGGCTGACGCCGCGACCAAGACCTACCGCTGTCCGGGGTGCAATCGGGTGTTCGGACCTGGCATCGCCCATGTGGTGGTCTGGCCGCGAGTGGCGCCGATCGGTTCCTCCGCTGCGGTCGACGAACGACGGCATTGGCATAGTGCATGTTGGAGCAGGAGGAACTGATGGCGCTGAACGTGACCATGGTCGGCGAAGGAAACCCGCGTTTTGTGTTCCTTCACGGCTTGTTCGGACGCGGGCGAAATCTCATGCGCATCGCCCAGGGCCTCACGGGGTACGGCAGCTCTGCGCTGTATGACTTGCCCAACCACGGCGACAGCGATTGGACCGACACTTTCAGCTACGACGACACCGTGGAGTTGGTGGTCAACGACCTGATCTCTCGTTTCGGCAGTCAGCCCCGTCTGGTCCTGGCTGGGCATTCCTTCGGCGGCAAGGTGGCGATGCTGGCCGCCTTGAGCGAACCCGGGCTTTTCACCGGGCTGGCCGTCATGGATATCGCGCCCACCAACTCCGCGCAGGTGTCGGGCTTCGGAACCTTCCTGGACGCCATGCGCTCCCTGGACCTCAGCCAGATCACCAGCAAGGCCGACGCCGAGGCGGCCTTGGCCCAGCAGATCCCCCAGCCCGAGGTTCGACAGTTTCTCCTGACCAACCTGCGCGAACGCAATGGTTGGCGCTGGCAGCCCAATCTCGAACTCATCAACCGGTCCTTGCCCGATATTGCCGGTTGGCCGGCCGTCTCCGGCGCCAGCTTCGATGGCCCCACCTCCTGGATGGTCGGCCAACAGTCGGCCTACTACCGGCCCGAGGACATCCGGATCATGCAGCGGTACTTCCCGCTGGTGCGCACTGTGGTGATACCTGCTGCCGGCCATTGGGTCCATGCCGACAACCCGAATGCGGTCATCGCCGCCATGGCCGAACTCAGCGCGGCGTCACCGCGCTGATCGTGACCGGCGTCAGCGGAGCGCCGATACCGCTGCCGTAAGCGTTGTCGGTACCGGCGACCGCGGCCTTCTTCAGGACCGCAACGCCTGCGGGATCGATGGTGCCGAACACGGTGTAGTCCGGCGAAAAGGCACTGTCGCCGAAGGTCAGAAAGAACTGCGAGCCCTGCGTACCCGGCTGCAGCTTGTTCGCCATGGCGAGAGTGCCGGCCGGATAGGTCTCGGTTCCGGTGGACTCGTTATCGAACTCATAGCCCGCCCCGCCTTGGCCGTTGCCATCGGGGTCTCCGCACTGCAGGAACTGGTAGGGCGCCTCACTGCCCATCCGGTGACAGGGGGTGTTGTCGTAGAAGCCCTGCTCAGCCAGCGAAACGAAGGAGTTCACCGCACACGGTGCGGCAGCTCGATCCAGGGTCAATCCCACCTCGCCGCCGTTGAGCTTCATCACGTAGGCGACGGTGCCGGTGGCCGGCACATTGGTGCTGGGCGGGGGTGTGACGGGGCGACTGGCCGTCCCTGCGCTGTGGTAGCTGCAGTTGACGGTGCCTGGCGCCGGCGAGGAACTCGCCGTGGACTGGGCCGTGCACCCCACGGTCAGACTCGATACTGCTGAGGTCACGGCAAGGCCAGCCACTATCACCCGGGTTCTCACCTGCCCAAGGCTGCCACATCGCGGTGGGTTTGACAGCCCTGCCCCGCCGGTGTTGATTGAGAGCCATGGTGAATCTGACGCGCATCTACACCCGTACCGGGGACGCCGGCCGAACCCGGCTTTCCGACCTTTCCGAGGTGAGTAAGACCGACCCGCGCGTGCAGGCTTACGGCCACATCGACGAGGCCAACTCGATCCTGGGATTGGCCCTGACCGCGCCGGACCTGCCCGAGGACATCGCCGCGATCGTGCGCCACCTGCAAAACGAGCTCTTCGACTGCGGCACCGACCTGGCCACGCCGCTGGTGAAGGACCCCGGAGTTGAGCCGCTGCGCATCGACGAGGCCTATCTGGAGCGCCTGGAGGGTTGGTGTGATCAGTATTCGGCGCAGCTACCCGAGTTGAAGTCTTTCATTCTGCCTGGTGGCGGGGTCGCCGCCGCCTGGTTGCAGTTGGCCCGCGCTGTGGTGCGCCGGGCCGAGCGGACGGCCTGGGCGGCAAGCCTGGTGCACGGCACGAAACCGGCAAAGAAGGACCGCGCCGGCGGGGTGAACCTGGTGGCCGTGGCCTACTTGAACCGGCTTTCAGATCTGCTGTTCATCCTGGGCAGGGCCGCTGCCCCCGCCGACAGCGAAGTGCTGTGGGTGCCGGGCAAGGATCGCTGCCCTCCTGATGCCGCCGCGCAGCGTTCCCGGACCCGCATCACCGGAGCCGATCAGCGGTAACGCGCCCCCGGCGGCGCTGACTCCAGCCAGCTCAGCAGCCCGGTCAGGGAGGCGCTCGACATTGACAGCTCCCATGATTGCCCATCGGCAAGGTCCAGGCTCACGATGCGCTGATCGTCGCTGAGCATGACCGCTTCGATGGCGTCCGGCTCGCGCTGGTCGCCGGCGTGGGTGATCGAACGAGGGAAGATCAGCCGCGGCCGCAATGAGGGGGAAAACACCCGGAACCACTCCAGGTTGTCCCCTGAATAACGCGCGACGCCCAGAGCCCATCCGGCTCCAGGCGTCTTGGTGGATAGTCGCACACCGCAGTCAAACAGCCCGCCTTGGCGGGACAGCCAGCGACGGCGCGTGGCCAGGAAGACCACGGGCACCACCAGCAGGATGAACAGTGCCAGGACCGACCACTCCGCGATCGGCAAGAAATCCACCGGCACTGCTCACCGCCGCTCAGTGCCCGTGGGCCATCCGTGCAGCCTTGAGTTGAGCGTGCGCGCGCAGGTAGTGATGACGAGTTTCCTCGTCGATCTCACCCTCGTTCAGTCGCTTCTCGGCTACAGCCAGTTCGTGTTCGGCGGCCTTCAGATCGATCTCGGTGGCAATCCGGGCCATCGGCGAGAGCACCGATACCCGGTTGTCCGCCACGGAGATGAACCCGCCGTCGACGGCAACGACTTCCCGCTTGCCATCCACGGTGAGGATCTCGGCTGCACACGGTGACAGGGTCGCCAGCAGCGGCTCGTGATTCGGCATGATGCCGATATCACCTTCCGAGGTGCGAGCGATCACGCTGAGGGCAGAGCCTTCCCAGGCGATACCCTCAGCCGCCACCACCTCAACGCGAAGTTCCGCCACCTCAGCCTTCCTTCTGAATGCGATCCCAGTTGGCGTACACCATATCCATGCCACCGACGTTGAAGAACGCCTGTTCAGCGATGTGGTCCACTTCGCCGTCGCAGATCATCTTGAACGACTCGATGGTGTCGGCCAGCGGCACGGTCGAGCCTTCCACGTTGGTGAACTTGGTCGCCATGTAGGTGTTCTGGCTGAGGAACTGCTGCAGACGTCGGGCGCGAGCCACGATGATCTTGTCCTCTTCGCTCAGTTCGTCCACACCCAGGATGGCGATGATGTCTTGCAGTTCCTTGTTGCGCTGAAGGATCTGCTTCACCCGAGTAGCGGTGTCGTAGTGCTCCTGGCCCACGAACTGCGGATCCAGGATGCGCGACGAGCTGCTCAGCGGATCCACGGCCGGGTACAGACCGCGAGAGGCGATCTCACGGCTGAGCTCGGTGGTGGCGTCCAGGTGGGCGAAGGTCGTCGCCGGAGCCGGGTCGGTGTAGTCATCGGCGGGCACGTAGATCGCCTGCATAGAGGTGATCGAGTGGCCGCGGGTGGAGGTGATCCGCTCCTGCAACTGGCCCATCTCGTCAGCCAGGGTGGGCTGGTAGCCCACGGCCGAAGGCATACGGCCCAGCAGGGTCGACACCTCCGATCCGGCCTGGGTGAAGCGGAAGATGTTGTCGATGAACAGCAGCACGTCCTGGTTCTGCACATCGCGGAAGTACTCCGCCATGGTCAGGGCCGACAGGGCGACCCGCAACCGGGTGCCCGGCGGCTCGTCCATCTGGCCGAACACCAAGGCGGTGTCCTTCATGACGCCGGCCTCGATCATCTCCTCGATCAGGTCGTTGCCCTCACGGGTGCGCTCCCCCACACCGGCGAACACCGAGGTGCCACCGAAGTTGTGAGCGATGCGGTAGATCATTTCCTGGATGAGCACCGTCTTGCCCACACCGGCGCCGCCGAACAGACCGATCTTTCCACCCTTGACATAGGGGGTCAGCAGGTCGAGCACCTTGATGCCGGTCTCCAGCATCTCGGTCTTGGGCTCCAGCGAATCGAACTTCGGCGCAGCGCGGTGAATCGGCCAGCGCTCGGCGATCTCGATCGAGTTCGCAGCCAGATCCTCGTTGAGGCAGTCGCCGGTCACGTTCCACACGCGACCCTTGGTGACATCGCCCACGGGCACCGAGATCGGGGCTCCGGTGTCGGTCACCTTCGCGCCGCGGCGCATGCCGTCGGTGGGCTTCAGCGAGATGGCGCGCACCATGTTGTCGCCGACGTGCAGAGCAATCTCGGCGGTGATGGTGCGGGTCTGGTCGCCGTCGTTGATCTCGATCAACACCGCGTTGAGGATGTCGGGCATCTGGTCGGCGGCGAACTCCACATCCACCACCGGGCCGATGACCCGGGCAACCCGCCCGGTGGCGGCTACGGTCTTTTCGGTAGTCACAGTCATTCGAAGTCTGCCTTTGCCTAGTTCTCGTCTTGGGTAAGGTCGGCCAGTGCGCTGGCACCACCGACGATTTCGCTGATTTCTTGGGTGATCTCGGCCTGGCGAGCCTGGTTGGCGGCTCGGGTCAGACCCTCGATCAGTTGCTGCGCATTGTCGGTAGCGGCCTTCATAGCCTTCTGCTGACTGGCCAGCTGCGAGGCGGCCGACTGCAGCAGGTAGAACCAGATGCGGCTGCGCACGTAGAGCGGCAACAGCCGATCCAGCACCGCTTCGGGACTGGGCTCGAACTCATACAGCGGCAGCAGTTCCTCGCCGGAGACCTCATGGACGCCCTCAACAACCTCCAAGGGCAGCACGCGGCGAGCCCGAGGAGTCTGGCTGAGCATGGACTCCATGCGGGTGTAGATCGTCCAGATCTCGTCGACGCCGCCCTCTTCGTAGGGCCTCAGGAAGTCCTCCACCAGCCGATCGGCGATATCGACCGCACGATCGTAGGTGGGGGAATCCGAAAAGCCCGACCACGACGCGGCGATATCCATGCCGCGATAGCTGAGGTAGCCGATGCCCTTGCGACCGACCGCGTAGCGCACCATTTCGATGCCTTCGGCGTCCAGTCGCTCGCGCATCTGGGAGACCATCTTGATCACATTGGAGGAGTAGGCCCCGTTCATGCCACGGTCGGAGGTGATGAACACCACCGCAACACGTCGGGGCTTGGCTGCCTGCGGCCGAGTCAGCGGGTGATCGGTGCGCGAGTAGGTCGCCACCGCAGAGACCGCCCGATTCAGCTCCCTGGTGTAGGGCAGCGTGCGCGCAGCGGCCTGCTGGGCCTTCAAGACCCGGGACGAGGCGATCAGCTCCATGGCCCGGGTGATCTTCTTGGTGGCCGTCACCGATTTGCGCCGCTGGCGCAGTTCGCGAAGGCTGGCTCCCATTGATCAGCTCCGCTTCTTCTGCACCACGATTTGTTCGTGGTCCATGTCCTCTTCCGCGATGGCATCGGCCGGATCGTCTCCGGTCGCCAGCGGGGTGCCGTCACCGGCGACGAACTGACGACGGAAGGCCACCAGCGCCTCCTCTGCGGCAGCCTGGGTGTCATCGTCGAACTTGCCGGTCTCGCCGATCACGGTGAGCACGTCGGTGTGGTGCTTGAGGTAGGCCAAGAACTCCTGCTCGAAGCGCAGCACATCGGCCACCGGGACATCATCGAACTTGCCGTTGATGCCGCCCCACACGCTGATGACCTGGTCGGCCACCGGGTAGGGGGTGTACTGCGGCTGACGCAGCAACTCCACCAGGCGGGCGCCGCGCTCCAGCTGACGCCGCGATGCCGCATCCAGATCGGAGGCGAACATCGCGAAGGCCTCCATGTCGCGGTACTGGGCCAGACCGATCTTCAAGGTGCCCGAGACGCTCTTCATGGCCTTGACCTGAGCGGCACCACCCACGCGGGACACCGAGATACCCACATCGATGGCCGGACGCTGGTTGGCGTTGAACAGGTCGGACTGCAAGAAGATCTGGCCGTCGGTGATCGAGATCACGTTGGTCGGAATATAGGCCGACACGTCGTTGGCCTTGGTCTCGATGATCGGCAGACCGGTCATCGAACCACCGCCGAGCTCGTCGGACAGCTTCGCACAACGCTCCAGCAGACGGCTGTGCAGGTAGAACACGTCACCGGGGTAAGCCTCACGGCCCGGCGGACGACGCAGCAGCAACGACATGGCGCGGTAGGCCTCGGCCTGCTTGGTCAGGTCGTCAAAGATGATGAGGACGTGCTTGCCGGCATACATCCAGTGCTGACCAATGGTCGAACCCGAGTACGGCGCGATGTACTTGTAGCCGGCCGGGTCGGACGCCGGCGAGTGCACGATGGTGGTGTAGGCCATCGCACCGGCCTCTTCGAGCTTGGTGCGCAGCGCGGCGATGGTCGAACCCTTCTGACCGATCGCGACGTAGATGCAGCGAACCTGCTTGGTCGGATCACCGGATTCCCAGTTGGCCTTCTGGTTGATGATGGTGTCCACCGCGATGGCAGTCTTGCCGGTCTTGCGGTCACCAATGATCAACTGACGCTGGCCACGACCGATCGGGGTCATCGAGTCGATGGCCTTGATACCGGTCTGCAGCGGCTCGTTCACGCTCTGGCGATCCATAACGCCGGCGGCCTGCAACTCCAGTTCACGCAGTCCGTCGATGTCGGTGATCTCACCCAGGCCGTCGATGGGGTTGCCCATGGCATCCACCACACGTCCCAGGTAGCCGTCGCCGACCGGCACGCTGAGCACCTCGCCGGTGCGGCGGACCACGCCGCCTTCCTCGATGCCTTCGGAATCGCCGAGCACCACGACGCCGATCTCGCGGACGTCCAGGTTCAGCGCGATACCGAGCGTGCCGTTCTCGAACTTGAGCAGCTCGTTCGCCATGGCGGACGGCAACCCCTCCACCCGGGCGATGCCGTCACCGGAGGTAGCAACCACGCCCACCTCGTCCTGGCTGGCGGCCTCGGGGTTGAAGTTCGTCACGAACTTGTCCAGGGCGTCCCGGATCTCCTCGGGGCTGATGGTCAGATCGGCCATTTGTGCACCTTCTGCTTTCGATTTCTACTGGGTGAGTTGTTGTTGAGCGGCGGCCAGGCGGGCGGCGACTGTGCCCTCGATCACTTCGTCGCCGACCTTCACCCGCGCGCCGCCGAGCACGCTGGGATCGATCACGATCTGCAGGTTGACCTCACGGTCCAGCTTGCGGACCAGAATCTCCCGCAGCTTCTTGGCCTGAGTGGCGGTGAGCGGCTGTGCCACAGTCACCGTCGCGATGGCCCGTTCCCGAATCGCTGCAGCCAACCGCAGGTACTCCTCGGTGGTCACTTCGAAGGTGCGCTGAGAGGCAGCGACGGCCCGTTGGGCCAGCACCAGAGTCACCGGGTTGACCTTGGCCGAGAGCAGATCTGACAGCAGGGTCATCCGCACCGCGAGCGGCACATTGCGGTTGTCGAGCGCCTGGCGCAGATCGGTATCAGCGGCCACGGCCCGGTTGAGGTGGAACAGTTCAGATTCCACCTGGTCCAGGGCCTTCGCCGCCTGAGCGGTGCCGAACAGGACCCGCAGGCCCTGCCGGTTGATCGCATCGGTCAGTCGCGAACCGGTCCCCCACCGCAAACCTGCAGCGTCGGTGATCACCGAGATGGCCGTATCGCTCAGCTTGCCACCGAACAGTGCCGTCGCCATCGCCCGCCGGCTGTCATCAGCCGTGGTCGAATCGGCCAGCGCGTTGCGCAACGCCGCCTGCTCGCGGAGCACATCGGCTATGCCGAACAACTCCTCGGCCAGCTCAGCACTGGGCTTCAGGGCGTCGACCGTACGGTCCAGCTCTGAGACTCGGGCTTCGGTGGCTGCGTTCATGCCTGCTCCACCGGCTGGGCTTCGAGGTCGGCGAGGAAGCGGTCAACCGTGCGCTTGGCAGCCGCATCTTTGGCGAGCGACTCCCCCACGATCTTGCCGGCCAGGTCGGTAGCCAGGCCACCGATTTCGCCACGCAGTTGCTGGACGACCTGAGCGCGCTCGGCCTCGATCTGAGCCCGCGCATTGGAGACCAGACGTTCGGCGTCAGCGGCAGCACCTTGGCGAATCTCCGCAGCAGCGGCCGCGGCATCAGCCTTGGCCTCTTCACGGATCTTGGCGGCTTCGGCGCGAGCCTCGGCCAGTTGCGCCTGGTACTCGGCCAAGGCTGAAGCAGCCTCGGCCTGAGCCTGCTCGGCCTTCTCGATGCCGCCAGCGATCTCTGCGGAACGCTCGGCGTAGGTCTCCTCGAACTTCGGCACCACAAACTTCCAGACCACCACCAGGATGATCAGGAAGAGGACGACGCCTGCGACCAACTCCGACATGTACTCCGGAGTCAGCGGCGGCATGCCGGATTCCAGTGGGAACATTCCCGCAAACCTCATTACAGGGCGAAGGCGAGGGCGATGCCGATGATGGCCAACGCCTCAGTCAGAGCGAAGCCGATCCAGGCGGTGCTCATCAAGGCACCCTTGGCCTCAGGCTGACGGGCCGTGCCCTGGATGACAGCAGCGAAGACCAGACCGATACCGACGCCGGGGCCGATGGCAGCCAGGCCGTAGCCGATCATGTTCAGCGAGCCGACCATTTCCATTGGGATCATGGATGATTTCCTTTCGAGGGTTTCTTACAGTTGCTCAGTGCTCATCGGCGAGTGCCGAGGCGACATATTGGGCGGTCAGGACAGTGAAGATATAGGCCTGCATGACCGAGACGAACAGTTCCAAGGCGAAGATCGCCAAGCTGAAGACCAGTGCCACTCCACCGGCAGTGTGCAGCAGCCATTCGGGCTTGCCAGCCAGCGGACCTTCGGTCCAGGTCAGCAGCAAGGTGCCACCCACGACGAAGACCAGCACGACCAGGTGGCCGCCGAACAGATTGGCGAAGAGTCGCAATGCCAAGGTGATCGGACGAATGATGAAGTTGGACAGGAACTCCAGCGGCATCACCAGCGGCAGCATCCACCAGGGCACCCCGGCCGGCATCGTGTTGTTCTTCAGGTACTTCAGCAACCCGTGCTTGTAAATGCCCACGCCGTTGTAAAGCAGGAAGGTCAACCCCGCCAGCCCCCAGGCGTACCCGATCTTGGAGAAGGTCGGGAACATGAACAAGAAGAACTGGCCGAACAGGTTGTTCACCAGGATGAAGCTGAACAGGGCCACCAGGTAGGGCACGAACTTGCGGAAGTCGTGGCCGAGCATGTCGCGGGCGATGCCATCGCGCACGAAGTTGTAGGCCAACTCCCCGAAGTACTGCCGCTTGCCTGGCACCAACTTGTGCGAGTGCGAGACCCACAACCAGAACCCGATAACCAAGACCGCGCCGAGCACGGCCTGGAAGAGCTGGTTGTTGATCCAGGAAAACTCCGGGCCCAGTCCCGGGAAGAGTGGACGGGCGCAGAAGCTGCCGACCCCGATGATGAGGCCTTCTTCTCCGCCCTCAGTATGAGAACAGACGTCCCACTCCAGGGGAACCAACAGGCCGGTCAGGCCGGGCATACAACCTCCTCGGTCAGGCCGTTCATACGGTGCGTCCGTAACGTGAAATCACCAGATAGACGCTCAGGCCCAAACCGGCCATCACCCCTACCAAGAGCAACCATGAGGTGTGCAGCCAGACGTCCAGCAGCCAACCGATTCCGCCGTAGAGCAGGGGGCCGGCCAGCATCAGGCTCAATACACGGTAGCCATCGCTCGTGCCGTTTCGTTCACCCATGGTGGCAGCACCATATCAGGCAAAAGTGCCTACCGATTCCATGATGTTACCTAGTCCGTTTCTGCTTGTGGCGGGTCGAAGGCCGGCACCCGCAAGCGAGCAAAAGCGATGACCTCAGCGGCCAGCCATCCGGCCAGCACGATCAGAATGGTGACCCCGAGTTGCCGTCCGTCAAGCCTCGGCCAGGTATCCAGGATCCAGGTGGCCGCCACCGCCACGGCGACGACGCGCACCAGGTACGAGACGACGCTGGCCATCATCACCACCATCGGCTCGGCGGGGGCCATGGCCACCTGGACCAACTGGCCGAGGCTGAAGAAGCCGACGGTGATCGCCCCACCCAGGCCGACCGCGCTCATCGACGTGGCGCCGGCGCCGAGCCAGAAGCCCCCGGCCGCCATTCCCCAGGCGATCCCGGCTCCACCTAGCCCGGCCAGAAGAAGCCGCAGGGCGCGTCCGCGTGCGGTCGGTAGGTGCCCCCTAGCCATGAGCCTGCTTCACTCTGGTAATCGCTCGGGGTCCCCAGGTGAGCATGGCGGCGATCACCATTGCCAACAGCCAGGCCAATAGACCCGCCAGGCTGGGGAACAGTCCGATCAGCACCGCACCGTAGGCGATGACCGCCGACCACAGCCACAGCAGAGCCACCGCACGGCGGTGACTGTGGCCCAGCTTCAGCATGCGGTGATGCAGGTGCTGTTTGTCGGCCTGGTACCACAGCTTTCCGGCCACGGTTCGTCGGATGTAGGCCATCACCAGGTCCAGGAAGGGCAAGGCGACCGCCGCCAGCGGCACCAGGAGCGGCAGATAGGCGGCCAGAGCATTCGTGCCGAAGTCGGACAACTTGGACGGATCGAACTGGCCGGTGAGGCTGATTGAGGAGGCCGCCAGCAAGAAGCCCAGCAACATCGACCCGGAGTCCCCCATGAACATTCGGGCCGGATACAGGTTGTACGGCAAGAACCCCAGACAGATTCCGACGGTGGCCACCGTGATCAGGCTGGCACCAGTAGCGCGGACAAGTTCCTGCTCATAGGACAACAGATAGGCATAGATGAAGAAGGCGCTGGAGCCGATCGCGACCACGCCGGCCGCCAATCCGTCCAAGCCATCGATGAGGTTGATGGCGTTGACCGCCACGAAGATCAGCGCCATCGTGACCACGATCGAGGTGCCGTCGTCCAAGGCGATGATTCGGTCCGGCAGCGGGATCCAGTAGACCTTGACGCCGTTGAGCACCAGCAGGCCTGCAGCCATCAACTGCCCGGCCACTTTGGCCAAGGCGTTCAGTTCCAGCATGTCGTCCAGGACGCCGACCGCCGCGATCAGTCCGCCGGCGACGACCACCGCCAGCGCGTCGTGGCGGACCTGTGGGAACTCCCCCAGCCACGGCAGGCTGGTTGCGACCACCAAGGCCACGGTGAGTCCGAACCACATCGAGACCCCACCGAAGTACGGAATCGGCTTGGTGTGGACATCTCGATCACGCACGGTGGCCACGGCTTTGAAGCGGAAGGCCAAGCGACGTGCCAGACCGCTGAGCAGATAGGTGACCGCGGCCGCGATCAGCAGCACCATCAGATAGACCTTCATGCTCAGCCCTCGACCTCAGCCAGCCCAGGCAGCACCTCACGCAGTTGGGCTGCGGTGATCCGGCCTTCGCGCAGGATGCGCGGCGTCCCGGTGAGATCCACGATGGTGCTCGGTACCGGCCCTGAGGCCGGGCCAGCGTCCAGGAAAACGGCGACCGAGTACGGGAGTTGCTCGGTGGCCTCGGCAATGGTCACCGCAGCCGGCTGACCGCTGACATTGGCGCTGCTCACCGCCAACGGGCCCGTGGCACGCAGCAGCTCGCGGGTGAACTCATGGTCTGGGATTCGGACCGCGATCGTGTCACCGCGCTCCCCCAGATCCAGGTCCAGACTGGACGGAGCGCGCACGATCATGGTCACCGCACCGGGCCAGAACGCCTCGGCCACCGCCTCGATCTCGGGGGTGACCTCCTCGACCAGCGTGGGTAACGCCAACCGATCCCCGATCAGGACCGGCGGAGGCATGTCCCGGCCGCGTTGCTTGGCATTCAACAGCCGCTGCACCGCATCGGGGTCGAAGGCGTTCGCGCCGATGCCGTAGACGGTGTCGGTGGGCAACACAATGCAGTTGCCTGCTGCGATGGCCTCCGCTGCCGCCTCGATCGCACCTTCCGGATCGGTGTCGACATCCCATACACGCGCCATGGTGCTCATCCTGCCAGTGATTCGCCACGAACGCCGGTGACGAACCGGGGGCGATCGGTCAGATCGGTGTGGTCGCGCACGGTGTGATACCACCCTGAGCCGGCGAACAGCGCCGTGACCTGCTCTGATTGCGATTCGGCATGTTCTGCACACACCACCCCACCCGGACGCAGCAGTCGGGCAGCCACCGCCGCCACCACGCGAAGGGCATCCAGACCATCAGGGCCGGAGAAAAGGGCCAGTTCGGGCTCGTGGGTGCGCACCTCGACGCTGACACCCTCCCAGGCATCCAGCGGAATATAGGGAGGATTGGCAATCACCAGATCGACGCTGCCGTCGAGTTCGGCGAAGGCATCGGCCATATCGCCCACCCGCAGGTCGACGCCGGTGCGGGTCAGATTGACCGCGGCCAATCGCGCGGCCTCGGCCGACAGCTCCACCGCATATTGCCGGGCCTGCGGAGCCTCGGTGGCCAGGGCCAGCGAGATCGCACCACTGCCCGCGCACAGTTCCACGACCACCGGGGCCGGCAGGTCACGCAGCCACTCGATCGCCCACCCGGTCATCACCTCGGTCTCCGGACGGGGAATGAACACCCCTGGCGCAACTGCCACCTCGACAGTGCGAAAGGCGGCCCGTCCGGTCAGGTACTGGACCGGGATGCCGCTGGCGCGGCGTTCCAGCAGGCCTCGATACTCGGCCACCGCGTGCACCGGAAGGGCCTCAGCCAGGGCCAACCGAGTCAGGTCGAGCCCGGCCGCATGGGCAAGCAGGGTGCGGGCCTCGGCGGCAGAACCCAACTGGGCGGAGCCTTCGGCGATCAGAGCCGCGACGGCGGTCATGCCGTCCCCTGGCTGAGCCGTTCGGCCAGATCGGCGGCCTGGAGAGCTTCGATCACCGCCGACAGATCTCCGGCCAGCACCTGATCGAGGTTGTAGGCCTTGAACCCGATGCGGTGATCGACGATGCGGTTCTCCCCGAAGTTGTAGGTGCGGATCCGCTCCGAACGGTCCACGGTGCGCACCTGGGACTTCCGGGCGGCCGAAGCCGCCGAGGCGGCCTCTTCCTCGGCCCGGGCGACCAGGCGCGAGCGCAGCATGCGCATCGCGGATTCTTTGTTCTGCAATTGGGAGCGTTCGTTCTGACAGGAAACCACGATGCCGCTGGGCAGGTGCGTGATCCGCACCGCCGAATCGGTGGTGTTGACGCCCTGTCCACCCGGCCCCGAGGAGCGATACACATCGATGCGCAGATCATCATCGGCGATCTCGACCTCGGTGGCCTCGACCTCCGGCATCACCAGCACCCCGGCAGCCGAGGTGTGCACCCGGCCTTGGGATTCGGTCACCGGAACGCGCTGGACGCGATGGACGCCGCCTTCGAACTTCAGCACCCCGTAGGGAGCATTCTCCGGGTCCGGCGCACCGGTGGCTTTCACCGCCATGGTGATCGATTTGTAGCCGCCCAGATCGGTCTCCTGGGAATCCAGAATCTCGGTCTTCCAGCCGCGGTTCTCGGCGTACTTGGCGTACATGCGCAACAGGTCACCGGCGAACAGCGCCGACTCCTCACCGCCCTCGCCGGACTTGATCTCGATGAGGGCATCGGCGGAATCGTTGGGGTCACGCGGGGCGAGCAGCCGGGTGAGCCGGGTCTCCACCTCCGCGCGTTGCCGGCTCAGTTCCTCGGCCTCGGCAGCGAAGGCCTCATCCTCCTGGGCCAGTTCGAGGCAGGCGTCCAGGTCGGAGCTGAGTTGGGCGTGGGCAGCCAGGTTCTTGATGATGGGGGTCAGTTCGGCATAGCGCCGCCCGATCTTGCGCGAAAGCGCAGGATCGGCGTGGACCGCAGGGTCGGCGAGCCGGCGCTCCAACTCGGCGAACTCGACCTGAAGGTCGGCAGCGGCTTCGAACATGGCATTCCTTCGGCAACGGGTGCAGACAATGACGAACGCCGGGCCCCAGGAGAATCCTGGAGCCCGGCGTCGGTGAAGCTACTTGCCCTTCTTGGCGTACCGGCGCTCGAACCGGGCCACGCGGCCGCCGGTATCGAGAATCTTCTGCTTGCCGGTGTAGAACGGGTGGCAGGCCGCGCAGACTTCGGCGTGAATCTGGCCGGTCTTGGCAGTGCTGCGAGTCGTGAAGGTGTTACCGCAGGTGCAGGTGACCTGGGTCTCCACGTAGTCGGGGTGGATGCCTTGCTTCATGATGTCTCCTGTTCGTGTAGCACCGGGTCGCCATCGTTGGACGGGCTCAACTGCCCTGGGCGTGAACCGGCACCGAGGTCCTATTGTTCCGCAAGAGCCGGGCAACTCCAAACCCGACGGCCTGCGGCGGCGCGGTCTGAGGGTGTTCGACTCACTCCGGGCTGGGCGTGGTCTTCGAGATCACCATCAAGAACTCGCGGTTGGACTGCGTCTTGCGCATCCGGTTGAGCAGCATCTCCAGGCTCTGCTGCGGATCTTGAGCGCTGAGCACCCGACGCAGCTTCCAGATGATGGCCAACTCGTCGCGACCCATCAGCAGTTCCTCGCGGCGCGTGCCGGAGGCGATGGGATCGATCGCCGGGAAGATGCGCTTGTCGGCTAGTTCGCGCCGCAGCCGCAACTCCATGTTGCCGGTGCCCTTGAACTCCTCGAAGATCACCTCGTCCATCTTGGAGCCGGTCTCGATCAAGGCAGTGGCCAAGATGGTGAGTGAGCCGCCGTCCTCGATGTTGCGGGCAGCACCGAAGAACTTCTTGGGCGGGTAGAGGGCCGCCGAATCAACACCGCCGGAAAGGATGCGGCCCGATGCCGGTGCGGCGAGGTTGTAGGCACGGCCCAGACGAGTGATGCCGTCGAGCAGCACCACAACGTCCTTGCCGAGTTCCACCAGGCGCTTGGCGCGCTCGATGGCCAACTCCGCGATCGTGGTGTGATCGTCGGCGGGCCGGTCGAAGGTGGAGGCGATGACCTCTCCGGAGGTGGTGCGCTGGAAGTCGGTGACCTCCTCAGGCCGTTCGTCGACCAGAACCACCATGAGGTGGACCTCGGGATTATTCACGGTGATCGCGTTCGCGATGGCCTGCATCACCAGAGTCTTGCCAGCCTTGGGCGGCGACACGATCAGACCGCGCTGGCCCTTGCCCACCGGAGAGACCAGATCGATGATGCGTCCGGTCATGTTCAGCGGAGTCGTCTCCAAACGCAGCCGCTCGGCGGGATAGAGCGGAGTGAGCTTGTTGAACTCCGGGCGATCCTTGGCCTTCTCGGGCGCGTCGGCATTGATGGTGTCGATGCGGACCAGCGGGTTGAACTTCTCGCGTCGCTCCCCGTCCTTGGGTGCCCGAATCGCACCGGTGACGATGTCGCCCTTGCGCAGGCCCCACTTGCGCACCATCGACAAGGAGACGTAGGCGTCGTTCGATCCGGGCAGATAGCCGGACGTACGGACGAAGGCGTAGTTGTCGAGCACATCGAGGATGCCGGAGATATCGAGCAGCACATCATCGTCGTTGACGACCGGCTCGGCTTCCATGCGCTCTAGGCCGGCCATTCCGGACGAGCCGCCGCGTCGCCGGTTCTGGCGATCACGGTTGCGGCGACGCCGGCTGCGTCGACCACCACCGAACTCATCGTCATCGCGGGTGTTGCCAGCCTTACCCTGGTCGTTGCCACGGTCGTTGCGCTGATCATTGCCCCGGTCGTTGCCGCGATGGTCACTGTTGCGCTGTTCATTGTTGCGCTGTTCATTGCTGCGCTGCTCGTTGCTGCGGGGGGCGGATCCGCCCTCGCCGGAATCGTGGCGGCGACCGCGCTGGCCGCCCTTGTCGCCGGCCTTCAGCGCCTCCAGACGCGAGGCCACATCGTCAACATCGGCCGAGGCGCCCGACGGCGCGGCAGTCGGCGGCGTGGCCGGTGCCTCGGTCAGTGTGGGCTGTTCATTCGACTGCTCGGCGGCCGGCTTGCTGGCGCGCTTGCGCGGTGCAGCCTCGCCTTGCGCCGAGCCGCCGCGCTGAGCGGACTTGATAGCGTCGATGAGGGCACCCTTGCGCATCGCCCCGGTGCCTTTGACCCCCAAAGAGGCGCCCAGCTTCTTCAGCTCGGGCAACAGCATCGCGTCCAAACCCGATCGCTCGGCGGTTTGAGGACTCGCGGCTTCGACAGTGTCGGTCACGGAATTCCTTTCGGAAAGGGCGGCTCTCCGGCTCATCCAGGCAAGCCCACCCGCGCTCAGTGTTGAGCGATTAGGGAATAGCAACCAGATCTGAAGCGACAGCCCGATCGGCTGATCCAAAGCTGTGCATTCTCGACGACACTCAAGTGATCTCGGGTTCGTCCTGCCCGATCTGAGGGGCATGCGCTCTCAAAGCGCGCTCCCACTGTAGCACCCGGCACCGCCGATCCCTATTCGGCACCACAGTGACCCACGCTCAGTTCAAGGCGTCCTGGAATGCCTGCGCCAGGGCCGCATAGTCGGTCACCACCGGGAACTGCGGGAATTCGGCGATGACATTCGCCGGCGGGCAGAACAAGATGCCCGCGTCAGCCTCCGACAGCATCGCGGTGTCGTTATAGGAATCGCCGGTGGCCACCACGCGATAGTTCAGTTGATGGAAAGCCTGAACGCTGGCCCGCTTGGCGTCGGGCTGACGCAGTTGGTAGCCGACCACCCGATCCTCAGCGATGGTCAGTCGGTGACACAGCAGCGTCGGGAAGCCCAACTGTGCCATCAGTGGCATGCCGAACTCGTAGAAGGTGTCGGACAGGATCACCACCTGGAAGCGACCCCGCAGCCAGTCCAGGAAATCGGCAGCACCCGGCAGCGGTCCCATCTCGGCGATGACCGCCTGAATCTGGCTCAGCGTGACGCCATGCTCGGCCATGACCCGCAGGCGGTGCTGCATCAACTGGTCGTAGTCGGAGATGTCACGGGTGGTCAGCCGCAGATCATCAATTCCGGTCGCCTGGGCCACGCCGATCCAGATCTCCGGAACCAGCACCCCCTCCAGGTCTAGGCAGGCCAGATCCATCTCAGGCTCCCTCCACATGCATCAAGGCAATCCCGGGTCGCACCTCGGGCATTCGGTCCAAATCACTGATCGCAGCCAAGACCTGACTGTGCCGCGCGGTGTGCGTCATCACACCCAAGCGGGCCTGCACGCCTTCGCTCTCCTGACGCACCGCCTGCAAGGAGACGCCGTAGCGGGAGAACGCTTCGGCAACCCGTGCGAGCACGCCCGGCTCGTCATGGACGCTCATCGAGGCGTAGTACCGCGACACCACCTCGCCAGGATCGGTGATCCCTCGCCCGGAGTAGCTCGACTCCCCCGGTCCACGTCCGTTCCGTACCCGGTTACGCGCGGCGGTGACCAGGTCACCCATCACGGCCGAGGCGGTGGGCGCACCACCAGCACCGGGGCCCATGAACATCAATCGACCGGCATTACGCGATTCGATGAAGATGGCGTTGTAGGCCCCCGGGACGGCCGCCAACGGATGCGACAGCGGAACCATCGTCGGATGTACGCCGACCGCGATGCTGCCGTCTTCACTGAGGGTGCAGCGAGCCAGCAGCTTGATCACGCAGCCCATCTCCTCGGCAGCGTTGATGTCGGCCTTGGTGACTGCGGTGATGCCCTCGCGCACGACTTCGGACAGCTTCACCCGCGAATGGAAGGCCAGGCTGGCCAGCAGCGCCGCTTTAGCTGCGGCATCGAAGCCCTCGACATCGGCGGTCGGATCAGCTTCGGCATAGCCCAAGCGCTGCGCATCGGCCAATGCCTCTGCGAAATCGGCGCGCTCAGTGTGCATCTTGTCCAAGATGTAGTTCGTGGTGCCGTTCACGATGCCCATCACGGCGGTGACCTCATCACCGACCAGTGATTCCCGCAGCGGACGCACGATCGGGATCGCACCGGCCACGGCAGCCTCGTAGTAGAGGTCCACCCCGGCCTCCTCGACGGCGGAGTAGATGGTCGGCCCGTCTTCAGCCAACAACGCCTTGTTCGCCGTGACCACCGAGGCCCCGGAGGCGATGGCGTCCAGAATCAGGCTGCGCGCCGGTTCGATGCCGCCCAGAAGCTCGACCACCACGTCGATGTCGCCGCGTCCCAGCAGAGCCTGGGCATCGGTGGTCAGCAGCGCCGGGTCAATGCCGGGTCGCTCCACCTCCGCACGACGCACCAGAATCCCGACCAGCTCGAGCGGACGACCCACGCGGGCGCGCAGATCGTCGGCCTGCTCGATCAAGAGTCGCGCCACCTGCGAGCCGACGACACCACAGCCCAGCAGCGCCACCTTCAAAGGCGTCGACTTACCCATTTCCGTCCTCTCCACCGAGCCCGGCGTCCAGAGCCAGGACGTCGTCCAAGGTCTCCCGACGCACCACAGTGGTGATTCGTCCATCGCGAACCGCGACCACCGGTGGCCGCGGAGTGTGATTGTAGTTGCTGGCCATGGATCGGCTGTAAGCACCTGAGGCGGGCACCGCCAACAGGTCTCCCACCGCAACATCGTCGGGCAGGAACTCGTCGCGGACCAGAATGTCGCCACCCTCGCAATGGACGCCGACGACGCGAGACACCACCGGCTCGGCCGAAGAGTTCCGATTGGCCAAACTGGCCGAGTACTCCGCGCCGTACAAGGCCGGACGCACGTTGTCGCTCATGCCACCATCGGTCGACAGGTAGCGGCGGGTCAGTCCCCCGCCGATGTCGACCGGCTTGACCGTGCCCACCCGATAGATCGCGGTACCGGCTGGGCCGATGATCGCCCGTCCGGGCTCCAGCGACAGCTCCGGCAGATCCAGGCCGTAGGCGCGGCACTCGTGGTCGACGATGTCGCGAAGATTGTCGGCCAGCAGTTCCGGCGTCGAGGGGTCGTCCTCCTTGGTGTAGGCGATGCCGAAGCCACCGCCCAGATCCAACTGCGGAAGATTCAGCCCCACGGCCTCTTTGAACTGGGCGAACAACTTCAAGGTGCGTCGCGCCGCGACCTCGAAGCCATGGGTGTCGAAGATCTGACTTCCGATGTGGGAATGCACCCCCAACAACTCCAGCCGCGGCGAATGGTGACAGCGGAACAGCCCGACCAGAGCCTGGCCCGAAGCAATGGAGAAGCCGAACTTCTGGTCCTCGTGAGCGGTGGCGATGTATTCATGGGTGTGCGCCTCGACACCGGTGGTGACCCGAATCATCACCTTGGCGGTGGTGCCCAGTTCTTCACAGAGCCGTTCCAGCAGGCTGATTTCATCGGAGGAATCGACGATGATGCGTCCCACCCCGCTCGTGAGGGCCAGGCGCAACTCGGCTTCGGATTTGTTGTTGCCGTGATGACCCAGGCGGGCCGGATCGAAGCCGGCGCGCAGCGCCACGGTGAGCTCACCCAGGCTGCACACATCCAGGCTGAGGCCTTCCTCGGCCACCCAGCGCGCGATGGTGCCGCTGAGAAAGGCCTTTCCTGCGTAGTAGACCGTCCAGCCGGCGAAAGCGTCCCGCCAGGCCGCTGCGCGGGTGCGGAAGTCCACCTCGTCGAGCACATAGACCGGAGTGCCGGTCTCAGCGACCAGGTCATCGGCGCGTACCCCGCCGATTTCCAGCATGCCGTCATCGCAGCGCCGTGCGGTCTGGCTCCACAACTTCGGCGTGAGCGCGTTGATATCGCTGGGCCGGGTCAACCACACCGGGGCAGGTGAGGTCACCTCGGCGTGGATTTCGCCGGCGACGTGCATATGACTCATGACCGCAACTGTGCCAGACCCGGCACCGTCCTCGGCACTCGGACAGGTGATGTGGACGCCACCGACTCCGACGCGATCGGGGGTGCGTCCGCTGCGGGCCAGGATTTGGTACAGTGCTCCACGGCCCGATTCACGGGCTTGGCCCCCGTAGCTCAGGGGATAGAGCACCGCCCTCCGGAGGCGGGAGCGCAGGTTCGAATCCTGCCGGGGGCGCCACCACGATCACACTCCTTCAATCCCTTTGGCGGCACCATTGTCGCTACCGTTAAGTCTGATTGTCATTACCTGGCGTTTGTGCCGACATTCCTTTGCTGACAACGCAATTCAGAAGTCCTACCACCCAAAGTGCAATCCCGGGCCGGGGATATGTAACATCGGTGTCGACGAAACTGAACAGCTGACAGCACGTCAGGAAAGAAGACGAACGTGGCCCAGGTCGATGACACCCAAGGATCCCGCGCCAGCGATGGCCAATTCGGAGCCAATGCTTGGCTGATCGATGAGATGCGGGAGCACTACCGACTCGACCCCTCCTCCGTGGGTGCGGACTGGGCAGCCTTCTTTGAACGGGAGGCCGGCCGTAGCACTGCATCCGTTGCGACGAGCACTGCATCCGCTGCGACGAGCGCTGCACCGGCCGTGACGACGCCCGCCGCCGCGAGCACTCCGGCGCCGGCGGCACGTCCGGCGCCCGCACCGCTGAACCCGACGGCCGAACCCAGCGCCCTGTCCAGCAAGGGCGGCCCGCAGGGCCCCGGCTCGGGCACCGGCGTGTCGGCCGATCGCCCCCGGCCGCAGCCGCAGACCATCAAGGAAGCCACCGAACCGGTACGCACCACCCTTCGCGGGGCTGCCGGACGAACCGCGATCAATATGGACGCCTCCTTGTCCATGCCGACCGCCACCAGCGTCCGCGATGTCCCGATGAAGCTGGCCATCGACCAGCGGGACTTGATCAACGGCCATTTGGCTCGCACCACCGGCGGCAAGGTGTCCTTCACCCACCTCATCGGCTGGGCCATGGTGTTGGCCTTGAAGGCCGTGCCGGAAATGAACAACTCCTACGAGGTTGTTGACGGCAAACCCACCTTGGTCACCCCACCGACGATCAATCTAGGTCTGGCCATCGATCAGCAAAAGCCGGACGGCAGCCGACAGTTGCTGGTACCGAATATCAAGAACTGCGAGGATCTGGACTTCGCCGGTTTCTGGCAGGCCTATGAAGGTCTGGTCAAAAAGGCCCGCAACGGAAAGCTCGAAGTCTCCGATTTCGCTGGTTCCACGGCATCACTGACCAACCCTGGCGGCATCGGCACCGACCATTCAGTGCCGCGGCTGATGAGCGGCCAGGGCGTCATCCTCGGTGTCGGATCGATCAACTACCCACCGGAGTTCCAGGGCGTCAATCCCTCGCGCATCACCCGGTTGGGGGTCTCCAAGGTCACCACCTTGACCTCCACCTATGACCACCGCGTCATTCAGGGCGCGCAGTCCGGCGAGTTCCTGCGCTACATCCACCAGTTGCTCATCGGACAGCACGGCTTCTATGACGACATCTTCGACTCGCTGCGGGTTCCCTACACCCCGGTGCGGTGGACCACCGACATCTCCGAAGAAAGCGCCTCGGCCATTCCGCCGAGTGCACGGGTCTTCTCTTTGATCAATGCCTACCGCAATCTCGGCCATTACCTGGCCGACCTGGATCCCCTGGAATACCGCCAGCGCAGCCACCCGGAACTCGATCTGGAGCACCACGGCCTCACCTTGTGGGATCTCGATCGCGAATTCCCGGTGGGAAGCTTCGGCGGATTGACCGGCAAGAAGCTCTCACTGCGCGAAATCCTCGCCCGGCTGCGCGACTCCTATTGCCGCACCGTCGGTGTGGAATACATGCACATCGCCGACGACGAGCAGCGCTCCTGGATCCAGGACCGCTTCGAGCAGCCTTTCAAGGCCTGGCCCAAGGAAGAGCATCTGCGCATCCTGGACAAGCTCAATGAGGCCGAGGTCTTCGAGACCTTCCTGCAGACCAAGTTCGTCGGTCAGAAGCGGTTCTCGCTGGAAGGCGGCGAATCGGCAATCGTCTTCCTGGATGAGACCTGCGAACGTGCCGCCGATGACAACATCGATGAGGTCATCATCGGCATGCCGCACCGCGGCCGACTGAACGTGCTTGCCAACATCGTCGGCAAGTCCTATGGCCAGATCTTCCGCGAGTTCCAGGGCAACTACGATCCTCGCCTGCCCCAAGGCTCCGGCGATGTGAAATACCACCTGGGCGCCGAGGGCGAGTTCACCGCCGCGAGCGGACGCACCGTCAAAGCCTCCGTGGCGGCCAACCCCTCCCACCTGGAGGCGGTCAACCCGGTCGTGGAGGGCATCGCCCGAGCCAAGATCGACCGCATCGGCAAGCGTCCGGACTGGCCGGTCTTGCCGGTGCTGCTGCACGGCGATGCGGCCTTCGCCGGCCAGGGCGTGGTCTATGAGACCTTGCAGATGAGCCAACTGCGGGCCTACAAGACCGGCGGCACGATCCATTTGGTGGTGAACAACCAGGTGGGCTTCACCACGTCACCAGTCGACTCACGCTCCTCGGTGTACTCCACCGATGTGGCCAAGACCATCGGCGCGCCGATCTTCCATGTCAACGGTGATGACCCCGAGGCCGTGGCCCGGGTCGCCCAGATCGCCTTCGACTACCGCCAGCGGTTCAATCGGGATGTGGTCGTCGATCTGGTCTGCTACCGCCGCCGCGGCCACAACGAGGGCGATGATCCCAGCTTCACCCAGCCGCTGATGTACGACCTGATCGAGCAGAAGCGCTCCACCCGCAAGCTGTACACCGAGGCCCTCATCGGGCGCGGCGACATCTCCACCGAGGACGCCGAGCAGGTCTTGGCCAAGTTCCGCGACCGGATGGAGAGCGTCTTCCGCGAGGTGCGCGAGGCCGCCGAGACTCCCGCTGAGGAGCCCAAGGCGCCCTACTACCCGCCGAAGCTGGGAGCCGATCGCGGCACCGCCATCACCGCCGAGGTGATGGAACTGGTGGCGCAGGCCCACTTGAGCTTCCCGGAGGGATTCCATCCCCACCCCAAGGTGCTCAAGCAACTGGAACGCCGCGCTGAGAGCCTGCGCACCGGACCGGTCGACTGGGCCACTGCCGAGTTGCTGGCCTACGCCTCTCTGCTGATCGAGGGACGCCCGGTGCGCCTGGCCGGCCAGGATTCCCGTCGAGGCACCTTCAGCCAGCGCTTCGCTGCGATCGTGGATCGAGCGACTTCGAAGGCCTACGTGCCGCTGAAGCACCTCAGCGCCGACCAGGGTGGCTTCCACGTGTTCGACTCCTTGCTCAGCGAGTACGCCGGCATGGGCTTCGAATACGGCTACTCGGTGGCCGCCCCCGACGCCTTGGTGTTATGGGAGGCCCAGTTCGGTGACTTCGCCGACGGAGCCCAGACCATCGCCGATGAGTTCATCTCCTCGGGAAATGCCAAGTGGACTCAGAAGTCCGGGGTCGTGCTGCTGCTCCCCCACGGCTATGAGGGCCAGGGGCCCGACCACTCCTCAGCCCGCCTGGAGCGCTGGCTCACGCTGTGCTCTGAGGGCGCCCTGGCGGTCAGCCAGCCGTCCAGCCCGGCCAGCTTCTTCCACCTGCTGCGTACCCACGCCTATGTGAACTGGCACCGGCCGGTGGTCGTGGCCACCCCGAAGTCGATGCTGCGCTCCAAGATGGCAGCCTCACCGATCGAGGAGTTCACCCAGGGCCGCTGGCAGCCCGCGCAAGGCGATCCCACCATCGTCGACCCCAGCACGGTGAAGCGGGTGCTGATCTGCTCGGGCAAGATCCGCTGGGAGTTGGTCGCCGCCCGCGAAAAGGCCGGCTTGGAGCAGGAGGTCGCCATTCTGTCGCTGGAACGGCTCTACCCGATCCCCGCCCCGGAGTTGGCTGCGGAGTTGGCGAAGTACCGCCACGTCAGCGATATCCGTTGGGTGCAGGACGAGCCGGAGAATCAAGGCGCCTGGTGGTTCCTGCAACTGCACCTTCCGCAGGCCATGGCCGCCCAGATCCCGGGCTACGAGTTGAAGCTCACCCCGATCACCCGCCCGGCCGCCTCGGCGCCGTCGGTGGGCTCGATCAAGCTGCACCTGGCCCAGGAAGAGGAGCTTCTGCGCGCCGCCCTGACCGAGTAGTTTCCTCACCAGCGGAGTTCATTCCGGGCGTGGAACCTTGTGCCCACGCCCGGAGCCGAGTAACGTCCTCCCGGTTGCCCGGTGGGCGGCGATGTTCGCAGATGCGGCATATGGGTGTCATACCTTGTGCTCACAGGCTAAAGTTGCGAGTCTGTACTGCGGAGTGAGCCGAACTCCACGCCGGCCCTCTCATTGCCGGCCGCAACGGCCCCGACGACTTATAGGAGTGGTTCATTCATGGACTGGCGCCATCGGGCTGCCTGCTTGACCGAAGACCCGGAGCTGTTCTTCCCCATTGGGAATACCGGGCCGGCGTTGATGCAGATCGCAGAGGCGAAGAAGATCTGTCGCCGCTGTGACGTCCGCGAAGCCTGTCTGCAATGGGCACTGGACGCCGGTCAAGACCACGGTGTGTGGGGCGGATTGAGCGAAGACGAACGTCGAGCCATGAAGCGCCGTGCCGCCCGCATGCGGGTGCGCAACAACGCCAAGAACTGACCGCCGAGCTCCCACCAGACCGCGATCAGCGGCCGATCGGCACCCGTATCGCTGCGACGGTCGAAGCCGCGCTGGAGTTCAGGCTGAACTCTCCGCCCAGATCTGAGATCAGGGTGTGCACGATCGACAATCCCAAGCTGGTCGATTCGGCCAGGTTGAAGTCTGCCGGAAGCGGTTCACCGAAGTTTTCCACCTCGACGCTCAGCCAGCCATCCTCGCGCTGCGGAGTCACCAGGACCTGGCCAGCGTTGGTGCCCAATCCGTGCTCGATGGCGTTCTGACACAGTTCGGTCAACACCAAAGACAAGCTGGTGGCGACCTCGGCCGGCACCGAACCGAAGCTGCCGCGCCGGCTGATTCGTACGGTGCCACCGGTGGCGGCCACATCGCTGACCATTCGCAGCAGCCGATCAGCCACCTCGTCGAACATCACCGCCGAATCGAAGCCCTGGCTGAGGATTTCGTGTACCACCGCAATCGAGGCGACCCGCTGCATGGCATCGCCCAAGGCCGACTTCGCCTCCTGTGAGGAGATGCGGCGCGACTGCAGGCGCAAGAGCGCTGCCACGGTCTGCAGGTTGTTCTTCACCCGGTGATGGATCTCTCGGATCGTTGCATCCTTGTTCACCAACTGGCGTTCACGGGATCGCAACTCGGTGGTGTCTCGACTGAGCACCACATACCCGGCCTGTTTGTCGCCGTCCAGCAGTGGCACCACTCGGATACGCACATTGGCCCGGTCGGTCTCCAGATCTACTTCGGTGGCGCCCACGCCGGTGAGTTGGTCCTTCACCGAGCGCTCCACCGGGCCATGCAGCATGGATCGGCTCAACGAAATGAAGTCCTCGCCGAAGAGATCTCCGGTCAGCCCCATCCGGCGAAAGGCACTGACCGCATTGGGGCTGGCGTAACGGATGACGCCACTGCGATCGACCCGCATCATGCCATCACCCACCCGCGGGGACACCCAGGGCACCCGACGATCCCCCGGCAGCGGGAATTGGCGCCGCTGCATCATTCCCACCAGCAGTTCTGCCGCCTCCAGGTAGGCATCTTCCAAGGCGCCTGGTGAACGCAGCCCCACCCGATTGGAGTGCATCTCCACCACCGCGAGACAGCGGTGACCATCCATCACCGGGATGGCGGTGACATCCACCGGAACCCCGGCGTGGATGCGATGTTCGTCGGTGTGACTGATGACTCCGCTGGCGAAGGCCTGCGACACCAGTTGATCGGGCTCGTATTTGATTTCGGTGCCGACCACGTCGTCTTCCAGCGCGGTCGGACCGGTATTGGGCCGCACCTGGGCGATCGCACGGTAGATCTGCTCATCGGCAGTCGGGCACCACAACACCAGATCGGCGAAGGCTAGGTCGGCAAGCATTGACCACTCATCGACCAGGCGGCTCAGCCAGGACTGGTCGGCGCTGCTGAGTTCAGGCGGGGTGTCCGGGATCGGCTCCGGGGTCTTCATATCGTGAACCCTAGCCGCCCAGTTGGACCGCTGGTGTTCTCGCTGGCAGAATGGGCCCTCGCGTCTCTCGACGCGGATTCCGAAACGAGGAGACCCCGATGGGTAAGACCGGTCGCAAGCGCCGTTCTCGTCGCAAGAACAGCGCCAACCACGGCAAGCGTCCTAACGCTTGATCGCTGGCATCCTCACCGGTGCCACGGTGAGAACCAAGCGGTGAGAAACCAAAACGGCCCCCGTCATTGACGGGGGCCGAGGTGTTTGCGGGCCTAGTCGGCCTCGGTGACGATCGTGGTCTCGGTGATCGTGGTCCGAACCCGAAGGTAGAGCCCTTCGGAGGCGATCGCCTCACAGTTGCAGCTCTTGCGGATCAGCGTCCGCAGCGCTTCTTCCACCTGGAATTGGTCCAGGCAGGGCTCGCAAGCCAGCAGGTGCTCACGAATGTGATCGGCTTCTTCTTCGCTCAGCTCGTGGTCGTGAAAGGCGTAAAGCTGCTCAAGGATGTCTCCGCAGTCGTGCATGTCGGGGTCAGTCATCGTCCTCGCCCCCTTTGCCGATGATGCCCTGTTCCCGGGCGAACCCGGCCAGCTTCGCGCGCAGTTGATTACGGCCACGATTCAAACGCGACATGACCGTGCCGATCGGCGTCCCCATGATCTCGGCGATCTCCTTGTAAGCGAAACCTTCGACATCGGCCAGGTAGACAGCTAGGCGGAACTCCTCGGGGAGCTCGCCCAGGGCGTCGGTGACCGCTGAGTGCGGCATTCGATCCAGCGCTTCCATCTCCGCCGAACGCAACCCCGTCGAGGTGTGGGATTCGGCCCGAGCCAACTGCCAATCCTCGACCTCATGGCCGGCGCTTTGCGGTTGACGCTGCTTCTTGCGGTAGGTGTTGATGAAGGTATTGGTCAAAATGCGGTACAGCCACGCCTTCAGGTTGGTGCCCGGGGTGAACTGCGCGAAGGAGGCATAGGCCTTGGCGAAAGTCTCTTGAACCAGATCCTCGGCATCAGCAGGATTGCGGGTCATCCGCAGCGCAGCACCATAGAGCGGATCAAGGTAAACCAAGGCGTCACGTTCGAAGCGCGCCGAACGCTCCTCGGCGCTCTCCTGAGCCCGCGGATCGATCTCGGCGGTGGGGGTCGTTGGCAGATTCATCGGGAACGAGCCTAGCCGGTCGTCCCGAGCCGACGGCGCAACCGCCACCAAAGGTGGGGATATCACGTCTGTACAACCGCAGCGACCGGTTACCTATTCCGAAGGCTCGATCGGGGCCACGAGCTGCGGACCGTTGTTGCCCGCCCAGTTCACCGCCGTCGAGACGGGATGGACCACCGGCAGCGACGGGGCGGCCAGCAGCTCGGTGACCATCGCGACGGTGTCGTGGTCCAGCCAGGCGGCCCAGTTCGACCGCGGCACCACCATCGGCATGCGGTCATGGACCATGCCCACCTGGTCGGTGGCGGTCGTGGTGATGATGGCGGCGGTGACCAGCCACTCTCCGGTCGGGCCTCGCCAGTATTCGTACAGGCCCGCCATCGCGAGCAGTTCGGATCCACCTGGTGCAAGGTAGTACGGCTGCTTGACGATCTTTCCCGCCACGGTTTGGCGACGCCATTCGTAGTACCCATCGGCGGGAATCAGGCACCGCCGCCGGGCCAGCGCAGCCCGAAACGACGGCTTACTGGCCACGGTCTCGACGCGGGCATTGATCAGCCGCGCGCCATGATCGGCGTCGGTGGCCCAGGACGGCACCAATCCCCATCTCGGCGCGGCCAACTGCCGCCGGTGCGGATCGGTGTGGGAGGTGAGGACGGCCGCGATCGGCATGGTCGGGGCGATGTTGTAGCTCGGCTCGGGCAACGGCTCGACCACCTCGTCGACCTCGAAAAAGGCGACGAGGTCCTCAGCGGAACTGGTCGAGGCGAAGCGTCCGCACATCTGCGCTCACCCCGCCGCCAGCGCGGATCGCACCCGGTCGGCCAAACCCTGCGGAATGACCGATTCGGGATCGCGGCCAATCGCGGCCAGGGCATCGGTGACCCCCACGATCGAGGCATACAAGGCCGGGCAGGTCGGGCAGGCACCCAGGTGCTTCTCCAATTGCCTTCGGGTCCGCTGATCCAACTCGTCGTCGAGATAGTCGCTGATCCGGCTGCGCGCCGTCCAACAGTTCAAGGGGACGCCGGCCAACTCCGCGCGCCGCTCGGCGCCCTGAGCCAAGGCGCTGACCAGAAGCTGGCGTCCGCGGCGCAGGCGTTGTTTGGCTGCGGCCAGGGATACGTCCTGAATCTGGGCCACTTGGGCGACGGTGAGTCCCTCCAGATCATGCAGCAGCACGGCGGCCCGGTGACTCACCGGAAGCCGGATCAGAGCATCCAGGAGCGCGTCGCGATCCTCGGCGCGCTCCATCACCACCTCGGCCGACACCGTGTAGGCGTCATCGGCCCAATCCCGGTCATTGGCCGCGATGAGATCCTCCTCGGCCATGACGACCGGAACCCGGCGACGTTGGTCGTCCAGGAAGCGGCGGTACATGATCCGGTGCAGCCAGGTGCCCAGGCTGGAATCGCCGCGGAACTGCTCGGAGCGTTCCCAGGCGCGCAGCACTGTTTCTTGAACGAGGTCCTCGGCGGCTTGGTGGTCACGGGTGAGCGCCTGGGCATAGCGCAGCAGGCCGGGCAGCTGTTCGGCGATCGAATCGGCGGTGATGCTCACATTCCGAATCTACCCCGACCGAGCCGCCCGGCTCAGGCCTACTCGGCGTGATGGGTGGAGATCCCGAAAACCCGGTACAGCGGGCAGAAGCCGATGAATGCGGTCACGGCGGCGATGATCGCAACGACGAGCAGCACGATTCCCCACACGGTGGTCAGTCCCGCGGAAAACGCTGCGATCAATGCGGCCAGTGCGATGACACCGCGGACGATCTTGTCGACATTTCCGACGTTCTTGGTCATGGTGAGCCTCTCTTTGTTGTCCCTACACCTGCATAGACGCACCAACCTCGGATTTCGATACCTACCCCGAACCACACCACAGCCGCGATCGACGCCCGCTCAGCACCTTCCGACCGGATCCCCCGCGGCGCCGGCGCCGTCCGGATTGCCGCGGGTCGGAGCGTTTACCCACCGAGCACCGGGCCACATGGCGAGAATGGGACCGTGGAGACCGAGCGCGGATTGCGAGTTCTGGCCAGCGAGTCAGCCGTTTATGGTGTCGTCCTGGTATCGGGGCTGGTAGTGATCGCCGCCGACACCGACTACGCCTCCAGCAAGGTGCTGATCAAAATCGCCTCAACGGTGCTGGTTTTTTGGGCCGCGCACGTCTACGCCGGATTCGTCGCCTATCCGCACCAGAGGAACGCCGAATCCGATCCCACCTGGACCCAGGCCCTTCGGACCTCCCTGGCGCACTCCTGGGGAATGCTCGTAGCCGCGCTGATACCTGCGGTGGTGCTGCTGCTCGGCGTGATGGGGATTCTCGATGATGTCGATGCCATTTGGGCAAGCCTGTGGGTCGATGTCGGCCTGCTCACCATCATCGGCTACCTCGGCGCATCGACCTGGTCGAGCAAGCTGTGGGTTCGACTGCTGGGCGGGCTCAGCACGGCCGCCTTGGGGATCGTGCTGATCATCATGAAGGCGCTCACCCACTGATGGGCGATCTCTGCCGGGTCCACCGACCGATCTGTCACCAATTGCCACCGCAGTCGGCCCATGGGTTGGCAGCGGTACCGGATCACGAGTAGGAATGACCCATGAGCCTGTTCCGCTTCGCTGCCCGATCTCTGCTCGCCAGCTACTTCGTCGTCAACGGAGTCAGGGCGCTGCGCAATCCTGACGACTTCGCCGAGACCGCCAAGCCCGTCTTGGATGTCGCGGTTCCGGCCTGCCGCCGGGTGCTCCCGACCGAAGCGGCGTCCTTCCTGCCTGACGACGCCACCGGAGTGGTTCGGCTCACCGCGGCCGCCCAGATCGTCGGGGGTTTCTGCCTGGCGACCGGCTTGGCGCGACGCCTCGGGGCCGGCCTGCTGGCCGCGTCGATGGTGCCAACGGTCATCAGCCGCAACCCGGTGACCGGAAGTGCTGCCGATCGGGCTGCCTTCGGCACCGATGTCGCCCTGCTGGGCGGAGTGGCGCTGGCTTCGATGGACACCGAAGGTGAACCGGACATGTTCTGGCGGATGCGGATGCGCCGCAAGGTGCTCAGCAGCGATGCCGCTCGCCGCAAGGCCGAGCGCGCCGCCAAGCGTGCGCGCCGAGGCCGGGAGAATACGCCTTCTTGAGTAACTGGCCCGCCCCGCTCGCAGCCGGGCCCGTCACCGGACGGGTCGTGATCCCTGGGTCGAAGTCGGCCTCGGCCCGCAGTCTGCTGCTGGCCGCCCTGGCTGAGCGACCCGCCACCCTCACCGGCGTGCTGGATTCCCGCGACACCCGACTCATGCGCGACGGGCTGCACGCCCTCGGCGCACGCTTCACCGATGTGGCCGACGGCGGCCTGCGGGTCGACCCGATCGACGCCGTCCCCGGTGGTACGGCCATCGACGTCGGCCTTTCCGGCACCGTGCTGCGCTTCCTGCCCCCGATCGCTGCGCTGTCCGAGACCGCCACCACTTTCTACGGCGATCCCGGGGTCTCCGCCCGTCCTATCGCCCCACTGTTGGATGCCCTGGTCGGTATGGGCGCCCAGGTGGACCAGACCGTGACGCCGTTCCGGATTCACGGTGGGGCGTCCTTCCGCGGCGGAGCGGTGCGCATCGACGCCCATGCCTCCAGCCAATTCATCTCGGCGCTGCTGTTGAGCGCGGCGCGGCTTCCTGAGGGCGTCGAGGTTCACCACCACGGTGGCCCGCTGCCGTCGCGGCCGCACATCGCGATGACCTGCACGCTGTTGGCGCGCCACGGCGTCGCCGTGCATCAGCCCGCCCCTGATGTCTGGCAGGTCGCTGCCGGGCCTATCACCGCCCGCGACGAACACATCGAACCCGACCTGACCAATGCGGCCACCATGCTGGCTGCGGCAGTGGTGACCGGCGGCTGCCTGTCCACCGCCTGGCCACAGGATTCGGTGCAGGCCGGCGCGGAATTGGCCGCGGTCCTGGCGGCCTTCGGTGGCGAACTGCGCTATCTCGGTTCGGGTGCGGATCGCGTGCTGGAAGTCACCGGCCCGGAGGTGATCCAGGCGGTCGACCTGGATCTCAGCGCGATCAGCGAGATCACTCCGGTGGCGGCCGCACTGGCCGCCTTGGCCGACGGGCCCAGCCGCCTGCGCGGCGTGGGGCACATCCGCGGCCATGAGACTGATCGGTTGGCGGCGCTGGCCACCGAATTGGAGCGGCTCGGCGCCCAGGTCGAGGCGGACGCCGATTCGGTTTCGATCACCCCAGGCCCTCGGCAGGGTGGGGTGTTCGCCACCTATGCCGATCACCGCATGGCTCATGCCGGTGCACTGATCGGCCTGGTCACCCCGGGTCTGGAACTGGACGACGTGGCCTGCACCACCAAGACCTTGCCCGATTTTCCGCACCTGTGGCATTCGCTGATCAAGGGGACCTGGTGAGCCGCCGGGTCTCGCAGTCCATCACCGACGATCCGCACGCCGGTTTTGATCGCGCCGGGGCGCGGCGCCGCAGCCGGCCTCGAACCAAGGACCGACCCAGCTACGACGACGCGATCAGCGCCCTGGTGGTCGGTGTCGACCGTGGCCGTTTTCGCTGCCGTATCGAGGGACAATCCGAGCAGGTGACCGCGATCAAAGCCCGCAGCTTGCCGCGCGGGGCGGTCATCGTCGGCGACGAGGTGCGGCTGGTGGGCGACACTGGCGGTGGCGAGGACGCCTTGGCCCGCATCGTCTCGGTGGCTGAGCGCAGCACCGTGCTGCGTCGCACCGCCGATGACGACGATCCCTACGAACGCCCCATCGTGGCCAATGCCGATCAACTCGCGATCGTGGCCGCACTGGCCGATCCGCCGCCCCGAGTGGGCATGATCGACCGAATCCTGGTGGCCGCCTACGACGCCGGCCTGGATCCGCTGCTGGTGCTCACCAAGGCCGACCTGGCCGCGCCGGACGGGTTGATGGCCACCTACCGTCCGTTGGGCTTGAAGGTGGTCGCGGTGGAGCCCGGTTCGGATCTGACCGAACTCGAAGCGGCCCTGGCCGGCCACCGCAGTGTGCTGGTCGGCCATTCCGGAGTCGGCAAGTCCACCTTGGTGAATGCCCTGATTCCGGGAGTGGAGCGCGCTACCGGCGTAGTCAACGAGGTCACCGGGCGCGGACGGCACACCTCCACCAGTGCGGTGGCGCTGGAGTTGCCGTCCGGTGGTTGGGTGATCGACACCCCGGGCGTGCGCTCGTTCGGATTGAGCCATGTCACCCCGGATTCCTTCGTGGCGGCCTTTCCCGATCTGGCTGAGTTCATCGGCAACTGCGCGCGTGGCTGTCACCATGATTCCGAGGCCGCCGAGTGCGGTCTGGACCAGGCGGTCGCGGAGGGTAAGTTGCCGGTCGAGCGGCTGGAGTCGTTCCGAAGGATGGAACGCGCGTTCGGATAGATTGAGGACCATGGCTGAGCAATCCTGGATGGACGACCTGAGACTCGCGCACGTGCTTGCCGATCAGGCCGATGCGATCACGATGGCGCGTTTCAAGGCCGCCGATCTCGTGGTCTCCTCCAAACCCGATCTGACCCCGGTCAGCGATGCCGATACCGCGGTCGAGGACGCCATCCGCACCAGCCTGTCGCGGACCCGTCCGCGCGATGCCGTGCATGGCGAGGAGCGCGCCGATTCCGGCTGGGGCCCGCGCCGCTGGATCATCGACCCGATCGACGGGACGGCGAACTATGTGCGCGGCGTACCGGTGTGGGCGACGCTCATCGCCCTGATGGAGGGCGACGAGGTCGTGGTGGGCGTGGTCTCGGCCCCGGCTCTGTCGCGACGGTGGTGGGCGAGCAAGGGCGGCGGGGCGTTCACCGGCCGAAGCCTGCTGCAGAATTCGCGCTGCCGAGTCTCCCGGGTTACCGATGTGGGGGATGCCAGCCTGTCCTATTCCTCGGTGGACGGCTGGGTGGACTGCGGACGCGGGCAGCAGTTCGTGGACCTGTTGCGGGACTGCTGGCGAACCCGCGCTTTCGGGGACTTCTGGAGCTACATGCTGGTGGCCGAGGGGGCCGTCGATCTGGCCACCGAACCCGAACTCGCCTTGCACGACATGGCAGCAGTGTCGATCGTGGTCACCGAGGCCGGCGGCAGCTTCACCAACCTCAATGGTGATCCCGGTGTGGCCGGTCCGGGCGCGATCGCGACCAACGGCCAACTGCAGGAAGACATCGTGGATCGGCTCCGCCTGAGCTGACCGTTCGGGTCGGATTACTGCTTCAGTTGGATGCGGGGCACTGCGGCCAGCAGATCGCGGGTGTAGGCCTGTTGGGGATGCTCATACACCTGGGCTGTGGGTCCGGATTCGACGATGCGTCCGTTGTGCATGACCACCAGGTGGTCGCACAGATGCCGCACCACCAGCAGATCGTGGCTGACCACGATCAGCGTCAGCCCGGACTCTTGGGCCAAGTCAGAGAGCAGATTGAGCACCTGGGCGCGCACCGAGACATCCAGCGCCGAGACCGGCTCGTCGGCGATCAGCACCTCCGGACGGGGCGCCAAAGCGCGTGCGATGGCGATCCGCTGGCGTTGGCCCCCGGAGAACTCATGCGGGAAGCGATCAGCGGAATCGGACGGCAGCCCGACGGCCGCCAGGACTTCGGCCAGCCGTTGCGATGCCGACAGGCCGGTGTCCAGTTGGCGGCGCACCAGCCGGGAGCGCAGCGGCTCGGTGATGATGTCGCCCACCCGCATTCGAGGGTTCAGTGATGAGCGCGGATCCTGGAAGACCAGTTGCACCGAGGCGCGCAGGAAGCCCAGTTCGCGTTCGCGCAGTGCGGTGATGTCGCGGCCGTCGAACCAGATGCGTCCGCTGTCGGGACGGTCCAGGGCGGCGAGCATGCGGATCAGGGTGGTCTTCCCCGATCCGGACTCCCCCACGATGCCCAAGCGTCCGCCGCGCGGCACCATCAGCTCGACTCCGTCGACGGCCAGCACCTCGCGATCCCGCTGCACGAACCGGCGGGTCACAGCTTCGGCACGATACAGCGGCACGCGATTCGACTGTTCCATCACCCCTCCTGCCTCGGCTCGGTGGCGGTGAAGTCGGCCACGGTCGGCAGGCGCTGGCCCGGCTCGATTCGCTCCAGACTCGCCGCGGCGACCAGACCACGGGTGTAGGGGTGCTGCGGGGCACGGAACAACTCATCGACGGTGCCGCGCTCCACGACGCGTCCGTCCAGCATCACCAGGACCCGGTCGCACAGTTGCGAGACCACCGCCAGATCGTGGCTGATGAACAGGCAGGCGGCCCCGCTGGCGGTGAGGATCTGATCGAGTTTGGTCAAGACCTGGGCCTGCACGGTGACATCCAAGGCGGTGGTCGGTTCGTCGCAGATCACCAGCTCGGGGCTGTTGATCAACGCCATGGCGAGTACGGCGCGTTGGCGCTGCCCGCCGGAGAGCTGGTGCGGGAAGGACGCCGCCACCCGTTGCGGATCGGACAGGCCCACCTCGGCCAGCAATTCGATCACCCGTCGACGCGCCAAGCGATGCTCGATCGCTGAATGCAGCAGCAAGGTTTCGGCCACCTGGCGGCCCACCGGCATGGTCGGATCCAAGGCCGTCATCGGCTCCTGAAACACCATGGTGACCAGGTCGCCGCGCAGACGGGCCAGCTCCCGTTCGGACAGCGTCGTGATTCGATGCCCAGCCAGGTCGATACTGCCGCTCAGCTCGGCGTTCTCGGCCAGCAGGCCCATCACCGCCAAGGCGGTCACCGTCTTGCCGGATCCGGACTCACCGATGACCCCCAGCCGCTCCCCGGCGTCCAGGTGGAACGACACCTCGGTCACCGCCGGTGGACGCCGGCCGAAGCGCACGCTGAGGTTCTGCACCTCCAACAGACTCATGACAGCTCCCGCAGGCGTGGATCCAGATAGTCGCGCAGCCCGTCGCCCAGCAGGTTGAAGCCCAACACGGCCACCGCGATCGCCAGCCCTGGCCAGAGAGCTTGGATCGGCATCACGAAAAGGTACTGCTGGGCGTCGCGCAGCATATTGCCCCAGGTCGGAGTGGGCCGTGGGGTCGCCAGGCCGAGGTAGGACAGGGCCGCCTCGGCCAGAATCGCCAGGGCGAATCCCACCGAGGCCTGCACTCCGATCACCGGGGCGATATTGGGCAGCACATGGCGTCGCGCCACTCCCCAGCGCGAGGTGCCCGAAACCCGAGCCGCCAGCACGAAATCGGTGGCCATCACCTGTTTGGTCCCGGCCCGCGCCACGCGGGCAACCGCGGGAATCGTCGCCACCCCGATCGCGATCATCGCGGTGAGGGTGGAGGCGCCGAACACCGCAGCCAGCAGCATGGCCAACAGCAATGCGGGCAGCGCATAGACCACATCAAAGGTGCGCATGACGACCTCATCGATCCAGCCGCCGCTCTGACCAGCCAGCATCCCCATCGGGACGCCGACGACCACGGCCAGCCCCACCGAGATGATGCCCACGACCACCGTGGTGCGAGCCCCCACCATGAGGCGGCTGAGAATGTCGATGCCAAAACCGTCGGTCCCCAACAGATGCGGCCAACCCGGCGGCGCCAGCCGGTCGGTCGGCACCACCTGGACCGGGTCGAAGGGCGTCCAGAACACCGACACCACCGCGACCAGCACGACCACGGCCACCAGGACCACCCCGGCGATCAGCTGCACTCTCTTCATGAGGTGCCTCCACCGGAGCGCTGCCGAGGGTCGATGAGCAGATAGCTCAGATCGACGATGGCGCTGAGCAGCAGCACCGCGAAGACCAAGAACATCACGGTGCCCTGGACGACCATCACATCGCGTTGGAACACCGCGGTCAGCAGCAGCGAGCCCAAGCCGGGCAGGGTGAACACGCTCTCGACCACGATGGCACCCACCAGCACAGCCGAGATCTGGAGTCCCAGCACCGTTACCAAAGAGATCGCGACATTGCGCAGGCCGTGACGCAGCAAGGCCCGCATCGGCGTCCAGCCCACCGACCGCGCCGTGCGGTAGTAGTCCTCACTGAGCACCTCCAGGAAGGCCGATCGCACATAGCGGGTCAGGATCGCAGCCTGAACCAGCGACAGCGTCACGACCGGAAGGATCAGATGCTGAGCCCAGGAGGCGGGGTTCTTCAGCAACGACACATAGCCATTGGCCGGCAACCAGCGCAGCCACACGGCGAACACCATCACCAGCAGAATGCCGCCCCAGAACACCGGGATCGCCATACCCACCTGAGCCGAGGCACTGACAGTCACTCCCTGCCAGGAACGACGTTTCAGGGCAGCCAGCATGCCCGAGGGCACCGCGATGAGCAGCGAGAGCACCATGGCGAAGCCGACCAGCCACAGCGTCACCGCCAGCCGCGGACCGATCAACGACAGCACCGAGTCACCGCTGAGATGCGACACCCCGAAGTCGCCAGTGAGCATGCCCCCCATCCAGTCCAGGTATTGCACCAGCCAGGGTCGATCCAGGCCCATTTGGGCACGAAGCTGCGCGAGGGCTTCTGGGGTCGCCTCGGTGCCAAGCAAGGTTTGGGCGACGTCGCCGGGCAGCGCCATGGTGATGGCGAAGACCACCACGGAGGATCCCAGCAGCGTGATCGCGAAAACACTCAGGCGTCGAGCGACCTGTCGAGCCAGACTCATCTCAGCCGGGCCCGACCTACCTACTGGCGATCGTGGTGAGGTCAAAGCTCAGGCTGGACGCATTCGTGGGCACCCCGCTGATGGTGTTCTTGGTGATCACCAGATTGGGCATCGCGAACAGCCAGATCGCAGCGCAGTCCTGGGCCAGGTAGGCGGCAGCACCCCGCATCTTGGCAACCGCATCGTCCCCGGGGGCTGCGTCAGCGGCGGCATAGAGCGCCTGGAACTTCGGCGAGTTGTAGTGCCAGTAATAGGTGGGATCAGCGAACTTGCCCAGGTCACGAGGCTCCACATGGGCGACGATCGTCAGGTCATAGTCGCCCTGTTGGAAGACCTCCGCGTACCACCGTTGGGAGTCGAGTTCTTCGATCTTCACCTGAACTCCGACATCGCGAAGTTGGCTGGCCACGAACTGCGCCGACTTCGCCGCGTAGGGCACATTCGGCACCCGCAGCCGCAGCTTCAGACCCTTGCCGTAGCCGGCCTTGGCCAGCAGAGCTTTGGCATTGGCCGGGTTGTAGGGATTGGTGCCGCTGAGGTCGGTGTACCACGGATCGGTGGGCACGGTCATCGATCCGATCAGAGTGCCCTTGCCGTTCCAGACGGTCTTGAGCAGCGCCTTGCGGTCGATGGCCTGGGTGAGGGCTTGGCGCACCTTGAGGTTGCTCAATGCCTTCACGCTCTGGTTCATGCCCAGCACCACTTCGCCGTTGGTGGTGCCGTCGATCACCGTGAAGCGGCTGGGGTCGCTGTACTGGCTGAGGGTGTCTGGAGCCTGCAGATTGGAAATGATGTCCAGATCTCCGGACAACATGGCTGCGTTCATGGCATTCGGATCGGTGTAGTAGCGGAACTCGACCGCGTCGAAGCGGGCCGGCGTCCCCCAATAGCTGGGGTTCTTCGTCAAGGTGACGCTTTGCCCCTTGGCGTGTTCGGAGAATTGGTAAGGCCCCGAACCGGCGGTGGCGGACTTCAGATCACCGGTGAACGACGGATCCAGCATCATGCCCAAAGTGGAACTCATCTCGTACAGCCACATCGTCGACGGCCTGGTCAAGGTGATGGCGACCTCGAGATTGTTCACCACGGTGGCCGACTTCATGATCGCCACCTGGGCGGCCAAAGTCTTGCTGAGCGTCGTGTCGGACTTCAACCGGTTGATGTTGGCCACAACGGCCGCCGAGTCGACCGGCTTACCAGAGGCGAATTTCGCGGCAGGGTTGAGGTGGAAGGTGTAGGTGAGCCGGTCGGGGCTGAGCTCCCAGGCCTGAGCCAGCAGCGGCTTGAGCTGGCCCTCGGCGTCCACCTTCACCAAGGTTTCGTAGACGTTGTACAACAACACCAGCGGGATGGCCGCCTGCGTGTCCCGCCAGGGGTCCATCGCCGGTGGTTCCCAGGTGGCACCCACCACCAGGGTGGTCGTCGGTTCACTACTGCTCCCCGGGCCGCTGACCCCGCAACTCGTCAGTCCTAAGCTGACCGCCACGACGATCGCCAACGTCCTCAGCCGTGTGAAACCCATCTGACCTCCACGTATCCGGTTCCTCGACTCCCGAGGAAGCGCAGCGAGTCTATCGGAGTGGGCTGAAGCTCCTCGGCACTGGTTTTCACCACACTCTCAGCCGCCAACGGCGTGCTTCGATTTGGGATCCGAGGGCTGGTGACGTAGTCTGCTCTTCGCGACGCGGGGTGGAGCAGTTCGGTAGCTCGCTGGGCTCATAACCCAGAGGTCACAGGTTCAAATCCTGTCCCCGCTACCAAACAAAGAACCCGCCTGGACCACGTCCGGGCGGGTTCTTCAATTTCTGCTCACACCTGCAGCAGGCCGTGCTCTCCGCCATCGGCCGGAGGCTGCCAGGCATGACCTTGCGGGTCGGCCAAAGCAGCCAGCACCGACTCCTTCGCATCCCCTGAGGTGGTGTTGTAGGCCGGAATCTTCGCCGAGGTCACCATCTTGGCCATGCCGGGGCCCATGTCCCCCACCACGATGGCCTCGATCTTGTGCTCGACGAAGAACCGCATGACGCTGGCATGGTGGGCTCCGTGCCCGACCAGATCGTGCTGAACATCCCAGCCCACCTCGTGCACCTGCCAGTCGGCGATCTGGCCGTCCTGCACGTCGACAACGGCCACCGAATGCGCTCGTCCGAACCGGCTGTCGGACTGACCGTCCTCGGTCACCGGGATCATCACGATCATCGCTACTCCTTCACTGGGGAACGTGCTCATGGTAGGTGAGGTCGGGTTGACCAGGGGGTTACGGGGCTACGTATCCCTGTCACCGGCAGGATTGCGCATTTCCTCGACCCCCAGGCTCCGCCAATACTGGTCATGCCAACGAAAGAAACACCCCTCACCAGAGGTTCGCAGGTGATGGTGCCGCATCACTGCGAACAGCGAATCCGGCCCGGTCTCGATGCAACGGCGCATCGAGCCGGGTCGGTGTGATGAGATGGGCAATGTGCAAGACGAGGTTGTCAACTACCCCATTCACCAACGAGACCTGCCCAACGGGCTACGCGTCGTGGTCAGCCCTGATCACAGCGTCCCGGTCGTGGCGGTCAATCTCTGGTACGACGTGGGCTCGCGCGACGAAGCACCGGGCGAGTTCGGTTGGGCCCACCTTTTCGAGCATCTGATGTTCTCCGGTTCGGCCAACGTCGCCTCCGGTGAACACCTGCAACTACTGCAGAACCTGGGCGGTTCGGTCAACGCCACCACCTGGTTCGATCGCACCAACTACTTCGAAACCATTCCCGTGGGGGCAATCGACCTGGCGCTGTGGATGGAGGCCGACCGGCTCGCTTCTTTGGCCGACCATCTCACCGATGCCAGCGTCGACACCCAGCGCGAAGTCGTGACCGAGGAAAAGCGCCAGCGCTACGACAACGTCCCCTATGGCGAGGCCATGACCCAATTGGTCGACCTCGTCTTCGGAGCCGGCCACCCCTACGGACACACCACAATCGGTCTCCCGGCCGATCTTGCCTCCGCCGACGCCCAAGCCGCCGCCGCCTTCTTCCGCGAGCACTACCAGCCCCAGCGGGCGGTGCTCACCCTGGTCGGCGACGTCAGTCCCAAGGACGGTTTCCGCAAGGCTCTGCATGCCTTCGGGGCCATTCCCGGGGGAGCCCGGCGGCGCCGGGTCGCGGCTGCTGTCTTGGCGCCGCTGACCGGGCTGCCGCAGGTCACCGTCGACAGCCCGGTGCCTGCCGCGGCCAGCTACTTCGCCTGGCGACTGCCACCCCGCGATACCCCCGAATTCGACGCCACCGACTTGGCCTTGGCCATCCTGGGACAAGGCCAAACTTCGCGCCTGCATCGGGTCATCGTGCGCGACCGCCGCGTCGCGGCTGCCGCCAGCGCCCAAGCTCTCGGCCTGATCGGCGGGAACTCGCTGGGCCTGCTGCATCTGCGAGCCATCCCCGGAACACCGCTGGACGAAGCACTCGCCCTCAGCACCGCTGAACTTGAAGCCCTGGCCACCCAGGGGCCCACCGACACCGAATTGGCACGAGCCAAGGCCCAGTTCCGTCGCGAGTGGCTCACCAGTCTGGCCCGCTTCGACAGCCGTGCCGATCTCATCAGTGCCTACGCCACCCTGCACGACGACCCGCAACGGATCAACCATCGTCTGGAGGAGGTTTCCGCGATCACCGCCGACCAGGTTCGTGCGGCGACCGCGACCCTGCTGCGTCCCGAGCAGCGCGGGCAGCTCGACTACCGAAATGAGGTCTCCCATGCGACGGCGTGAGCTGCGACCGGCGGTGACGGCCCCACCTCGGTGGCGCTTCGGAATGCCCCACACGATGTGGCTCGACAACGGCCTGGAAGTCTTGATCTGTCCCCGCGAGGGTCAGCACATCGCCTCGGTGTGCCTGTCCTTGGACATCCCTTTGGACGCTGAGCCCAGCCACATTGAAGGAGTCGCCACCATCACTCAGCGGTGCCTGGACGAAGGCACCATCGAGCACCCCGGCATCAGCTTCAGCGAGGCCCTGGAAGATATCGGCGCCGTCCTGGACGGATCGGTCGGCTTCTCGGCCAGCCAGCTCTTCGTGGACGTCCCCACCGCAGGACTGGCGCAGGCGCTGAACCTTCTGGCCGAAGTCGTCACCGAGCCCGAACTCGCCGACGCCCAGGTGGAGCGCCACCGTGAGCTTCGCTTGGCCGATATCGACCAGACTTTGGCCAGCTCGGCCCGCTCGGTCCAGGTGGCTTTCCGCAAGGCCTGCATTCCGCGGCGCTTTCGCGTTTCGCGCATGGCCGGCGGCTCCGCGCAGCGGGTCGCCGCGATCACCACCGACGATGTGCGCGCCTTCCACGCCACCCACTACCGACCCGAGGGCGCCACGATCATCATCAGCGGCGATCTGACCAGCGAGGTGTATTCCTGGGTCGAGGCGGCCTTCGGCGGGTGGGAGGTCCCGGGCACGGTGAATCCCCTGCACTCCCCCATCACGCCGCGGGCTCGGCACCGCTGGCTCATCGATCGGCCCGGCGCCGTTCAAGCCGACATCAGACTCGGCGGGTTGGGCATCGACCGCACCGATCCACGCTGGGCCGACCTTCAGGTAGCCAACTACGCGCTGGGCGGCGCCTTCCTGAGCCGCCTGAATCGGGTTCTGCGCGAAGAGCACGGCTTCACTTATGGGGTTCACCTGGTGAACCAACCCATGCGCACCGGCGGCCTCTTGGCGGTCCAAGGGTCCTTCCGTACCGAGGTGGTGGCCCAGGCCGTCCAGCAGGCCGCGCAGATCCTTGACCTCAGTCAGAATCCGATCACCGAGGACGAAGTCGCTCAGGCCGTGCGGTACTACACCGCCAGCGCACCGCTGCGCTACTCGACCGCCTCGGGAGTCACCCAGCACCTGGCTGCGCTGGTCGCTGCCGGACTCAGCGCGGAGTTCATCGACGCCAATACCTATGCCCTCAGCCAGGTGACGGCAGCCTCAGCGACTGCGGCCCTCAGCGGATTGCTGCACCCCGATCAACTCAGCCTGGTCGTGGTCGGCGCCGCCGACCACCTGGCCCACCCGCTGGCCGAGGCCGGCTGGGCTATGACCCAGCACTCCCTCTAGCGACCCAGGCTCTTCAGTGCGGCGTCCACCGAGGCTTTCGCTGCGGCCATCTGCTTTTGGTACTCGGCCAGGTTGCCGTTGCGCAGCGCCGTATCGGCCGCAGTGAAGGCGACTTGGGCCTTCTTCAACTCCACCGACGCCGCAGTCGACCCATCACCGGTAGTTCCGCCCGAACTCGCCGGCGGTGTCGAACCCGATCCACCCTCACCGGTGGAGGCTCCCGCATCGCCGGAGAACACCCCGTCCAGGGCCTCTTGGAGGGTGGTGCCGATACCGACGTACTCACCGAACCGAACCGCCACGAACCGCAACGCCGGATAGGAGCCGGTACTGGCCTGACGCATGGTGTAGATCGGCATCACATACAGCAGTCCCGATCCCATGGGCAGCGTCAGCAGATTGCCGTAGCGGGCCTCCGCCGAGCCCTGGTTGGTGAAGGAACGCAACAAGTCGGCGAACTTGGTGTTGGAGGTCATCGCGTTGAACGTCTGGCCCGGACCATCCACCTGGTGGGTGCCCGACATCCGCAGGACCCGCAGTTTGCCGTAGTCAGGACTGGTCGCCTCGGCAACCACCGACAGATAGGACGCCAAGTTCGAGCGGTCCTTAGGGACGAACACCGCGGTCTGGCTGAACACCGCCTTCTGGTCGCCAGGCCACTTGATCGACAGGTAGTACGACGGTTCCGGCCCGCTCGAGCTCTGCGTCTGGGACTGCCCGGTGGTCGGATTCGTGGTCGTGGTGGCCTTGGTCGGATCGTTGGGCACCTGCCACAGGTCGGACTTCTGATACCAGGCGTTGGGATCGGTCATGTGGTAGCGCGACAGCACCTGCCGCTGCACCTTGAACAAATCCTCCGGGTAGCGCAGGTGCGCCAACAACTCAGGGCTGACCGCACTCTTGGGCTGCAGCACACCGGGGAAAGCCTTGGCGTAGCTGGCCAGGATCGGGTCGGATTCGTCCCAGGAGTACAACTGGACGGTTCCGTCGGTGGCGTCCACCACAGCCTTGACCGAGTTGCGCATGTAGTTGAGCGACTCATCGCCCTGCTGCGAGCCGAAGGTGGTCTGCGCGTCGGTGGTCGCGTCACGCAGCGACTGACGTTGGCTGTTGGGATAGCTGTTGGAGGTGGTGTAGCCGTCCACGATCCACACCAGGCGGGAGTTCACCACAGCCGGGTAGACGTTGGAATCCAGCGTCAGCCACGGAGCCACCTGAGCGACCCGCTCCTGCGGAGTGCGGTCGTAGAGCACCTTCGACGCGGAGGTCACCCGATCGGACAGGATCAGGTTCAGATCCATGAAATGGGTCGCGTAGAGCATCCGAGTGAACAGATCGCCGATGGCAACCCCGCCGCTGCCGGCATAGACGTTGTAGGTCTCCTGCCCGGCTGAACTCCCACCGGGAGTGTCCAGTTCGATCGCCTGCTGGCCCGGTTCGCGGCCCACGATCGCGTAGTTGGTGCTGTTCTCCCCGAAGTAGATGCGCCCTTCGTAGCTGCCCAACTCGCCCTGGGGCGGCAGATCACCATCGATCCACACCGGATCTCCGCCCGAACTGCGCCGGTTGCCGTAGGCGGCTACCAGCCCATAGCCGTGGGTATAGACGGTGTGCACATTGTTCCAGCTCCGGTCGGGCAGCTTCGACAGATCCAACTCGCGCGCCGCGACCACCGCATCGGTCTCTTTGCCACCGATCTGGTATCGGTCCACGTCCAGTATCGAGGGGAAGGAGTAGTAGCCCTTCACCTGCTGCAACTGATCGAAGGTGGTCGACACCACAGCCGGATCGATCAGCCGAATACCCGGCAGTGCCTCGGCATCGGACTTCAACTGGCCTGGGCGGACCTGCACCACCGCGTTGTAATCGGTGACTTGGGTGTCGGCCACATTGAAGGCATCCCGGGTGGCGGCGATATTGGCTTGGATGTAGGGCCGCTCCTTGTCCGGCTCATTGGGCAGCACCTGGAAGGACCGCACCACGGCCGGGTAGATCATGCCCACGATGATCCCCGACACCACCAGCAACACCACACCAGCGGTCGGAAGGGTGCCGCGAGCCAGGAACCCATTGGCGAAGAACAGCCCGGCACAGATGAAGGAGATGACCGCGATCACGACCTTGGCGCTGACCTGGGCGTGGTCATCGGTGTACTGCATGCCGGTGAGCAAAGTGCCGTCCTGGACGAGGATGCCGTAGCGGCCCAGTAACTGGTTCACGCCGTACAGCACCAGCAGGATTCCACCCAGGATCGACAGGTGGATCCGCGCCGGACGAGACTCGGACGGATCACTGCGGCGTCCGATGACCAGACCACCCAGCGCAAAGTGGATGATCGCTGCGGTGACCAGGCCGAAAACTGTGGCAGACATCAGGAAGGAAAGGATGTCGGTCCAGATCGGGTACTCGAAGACGTAGAACCCCACATCGGCGCCGAAATAGGGATCGGCGACACCGAAGGGGGTGCGATTCCACCAGGCAAGGTACTCAGTGGCGTGGCTCGAGGCGCTCACGCCGGCCATCAGGCCGAAGAACACCGAGGGCACGGCGATTGCGATCCAGGAGTTGCGCTCCAGCAGGTCGCGGTAGCGGTCCAGCAGAGCGCTGCGGCCCTGCTCGGTGAAGGCCGGACGCAGCCGGAAGGCCAACCACATGTTGGCGCCGATCATCAAGGCCATCACCGCGAAGAACACCACGAAGAGGATCACCTGGGCGGTGAGCATCGTGGTGAACACCTGCGGGTACTTCACCGAATCGAACCACAGCTTGCTGGTCCACAACTCAGTGAAGATAACCCAGATCACCGCAATGGCGGCGAGCACCAACAGACTGGGCACCAGAAAGCCCCGGCGGCGGCTGCCACTGGTCGTCGCGTTCACAACACACTCCTCATTGCGGATTCGGCACGGATCGAACCACGTCGTTCATTCAAATGTATGCGCCAAAGCCTCAGCCAGGGCCGGCACCAACTCCGGGCCGCCCAGCAACTCGCCCTCGGCGTCGCGGACTCGGGCCACCGCGTGACGCTGACCGTCTCTGGTCACGCCGACCACCAGCCGCAGATCCAGTCGACGAGGATGGGCGGCGACCACGTCGGCGGCGCGGTCGGGATCCTCAGGCAGATCGGCCTCGGCGTCTGGCGGCAGGAAAGCCCGTTCGACACTGAGGGCACAGCCGGAAACCGCCTCGGGCCACATGATCCCAGCCAGCGACTCGGCCAGATCAGCCCCGGCTTTGAACTCGTCCTGCTCCACCGAACTGAATCCATCGGGTTGGGCGGCACTCAGCGCCTCGGCCAGATGAGGTTCGGCTGCGATCAGATCCCGGGTGCGCACCAGCGCGAAAAGCCGCGCGGGTTGATCCCAGCCCAAGGCGCCCACATGCCGCTCGACCTCGAGCAGGGCCGCAACCAATGCTTCACTCATCAGCAGCCCGGAACTCCGGCAGCGGTGCTGGGATCGTTCAAAGCGTTGATGTCGCCGATGGCGCCGTCCAGATTGTCCACGGCGACCAACCGTAGCCCGGCAGGCACCGAGGTGACGTTCTGGCAGTTGTCTTTCGGGATCAGGAAGACCGTCGCGCCGGCCTTGGAGGCCGCGGCGAGCTTTTCGGCCACACCGCCGATGACCCCCACTTTGCCGTCGGCACTCATCGTTCCGGTACCAGCAATGGTGCGCCCCTGGGTCAGATCACCGGGGGTCAGCTTGTCGTAGATGGTCAATGCGAACATCAGTCCGCCGCTGGACCCCCCGACGGCGGGATCGACGGCATAGGTCACCAAAGGGCTGTAGGTGTATCCGGTGGTGATCTCGATGCCCACGGACGGGTAGTCGGGGGCTTTGAGATTGGCTCGGGTGGTCACCGTCACCTGCTGGGTCTGCTGGTTGCGAGTGATGGTGAAAGTGACCTTCTGTCCCACATGTCGATTCTGAATCTCCCGCAGCACCGAGTCGCGGTCGGTCACCGCAACGTTGTCCACCGCAGAGATCAGATCGCCGGGTTCCAACAGCCCGGCCGCAGCACCGGAGGTCTGCACCGATTGGACCATGGGCAATTCGGTCACCGGGATCTCGGCGGCGCGCAGGGCTGCGACCACGGCCGAGGTCTGCGAGTTGGTCATCAACGTCGACTCTTCGCTGTCGACTTCGCTGGGAGTCGTGCCGCGTCGATAGATCGCCGCACGCGGCAGCACCTGACGGGCGGGCATCCAGTAAGAGATGAGCGCTTCGGGAAGGGTGAGACTGCTGTCGGGGGCAGTTACTTCGATCGTGGCCATGAGAAGTTCGCCGCTAGACGGGTAGGTCTGTGCGCCGCTGATCGAGATCGCAGGCTTCCCGTTCACCTCGCCCAGCAGGTTGTAGGTACTGCCCGGTGACCAGGTCACATAGGGAACCGGTACCAAAGCGATGATGGTGGCCAGGATCACGAACAGCAGCGCCGACAGCGCCGCCGTCCAAGTCTGCCGACTCATGCCCACCTCCACTGTCCTGACAGGTCCGCATGGGGAACCCTACCCGGTCAACGCCGACCACTCGGCTTGGACGATGCGGGAGAATGGAATCCGAGCAACGAAGGAGTCAGCCGTGAGCGATCCGATCTTCCCAGGCGACCAGCCCGATCCCAACGACGCCGAAGAGGCGCTGCGTCGGCTCTTGGCCCAGTTCGGTCTGACCCCCGGCCCCGGCGCCGAGATCGATCCCGAGCAGATCATGCAGCAATTGCAGTCGATGATGACCGCCTTCAATACCCAGATGGCCGGATTCGGAGCCACCGACGCCACCAGCGGCATGAACTGGGGATTCACCCGCGATCTGGTCCTGCGCGCGGCCCGGGATGCCGGCCCGGACCCCGAAGCAACCCCGGCCCAGCAGGCGCGCGTGCGCGATGCGGTCGCGCTGGCAGATCTCTGGCTGGCTGAAGAGATCGACTTCGCGCCACTGTCGGCACCCGCCGCGGCCTGGCGCCGCGAAGACTGGGTGGAGCATTCCTTCGCAACCTGGCAGCAACTCATTCAGCCGGTGATCGCTCAATTGTCCCTTGCTCTGCGCTCGATGCTGGGCGATGCCGGCACCAAGACCACCGAGCCCATGATGCGGGTCGCTGTGGCCAGCATGTTCGCCGCCCGAATCAGCCAGACCTTGGCCGGGGTGGCCACTTCGGTGCTCAGTGCCACCGATATCGGACTTCCGGTCAGCGACGAGCCACGGGTCAGCCTGATTCCGGTCAACATCGACAAATTCGCTGAGGGCCTGTCGGTGGATGCCGAGGACCTGCTCATCTACTTGTCGGTGCGAGAGGCCGCCCGGCAGCGGCTGTTCGCGTCGGTGGCCTGGCTGGGCCCGCAACTGCTGGCCCTGATCGAGCACTACGCCCGTGAGATCACCATCGACCCCGAGGCTCTGGAACGCGCCATCGAAAACCAGCTCAACTCGGTGACCAATGTGGAAGATCTGGAGAAAGCCGGCAGCGCGGTCGCCGATTCGCTGTTCGCGCCGCAGCGCACCGCTGAACAAGGTGAGATTCTGGCCCGCCTGGAGACGCTTGTGGCCCTGCTCGATGGCTGGGTCGATCAGGTCACGGCCCAGGTGACCGGGTCACGGATGCCTTCAGCCTCGGCGATTGCCGAGATGCTGCGGCGTCGCCGCGCCACGGCGGGACCCTCCGAAACGGTGCTGCACACCTTGGTCGGCTTGGAGTTGCGGCCTCGGCGCACCCGCGATGCCGAAAACCTGTGGGCAGCGCTTCGGGCCGCACGCGGTATCGACGGACGCGATGCCGTGTGGGCCCATCCGGACCTGCTTCCCGATGCGGCGGCTCTGGATGATCCCTTGGGCTTTGCCGGAACCGATGGCTCCGCCGAACCCATGGACGCCCTGGACGCCGAATTGGCCAAACTTCTCGACGAAGAAGGCGGCAGCGACGACCAGTCCTAGACCTGCTCCGGCGCTGTCGGGTCGGCGTCGAGATCGTCATAGCTGCCGGTGGCGCCGGCTTGAACCGCGTGCTGGTAGCCGCTGAGGAATGCCTTGGCCTCGGCGAGTCGTGGATAGGCCGAAAGCAGGTGGTGAAAGCTCTCGGAATGATCCGGCTGAAGCAGATGCGCCACCTCATGCAGGAGCACATAGTCCAACACCCAGCCAGGCATGCTGCGCAGCCGTGAGGACAGCCTGATCTCCCCGGTGCTGCTGGTGCACGAGCCCCACCGCCGGGTCTGATTGTCGACCCAGCGCACCTGGGCGGGAGGCATGGGCACCTGCGACAGTGGCTGGATGTGGCGGCGATACAGCAATCGGGCGCGCTGACCCAGTTCGGCTTCGCCCAGTCGGGCACCGGTCCGCGATTCCCGCTTCAAGAAGCGCTCCACCAACGGTGGTATCAATTCCGCTTCCTGGGCGCTGGTGAGCCGCTGGGGCACCAATGCCACCAACTGTCCCTGCTCGCGAAAGACCGACAAGGTGCGGCGCCGACGAGCGCTGCGACGTACTTCCACCGAGAGGGGTGAACTCATGGTCGAAACCCTACGACACACCTACGACACCCGGTTGACCGAGACGTCGGTGGGCGTTAGTTTTCTCATCGAGGCCCCCAGTGAACGGTCCGCTAGCAGGGGAAGGCAAGCGAATCCAACACTGGGGGTTCTCGCTGCCTCCGCGCAAGGTGCAGCCGATCCCGCGCTTGTGGGCATAGACTGAGCGCGGCATTCGCAAGCCGAGCCCACCCGAGGGCGAAGCCGAACTACAGGAGGATTACGTGGCCAAGGACACCTACAAAGGCTCCTTCTACTGCGTCAAGTGCAAGGATCATCGCGACGCCGAGGGCGACGTCACGGTCAACGAGAAGGGGACGCGGATCGCCAAGGCGAAGTGCCCAGTGTGCGGCACCAACCTGACCCGGTTCCTGCCCAAAGCCTGATCAACATCCAAAGGACGCCGGCCGCAAGGCTGGCGTCCTTTGTCTTTTCCCTAGCCACAGCAACTCCGCCCAGCGTCTTCGGTGCCAGGCACGGTGTTGTCGGTTCGGCGGTCAGTGTTGTCCGCGGCCGCTAGGGCCTTGCCTGCAAGAACACCCCAGCATCAGGCTCGAGGGTATGGCCACTGCGGAAGAACCCACCTACCGGCTGCACCGGCCCACCGTGGCCGTGTGGCGCTCGCCGGGGGTGCTCCAGGTGGGCCTGGACGCCGATGCCGTGGTGTTGGAAGGGGTGGGCGAACTCGCTGCCGAAGCGGTGCGCTGCCTGCACAGTCCGGTCACCATCACCGAGTTGGGGCGCCGCCTGCCCGCCATGGACCCGGATCTGACACGCCGACTGTGCGCACATCTGAGTAGTGCCGGACTGCTGTCCACCGAGCCGGCGCCGCCGTCGGCACCGGTGGCCGTGTTGGGTGAGGGACGCCTGGCCGATGCGGTACTGCAGGCCTTGGATCGGGTGGAAGTGCGCAGCCACCGGCTGTGCGAGGACGCCATCGCCGACCGCTGTGATCCCCACGCCCTGGTGGTCGTCGCGGCAGCCACCGTCGAGCCGGATCGGGTCATGATGGCCCGGCTGCACCGGACCGGACGCAGCCACCTAGTGGTGCGGCTGGAACCGTCCCGCGCCGTCGTGGGGCCACTGGTGCTGGCCGAAACCCCTGGTTGCGTGCACTGCGATGACCTGTCGCGCGCCGAGCGGGATCCCGCCTGGGCGCGAATGCTGGATCAACTGCGTCGACTCACCGTCACCCCCGATCAGGGGTTACTGGCTTGGGCGGTGGCAAGCGCGGTCAATCAGGTCCGGGCCTGGCAGGGGGGCGCGTGCGGCGAACTGCACAATCGATGCCTGGCGGTTTCGGCTCCCGAGTTCACCCAGAGTGTTCGTCACTGGCGCGCCCAGCCGGGCTGCTGGTGTGCGACGTTCGGCGTCGAGTGATCTTGCCAATCCGGCTTGCTGGCTTCGTTATCGCACCGACAGCGGCCACACTGTCCAGGTGAACTCCGATTCCCGCGATGATCGCGACCCCGTGATGCCCGAATCCACCCTGGGACGCAGCGCACGCCTGATCGGACTTCCGTTGGGAGTTGCCGCCCGGGCCGGAGTGGGCGCCGGGAAACGTCTGCTCGGCGCCGATGCCGAGGACGTCGACGCTCAGCTCAAGAACGCCGCCGCCGAGCAACTGTTCGCCGTCCTGGGTGAACTCAAGGGCGGCGCGATGAAGTTCGGCCAGATGATGAGCATGTTCGAAGCGTTCATGCCCGAAGACCTCGCCGCCCCCTTTCGGGAGCGCCTGCGCCAACTTCAAGATGGCGCCCCGCCGATGCCGTCCTCCAAGGCCCAAGCGGTGCTGCACGCCGAACTCGGATCCAACTGGCGCTCCCACTTCGCCGAGATCGACCTGCGACCCGCAGCCGCGGCGTCCCTCGGCCAGGTTCACCGCGGCCGACTTCACGACGGCACCGAGGTGGCTATCAAGGTGCAATACCCCGGAGCGGCAGCCGCGGTGGCCAGCGATCTGCGCCAGGTGCGTCGCCTGACCAAAGCCATCTCGCCGTTGACCGGCGGATTGGACCTCGTCTCTATCGCCCGCGAAATGGCCATTCGGATCACCGAGGAAGTCGACTACACCTTGGAGGCCGCCGCGCAATCCCAGGTGGCTGAGGCGCTGGCCGACCACCCGCGTTTCGTCGTCCCGAAGGTGCGGCTGTTCACCGAGCGGGTGCTGGTCAGCGACTGGGTTGAGGGCCGCAAGCTGATCTCGCTGACCGACCGACCCGCCGCCGAGCGCAACCAGGCCGCCCTGGACTACGTGACCTTCCTGTTCGCCGGGCCCAGTCTGGCCGGCATTCTGCATGGGGATCCGCACCCGGGGAATTACCTCGTCACACCCGACGGCAGGCTGGGGGTGGTCGACTTCGGGCTGGTCGCCCGACTTCCCGAGGGGCTGCCCGAACCGATGGGCCGACTGATCCGCAATGCGGTCAATGGCGATGCTGAGGCCATGCTGGCCGGCCTGCGCGAGGAGGGCTTTGTCACCGCGGCGGTCTCAGCCGAGGAGCTTCTGGACTTCTTCGTCGCCTTCGTCGAACCGGCGAAGGTCAATCAGTTCCACTTCAGTCGGGAATGGTCGCGCCAGCAGTTCGGCCGGGTGCATTCCTCCATGGGGCCCAATGAGGTCGCCACCAAGCTCAATATCCCTGCCCACTACATGATCATCTACCGGGCCTGGCTGGGCGCCATCTCTGTACTGTGCCAGCTCGATGTCGTTGAGGACTTCGCCGCCATTTTGCGCCAATACCTGCCCGGGTTCGCCGTGGAGGAAGAAACCTCGCCCTAGGCGGAATCGGTTGAGCGGATCGCCGCATCCAATCCGGGACCCTGAGCAGGGGCGCTGCCATGATCTGTTCGACGGTTTTCCGGAGAGGATTCCCATGAGGTTCGCGCGGCGATCTCGGCTGGCCCTGATTCTGGCCTGCTGCACTGCACTGTTGGCCAGTGGCTGTTCCATGACGGCGCCTTCGGGTGCGCCGGAGGCCGGGGATGCCGCGGCCTGTACAAATTGGACCAAGCCGAAGGGCATGGTCGCGATGAAGACCTCCGATTTCAGCTTCTCGCTGCCGAAGGGCTGGGTGAACACCACCAAATCGGCGTCCAACAACGGCGCCTGGGCCGCGTTCATGAACAAGAAGTCCCCCGGCGGCAAGCTCATCGAGAACATCTATCTGGACCGCACCACGTCCGGTACCGACATGAGCGCCGCAGAGATGCAGCTTGCGCTTCAGAACGAACTGCGAAATGCGCCCTTCGCCGACATCAAAGTCACCTCGTTGAAGGCTGGTAAGCCGATCACCTTGGACGGAATCAAGACCGTGGTGTTGGTCGGCAAAGGAAAGGTTCTGGGGTACAAGTTCAACATGATCTTCTTGGGCGTGACGAACCGCAAATACCGCTATGGGGCCGCAATCGCCTACAACACCGGCAGTAGCACCGGCAAGGCTGCCTTCCTGAAGAACCTGGAATGCAGTTGGAAGTGGACCAACTAGCCCTCGTCCCGAGCCAGAATCGTCAACACCGCTGCGCCGTACTGCTCGAACTTCGCCCGGCCGACTCCGGGAATGGCGAGTAGTTCGCGCGCATCATCGGGGCGCCGTTCGGCAATCGCCATCAAGGTGGCATCGGTGAACACACAGTAGGCAGGCAGCCCCCGTTGTTGAGCCTCCGCACCGCGCCAGCCCACCAACTGCGCGTAGAGCCCTTCGTCGTAGCCGGCTGGACAGTCGCTATGCCGACCCAGCTTGCGTTCCGCGCCGGTACGCAATGACCGCCCGCAGACCACGCAGGTCTGCGCCAAGGCCGACCCACGCACCGCGCGGCGGCGCTGCCTGACCTCGGCGTCCGCACCGTCGCCGACCACAAGCCCGTCCAGAAACCGGGAGCGTTGTCGAGGGCTGGAGCCGCCATGGCGAGACCGCGACCACGACAGCAGCAGGTCACGTTCGGCCCGGGTGATCCCCACATAGAACAGTCGGGCCTCTTCGCCCACCTGGGCCGGTGTTGAAGCCAGGGACAGCGGCATGGTGCCTTCCTGAAGACCCACCAACGCCACCGCGGCCCACTCCAATCCCTTCGCGGCATGGAGAGTGGACAAGGTCACCCCGTCCGGACTGAGCGGATGCTCATCGGCCGACCGGCGGGCCAACTGTGCAGCCAGCTTCGCCACGTCGACGTCGGGGTCCTCGGCAGCCAAGTCCTCGGCCAGGGCCAGCACCGCCGACCAGGATTCCCACCGTTCCCGGACCCGCCCCTGACCTGAGGGGGCCTGCGGCGTCCAGCCCAGTTCGGTCAAGACCTGCCGACAGCCGGCCACCGCTGCAGAGCGCGGGGCACGCTGAGCCAGTGCGCTGAGTCCGGTGATCGCCTGGCGCACCTCACCACGCTGATAGAAACCCTCGCTGCCCCGCACGGTGAACGGAATCTCAGCCTCGGCCAAGGCGGCTTCGAACAACGGCGATTGGGCGTGCACCCGGTACAGCACCGCCAGATCACGCCATCTGGTTCCGGCCTCATGCCGCTCACGCAGCCAGGCCACCACGCCGGCGGCTTCAGCGGCTTCGCTGTCCCAGGCCAGGATGCGCGGCGCCGGGCCATGGTCGGTCACCGCCGCCAACTGCACAGCGCCGATCCGGGTACTGGTGGCGGCCCGGTTGGCTACCGCGACGATCTCAGGGGTGGAGCGATAATCGCGGACCAGCCGGATCAGCGTCGAATCGGGATGCCGATCGGCGAAGCCGACCAGGAACTCCGCGCTCGCCCCCGCAAAGGAGTGGATGGTCTGGGCCGGATCACCGACCACGCAATGCTCCCGGCCCGTTCCCCACCACAGGTCCAGCAGCGTCTGCTGCAGCGGGGACACGTCTTGGTATTCGTCGACCAGCAGATGCTGATAGCTGGCCCGCACCTCCTCGGCGATATCGGTGCGTTCGCTGAGCAACGCCACCGTGCACAGCAGGATGTCGTCGAAGTCGATCACTCCCCGGGCGGCTTTGACCCGCTCGTAGGCGCCCAGGAACTGCCCGACTTGGACGGGGGTGAAGCCGGCCACGTCGCGTCCGGCGCCCTCGGCGATCGAGGCGTACTCCCCCGCGGTCACATTGGTGACCTTCGCCCAGGAGACTTCGGTCAGCAGATCCCGCACCTGGGCAGCCTCAACGGCCAGTCGCAGCGTGCGCGCCGCAGCGGCCATGACCGAGGCCCGCTCGTCGCTGACCTGCGGCAGTTGCGTTCCGTAGGCACGCGGCCAGAAGAACTGGGCCTGACGCAATGCTGCGGAGTGGAAGGTGCGTGCCTGGATCGTGGGCAGCCCCAAGCCGTGCAGCCGGGTACGCAACTCACCGGCGGCCCGGGTGGTGAAGGTCAGCGCCAGCACCGCGTTGGCGCTGTACACCCCGCTGGCCACGCCATAGGCGATCCGGTGGGTGAGGGCGCGCGTCTTGCCGGTGCCGGCCCCGGCGATCACCGCCACCGGCGCCCCGAAGGTGGTCGCCACCCGCCGCTGGTCAAGATCCAGTCCGGCCAGGAGTTGTTCCATCGTGGTGTCCACCCGTTCACCTTAGGCAACAGCGGTGACATCACAGTGTCGGGGCCATCCTTTAGGCTGACGTCGACATGGACATCCACCACGCAGTCACCGCCGCCGAGCTGGCGGACTGTCTGAACCAACTGTGGTCAGGGCCACGCCAAGACCCCTTCGGATTCGACCTGGCTGTGGTGCCCAGCGCCGGCTGGCAGCGATGGCTCTCCCAGCAACTCGCGGCCGGGCCGCAGGGGATTTGTGCCGGCATCGAGTTCAGCTCCCTGAGCCGCCTTCGAGCCCGCCTGCTCGATGCCGATGACCCCTGGCGTCCACATCGGCTCGCCTGGGTGATCCAACAACTCATCACCGAGCATGAACACGATGACCAGTGGTCGGTGCTGTCGCAGCATCTGGCAGCCACCCACGACAGTTTCGCGGTGACCGCACGGATCGCGGCCCAACTGGCCGGCTACGCCGACCATGCCCCGGAAATGCTGGACCGGTGGCGAGCAGGCGAGGCGGTTGATCGCCGTGGCGACGACCTCGCCGAGCAGTCCTGGCAGCCGCTGCTGTGGCAGGCGCTGGTGGAACGCACCGGGATCGACCCGGTGATTCGGCATCAACGCCTCCTTCAACGACTGCGCCAGGGCCCCCACCCCGACCTGCCCGGACGCATCGCCGTGGTCGCCCCGGTCCGACTCGATGCCGGGCTGATGGAGCTGTTTGACGCCGCGGGCAGGCACCACAAGGTGGATCTGCTGGTCATGACAACCGCTCCGCCTCGTCGGCCCCGGCCCGAAGCCGACACTCGCACCGCCCTGGTGCGTCCGCAGGGACACCCGTTGAACTTCGCCCTGGGAGCCTTAGGCGACGAAAACGCCAGCTTCGCTCCGGCTGGGCCCACGTGGACTGTTCCAGATCGTCCGAACAATCTGCTGGGCTGGCTGGCCGACGATCTGGCCGCCGACCGGCCGCCGGTGCGCCGCCGGTTGAGCGAGAGCGATCAGTCGGTGCAACTGCATTTCTCCCACGGCCCTTCCCGCCAGGTTGAGGTTCTCCGCGAAGTGCTGGCCCAGTTGTATGCCGACGACCCCACCTTGGAGCCGCGCCACGTGGCGGTCCTCACCCCCGATCCGGAGGGCTTCGGGCCACTCTTGGATGCGGCTTTCAACGCGGCCACCGCCACCCGGCCCCACCCGGCGTCCAGTTTCCGGCTACACCTGGCCGATCGCAGTCTGGCTGCCGTGAATCCCCTGGTGGGCCTTCTGTCGGCACTGATGCGCCTGCCCGATTCACGGGCGGAAGCGTCGGCTGTGTTGGAGTTGTGCGCCCACCCCGGCATCGCGCGCCGCTTCGGCTTCACCGCCGATACCCAAGAACGTCTCACCGATTTGGTCACCGCCTCCGGAATCCGCTGGGGTCTCAATTCGACCCAACGCGCCGAGTTCGGGTTGGGGGCGCTACCCCAGAACACCTGGCAGGCCGGTCTGCAGCGCCTCCTGCTCGGCGTCACGATGTCGGAGCAGGATCTGGTCTCGGTCGGGACGGTGCTGCCCTTCGATGACATCGACTCCAGCGATGTGGAACTGATCGGCGCACTCACCGAGGTCATCGGACGCCTCGGCCGTTGGCTGGCGGAGGTGTCGCGGCCGGCGACCCTGGTCGATTGGGTGCAGCGTTGCCGGGCAATCCTGGCCGACCTCACTGCTTTGCCGGCCTCGGCGCAGTGGCAGAGCGCAGATCTGTTGTCCGGGCTGGCGCAGCTCGCCGAGGACGGCGCCAGCGCCGCCAGCACGACGCTGATCAGCCGCCACAGCGCACTGGCCGCCATCGAACACCGCTTCGGCGAAGCGCCGGCACGAGCGAGCTTCGGCAACGGTTCGACGCTGGTCTCCGGCCTGGCATCGCTGGATCGGATTCCGCATCGCGTCATCGTGTTATTGGGCTGGGACGCCGAGCGCTACCCCCGGCCGGACTCCCGCCACGGCGACGACCTGCTGGCGGCGCATCCACCCACCGGGGCACCGTCGGCCGCGATGGCCGACCGGCAGGCCTTGCTCAACGCCATTCAGGCCACCCAGCAGAGCCTGATCATCATCGGTCGGGGTCGCAGTGAGTCCACCAACGCCGATGTGCCACCGGCAACCCCTGTCGCCGACCTCATCGACACCCTCAATGCCACCGCCGTCACAGCCGCCGGAATCCCCGCGGCCGAAGCCATCACCAGGCGTCATCCGCTGCAGCCCTTCGCCCCGCAGTACTTCAGCCCCGGGTCGGGACTGCACAGCGTCGATCCCCTGGCCTTCCGTGCCGCCCGCGCCTGGCAGCAGGCGGTCACCGCCCCGGTGGACGCCCGGAATCGCTATCACCTCCAACCGCTGCCGACTCCCGAGCTGGGCGGCGGTCTCACCGTGGCGCAACTGGTCGACTTCTATCGGCATCCGGCCCGCACGCTGCTCAAGGTCCGCGCCGGGCTCAATCTGGCCGAGGACCCGGGTTTCGACGACCAGATCCCCATCGAACCGGACGGCCTGCAGCGCTGGCAGATCGGCAACCGAGCCGTTGACCAGTTGCGCGCCGGCGCCGACCCAGCCACCGTCGAAAGGGCGGAGTGGTTGCGCGGTCAGGTGCCGCCGCTGAATCTGGGGCGCCAGTTGATGTCGACCACGATGACCGACGCCCTGCGCACTCTGGAGGATGCACCGCCGCCGGGTTCGGGGATTCACCACGATGTCGCCCTCACCGTCCCCGGCCCCCAGGGCACGGCGGTGACGTTGACCGGGCGGATGCTCACCCACCAGCAGGTGCTGTGGCACACCGAGTTCTCCAGCCTGCAACCCCGACAGAAACTCTCAGCGTGGATCCAGTTGCTGGCGCTGGCCGCTGCCGAGCCGGGACCCTGGCAGGCGATGGTGATCGGCAAGCGTCGCCGCACCCGACTGGTCGCCCCACCGTCCGAGGTGGCCGCGGACCTGCTGGCCCGCTACCTGCAGCTCTATGCGTTGGGACTGAGTCGTCCCCTGCCGGCCCTGCCGCGGCTCAATGCCGAGTGGGCTGCCCATCGGGTCTCCGCCCGTGATCCGCGCAGCGGCTATGCAGCCAAGGGCCTGCGCCGAACCTGGGATTGGGAATCCGACGTGCATTGGAACCGGTTCTTCAGCTATCCCGAGCTGCTGGAACTGCCGGTGGAAGGTTGGACCATCCCCGGAGCCGACCCTGCCGAATCCACCTTGGTCGGGGCCGTCGCCACCGCGATCTGGGCCCCGCTGCTGGCGGCGGAGGTGGCGCCATGATCACCTTCGACCCGGCCGGGCCGCTGCCAAGCGGCACCGTGGTGTTGGAGGCCAGCGCCGGAACCGGCAAGACCTACGCCATTGCGGCCCTGGCCACCCGTTACCTGGCTGAAGGCGTGGTCCAGATCGAGCATCTGGCGGTGATCAGCTTCAGTCGGGTCGCCTCTGAGGAACTGCGCTCCCGAGTTCGCGAACGCCTGCGCCGCAGTGCCGCCTATCTGGACTCCGTCGTCAACGGCACCCCTTCCTCGTCTGACCCGGACGCCACCGACACCGTGCTGGCCACCGGGGAGCCGTCCGAGGTGGCGGCCCGACTGGACCGGCTTCGAGCCGCCCTGGCCGGCGTCGATTCGGCCGGCATCATGACCATCCATCAGTTCTGCCAGACCATGTTCACCGAGTTGGGGGTGTTGGCCACCGAGGATCCCGAAGCGACGCTGGTCGAAGACCTCACCTCGATGCTCGAAGAGGTCGTCTGCGATCTGTATCTGGCCCGCTATGCCGCGCTGAGTGAGCGTCCCTTCGACCTGGCCACCGCCCGCAATCTGGCCCGGGCCGCCGCGCTGCACCTGCCCACGGCAGCCCTGGCACCGCTGGACGCCGGGCCGGTGGCGCAAGAGCGCCTGGCATTCGCCAACGCTATCCGCGAAGAAATGGAGCGCCGCAAGCAACGTCTGGGGGTGTTCTCCTATGACGATCAACTGCTGCGGTTGAGCGTCTCCCTGCAGGGTCCCGCCGGCCAGGCCGGTGCCGCCAGACTGCGTCGGCGATGCCGGGTGGTTCTGGTCGACGAGTTCCAAGACACCGACCCGGTGCAGTGGGGCATTCTGCGCGACACCTTCGCCGGCCGGGTGCCGCTGGTGTTGATCGGCGACCCCAAGCAGGCCATCTACGCCTTCCGGGGCGCTGACGTGAACGCCTATGCCGATGCGGTGCGCGCCGCCGACCAGAAGTACTCGCTCAACGTGAACTTTCGGGCCGATCAGCCGGTGGTTGAAGCGATCACCGCACTGTTCGGCTCCACCTCGCTGGGACCTGAGGTTCGCGTCGAACCCGTTGAGCCCCACCATCTGGGATCGCGGCTACGCGGTGCGATCGCCCCGGTTCGAGTGCGCTATCTCAGCGTCGAGGCGCCGCTCAATGCCGCCGCGGCCCGCGATCGGATCCAGGCCGATCTGGTCAACGAGGTGGTGCGCCTGCTTTCCAGCGGCATCCAGCTTGCTGTCGGCAAGGACTGGCGGGATCTGGCCGAACACGACATTGCGGTCTTGGTCAACACCAATCGCCGCGGACGCGACGTGGCCGCCGCCTTGGCCGCCGCCGGAGTGGCGGTCTCCTTCTCCGGCTCCGATTCAGTCTTCGCGGCGTCGGCCGCGAGCGACTGGCTGAGCCTGCTGCGAGCCTTGGAACAGCCTCGACGTTCGGCGGTACGCGAAGCCCTGCTGACTGACTTCGTGGGCGCGGATCTGACCGACATCGCCACCGCCGACGATCAACGATTCGCCCAGTGGGCTGCCTTGCTGCAGAGCTGGGGTCGAATCCTGAATGACCACGGCATCGCCGCGCTGTTCGCCGCGGTCCAACTCGGCACCGATCAGCAACCGGGTCTGGCCGAGCGCCTGGTGCAGCAGCGCCGCGGTGAGCGCGAACTCACCGACTTCCGCCAGCTCGCCGAGATTTTGCATGCGCAATACCGCGGGGGCGTCCGTGGCGCTGCGCTGGTGAATTGGTTGGCCGAGCAGATCGCCCGCGGCGAGAACGCCGGAGATCGCACCCGCCGACTGGAAACCGACCGGCAGGCCGTCCAGGTGATGACGGTGCACAAGGCCAAAGGCCTGCAGTTCCCGGTGGTCCTGCTCCCGCAGATGGCTGACCTGTGGCTGTCGGACGAGGACACCGGCGACAGCTTCGACTTCCATGACGACACCGGACAACGAGTGCTGGATCTTGGTGGCAAGGAGGCCCCCGGCCGGGCCGAGCGGCGAATCCGCCATGCTGCCGAGGAGGCCGAAGACCGGCTGAGGGGGCTGTACGTGGCCGCCACTCGCGCCCAATCCCAACTCACCACCTGGTGGGCCCCGACCGGCCGCAACACCGAGTTCTCCCCGCTGCATCGGCTGCTCTACCGAGACCGTGATCGGCCAGGCACCCCCGAACCCGGCTATGCCTTCGAGACCTCGGCGGGGTTGACCACCCCAGCCGCGTTGAGTTGGCTGGCCGAGGCCGGCATCGCCGTGGAGCCCTGCGCAGACAGCGCCGACGCGACCCTGACCCGCGATCACTCGTCTCTGGTGCTGCGCGCTCCGTCCTGGCAGCGCAGCATCGACCCGCTATGGCGCCGCACGTCCTATTCGGGTCTGACCGCGGCAGCGCACGATTCCGCGCCGGCACCGGTCACCACCGCGACCATCACCACCGACGAGCCCGAGACCGAATCCGGGGCTCTGCCCGAACTCGGCGGCCCGGTCTCCCCCATGGCCGACCTACCCGGCGGAACCGCTTTTGGCAGCCTGGTGCACCACGTCTACGAAAAGCTGGACTGGCATGCCCCCACCGAATCCGAATTGGACCAGCGCCTGTGGGAGGCCACCAGCCAGGCCACAGCCCGCTATGCCATCCGCGATCTGTCCGCCGCTGCCCTGGCCGAGGCTTTGAAGCCCAGCCTGCTCACCTCCTTGGGAGAACTCACCGGCGGCCGCGCCTTGGCCGAGATCGACATCACCGATCGGCTCAGCGAACTCGACTTCGAATTCCCGCTGGGCCAGGCCGATTCGACCACCACCTTGGGTGATGTCGCGACCCTGCTGCGCGAGACGCTCACCGCCGACGACCCGCTGATCGGCTACCCCGACGATCTGGACGGTCCCCTGCTCACCGGCCAGGTTCTGCGCGGTTTCCTTACCGGCAGTATCGACTCCGTGCTGCGGATTCCCGCAGCTCAGGGGCCACGCTTCGTGGTGATCGACTACAAGACCAACCGGCTCGGACCCCAGGATCTGCGGCTGGCCCATTACAGCCGATCCGCGATGACCACCGAGATGCGTCAGGCCCACTACCCCTTGCAGGCGCTGCTGTATTGCGTTGCCCTGCACCGCTTCCTGCAAGCCCGGCTGGCCGGATACCGTCCCGAGCTTCACCTGGGCGGGGTGGGCTATCTGTTCGTGCGCGGCATGGGCGGCGCCGACGCCGGTCCCGAGACCGGAGTGTTCGACTGGTATCCGCCCGCTGCGGCGATCGTCGCTCTGTCCGACCTGCTCGCCGACCGGAGGCAGTCATGATCGAGGTTGCGGTGAGTCTGCCCCCCGGCCTGCTGCGGGAGGCGAACGAAGCCGGCCTGCTCGCGCTGGGCGATGTCCATGTCGCGCAGAAGGTGGCCCATCTGTTCGCCGAATCCGACCAGCGGGTCGGCCTGGCTTTGGCCTTGACGGTTCGTGCCTTGCGTGAAGGATCGACCTGCATCGAGTTCGACCAGCTCGACCAATTCCGAGTTCCGACCGATCCCGAAGCCGCCACCATCACCGAGGCTGCTCGGTGGCCGGATCTGGAACCATGGCTGGACGCGGTCACGGCCAGCCCCATGGTGCATACCGACCCGGACGCTGTCGGAGATCGACCGCTGCGCCTGATCGGGCGCCGCCTGTATCTGGAGCGATACTGGCAAGAGGAGAGCGCGGTCGCGGCCGAACTGGTCGCCCGGCGCCAAGCGGTGGCCGATCCCCCACCGCTGCCGCGGGTGGTGGCCACCGCCACCGAGTTACTCACCGCCAGCGGCGATGAGGACCAGTCTGCAGCCGCCATCGTGGGATTGTTCAGCGGCGTCAGCGTGATCGCCGGCGGACCCGGCACCGGCAAGACCCACACCCTGGCCCGGGTCTTGGCCATGCTGCAACGCACCAGCGATCGCCCATTGAACGTGGCCTTGGCCGCCCCCACCGGCAAGGCCGCCGTCCGCATGGACGAGGCGCTCGCCGCGGCGATGGGTTCGCTGCCCGAAGATGTGGTGACCTGGCTCGCCCCACTACGAGCCAGCACCATTCACCGACTGTTGGGGTGGAAGCCGCAGTCCCGCAGCCGATTCGCCCACCACGCCGAAAACCCGCTGCCGCAGGACGTGGTGGTCGTCGATGAGGCGTCCATGGTGTCGGTCACGCTCATGGCTCGTCTGCTGGCGGCGCTGCGTCCGAGTGCTCGGCTGATTCTGGTCGGAGACCCCGACCAGTTGGCCCCGGTCGAGGCCGGAGCCGTCTTGGCCGACATTGTGGAGGCCCGAAAGGTGGCAATCCCCGCCCTCAGCACCGCCTTGCAGGAGTTGGGTTTGCCGGATTGCGGATCGGTGGCCGTGTTGCGCCACAATCATCGTTCGGTCGACACCATCGCCGCACTGGCTGATGCCATACGGGCCGCCGATGTCGACGCCGTCGTCGATCTGGTGACCAGTGGCGCACCCGAAGTGTCCTTCACCGAGAATCTCGACGATGGCGGGCTGCGCCAGCGGGCCACCACCTCAGCGGTCGCCATGGTCGAGGCCGCCCGTGAGGGGCAGGTTGGGGTGGCCTTGGCCGCCTTGGCCCAGCACCGGCTGCTGTGCGCCCATCGCCACGGCGACTACGGCGTGGATCACTGGGCCCGCGCGGTCGACTCCTGGGTGGTGTCTGCTCTGGGCGAGGCGCCCGGCTCCGGACCGTGGTATCCGGGTCGTCCGGTGATGATCACCCAGAACTCTCCTGAACTGGGCTTGTTCAACGGTGATGCCGGGGTGGTGATCGCCCAGGACGGCCAACTGCGTGTCCACTTCGATCGCGGTGATCACACGCAGGCTGTTTCGCCCTTCCTGCTGGACGCGGTGCAGACCATTCAAGCCATGACCGTCCACAAAGCTCAGGGCAGCCAGTTCAGCGAAGTGAGCGTGATCCTGCCCGGCGTGGACTCTCCGCTGCTCACCCGCGAACTGCTCTACACCGCCATCACCCGCGCCCGGCACGGGGTGCATCTGATCGGTTCGCTGGATTCGTTACGCCACGCGGTGCAGCATCGAGCCCGTCGGGCATCCGGGCTGCGTTCTCGACTCTGACCTGCTGGCACCACCAGGGGCGAGCCGGCGATGCTGCGCAGGGGTCAGCCGACGGTGTCCGCGCTGAGGTCGCCGTCCAGCCAGGCCTGAATCATGCGTCGTGCGATCGAGGCCGGCGGCGGAAGGGTCACGGTGCCATCGTTCAGGGCGGCAACCAGGTCGCCGCGGCCGAACCAGGACGCCGTCTCGATCTCGCCGGGTGCCGGGGTGATCTCGGTGGTGACCGCGTGAGCGTGGAAGGCAACCATCAGCGATCGCGGGAAGGGCCACGGCTGCGAGCCGAGGTAGGACATCTGCCCCACCGTGACCCCCACTTCTTCACCGATCTCCCGGCGAACCGTCTGTTCCAGCGCTTCCCCGGTCTCCACGAAGCCAGCCAGCACCGAATAGCGCGTCGCCGGCCAGGACGGCTGGCGACCCAGCAAGATCTGATCGGATTCATCGGTGATAGCGACGATGACCGCGGGATCGGTGCGCGGATAGTCCTCCCGGTCGCAGCCGGGGCAACGACGAGCGTGGCCGCCGTGGACGACGGTGGTCGCCGTCCCGCAGGTGCCGCAGAAGCGAGCCGCAGCATGCCAGCCGATCAAGCCGACCGCGCCGAAGGCCACCTCCATGGCCTCATCGCCGAGCACGGCCAGCAGGTCGCGCAGGCTGCGCTCACCGTGCGCCACCGCGGTGACGAAGACCGGACGCTCCTGCCACAGCCCCAGCAGGAAATGGCGCTGCGGATCGTAGGGTCCCTGCGGCGCCGTCCAGCGAAGCCCGTCGACGTCGGCGGTCAGCCGACCGCTGGGGTCGACCCCCAGCACGGCGGCGCTGGGGTGTTTCCAGGCGCGCGCCGACCAGTCGGGGTCGGTGCGCCTGCCTTCGCCCCGATCCAGGATGGGGTGCTGCTGCCAGTGACTCACCCTGGCAGGGTACCCAGACTCGGACCCAGCAAAGCCTCCAGTCCAGCACGGTCCGGCAGCGACGGTCGCAGAACTTCGGTGCTGTGAAGGTCGTAGAAGGCCGCATCGATCTCGGCGATGTCCTTGCCGGTCAACTCCGCCCAGGCCAGCCGGTAGCAGGCCAACTGCAGCGGGTCGGCGGCTGCGGCCGACCCGGTCTTCCAATCCACCACCTGGTCGCGACCATCGGCCCCGGCGAAGACCGCATCGATGCGTCCTCGCACCAGCCGACCGCACAATACCACGGTGAAGGGAGCCTCCACGGCCACCGGCACCAGACCCGCCCACGGACTCGCCTCAAAGCCGGCCCGCAACCGCTGATGGTCAGCACCGAGGGGTGGCACCTGTTCGTCGATCAGCGGTGACTGCTCCTCGAAGCGGCTCTCCAACCACTGGTGGAAGTCGATCCCGGAGCGCTGCGCACGACTGACCAGTCGGGGCATCGGACGTCGCCAGGCACGGCGGAAAGCTGCCGGATCGCGGTGCAGTTGCCCCAAGCCGGTCACCGATACATAGGCCGGGGCTACCGCGTCCCGGTCCCGCCGCTGGGCGATCTCGGCAGCGACCAGGGAATCGCCGAGTTCTCGCCAGCGGGCAGCCGTTGCCGCCACATCCGGGTCGCTCATCGGCAGCGGACCGTCGGCGCCCCCACCAGGTCGGTGCCTGCTGTGCCGAACCAATTCGGCGGCGGCGCGGCGCAGCGAAAGCGCCTCGGCTCCGCCCAGCACCGGCCACGCCCAGGTTTGGGCTGCCTCGGTCAGCGGATTGACCGCGACGACCTCTGGACCGGGATCGACCAGCTCGGCGTGCTCGGCCAGAACGTCGAAATACCGCGACGTCTGTCGCGGTTTGGCCAATCCAGCGGCCCAGGCGTGGGTACTGACCAACAACAGCCGCCGGGCGCGCGTCGCAGCGACATAGGCCAGCCGATCCTCGCTGAGCACCTGATGATCGACCAGTTCGGAGTGCAGGGTGGTCAACGCCTCTCGACTCAGCGCACCCAACTGCGGCAAGGCGCGCCGGTCGCCCCGCAGCCCGAACGGGAGCACGGCAGCATTGCGCACCCAGTCATCACTGACGCGCTGATTGGGGAAGACGGTTTCGGCCAGTCCGGGCAGGAAGACCACCTCCCACTCCAGACCTTTGGCCTTGTGGACAGTGAGGATCTTCACCGAGTCCGCCGAGGAGACCACCGGCTGCTCCAAGCCCACGCCGTAATCGCGCTCAGCATTGAGATAGGCCAGCAATCCACTCAGGGAGGCCTGCGCATCGACCTCGGCATAGTCGGCAACCGCCCGCTGGAAGGTTCGCAGCGGCGCCGCCGCGCCGACCGCGAGCGTTTCGGCCTCGACAGCCAACCCCTGAACCGACACCACTCGGCTCACCAGTTGGGGCAGATCGTGACGCAGGTAGCGCCGCAGCCCGCCCAGTTCGGCTGCGAGCAGGCCGAACCGTTCCCGGGCCGCCGGACTGAACGGCCCCGGTCCCAGGTCGGCCATCGCCTCAACCAGGCTGGGGGTCTGCGCGGCCCCGAACTCAGCGTCACTGTCGTGGACCAACTCCTGGGCCCGTCGGCCCAGCAGTTCCACATCGGGCAGCCCGATGGCCCACCTCGGCGAAGTGAGCAGCCTGATCAGCGACGGATTGTCGGTCGGATCGGCCAGCACGGACAAGGTGGCCACCACTTCGGCGATCACCGGCACGTCCAACAATCCGCCCAGCCCCACGATCTGCGCCGGCAGATCACGCTCCACCACGGCGGTGTAGATCGCGCTGACCTGCTGGTTGTTGCGACACAACACCGCCACGTCGCTCCAGGCCGACACCGCCCCACTGCTGTGCAGATCGGCGATCCGGTCGGCGATCGCGGCCACTTCCTCCGGCCAGGTCTGGTGGGCTCGGGCCTCGATCCGCGCCGGCGGCGCTTCGGCGGGAGCGCTCAGCTCGAGTTCGATGTTTTGCCCGGCCAACATGGGGTCAGCCCGCACGGTGTGGGCCAGTTGGTTGGCTGCGGCCAGGATCTGTGGACCGCTGCGCCGGTTCACCGTCAACGGATAACTCGGCGCCCGCCGTCCATCGGCCAACGGGAAGTCGGTGCCGAAGTCCAAGATGTTGCGCGCCGCAGCACCCCGCCAGCCATAGATCGCCTGGCACGGATCCCCGACCGCGGTCACGGCATGGCCACGGCCGGATTCGGCCTCGGCGCCGGAGAACAGGCCGCGCAAGAGTCGGACCTGTGCAGCGGAGGTGTCTTGGTACTCGTCGAGCAGCACGACGCCGAACTCCTGCCGCAATCCCTCAGCGACGGCGGGGATCTGCTCAGCCAGGCGGGCCGCAGTCGCCAACTGATCGGCGAACTCCCGATACCCCAGTTCCCGCTTGAGGCGTTCGTAGTCGGCGACCAAGGCGAGCAGTTCGAGGCGTTCTTGCCGCACTGACTCGGCATCGCTCAATGCCCGATAGACCTCGCCGGTGTCGCGTCGCGGCGCCTGGGCCAGGGCCTGCGCGAAGGACTCGGCATGCTCGATGAGCTCGAACGGCTCCACCAGGTGCGATCTCATCTCCGCCGACAGCCGCAGCACCCGCTCGGCGATCGCCGCAGGCCGCAACCGCGAAAGTCCCGGGAACGGTCCGGACGCTTCGGCCACCACGCGGGCGGCGAGCCGGTAGCGGGTGGCGTCGGTGATGAGCCGTGAGGTCGGCTCCTGCCCCAGCAGCATCCCGAAATCGCTGACCAATTGGCCGGCGAAAGCGTCATAGGTCATGACCTGCTGGCCGACCTCATCAGGATCGGCCACCCCGGCCACAGCCAACGCCTCACGAACCTCCTGATCGAGTTTGGCAGCGGCCTTGCGGGTGAAGGTCAGACCCAGCACCTGGTGGGCGGCCACCTGCCCGATGCCGACCAGCCAGACCACCCGGGCAGCCATCACGGTGGTCTTTCCCGAACCGGCGCCGGCAATGATCACTCCGGGACTCAGCGGGGCCGTGATCGCCGCCAACTGCTGATCGGAGTACGGAATTCCGACAATGTCGGCGAGCTGGCCCGGATCGCTCAGCATGGGATCACCGCCCGTCCTTCATCCTGGGCCGGGCAACTCCCCCGGAAGGCACAGCCGCGGCAGTGGGAGCCCGGCGTCGCCGGAAAGCGTCCCTCGGCAACCACCGCAGCCGCGCTGGCCACTCGGTAGTGGACCCAGGTCGGGTGCCCGACTTCGGCTTCGGGGTCAAGATGCGCGACGCTGGCCAAGGAGGGCTGCCCGAACTCCTTCGGCAAAGCGGCATCTCGGTCGGGGATGCGCAGATAGACCGCTGCGGCACCGGTGGCGGCGCCGTCCAGGTCGGGAAACCCGCCCTCCGCGATTGCCAGTTGGTAGATGCCCAACTGGTCCATGCCGGCAACCTGGGCGGCGGTCGGCTTGGTGCGAGCGGTCTTGAAGTCCACCACTCCCAGCCCGGTGCGGGTGCGTTCGAGCCAGTCAACCTGACCAACCAGTTCGACGGTCATGCCGCCGCAAACCACCCGAGTGCGAAACGGCAACTCCACACCGATCAGTTCCGCGCGCCGCGCGTGCCACCAGGCGAAGAAGCGAGCCAAGGCCGCGATGACCTCAGCACGCTCGGCGGCGGCCAGCCAGGGCACCTCGGCAGGCAATCGTCCCCACACCTGATCGACGAGTTCGGTGAGCTGGGCCAGGTCCAGGCCTTCGTTGACGGCGCGCTGCACCGCGGTGTGGATCAGGGAGCCGATCAGGGCGGCCCGGCTGTTTCCACTTTCGGCTCGAGCCTGTCGGCCCAGGAAATATCGCCGCGGGCAGGTGAGCACCGCGCCGACCTGGCTGGGGCTGAGCCGAATCGGTTCGGTGCGCGGCTCGGCGATGCTGGACAGCTCTCGCACACCCCACCACGTGACCGGGTCGGCATTGGGCACCACGAGGGCGCCCGCATCGTCGCGTTGATCGGCCAGGTGGGCGAGTTCGACTGCGGCCGCCGAACGCAACTCCGGGGTCTGGGTGGCATCGGCGCTGAGCCGGCGCAGTTCAGCGACCAGCCCGATCATGGTGGTCGACCCCAGCGAGGTCGGCCGGCGCGCCGGCTGGGCGGTGGCCGCCGCACGCAGGGGCAGGCCCAGCTCAGCCAAGAACCGGGACGGCGCCTCGGCGTCTCCGTCGCTGATGGCGGTGGCCACCAGACGGTGGCGCGCCCGCGAGCAGGCCAGGTGGAACAGTCGCCGTTCCTCAGCCAGCGCCTCCCGCGCGGTGACCGCCCCCAGCAGCCCGGCGGCGGTGAGTTCGGTGGCATCGATCACCCCCGCACGCCCCGGACGTGTCGGCCAGCGACCTTCTTGAACGCCGGCCACCACCACCAGATCCCACTCCTGACCGCGGGCCCGATGGGGGGTGAGCACCTGCACCCCGGTGCGGCGGAATTGGGACTCGCGCTGCCGATCGGCGGGAATCTGTTGTCCGTCCAGCTCGGCCAGAAAGGCCCGCAAGCCCGGGATCCCGCCGCGCCGGTCGGCCTCAGTGGCGGTGTCGAAGAACGCGCACACCGCGTCCAGATCGGCATTCGCCCGTCCGGTGCCCGAGCCTTCCCAGGCCGCCTCGTGGGCCAGATCGGCCGGCCAGGGCGTTGCGTCCCACAGCGCCCAGGCCACCTCATCAACCGGTGCACCGCGCTGCAGCAGTCCGCGGGCCTGAGCGATCGCCCCGCTCACCGTCCGCAGGGTGGCAGCCTCGGACGCCTCGTCGGTGGCGGCCCAACTCGGATCGTTCAGGGCCTGGGCCAGTTGCTCCTCCAGCGGCGCCGAAGTACTGCCGACCCGTTGGCGCCAGTGGCGTGCCAAGGCGCGCACCCCCACCGAATCGAAGCCGCCCAGCGGGCTGGTCAACAGCCGTTCGGCCTGGTCGGGGGTGGCTGAATCCTGAGCTGCGATGTGCAGGCCCAAGACCAGGGTGCGCACCGCCGGGTTCTGCGCCAGCGGGATCTCATCACCGGGGCGCTGCACGGGAATCCCGGCTTCGATCAGCGCGGCCACGATGGGTTCCGAACCGCTCCCGGAGCGCACCAACACCGCCATCTCGGCGAAATCGATGCCGCCTTCGAGATGGGCAGCGTGCAGTTCGGCGGCCACCACCGCCGCCTGTTCGGCATCGTCGGCGCACCTCCACAAGCCGACCGAACCTGCTGGCCCTACAGCCTGCGTAGCCCGCGGCGCGCTGCCCGGCGGCCGAGGCAGTCGCTGCCGAACTGCGGCGACGGCCTGCTCCAGTTCGGCCCCGAAACGATGGATCGTGCCCAACTCCGTGACCGCTGTCGAGCGTCCCGGCGCGGCGAAAGCGTCCGCGAAATTCGGCACGGCTCGCGGGTCAGCGCCCCGAAAAGCCGAGGCCACGCTGTCCGGGTCGGCGGTGGCCAGCACTGGCACCGTGTCGCAGGCCTCGGCAATCAGCCGGATCTGGCTGAGGTCGAGATCGGCATAGTCATCGACCATCACCGCCCCGATCTCGGACGCCAGACTCGCGCGCACCTGAGGATCGGCCACCAGCAGCCGGGTCCGGTGGATCAACTCGGCGTAGTCCATAACGTCCTCGGCGTCCAACACATCCAGGTACTCGGCGAAAAACTCCCCCAGCACCTGCCACTCGGCCCGATCTTTCCGGCGTCCGAAGCTGACCAGGTCGTCGGGATCCAATCCGAGCTGGCGGGCCCGGGCCAGACAGGCCCGCACCTGCGCGGCGAAGGCGCGGGTTCCCACCGCCAGGCCCAGCCGGGACGGCCAGCCCGCCGGTCCACGCCCGGCCAGAAGTTCCCGAACCCGGAACTCCTGCTCGGCGGCATTGAGCAGCCGCACCTGCGGACGCGGCGAGAAGCGCTGCCACAATCGCCGCGCGAGTCCATGCACGGTGGTGACCTCCACCGACCAGGTCCCGGTGCCAAGCTGGGCGGTGATCAGGTTGCGCAGCCGGCTGGCCGCGGGCCGATCGCCGACCAGGACCAGCGGGTGAATACCCTCTCGAACCGCAGTGAGCGCCGCCTGCGCCACCATCGTGGACTTGCCGGTACCGGGAGCGCCGAGCACCAGCATCGCCCCGGTCCACTGCTCCAGGATCGCTGCCTGCTCAGTCGAGAGCGGGGACAATCCCGATTCGACGACTCCGGTGTGCTGCACGGGCTCATACAATCACCTCGCACTGACACCGCCACCATCGCTCAGGGATACCCCGGGTCAGGCCCCCACCCACAGAGATACCGCACCGTCCGAAGGCGAAATCTGGTGCGCGGGCGGCTAGATTGGAGCCGTCATCCGATCCGAGAGGTCCAACCGATGAGCACTCCCCAACAGCCGGGCGCCCAAGCAGTTCAACTGGCGCCACCGGACATGCTGAACCTCACCGCCCCGGCCGCGCCGGCCGCCGTCACCACCACCCAGGCTCCGAGCATGGCGCCCCAGGTGGAAGCGGCCCAGGTTCCCGTCCTCGACGGCAAGGTCGATGAATTCCTGACCGCCCTGTCCACCGCCGAGACCGGGTCGCCGACGTTCACCGCCCAGGCCGATGCCGTGCGATCCATGGGCGATGCCGACATTCGCAAGGCCGCTGAAACCTCCAACCGGCTCCTTCAGACGCCGGTGCATGCCGTCGAGGCCGGCGGCCTGTCCAACACCTCCAATGTCTCCAAGACCTTGTTGGAACTGCGTCGAACCGTCGAGGATCTCGATCCTGGCGCCGCCACCAAGTCCAAGGGCTTCTTCGCCAAGTTGGGCATCGGACGGCAGGTCGGCGACTACTTCCGCAAGTACCAGTCCTCGCAGACCCATCTCAACGGGATCCTGCACGCGCTGCGTTCTGGCCAAGACGAACTGACCAAAGACAACGCCGCGCTCAACATGGAGAAGCAGAATCTGTGGACCGTGATGGGCCGGATGAACCAATACGTGTACATCGCCGAGCGCCTGGACGCCAAGCTGAGCGCCCAGATCGCCGAGATCGAGATCACCGATCCGGAGAAGGCCAAGAGCCTGCGCCAGGATGTGCTGTTCTACGTGCGCCAGAAGCACCAGGATCTGCTCACCCAACTGGCGGTCTCGATCCAGAGCTACCTGGCCATCGACATCATCATCAAGAACAACCTGGAACTCATCAAGGGCGTCGACCGGGCCTCCACGACAACCATCTCGGCCTTGCGGACCGCAGTCATCGTCGCCCAGGCGTTGGGCAACCAGAAGTTGGTGCTCGACCAGATCACGGCGTTGAACACCACCACCAGCGACATGATTCAGCGCACCTCGGAGATGCTGAAGGAGAACTCGGCTCTGATTCAGGAGCAGGCAGCGTCCTCCACGATCGGTTTGGAGCAGTTGCAAGCCGCGTTCGCCAACATCTACCAGACCATGGATTCGATCGATGAGTTCAAGCTGCGCGCTCTGGACACGATGTCGGCCACCATCGGGACGCTGGAGACCGAAGTGGCCAAGAGCCGCGATTACCTTGATCGGGTCGCCCAGCAGGACAGCCGGGCTGCGGCCATGCCCAGCCTGAGCATCGATCGCTGAAACAGGTATGGGAATTTGGGACTGGCTGACCGGCGCGGAAGACGAACCTCCAGCGCCCACTGAGGAGTTGTCCACAGCACCCACCGAGACCGACATCGGCGCCGCCTTGGAGTCGGTGACGGCTCTGGTGTCGGATCCGGCGGTGCCGGGTCCGGTGCGGGCCCGCGCGCTCACAGTGATCGAGACCGTACGCCAGACCTTGCCGCGCCTGGGCTTGCTTGGTCTAGGCAGCTACGACGCCTATTCGGTGGTCGCCACCGCCACCGACTATCTGCCCGAGGCGATCGGCGGCTATCTGCGCCTGCCGCGCGATTGGGCCGATTCCCGTCCGGTCGACGGCGGCAAGACCGCGCTGCTGCTCCTCATCGACCAACTTGACCTGCTGGGGGCCACGATGGACGCCATCTATGACGCGGCCAACACCACCGATGCTGCGGCACTGATCACTCATGGCCGCTTCCTGCAAGAGAAATTCGGGCACAACCAAGCCCCCGAACTCAACCTGGGACCAAGCTGATGAGCACACCTGCCCTGAAGAAGGCACTCGCCGATCTCGACGCCGTCGCTGTCGCAGCGGGGTTCGACGTCGAGGCGGCTCGAGCCGAGGCGCGGGTCCTGTCCGCTGCGGTGGCCGAGTCCAATCGGGGCGCCTATCTGGATTGGTGCGCCGCCTGGGAACAGCCCGCTTCCGCCCAGGAATTCATGGACGCCGCCATCGCCGGTCGTCGCTATCGGCGCAGCGCTACCCCACTGGCCAGCCAGTTTCAGACCAGTGCGGCCGCGGCGCCCTACGCCCATGCCCTCGCCGAGGTGTGTCAGGCCGCCGCCACGCTGGGCGAGCCCTCACCGCAGGCGATCGGCGCGGCGACCATGGCTGCCGCTGCCCAACTGCCGACAACGTCCGCCCCGATCCGGGCTGCCGCCACCCCCAGCACCGACCAGGCCCAACAGGATTTTCTGCGGCAGGCTCCCACCATCTTGGGTGAGGTCTTGTCGCGGATGTCGGGCACCCAGGCGTCCATGTTCGACCTCAGCTCGGTCGGCACCGACACCCCCGGCGCCTTCGCCGGTCTGGGTCCGGTCCCCACCGCCGCGGTGCCGCCGACTACCCAGCCCGGCACCGAAGGGTCGCTGCCCGGCCAGTCCGGGCCGGCTCAACTCAATACCCCGCAGGCCGGCATCCAACAGCCCGATTCCGCCGCCGTGGCGCCGTCCCCGACCGAGACTCCGGCAGTCGGCGATGCTGAGCCCGCCGAGCCGGAAAAGACCGTCGAGGAGTGGCTGGCCGAGCTCGACGAGTTGATCGGGCTGGCCGGGGTGAAGTCCGAGATCCGCCGACAAACCGCCATCCTGCGGGTTGATGCGCTGCGCAACAAGGCGGGTTTGAAGAGTCCCACCATCACCCGCCACCTCGTCTTCGTGGGTAATCCCGGCACGGGCAAGACCACAGTGGCCCGCCTGGTGGCCGGCATCTACAAGGCGATCGGCCTGCTCAGCACCGGCCAACTGGTCGAGGTCGACCGATCGGAATTGGTCGCCGGCTATCTGGGCCAGACGGCCATCAAGACTGCCGAGATGGCGGCCAAGGCCTATGGCGGGGTGTTGTTCATCGACGAGGCTTACTCCCTCAACGGTGATCAGTACGGCGAGGAGGCCATCAACACCCTGGTCAAGGAGATGGAGGACCACCGCGACGATCTGGTGGTCATCGTGGCCGGCTATCCAGCACCCATGGCCGAGTTCATCGCGAACAATCCTGGTCTGGCCAGCCGCTTTCGTACCACCATCGAGTTCGAGAACTACTCCGACACCGACCTGCGCGAGATCTTCACCTCGATGGCGGCGAAGTCCGACTTCGACCTTGGTGAAGGGTGTCTGGACGAGTTCAGCGCACTCCTGGCCCGTCAAGGCCGCGACGAGCACTTCGGCAATGGCCGTTTCGCCCGCAACATTCTTGAGGCAGCGGTGGGTCGGCACGCCTGGCGACTGCGCGATATCACCGAGCCCACCATCGACGAACTGCGCACCCTGTTGGCCGAGGATCTGACCGACCCGGACGCCGATCGCCTACGCCCACCAGACAATGCTGAGCCGGTGGCGGCCGTGGAGTTTCCGCAGCCGGCTCCCGGGGAGGACCAATGAGTGCCCCCGTCCTCGCCAAGCCCGGCAAGCTGACCGCCGTGATGACCGCGGCTGCCGCCGCCGATCTGAGCGAGATCTCGCTGCCCCCGGCCCCGGCCAGCCGCACTCCCCAACTCCTGCGCAGATACCAACTGTTGTCGGTGATCGTGCTGCTGCTCCTCGGGCTGGGCACCGCCACCGCCACGCTGCAACTGCGCACTGCGCTTTCCCAAGGCCCCGGAATCGTGGATCAATATGCCCGAATCGGGACGGTGCACAGCGAGCTGCTGACCGCAGGCAATGCGGCCGCCCGCAATCTCCTCGCACCATCCACGGCGAATCACAAGCAGCTCACCAGCAGCCTCGACCACGCCCATGAACTCCTGTTGCAGGCCGCGGCCGAACGCCCCCAGGATGCTGAACAACTGCAGGTGCTCAGCGCCGGCCTGATCGACTACGACCGGCTGCTGTCCGAATCGGTCAGCGGCAGCGGCAGCTCCGCCCGGGCCGCACTGGTGAAGGCCGACGCGCTCCTGGACGCCCAGCTGGTGCCCGCCTTGGACAGCCTGCGCGCCCAGTTGGCGTCCGAGGCCGGGCAGGATTCCTGGTCGGGGTGGGCCTGGCTGTTGGCCATCGCGGCGGTGGTCGCCCTCGCCGCCTTGATCATCGTGTCGGTGGGGACCGCCCGCATCACGCACCGCTATCTCAATCGCGGAGTGGTGGGCGCTCTCCTCGCCGCACTGGTGATCGTGGTCCTCGGCGCAACCGCCATCAGCCGAGCCGGGGATGCTCTCGATCTGGATCAGTCGAGCGAATTGAAGACCACCGTCTCGATCGCATCAGGCCGAGCGGCATTGAACCAGGTCGACCGGCTTCAGTTGCGCGGCGCCCTGGATCACACCTGGTCGACCAAGACGTCCGATGCGGTGACGCAGGCCACCCGGGTCGCCCAAGCCACGGCCCGAGCCAACAAGGCGACGCTGGCGCCGGCTCTCCGAGCGGTCATCAAGACTCAGGAGGGCATCTCCACCCGGTTGACCAAGAACGACTGGACCGGGGCGGCGCGAACCCTGACCTCGACGCAGTCCGCCACCGGGCTGGCCGATGTCGATACCGCCGCCAGCACCGCCACGGCCACCACGGTGAAGGCCGCCGCTCAACAACTCACCGACGCGGCGTGGGTGATGCTGGCGCTGGTGATCGCCCAGGTCATCGTGACTCTGATCGCCATGGTGCTCGCCCTCTGGGGGCTGGATCGAGTACTGAGGGAGTATCGATGAGCACCGCACCGCACGCACCGGGGGCATTGGGCGTGTCCGCCACCGCACCCCAGATGCTGGACTACCTGGGCCGCCTCGATCAGTGGCTCGGCGAGCGTCGCGATGAGTTGGACACCCTCGACGCGCAGATCATCGCCGAAGGCCGCACCCAGGAACTCACTGCGGACATGTCCTTGGCCATGGCCCTGTGGCAGGCTGCCAAGACCCGCCAGGACGCTCTGCTGGCGACCTGGGACTCCGGACGGGTCGGCCCCCAGGAATTGGATCGACTCGCCGGATTGGTGTGGGGGCGGTTGGAGACGGCAGGGTCGCCGGTGAGCGCCCTGCGGTCCATGGCGGTCTCGCTGCCTGAGGCCGGTCAACTCTGCGATGCCCTGGTCGCCCAGTTGCGCATCCGGCTGAACACCAATCCCCACCAGACCGCCCAGCAGGTCCGGTTGCGCGATCTTCGTGCCCAAGCCGAGCGAATCCGCGATCAGTTGGCTTTGGAACCACCCGCCTTGGCACCACCGGCGCGAGCCCGGCTGGATGCGATCGTGCGCCGGATCGATGAGGTGGAGGCCAAGGGCCAGCGCGGTGGCGACATCTCCGGCCTGCTCAGCAGTCTGGAGGTTTCGGCGGCAACCTTCGAACGCGACTTGATCGTGGGGGCGGCCCGACGTCGTGAGGCGATGGAGCTACTGGCCACGGTGCGCGGTCGGCACGCCGAGGTGATCCGGCACCACCTCGACTTGACCGCCTTGGCCGATAGAGCCGCCCAGGAAGTCTGGCCACTCACCGATCGTCCCCTGCCCGATCCCACGGTCCTCGGCCCGATTCCGAACACTGCCGAGGCTCTGGGTGGCTATCTGACCAAGCTCAATGAGCTCAACGCCGAACTGAATGCCCGCCAGCAGTTCCTCACTCAGCGGCTGGCCGATCGCGATCAGGCCGCGGCTCGTTTTCAGGCCCTGCAGCAGCAGGCCGATTCCCTGGACGGTGCGCCGGCGCTGGCCGAGTACCGCAAACTGATCGGTGATCGGCTGGCTGCCCGTCCGGTGGTGCTGCCGGCTTTGCAGCAGTTGTTGAGTGCCTATGCCACCGAACTCGACCAAGCTGCCGGGGGCGCGCGATGAACTGCAGGCAAAGCGGATGCACCGGCATCATCGTCGACGGCTACTGCGATGTCTGCGGAATGCCCGGCCAAAGCATGCCGGTGGGGGCTGCCCGGCCCGGGTCCCGTCCGGCCACCGCTGCCAGCGGACCCTGCCCGCAGCCTGGCTGCCCCGGGCAGATCCTGGACGGCTACTGCGATGTCTGCGGACTGCCGGCCGACGTCGGCTCTTCCCACACATCACCGACCGCGACCGCCACCACGCGCACCCGCACCTCCGTTCAACTCGGCGCGACCGCCTTCGGATCGGCCCGGGTCACCTCCTTCGGTGACCGCCTGGTGAAGCGGCGCGCCGCGGCGGTCAAACAGAGCGGCCAGATCGGGGCGGGATTGACCACCGTGCCCCCAGCACCGGCCCTGGATCCGGTCAAGGCGGTACTGCCCCACCCGGAAGTCCCGCTCTCGGCCCGGATCTGCTCGCGCTGCGCCACCATGGTGGGCCAGGGCGCGGTCAACGTGGCGAGTCGCTCTGAGGGTTTCTGCCCCACCTGCGGGGCGCCGTATTCCTTCACCGTCAAACTCACCGCCGGCGAGGTGATCGCCAACCAGTACGAGGTGGTCGGCGCGCTGGCCCATGGCGGCATGGGCTGGGTCTACCTGGCCAAGGATCGCAATGTCTCCGGACGCTGGGTCGTGCTCAAGGGCCTGCTCAACTCCGACGATGCCGATGCCCTGGCCGCGGCGGTGGGCGAGCAGCGTTTCCTGGCCCGCACCGAACACCCCCTCATCGTCGAGATCTACAACGTGGTCACCCACAACGATGCGGTGTACATCGTCATGGAGTATGTGGGCGGGCGTTCGTTGAAGCAACTGCTGAAACAGCGCCGGGTGGCGAACAACGACCAGGCCGACCCGTTGCCGGTCGAGCAGTCCTTGGCCTTCCTCATTGAGATCCTTCCTGCCCTGGGCTACCTGCACTCACTGGGGCTGCTCTACTGCGATTTCAAGCCTGACAACGTGATTCAGGTGGGAAATGCGCTCAAGCTGATCGATCTTGGTGGTGTCCGTCACGCCAATGACGAGGATTCGGCGATCTACGGCACCACTGGTTTCCAGGCTCCGGAGGTGCCGACCTTGGGCCCCTCGGTCGCCTCCGACATCTACACGGTGGGACGCACCTTGTTGATGCTGTCGGCCGATGTGCCGGGATTCCAGAGCACCTGGGAGTTCACCATTCCGCCAGCCGAGGAGTTGCCCGCCTTCGCCGAGCAGGATTCGCTGTACCGGCTGCTGTTGAAGTGCTGCGCCCCCGATCCCAGTGACCGCTTCGTTTCGGCCGAGGATCTGCGCGAGCAGATGTTGGGCGTCCTGCGCGAGGTGGTGGCCAGCCGTCGGGCCGGGGTCGGCTCGGCCTCAGCATCTTCAGCACTGTTCGAATCACCCACGGTCGCCGGCCACGGCTATCCGCTGGGGTCGCTACCGCAGTTGCGCCATGATCCCAGCGATTCGCAGGCCGACTTCCTGGATCGGGTCGCCGGTGAACCGGTGGCGTCTCGTCTGCAGTCCCTGTCGAGCCCACCAGCCTGGTCCACCGGGGTCTGGCTGGCGCGTGGACAGGCAGCTTTGGAGGCCAAGCGCCCCGAGGTCGTGACCGAATGCGTCAATCGGCTCCTCGACGACGATCCCTGGCAGTGGCGGGCCCTGTGGCTGGCTGGCTTGGGCGCCTTGGCGGTCGAGGACTACGCCAAGGCACAAAGCGCGTTCAATGCCGTCTACGGCGAACTGCCCGGGGAACTGGCACCCAAGCTGGCCCTGGCCACAGCCTGCGAACTCGGTGAGGAGTACGACCTGGCCGAGGTGCTGTATCGCATCTGTGCGAGCACCGACGCTGCCTACGTCACCTCGTCGGCCTTTGGGCTGTCCCGCATCCGGCGGCGGCGCAATGACCTTGCCGGCGCCTTGCAGGCACTGGCGATGGTCCCCACCACCTCGCGCGGCTTCCCGGAGTCGCAACGGTTGCGGGCAGCGACCTTGGTCGCCATCGCCCGTACCGCTGCAGAGATGGAAGAGGCCTTCGCCGCGGTGGCCAGCGCCCCCCTGGAACCACAGCCGGAGGCTGAAGCCCGAGCGGTTCTGCTGCGACGAGCCCTCCTGCTCACCACCCAGGGCACCGCCGTTCGCCGCGGTGGCGCCACCCTCACCCCAGAGGTGATGCTGGCCGATCTGGAGGCCAGCTACCGACAACTCGCCTCGCTCAGCACCTCGTCCAAACAGCGCGCCGGCTATGTCGATCTCGCCAATGCGCTCCGTCCGTGGAGACTGCTATGACTCAGCCTGAGTGGCCGCTGTGGAGCAGTGAGCATCCCGATGCGGTCCCGTCCCGGCCCACGCTGTGCCCTTCTTGTGGGCAGCCCGTCGGCGATCAGGCCTCCTTCTGTGAGGCCTGCGGAGCCACGCTCGAACCCAGCAGTCCGGTGTCCACACCACCGGCGGCTCCGCCCACCGGGCTGTCCGCTCAGACCCGACGGCTGGGTGCCCGGGCCAGTCAGGTGATGACCTGCGCCGGCTGCGGCGGCACCATCGATGCCGACGGCTACTGCCAGGTCTGTGGCGCCAAGGCACCCGATCCGCGCGATCACTACACCGATGCCCCCACCGACTGGGTGGGTGGAGTCTGCGATCGGGGCCTGCGCCATTCCCGCAATGAGGATGCCCTGGCACTGTGGGCCCAGCAGTCGAGTGCTGTGTTGGTGGTCTGCGACGGGGTGTCCAGCAGCACCGATCCCGATGCGGCCGCAATCACGGCCGCCGATACCGTGCGCAGCTTTCTGGTCGAGGTGTTGTCCGATCTGTCCGCCGCGTCGGCCGAGGAGGTACTGGCCACCGCCTTCGTCGAGGCGACCCGGGCCGCCAACGAAGCGGTCATCGCCATCACCGATCCGGAGTCGACCAATGCCGCCTCAGCGACCTTGGCGGTCGCGGTCGTGCACGAAGACCAGGTGCACTTCGCAAATCTGGGCGATTCCCGGATCTATGTCCTGAGTGAGACCCGCCAAGAACTGTTGAGCCTAGATGACTCCATGGCCCAGGCTTTCATCGCCGAAGGGATGAGCCGCACCGAGGCCGAATCGCTGCCGCGGGCCCACGCGATCACCAAGTGGCTGGGCCGCGACGCCCTCGACATCCAGCCGCGGGTGGGCACGGTCCGACTGAGCGAACCCGCGTGGGTGCTGGTGTGTTCCGACGGCCTGTGGAACTACGCTTCCGAACCCGCGCAACTGTGGGCTCGACTGTGCGAAGTCACCGATGCCGGCTCCCCGGTCGCCATCGCCGAAGGGCTGGTGGCCTGGGCCAATGAGCAGGGCGGCCACGACAACATCACGGTGGCTCTGGCCCGAATTCCGGCCCTGGTGGAGGCCAGTACTGTGGAGCCCACCGACCACGAATCAAGCCCGAAGGGGGAGGGATAGCGGCATGGCTCAGTTCACTTCCGCGGTCTATCAGAACGAGTTCCTGCCGGACGGCGGCACCGATGTGAATGCGATCGTCACGGTCCATTGCACCGACGCCGGCTCAGCCGGACGCACCGGGAGCGGCAGTGCCGGCGAGATCATCGTGGTGGACACCTCCGGCTCGATGGGCCATGCCAATATGCAGGCGGCCAAGCAGGCGGCCATGATCGCCTTGGACAACATTCTCGATGGCACCTACTTCGCCGTGGTGGCGGGCAACCACAAGGCCTATCTCGCCTACCCGATGGTGCAAAGCGGCGCGGGAATGGTCCCCATGGATGCCCGCACCCGAGCCGAAGCCAAGCACGCGATCAGCTACTTCCGGGCCGAGGGCGGCACAGCCATGGGCACCTGGTTGAACCTGTGCAAGGCGCTGTTCGATTCGATCGGAAACCTGGCCAACAAGCATGTGATCCTGCTGACCGATGGGGAGAACCACAACGAGACCCCGCAGCAGTTGGATGCCGCCTTGGTGAACTGCTCAGGACAGTTCGAGGTGGACGCCCGCGGTGTCGGCGTGGATTGGAAGGTCGCCGAGATCCGCAAGATCGCCCAGGCTCTGCTCGGGACGGTCGACATCATCGGCGACCCCAGCCAGTTGAGCGCGGTCTTCGCCGAGTTGATGCGCAACTCCATGGCACGCGGTGTCGCCAACGCCGAACTACGGGTCTGGATCCCCCAAGGTGCCCAGGTTCTGTTCATCCGCCAGGTCTCCCCCACCGTGGAAGACCTCACCCACCGCGGTGTTCCGGTCAATCAGCTCACGATGAGCTACCCCACCGGCTCCTGGGCCGATGAGGAGCGCGACTACCACATCTCGGTGCGGCTGCCCGCCAAGGCGGTCGGCCAGGAGCAACTGGCGGCCAGAGTGCAGTTGGCCGTGGGTTCGGAGCTGCTGACTCAAGGTCTGGTGAAGGCCAAGTGGTCCGGCGACACCAATCTGACTGCGCAGATCAATCCCGAAGTGGCCCACTACACCGGCCAGGTCGAGCTGGCCCAGATGATCCAAGAAGGCCTCGCCGCCAAAGAGGCCGGAGACACCAACACCGCCACCACCAAGCTTGGCCGGGCGGTGCAACTCGCCACGGAGACCGGAAACGCCGAGGCGACTGCGAAACTCCGTAAAGTGGTCGATATCGCCGATGCCCGAACCGGAACGGTTCGGCTGAGGCAGGCGGTGGCCAAGGCCGATGAGATGGCTTTGGACACTGCGTCGACCAAGACCACACGAATCAGGGGCTGAGATGGCAACTTGTCCAGCGGGGCACCCCAGCGACCAGACCGACTTCTGCGGTGTGTGCGGACTTCCCATGGACGCCGCGGACGCCGCCGCGCCCGAGGAACAGCCCCAGACCACGCTGACCTGTCCTGCCTGCCAGGCGCCCAATGTGCCTGAGGCATTGTTCTGTGAGGCCTGCGGTTTCGACTTCACCGGTGCGGCCGCACCGCCGGAATCCCCTGCCGAAGCGCCAGAGAAGCCCGCGTGGCCGTCTCTGACCGCGCCCGCTGATCCGGATGCCCAGGCTGAGGCCCCCCAGTCCAGCGGTCCGCAGCCGAGTGCTGGTTCTCAGATTGTCTCGGCTGCCCAGGCTGGTGCCGAACCCACAGCCGTGCCGCCGCCCGCGTCCGCCCGGCCGACCAAACCTGCCGTGGAGTGGGTCGCGGAGTTGTGGATCGATCCGGACTGGTATGCCTCCCAAGGCTCCAACGACCCCATGCCCTCGGCGGGGCTGCCCGACATTGTGCCGCTGGTCAAAGAGGCCAATCTCATCGGACGGCTCTCGCACAGCCGGGGCATCTTCCCCGATGTCGAGTGCGAACTGGACGCCGGTTGCAGCCGTCGCCACGCCATGCTCACCCACGAGGGCCCGCGGTGGTGGATCGAAGACCTGGGCTCGGCCAACGGCACCTTCGTGGGGCCGGCCGCTGGACCGCTGCCCGCCATGCCGATCCCGCAGGGCCGCGTCGAGTTGAGCGCCGGCCAGCGGATCTATGTGGGCGCCTGGACCCGAATCGTGATTCGGAAGGCCACTGCCGAGGAGCAGCAAGCGTTCGCCGGCTGATCCGCTTTGCGCTGTGGGCGTAGCCGGGGGTTCTTCGACGGTCCGCGCGGGTAGATTTGGCCACGACGTGAAGGAGGAAGCGTGGAGATCAAGATCGGCATCCAGGAGATTTCCCGGGAACTGACCGTGGAGACTGAGGCCACCGCCGCTCAGGTGGAGAAGGACCTCAAGCAAGCCCTCGCCTCAGATGGTCTGTTGGCCCTCACCGACGAGAAGGGCCGCAAAGTCCTGGTCCCTGCCGACCGGATCGCCTACCTCGATCTTGGTCAGGAGAAGAGCCGTCCGGTGGGCTTCGGCACGGTCTGAGGCGCGTATCGCGCCGCGAGCGCTAGACTTGTCGTGCTCACCACAAGTGTGAACCTGCCTGGAGCGGACCAGATCCGCCGGTAGACCTACTGCGCAACTGCGCAGGTGAAGATGAGGCAAGACGCTGACTGAACAAGCTCTTACGACCGCGCCCGCGGCACCAACCGCACAAACTTTCGCCGATCTCGGCGTGATTCCACCCATCTGCGAGGCTCTGGCCGAACTGGGAATCACTTCTCCCTTCCCGATCCAGGCGCTCGCAATTCCGATCGCCATCAACGGCACCGACATGATCGGACAGGCCCGCACCGGCACCGGCAAGACGCTGGCCTTCGGGATCAGTCTGCTGCAGCAGGTCGTGGTGCCCACCGACCCCGGCTACGCGGAGTTGGACCGGCCCGGACTTCCCCAAGCCCTGGTGATGGCCCCCACCCGTGAACTCGCTCTCCAAGTGGCCAGCGATCTGGAGATGGCTTCCACCGTCCGCAAGGCCCGCGTCCTCACCGTCTATGGCGGGGTGGGCTACGAACCGCAACTGGACGCTTTGGCCAGTGGCGTCGATGTCGTCGTCGGTACCCCCGGGCGCCTTCTGGATCTGGCGAACCGCCGCTCCCTGGATCTCTCCGCGGTGCGGGTCCTGGTCTTGGATGAGGCCGACGAGATGCTCGACCTGGGCTTCCTACCGGATGTGGAGCGGCTGATCTCCAAGACCCCGAAGTCGCGCCAGACCCTGCTGTTCTCGGCCACCATGCCAGCCGCAGTGGTCGCCTTGGCTCGGATGCATTTGAACCAGCCGGTGAACGTCCGTGCCGAAACCAAGGACGCCCAGCTCACCGTTCCTGACACCACCCAGTTCGTCTACCAGGCCCACGACCTGGACAAGCCGGAGATCGTCGGCAAGCTGCTGCAATCCCCCGGCTGCACCCGCACCATCGTCTTCACCCGCACCAAGCGCGCCGCCCAGCGACTCGCCGATGAGCTGGAAGACCGCGGGTTCTCGGCCACGTCGCTGCATGGCGATCTGAACCAGGCAGCCCGCGAGAAGGCTCTGAAGAAGTTCCGCGACGGCAAGGTCAACACCCTGGTGGCCACCGATGTCGCCGCCCGCGGGATCGACATCACCGATGTCAGCCACGTGGTGAACTACGAGTGCCCCGATTCGGAGATGACCTACGTCCACCGCATCGGACGCACCGGTCGCGCCGGCGCCAAGGGCGTCGCGGTGACCCTGGTCGACTGGGCCGATGTGACCCGCTGGAAGGTCATCAACAAAGCCTTGGGGCTGCCGTTCGCCGAACTGGTCGAGACCTATTCGACCTCACCGAATCTCTACGCCGACCTGGAGATCCCCGAAGGTACCCGCGGCCGGGTGAAGGCCGCCGAACCTCGCGAGCCCAAGCCGCACCACAATCACAAGTCCAGTCACCATCCTGGCGATCACAAGGGCGGCGATCACAAGGGTCATCACAGTCACGGTGAGGACAGGACCGACCGTCCCAAGCGCTCCCGCACCCGTCAGCGCTTGCGCAACGGTAAGCCGGTCGGCGGCGACAAGGACGCTGCTCAGTAGACCATGTTCATGGCCTGGCGGACCTCCGCCAGCGTGGCATCGCCCACCTCATTGGCGTGGGCGTTGCCGCGGCGCAGCACCTCCATCAGATGCCCCGGATCGGCGGCGAGTTCTGCCCGCCGAGCCCGGATCGGGGCGAAGAACTCGTTGACCGCTTCGGTCACCACCTGCTTCAGCATGCCGCCACCACCGTCACCGATCTCTTCGGCGATGGCTGCCGCGTCACCACCAGTGCACAGTGCGGCCAACTGCAGCAGGTTCGACACCTCGGGGCGGTTCTGCGGATCGTAGGTGATGTGTCGATCGGAGTCGGTGACCGCCTTCTTGATGAGTTTGGCACTGGTGTCGGCGTCCATGCCGATCTCGATCACATTGCCCTTGGTCTTGCTCATCTTCGTACCGTCCAAGCCGAGCACGGTGGAGGCGGTGCTCAACAGTGCCTCGGCCTGCGGGAAGACCGGACGGCTCGGATCGACGCGGCCGTAACGCTCATCGAAGCGCCGCGCGACCACCCGAGTCTGCTCCAGGTGCGGCAGTTGGTCCTTGCCGACCGGCACCAGGTTGGCCTTGCAGAACAGAATGTCGGCGGCCTGGTGCACCGGGTAGGTCAGCAGCAGGCCCGACATGGGTCGGTCTCCGGTGGCTTCCAGCTCGGCCTTCACTGTCGGATTGCGGCGCAACTCGGCATCGGTCACCAGCGACAGGAAGGGCAACAGGAGCTGGTTCAATGCCGGCACGGCGGAATGGGCATAGATCGTGGTGCGCTCCGGATCCAGCCCGACGGCCAGGTAGTCGGCCACCATGCCCAGCACGCGTTCGCGGATCGGGCCGGTGCCGTCCCGGTCGGTGATGACCTGGTAGTCGGCGACCAGGATGAAGGTCTCCACCCCGGCGTTCTGTAGCCGTACCCGGTTGGCCAACGATCCGAAGTAGTGGCCCAGGTGCAGATTTCCGGTGGGCCGATCCCCGGTCATGACCCGGAAGCCGGAGGGGTCCTTGGCGATCTGCGCCTCGATCTCGATGCTGCGAGCCTCGGTGCGCCGCAAGGAGGCTTCCGAGGTGGAACTGGCCAGTTGTTCTCCGGCGTCAGCAGAGGCGGACATAGATCAATGCACCTTCTTCGTAGGGAAAAGGACCGACCCCAGACTTTACCGGGTTGGCTTCACCAGTGACCGCCACGAGCCGCGATGCGGCGGTCGAGCTCGTCGACCACGCTGCGGTCGGTGGTGTTGCAGCCCAGCGTGAAGTCGGGATTCTTGCCGCTGCCGTGATAGTCCGACGAGCCGGTGATGAGCGCACCGACTGCCGCCAGCGGGGACCGAAGCTGCTCACGGGTGGCCGGATCGTGATCGTTGTGATCGACCTCGACCCCGTCCAGACCGTGACGAACCAGATCGGTCAACACCTCCACGCTGAGGACCGCTCGGCTGGACCGCGCCCACGGATGGGCGATCACCGAGGCTCCCCCCGCCGCACAGACCAGGGCGATCCCGCGATCCAGAGGCGTGCTGTAGCGCGGCACGAAGCCGGGCTTGTCGTCGTCCAACCAGGTGTCGAAAGCCTCCTGACGGCTGGCGACGTAACCCAATTCGATCATGGCATCGGCGAAATGCGGCCGTCCGATGGAGGGGCTGTCCCCCACCTGCCGCATCAGAACCTCGTGCGGAACCGGTACCCCGGCTTCGGCCAGCCGGGCCGACATGGTCGCCACCCGGCCGCTGCGTCCGGAGCGGATGCGGGCCAGCTCAGCGCCCAGCTCGGCGTCCTGCGGCCGACAGCCGAAGGCGAGCAGGTGAACCGACACCCCGTCCTTGCTGCACGACATTTCGATGCCGCGCAGCACCCGGATGCCGTGACGTTCACCGGCGGCCAGTGCTTCGTCCCAGCCGTCGACGGTGTCATGGTCGCTCAGCCCGATCGCGGTCAGCCCGGTCGCAGCCGCCTTGGCCACCAACTGCGCCGGGGTGTCGGTGCCGTCGGAGACTGTGGAGTGGGTGTGCGGATCAATGCGGTCAGCGGACATCCTGGTCCTGATTCTGGGACTCGGCCAGCAGAGCACGAAGCTGGCTGAGTCCCACATTCATCCGCGCCACATTCGGGGTGCCGTCACAGGCCTGACGGATCGTCGACACCCGTGCCGGCACACTGGGATGGGCTGACACCCAGGCGGCGACCACCGACCCGGCACGCACCTTCGGGCCCACGCCGACCAGCACCGACTCGGTCAACTCCGCATGAGCGGCCAACAGTTCATCACGCAGGGCCGCTCGCGCCATCGCATCCCAGCGAACCTGGCGCGGCAGATTGTCCACGCCGGTGAACATCAGGTCCAAGCCCAGGGCATCGGCGAGTTGGTAGTGCACCTGGGCCACCCTCAGCGGCGGCAGCCCCAGCCGGTGCGCCACCTGGACGACGCTGAGCAGGGTGTGGGCCTGGCCGGCCGTGCTCAGGTTCTCGGCGAGGTCCAGGTTCACACCGTCCTCGATCCACTCCCGGGCATGAGCGACCTGGGCGTGGGCCTCCGCACCGGCCAACAGGCTGGCCAACACCGGACGCAGTTCGGCGACCGCCGGGCCATACTCGGCGACCACGGCAGCCACATCCAAAGGACCCCGCTCGTGATGCAGCAGCCACCGGGTACCGCGCTCGACCATGCGCGACAACATCACTCGCAGTTCGGTGGCCAATGCTCCAGGCGGGTTGCTACGGCGGAGGCGAACCTCGTCCAAGCCCACATTGAAGATCGAACGCGAGGCCAGTTGGGCGCGGATGATGTCGGCGACTCCGGCACCGGTCTCGGTGGACAGCCGGTGGTAGGCGGTGACGCCTTGCGAGTTCACGAACCGGTTCACCGCCACCGTGGTGATGATCTCCCGGCGCAGGCGGTGGCCGCTGATCGCCTCGGCGAAGCGCTCGCGCAGGGGCTCGGGGAAGTACTGCACCAGCCGGTCGGCCAGATAGGGGTCTTCGGGCAGGTTGGACGCCAGGACCCACTTCTTGATCGCGATCTTGGTGTAGGCCAGCACGGTGGCCAACTCCGGCCGGGTCAGGGTCGACCCGGCTGCGATCCGAGCAGTCATCTCCGCGCTGCTGGGCAGATACTCCAACGAACGGTCCAACAGCCCGGCGGCCGCCAGCGTGCTCATCCACGACTCGAACTGTCCGGTGAGCCGCTGCGCGTTGAACTCCGAATTGGTCAAGGTGAGGTTCTGATCGAAGTTGTGGGCCAGCACCAGCCGGGCCACCTCGTCGGTCATGGACGCCAGCAACTCGTCTCGCTCGGGCAGGCTCAGCCGTCCCGAGGCAACCTCCCCGGCGAGCAGAATCTTGATATTCACCTCGTGGTCGGAGGTGTCCACGCCGGCGGAATTGTCGATGAAGTCGGTGTTGATCCGTCCCCCGGCTTGGGCGTATTCGATGCGCCCGGCCTGAGTGAAACCGAGGTTGCCGCCTTCGGCCACGCTGCGGGCCCGCAACTGCCCACCGTCGACGCGGACGGCGTCGTTGGCCTTGTCACCGGCAGCCGCCTGGCTCTCGCTGGATGCCTTGACGAAGGTCCCCACCCCGCCGTTGAACAGCAGATCCACCGGGGCTTTCAGGATGGCGCTGATGGTTTCGGCAGGGGTGAGCTGGGTCGCCGAATCGGGCAATCCCAGCGCCGCGCGCACCGGAGCACTGATCGGAATCGACTTGGCAGTGCGCAGGTAGACGCCCCCGCCCTCGCTGAGGCCTTGATAGTCGGCCCAGGTCGTCCCCGGGGTGGTGAACAGCCGCTGTCGCTCGGCGAAGGAGGTGGCCGGGTCAGGATCGGGATCCAGGAAGATGTGCTGGTGGTTGAAGGCCGCTACGAGTTTGAGCCGGTCGCTGCACAACATGCCGTTGCCGAACACGTCACCGGCCATGTCGCCGATGCCCACACAGGTGAACTCGTCGATAGCCGGGTCCAGACCCATTTCCATGAAGTGGCGCTTCACTGCTTCCCACGCGCCGCGGGCGGTGATGCCCATCGCCTTGTGGTCGTAGCCGGCCGAGCCGCCCGAGGCGAAGGCATCGGCCAACCAGAAGCCGCGCCGCACAGAGATTTCGTTGGCCAGGTCGGAGAAGGTGGCGGTGCCCTTGTCGGCGGCGACCACCAGATAGGGGTCATCGCCGTCGTAGCGCACCACCCGCTGCGGTGGGACCACCGCACCGTCCACGATGTTGTCAGTGAGGCTCAACAAGGCGTCGACGAACAGCCGATAGCAGGCTTTCCCTTCGGCCAACCAGGCGGCCCGATCACTGGCATCGGGGGCCTGCAAGGGCACAAAACCGCCCTTGGCGCCGTCGGGCACGATGACGGTGTTCTTCACCATCTGCGCCTTGACCAGCCCCAGCACCTCGGTGCGGAAGTCCTCGGGTCGATCCGACCAGCGCAGACCGCCGCGAGCCACCGGCCCGAAGCGCAGATGGACCCCAGACACCCGCGGTGAGTGGGTGAAGATCTCGAAGGCCGGGCGGGGATCGGGCAGCATCTCGAGTTCGTCGGGACGCAGCTTGAAAGCCAGCACCGGCGCCGATTCGCCGCCCACGAAGGCGTTGGTGCGGGTGCAGGCCCGAATCACCGATGCCAGCGCCCGCAGAATGCGGTCATGGTCGAGGCTGGCAACCGCGTCGAGCTTCTCGTCCAGCCGCGCGAGACGGGCTACGGTCTCCTGCTCGCGCTGCGTGAGGTCGCTGAAGGCGTCCGGATCGAACTTGGCTTCGAAGACTCCGACCAGATCTGCGGCGATGTCGGGATTGGCATTAGCCGCGCTGGCGATGTAGGCCTGGCTGAACGGAATGCCGGTCTGCTGCAGATAGCGCGACAGGCCACGCAGCACGCTCACCTGCTGCCAGCTCAGCCCCGACGGCACCACCAGCCGATTCAGGGCGTCTGCTTCGGTACGTCCGGTCCAGGAGGCTTCGAAGGCCTCAGTGAAGCGCTTGCGCGATGCGCTGTCCCAGGTGGCGTCGTCGCGCAGCCGCAGGCCGAAGTCGTAGATGTGGACGGTGCTGCCGCGCAGTTGCCAGACGTAGGGATTCTCATCGACCACCTCGACGCCGAGTGCACTCAGGTGAGGCATGACCGCAGCCAGGCTCATAGGCAGGAAGGTGAAGACCTTCAGGCGGGCATCAGCAGGGTCATCGGCATCGTTGACCGTGGTCATCATCAAGGCCAGATCAGCCCATTCGCGCAACTGGTTGGCCTGAATGAGGTCCGCGATCGCCTCGGTCGGGGAATAGTCGGCCTCATAGGCGCCGTCGAATTCGACGCCGCGCTGTTCGCTGGGCAAGGTCGCCGCATGGGCAGAGAACTCGTCCTCCCAGCTCAACGAGGCTTTCGCGATGGCGGCGGTGATGGCGTCCACGTCAGGATCAGTGGTCGCCTGCGAGCCCAGCCGGATGACGAAGAACAGCCTGGTGAGTACCGATTCGCTGATCAAAGTGCGGTATTCGACCTCGGTGCCGCCGAGCTGCTCCAACAGGATCTGCTGGATGCGCAAGCGAGTCTCGGTGTTGTAGCGGTCGCGGGGGATGAACACCAGCGCGGTGACGAATCCGCCATAGCGGCTGCGCCGCAGGAACACCCGAGCCTGGCGACGTTCCCGGATGCCGACGATGGCCGACACGACCGGCAGCAGTTCCTCGACTGTCGCTTCGAACAGTTCGTCGCGGGGGAAATCAGCGATGACCTTGTGCAGGGAGTTCCACCCGTAGGAGTTGGGTTCGAAGCCCCCACGCAACTGCAGTTGGCGCGCCTTCTGGGCCAGCATGGGAATGGTCGAGATCGACTCGGTGTAAGCATCGGCTGCCAGCAGACCCAGGAAGCGATGCTCCCCGGCGAAGCTGCCATCGGGGCCAAAACTACGTACCGCAATATGGGTCAGATAGGCCGGACGGTGCACCGGGGACCGTCTGCTGTCCCGAACCAGCACCAAGGATTCACGTTCATCGGGTCCAGGAATGTTGACCCGATCGGGTTCGGTGACCCCGCGCAGAATCCCTAGCTGGCTGCCTGGCACCGGGCACAGTTCCGCCGTACCGGGGGTGAAGTCGGCATAGCCGACGAACACGAAGTGGCCATCGGCCAGCCACTCCAGCAGCCGAGCCCCTTCCTCGTTGGCTGAGGCGCTGCGAAGCTCTTCGGCAGCCTCCCGGCACCGCGCCACCATGGGGTGCCAGTCGGCGACCGTCACAGCCACCGTCGCCAAAGCCTGTTGCAGACCCTCGGACAGGGCTGCGGACAGATCTGCCGCGGAGCGACCCAGCGGCGGATAGACCTCCAGAACCAGCCAGGCTTCGGCCGCGCCGTCACCACCGAAGCCGATGAAGGCTCCGTCCGCGCCTCGACGCACCACCGGCGCCGGGTGAAAGAGCCCGCGCAGGCTCCAGTCCTGGCGGGTGAGTTCCATGATGGCGGTGTCCACCAGGAAGGGCTGATCGTCGGTGACGATCAGCACCACAGTGGAGCCGCGGGCGTCCCAGTCCTCGGGGGTGAACACGCGCAGCAGCGATTCCCCCCGACGTCGAGTCGAGCCCAGGTCCAGCTGGGCCTGCGCCGTGGCCGCAAGGCCTCCGGGATCCAGATCCGCTAAATCGGTGTCGGCCGACTGAGCCAGGTACAAACGCACCAGTTCGGCCTGATCTTCTGGGGCTTGAGCTGTGGCCTGGGCCAGCAGCGCTTCTCGCAGGCCAACATTGGCCCGCGATGCCAGGGTGGACAAGACAACTCCTTCGCGAATTAGGACTTTCCCAGCCTATCCAGCCACCATGAGAACCATGGACATCCACGCCCGCAACGAATTCGCCGCTGAGCCATCTCGGGTCTGTGCGATGCTGACCGATCGAGCCTTCCTCACTGCGGTCTGTCTGGCCAGTACCCCGGAGTCCTACGAAGTGACCGTCGAGGGCTCACTGACCCGAACCCGACGCGTGTTGCGGTCCCCTTCGGCGGTGGCCAAGCTGACCGGCCCGACGTTGGCGATCACCGACCAGATCGAGTGGGCTGCCCCCACCGGCGAGGTCTACCACGGTGCGGCCCGAATCAGTGTGGAGGGGCTTCCCGCCGGCCTGGTCGGGACGGTGACCCTGGCCCCCGGCGGCAAGGGCACCGTCCTGGATTACCGCGGCAACCTCACCGTCGATGTCCCCCTGATCGGTCCCGGCTTGGCCAAGCAGGCCGCGCCGCTGTTGCTGGAGGCTTTGGACCTGCAGCAACGTGTCGGGGACGAATATCTGGCCAAGGCCTCGACCAACGGCTGAGTCGGCGCGAAACGCCGAACCGGCATCTGGGAATTCTGAGGCGTTGCGGGCCCTGGAGGGCTAACCTTTGACCGCTCGTGATCCCATCTACGAAGGGCGTTTTTTCAATGGCGAAGGTGACTTTCTTCTCCGGCCAACAGCTTCCCCTGGAGATGCACAAGGTGCGCATCATCCAAAAACTCAACCTCCTGCCGATCGAACAGCGCCGTGAGGCGATGGCCGGGGCCGGCTACAACACCTTCCTGCTGCAGAACGCTGATGTGTTCTTGGACATGCTCACCGACTCCGGGGTGAACGCCATGAGCGACCAGCAGCAGGCCGCCATGATGATCGCCGATGACGCCTACGCAGGCTCGGCGACCTACACCCGGCTGTACAACAAGCTGGTCGAGCTGTTCGGCATGACCTACTTCCTGCCCACCCACCAGGGCCGCGCTGCTGAGCACATCCTGGGCAAGTCGCTGGTGAAGCCGGGCACCTATGTGCCGATGAACTACCACTTCACCACCTCGAAGGCCCACGTCACCGAGATGGGCGGCGAGGTGCTGGAGCTCATCACCGAGGCCGGATTGGCCGTGACCTCCGATGAGTTGTTCAAGGGCAACTTCGATGTGGCCGCGCTGCGTTCACTCATCGAGGACAAGGGCGCAGATGCCATCTCCTATGTGCGCATCGAGGCCGGCACGAACCTGATCGGTGGCCAGCCGCTCAGCCTGGAGAACTTCCGCCAGACCACCGCCCTGTGTCGCGAGTACGGCATTTTGACGGTGCTGGATGCCTCGTTGTTGGCAGACAATCTGCACTTCATCAAGAACCGCGAAGCGGCCTGCCGCGACATGTCGATCAAGCAGATCACCAAGGAGATCGCCGACCTGTTCGACATCATCTACTTCTCGGCGCGCAAGCTCGGCTTCGGTCGCGGCGGCGGCATCTGCATTCGTGACGAGGCGATCTACAAGCAGATGCGCGCGCTCATTCCGATGTATGAAGGCTTCCTGACCTATGGCGGCATGTCGGTGCGGGAGATGGAAGCCATCACCGTCGGCCTGGACGAGACCATGGATGAGGACATGATCAACCAGGGTCCGCTGTTCATCGAGCACATGGTCAATGAGCTGGATTCGCGCGGCATCCCGGTGATCACCCCGGCCGGCGGCCTGGGCGCCCACGTGGACGCCATGCGCTTCCTGCCACACGTCCCCCAGCAGCAGTACCCCGCCGGTGCTCTGGCCTCGGCGTTGTACATCGCCTCAGGGGTGCGCGGCATGGAGCGCGGAACCCTCAGCGAGCAGCGCGATCCGGACGGCACCGAACCGATGGCCAACATGGAACTGGTGCGCCTGGCCCTGCCCCGCCGGGTGTTCACCCTCAGCCAGGTCAACTACGCCATCGACCGGATCAGTTGGCTGTATCAGAACCGCGACCTCATCGGCGGACTGCGCTTCGTCGAAGAGCCGGAGATCCTGCGCTTCTTCTACGGACGCCTGGAACCGGTCGGCGATTGGGTCGATCAGTTGGTCGATGCCTTCCGCCGCGACCTGGGCGACAGCCTGTAGCCCGAACTTCCAGCGGTGGCGCACCGGGACGTTTCCTGGTGCGCCACCGACTACCGCCAGGCTTCGACAAGCTCAGCCAAAAAAACCCACCACCCGTGCCCTGAGCCTGTCGAAGGGCACCACCGCCCCACGCCGAAGCCACTACCGGCGCAGAGGTTCGGCGACCGTTGCGGTCATTGGGTGCCTAGCCTTGGAGCATGACCACTGTCCTGGTTGGTGACTTCATCACCATGGAAGAGCGCTGTCCGCGCGCAGAAGCCGTCGCTGTAGCCCAGGGTCGCGTCGTGGCAGTAGGCACGCTGGCCGAGGTGAGCGCCCAACTCCACGGCATTGACTATGAAGTCGACGCGCAGACCTTTGCAGGCCTGACCCTCACCCCGGGGCTGATCGACCAGCATCTGCACCCGATCCTGGGCGCCTCAACCTTGGCCAGCGAAGTGATCGCCATCGAGGATTGGGTCCTCCCGGATCGCCGCTTCCCGGCAGCCACCACCCCTGAGCAGTACCGGCAGCGACTCCGCGCCGGGTTGGCGGCTCTCGAAGCGAGCGATCCGCAAGGCTCCGAGATCTTCTTCTCCTGGGGCTATCACAGCTTGTGGCACGGGGAGTTGAATCGAAGCTACCTCGACCAGCTCGCACCCACCCGTCCGGTCGTGATCTGGCAGCGTTCCTGCCACGAGTGGTACCTCAACTCCGCGGCGATCACCGCGATCGGGCTGGACCGTGCCGAGCAGTTGAGCCATGGCGAGGCCAGCACCATGGTCGATTGGGAGGGCGGGCATTGGTGGGAGCAGGGCATGAATCTGCTGCTTCCCGCCCTCCAGCCCCACGTGCTCACCAGCGAGCGAATGCTGCGAGGCCTGCGCCAACTGGTGCCCTATCTGCACCGCAACGGGATCACCGCCTACAACGAGCCCGGTGCAATCTTCACCCCGGAACTGTGGCAGCTCTACCAAGCGATCCTGGGCGCCGAGGACACGCCTTTCAACAGCTACTTCCTGGTGGATGGGCGCGCCCAGATCGACAACCGCGTGCCCACCGATCAGGTCATCGCCGACGCCGAGCGACAGATCGCTCTGGCACCCCCGGGCAGCGGAAAACTCGAGTTCTTCGACAAGCAGGTGAAACTCTTCGCCGACGGCGCGATCATCTCCCAGTTGATGCAGATGCGGGAGCCCTACCTGGACGCCGACGGACGTCCCGACCCGCGACATCATGGCGAATGGCTCATCGAACCCGACCAGCTTCATGAGCGCATCCGGCTCTACTGGCGCGCTGGCTATCAGATCCATTGCCACGTCAATGGAGACTCCGGGTTGGATGTGCTCCTGGACGCCTTTGCCGACGCCATGGCCGAGTATCCCCGCGAAGATCATCGGTGCGTGATCGTCCACTTCGCCAACTCCACCACCGAGCAGATCGATCGGATCGCCCGACTCGGGCTACTGATCAGCGCCAACCCGTACTACACCACCCAGTTCGCCGACCGCTATGGCGAGGTCGGGCTCGGCGCCGAACGTGCCGACACCATGGTGCGCAGCGGGTCGGCTTTGGCGGCCAAGATCCCGCTCTCCTTCCACTCCGACCTGCCCATGGGGCCCAGTTCCCCCCTGGGATTCATGTGGTGTGCGGTGAACCGCACCACGGTTTCGGGACGGATCGCAGCGCCTGGCGAACGCATCAGTGTGCACGACGCACTGCGCGCAGTGACGATCGAGGCGGCCTATTCCTGGCGTAAAGAACATGAGCTGGGCAGCATCTGGCCGGGAAAGCGGGCGACTTTCACCGCCTTGGCCGAGGACCCCTATGCGGTCGATCCGCAGCATCTGCGCGACATCGCAGTCCGCGGCACCTATTTCGAGGGCCGCTGGTTCCCCGTCTGAATCCACGCCCCGCGAGTGCCCAAGGGGCAGAACTAGCCCGCCAGATTGAGCTTGGCCAGCCAGTCGTTGACTTCAGCAGGCTCCAGCCGGCGCTCCACCGCCACATCGGCCGGGAGCGCGTCCAGGTGCGGATAGAAGAAGCCGGCATCCCAGCTGCGGCGCATGAGCGGCGCCCACAGCAGGATCACCGGAACGGAGTCGACCGTGGGAATTTCGGTGATCTGGCCCTCGCCCCAGATGCTGGTCATCAGGTCCGGCGTGGGCGCGTCTGGGCGTCCGTAGTGCCACCAGGCCTCATCGCTGATCTCTGCCGATCTCAGGCCGCGGGCACATTCGGCCAACTCCGGTGCGGCCGTCCGTCCGCCGGGGATGCTGGTACCGACGGCCAGCTGGATCAGCGAAAACAGGTGGAAACAGGTGCCGACGTTGCTCACCTGAAGGACAAATCCCGTCGCAGATTCGGGATGGAGCACAATCAGCGGCCCCGACCAGCGGGCCAGTGCGCTGTGCACCCAGAAAGCACCGACGCCGTAGTCGCAGAGCTCTTCCAGCCGTGACACCAACTCGTGGTCCGCACCGTAGCTGCGGCGCAGCTCGGGCAACCGAGCCAGATGCGCCACCACACCCTGGCTCAGGAAGTCGAAGGCCGCCAGGTGCACCGCCTGGGCGGGGGTCGGTTCGACGACCTCCTCACCGTCAAGGCTGGGCAAGTTCTGCAACTCGGCGACGTAGTAGCGCAACAATGCCGGTCCAGCCAGGGACGGATCGACGCCGCGCTCCACCAGACTGCCCAAAGTGATGGCAATCCAGGCCGCTCCGGCAGGAGAAACCGTCGGCAAGGCTTCGGCAAGCTGACCCAAGATTTCGGGGTCAGCGGCGACTCTTTTCAAGACCCTCTTGGTCGCCTTCAGCACCGTACGGGGCGGAGGATTCACGGTGGCGAGGTCTCGGCAGCTTGCCAGGTAGGACGTCACAGGATCGGCCACGATTCTCCTCAATACGGCGACTGTGGCGGGGAGTCTTTCAATGTCGGGATTCACTTGTCAACGACGATGCAGAACCCTGATCAATGGAAGTCCCGACTGCGATGCGGCACCCGGATCGGCAACGCCTCGATCTGGTCGGCCACGACGTTGGAGACGCCCTCGATGGAGCGTTCCAGCCGTCCGCGCACGATCACCGCCGCAGAGTTTCGAGCCACCTGCCGATAGCGCTGCCACACCCCCATCGAGCAGACCACATTCATCAAGCCGGCTTCGTCCTCCAGGCTCAGGAAGGTGATTCCGGAGGCGGTGGCGGGACGCTGCCGGTGTGTGACCAGGCCACCGACTCGTACTCGAGAATCCGCCTCGGCCTGACGCAGTTCGTCGCTGCGCAGCACCCCCCGCGCCGTGAGTTCGTCCCGCAACTGACCGATGGGGTGATCGCCGGTGCTCACCCCGGTGGCCCACAGTTCCTCAGCCAACGCCTCGGCAGCAGTAGGGTCACCGAACAGGGGCGCCTGGATCTGTGGCAAAGTGCCAGGAAGGGAGTCCGGACGGTCCTGGGCGGCCCGTCCGGCCCGCCACAGCGCCTCACGCCGACTCAGCCCCAGGCAGCCGAAAGCATCAGCCGTGGCCAGCGCCTCCAGATGTTCGGTTTCCAGCCCCGTGCGCCGCACCAGGTCTGCCAAAGACGCATACTCCCCACCCCGCTCTCGCTCAGCCACGATCCGCCCAGCAACCTCCCGCCCAATCCCCCGGACGCCCGCCAGCCCCAACCGAACCGCAAACCCCCCGTCGCGCCGATGCGCCGCACTGTCATCAGCCGCCGCAGCATCAAACTCACCCACTGCCGGCTGAGCACCCAAACACGAGTCCCGCCCGGTAGCTGCCCCCGTCCAAACGCTCCCAAAACAGGCATTCGCTCCCGAAGGTTCGGGAGGAACTGCGCTTTTTGGGAGCGTTTGGGGTGTGGGCGGACGGAGGGGTTCCAGGGTGGGGTCTACGGCGGAACGGTGGAGGTCAGGGGGGCGGACGTCGACGCCGTGGCGGCGGGCGTCGGTGACCAGGGTGGCTGGGGAGTAGAAGCCCATGGGTTGGGCGCGCAGCAGGCCGGAGAGAAACGCTGCGGGGTAGTGGAGCTTCAGCCAGGAGGAGGCATAGACCAGCAGGGCGAAGCTCAGCGAGTGCGACTCGGCAAAGCCGAAGCTGGCGAAAGCTTGGATCTGGGCATAGATCCGATCGGCGGCATCGCCGGTTAGTCCGTTGCGGGCCATGCCTTCGTAGAGTTTGGCCTTCAACGATTCAATGCGTTCCACGCCGCGTTTGGAACCCATCGCACGACGCAGCAGATCGGCGTCCTCACCGCTGCACTCCCCCACAGCCATCGCCATCTGCATCAACTGCTCCTGGAATACCGGAATGCCCAAGGTGCGGGCCAGCACCGGTTCCAGCTTGGGGTGGGCATAGGTCACCGGCTCGCGGCCCAGCTTGCGACGCACGAAGGGGTGCACCGCCCCGCCCTGGATCGGTCCGGGACGGATCAGGGCGATCTGAATCACCAGGTCGTAGAAACGCCGCGGCTGCAATCTCGGCAGCAGTCCCATTTGGGCCCGGGATTCGACCTGGAAGACCCCGATCGAATCGGCCCGACACAGCATGTCGTAGACCCCTGGTTCCTCTTTGGGGATCGTGGCCAACTCCCACCGTTCACCGGTAGCAGCCGCGATCAGATCGAAACTGTGTTGCAGGGCGGCCAGAATCCCCAAGCCGAGCAGGTCGAACTTCACCAACCCCATCCAGGCAGCATCGTCCTTGTCCCACTGGATCACGGTGCGATCCTCCATGCGGGCGCATTCGATGGGCACCACCTCTCCGACGGGACGCTCAGTCAGCACCATGCCGCCGGAATGGATGCCCAGGTGGCGGGGAGCCTTCAACAACTGAGTGGCCAACTCGACCAACAGCGGCGGCAGTTCACCGGCCTCGGCCGCCACGATCGACCCCCACCGCTCCACCTGGCGGGCATAGGCGTCCGCCTGCCCAGGGCTGTAGCCCAAGGCGCGACTGAGGTCGCGAATGGCGTTGCGAGGCCGGTATTGAATGACATTGCACACCTGCGCGGCCCGGGTGCGTCCATAGCGGTTGAAGACCCACTGGATGATCTCCTCGCGCCGATCGGAGTCGAAGTCCACATCGATATCGGGTTCCTCATCGCGCAGTGCGGACAAGAATCGCTCGAATGGCAACCCATAGGCGATCGAGTCCACTGCGGTGATGTTGAGCAGATAGCAGACCGCCGAGTTGGCCGCCGAGCCGCGCCCCTGACACAGGATGCCGCGGCGGCGAGCCTCAGCCACGATGTCGTGCACGATCAGGAAATAGCCAGGGAAATCCTTGGCCTCGATGACCGACAATTCCCGCTCGATGCGGGCGCGTTCAGGCTCAGTCAGGTTCGGGTAGCGCTGCGGCACTGCCTGCCAAACCAGGTGCCGCAACCAGCTCATCGGCGTGTGCCCGGCAGGCACCTCCTGCTTGGGCAGCGCCGGCTTGGCCCGACGCAGTGGAAAGGCCAGTTGCTCGGCCAGCGGCACGGTACGCGCCACCGCCCCGGGATAGCGGGCGAACCGGGCGGTCATCTCCGCCCCCGAATGCAGAAAGGCACGGCCGGTGGCCGGCAGCCAACCGTCCAAGGCGTCCAGGCTGCAGCCGGCTCGGATCGCAGCCACCGATTGGGCCAGTCGATGCTGAGCCGGCGTCGCGTAATGCACATTGCCAGTAGCCAGAGTGGGCAGGCCGACCTCGGCCGCCAACTCAGCCAGGGCATCATTGGTGGCCGAGTCGGTGGGATAGCCATGATCGGTGAGCTCGACGAAAACCTGATCGGCACCGAAGTGGTGCATCAGATCTGCCAGTTCCCGGCGGGCGCCGGTGCGTCCTTCGGTGGCCAAGGCCTGACGCACCGCACCTTTGCGACAGCCGGTCAGGATCGCCCAGTGACCAGCCCCCAGTTCAGCGAGCCTTTCGAGGTCATAGACCGGACGACCTTTCTGGCCGCCAGCCAATTGGGCTTCGGTGATCGCCTGAGCCAGGCGGTGATAACCCTCCTCCCCGTCAGCCAGCACCAGCAGATGCGACCCGACCGGATCGGGGCATCCTGCCTGCGGTGCGGGCAATTCCAGGCTGAGTTCAGCACCGAACACGGTCTGCACCGCCAGATGTTCGGCAGCTTCGGCGAAGCGGACGATGCCGTACAGCCCGTCGTGGTCGGTGATCGCCAAGGCCTGCAACCCGAGCCGTTCGGCCTCGACGGCCAACTCCGCCGGTCCGGAGGCTCCGTCGAGGAAGGAGAAAGAGGAATGGGCATGCAGTTCGGCATAGGGCACCGCATCGGCCGGACGCTGCACGGCCGGCGCCTGGTAGGGCCCTCGCTTGCGCGAGGCGGGGGTTTCGATCACCGCCGCGGCCTTGGTGGACGCACTCAGCGTGCGCTCCAGGTCGCGCCAGGTGATCGGCGGGTTATTGAAGCCCATCCTCGCCCCTAGTCATAACGGGCCTCCACCCACCAACCGGTCGAGTCGGTATACAGCAACCAGCCCATTCCGTCGCCGTCGACCATCTGAAACCGGCTGGCCTGGCGGTAGCGCTCGGCATCCCAGAATCGCTCGTCCACCGGCCAGGGACCGGCCCACTCGATCACCACCCGGGTGGTGCCCTCCGCCCACAGCCGCACCGGCACCGTGGCGAGTTGGCCGCGCTCATCAAGCCGCACCGCAGTGCCGTCGGCACCCAGCAGTCGGGCTCGCAACGGCTCGGGAAAGATGGTCGCCGGCAGGGGGGCCGGCACCTGCCCGGGCCAGGGTCGATCCACCGGTGCCGATTCGACCGGACGGTCCCCCCAGGGCAGCAGCTCTTGGCGTTCGGCCAGCCACCGTCCCCCCGCGATCCGTGGACGCAGCACCTGGTCGGGACCCAGCATCGACTGCACTCGCGACATCGCATGATGCACCCGCTCATCAGGCCCCAACCCGAACAGCCCCGGCTCATGATGGGCGGCATCATCGACGGCCACCGGCTCCAGCCGTACCCCGGTAATGGCGGCGGTGATGCCGGTTCCGGCTGCGGCTTGGGCCTGCCAGCGGATTCGGTCGGACAGTGCGGCGGCCTCGAAACTGGTGGGGCTGGCCCAGGTCTTGGCGCAGAACTCGTCGTTCTCGGTGGCCAATTCCACCCGCACCTCGGTGGCCACCAAACCGGCGTCGCTCAACTGTCGCACAAAGCGTTCGACGGTCGCCCGGGAGGCGAAGGCCACCTGCTCGATCAGGGTCAGCGGCGGCTCGAAGTCGATCTCCAGGCTCAACTCCGGTGGCGGGGTTCGCCCTTGGACCGAACGCAGATCCGACCCGCCAGCCAGGCCATGCAGCCGCTGACCGGCCTGACCGAAGCGGTCGCGAACCACGGCGGACTCCAACGCGGCGAACTCCCCCAGGGTGCGCACGCCCAGCCGCGGCAACAGTTCGGACAGCTTCGCATCCCCGAGCCGAGTGATCGGCAGTGGCGCCAAGAAGGCGGACGTCGTTCCGGGGGGAACGATGCACACCGCCTCACCGCTGCGAGTGGCCTGGACGGCCGCGAAGACGGTGTCGGCCACTCCGATGCGTCCGGTGGGGATGCCGAGGTCTCCGATCACGGCTTCCAGCAGGGTCTCAGCAGCCTGGGCCTCATCACCCAGATAGCTGGCCAGACCCTCGGCGCGCAGCAGGCACAGCCCGGGAGAGACCACTTGGACCCCCGGCGAAAGCTGCTCCAGGCAGCGGATCACCGCCTCGAACTCGCGAGCATCGCGAGCCTCATCAACGGCCAAAATCTGTAACTGCGGGCACCGGGATTGCGCCTCCCGACGTCGCTGACCCCAGCGAACCCCCTCAGCCCGAGCCGCCGGGGAACAGGCCACCACCTGATTGGCCGCGATGGTGGCCACCGGATGCTCGACCGATTCGCCCTCGGCCAATGCCCAAGCGGTGATCGGCCAATCCGGGAACCACACCGCCAAACAGCGCTCCCGATGCTGGGAGCGACCCACCTCGGGCAAGGATCGAACCGTCATGACTCAGCCCGCCACCCGCAGCCGGGTCGATTCGACGAGCACATCGGCCAGACCTCCGGCGGCGGCCGGCAATTCCACGGTGACGCCACGTCCGGCCGGATTCCGGCGGGAGGTCACCTCGACGCGAATCCGACGACTGACCAGATGACCGTGACCCTGCCCCAACCCTCGCCAGTGCGGCGCGGTCACTCGCAACCGGGCCTCGGCCCGAGGCCAGTCCCCGATCGCCAACAACACCACGCCCCGGTCGCGCAGCCGAGCCCCCAACCGCGCCGCATCGGACTCCCGGACCCGGCTCGGCACCCGGACCGCCAGCACATCGATCACCTCGGCCAGTGCTCCGACCACCGCCAGCCATTGGTCTCCTGGTTCGGGCACCAGCACCAGCCGCTCCAAGCGGACGCCGGCAGCCGCGGCCGCCTCAGCAGCGAAGGTCGGAACCCCCACCACGCCGCACCAATGCCCCGCCATCGAAGGTTCGGCCAGCAATGCCTGCAACAAGGCCCCCGCGCCGTCCAGGCAATAGGTTGCTCCTGGCCTCAATCCCGGCTCGGGCAGCACCTTCGCCAAGGCTGCGGGAACCTCCAGCAGTTGTGGCCGCACGCGGGCCTCGGCCTGGGCGACCTGGGCACGCAGGCGGTCGAGTAAGGCGGCGGTCTCCACCCCTCCATGATCGAACACATGTTCGAATACGTCAACAGGTGTCCGACACCGGCCCGCCCCGTGCCGTCGCTACGACGCCACCAACCCGACAACACCTACCCTGATAGTCAAGCGCGTTTCACCACCGACATCCGGGCCTTGAAAGCAGCAATGGACCTCAACGAGTTCATCTTCATCCCCATGCTCATCGTTTTTTCCATCGGCATAACCTTTGGCACGATCCTAGGTCTGTCGGTCATTGCCACCCTGCAGGAACACCGAGCCAAGCATGGCCGACCAGTCCTTCTGCGAGCCAAGCTCAGCCTTCCCGGCCAACAGGCCCACTCGGGTTGCCTCACTCAGGATGGACCGCAGCGGTTGTCCTGGATTCCCGACAGCGCCAAGGCTTCACCGGTACACATTCCATCGACATCCATCAGCACCGATTTCCTGGGTGAGCCGTACCAAAATCACCTTTTCCAAAAGCTGCACTACTCGCTTCCCGGTGGCGGCCAGGTGATCCTCGCCCGATACAACCGTCAAATTCTCCTGCAATTGACCCACCTCGATGGGCCACCCCTGACCAGGATTCGCCGTGTCTTCGCCGCCGCACCTTGGTCGATGCTGTGGCTGACTGCGGTCCTGCTGATCTATGCGATGGCCACCGGACGTCCTGAAGACGACTACCGACTCAGCCTCAACACGGGCCTGATCGTGACCACTGCGCTGACAGTGGTGAGCGCAGTGGTCACTGCACTCCAGTGGATTCGCGCCGCACGTTCCCCCCTACCGACGGTCACTCTCCCCCAAGAAGAAGCACCTCCCCTGTGTGATCCTGACCCCGCACCAGAAACCCCACGACAGTACGAGGCTGTATCGCGAGCGGCCACTGACGGCTGGGTTCGCTGCTACAAACCCAGCCAGCTGAAAAGACTGGCGCATATCGGATCCGGCGCTCTCCTGACGGGCATACTCATGCTCATCCTCGGCGGTTCGACAACCCTCCATGACCTTGATGTGGAACAGCAGTGGCAAACTCGACCGCTCACCACGGGAACGGTTGTGGTGGTCTCTGAGCGGCCGTTTATTCCTTTGCTGATAAACCAATCCACTCTTCGGCTGCCTGATGGCCGCCTCCTGACCAGCTACCACCAAGCCAAACCCCGAATCGGCGAATCCATTGAGGCGACCTACACCGGGGATGTCGTGCGGTTACCCAACGACATCGGTCCCACAGTGCTCTTGGCTTTCGAAGCCGGAATTCTGCTCTTCGGAGGCTGGATCACTATCAGTTCGATCTCGCATCTCTATGGCCGAATCTCACCAAAGGAGGCGCCGACCGAGCCGGTCAGCTACGCCGCTTTCGGCGGCCCTGGCGATGACGTGTTGCTGGTACTCCTCAACGCGGCTGGCGATCCCGAAAGCACTGTCGAAGTGACTGCCACCATCGCACCGAGCGGCACCGTGGACGTACCGGTAGCGCGCCAGCGGTATCGATGGTGGACGATGACGGTTCGCGGCCAGGAACTCAGCCAGGTTCGACGATCTGAGCCGTTCAGTGATGCGGATCTGAACAAGTATCTGGATCCGCTCCGACACAAGCGTCCGTGGCGGTGAGTCCACTCCCGGCAATGCCGTCGTTTCTCAGCCCTGCCAGAGGAAGGACAGTGCCGTGTTGGCCACCGTCAGCGCCGCCGCGATCGCGGTGAGCGCCGGGGACGCACCGCGTCCCTTCTTGCGTCGGGCATGGGCGATCTCCACCAAACCGACCACAGCCAAGGCCACGACGAGCTTCACGCCGATCTTGACGAAGTCCAGGCCGTCAGCAGCTCCCAGCGCCATGACCACCAACAACCCACCGATCAGGATTTGAGCCCGGGCCGCCCACAGCATCAGGGCCAGTCCCCACGTCTTCTTGGCGGCGTCGGCGAGCCAACCGCCGAGGATCGCTGCAATGGCGACCAGATGTAGTGCCAGAATCACGTCAACCACTTCTACCACAGTTGACTCTGCCACGATGTCAGGGTGTCACCTGCTGTCATGGACGACGACCTGCTCCAGATCGGAGTGTTCTCCCGGCTCAGCCGGATCAGTGTCCGAATGCTGCGGCACTACGCCGAGCACGGCCTGCTGATCCCGGCCTGGGTGGACCCGGCGTCCGGCTACCGCTACTACCACGCCGACCAACTGAGGGTCGCCGGACGCATCACTGCGCTGCGCGATATCGGTCTGCCGGTCGCCGAGATGGCCGCGGTGCTGGACTCCTTCTCCGATTCGGGTCGATTGTCGGCCACGCTGGCCGTACACCGCGGCCGGCTGCACCAGCAACGAGACCAAGCCGGCCAGCGCCTGGCCGAGTTGGATCGACTGATTCGAACTGTGGAGGCACCAGCAATGACCATCGACATCCGTACGTTGACACTTCCCGCCATGACCGTCGCCGCCGTTCGCGACGTGATCCCCAACTATGCCGCTGAGCCCCTGCTGTGGGAGCGACTGATGCCGCAAGTGATGACCTCCACGGTAGCCCCAGGCGAACTGGGCGGTGCCACCTTCTACGACGCGGACTATCAGGACACCGATGTGGACGTGGAGGTCTGGATGCAGGTCCAGGAAGCTTTCGAGGCGCACCCACCGGTGACCTGCCGACTCGTTCCCGAGCAGCCCATCGTGCAGGCCACCTTGTACGGCAGCTACGCCGGCATGGCCGAAGTCAGTGCCGCGCTGGGCGGGTATATCGCTGAGCACGGTTTGACCACCGGACCGATGTTCAACATCTACCGGGTCAGCCCCGCACAAGACCCGAATCCGGAGCACTGGGTGACCGAGGTCTGCCTGCCCATCATCGAGAGCTGAGACCGCACCGCAGCCGCTCGACATCACGCAAACTACGCCAACAGAGCGCACCGATGACCGCAGCCAGGCAAGGAAACCGAGCTGCTGAGTTCCGCCTCACCCGATCAGGGTCTGCCACTCCCCCGGGCCGTGCCACAACAGATCAGCGGTACTCAGCAGTTCGGTGACCTGGGGAGCATCCCAGGCCTGCTCCAAGCTCAGACCGGACGCGGCCACTGCTGCAACGCTCACAGTGAGGCCCGGTTCGTCGGCGAAGAGGGCTTGCACCCGGCGGTAGTCGAGGCCGGTCACGATGACCTCGCCGAACTCGGCAGCCTCACCGGCGCCGAGCCGCTCGACCTCGGCCACCGCGACGAGGCGGCGCCCGCTTCGGGCCAGTCCGGCGATGGAGGCCACCAGCATCGCGATCCGCTCAGCGTCCTCGGCATCGGTCACGCCGAAGGCCTCCCGCAGACCTGCGGTGTCGGCATAGCCGCTGACCGATCCGTCCAGGGTGCCGGCGGTGGCCCATCGGCGCAGTTCCTCGGCCGTCAGCGGCACACACACCAAAGTCATCATGCGCCCAAGGCCGCCAGTTCTGCGATGATCGCCGTCGTCCAGGACGGCAGTGGGGCAATAGCAGCCGCCGTCAGACTCACCCGGCCCTGGTAGCTGTTGATGGTCACGGTGATCTCCTCGGCATCGGTGGGGGTCGTAGCGGCGAAGATCTGACGTACCCGCGCCCGCCCCAGGTAGCGCGGACGGTCCGGGCCGGGCACATTCACCACGGTGGCGGTGTGCGGCCGACCTGCAGAGATGGTGCCGGCGGCCACGGCATGGACGGTGGCGGGGGCGAAGCCGGCCAGATCCATGAGATCACGGGCCGGCACGCTGAGCCCACTCTCCCGACGGGCGAGGGTCATGGTGGCGATGGCCTCCAGGCGAGCCACGGGACTCTGGGTGGTGACCGGAAGTCGATCGAAGGAAGGTGCGATCCGGCAGCCGATCGCCGACTCCAAGACCTGTGGCTCGGTGATCGCCAACGGCACCAAGGTCAGCGGATCGGACGGCTCGACGCCCCGGTCATGTTGCCATCGCCGAATGCCAGCGGTAGCCAGGGCGACCACGATGTCGTGGATCGTGCAGCCATACCGCTCCCGCAAGGCCGACAATGTGGCGAAATCCACCTCCGCTCCGGCCAGATGCAGCTCCTGCTGGGGAGGCGGAGTCACGCTGCGCAGGCCACTCTCCAGGAATCCGAGAACCCCACCCACGGCCCGCTCGGCCGCTGCGAGCGGATCGGTCAGGCCCGACATCACCGCAGCAAAATCGGGGGCGGTCGTCTGGCTGGGCTGCCAGGGCGGCGCCGAGGAAGGGAGACGTTCGTCGGGCTGGTCCTCGAAGAGCTCTTGAAACAGATGGATGTGGTCGTAGCCGTCGATCATGGCCGGGTTGACCCGCACCACCACGGCCTGGGCGCCACCGGGCAGCCCCTTCACCAAAGCCACCTGCCACAGGGGGTGGTTTCGGGACAGCCGCGTGCGCAACTCGGCAGCCAGCCAGGTTTCGAGCCGCTGGCCGCTGGCCAGGGTCACTTCGTGAAGGTGCCCGTCGAGATTGAAGTTGGCGTCGTCGACCCAGCCGGCCACCGGCCAGCCGGTGACGATGCGACGAAAGCGCGGGGCGTAGTCCAGCCGCTCAGCGATGCGCGCAGCCAGTTCGGCTCGGTCCAGGCTCCCGGAGAGCACCACCACCAAGGCGTGTTGCCAGGGCGCGGTGTCCTGATCATGGGCCAGCAATGCCGCTTCCGCAGGGGTCACCAGGTCGCTCACGGCTCCCACCCTACTCAGCGCATCAGGGCGGGCATCTCCGGCAGGCCCAGCTCTTCGCGAATGCTCGGCGGGACGCGGTCCAGCCAGCCGTGCAGGATCGCTTCACATTCGGCCACCACGCTCGCGTCGTGGGTGGGCACATGGAATCGGATCACATGGCCGCGGGCCGTCCAACCGTAGGGATGGGTTTCCAACAGCCATTCCTGAACCCGCTCGTTGAACAGCTGATAGGCCTTCTGCGGGTCGGTGGATCGTAGGGCGAAGTTGTCGGCGAAGCGGAAGTTTCCCAGCTGAACCGGAGCGCCCAACTCTTCGCCGTTGAGGGAGAGATCCGGCAACTGGGAATCCAGGACGAACGCGCAAACCGGCTCCCGTTCCCGGTCGCTGTCCATCACCATGCCGCGGGTGAGCTGGGTGCGCGCCGCGACATCACTGAGCCAGGTGTAGTTGAACGACACCATGCGCACTCCAGCGCAGTCGCAGGTCAACTGATCCTCGACCCGTCCCTGGTTACGCACCGGAAGCCCGAACTCGCGAATCAGTGCCTTATCGCCCTGGAGCTGATAGTCCCAGTCCTCGTGACCATAGAAGCCGTGGCGCTCGACGCGCGGGGGCAACTCCAGCCGGCGCGGCACCGCGCTGCGCAGCGCATCGATGATGCGGTCCAGACCGGCCAGGAACTCGGGAAGTTGTTCGGTGGGCGGTACGTCCACTGCCACCAGGTGGTTGCGGTCCACTGAAAGATCCACCGGACCGTTGGTCTCCATAGCCAAAGCCACGGTGGGATCGGCCACAGCGTCGAAGACCTGTTTGGCCACCTTCTGATCGGTCGAACACACCCGCAGGCTTTGATGCTGAAGACAGCCGATCCGTCCGCCCAGTTCGATTCCGGCACGATTCTTGCTCGCATTGGTCCAGAACACGTCGGGCAGGCTGAAGGGCAAGTCAACGACCACTACAGAGCCATTGAAACGTGAAAGTCCGCCCGAATAGGAATACATGAACTTGCGGTAGTGGCGACCGGCCGGAGTGATCCCAGTCATGAGGTTGGTCGCCTCCCGCCGGAAGCCCAGCCCGAAGGGTGGCGCCTGCAGGTCGGTGAGTTGGTCCATTCCGGTGAATGGCTCAATCGCACGCGTGGCCTTCGGCGCGCGCCGACGTGAAAAGAGGCCCACAATCCTCCTTCCCAAGAGTCTGGGTTGATCCTACGACCGCATTGTCCTTCTGAGTCGAATGGTGGTGCACCGCATGTCGCCCAACCCCGTCTGTGAGCAGTTATCCACACCTTTACCGACCGACACCCCAGCCGAGTCTCAGCGCGGCCACAGTGGTCGCCGTGAGCACAATCTCCTCCCCGGCCCGACGGCGGCCGGTTCCCGGTGAACCACAGTGGCAGGCGCTCCTCACTCCCGCGCCACGTCTCCCCCAACCACGGCCCGCACGGCCACTCGGCGAAGCGGTCACGACCCCGGACTGGCGCATAGCCCCGGAGCTGAAGGTGATCACCATCAGCCTGGTCGCTGCCTTGGTCGAGGTGCTCTGCGGACGCCGTCCGCCACATCAGCTACAGCAGTGGGCCACCACCCCGGTCGCCGAGCAGGTCGAACATCTGTGCTCAGGCCGGCAGCGCCGCGATTGGCGACTGCGCTCACTGCGAGCGCAGCAGCCCAACGCTCACACTGTCGAGGCCACCTTGCACCTGATCCAGGCTGGACGCTCCCGGGCAGCCGCGATCCAGATCGCGCGACCTCAGGGCCGTTGGCTGATCACCGAACTGTGTCTGGCGCCACACCGGGAGCCACCGGGCTGAATAGTGCAGCATCGGTCTGGGGCAGTACCGCTCTGAACCGGTACCGGCCCGATCCGATCAGGCCCAGTGCGATGTCCAAGTCCGCCGCGAGTCGACGGCTCAGGCGTTGCGTCCGTGGCAGACCTTGAACTTCTTGCCCGAGCCGCAGGGGCACGGCGCATTGCGGCCCACCCCGGCATAGGGGTCGTCGTTGTCAGCGGGACCCTTGCGCGACTCCTGGCCTGCCTCATCGGGTGCCGAGTAGGCCAGCGGTGCCTTGTCGGCCTTCTTGGTCAACCCCTTGGCCTTCAATGCCGGACGCTTGGTCAGCTCGGTCGCCGCCAACGGGGCAACCGCATGAGCCTCGGTACCGCCTTCAGAGCCAGGCCCGGTGGCCAACAATGATTCTGCGGTCACCGCAGCACCGTCGCCATCGGTCACGATCCCCACCTGCGGCGAACGCGGCTCCACCTTTACATCAAGGTTGAACAGGTAGCCGACGACCTCTTCGGTGAAGGACTCCATCATGGCGTTGAACATGTCGCCGCCCTCGCGCTGGTATTCGACCAGCGGATCGCGTTGGGCCATCGCCCGCAGGCCGATCCCTTCGCGCAGGTAGTCCATCTCATAGAGGTGTTCGCGCCACTTGCGATCCAGAACGGTCAGCAAAACCTGACGTTCGAACTCACGCATCAGTTCTTCACCGAGTTGCTCGGTGCGGGTGTCGTAGGCGGCCTGGGCGTCAGCGTGGAAGTCCTCGACCAACTCCTCGATAGTCAGATCGGGACGGTCGAGGTAGTCAGCGACCTTCAAACCGACCGGATACAAGGTGCGCACCTGAGTCCAGATGGCCTCCAGATCCCAGTCCTCCACGAAGGCGTCAGCGGTCATGCTGCGCAGGACCTGCTCCACAACGGTATTGACCGTCTGGCGCAACTGCTGCTCTACATCGGCACCCTCGAGCACCCGACGCCGGTCGCCGTAGATCGCGTGCCGCTGGCGGTTCATCACGTCGTCGTACTTCAAGACGTTCTTGCGCATCTCGAAGTTCTGGCTCTCAACCTGCTCCTGGGCCTGCTGAACGCTCTTGGTGACCCGGCTGTTCTCGATGGGGATGTCATCGGGGATCTTCAACGTCTGCAGCACCCAGGCGATGATGTCGGACTTGAACAGCCGCATCAGGTCGTCTTCCAGGCTCAGGTAGAACCGGCTCTCACCGGGGTCGCCCTGACGACCGGAACGACCGCGCAACTGGTTGTCGATCCGCCGAGACTCATGGCGCTCCGAACCGATGACGTACAGCCCACCCAGGTCGACGACCTCGTTGTGCTCGGCTTCGACCTGAGATTCCATGGCGGCCAAGGTGTCGGGCCAGGCGGCCTCGTACTCCTCGGCATTCTCCAGCGGATCCAGACCCTTCTCGGCCAGCTTCGCCGCGGCCAGGAACTCCGCGTTGCCGCCCAGAATGATGTCGGTGCCACGACCAGCCATGTTGGTGGCTACGGTGACCGCACCCTTGCGTCCGGCCAGAGCCACGATCGAGGCTTCTCGAGCGTGGTTCTTGGCGTTGAGGACCTCATGCTTGACGCCGGCCTTCTTCAACAGTCGGCTGAGCACCTCGGATTTGGCGACGCTGGCCGTGCCCAGCAGCATCGGCTGGCCCTCTTTGTAGCGCGGCACGACATCTTCGACGATCGCGGCGAACTTCGCTTCCTCGGTTCGGTAGATCAAGTCGGGCTGGTCGACGCGGATCATCGGCTTGTTGGTGGTGATCGGCAGCACACCCAGGCCGTAGATCTTCTGGAACTCCGACTCTTCGGTCTTGGCGGTGCCGGTCATACCGGCCAGCTTGTTGTACATGCGGAAGTAGTTCTGCAAGGTGATGGTCGCCAGAGTCTGGTACTCATCCTTGATCTCGACGCCCTCTTTGGCCTCCAAGGCCTGGTGCAGACCCTCGTTGTAGCGCCGGCCGATCAGGGTACGGCCGGTGTGCTCGTCAACGATGAGCACCTCGCCGTCCATGATCACGTAGTCCTTGTCGCGCTTGAACAATTCCTTGGCCTTGATGGCGTTGTTCAGGTAGGAGATCAGCGGGGTATTCACCGACTCGTACAGATTGTCAATGCCCAGGCGATCCTCCACCGCAGCGATGCCCTTCTCCAGGACCGCGACGGTGCGCTTCTTCTCGTCCACCTCGTAGTGGACGTCACGCTCCAGGCGCTTGATGATGTTGGCGAACTCCGGATACCAGGAGGTGTCGTCCTCTGATGGCCCGGAGATGATCAGCGGTGTACGGGCCTCATCGATCAGAATCGAGTCGACCTCGTCAACGATGGCGAAGTTGTGGCCGCGCTGAACGCAATCGTCCAGGCTGAGTGCCATATTGTCGCGAAGGTAGTCGAAGCCGAACTCGTTGTTGGTGCCGTAGGTGATGTCGGCGGCATAGGCCACCCGTCGGGCATCGGGAGTCATCTCCGAAAGGATCGCGTCCACGCTGAGCCCCAGGAAGTGATGGATGCGGCCCATCTGCTCGGACTGATACTTGGCCAGGTAGTCATTCACGGTGACCACGTGGACGCCCTTGCCTGCGAGGGCATTGAGATAGGACGCCAGCACCGCCACCAGGGTCTTGCCTTCACCGGTCTTCATCTCGGCGATGTTTCCCCAGTGCAGCGCGGCCGCACCTTGGATCTGCACATCGAAGTGCCGCTTGCCGAGCACCCGCTTGGACGCTTCCCGCGCCGTGGCGAAGGCCTCCGGCATCAACGAGTCCAGCGACTCGCCCTCAGCGAGGCGGGCCCGGAAGTCCTCGGTCTGGGCGCGCAACTCGTCATCGGACATGGCCTCGAAGTCCGGCTCGATCTGATTCACCTGGTCAGCGACAACCTGCAACTTCTTCAGCTGCCGGCCTTCGCCCAGATGCAGCATCTTGTCCATGAGACCCACGTCGAAACCAAGCTTTCCTGGTTGGTGTACCCATGCCCCCGGATGAGGGCACCGGCGCCTATCTTATTGCTTTGGACCAATGGGGCGACCCCGGCGACCGCACGGGGCTCGACGATCAGTACAAGACGGTGGCCAACTCCCCCACCTGCTCGAAACCGACCCGCTGGTAGCTGCGAATCGCAGGGAGGTTGAAGTCGTTGACGTACAGGCAAGCCACCGCGAATTCAGCCAGCACATACTCGGTGACTGCGGCCATGGCCGGCACCGACAGGCTGCGGCCGCGTAGCTGCGGGGCCAGCCACACCCCTTGGATTTGGGCGACATCACCGCTGGCGGCGCCGATGTCGCTTTTGAAGATCACCTGGCCCTCGCTCACGATGCCGAAGGCGCGACCCTGTTCGACCAACCACCGGCAGTACCCGCGGTAGTTCGAATCCGGGCCGACCCCAGGCACGACGCCGACCTCCTCGGTGTACATCGCCACCGATGCCTCGAAGTAGGAATCGAAATCGGCCATCGTGATCGGACGCACCCGCGCATCGGGGGCCACTGCCGGCGCATCGGAGATAGCCATCAGAGGCTGGCTGGCCCGAACCTCGCGAACATGGCTGTAGGCCCGTCCCCACCGTTCACTCAACGCTCGCCAAAAGGCCAACGCCAACGACGAGGTACCCACAATCGACTGGCAGGTGCGCCGGCGGCCGACCGCCTCGACGAAAGCCGGCACCGCCGAATAGTCCTCCGCGACCGGAACGAGGTTGGCCCCGATGTGCAGCAGCGCCCGAATCTCACCAGACGGCCAGCCCAACACGGTGCCGGGAAGGCCCGGATGCAGTACGCCGGCGTCGATGCGCGAGGAGAAGAACACATTGCTCACCGGATCAGCAGCCAGGAGCCGGCGAACCGCTGGCAAATCATCGAGAGTCAGAGTCCGCGCAGACATGAAGTCACCCCACGATAACTTCGGGCGGACCGGATTCCACCTCGGTGGCCGAAGCGGCCAGGCGATTCGCCTCCTCGATCAAGGTAGCCACGATCTCAGCTTCGGGCACCGTCTTGATGACCTCACCATGAACGAAGATCTGACCCTTGCCGTTCCCCGAAGCCACCCCAAGATCGGCCTCACGAGCCTCGCCGGGACCGTTCACCACACAGCCCATGACCGCGACCCGCAGCGGCACCTGCAGACCCTCCAGCCCCTTGGTGACTTCCTCAGCCAGGGTGTAGACGTCCACTTGCGCACGTCCGCAGGACGGGCAGGAGACGATCTCGAGCTTGCGCGGGCGCAAGTTCAGCGATTCCAGGATCTTGACGCCGACCTTGACCTCTTCGACCGGCGGCGCGGACAGCGAGACCCGGATGGTGTCTCCGATGCCGCGGCTGAGCAATGCTCCGAAGGCCACCGCCGATTTGATGGTTCCCTGGAAGGCCGGGCCGGCTTCGGTGACGCCCAGGTGAAGCGGATAGTCGCAGGCTTCGCTGAGCAATTCGTAGGCCCGCACCATCACCACCGGGTCGTGATGCTTGACCGAAATCTTGAAATCGCCGAAGCCATGCTCTTCGAACAGGCTGGCCTCCCACAGCGCCGACTCCACCAAGGCCTCCGGGGTGGGGCCGCCGTATTTCGCCAGCACGCCGGGCTCCAGGGATCCGGCGTTGACACCGATGCGCAGAGACACTCCGGCTTCGGTGGCGGCCTGGGCGATGCGTCCGACTTGATCGTCGAAGGCCCGGATGTTGCCGGGGTTCACTCGCACCGCCGCACAGCCGGCCTCGATGGCGGCGAAGACGTATTTGGGTTGGAAGTGGATGTCGGCGATCACCGGGATCTGGCTCTTGGCAGCGATCGCCGGCAGCGCATCGGCATCAGCCTGGCTCGGCACAGCCACCCGCACGATGTCGCAGCCGGCGGCGGTGAGTTCGGCGATCTGCTGCAAGGTGGCGTCGATGTCAGCGGTCTTGGTGGTGGTCATCGACTGCACCGATACCGGCGCGTCACCGCCCACCAACACCGATCCCACCCGAATCTGGCGAGTGGGGCGTCGCGGTGCGAGCACCGGCGGCGCAGAGGTGGGCAGGCCCAGGTTCACAGACACCATTTCCTCATTCTCTCCGCACCCCATGGTGCAGGGACGTCATCAGACAGCCTACCGAGCACAGCGGCCCCGCCTTGGCGGCTCAGAACAATTGCACCGGGCTGATCACATCGGCCAGCACCAGCACCACTCCGGACAGCAGCAGGAAGCCCCCCACGCCATAGGCGATGGGCAACAGCTTGGCGGTGTCGAAGAAGCCCGGATCGGGCCGACGAAACACTCCGGCCAGCTTGCGCCGGATCCATTCGTAGATGGCCCCGGCGATGTGCCCCCCGTCCAGCGGCGGCAGCGGCACCAGGTTGAACAGCGCCAGGAACAGATTCACCGAGGCCAGCAGCGAGGCAAAAGTGGCCGCCTTCTGACCATTGGAAAGATCTGCATTGCCAGCCACCTGCCCGGCCACCTGGCTGGCGCCGACGATGCTGATGGGGTCATAGGCACTGCGGTGCTGCCCGGTCACCAGGTCGACGGCGACATTCCAGACCTTCACCGGGAACTGAGCCAGCGCAACCACACTCTGCTGGGTCATAGTCCACATATCCCCGACGACGTCGAGCGGCCCGCCTTTGACGAGTTCCTGTTGCGGGCTGATTCCCAACCAACCGACCCGTACCTGATGGCTGGGGTCGAGTCGATCCGGCAGGTCGTTCATGCCGGTATGCACTTGCGGAAGCGTCACCTGAGTACCGTCCCGGTCGACCACGATGACCGCCGGCCCGGCCAGATTGGCTCGGATCAGGGTGGACAACTGGTCGTAGGACTGGATGGGTACCCCGTTGAAGCTCACAATGCGATCCCCCGCCTTCAGACCGGCTTGGGCCGCCGGGGTCAGCGGATCACTGGCATTGCATTCGGTGCGATTGGGATCGGTGATCACACACTGCTGAACGTAGGCGATGGTGGGCTGAGCCCGGTAGATGCCGTAGCCAGCGGTGACTCCCCAAAAGAGCGCGAAGGCGATCAGCAGATTCATCACCGGCCCACCGGCCATCACGATGAGCTTCTGCCAGGTCTTCTTCTGGTAGAAGAGTCGGGAATCGGCGACGTCGGTGTCGGTGATCTCTTCCCATTCGCTGGCCCGAGCAGCGTCGGCCAGGTCGGTCAGGCGATTGCGATGCTTGCGGGCCTTGGGTTCGGGCGGGTACATGCCCAGCAGCTTCACGAAGCCACCCAGCGGGAACCACTTGATGCCGTATTCGGTTTCGCCGCGCACCGTGGACCACATGGTCGGGCCGAAGCCTACGAAGTACTTCGGCACCCGAACCCCGAAGATCTTGGCCGGCACCATATGCCCGATCTCATGAAGGGCCACCGAGACCATGATCAGGGCGAAGAAGGCCACCGCGATACCGACTGTGGTGAGAACCTCCATCTAGCGCTCCTTGATCCGTTCGGACGCCGCCTGCCGAGCAAGAGCATCGGCGCTCAGCACCGAGGCCACACTCAGCGTATCGGGCGTTGCGTGTTCACCATGAGCCGCCAAGACCTCGGCGACCACCTCAACAATGCCGCTGAACTCCAAATCTCCGGCGCAGAAGGCATCCACGCACACCTCATTGGCCGCGTTGAAGATCGCCGGGGCGATCCCGCCGACAGCTCCGGCATGCCGGGCCAACTCGACGGCGGGAAAAACCTCGGCGTCCAAGGGCTCGAAGGTCCACGACGTTGCCGAGCGCCAGTCGCAGGCTTGAGCCACCTCCCCCAGACGTTCGGGCCACGACAATCCCAAGGCGATCGGCAGGCGCATATCAGGGGGTGAACATTGCGCAATCGTGGAGCCGTCACGGAACTCGACCATCGAATGCACCACCGACTGCGGATGGACGACCACCTCGATGTCGGCAAAGTCGATGCCGAACAACAGTGCGGCCTCGATCAATTCCAGGCCCTTGTTCATCAAGGTGGCCGAATTGATCGTGACGACCCGTCCCATGTTCCAGGTGGGGTGGGCCAATGCCTGCTCGGGGGTGACGGTGCGCAACTGCTCGCTGGTGAAGCCTCGGAACGGCCCACCGGAGGCGGTCAGAATCAGTTTGTGCACCTCCTCGGCGCGACCGGATCGCAGCGCCTGGGCGAAGGCGGAATGCTCAGAGTCCACCGGGACGATCTGGCCGGGGGCGGCCGCGTCGGTGACCAGGCGTCCGCCGATCACCAAGGACTCCTTATTGGCCAGGGCCAAGGTGGTGCCGGCAGCCAAGGTGGCCAGGGTCGGCCCCAGTCCGGCCGCCCCGGTGATCCCGTTGAGCACCACCTCGCAGTCGATGGCCGCCAGGCCTGTGGCCGCATCCGGGCCACCCCAGACTTCGATCTCGGGCAAGGCCTGCGCCACCAGGCTGGCGGCTCGGTCGTCAGACACCGCCACCAGCGGCACCTGCAGCGCCCGCGCCTGCTCGATGAGCAGTTCGGGGTGTCCGCCGCCAGCGGCCAGACCCACGACCTGGAAACGGTCCCGGTGGCGACTGATCACCTCGATGGCCTGGGTTCCGATGGATCCGGTACTGCCCAGGATCACGACTCGCCGCATGCTGTGGCACCCCTTCTGCTGACTGTGCCCTCAGCTTAGGGCGCGGCGCCTGCTCGGCGTCTGCCAGCCCGACGACTAGGCTCGCCCGCATGAGCGTGCTGCGCACCGAACAGGTGGAGACTCTGGTGGCTTTCGACCAGGCAGCAGCCGTAGGAAGTCTGACCGGGTGCCATGTGCAGTCCCTGGACCTCAGTGGACGCAGCGCCACCCTGGCTGCGGTCGAGGTGAATCGGGCCGTGTTCTTGGGCTGCATGTTCGCCCCCGGAGTCGAGGCTGCCATTGAGGCCCGTGGCGCCCTGGTCTTTCCCCAGCTCCCGGATCTGCCGTTCAATCCGTACCGAAGCGGGTTGTACACCGCCGCCGAGCTCTACGCCGGACTCGCCGAGGGCTACCGGCACACCCTCGACGCCCGCGCCTACCGCTGGTGGCGTCATGTCGGCCAGGCCCGCAATCTCACCGATGAGCTCGCCATGACCCTGCACGACCACGCCATCATCGAGGCACTGGCCGAGGTGAAGCTCACCGGTGCGGTCGGAGTGATGGGCGGACACCAGATCGCTCGCGGCCACCACGAATATCGGGAGGCGGCCTTGCTGGGCCGAGCCCTGGCTGCGACCGGACGCACCGTCCTCACCGGTGGCGGGCCTGGTGCGATGGAGGCGGTCAACCTGGGAGCGAGCCTGGTGGGCTCCTTGGCCGACCTGGATGCGGCCATGTCGCTGCTCGGCGAGCATTCCGGCTTCGCCGAAGACATCGCCTCCTGGGTGGCGGCAGGCCTGACCGTCACCGGACGTTGGGAGCTCAGCGGCCAGTCCTATGGCATTCCCACCTGGCTGTACGGCCACGAGCCCCCGAATGTCTTCTGCGCAGGGCTGGCCAAGCTGTTCTCCAATGCCATTCGCGAAGACGTCTTGCTGCGCCACGCCACCGGCGGCCTGATCTGCCTGCCCGGCGCGGCTGGCACCGTTCAAGAGATCTTCCAGGCCATCACACCGCGGTACTACGCCGACGACGACACCCCGGTGGCGCCCCTGATCTTGGTCGGCATTCATGAGTGGACGCAGCTTCGTCCGGCCTGGCCGCTGCTCGCCGACCTCGCCGATGGCCGTCCGCGCCTGAAGTCAGCCATCCACCTGGTCGCCACTGCCGCCGAGGCCGTCGACCTGCTCGCCGACTGAAAGCCGCGGCGTCCCCCGCTCGTCGGTGGCGAGGTCCAGCCAGGTATCGATGGACAGCCGGGCCACCAAGTTGTGGTCGTGGCTAACCACCAGCAGCCCACCGCGGTAGGCATTCAGGGCGGCCACCAATGCTGTGATCGTGACCTGGTCCAGATCGTTGGTGGGTTCGTCCAGCACCACCAGTTGTGGGGCTGGATCGGCCAAGAGCACCTGGGCCAACGCGACCATCACCCGCTCGCCGCCGGACAGCCGACTCAGCGGCCTGGTCACGGTGTCCGCGCCGAGGCCGAACGCTGCCAATTGGGCTCGGATCTGCTGCGGTCTGCGACCTGGCGTTGCTGCCGCCACCGCGCTCAGCGCGTCGATGTCGGGATCGCCGAGCACCCAGCGCTGCGGAAGGTAACCGATGCGTTCGCACAGCCGAATCGCCCGCAACTCACCCAGCGGTGGGGCACCGAACAGGGTTTCGAGCAGCCGGGTCTTGCCGACGCCGTTGGCTCCACTGAGCGCGACTCGTTGCGGTCCGGCGATCAGTTGCGTGTGCTGACCGTCGCGGAGTTCGGCCAGTCGGCGTGTGGCCGACAGATGCGGGTCAGGCACAGCGATGCTGATCTGCTTCTCGCGAGGTCGCCTCGATTCTGCGGTCTGCACCTGCTGCTCTGCCTGCGCCACCCGATCAGCCACCCCCCGACCCAGTCGGCCGGCGGTTTGCTCACTGCGGCGGCGGCGCTCGTCGGCGGCGGCGCCGATGAACTTCGATCGGGCGACGTCGGCCTTACCCTGCCGGGCGCTGCGGGCCAGCCGGGTCTGCAGCTCACGCTGCCGTCGCTGCTCGGTGCGCAGGTGTTGTTTGGCGGTGGTGATCGCCTGCTCCACCGCTGCCTGTTCGGCGGCCCGTTGGTCGACAAAGGCCTGGTAACCCCCGCCGTAGAGGCGCAGCGTGCCGGAGTCGAGTTCGGCGATCTGCTCGCTGATCGCCAGGAGTTCTTCATCGTGACTGCTGATCAGCAGCGCGCCGGGCCAGTCGGCCAGCAGCGCCTGCAGCTCAGCCCGGGTGCGGCGGTCCAGATTGTTGGTGGGTTCATCGAGCAACGCAATGGCGGGCCGGGCGAGCTTCACGCCGATCACCGCGGCGAGTATCACCTCACCGCCGGAGAGGGTCGCCACCGGCCGATCAACGCCGATCCCGACCAAGCCGGCAGCGTCCAACGCTGCCCGTGCACGGGCTTCAACTCCCCACTCATCACCGATGCGGTCGAACAACTCCGGGGCGGTGTCGCCGGCCTCCAGTGCCCGAATCGCTCGCAGGGGCACCGCAATGCCGAGCAGATCCGCGACGGTGTCGTCGCGGCGCAGCGTCAGATTCTGCGGCAGGACGCCGACGCTGCCGTGCCGGGTCACGGTTCCGGCCGTGGGGGTCAATTCACCGCTGATCAAGCGCAGCAGAGTGGACTTTCCCGCACCGTTGCGACCGATCAGGCCGGTGATGCCGCCCAGGGTCGCGGTGGCTGATTCCAGGACGCGATCACCGTCTGGCCAGGTGAAACTGAGATTGTTGAGAACAACAACAGGGGTAATCATGGTGGACTCCGTCAGCAGCGCGCTGAGGCCGGAGTCGCGGTGGACTCGACGGATCAGCGCAGGTGGTTGGTGGCTGAAACGGAATCGCTGTACATGTCATCCTCGCTGGTTGGGGACTCCCCCATGATGCAACGGGCCGGAGCGGGGTGCAAGTCGCTGGGCCCACGTCGACCGGTGCACCTCAGGTGACCTGTGGCCCACCGGGATGGTGAGCGGCCACGCGATCCAGCCACTCGAGCATGAGCGCCTCGAACAACTGTGGCTGCTCGATCTGCAGATTGTGTCCAGCCATATCCAACGCCGCCAGGCTCATCCGCGGGTAACGGGTGAGCAGACGCCACTGGTCCTGATAGCCGACGGCCACATCTTGGCGTCCCACTAGGGTCAGGCTCGGGCCGAGGAACGGTTCCTGGCCCGGGGCATCAGGATCGCGACTCAACAGCCAGCGCTGTCCGATGCGGGCCAACGCCTCGGCGTCTGCGGCGTCCAATCCGGGTTGGACCTCGTCCAGGAATCGCCGCAAGACCTCAGCGGTATGCACCACCGCCAGCAAGGTGAAGCTCTCCTGAAGCCGGGCGTCCAGGCCATCCAGAACCCCCGGCTCAGTGCGCAGCACCTCCAGTGCCGGCAGCACGCGGCGATCCGGACGCGGCTCTGCCACGGGGGCGATCATCGCCAAACCGGCGATCTGATCCCCACGGGATCGCACCAAACCCCGAGCCAGATAGGCACCGTAGGATTCGCCGACCACCAAGAAGCGATCCGTACCGATGTGGATATCGATGAACTCCTCGACGGCGGCGAGCAGATCGTCGGCGCTGGCGATTCCCTGCGCCGAGGACTGGCCCATGCCCGGAAGATCCGGATACAGCCGCCGATAGCCGTTGCGACGGGCGAAGACCGGCTCCAAGCAGCCGCGCATCAGTCGATGGTCCGGCATCCAGCCATGAATCGCCAGCACGGGGATTCCGCTGCCGCACTCCACATGGAACATCACTCACGCACCTTATCGCACTCGTGTTCTATTTGAGTCGGGCTTCCGCGCGCCCTTCATCAACGATGGCTGTCGAAGAAGTCCCAGATCTGGGCGGTGGCATCCAAGGCTTGGGAGGGCGAATCGGCGCCGGGATAGGTGGATCGCTTGGAGCCGGGCCATTGGTGTCCGGCGCCGGCGACCATGATCCAGGTGACCGTTCGCCCCTGGGCACATTCGGCCGTCGAGGTGGTGACTGCGCCCGAGACCGACCGCTGCGGCGCCGCACAGTCATCGCGAGTCTGCCAGCCCTTGATGATCTGGCTCAGTGGCGGGCCGTCCACCCGTCCCGGGGCCGCGCCGCGCTTTCCGTCCGGGCGCACCTGGGTGTCGTCCGTGCCGTGGATATGCAGCACTGAGGTCGGCGTTGCCCCCGTGCAGCCGACCAACTGGGTTCCGGCCACCGGCGCGATGGCCACGAACAGCGAACTCTCACAGGCCATCCGGTAGGTCATCATGGCGCCATTGGACATCCCGGTCAGATAGCGCCGCTTGGCGTCGATGGGCAGCGATGCCGAGACCTGGTCGACCACGTCGGTGAGAAAGGCCACATCGTCGATGTCGGCGCGCTGGGCGCGCCCACAGCAGGTTCCGGCGTTCCAGGTGCGATCCACGCCGTCGGGATAGGCCACCACGAATCCGGTCTGGTCGGCCAGGGCATCCCAGCCGTAACTGGACTCGGCCTGCGCAGCACTACCCAGACCACCGTGCAGCATCACCACCAGTGGATAGCCTGCCGTCCCCGCGGCGCTCCCCGGACGGTGCACGATGACCTGCCGCTCACGACCACCTGATTCCAGCCGGATCACCTGACTCGACCCCGATGCCGAAACCGATCCCGAAGTCGATGCCGGGGCAGGCTCGGGCTGAGTGGGAATGTGTCGTCCGCTGCATCCGGTGAGCACCAACGCCATGACCACGGCCGTGATCGCCAACCCACGCATCTTCACGACCGCCATTATGGGGGACTCACCCCACCGGCAACGCCGGATGGACACGCAGCCCATCGACCAGGTCCTCGAAGCGGCTGCCGGTCGGTTGCCGACGCGCCTGCCGCCACAGCCACAGATCACCGACGCAGCCAGCCAGGTGCACCGCTCCGGGCAGCACCAGCCAACCCCCTACCGGGCACAGCACCAGGGTGCAGATCACCACCACGTTCACCACCACCAAAGGCGCCAGGACGACCAGGGCGTATTCACGCAGGGTCAGGCTCGTTCCGGCCTGTTTCGCGGTGGTGTAGATCGCCGGGACACCCCCGAAGCGGGTTACTCCGAAGCGGGGCCGAATACCCACCCCGAGCATCGCCAGGCCATGGATCGCCTCGTGCACCACGACCAGGACCACGGTGAGGAACACCACCACCAGAATCTCGACCACACCGAATTCCGCAGCGCCGGGCCACAGTGTGCCGCGGATCACCACGCTGGCGATGATGCCGACCAGGCCCAGACCGACACTGCCCACATTGAGCCAGAGCAGATCTCGGCGCGAGGGCCGCAGTTCGTAGGGTTCGTTCATCGAGGTTCGCTGGCGGCCAACTGGCCGCAGGCGCCATCGATCTCGCGACCGCGGGTGTCGCGGACGGTGACCGGCACTCCGCGGGCTTCCAGCCGCGCCCGGAACTGCTCGGCGTCTGCGGCGCGCGAGGCAGTCCACTTCGAGCCCGGGGTCGGATTCAGCGGGATGAGGTTCACATGCACCCAGCCGTAGCCGTTCGGACCGCGCAGCACCGCCGCCAACTCATCGGCCCGATGACCCTGGTCGTTCACATCGCGAATTAGCGCGTATTCGATCGACACCCGGCGTCCGGTGGTCAGGAAGTACTGCTTGGCTGCGGCGATCACCTCCGCGATCGGCCAACGGGTGTTGATCGGGCACAGTTCGTCGCGCAGAGCGTCGTCGGGGGCGTGCAGGCTCACCGCCAAGGTCACCGGCAACTGTTCCTCGGCGAGCTTGCGCATCGCGGGAACCAGCCCCACGGTGGAAATCGTCACGCCGCGAGCGGAGATACCCAAGCCGTCAGGAACCGGCGAGATGATGGTGCGCACGGCTTGGAGCACCGAGGCGTAGTTCGCCAGCGGCTCCCCCATGCCCATCAGGACGATGTTGTTCACATGGCCGGGTCCGCCAGGCAACGCGCCATCACGGAGTCGGCGGCCGGCGTCGATGACCTGGGCGACGATTTCGCCCGCACTCAGGTTTCGCTGCAGACCACCTTGCCCGGTGGCGCAGAAGGGACAGGCCATACCGCATCCGGCCTGGGAGGAGATGCACACCGTAGCGCGTTCGCGGCCCCGACCGCTGGCCTTGATGCCCGGCACCCCGTAGCGCATCAGGACGCTCTCCACCAGCGAACCATCCCCCAGCCGCCACAGCGACTTCACGGTGGTGCCCTGATCAGCGACTTGGTCGCGAACCCCGGTGATCAGGGGCTGGACCAGCCCAGTGGCCAGCACTTCCCGCTGCTCGGTGGGGATATCGGTCCACTGCGCGGGCCGGTCGTCGAAGTGACTGAACAGATGGCGCCCCACTTGACCGGCCCGAAACTTCGGCAGGCCGAGTTCGCGGATCGCCGTCTGCCGCTGCTCGGCGGTGAGGTCGATCCAATGGGTCGGCGGACGTCCGCGCCGCGGAGCTTCCATGACCAGCGGGAGCGTGCGCCCTTTGGCGGCGAGCGCGGCGGCCTCAGCAAGGGCGGCCTGCTCCTGCGGACTCAGGCCGGTCATGAGCCCACCCCCAGCAGGATGAACAGCACCCAGGCAGCCGGCACGGCCACCAACAGCGAGTCCAGGCGGTCCATCACGCCGCCATGACCCGGCAGGAACGAACCCATGTCTTTGATACCCACATCGCGCTTGATCATCGACTCGATCAGGTCGCCGGCAGTGCCGAAGACCACCACCACGGCAGCCAACAACAGCCCGTACCACCACGGCCAGGTGGTCACGGTGGCGACGAAGACCACCGACACGATGCCCGACAGCAGGAAGGAACCCGCCAAACCCTCCCAGGTCTTCTTGGGGCTGATCACCGGAGCCATCGGATGCTTGCCGAGCAGCGATCCGACGATATAGCCGCCGGTGTCACTGCCCACGATTCCCATGAAGACCAGCACCACCTTGGCGACGCCATGGTCCTCAGCCAGGATCAATCCAACGAAAGAGGCCAACAGCGGGATGTAGCCGATGATGAACAGGCTGGCCGCACTGTCGCGGGCGTAACCCTCCGCGCCTCCGAACATCCGCCAACCCAGGGCAACCAGGACGGTTCCACCGATCGCACCCAACAGCACCACATGCCAGGCGATGTTCGTGTACTGCTGCAGTTCGGCAGCCGCATAGGTTCCACCGATGATCACCACATTGCCGATCACCACCGGGACGATCGCTGAGGTCATGCCGACTTTGCGCAGGGCCTGATGCAGTTCCACCGCCCCCAAGCTGGTCATGAGCACCACCAGGCCAACGAATCCGGGGTGCCACCAGATCAGGGTCACCACCACCAAGCCGAAAAGCCCTAACCCGACACCGATGGCGGCGGGCAGGTCACGGCCACCCCGCGATGATCGGGGGGCTTGAGGCTCGGTGGTGGTCGACACGCTAAACCTCAAGCAATTCGGCTTCCTTGGCCTTCAACAGCTCGTCGACGATGTCGGTGTGCTTCTTGGTGACCGCATCCAACTGCTTCTCCGCACCGCGGGAGTCGTCCTCGCCGATCTCTTTCTCCTTGAGCAGCTTGTGGACGCCTTCCATCGCATGGCGACGAATATTGCGAACCGAGACCCGGCCCTCTTCGGCCTTGCTCTTGGCGAGCTTGATGTACTCCTTGCGCCGTTCCTCGGTGAGCTGGGGCAGCACGATTCGCACCACATTGCCGTCATTGGCCGGGTTCACGCCCAGGTCGGAATCGCGAATGGCCTTCTCGATGCCGGCCATCGCGCCCCGGTCGAAGGGAGTGATCAACACCGTGCGGGCCTCCGGCACCTGAAAGGTCGCCAATTGCTGCAGCGGCGTGGGCGCACCGTAGTAGTCCACCAACAGCTTGTTGAACATGGCCGGATGCGCTCGTCCGGTGCGGATGGCGGCGAATTCCTCCCGGGTATGCTCCACCGCACCTGCCATCTTGTGGGTGGCATCGGTAACGATCTCAGAGATCACTGGTTGTCCTTCCGGTTTGGCTTCGTGACTGTTTCAGGCATGCAGCGTGGTTCCGATCTTCTCACCTGCCACCACTCGGGCGATGTTGCCGTCCTGGCCCAAGTCGAAGAAGACCATGGGCAGCCGGTGCTCGCGGGCCAGGCTGACCGCCGTGGCATCGGCGACCTTCAGATCGCGGGCGAGGAAGTCGTCGTAGGTGAGTTCATCGAAGCGATGCGCGGCCGGATTGGTCCGGGGGTCACTGTCGTAGACACCGTCGGTACCCTGCTTGGCCATCAGCAGCACATTGGCCCCGATTTCCAGAGCTCGCTGCGCCCCGACGGTATCGGTGGAGAAGAAGGGCATTCCCGACCCTGCGCCGAAGATCACCGCCCGGCCCTTCTCGAGGTGGCGGATGGCGCGCAGCGGGATGTAGGGCTCGGCGACCTGCCCCATCGTGATGGCGGTCTGCACCCGGGTCGGCACGCCTGCCTTCTCCAGGAAGTCTTGAAGAGCGAGGCTGTTCATGACCGTACCGAGCATGCCCATGTAGTCGGCACGGGCGCGATCCATGCCGCGGGTCTGCAGCTCTGCCCCTCGGAAGAAGTTGCCGCCACCGGTGACGATCGCCACCTGAACCCCGGCATTGACGACCTCAGCGATCTGAGCGGCGATGTTGGAAATGACGTCCGGATCGACACCGAGTTTGCCGCCACCGAATGCCTCACCAGAGAGCTTCAGCAGGACGCGTCGATAGGGACTGGGCATAGAGACTCCTTCAGGCACCGTCGTGGTCCGGCTGGACCTCCAACACCCTAACGGAAACCCGCCCACCTCATGCGCACCCAGGCCCGGCCCCGAATGCGTCTGTGGCCGCCCAACCAGGGTTGGACGGCCACAGACGGGTTGTTTTGTTCAGGAGCCTGCAGAGAAGCGCACGAAACGCTTCACCTCAACCCCATTCGCCTTCAGCAGTTGACCGACCGTCTTCTTGTCATCAGAGACGCTGGGCTGCTCGATCAGACACACTTCCTTGAAGAAGCCGGACAGCCGTCCTTCCACGATCCGAGGAATGATCGCATCAGGCTTGCCCTCTTCCTTCGCGGTGAGCTCGGCGATCTTGCGCTCGTGATCCAGGGTCTCAGCCGGAACCTCTTCGCGCGTCACGTAGGCCGGCGACATCGCGGCGATCTGCATCGCAATGCCCTTGACGAATTCCTCGTCGCCACCGACGTGCTCGACCATCACTCCGACCTGCGGCGGCAGATCGGCCGACCGGCGATGCAGGTACACCACAGCAGGGCCTTCGAAGGTGGCCGCAGCCGCCAGTTCGAGCTTCTCGCCAATCTTGGCCGACAGCTCATTGATGGCCTCCACAACCGGCTTGCCGGAGGCGAGGGTCACCGCGTGCGCGGCCTCCACGCCACTGACACCAGCCGCAGCAACCGCAGCGGCGATGTCATTGGCCAAGGCGACGAACTCGGCATTCTTGGCCACGAAGTCAGTCTCCGCGCCCAGCTGAATCACGGTGTTCCCGCTGGCCGCGACCAGCCCGTTGCTGGCCTCACGGTCCGACCGGTTGGCCATCTTGGCCTGGCCGGTGACCCGCAGGATCTCCACGGCAGCATCGAAATCGCCGTCGGCCTCGGTCAGTGCCTTCTTGGCGTCCATCATTCCGGCGCCCGTGGCGTCCCGGAGCTTCTTCACGTCGGCGGCAGTGATCGCACTCATGACGTTGTCCCTTTTCTATTCGCTCTTGGCAGTGCGAGCCGGCTTGCTCTTGGCAGCAGGCTTGTCTTCGGCCTTGGCCTTCGGTGCGGCCTTGGCGGTCTTCTTCTCGGCGGGCTCAGCCTCGGCGACGGCCTCCTCAGCGGCAGGAGCTGCCTCGACCGGAGCTTCCGCGACGGCAGCCTCGGCAGCCGGAGTCTCCTCGGCCGGGGCCTCGGCTGCGGGGGCCGCAGCACCGGCGGAGAGCAGATCGCGCTCCCAATCGGGCATCGGCTCAGCCTCTTCACCGGTAGCTTCGGCACCAGTCGAGCGAGCCAGCAGTCCCTCGGCCACAGCGTCGGCGAGCACCCGGGTGAGCAGCGCCACCGAACGGATCGCGTCGTCGTTGCCCGGAATCGGGAAGTCGACGTGGTCAGGATCACAGTTGGTGTCCAGGATGCCCACGATCGGGATCTTCAGCTTGCGGGCCTCGTCAATGGCGAGGTGCTCCTTGTTGGTGTCAACGATCCACACGGCCTGCGGAACGCGGTGCATGTCGCGGATGCCGCCCAGAGTCTTGGCGAGCTTGTCCTTCTTGCGCTTCTGCTGCAGCAGTTCCTTCTTGGTCAGACCGGAGGCGGCGACATCGTCGAAGTTGAGGCTCTCCAGCTCCTTCATCTTGGCGATGCGCTTGCTGATGGTGCCGAAGTTGGTCAGCATGCCGCCCAGCCAACGCTGGTTGACATAGGGCATGCCCACGCGAGTCGCCTGCTCGGCGATGGCCTCCTGGGCCTGCTTCTTGGTGCCGATGAACAGGATCTGACCACCCTTGGCCACGGTCTCCTTGACGAAGGCGTAGGCGGCATCGATGTAGGTCAGCGACTGCTGCAGATCGATGATGTAGATGCCATTGCGCTCGGTGAAGATGAACTTCTTCATCTTGGGGTTCCAGCGCCGGGTCTGATGCCCGAAGTGAACGCCACTGTCCAGCAGTTGACGTGCAGAGACGACGGCCATAGCCGTTCCTTTCCGTGCGGATGCGCACCGCGCAACCCGCGTTGAGTTGTTCGAACCGAGCGTTTCGGTCCGCCTGATGCGGTCGCCTTCTCGTCCACCCCGTGGGGACCACGGACTTACGGCCCGGCAACTGCCGGTACAACCACATGCGTAGTCAGCCTGGATCTGCCAGACTGCGCCAGCGATTCTACGCTGACTGCGGTCGCATCCGCCAACCGGCGCCTTCGTCGGGTTATCCACAGCCACACAGTGCGCTGACCTGGCCACGGTCTCACTACCGATGCTAGGGACATGATGTTCCCACGGCTGATTCCGTTGGTGCTGCTGACCAGCATCCTGTGCCTGTTGGCGCCGACTCCGGCGCGCGCCGAGTCCGGGGTGGCTCCGGTCCCTGGCCCCATCGTGACCGGATTCGATCCCCCCGATCAGCCCTGGGCGCGCGGCCATCGTGGCGTCGATCTGCTCGCCGAGCCTGGCACGGTCGTGGTGGCTGCGCTTCCCGGAAAGATCAGCTTCGCCGGATCTGTGGCCGGGCGACCCGTGCTGGTGGTCGGCCATGGCGATACCCGCACCACCTACGAACCGGTGACCACCACCCGACCAGTGGGCGACTCTGTCGCCGCCGGCGACCAGATCGGGGTGCTGCAAGCCGGTCACCCTTGCGCCGGAGGTGACTGCCTGCACCTCGGATGGCTGGCCGGCAGCCGCTACCTGGACCCGACCACCTTGTTCCCCACGTCCGGTCTACGCCTGCTGCCGGCCGAGGCCGCGGATGTCGCCGCCGATCTGGCGTCTCGGCGGCCCACCACCGGCGCCGGTGTCCTGCTCCAGCCGGTGCCTGGCCGCATCGGCTCGCCCTTCGGGATGCGGCTGCACCCGATCTTCCACACCTGGCGAATGCACAGCGGAGTCGACATCGGCGCCAGCTGCGGGACCACTATTACTGCGGCCGCGGCCGGCACGGTCGTGTCGCGCAGCTATGACTCAGCCAGCGGAAATCGGCTCACCATCGACCACGGCGTTGTCAACGGCCACCATGTGATGACCCATTACCTGCATGCCCGTGGCTACACCGTGGCCGTCGGTACTGCCGTGCGGGCCGGCCAAGCAGTCGGGGCAGTCGGCTCCACCGGGTGGAGCACCGGCTGCCATCTGCACTTCAGCGTGTGGGTCGATGGCCGATTGGTGGATCCCCAGTTGTATCTGTGACCGGCTCAGGCGCGCGGATGAGCCTGCTGGTAGGCACTGCGCAGTCGCTCGGTGGTGACATGGGTATAGAGCTGAGTGGTCGCCAGCGAGGAGTGCCCCAGCAATTCCTGGACGGCGCGCAGATCAGCGCCGCCTTCCAACAGATGGGTGGCCATGGCGTGGCGTAGGCCGTGCGGGCCCACATCCGGAGTGCCGGGGACGGCGGCCAGGCTGCGATGCACGATGCGTCGGGCGACCCGCGGGTCCAAACGCTGCCCACGTTCGCCGACGAACACGGCTCGTCGGGCCTGGGCACCGGCCAACTCGGATCGTGACTCCAGCCAACCCTGCAGGGCCTGGACTGCCGGGCGTCCCAGCGGGGCGATGCGCTCCTTGCCACCTTTTCCCAGGACCCGCACCAGGCCACGGTCGAAGTCCACATCATCCAGATCGAGGCCGCAGACCTCCGAGACCCGTACTCCGGTGGAATACAAGACCTCCAGCAGGGCCAGGTCACGCCGAGCCACGGCCCGTTGGATCGGTTCAGTCTGCGCAGATGCCGAGGCGGTCACCGCGTCCAGAACCGCCCGGATCTGGGCGACCTCCACCGTCACCGGAAGGCGCCGTTGGGCCCGCGGTGAGCGCAGGTTCACCGCCGGGTCGCTGAGCAGACGCCCGGTGTGATGCGCCCACGCGAAGAAGGACCGCACCGCGGCCGCACGCCGCGCGATGGTGGCACGCTGAGCTCCGGCCGCATGCTGATTGGCCAGCCAGGTGCGCAGGTCGCCCAGCCGTACCTGCTTCGGATCCCCGTCCCCCACCCGGGACAGATGAGCGAAGAGGGCCTCCAGATCGCCCCGATAAGCGCGGACTGTGTGTTCGGAGCGCCCCCGTTCCAGCCGCAGGTAATCGGCGAACTCGTCCAGCATCGCCGAGGCCGCAGCCGACAGCTCGGGCTCGGACTCCATGACCTCAGAGTCGCTTGCGGGTGTTGCAGGCGCAAGCGGGCACGCCCAGAGCCGTAAGATGGCCCGGTCTGAGAGGAGCCAAGGCGTGGCTGTGGATGAATTCCTGACCGGTGGAAGTTTGCGACGCATCACCCGATGGGGTGAGGCGGTGATGCATGCCCCCACGGAACCGATCACCGAGTTCGATGAGGAATTGCACACCCTGATTCGGGACATGTTCACCACGATGAGCGAATCCCACGGGGTGGGTTTGGCCGCGACCCAGGTCGGCGTCGGCAAGGCTCTGTTCGTCTATGACTGCCCCGACGCCGACGACATCAACCGCCAAGGCGTGGTCTGTAATCCCGTGCTCATCCTTCCTGAAGGCGGCGCCCGCAACTTCGAGTCCACCGATGAGGGTTGTCTGTCGCTCCCGGGGGCCTACCAGCCGCTGGCTCGTCCGGACTTCGCTGTCGTCCAGGGCCAGGACGCCTATGGCAATCCGATCACGGTGGAAGGCACCGGGCTGCTCGCCCGCTGTCTGCAGCACGAAACCGACCACCTCAACGGCACCGTCTTCGGCGATCGGCTTTCAAGCCGGTTGCGTCGCAAGCTCTACGCCCAGGCCGCAGAGTTGGCACATCTCTATCCCGAGGACTGGCCGTTGTCCCCCAAGGCCACTTCGGCGGCGGATAAGCCGGCGTCCTCGCCGAGCGCGTAGCAGGCGATGGCTGCCGCGGCAGCAACATTCAACGAATCGATCCCGGCCCGCATCGGGATCCGCACCACCACATCGGCTTGGCGCAGCCAGGATTCGCTCAACCCATGACCCTCGGTGCCCAACAGCACGGCAAGCTTGGCTGGCTGATCTCGAAGCTGGTCGGCGAACGCAGCCAACTCCACCGCTGTCGGACTCAAGGCCAGTGCAGCCACAGTGAATCCAGCCTGATGCAGCCGGTCCAGGCCTTCACCTGAGTCCGTCATCCGCGCCCACGGCAAGGTGAGCACCGCCCCCATCGACACCTTTACCGCCCGCCGGTACAGCGGGTCGGCACAGCCCGGGCTGAGCAGCATGCCGTCCCAACCCAGTCCGGCGGCATTGCGCGCCACCGCCCCGACATTGGCATGGTCAGCCAGATCCTCGGTGACCACCAGCCGGCGTGATTGTGCGAGCAACTCCTCAAGGCTGTGTCGGTACACCCGCTGCAGGGAGGCCAAGGCTCCTCGATGCACGTGAAAGCCGGTGACGGCTTCGGCGATCGCTTCGGTGACCACGTACACCGGAATCTGCGGATCGGCCTGCACCAGATCGGCCAATTCGGCCAGCCAGCGCCGCGCCAGCAGAAACGACCGCGGTCGGTAACCGGCCTGAATAGCGCGTCGAATCACTTTGGCGCCTTCGGCGATGAACAGCCCTTGGGCGGCTTCCAGACTGTGCCGAAGCTCTGATTCGCGCAGCCGGACATAGTCCGACAGCCGCTCGTCGGCGGGGTCCTCGATCTCGATCAGCATCAGGGGTCACTGTAGCCAGAAGGATTGGCCGCCCGCGCGACGACGCCGAGCACACCGGCTCGGAAAGGTTCAGCAACACCAATGGGTTTGATCAGTACGCCCACCCTCGGACATCCTGAGTGCCGTTCGGCGCCACGATGCAGCGTCGAACGACGAGGGCCGAAGGCGCCGAACAGCGCGGGTTCGAAGGGAGACGCAAACGATGGCGGCACACCAGCCCGAACACCAACCGACTGATCAGGATCCCGACGACGGCGGCGCCAGTTGGTGGGGTCTGACCGTCGTGACCCTCACCTTCACAGCAATCACCATCGCCTTGGCCATGCCCGGTGTTTGGGAGGAATATGTCGTCGGCTCTGAGAGCCGTCGATATCGCGGCGTCCTGAACGTTCTCGAATCCATCGGCTACGAGCCGATCATCCTCACCACTGCAGGCATCGCGTTAGTCAGCGGAATCGCCGGCGCAGCGAGTTTCCTCAAGGCACACCACAGCACGCCGAACTAGCGAAAGGCAGCGGGAGTAGCGAAAGGCAGCGTGCGAGTCGCCCCGAACAACCAGAAGCCGCCCCGATCCTGCGACCCGCCAGGCCCCGCTCAGATCGCGGCCCCCGGCTGCGGCGGCTCGGGCGGAGCTACCGGCGGCATGGCCGGTGCCGCCGACGGCGGGGCCGGCGGGACAGGACCCGACGTCAGGGCATTGTCCCGCTCCTGCTTGGTGGCCAGCCGCGCCGAGCGGCGACCCTCCAGGGCCTCGGCCTCAGCGATTGCTTGCTGCACCGAAGCTGCCGAATTGGCTTCGTCAGCCTTCTTCTGGGCTTCGATCTCAGCGAACACATCGACCGGCTCGGGGGCGGTGAAGTTCGCCG
>JAEXAS010000008.1 GCA_023458095.1 Actinomycetes bacterium | reverse complement strand
CGGGAGGTTACTCCTGCGCGGCCTCGCCCGCCGCTGAAGCCGGTTCAACCGCGCCGACGCCGCGATCAATATCGGGCTCCAGGTACAGCGACGTCACCCACGGCTCGGCGGCCCGGATGGCCACCTCGGCGTTGTCGATCACGGTCGCGACCCGCGCAGCCGATTCGGTCGGCTCGACGGCGATCTTGGCAGCCACCAGAATCTCCTCCGGCCCCAGGTGCAGGGTCTTCAGATGGATCACCCGCGTGACACCGTCCGCATCGGCCAAGGCTTCGGTGATCTTGGTGACCGCGGCCGGCGAAGCGGCCTCACCGAGTAGCAGGCTGCGGGTCTCCACCGCCAAAGTCACCGCCACGAAGAGCAGCAAGGCGCCGATCAAGGCGGTACCGGCGGCGTCCCAGTAGGGGTTGCGGGTGAGCAATGTCATGCCCACCCCGATCAGGGCGAAGAGCAGGCCCAACAGCGCGGCGAAGTCCTCCAGCAAGATCACCGGCAGCTCTGGCGACTTCGAGGTCTTGATGAAGCGCGGCCACGACTGACGTCCCTTGCTGGGCAGCGACTCGGTGATGGCGGTGCGGAAGCTCATTCCTTCAGCGATGATCGCCAGCCCCAACACCACCAACGGCACCCACCACCATCCGCTGTTCAGCAGTTCGTTCTCGTGGCCGGCCAGCGTCTCCTCGACCTTGTGGTAGGCCTCGTAGATGGCGAAAAGGCCACCCAGGCTGAAGAGAATGATCGAGACCAGGAAGGCGCTGATATAGCGGGCCCGCCCGAAACCAAAGGGATGCTCAGTGGTGGCCGCCTTCTTCGCCGTAGCCCCGCCACGCAGCAGCAGGATTTGATTGGCTGAATCGGCTACCGAGTGCACGCCCTCGGCCAACATGGACGCCGCGCCGGTCAGGGCCCAGGCCCCGAACTTGGTCAAGGCGATGAAGAGGTTCGCGCTGAGGGCGGCAATGACTGCTTTGTTGCTTTGATGACTGCTCACAGCGCTCCATCCTGCCAGACCGCCACGAGCGTCCTCACCGCAGCCACCGGTCAGCGACGCCGATGCAATCCGATGTGCAGATAGCTGGCTGCGAAGAGGCCCTTGAGCAGGACGGTCACATAGCGTTCCATCGGGCTGCCCAGATCGTGGATCAGGTCCGAGACCATGACGTCTTGAGTGTGCGCCAGCGCCACGAGCCGACGCCGTTCCTCGGCGGCCTGTTCGTCGTCACGACCGTCGTCGATCATCACCAAACCCGGCCGACGCACTGTCGCGTCGTCCTCAAACGGATCGGCGAAGGGATCCCGCGGTGGAACCGCCGAGAGCAGAGGCGCCAGGGCGCCAGCGTCGGCCGAGAGCACGACCCGTCCACTGGCCGCCCGTAGTGCTTCGGCAATTCGGCGGCTCGCCCGCGCAGCCAGAATCGATCCGCCCCACACCAGGGGAGCCGCATCAGCCAGCTCCAAAGCCATGGCCTTGGCCGGGTTTTGGGACACATCCAGTTGCGCCGAGGATTCGGCCGCGACCGCATCCATGGCGTCGGCCACATCGGCCAGCGAGAGGTCCGGTGCCAGCCCGAGCCGATTCAGGCCGGCCAAAGCGATGATCGCCGCCGCGAGCGGGTCTCCGGTCGAGGTCGGCAACACCGTAGTGGCCGAGGAACCGCCTTCGCGAACCAACAGCGAATCCGGGGGCGCCACGATCAGCAGGCGACAACCGCGCCGTACCGCCTCGAAAGCACCGGCCACGCTGGCCTTGTCGCCGCCGCCCAGGACCACCACCACGTCCAGCGGGCCGACCCAGCCGGGCAATCCCAACCGGGGCCAGGCAACCAGCGGCACCGGGCAGGTCGGTTCCAGGACAGCCCGCAGCAACCGGGCTTCAGGCCCGAAAGTGATCATGGCGCGAATCTGATCCTCGCGGCCCAGTTGATTCAAAGCCTCCTCAGCCATCAACGCCTCGCGCCGCAACCGAGCACCGGATTCGGCCAGCGGCCGCAACAGATCATCAGCCTCGCTCAGCGCGACCGGATCCTCCAGCCGGGAGTCTTCGAACTCGTCCACGCCTCAGTCCTGACGGGCCTGGTCGACCAGCAGGATCGGGATGCCATCGCGCACCGGATAGATCAGGTTGCAGCTTGTGCAGGCCAGTTCATTGGTCTCATAGTCCCAGGCGAACTTGGTACGACACGAGGGACAAACCAGGAGCTCCATCAGCTCAGCCGGCAATTCCTCCATCAAGGTTCCTTCCGAATCAATTCCAAGGCGGCGTCGCGAAGCTCGACCATCCGATCGACTGTCCGGGCTTCAACATTGAGCCGGAGCAGCGGTTCGGTGTTGGACTCGCGCACGCTCACCCACCAATCATCCCCCTTGATCAACAGACCATCGGTCCAGGTGACCACCCCTTGACCGCCGAGACGCTCGGCCACCGCTTTCATGGCAGTGGCGGCGTCGGCCACTGTGGAGTTGATCTCGCCGGAGGCGTCATAGCTGGGCAACTCCGCGGCCAGGGCTGACATGGACGACGCCCGTCCCAGCAGGGATAACACGTGCAGCGCAGCCAGCATTCCGGTGTCGGCACCCCAGAAGTCTCGGAAGTAGTAGTGCGCGGAGTGTTCGCCGCCGAAGATGGCGTTGTGCTCGGCCATCTTGGCCTTCATCCGGGTGTGGCCCACGGCACTGACCACGACCTCACCGCCCGCTGCGACGACGACTTCATTCACCAGTCGTGAGGTGATGGTGTTGATGACGACGGTGCCGCCCGGCTCGCGCGCCAACTCGGCGCGGGCGATGAGGGCGGTGATCACCGAGGGGCTGACGACTTGGCCGCGTTCGTCGATGATGAAACAGCGGTCGGCATCGCCATCGAAGACCAGCCCCAGATCCGCCTGGTTAGCCAGCACGGCCTGTTGGGCATCCACCAGGTTCTGCGGCTCCAGCGGATTGGCCGGATGGTTGGGGAAAGTGCCATCCAGATCGAGGAACAGCCCGATGAGTTCGATATCGAGGGCGCCCAGGACCACCGGCGTGGTCAAACCAGCCATCCCATTGCCGGCGTCAACCACGACCTTCAACCGACGCATGCCCCGCAGATCGACCAAGGAATGCAGCTTGGCGGCGTAGGTCTCGGTCAGATCGTCGACCTTCCGGTAGGAGGTGGACACCTCCAGCTCAGGGAGTTCTTCGAAGCTCAGCGCGGTGATGGTGGCCATCTGCTCGGGGCTGATCGGATAGGCGTCAGCCTGGCAGAACTTGATCCCGTTGTAGCCGCCCGGGTTATGCGAGGCGGTGAACTGCACCCCCGGCACCCTGAAACGTCCCGATGCAAACCACAGGCCATCGGTCGAGGCCAGACCCACATCAATGACGCTGGCCCCGCGACTTCGCGCACCCTCACTGAACGCTTGGGCAAGTTCCGGTCCGCCCAAGCGCATGTCGCGCCCCAGGACGAACTCCTTGCCCATCAGGCCGAAGGCGTCGGCAAAGGCAGCACCGATGCTGCGAGCCCCCTCGACATCCCACTCGACTCCGACCAACCCGCGTATGTCGTTGGCTTTGAAGATCCCCGGCTGAATCACAGATGGAGCCTAGCGCGAAGCATCCTCAGGATCGGCGATCACCGACAGGTGCCCCTTGCGTCGGGCGACCTGCGGCTGTGCCGGGGGCGTTTCAGCGCCCAGCCCTGCCTTGCGAACGGCATCAGCAAGCAGCATGAGGTCGTCTCCGGACGGCTTGGGGGTGCTCATGTCACCGGGCAGCCGAATCACTTCCCAGCCTCGCGGCGGACTGAACTTCTGGGTGTGTTCAGCACACAGGTCATAGCTTCCCGGTTCGGCATGAGCCGACATCGGACCAAGGACGACAGTGGAATCAGCGTAGGCGAAGGTCAAGGTGGCGACCGCGGGATGGGGGCAGGCCGTACGGGAGCAACGCCGATTGATCACCCGATCACGCTACCGCCGAAGCAGCCCGAGACGACACTGCCCAGGCCGGTGTCGCCGAACTGAGGATCGCTTGCTGAACTAGGCTGAGCCCATGATGCGCAGGGATCGCCATGGCCGCGGGATGCGCGGCCCGCTGGCCGGTCGCAACGATTTCACCGGCTCGCCGGTGCCCGTGCGCACCCCACCTCGGGGCGCCGCCCTCTTCGCCGAATGCCTGCGGACGTCAGTCGCCACCGGCATGGCGCACTGCCCACAAGCCTTTGTCGGCGTCGATATTGGCTTTGAGGAGATTCCCACCAACGTCGAACGGTGGTGGTCCGACAAGGTGCCGCTGGCCAGTGCGACATCAGCCACCGGTGGGCACAACGCAACGGTCGTGCTGTTCCGCCGACCGATTGAGCATCGAGCCAACGACACCGCAGAACTGCGCCGACTGGTGCACCGGGCGCTGGTGGAACAACTCGCAGCACTCACCGGCATCGACGCCCAAGAGATCGACCCTGATTTCGACCCCGATCAGTGATCCTCGCTCAACTCAGATGCGGGTCATAGCTGATCCGCGCAGAACCACCTCGGGATTCGTCGGCGACGAGATCCAAGACGGCCAGACCTTTCACTGCCCCATCACTGGCGGTAGCGATCACCGAGCCGTGCAGCACTGTTGAATCAGTCCGGATGCGGATGACGACAGTGAGCGCTTTCGGCAGGTTCACCACCATGCTCGACTCTGCGGGAACCGTCACCTTGGTATCGCTGGCAGCCCCGGCGTTGCGGGCCACCGAGATCGTCACCGCCACAGCGGCCTGGCCAGGGTTCACCAACTGCAATTGGCCACTGGTCTTGGTCCCCAAGGAGATCGGCCAGATCGCATCCGGCGGGAGCGCTGGGGTGTAGCCGGCCACAGTGTTGTCCACCGTGGCCTTCGAGCCGCCGTTCTCAGCCATCACCGCGGCGGTGACCGGCAGGTTCGAGGTCAGCCGCAGCCCCGCCGCCTGAGCATCCAGCCCGGGAGCCAATTCGATGGTCTGCGTCGTGGCTGGCGGCACATCAATGCGCTGGGCATCGGACAACTGACTCAGCCCTTCCGAGCTGAGCACGTTGATGTCGACTCCGGCGGTCAACTCTCCGGGATTGGAGACGACCAAGGTGCGTTTACCCGCACCGGACGGAATCCCCGGCAGCACCACATCGGTAGCGGGTTTGAGGCCGTCCGGAACCCAATCCGAGGAGTACGGGGCGGTGCGATTCCAACTCAACTGGCGTACGAAGGCAGCCACCCGGCCTTGGGAGGTGGTGACTTTCAGCGTGATCGGGTGATCGTTCCTCGCGATGACCGACAGCGGCACCGTCTGCTCAGAACCACCCTTGACGCTGACCCCCCGAGGGGCATTCAAACGACCACCGGGCCCATAGGCGAGCAGGTCGACGACGGCCTCGGACGCATCGAGGTTCACCAAGATCAGATCGGCCTGGGCGGTCTTGGACACGTCAACCCCGGTGAACCAATGCTCGGCCTGCGGCGAAGCGCAGCCTGAGGCCGCCAGACCTCGGGACGGACCATTGGGTGCACTTGAGATGCTGGTCGCCCCGAAGAGTTGGGACCGTTTCGCCGAGACCCGTACCGATTCCCGCGGATTCGCCACCACGACGAGCTTCTTGGATTCGGTGACCTTCGCCGGCGTGGAAACCTTCGAGGTTCGAACGTTCTGCCCCACCGCCACTGCGGCAACTCGCACCGCGGCGGTGGCGGTGTCCGGTGCCGGGCAGACCACGGAGATGCGGCTGTCTGATTCTTGGGTGGCGTCCAGGGGCAGCTCTGGCAAAGCAACGAGCGAGCCGGCCGTCACGGTGGCGGCCAGCACCACCGCGAGGGCCGACGGCAGGATCCATGGTTTCACTGCTCATCACCTCCGAGTACCCGGCGAGGTTCGGCCGGCAGTCGTCGCCGCACTGACGGCGCTGCGAGCAGAGTCAGCAGGATCAGACCCGCCAGTTGCACCCAGGCCCACCAGTAGCCGTCCGGCACCAGCTTCAGGGTCACAGTCCCGGCGTTGGCCCCAATCAGGTATGCCGTGCCGGGCGCGTCGGCCTTGGTGACCTTGGCCGGCGCATCACCCACAGCAACCTGCCAGCGCGGATCCGCAGGCTGGGCCACCTGCAGTAATCGCTGGGCGCTCCCGGCCGGAATCGCCTGGCCATCGCCGGTGACCACCCGCGACGTCGCGTCGACCACCGTGGCAATGCCCGAGTCCGGCACCGGCCAGACGAACTGTTCGGCGGTACCGGTGCCCAGCCCCAGTCCGGGGGTGTTGTTGATCGAGAGTCGTTGAGATCCTTCGCCGCCCTCCAAGGTGAGGTAGGACACGCCCAAACGCTGCAGATCCGGAACGATCTGCTCATCGGCGGTGTTGCCGACCAATCGAGACACCACCGAGGCGGCCAACGCCTTGGCCTCAGGACTGCCGCCGTAGGCCAACCCACGTTCGGCATCGCCCAGCCGCGAGAAGTCCCCTTCGGCCAGCGCCCAACGCACGGTGTCCCCATCGGAGGCCATCACCAAGGTCCGTCCCGGCGTCGCGGAAAGCTGCACATTGCGAACGAACGCCGGAACCGCACCGGCCGGCTGACGAGTCAGCCCGGTCTGCCCGGCCAACATCCACCAGCCTGCGCTGATGATCAAGGAGCCGGCGGCCACGATCACCAAGGTGAGCACCCCGAGGTGCCGCAGGCCTAGGCCAGCATCGGCAAGCTCGGTGCCGACATCCTGCAGCCCGACCACCGCAGCCAAAACCAACGCAGCGACCAGAATCAGTTGCCACTCCAACGCCTGCGGACGGGTCCAGACCCCCGGCGGCACCTGCACCACCAGTCGGGTGATCGCCAGCATCACCGCAACGACAGCCACGGCCGCTCCCAGCAGCGGCAGCGCGACTCTGGGACGGCGCCAGGCGGCCACGAAGGCCGCGATCCAACAGGTGGCGAAGAAGCCGACGGTCAGCCACAGCGGCGCCGCTCCGGCCACCGGTTGACCGGCCACGATCTGCCAGGCCGGGACGGCAGTACCTGGCGCCAGGCTCGGGTCGATGCCGGTCAGCAGTCGGCCCGGATAGCGCACCATCACCATCCCCCAAGGCCCGATCAGCGCCAGCAGCGGCGCCACCACGATGGCTGCCCACTGCAGCCAGGCGCGTCCCTGGCGCACCCGAATGCCACTAACCACGGCGGCGACGAGTAACAGCACCCAAAAAGCCGGCACCAGACAAACCAGGAGCAGTGACCAGAACGCCACCGCACCGGCACCGCGCCACGTCCAGTCTTGGGCATGCAACCAGTTGCGGGCGCTGTACCCCAGCATGGGCAACAGCACCGCGGTGAAGGCCACTCCCAAGGCTCCGACGTTCAACGCACCAATCAGTGCCGGCGTCAGGGCATAGGCCAGGGCGGCGAACGCGGCCAAGTACTGGTCGCTGACCAACTGGCGGATGAGGCGGAAAGCCACCAACCAGGTCAACGGCACGGCCAGCACCACCAGCACGGTCACCCACCAATCGGGCCGTCCGAAGGTCACCAGCGAGAAGAACCCGGTCAGAGCAGCCCACGGCGCTCCGGCGCCGGCACCGCCGGGCACCGGGTTGAGGTAGCTGGCCAGCAGACCCGTCCACTGGCCGGGAGCCGGAAGGAGTTGGGCGGCAGTGAGGAAGCCGGAGCCCAGCGTGGTCCGCGCTGCCAAGGCGGCACCAATCAGAAGGACCACGGTCACCGCCGCCGCGAGCGGCATCTTGGTGGTATCGCGTCCGGTGTCGGCGAAGTCATCTCCGGTCATCTCGTCGATACTGATGCTGGAGCCGCGTCCGGAGAATGTCTCCAACCAGCCGCCCAGCCGGGCCGCCGTGATGCCGGTCGCCCGGCGCACCGCCGAGCCGGGACTGGGCTGCAAAGACCTGGTGATCGCAGCACTATTGGGCTTGATCGGCAAAGCCGCCAAACCGTCCCTCAAGGATGTACGTAGCCGGCCGTTGCGGAGCCAACGCGCCAGGCCGCGCACTTCTTCCCCGGCCCGTTCGAGGTCCTTGCCCAGCGCGAATCCGAGGCCGGCCAGCGCGGTGACCACGACGACGCGCAGGGCGACCAGCCAGCGCAGCCGGGCTGAGGCATTGGCCACGATCAAGGCCAGGCCAGCGGCTCGATCGTCGGCCGGATCGCCAAAGCTGGCGTAATTGGTCAGTTGGGCGTTGGGTTCTCCCAGCACCAGATAGCCGGTCAGATTCGCCCGCCACCCCAGGTCCAATCCCCAGTGGCTACGGGGAAGCTCGCTGTTGAAACCGCCCAGGAAGCGCCAGACATCGCCGCGCACGAGCATGCCCGAGGCTGGCACCCCCAAGGCTGGGCCAGAGCTGAGCTGACCTTGGTAGAGCTCTCCAGGATCGGTGAGGGTACGCATCCGACCATTGGCGGAAATGGTCTGCGACCAATCGCTGACCATCTTGCCGGCACCGCGACGGCGCGGCTCGATGAGCAGTGAGCCGACCACGGCCACATCGTGTTGCTGCAGAACTCGCAGCAAGAGCGCAGACAACGCATCAGGTTCAGGCTCGCAATCATCGGGAACGATCCACAGCCAGTCGCCAGCGGCATCGGCCGCGACTTCGGTGACGATCGACGCAACGGGAACAGTCTGGGACTCGATGGCCTCTCGACAACGGGCCGCATCGCCGCCAGCGGGGATCATGCCCACGACTACTCGGAACTCGCTCAGATCCGGCGCTTCGGACTCATCGATCTCCCGCAGCCATGCCCAAGGATCAACACCGAACTCACCGCTGGATTCGCTCACGCATCGCCTCTCCGACCTCGTGCCAGCAGGGCGCGTAAGAGCGCCTGATGTACCGGCTGAACCGGTGCCCCAGCCTACATTGGCCAGGAAGGACGATCAGATGGCCCGCTTCTTCAAACGCCGGCGCTCCCGCTCACTGAGCCCGCCCCAGATGCCGAACCGCTCATCGTTGGCTAGGGCGTACTCCAGGCATTCCGATCGCACTTCACAGGACAGGCAGACCTTCTTTGCCTCGCGGGTGGAACCACCCTTCTCCGGAAAAAAAGCTTCCGGGTCGGTCTGGGCACACAGCGACCGGGATTGCCACCCCAGTGCGCCCTCTTCGCCCTCAGGTTCCACGACCAGGAACAGTTCCTGCATGTGACTCTCCTCGACCCGTTCGCAGCAAAACGCGAACTATGTACTGAATTACACGCTTGTCATTACCAATAAGTCAACCCCGGGCGGGTTATCATCCACGACCGCGTGGACCCGGCCCCGATGCCGACCTGTCAGGAACGCTCTTCCGGTGCGGCGAGCGTGTCCTCCACCGCCTCAGACGGTGGCATCCGATCATGCCCGGGCGCTCCCGTCGCAGCGTCGGCTGCGGTCCACCACACTGTTGCCGCCGCCGGGTCGGCGGCGCCGTCCGCACTGGGCTCAGGTGCCTCGGTCGGTGTGGGCTGCGACGGCGGGGCCGTTTCGATCCGACCGGCTTTGACGCCGCGAAGGAAGACCCACAGAGAACCGGCCAGGACGGCCTTGAGCGCTACGTCCAGCAGCCCACCCAGGACATCCAGGACTACACCGATTCCGGCGGCGGAGGCCCACATGCCCATCAAGGCACTGATCAGAGTCAGCACGACACCGAGGGTAAGCAGAACCGCAGCCAGGCGGGTGATCAGATGAGCGTGACGGGTGGCTGGTGCCGCCCACGAACACGACATCACCACCAGCACCAAGACGAAGCTGATGGCGAAGTTCATCCACTGGCCGCCCACTTCTTGGAAGGCGGCGACCGGAGCCATCTCGCCCAGCGCCATCGCAAACCGCCACCCGGTCAGGGCCATGCTCACCAGGACTAGGCCCATCAGGATCCAGGAAAGCGTTTCGCGGCTGCGCTTGAGGTTTTCGATCATGGCCAGTTCAGCTTCCGGGGGTCGGCGGTCTTCGGTCTCAGGCTAGCGGGAATCCCCCACCACTCAAGCGAATCGGTCACCGAAGGTCATCACCACATCAGAGACCAGGTCTTTGATCTGCTCGGCGTGATCACGGTCGGTCACCACGGTGATCTCCGGCGTCCGCACCACCACCAGATCGGCCACGCCCAGCAAGGCCACCAGCGATCCATAGTCGGTATTGATCACCACATTGTTCTCGGCGGCCCGCATCACCACCGTGCCGCTGGAGGAATTACGGTCCGCGTCCTGGGAGAGGACCTCGGCCAGCGTGCCGAAGCCGCCGACATCACGCCAGGACACCGGCAGGGCAACGGCCAGCACAGTGGCGGTTCCGCGTCCGGCCGAGACCGGCTCCATCACGGCATAGTCGACCGAAGTCTTCATCAAGGTGGGGAAGATTTCCGCGAGTCGGTCCGGCTCGGCGGCCAGCGATGTCACTGCGGCATAGGTGTCGGGAAGCAAGACCTGCAACTGCTCCAGCAGGGTGTCGGCTCGCCAGATGAACATGCCGGCGTTCCACCAATACTCGCCGCTGGCCAGATAGCGCTCGGCAACCTCCCGGTCCGGCTTCTCGGCGAATTCCAGGACGCGGTGCGCGCCCGGGAACCCGGGAATCTCAGCACCACGGTGCAGGTAGCCGTAGCCGGTATGAGCAGTGGTGGGCACGACGCCGAGGGTGACCAGAGCGAGTGGATCGGCCTCCACCAGCGCGAATGCGGTGCGAATCACTTCGGTGAAGGTCTCAACCGGTTCGATGAGGTGGTCGGCGGTGACATGGGCGATCACCGCCTCCGGATCCTGAGCGCGCAGGACGGCCGCCGCCCAAGCGACGGCATTGAGCGAGTCCCTGCCGGTGGGCTCGCCGAGAATATTGGACGAGGGGAGCTCCGGAAGCTGGTCCTGCACCGCGCCGGCATGCGCCGCCCCGGTGACCACCAGGATGCGCTCCGCCGGCACCAGCGCCAGGGATCGCTCGAAAGCCAATCGCAGCAGGCTCCTGCCATCAATCAGCGGCAAGAGCTGTTTGGGCATGCCTTTTCTCGACAGCGGCCACAGTCGAGTTCCCGAGCCGCCGGCCAAAATCACCACATAACGCACGCGTTGAGCCTAGGGCGTCGGACAACCCCCTGCATCCCACACGCGGCCAAGCTCCTGCGGGAACCGATTGCCACGAGATGGCATGATTACCCCGGGCAATCGAAGAGGACTCATTCTGATGGACCTTGGCATCTCACGTCGTTCCTTTCTGACCACAGCCGGGGTGGTCATCTCCGGCATCGCCATCACCGGCTTGGCGGCCTGCACGGAGGCGGTGCCGGCGATTCCCGAACCCAGCCCCTCCCCCACCGGACCGATCCGCAATCAGCTGGATCAGGCGCTGAGCGTCATCAGTGCCGGCAACCGCAACTTTGGGGTTTTCATCACCGATGTACGCACCGGACGCAGCTACAGCTACTCCGGCGACTACGCCAGCCAGAGCGCTTCGATGGCAAAGCCGATGATCGTGGCGATGGCCTTGCGAAAGGCTCGCGCCGACGGTCATCCGCTGAGCGCCGAGCACGCCGAGCAGGCACGCAAGGCGATCACCAACTCCGACAACGAGGCGGCATCGGCACTGTGGGATTACGCCGGGTACCAGGATTACCCCGTGTTGGCCGCCGAGTTGGGGATGAAGCACACCCACCTCGATGCGAACAAGGCCGACCAGTGGAGTTGGACTTGGACCACCCCGTCAGACCAGGGGATCTTGGCTACCGCCCTGGCCACGGGCGACACCACCGCCTTGACCAAGGACGAATGCGCCTACATCTACACACTCATGGGCGAGGTTGAAGCCGATCAGACCTGGGGCGTGGGCCAGCCGAAGTCCGATCAGGTCACTGTCCATCTCAAGAACGGCTGGGTGCAGTTCAAGTCCAGTGACGGGCTGTGGGCGGTGAACTCGATGGGCACCGTCAGTGGTGACGGCCGCGATTACCGAATGTGTGTCATGACTCGTGACCAGGATTTCCCCACCGGGCGAGAGTTGACCTCGACGGTCGGGAAATGGGTCTTCGCCATTCTGGGCTCAGGCACTTTGTGAGTCAGCTGACCTTGCAGATCGCATCGAGGTTGTCGGTCTTGGTGGTGGCCTTCTTGGTGCTCTTTTTCTTCTTTGGGGTCGCCGAGGACGACGCACTGGTCTGGCTGCCGGGTTGATCCAGGGACTCACTGGCTTCAATCGCATCGGCCACCACTTTGCGAATATCGGCGAAGTCCGGGTTGACGGTGGGATAGCTCCCGCTGAGGGCCTTCAAGGTGGGTGGGGTGAAACTGACCGAGGCCATCGGCAGCGCCTTGGCTTTCATGGCCAGGTCCATCATCGGGCCGATCTGATCAGCAGGCAGGTTGGTCGCCACGATCTGTTTGCCTGCGTCGGCCAACTTCTGGAACTTGGTGACCACCGTCGCCGGATCGAGCTGCTTGAGCATGGCATTCATCACACACTTCTGCCGGATCATGCGCTCATAGTCGCTGGAGTACTCCCGGGAGCGTGCGAACCACAGTGCCTGGAAGCCATTGAGGTGCTGGTTCTTGCCCGCTTTGATCCAGCCGTAGACGCCCTTGGGGCTGTGCAGGCTGCCGATCGGCACCTTCTTGCCGACATCCAAGGTGATCCCGCCGACGGCGTCAATCAGCTTCTCAAAGCCCTTCAGATCGATCATCGCCCAGTAGTTGATCTTGAGGCCCAGGATCTCCTCGATGGAGCTGCGGGTTGCCTCGACTCCTGGGTACTTCACGCCCGGGAACAGATCCTTGTGCTGCTGGGCCAGGGTGTAGATGCCGTTGAGCATGCACAGATCGGCCACCGCCTTCTCCGGGCAGTAATAGCCATGCGGGTACAGATCGTGCAGTGGAGAGTCGGCGGGGAACGGCGCCCGCTGCAGGTTTCGGGGCAGGCTGAACAAGACCGTGCGCCCGGTTCGGGCGTCAATGCTGGCCACCGTCATCGAGTCTGGACGCAGACCCTCGCGCCCCTTGCCTGCGTCCCCACCCAGCAGTAGCACGTTGTAGCGTCCGTCGACGGCCTGGGTGTTGCCGCCACCGCCGAAGACGTCTCCGATGAGCGATCGCTGCGCATCGAAGATGCCCGATGCCGTCCACGCCACGGTGGCGCCGGTGCTGGCCAGGATCAGCGCCAGCGCACCGGAGATGATCGCCCCGAGCCGGGACATGGCCCGCGGATCCGCGATGCGCCAGGCGTCCAAGAGCAGCAGCGCCCAGGCGATGCCATAAACCAGAACGCCGACCTGCAACACAGTCAACGTGATCGGGTTGGCATACAACGCGATGACAAAATTGCGGAACGGAATCGCCACGATGCCGACCGCCACGATCAGCAGAATCAGCGCCAACCAGGTCTTCACCGCGATGCGGCCCAGCTTGCGGTTGCCCGCGACCGCTTGAGCGATCCCGGGGATGAGGAGCGAAAAGCCCATCAGCACCAGACCACGACGCAGCGAAATGCCCCGGCTACGCTGCAGCGGCGGCGGCAGCGTAGCGGCGGTGGTGGCAGTCATAAAACTCCTGAGGCTCGGCGGACAGCCGATATCAGTATTGCCCGCTCGCTCAAGGCGATCCGGCCGCCGCGCCGCCGATCAGAAGGACTACGCGCAGATCACAAACCCCGAACCTTGGCACCCTTGGCCCGGGCCGCGTCGCGCAACTGCGCCTGGAATTCGACGACTTTGTCAGCAAGCTGCGGATCGCTGGCGGCCAGCATCCGCACGGCCAGCAGACCCGCGTTGCGCGCATTGCCAATCCCCACGGTGGCGACCGGGACCCCTGCGGGCATCTGGACGATGGAAAGCAGCGAATCCATGCCGTCGAGCACCTTCAAAGCCACCGGCACGCCGATCACCGGCAGCGGGGTGACCGCGGCCAGGACCCCGGGCAGGTGCGCGGCACCGCCGGCCCCGGCGATAATCACCTTCAAACCCCGCTCGCGGGCGCTGCGTCCCCAGGCGATGCACTCGTCGGGCATGCGGTGGGCGCTGATCACATCGGCCTCATAGCCCAGGCCGAACTCGGATACCGCCTCGGCTGCGGCGCTCATGATCGGCCAGTCCGAATCCGAGCCCATCACGATTCCGATCACGGGTGTTTCACTCACGGGGTCTCCTCCTCGCGGGCCTCCTCCGGCCCGATGCGCTGCGCTGTCGTCACCCATCTTCGCGCCGGGAGCGGTCGGGCTCCAAAACTCTCCCCGCGCACCAGGGTCGGCCACGGCCCATTGCTGCTGTCCGCAGTATCTGGTTTGTCCTCAGGTGGGCTGCGGACCTGCCACAATTGCAGCATGACGACACACATCGTGACCATGGGCGGCGGCGGCTTCTCGATGTCGGAGCACGGCGCTGCGACGAACTTTGACCGGTATCTGATTGAACTCAGCGATAAGCGTTCACCGCTGGTCTGTTTTGCCCCCACCGCTTCGGCCGATGACCCGCAGTACATCAGCAAATTCCTCATGGCCTACAGCACTCTCGGCGTGCGCACCATGGTGCTGACTTTGTGGGACGGCAGCTCCACCGATTCGATCGCCCGAATCGCCGATGCCGACATCATTTTGGTCGGCGGCGGGCACACCGTGAATCTTCTGGCGCTGTGGAAGGCCCACGGTGTGGGCAAGGCCATCAAGAACCGCGCCAAGCAGGGCGATGTGGTGTTGGCCGGCGTTGGTGCCGGCGGAGCCTGCTGGTATGGCGGCTGTATCACCGACACCTTCGGCGACTATCGAGCCTGGCGCGGCGGCCTGGATCTTCTCGACGGCAGCTTCTGCCCGCACTTCGACGGTGAGGCCGAGCGCGCCCCGGCCTACACCGAGGCGGTCGCCGCCGGTGATCTTCCTGGTGGTTTCGCCGCCGACGACGGTGCCGGCATCCACTTCATCGATGGCGTCCCCACCACCTACCTGGCCGAGGCGCGAGGCAAGCGCGTCTACCGGGTCATGCCCTCCGACCTGCCGACGTCCTCCGGCGTCCTGGTGGAGCCGCAGGAGATGACCGTCCTGTAGGTGTCTAGGTTCGGGTGGTCCCACAGCAGTTGGGATCGGTCAGGACCGCACGGACAAGGAGCGCGGGAGATTTCTGCCCTTGGTCGGGCCACGCCTGCGACCTATGGTCGTCAGCAGCATCCGCTGGTGAGGATCGAGAACATCACGTGGCTAAGCCATTCCCCGAAGCCGAAGGCCGACCACGGCATGCGACGGTTCGCTCACAGGGCCGTCGGCTACTCCGCACGGCAACCATCCTCGCCGGTGCGATCATGGTCACTGGCTGCGCAACCTCCGCACCGCGCCCCTACCCGACTTCCGCTGAACTCGCACCAGCCCCGGGCAACCGCCCGCGCGTCGGTGACGTCTCGGCGGCACCGGTTGTCAGCAGTTCCGATCATCGGCTCTTGGCCATCCCGGGCACTCATGGCGAGATCTTCGTTGTGGATTCGCTTACGGGCGAGACCATTCACACCATTCGCCAAGACTCGGCCCAGCAGTCTACGGACGCCCCGGCGAACATCACCTGCCTCGCCTTCAGCCCAGACGGACGCACCTTGCTCAGCGCCACGTCGGGGGACTCGGCGGTGAAGCTGTGGGGACTTGCTGATGGTGCGCTCGTCGGCACACTAGCGGTGCCGTCCAGGAGCGTTACGAACGTGTCGTTCAGCGCCGACGGAACCCGGCTGGCTGTGGCCGGGTACTCGCTGCACACCCAGATCTGGGATATCCCGGCCCGACGGCTCATCGCCAGCGCGCCCACTGCGGCTCGCTACGGAAGTACGGTCGCCCTGTCGCCCGACGGTGCTCGGGTGGCACAGATTATGGCGACCAGCCCCTCAGTGGTGACGGTCTTCGACGCCTCAACCTTCACGGCGATGGCAACCGCCCCCACCGACACCGAGGCGGGCAGCCTCGCCTTCAGTACCGATGGTGCGATACTCACCTATTCCCTGTACGAGCAGAATCAACTCGCCTTATGGCACCTCGCGAGCAACACAGTGCTCAGGGTCAGCACCCAACCAGCCGCGCACAAGTTCGGACTTCACAGCGGGGTGGTGTACTCCGCAGCTGAGCACGGAGAGTCCAATCCCCCACAGATTCGCTCCTGAATCACCGACTCAAGCCCGGGCAAAGATCACGGTGCGCTGCACGATGAAGTTCACCGTCGTGGCCACACCTTGGGCGATGACGAACCCGACGACGCGCGCCACGATCTCGTTACCGGAGGCCTGGAGCAACCACGGATAGCACAGCACCCACAATCCCCACTGCACCGCAAAGGTCAGCAGGTACAGCACGACGACTGCGGCAAAACGACGTTTGGAGGGGCCCGCGGCGAAGGTCCAGCGACGATTGATGAGGTAGGCAGTGGTGGTGCCGGCAACGAAGGACAGCGCCTTCGACACCACGTAGCCCAGGCTGACGGCCATGAACAGATTCAGCAAACCGAAGTCGACGATGGCGGCCAAGACTCCGGTCACCACGAAGCGAAACAGCTGGGTCTTCAATGCCGTGCGCGTAGACGACGGTTCCTTCGGCGATTCCTGCGTCACCGGCTCATCGATGCTCACTCGTCGTGCTGCTCGGGTGTGCTCACGCCGGGCTGGGCAGACTGGACGGGCTGTCCGCCGTTGAACAGTAACTCGGTCATCACCACATGAACGCGTTCGACATCAGGAATGTCATGCAAGGTCACCGGCTCCTCGGCCGAGGTCGTGAGCTGCAGGGTGCCGCAGCCGAACATGCGGTCGGTGAGGGACTGCTCGTAGGCGACATTCGCGATACGACTCAGCGGCAGGTCATGGCCCCGCTTGGTGATGATGCCGTGCCGGGTGATGATGCGACGATTGGTGAAGGTGTAGGTCGCCGTCCACCACCGCACAAAGGGAACCAAAGCACCACCGATGAGGGCCACCACGGCGACCGCCCCGATCAACCAGCCGGCCCAGAACAGTTGAGCGGCCGGAACCCAGGCCAAGGCCAGCCCGGTAGCCACAGCCACCAGCAGCACCACGATCGCGGGCCAGATCAACGCCTTGATGTGGGTGCGCAAATGCAAGACCTCGGTTTCGCCCTGCCCCAGCAGGTGTGCAGAAAGTCCCATGGCTCAATCGTGGCACACCGTGCCCGGCAACACCGGACCCACACCCCTCACCGCAGGTGGACCACGTCACCGGCGGAAAACGCCTGCCGCTTCTCGTCCACGTCCACCAGCAGGCGGCCGTCGCTGTCGATGCCGACTGCGGTTCCCACGGCAGTGCGGCCGGCACCCAACTCCACCCGCACCAATCGACCGACGGTGCTGCAGCGCTGAGTCATGGCATCGGCAAAGTCCTCCTCGTCCAGCCAGCGGCGATACCACTGGCCCAGGGCGGCAAGGACGGCCACCACCAACTCCCGCTCGTCGACCTCGACCCCGGCCAACGCCAGCGAGGTGGCCGTGGGAACGGGTAGTTGATCACCCCGCAGCCGGGTGTTGATGCCCATCCCGATCACGGCGGCGTCGCCGCGCGGATCAACGACACGCTCCGACAAGATTCCGCACAACTTGCGACCGTCGATCAGAACGTCGTTGGGCCATTTCACGGTCGCCGCCACACCCGTGGCCACCCCCACTGCGTCAACGACGGCCAAACCAGTCAGCAGCGGCAGCCACAGCCAGCGCATGATCGGCACCTGCTCAGGTGGCCGCAACAGCGCCGAGATCGCCAGCGATGTTCCCGGCGGAGCGGTCCACGTGCGGTCCAGCCGTCCACGTCCGCCGCTTTGATGGGCGGCCACCAAGACCGTGCCCGACGGCGCTCCGCCACGGGCCTGGGCAACCAAGTCGGCATTGGTCGATCCGGTGGTGTCGACGGTGCTCACCGATGTCCAGGGCCACCCGGCTGCCGCAGCAACCTCGGCACCCCAATCCGCTCCGAAGATGGAATTCACCCCACGAGCCTATGACGAGAACGCCCTGGTGCGGCTATGGTTCCGCTCATGCAGCCGGACATTCACACCACTAGGGGCAAGATCGCTGAACTCAGCGACCGCATCGAACAAGCAAAGAACCCTGCCGCACCAGCAGCCGTCGAGAAGGTGCACGCCCAAGGCAAAATGACAGCCCGCGAGCGCATCATGATGCTGCTCGACGAGGGGACCTTCACAGAGTTCGACGAGTTTTCCCGTCACCGCAGCACCGCCTTCGGGATGGAGGCCAAGCGCCCCTACACCGACGGTGTGATCACCGGTGTCGGTTCGATCCATGGACGCCCGGTGTGCGTCTTCAGCCAGGACGTCACCCTCTTCGGTGGCGCACTGGGCGAGGTCTACGGCGAGAAGATCGTCAAGATCCTCGACTTCGCCATCAAGACCGGCTGCCCGATCATCGGCATCAACGAAGGTGGCGGCGCCCGCATCCAGGAGGGTGTGGTCTCCCTCGACCTGTACTCCCAGATCTTCCGGCGCAACACGCTGGCCTCCGGCGTGATCCCGCAGATCTCGCTGATCATGGGCGCCGCTGCCGGCGGCCACGTCTACTCCCCCGCCCTGACCGACTTCGTGATCATGGTCGACCAGACCTCGCAGATGTTCATCACCGGCCCGGCGATCATCAAGACCGTCACCGGCGAGGTAGTCACCATGGAGGAACTCGGCGGTGGCCGCACGCACTCCACCAAGTCGGGCAACTCCCACTACCTGGCCGCCGACGAGCAGGACGCTCTGGAATACGCCCGCCAGCTCATCACCTTCCTGCCCCAGAACAACCTGGAAGACCCGCCGGTCTACGAGGAAGAAGAGGCCGACCTCACCATCACCGAGCACGATCTGGCGCTCGACACGGTGATCCCCGACGGCCCCAACCAGCCCTATGACATGCACGACGTCATCAAGCGGGTGCTCGACGACGACGACTTCCTGGAAGTGCACGGCCTGTACGCCCAGAACATGATCTGTGGATTCGGACGGGTCGAAGGTCGCTCGATCGGTGTGGTCGCGAACCAGCCGATGGTTCAGGCCGGCACCATCGACATCAACGCCGCCGAGAAGGCCGCTCGCTTCGTGCGAACCTGCGACGCCTTCAACATTCCGGTGCTCACCTTCGTCGATGTGCCCGGCTTCCTGCCCGGCACCGACCAGGAGTGGAACGGCATCATCCACCGCGGCGCGAAGATCATCTACGCCTATGCCGAGGCCACCGTCCCACTGGTGACCGTAATCACCCGCAAGGCCTACGGCGGCGCCTACTGCGTGATGGGGTCCAAGCCGCTGGGTGCCGATGTGAACCTGGCCTGGCCGACCGCCCAGATCGCCGTCATGGGCGCCGAAGGCGCGGTGGACCTGCTGTACCGCAAGGAACTGGCGGCCTCCGATGACGCCGCTGCTCGCCGTACCGAGCTGATCGACGAGTACAACGATCATCTGGCCAACCCGTACGTGGCTGCCGAGCGCGGCTATGTGGACAAGGTCATCCACCCCCACGAGACGCGCGCCCAGGTCATTCGAGTGCTGCGGCTGCTGCGCACCAAGCGTCAGCAGTTGCCGCCGAAGAAGCATGGGAACATTCCGCTATGACCAATCCTGAAGCCGAGAACCTGGTCGAAATCGTCTCTGGCAACCCCACCGACGAGGAACTCGCCGCCATCGCCGCCATCACGGTGGCGGTGCGGCGGGGCCGGCCCGAGCCCCATGCTCCGCACACGGGAACCTTGGCCGGTGGCTGGCGGTCGTACTGGCACACGGTGCGCAATCCCCTGCTGCCCGGACGCGAGGCCTGGCGCAGCACCTTCCGTCGCTGAGCGAGGACACCATGAGCTCGCTGGTCGGCCTGCACGCTGCCTGCACCTGGTTTCCCGACCACGGCGCCGCGGCAAGCTCGAAAGTCGGCGCCCTTCGGAAGCCGAGTGGTCAGCGGTGAGCGACGAGTCCCGCCCGTTGCGGTTCATTCTCGCTTCCTCCTCGCCTGCGCGACGCCAGACCTTGATCGACGCCGGTCTGCGTCCGGAGATCATGGTGTCCGACGTCGATGAGGATGCCTTCACCGCCGTCGATGTGGTCGGGTTGGTCAGCCAACTGTCCCGAGCGAAGGCCGAGAAGGTATTCGGCGACCTTACCGGCACTGAGGATGTTCTGATCGTGGCCTGTGATTCGCTGCTGGAGTTGCGCGGCGAGGCGATGGGGAAACCAGCCGACGCGCAGCAGGCGATTGACCGCTGGCGCCAGATGCGCGGCAGCACCGGCCACCTGCACACCGGTCATCATGTGATCGCCCGCCGGGCCGGCGCGGTGGTGGCTGCCGCAGCCGTGGCGACCACCGAAGTGATGTTCGCCAATATCGACGACGACGAGATTGCGGCCTATGTGGCCACCGGAGAGCCGCTCAAGGTTGCCGGAGCCTTCACCGTGGACGGCCTGGGTGGCGCCTATGTCACCGGAGTGTGCGGCGATCCACACAATGTGGTGGGCATCAGCCTGCCCCTGCTGCGGCGGCTGTTCGCCGAACTCGACGTCGGGTGGCATTCGCTGTGGCACCTCGATCAGGACTGAGAGTCGACCAGCCGGCATCGCCTTCAGTCGGCTTGGGTCCAACCGAAGACGCGCTCACCGTCCACAGTGATGGTCGCCATCGGCTGCGGCATCAGGTCGATCGTGACTGACAGCAGGTGATCGGTGTCACGAACCTGGTAGGTGATGCTGGTGTTCTGCTTGTCGATCACCGCCAGTGAGCCTCGGGCCAGCCAGGCATTTCGCCGCCGCAGCCCGATCAGATCCTGATGGAGGCGATACAGCCAGCGTCCGAGATCGGCCAACTGCTCGGGAGTGTCCGGCAGCGCGGGACGCAGTTCGGCGTCGGCCTCCCAGCCCTCCCCTTTGCGTCCTCGAAATCCTTGCTCGTCGCCGTAGTAGATACTGGGCGCCCCCGGCACGGTGAAGAGCACGACGGCGGCCAAAGCGGCGCCGCCATCACCGACCAGGCTGGCAATGCGATCCACATCGTGATTGCCCACAAAGGTCTGCGGCACGAATGCCTGGCTGAACTGCTGATGCCGCTCCAGTGCCCAGGCCAGTTCCCAGAAGTTGGCATCGCTGATCGAACTCCAGATCGCCTTCCACAGTTCGTATTGGGTGACGGTGTCCAGACCCCCCTCTTCCACGATGGCGGTGTAGTCGCCGTGGATGACCTCGCCGATGAAGACCGCTTGGGGGAACTCCTGGCGGACACGCCCGATCACCTCGGCCCAGAACCCGACCGGCACCGAATAGGCCGCATCCAGTCGCCAGCCGGCGATCCCCCGGCGCAGCCAGTGCAGCATGATCTCGGTGACCAGGTCGGCGACGGCCGGGTTGTCGTGGTCCAGTTCAGCGAGACCGCCGTGGCCCTCCCAGCCGACCGGCTGCCACCCGTTTGGCCCTGCGTCCAGCTTCACCAACCCGCCGCCATCGCTGATCGCCTGCTGCACGAGCGGATGCTCGACCCCAACGTGATTGAAGACCCCATCGAGAATGACCGACAGACCGCGGCGGTGGGCTTGTTCCACGAGGCGGTCGAAGTCGGCGTCATCACCCAGCCGCGGATCGATGCTGAAGTGGTCGAGGGTGTCGTAGCCGTGACTGGTGGCGGCGAAGATCGGCCCCAGGAGCAGTCCCGAGCCGCCCAACTCGACGACATAGTCCAGCCATGCACCCAGCCGCGTCAGCCGATGATGGACCCCGACTCCACCCCCGCGAATTGGCGCCCCGCACGCACCCAGTGGATAGACATGCCACCAGATGGCGTGATCCAGAAGACTCATCAATACTCCTATTGAGTCCGACTCAATAACGCTATTGACTATAACTCAATAGCGCTAGGATGACCACCATGGGTTCCGAAGACACCGCAGCGCCCGGCGTCCGGCGACAGCGGCTGGACACCACCGCTCGCCGGGAGGCGATCCTCGCCGCCGCCCTGCAGTGCTACGCCGAGGCGCCCTACGCCGAGGTGTCGGTCGCCGAGATCGCCCGCGCCGCACAGGCCTCCAGCGCCTTGGTCTTCCACTATTTCGGGAACAAAGCCACCCTCTACGCCGAGGTGGTCGCCGCTGCCGTGGCCGAACTCAGCACCGCTCAGCGCAGAGCTGTGGCCGGCCTCGCCGAAGGCGCCCCCAAACGTGACCGGGTGCGGGCCTCGATCCTGGTCTATCTGGATCACATCGCGACCCACCCCCGCACCTGGGCCGCGCCCCTGCTGGGCGGCGAAGAGCCACCCGAAGCCGTGGCGGTTCGGCATCAGGCCCGCGGCGCCTATGTCGAGGCCCTGCGCGAACTGCTGCGTCCCAGTGATTGGGCGCGGCACGAGTACGCCCTGTGGGGCTACTTCGGGTTTCTCGACCAGGCCTGCCTGCACTGGGTGAAGCAGGGCTGTGCCGCCGACGACCGCGAGGCCATCGCTGACGCCTGCCTGGGCGCCCTGCAAGGCGCCCTGGGCGATTGGGGTTCGTGATCACGGCACCGTGATGCAGCATCGCTTCGGCGCTCCGCTACCCTTTAGTCGCTATGGCTGAACATGACCAGGTCGACCAGATCCCGACGCCGAAATCACTGCTCCCTGCCTGGCTGCGCGCCATGCGGCCCAAGCAGTGGGTGAAGAACGTGCTGGTGCTGGCCGCTCCCCTGGCCGCCGGCCAACTCTTCGTGCCCGCCGTGCTGATCCCGGCATGTTGGGCGCTCTTGGCCTTCAGCCTCATCAGCGCCTCGATCTACCTGGTCAATGACATTCGCGATGTCGAGTCCGATCGGCTGCACCCCACCAAACGCTTCCGTCCCATTGCAGCCGGCGAACTCGCCGCAGGCACCGCCTGGGTGATGGCTGTGATCACCGCCGCCGCCTCGCTGAGCATCGGTTTTTGGGTCAACCCCATGCTGGGCGCGGTGTTGAGCCTGTATTTGGTCCTGCAACTCGGCTACTCCTTCTTCTTGAAGGACAAGCCGATCATCGATTTGGCGATGGTGTCGGCAGGCTTCCTTCTGCGGGCCGTCGCCGGCGGTGTCGCCTCCGGGCTGGTGCTGAGCCAGTGGTTCCTCCTGGTGGCCTCCTTTGGGTCGCTGTTCATGGTGGCCGGCAAGCGCTATTCAGAGCTGACCGAACTCGGCTCCGAGGCCAAGACCCGGGCAAGCCTGGAGCGCTACACCCCGACCTATCTGCGCGAGATCTGGTCGATCTCTATGGCGATCGTGATCATGTCCTACAGCCTGTGGGCCTTCGACCAGAGCGGGAACCTGTTGGGCGTGCCGTGGGCTGCGGTCTCGATCGCGCCGTTCACCTTGGCGATCCTGCGCTACGCGATGAAGATCGACCACGGGAAAGCTGGCGAGCCAGAAGATGTCGTGCTCCACGACCACATGCTCCAAGCACTGGCCGTGCTGTGGATCGTTCCGGTCGCGCTGGCCGTGTTCGCCTGAGCGCGATCAGATCCAGTCGGCCCTGCGGAAGAGCAGGTACAGCCCCACCGATCCCACCAGGATCAGCACCACGCTCTGGATCAGACCCGACTCGTGGGCAAACCCCGGATAGGGAATGTTCTGGCCGAACCAGCCGGTCACCGCGGTCGGGACGGCGATGATGGCCGCCCAGGCGGCGAGCTTCTTCATCACCTCGTTGAGGCGGGCGTCCTGAAGGCTCAGATTGGTCTCGAACACGCTGCTGATCATGTCGCGCAGGCTCTCAGTCCACTCCGCTGCTCGAATCACGTGGTCGTACAAGTCGTTGAAGTAGCCCTCCAACTCACCGGACAGCGGGATGTCGTTCTCGTCGCGGAACCGCATCACAGCCGTCACGACCTCCCGCATGGGGAGCACCACTCGCCGTAGCCGCACCAGCGCCTTGCGCAAGGCAAATACCCGCTGCTGGATCTCGGCCGGCTTGCGGTCGCGTTCGAACAGCAGATCCTCCAGATCGTCCATCTCCTCGTCCAAGGTGGTGATGACATCGAAGTGGCCGTCGACGACCTCATCGAGCATGCCGTGCACGAGAGCTGCCACGCCGTGACCGACCAGGTCGTCGTTGACCCACCGGTTCACGATGCGCTCGATGTCGACCTGATCGTCGGAGCGCACCGTGATCAAGGCATCCGGCAGCACGAAGGCCGACAACCGACCCAGGCGCACCTCCACCCGTCCGTCGCTGGAATGATCCAAGTCGACCGCATAGCAGGTCAGGAAGGCATGCCGCTCATAGCGGGTGACCTTCGGGCGTTCCTTGGGTTCGATCACATCGTCGACGGCCAGAGCGCTCAGGCCGAGATCTGCGGCCAACTCGTCCAGAACCTCTCGGGACGGCGCCACCAGATCCAGCCATACCACCGCATCGGTGGCGCCTCGCCAACGCTCAAGGTCAGCAAAGGACAGATCCCGGGCGACTACGATGCCGTCGCGCCACACTAGACTGCGCGGATTCTCCACAAGCCAAGCATGCACCTGCACGGGTGCAACTGTCTCAGTCCCGAAATCCCGCGGCTCAAGTACTGCCTAGCGGGCGCGGTTTTCACTAGACTCCGCTGAGTTGTGGTCTCAGACCTGAAAGGAACATTGATGCCGATTACCAAAGTGCTGGTTGCCAACCGCGGGGAGATCGCCGTCCGAGTGATCCGCGCCGCACGGGACGCCGGCATCGGCAGTGTGGCGATCTATGCCGACCCGGACGCCGACTCACTCTTTGTGAAGCTCGCCGACGAGGCTTTCGCCCTCAATGGCCTCACCCCAGCCGAAACCTACCTCGACCAGGCCAAGATCTTGGAGGTCGCTGCTCGCACCGGCGCCGACGCGGTTCACCCCGGCTACGGCTTCCTGGCCGAGAACGCCAGCTTCGCCCAAGCCGTTCTCGATGCCGGGCTGATCTGGATCGGCCCCTCGCCAGCCGCCATCGACGCACTCGGTGACAAGGTTCAAGCTCGCCACATCGCCGCCAAAGTCGGCGCACCGCTGGTACCCGGCACCCCCGATCCGGTCGCCGATGCCGAGGAGGTCGTCGCCTTCGCCACCGAGCACGGCCTGCCCATCGCTATCAAGGCCGCCTACGGTGGCGGCGGACGCGGCCTGAAGGTCGCCCGCACCCTGGAGGAGATTCCGGAGCTGTTCGAGTCGGCCACCCGCGAGGCGGTGACCGCCTTCGGCCGCGGCGAGTGCTTCGTGGAGCGCTACCTGGATCGTCCCCGGCACGTCGAGACCCAATGCCTGGCCGACACCAAGGGCAATGTCGTGGTGGTCTCCACGCGCGACTGCTCGCTGCAGCGCCGCCACCAGAAGCTGGTCGAGGAAGCTCCCGCACCGTTCCTCACCGAGGAGCAGCGCACCCGGTTGTACGAGTCCAGCAAGGCCATTCTCAAAGAGGCCGGCTATGTGGGCGCAGGCACCTGTGAGTTCCTGATCGGCCAGGACGGCACCATCTCCTTCCTGGAGGTCAACACCCGACTGCAGGTCGAGCACCCCGTCTCGGAGGAGGTCACCGGACTGGACCTGGTTCGCCAGATGTTCCGGATCGCCGAGGGCGAAGAACTCGGCTTCGAGGATCCCGAGATCAACGGCCACTCGATCGAATTCCGGATCAACGCCGAAGATGCCGGACGCAACTTCATGCCCGCCCCGGGAACGGTGACCGCCTGGCACGCCCCGGCCGGACCGGGCGTCCGGGTGGATGAGGGGTATCTGACCGGGATGGCAGTGCCGGGATCTTTCGACTCCTTGGTGGCCAAGATCATCGTCACCGGTGCGAACCGCTCCGAGGCGATCGCCCGTGCGAAGCGGGCGCTGAGCGAAACCACCTTGGAAGGCATGCCTTCGGTCATCCCGTTCCATCGCGCGGTCCTCAACGAGCGGGCCTTCGCCGCCACTGACGGCACCTTCGACATCCACACCCGCTGGATCGAGACCGAATTCGACAACACCATCGAGCCCTACACCGGCACCATGGGCGAAACCGATCCGGTGGAGACCACCACCTACGTGGTCGAGGTCAACAACCGTCGGGTTGAGGTCAAGCTGCCCAGTTCGCTGTCGGCCCCGATGACCAAACCCACCGTCAAGCGGCCCACCCGCCGCAGCACTGGTGGGGCAACAGCAAAGGCGCCGTCCTCGAAGACCCTGGCTGCCCCGATGCAGGGCACCATCGTCAAGGTGGGTGTCGTGGAGGGCGACGAGGTCAACGAAGGCGATCTGATCGTGGTGCTGGAGGCCATGAAGATGGAGCAGCCGATCAACGCCCACCGCGCAGGCATCGTGAAGAGCCTGTCGGCCAAGGTTGGCGAAACGGTCAGCTCCGGCCAACAGTTGTGCGAGATCGTCGACCCCGAATAGTCGAACCCTTCTCTGGCTCACAGGCCGGTGTCCACCACAGTGTGGACACCGGCCTGATCAGTTTCTCCACCCCCGACGCTACGTTTAGGCCGCGACGCTACGGGGCGCCCAG
>JAEXAS010000007.1 GCA_023458095.1 Actinomycetes bacterium | reverse complement strand
GTGGACAATCCTGGGAGGATGGCAGCTATGAATGAGGTGAATCCCCGGACGGTCGCCTGGGCGCGGACCATGGCCGGCCACAGTGACGGCGGAGTTGTTCGGGCCCACGCCGGCATCGGTCGCCCGGTCGAGGTCGGCGAACTCCGCTCCCGAGTGCAGCGCGAGAGCTGGGAGGCCGAACACCTACGACCCGGTGCCGCGTTGGCCAAAGGAGCCGGCGTCCGGGACCGTGAAGAGGAACCCGACCCTGAACGCACCTGCTTTGAACGGGATCGTGACCGGATCGTGCACTCCACGGCTTTTCGTCGGTTGGCCGGCAAGACCCAGGTGGTGGTCTATCCCACCGACCACCAGCGCACCCGGCTCACCCACGCTCTGGAAGTTGCCCAGGTCGCGACGGCGATTGCTCGCGGAGTGGGGGTGAATGTCACGTTGACCGACGCGATCGCCCTGGGCCACGACTGTGGACATGGCCCAGGCGGCCATGCGTCCGAGGAAGCCTTCGACGCTTTCCTCACCGAGGGTTACCATCACGGCCCCTGGGGAGCCGATGTGGTGCTGGCCGATCTGAATCTGTGTCAGGAGACCTCCGACGGCATTCGCAACCACTCCTGGTCGAGTCCTACCCCCACCACGATCGAGGGCGAGATCGTCAGTTGGGCCGACCGCATCGCCTACTGCGCTCACGACCTCGAGGACGCCATTGCTGCGGGAATCGTCACCGCGGACGATCTTCCGGAGGTGGTCGCCGAGGTGGCCGGTCGGACGCGCAGCGACCAGTTGGGCGCGTTCATCACCTCGGTGATTGCGGCCACCACCCAGACCGGGACGGTCGGTATGTTCGGGGCGGAGGCTGCGGCATTGGCCGAACTACGGGCCTTCAACTATCAGCGGATCTACACCCGGGAGGAATCCTTGGCGCAGGCCGCCGCAGTGATCGACGTGTTGCGCGCCTTGGTGGATGACTTCGCCGGCCATCCCGGTGACATGCCGGCCGACTTCGCCCAGGTGGCGCGAGTGAGCGGGGATCCGGTGCGCGCGGCCGTCACCTATGTTGCCGGCATGACCGACCGCTACGCTTTTGAGACCGCGATCGAGCGTCTGGGTTGGAATCCTGAACGGGTTCCGCGGGGAATCGGACGCGGCGCCTAGCTGCTGCTACTTCGGGAGGCTCGCCGCTGCGGTCATGCCGATGTAGAAGCCGATGATGACCGGGGAGAGGAAGCCCGCGACGACCGCGATGAGGCCCACGCCGCGGCCTCGGCCGATGATGGCGCCCACAGCGCCGAGGATGACACCGGCGATACCGAGCCAGCCGGCCAATCGCACCAGCATCACAGCGTCGGGGGCGACTCCTGTGAACAGGTCCAACACATAGTCGTAGTTGACCGATTGGCCCTGGTGGGCGAGCAGATAGGGGATGGCGGCTTCGATGAGGCTGCCCATCACCGAGAACATGATGAGCAAGGCGATCAGCACCGCGACGAAGCCGACGTAACCCGGCCAGGGGCTCTTGACCGGTTTCCAGCCGTGGGTGTTGCGACGGGTGGGTGTCTGGCTGGGGGTCGTGGCCTCAGCGGGTTGATGCGCCGCCGCCAACTCGGCATAGCTGGCCGCGGAATGGGGCTGAAGGGGGCCGTGGGAACTCGGCCGTTGGGGAGTCTGCTCCGGCCTCTGTGTCGACATGGGCTCAGGCTAGCCGAACTCCCTGCTGTCTCCGGGGTCGGGGTGAGGCGTGCCGCATACCCTTGCCTCCACCCGGCCCGGCTCGGCTATCCGGGGGCTGTGCGTGGTCGCCGTGGTCAGGCTGCCGGTGGTTGACCGGCCGAGGACTTAGACTTCGGCCTGTGGCGGGCATGATCAATCCAGAGGACCTCGAGACCGTTCGGGAGCGTTCCCGGATCGAGGACGTCGTTGGTGGCCACGTCACCCTGCGCCGCGGTGGCGGCGGCTCACTCACCGGTCTGTGCCCCTTCCATGAGGAGAAGACCGCCTCGTTCCACGTCACGCCGGCCCGCGGGTACTACCACTGCTTCGGTTGCGGCGAAGGTGGCGATGTCTTTGACTTCGTCCAGAAGATCAACAACATCAGTTTCAGCGAGGCTGTGGAATTGCTCGCCGACCGGTGCGGGGTGCAGTTGCGCTACAGCAACGCCGACGGTCAGCGCAGCGAGCCTGGCCTGCGGCTGCGGGTGCTGGAGGCGAACAAAGCGGCGGCGGAGTACTTCACCGAGCAACTCGTTGGCCGCGCGGGCCTGCCCGGACGCCAGTTCCTGGACGGTCGCGGCTTCGACAAGGATGCTGCCGCCCACTTCGGCATCGGCTACGCCCCCCAAGGTGGCCATGATCTTCGCGATCATCTGCGCGCTCGCGGCTTTCGCGACGAGGAACTGGTGAAGGCCGGTTTGATTCGTGAGCAGGGCTGGGACTTCTTCCAAGGCCGGGTTCTGTGGCCGATTCGCGACGCCGGTGCTTCGGTGTTGGGGTTCGGTGCGCGGCGCATTTTCGACGATGATCGGATGCCGGCCAAGTACATCAATACCCCCGAGACGGTGGTCTACAAGAAGTCTCAGGTGCTCTATGGCCTCGATCTGGCCCGGGCGAACATCGCCAAGAAGAATCAGGTGGTGATCGTCGAGGGCTACACCGATGTGATGGCGTGCCATCTGTCCGGGGTCGATACGGCCGTGGCCTCCTGCGGTACCGCCTTCGGTGAGGGCCACAGTCGGATGCTGCACCGTCTGCTCGGCACCGGTGAGGTGTCGGCCGGTGAAGTGATCTTCACTTTCGACGGTGATGCCGCCGGTCAGGCTGCGGCGATGAAGGTCTTCAAAGACGACCACATCTTCGCCGCCCAGACCTATGTGGCGGTAGCTCGCAATGGCATGGACCCCTGCGATTTGCGGATGGCTGACGGCGATGCCGCCGTCCGGGATCTGGTGGCCCGACGCGAGCCGCTGTACCGGTTCGTGATGCGTAACGTGGTCGAGCGCTATGACCTTGATCGCGCCGATGGGCGCCTGGCTGCGGTTCGGGCCGCGGCGCCCCTGGTGAGCAGCGTCCGAGACAAGAGCCTGGTGCGAGAGTACATCGGCGACATCGCCAAGCTGGTGGGAATGGAACTCGACGACGTTCGCGCCGAGGTGCGCACGGCGCAGCGCTCCCAGCCGCGCCAGCAGCGGCCCCCTCAAGCGGAGGGACGCAGCGCTTCGGAGGAAGACGCCCCACCGGCCCGGTCGGGCCTGCCGGTGCCACCGCCGAATGATCGTGGTCTGGAGGCGGAGCGTGCCACCTTGCGATTGCTGCTCCATGCACCGAAGCTGTTTGGCGATGACCTCAATCACCTGACCGTCGCGGAGTTCACCCATCCCACCTATCAGGCGCTGTTTGCTGCGATTGCAGCAGCGCCGGACGGTCCGGAGGAATGGTCGGTGCGCCTCATGCAGTCGATCACCGATCCGGTCTTGGAGCAGTTGGTGATCACCATGATGGTCGAGCCCGAGCTTCGGGAGCCGACCGAGGCCTATGCCGCCGAGTATGCCTCGGTATTGCGGCTGCGCCTGTTGGCCAGGAAGATCGCCGATCTTCGGTCCAAGATGCAACGCATGGACCCGCAGAAGGAACCTGCCGCGCACGGCAAGCTGTTCGCCCAGTTGGTCGCCTTGGAGGCCGACCGCAAAGCACTGCTCGCTGTGGCCACCGGTGCTGGTGCCTGAGCCGAGCGCCTGACCGGTGAACCGGGACCCTGATCCGAGCTGGGGGGTTGGCTGTGAGGCCGGGGACGAAAGTGGTGTTGTCGCAGTGTTGGCGTCCACTTCGAGTGGTGGATCCTGATTCCGGTGCTGCCTTGTGCGGAGGCTGGTGGCCATGAACATCATGACATCGGTCGAGCTGTTGACCGCCACGGAGGAGGCCGAGCTGGCCCGACGAATTGAGGCCGGACTGGTGGCCGAACAGTGGGCGGAATCCACCTCGGTTCGCACCCAGGCCAGTCCTGCCGAACGGGCGCTGCTCATTGAGCAAGGACGTCAGGCCTGGCAGCACTTCTGGCTGGCGAACCTGCGGATGGTGCACAAGGTGGCGGCCGCGGAGGCGCGAATGACCGGGCTCAGCTTCGACGACCTCTTCCAGGAAGGTTGTGTGGCCCTGGCTGCTTCTTTGCAGCGCTTCGACTATCGGCGGGCGCGATTCTCGACCTTCGCGATGCAGCGCATCCAGCAGCATGTGGCCGAGGTGGCCGCCGGTCGGCTGGGGGCGTTGGCTCTGCCGCCGAGCCGGGCGGTGCGGCTGCGTCGGGTGCAGGCGGTGTCGGCCCGGCTGAGTCAAGGTCTGGGCCGGGAGGCGACCACAGCCGAAATCGCTGCGGAGTTCGGCAAGCCGAAGCGGTGGATCGAACAGGTGCTCGGGCACCGTCCACCGGCGCACTATGAGGCCGATGAGGCCTTTCAACTGGCGGCGCCGGCAGAGGATCTCGAGCGGAGCCTGTTGTGCCAGCAGTTGCCTCGCCTCTTGCGCAAGGTGCCCCGCGATCAGGCTGAGCTGCTGCGGCGCCGGTACGGCCTGGACGGTGCCGATCCCATGCCGGTGGAAGGGGTGGCCATCGAACTTCAGGTGAGTCTGAGCACGGCTCGTCGTCTGGAACGGCGCGCTTTGGGGATGCTGCGCGATTGGCTGGAGAACGACCTGATGCCGGCCCAGGCCAGTTGATCAGAAGGCCGCCGGGCTGAGTCGCCGCAGCAGATCGTCGGGGTTGCGGTCCACCCGGCGTCCGGCTTGATAGACCAGGCCGATGCAGATCACTCCGGCGGCGACCAGCACGATGCTGGAGGCGACGAGTTGGGGTGCCCGGCGCTGAATCAGGATCCAGGTTGCAGCGCCCACACTGACCACGACGAAGAAGCCGGAGAACCAGGCGAACACCTTCAAGAACATGCCCTGGCGATGCCCGACCCGCGACTGATCGCTAGGGTTGAGCACACTGGACTGGGCGCCGATTCCCACTCCGGTGAGCAGAACGGCCAAACCGGCCAACAGTGCTGGCGCAAGCTGGTTCCAGGATCCGGCCAAAGCGCATTCGGTGGTGCTGAACACGATCATCACCGGAACCAGGTAGAGCAGCGGTGTAAGCGCCTTGCCGACCAGCACCCGAGACAGCCGGACCCCGGTGCCGATCAGATAGCGGAAGCCTGCGCCGTCGTAGCCGAAGATGTTGAAGCTGCCCACCACGATGGCCAAAGCCGCGAAGGCCGTGGTCTGGGCGGCAACGCCGCTGGCGCCGAAGGTGGTGTGGGCCACCATGACTCCCATGACCGGCGGGATGATCAGGGTCTGGATGGCCTTGGGGGAGCGGAAGAAGAAGTAGCGCCACTGTTGGGCCAGTGCTGCCGTGGTGGGGGAGGACGGCAGCCCGGTGAGGAGGCTGGGCACCAAGGGTTTCGGGTCGGTAGTGCTTCGACGATAGCCGCGGCCCAGCGCAGTGCTCTCACCGCGGACCCGACGATTCAGTGCCCAGACCCAGGCCAGGCCCGCCACGGCGATCATGGCCACCACGATGCTCAGGCGCACGGCATAGTCGGCCCAATTGCCGTCGCGCGCATCGATGATGGCCCGTGCTGCAGCGCCGGGTGGCAGCCACGCCACAACCTCGCCGATCGGTCCGCCGAGTTGGTCGTTCAGGGAGGCGATCGTGGTGCGCAGATGAACCGAGGCGGCGTATAGCCCCAGCACCATCAAGGATGCCAGCAGAGCGGCGAAGTCTCGTCCGCGCCGCGACCGAAGAGATTCGGCCAAGACCGCCTGCGCCGAACGTGAGACCGCAACGCACATCACTGCGAAGAGCAGCGAGGTGAGCAGCGCGGCGACTCGGGAGGCCGGAGTCTGATTGAGGGCGGCCACCGAGCCCAGGGCGAAGAGTGCGGTGAAGGCTGCCGTGGGGGCGATCATGGCGCCCAACAGCAGACCGGTGACCTGTTGGCGAGGGCTCAGCGGGAACTGTTCCAGGCGACGCGGGTCGACGGTGCCATCGGCGAGGCTGGGCTCCAGGATGGGGCCCATTAGCCAGGGCAACGAGATGACGGTGAAGGCGCCCAACAGGAGGGCATCGCCCAGACCCTCGGCGGAGACGAAGACGGCGGTTCCGGTAGCGGCGAGCAGCCCGAAGGCCACCCCGATGATCCAACTGGTGACGTAATAGACGCTCGCGCCGGGTCCCTGTCCGCGGGATCGGCTCGCGATGAGCAGCCTCAGTCGGACCAGGATGAGAGCCACGTCAGCTCGCCTTCCGCCAAGTCGCGGCCACCGACCAGATCAACGAAGGCGTCCTGCAGACTGCGACCACCAGCGACTTCGGCGACCGTTCCTTCGGCCATGACCCGGCCCTGGTCGATGACCACCACTCGGTCGCAGAGCCGCTGCACCACGTCCATCACGTGACTGGCGAACACCACAGTGCCACCGCCATCGCGGTAACGCTGCAGGAGGTCTTCGATCACCTGGGCGTTCACCGGGTCAAGGGCGCCGAATGGTTCGTCCAGGAACATCACGCGCGGATTGTGCAGCAGCGCCACCCCCAATCCGATGCGTTTGAGCATGCCTAAGGAATAGTCCGCGATGAGACGGTGACGCACCTGTACCAGGTCGAGAACCTGAAGCAGTTCGGCGGATCGTTCAGCCACGATGTCGGGGGGAAGTCGGCGCAACATGCCGGCGTACTGCAGCATCTCCGGTGCGGTCAGGCGGTCGAAGAGGACCGGATTGTCCGGGACGAACCCGATTACGGCCTTGGCGCGCGCTGGATTGGGCCACACACTGATTTCGTGCACTTCAGCGGTGCCATCGTCGGGTCGCAGCAGTCCGGTGAGCATCCGCAAGGTAGTGGACTTGCCGGCGCCATTGGGGCCGGCGATGCCATAGAAGCTTCCGCGCGGGATGTCCAGATCCACCCCGTCGACGGCGCGCAGGGTGCCGAATTCCTTCACCAGCCCGCGTACTCGGATTGCTGACGGCACCTGTGTTCGCTCCCCCTGATGTTGTTCGACCCCTTCGCCAGGGTAGTCAGTCTCGATCAGGTAGGCATCACAGGTGTGTGGGATCCCCCTGCGCGCGCACTCGTGGGTTGAGATCGAAGTGGCTGGCGAGGCCAGACGCCAGCACGGCCAACGCGGCCCCGCCCAGGCCGAGAGCTTCCACCGCCGGCCAGCCCTGGTCCTGCCACAACACAGTGGCCAATGCGCCCAGCACAGTGCTGCCCAAGTAGTAGGTGAGCAGATAGGCGCTGGAAGCCTGGGCATTGCCCAACTGCTGGCGCGAAGCCCGGTCCACGACCCATCCGCTGAGCAGGGAATGCACTCCCAGGAAGGCGAAGGTGAGCAGTCCCAACCCGAGCACTGCAGAGACCAGGTTCTCCCACGAGGTGAGCGCGACCGCTGCAGCGAGCAGAGCTGCGGTGAGGGCGGTGCTGAGCCCGCGTCCGATCCGATCGGAGAGCCGCCGCACCAGCAGCGGAGCCGCGATACCCGGCAGGTAGGCCAGGTACACCAATGATGCGGCGTGACCCAAGGCGAACGGCGGGGCCTGCAAACGGAAGGCCATGGCGTTGTAGACCGCCACGAAGGTGCCCATGGCGGCGAAGCCGGCCACACTCAGCCAGCCGATCACGGGATCCAATGGTGCGCTGATCGTGCCCAGCAACATCTCGCGGGTGTCGACCGGGTGCGGACGGAAGCCCCTGGCCGGTGGCAGAAGAAGCCATACCGCGGCACCGCTGGCCAGGGCCACGATGCCCATTGTGGCGGCGGTCAGCGTCCATCCGCCCAGCGCGGCGATCGGGCCGGGAAGGAGTCGTCCGGCGGCGCCGCCCAGGGCTGTGCCGACGATGTAGGCGGCATTGGCGCGGGTATAGGAGCGCGGGTGAACCTCTTCGCGCAGATACGCCAGCGCGGCGGCCGGAAACCAGGCCGAGGTGATGCCGAGCAGTCCCCGTGCCACCAGCAGGAGTTCCCAGGTGGGGGCGAAGGCGCTGGCCAGTCCCAAGACACCCGAACCGATCAGGGACCACCGCAGCAGCGGTACCCGTCCGAAGCGATCCGAGAGCGGGCCGGCCAGGAGGAGCCCCACGATGATGGTCAAGGTGGTGATCGACAGCACCTGCGCGGACTCAGCCGGCGTGACGTGATACTGAGTTGCCAACAGGGGCAGCAGGGGTTGCACGAAGTACATGCCGGAGAAGTTGGCCAGCCCCCCGGCGGTCATGGCGATGATCAGTCGGTGGTAGGACGACGTGTGGGCGCGGTGGCGGGCAGTCAGAGAGCCGGGGGCGGTGGACAAGGACATCCCGTCAGTGTGTGCCGAAGCTGTCGATGCGCAAAATGATCGAAGTGGAGTAAATGATGCGTGAGGCGCATTAAGGTGGGTGGGTGAACGAAGCGGATCTTCGGGTCTTCCTGACCCTGGCGGAGACGGAGAACGGGCGCGACGCCGCCGCCTTGCTGCAGGTGAATCAGTCCAATGTGTCGCGGGCGCTGGCCCGGTTGGAGACAGAGCTTCAAGCGGAGCTGTTCACCCGGCACGGCCGCCGACTGACCCTGAACCGAGTCGGCGCGGCGTTCCGTCAGGACGCGATGGAAATTGTTGGTGGCTGCGAGTCAGGACGACAGCGGGTGCACCGTCTAGCTGGGGCCCAGGCGCCGATTCGGCTGGGCTTTTTGCAGTCGATGGCGCGCTGGGTGGTGCCGCGCCTGATCAGTTCCTTTCGGGAGGTCGCGCCCGGTGCCCGCTTCGAATTGCGGCAGGGATTCGCCCGAGACCTCCATGAAGCGGTCGGTCGCGATGAGTTGGATGTCACCTTCGCCACGCCGCCGCGTCCGGAGTCCGGGCTGGCTTGGGAGTTGGTCGAGGAACAGCAACTGTGCGTGGCGGTGGCTCGGGGTCATCGGCTTGCCGCTCGGAGTTCGGTCACCTGTGCCGACCTGGACGGCGAAGACTTTGTCGCATTCGCCCGTCCTACCGAGTTGCGTGAACTGATCGATCCGCTGCTGGTCGCCTCGGGGGCTCGGGTCCGCTTGGCCTTCGAGTCGCGGGAGATCGACACCATCGCCGGACTGGTTGGGGCCGGTCTGGGGGTTTCGATCCTTCCGGTCTCGGTGGGTCGAGCCGGATCCGAGGTGGATCTGGTGCCGCTGGAGCCGCCCACGACTCGCCGATTGGGGCTGGCCTGGAGCGCGGAGAGGGTGAACCCGCCCAACGTGACGAGATTCATCACCCACTGCGCTCAGTTGGACTTCCACGCCGACCTTGATCCGGAACTCTGATCGCCGCCCTGGCGCGGTCGCGTCGGTCAGCGGATGGTGGCCGTGCGGCTCGAGATCCGGCTACGGCTGTAGTACCCGGTGGCCTTGACATAAACCCGCACGGTGATCCGCTTGCCGCGATCAGCGCGGGTGAGCCGGTAGGTGCGTCCGGTGGCGCCCCGAATGGCCTTGCCGCTGCGGTACCACCGATAGCGGTAGACCGACGTGGATACCGACCAGGTCCCCTTGGTCGCCTTGAGGCGCGAACCCACCTTCCGGGTGCCAAGAACCTTCGGGCGGGTGAGGGAGGTGATGTAGCCCGGAGCGATGGTGGCCGAACTGGTGCTGTAAGCGACGTTCCAGCCGATCCCCGAGACCCGCACCTTTATGCGCTGACCCAGATCGGCGGCGGTCAGGGTGTAGCGGGCCGAGGTGGCGCGGGCAATGGCGGTCGTGCCGCGATACCACTGGTAGCTGGCCGCACCATAACTGACCGCACCGGTGGCGCTGAGCACGCTGCCGACCCGTGGCACCGATGGCTGAGAGAGGCGCGCCCAGGCGGTCGGATAGGTGGCGGGCGCCTCGGTGGGCGAGGTGCCCGAATCGGGCCCGGCCGGAATCCCCTGCAACGCTGCCGCGGCATTGACCACTCCTGAGCCACACACCCCGGTGGGGCAGCCATCGTTGAACCCGGTCGCGGTGGCGCGCATGACCTGGGCGACTTCTTTGGGTGTCAGCGTTGAGTTCTTCGCCAGCATCAATGCAGCGACCGCACTGACGTGGGGGGCGGCCTGCGAAGTGCCTGCCATGGGCCAGGCGTAGGTGGTCACCGTCGCGCCATCGCTGTCGGTGTAGGTCGTCGCGCGGCCAATTGTGGAGGTGACGCCGGCTGGGCAGTCCCCGAAGTAGCAGTAGCCTTCCCCCGAGCCGCCAGGAGCTGCGATGAGCCAGGCATCGGACCTGGCCGCGATTCCCCAGTTGCTGTAGGGGGCCCGAGCGTTGGTTGCACCGGTTGCGGTGACCACGATGACGTTCTTGCAGTTCGCCGGAGCCTGCCCGGTGAAGGAGGCGTTGTTGTTTCCCGCCGATACGACCACGACGGTGCCCTTGGCTACGGCGGCGTTGATGGCGTTTTGCAGCGAGGTGGGGCAGGAACTGGTCGGTGCGCCCAAAGAGAGATTCAAGACTTGGGCCGGATAGGGGTTTGCCGGATAACCGGATTCCTTGGGTGTTCCGTCCGACTTGTAGTAGGCGACGCCGGCACCCCAACTGATCGCGTCGGCCACGTCGGCCATGTCGCCTCCGCTGCTGGCACCACCCAGAACCCGAATCGGCAGGATCTTGACCCCCGGGGCGACACCGGTGACGTCCTTGGCGCCGCTTGCCGCGATGATTCCGGCGACGTGGCTGCCGTGGTATCGCCGGGACTGCTGGGAATCATCACCGGGATCGGTCGCGTCATGGCTGTCGGTGGTGCTGTAGAAGTCGTAGCCGGGGAGCACGGTCCCGGTGCTGGTGCTGGTGTCCAAGGAGGCTTGCGGAGTCGACGGGGCCTCCGGTGTGGTGTCATCGTCTGCCGCGACGGCCGGTCCGACGGGGTCGGACTCCGGAGTCGGGGTGGGGGAGCTCTCACTGGGCGGTTCGGTGATCGTTGCGGTGGCCTGGCTGTGATTGCCCACCAGGTCAGTGCCGGTTGCGGTGAGGGTGCTGCCGGCCTTGGCTGCGACCAACTCAGCCGACCAGGTACCCCCGGTGATCACCGCGGTGGCCGTTTGGGGCTGGTCGGTGGCGTCGAGGTAGCTGATCGTAAGTGAGGTCAGCACCTCGTCACTGGAACCGGTGACGCTGGTCGAGGTCGCGGTGTCGATCGTCACCACCGGGGCGGTTGTGTCCACCACCACCAACTCGGGCACGGAGGTCTGCCCGGCATCATCGGTGACCACGACGAAGGCTTGATTCGATTCACTCAAGGCCGGGTCCGGAGTGCAGGTCCAGCTCTGATCCTGGTTGTCGACACAACTACCGAGGGCGGCGCCGCCATCATCGACCAGGCTGACCACATCACCGGAAAGCACCCCGGTGACCACGACGGTGGTGCCGTCGCTGGGTGCGACCGCCGGTGCGCTCGGCGGACCATAGTGGACGCGTACCTCCGAGCTTGGCTCAGAGACATTGCCCACCGCGTCGGTGGCGGTGGCGGTCACCATGCTGCGATCGGCGGCGCGCGGTTCCAGGGTCGCCGTCCAGGTGCCGTCACCGGAGGCCGTCGCTGTGGCCGATTGCTCAGCGGCATCGGCGTCGACATAGCTGATGGTGATGGTCGCGCCACTCTCGGCGGTGCCGCTGAGGGTCTGCCCGTCAGTCGCTAGAACCACCGGTGGGTTGGGTGGGGTCGCGTCGATGTCGACGCGGGTGCTGGTGGTGTTGCCGGCCTTGTCGATCAGACGAATCCAGGTATCCGGACTTTCGGTGAGGGGAGTGGTTGGAGTGAAGGTCCATTCCCCGTCGGCGGCGCCAGGCTCCATGGCGCCCCCGATCTCGTTGCCGCCAGTCTCGGCATCGAAGGCCTTCGGGGTGATGCCACTTTCGACACCAGTGAGATGAATCACCGTGCCATTGCTCGCAGCGATGGTGGGCGCGTCCGGTGCCGTGGCGTCGATCTCGACCGGGGTGCTGCTGGTGTTCTTCGCGTCGTCGGTGAGCCGGATCCATGCGCCCGGACTCTCTGCGAGGGGAGTGGTCGGGGTGAAGGTCCATTCGCCACCGGTGTGGTCGACCCAGTCCCCCTCGATCTCGTTGCCGCCAGTCTCGGCGTCGAAGGCCTCAGGGGTGATGCCGTCTTCGGCGCCGGTGAGGTGGATGACCTTGCCATTGCTCAGGTCGATGGTCGGGGCCGGTGGGGGAGTCTTGTCGATGGTGACGGTCTTGGTGGTCGCGTTGCCCACCGCGTCGGTGGCAGTGACGGTGAGTTGGTCGCCGTCGTCAAGGGTGCCGCTGGGGGTGCAGCGGAAGGTGCCGTCGTCACCGGCCGTCGCGGTGCATACACTGTTGTTGTCTTCGTCGGTGACGACCACCTGGGCACCCTTGTCGGTCGTCCCCGAGATCTGAGTGCCGTTGGTGGCGTCTACGACCAGGGTGACGACAGCATCGACCCTGACCGTGGCGGTGGTCGTGGCAAGGCTGGTCACCGTCAGAGTCACCAGATCCTGGTCTGCCGGGGCGGCGACCGGGGACTCGCTGGCCGCGAGCGCATCGAAGTCGATGGCCCAGTTTCCGTCGGATCCCGCGGTGGTGGCGGTGTGGCGTTCGGGATCGCCCCAGGTCGCGGTGACCGTCAAGTTGGGCCAGGTGGTGCCTGAGATGGAGTGATTCCACACCACCCCATCGGAGGCTTTCACCAGTAGTGCTTTGGGAAGATCGGGATTGGCTGCGATGCCGGTGTCGATGACGCCCACCACGACACCGCTGCCGGTGTCATCGCTGGAGATCTTGTTGGCTTCGATGGCGGTCCGGTTCCAGGCGTCGCTGCCGGCTGTTGTGGAGACATCGGTGGGGTGGAAGGTCAGGGACGCTTCGGCGTAATCGACGCCCGGTGCCAGGCCTGCCTTGGCCGCGATCTTGGCCGCGGCGGCCTGGGAAACATGTTTGCTGAGCACGACCGCGACCGTGCCGGTGTAGCGGAGCTTGGCGGAGGTCACCGTGGCTTTGGCGATATGAGCGGCAGCGGGAGCAACGGCCTTGATGGCTGCGGCCTCAGGGTGTTTGGGGGTGGTCGTGAAGGCAACCAGAATCTGGTCGGTGCCGGTGTCTTCCTGCGCCGACTGAGGCGGCAGCACTGACTTGCTCAGTTCTGGGCCAGAGGCGCGCGGGCTGGCTTGGGAAGGCTGGGTTGTCTGCGACCGGGAGACAAATGAGGGTGCACTGGAGACGATGACGCTCACCGCGAGCACACAAGCTCCCAGCGTGACTCCTGAAATCAGGAGCTTTCGCTTCATGATGAGGTCCCCTCCGCCTCGGCCGCGCAGCACACATAATGATCTCATATGCCGCAAAACTGCGCAGTGACTT
>JAEXAS010000006.1 GCA_023458095.1 Actinomycetes bacterium | reverse complement strand
CCAGGTACCGCGGATCCAGCCGATTGGCTGCCCGGATCTGTTCGGCACGGGCCAGAACAACTTTCTCCACCTCGCCGCCGCGGATGCGCGTCACCGCCTCGGCAACAATCCTCGACCACCCCGAGCGGTCAAGGCTGGTTGCGGCCACCGTTGTCGCGTCCGGCGCGAGGACGGGACCGGCGGGGTCTGGCATTTGTGGCCAGGGCTCGTCGTCGAAGGCCAGGCTGGTCATCCAGGCCCGTCCGGATCGCTGGCCCAGCACGATCTGCGGGACCACCATCACCGACTCGTGGGTGGTGTTGTGCGGATCGAAGACGAACGATCCAAAAGCCAGCGGCCCTGAACCCGGGGAGGCCTCCATCTCGGTCTCGGCGTCGATCTCGGCCGCCAGCTGCGACCACCACGACTCGGCCTCAGTAATTCCGCCCCGGAACCGGGCGACTTCACCCCAACCGACCATTCCCGAACCGTGCCGCAACCAAGCCGTACCGGTGGCGCTGACGTAGCTGGTCAGGTCCAAAGCCGCGTCCAACTCGACGGTTCGAGCCCGCAGCCTGCGGCCCTTGAAACGTTGGATCACGGTGGCAAGGTTAACCCCACAACGCCAAGAACCACGCTGCGCGGCTCCCGCAGACCGGTGGCGCAGGATGCCGTGAGGTGCAAACCCCCCTAAACTGTCCCGAGTGCCTAGGGAGCGACAGGGGTGTTGATGGCTGACAACAGGGATTCCGCAGTCGCCCAGGCACCGGTATCAGCCGATGTAATCGTCGTCGGCGCCGGGCCGGGCGGCTCCACCACAGCAGCCCATCTGGCCGCGCGCGGCCTTGATGTGGTCCTGCTGGAGAAGAGCAACTTCCCGCGGGCCAAGGTCTGCGGTGACGGGCTCACCCCGCGAGCGGTGAAGCAACTCATCAAACTCGGGGTGGACATCAGCCCCGAAGCCGGCTGGAAGCGCAATAAGGGGTTGCGCATCTACGGCGGCCGAACGGAACCCTTCGAGTTGCTGTGGCCGCAACTGTCGGAATTCCCGCCTTACGGTCTGACCCGAGCCCGGGCCGATTTCGACAAGATTCTGGCCGATCATGCGGTCGGCCTCGGCGCCCGACTGTTCGAGAACACCACGGTGACCGCCCCGATCCTGAATCACCGAACCGATCGGATCACGGGCGTGACCACCAAGGATGGACGCCGCTTCGTGGCCCCGGTGGTGGTGGCCGCCGACGGGAACTCCTCGCCCCTGGCCCGCGCGATGGGCATCATCCCGCGCGGTGACCGTCCCATGGGGGTGGCGGTGCGCACCTATTTCCGATCCCCGAAGAGCCAAGACGACTACATGGAGTCCTGGCTGGAGTTGTGGGATGGGGAGCCGGGTCGGTCCAACCTCATGCCGGGCTACGGCTGGATCTTCGCCTTGGCCGATGGCACCGTCAATGTCGGCCTGGGTACGGTGCGTCACAACGCGGAGTCGGCGAAACTCAATCACCGCAAGATGCTGACCAACTGGCTGGCAACCACCCCGGAGGAATGGGGCTTCCGGCCGGAGAACCAGATCGGCCCTATTCAGGGCTCGGCGCTCCCGATGAGCTTCAGCCGGCAGCCGGCCTACACCCGCGGCCTGCTGCTGGTGGGGGATTCCGGCGGTATGGTCTCGCCCTTCAACGGCGAGGGCATCCCGTACGCCATGGAGGCCGGCGAGATGGCGGCCGAAGCGATCACCGATGCGCATTTCCGCGGTTTTGGCACTCCCAGCGCGGAACAGGCCTTGCGCGGATACCCGATCAGGCTGAAAGCTGAGTGGGGGGGCTATTTCAGCCTGGGACGGGTTTTCGTGTCATTGATCGAGCATCCGCAAGTGATGCACGTCTGCACCAAGTACGGTCTACCTCGACCGACGCTGATGCGATTCACCATGAAGTTGTTGTCCCATCTGTATGACACGCGCCGCGGGGATTGGATGGACATGGTGCTTACCACCCTCTCAAAGGTGGCACCCTCAGCATGAGAAAGATGCCGATGTTGGCGTTGACCCAGGGAAGCGAGGCTTGATGAGCCCTTACCTACCGATAGTCGTGACCATGGTGCTGGGCGGTGCCCTGATGGCCGCCATGGTCGTGGCGAGCGCAGTGATCGGACCGCGCCGCTGGAACCAACGCAAGTACCAGTCCTACGAGTGCGGTATCGATCCGACTCCGCAGCCGGCCGGCGGTGGCCGCTTCCCGGTCAAGTACTACCTGGTCGCGATGCTGTTCATCATCTTCGATATTGAGACGATCTTTCTCTATCCGTGGGCGGTGGCTTTCAACAAGCTGGGCCTGTTCGCACTGATCGAGATGGTGTTGTTCATGGTCACGGTGTTCATCGCCTACGCCTATGTGTGGCGTCGCGGTGGCCTGGAGTGGGACTGAGTCGAGAGGCATAGGCATGGGTATTGAAGACAAGCTTCCGGAAGGCGTCCTGCTGACCACCGTCGAAGGTGTGTTCGGGTGGATGCGGTCGGCGTCACTGTGGCCGGCCACCTTCGGTCTGGCGTGCTGCTCGATCGAGATGATGAGCTTTGGCGCGCCCCGATTCGACGCTGGACGTTGGGGCCAAGAGGTGTTCCGGTCCTCACCGCGCCAAGCGGATCTGATGATCATCGCTGGACGGATCAGTCAGAAGATGGCGCCCGTCCTGCGGCAGGTGTACGACCAGATGCCCGAGCCCAAGTGGGTGCTGGCGATGGGCGTGTGCGCCTCCAGCGGCGGCATGTTCAACAACTACGCGATCGTGCAGGGCGGCGATCACCTGGTTCCGGTCGACATCTACGTCCCCGGCTGCCCGCCGCGTCCGGACATGCTGATCGATGCGATCTTCAAGCTGCGTGAGCAGATCGTCTCGAAGAAGCCCTCCGGCGCGCATGCGGTTGCGGTGCGCGAGGCCAACGAGGCAGCGGCCCTCACCGCGCCGGCCACCCACGAGATGAAGGGTCTGATGCGATGAGCGACCAGGTATCCGGCGAGAACCTGCCGGTAACCCCGGACGCGCCGCAGGCCAAGCCAGTGGCGGTTCGCAAGGGCATGTGGAGCGAAGGTACCGGCGACACCTCCGGCTACGGCGGATTGGTCCGCGCGCTGCCGACGGTGACCGGATCGACGCCGCCCTTCGGTTCCTACTTCGATGCGATCTATGAGCGGCTCGTGGAGTTGGTGCCCGACGGCATCAGCCAGGTGGTGGTCGATCGCGGCGAGTTCACCGTGTACGTGCCCCGCGAGAAGCTGACCGAGGTGCTTCAGACCGTGCGCGACGATGCGCACCTGCGCTTCGAGTTCTGCGCCTCGGCATCGGGAGTGCATTACCCCGCCGACACCGACGCGGAGTTCCACGTGGTCTACCACCTGCAGTCCATGACCCACAATCGACGACTGCGCTTGGAGGTCACCTGCCCGGCAGCCGATCCGCATGTGCCTAGCTCCGTGGCGATCTACCCGGCGATGGACTGGCATGAGCGTGAGACCTGGGACATGTTCGGGGTCATCTTCGACGGCCATCCCCACCTCACCCGGATCCTGATGCCCGACGATTGGGTTGGCCATCCGCAACGCAAGGACTACCCACTGGGCGGGATCCCGATCGAATACAAGGGTGCCGTGGTGCAACCGGTCGACGAGCGGAGGAGCTACCGATGACCGAGCAGACCGACTTCTACGCCGGCAGTGAGGACGAGGCCCCGGTCGGGGCGGTCTACACCGCCATGGGCGGCGACTTCGACCAGATCGCCGCCGAGCAGGCCACCCGCGAGGACGAGACCCTGGTCATCAACATGGGTCCGCAGCACCCGTCCACCCACGGTGTGTTGCGCCTGATGGTGGAGTGTGACGGCGAGACCGTCACCAAGATCCGACCCGGTATCGGATTCCTGCATACCGGCATCGAGAAGAACATGGAGTACCGCTCCTGGACCCAGGGCTGCACCTTCGTGACCCGCATGGACTATCTGACCCCGCTGTTCAACGAGGCCGCCTACTGCCTGGCTGTGGAGCGCCTGTTGGGCATCGAGGATCAGATTCCGACCCGGGCCAACGACATCCGCATCCTGATGATGGAGCTGAACCGCATCTCCTCCCACTTGGTCGCCATCGGCACCGGCGGCATGGAGATCGGGGCCTTGACGGTGATGACCATCGGCTTCCGTGAACGCGAAGTCGTTTTGGACTACCTGGAGGCCGTCACCGGTTTGCGCATGAACCACGCCTACATCCGTCCCGGCGGGGTTGCTAACGATCTGCCCGAGAGCAGCATGGCGCAGTTGCGCGATGTGATCGCCTGGCTGGACAAGCACCTGCCCGAGTACGCCGCGTTCTGTAACGAAAACCCCATCTTCAAGGGGCGCATGTGCGACATCGGCTACCAGGACCTCAGCGCCTGCTTCGCGCTGGGCGTGACCGGACCGATGCTGCGGGCGACCGGCTACGACTGGGATCTGCGCAAGACTCAGCCCTACTGCGGCTATGAGAACTATGAGTTCGACATTCCGACCTGGGACACCTCCGATGCCTACGGGCGCTTCCGCGTCCGGCTGGCCGAGATGTGGGAGAGCCTGCGCATCATCAAGCAGTGCGCCGACCGGCTGGAGGCCTCAGTGGGCGAGCCGGTGATGGTCGATGACCCGAAGATCGGCTGGCCGGCCCAGTTGGCTCTCGGCCCCGACGGTCAAGGCAACTCCCATGAGCACATCAAGCACATCATGGGCGAGTCCATGGAAGCCCTGATCCACCACTTCAAGCTGGTCACCGAGGGCTTCCGGGTACCGGCCGGCCAGGCCTATGTGCCCATCGAGAGTCCCAAGGGCGAACTGGGCTGTCACGTGGTTTCCGATGGCGGCACCAAGCCGTTCCGGGCCCACATGCGCGACCCAGGATTCAACCATCTGCAGTCCGTTCCGATCCAGTGCGAGGGCGGCATGATCGCCGACATCGTGGTCTCGGTCGGGTCCATCGACCCCGTGATGGGAGGCGTCGACCGATGAGTGGTCACGAATTCACGTCCTACTTCCCCGAGTCGGGAGGTGTGGACATGACCGACACCAGCACCAATATCGACGAAACAACGCTGGCCGAGATGCGGGAACTTGCCCAGCGCTACCCGCAGGCCCGGTCGGCGCTGATGCCGATGTTGCACCTGGTGCAAAGCGTGGACGGCCGGATCTCGCCGGCGGGGATCAAGGCCTGCGCCGAGATCCTGGGCATCACCGCTGCGCAGGTCTCCGGAGTGGCGACCTTCTACACGATGTATCGCCGCACCCCGGCCGGCCAGCACCACATCGGGGTGTGCACCACCGCCCTGTGCGCGGTCATGGGTGGCGACATGCTGTTGGAAAAGGTCTCCGAGAAGCTGGGCATCGGCCCGGATGAGACCACTGCCGACGGCAAGTTCAGCTTGGAGCGCATCGAGTGCAATGCGGCGTGTGATTTCGCCCCGGTGCTCATGGTCAACTGGGAATTCATGGACAACATGACCCCGGAGAAGGCCGAGAAGCTCCTCGACGACCTGGCCGCTGATCGGGAAGTCAGTTCCACCCGCGGAGCCACGATCACGAGTTGGCGCGAAGCGGAGCGGGTCCTGGCCGGTTTCCCCGACGGTCGCGCCGATGAAGGTCCCAGCGCCGGCGAGGCGTCCCTGACGGGCAAGAAGATCGCTGACGACAAGGGTTGGGCAGCGCCGAAGGGTGGAAAGAACTGATGACCGACACGCTCACCCCGGTCCTCAGCGCGAACTGGGGCACCGACTCCTCCTGGACGCTGGACGGCTACCGGGCAGCCGGCGGCTACACCGCCTTGGCGAAGGCGCTGAAGATGACCCCCGAGGAGGTCACCGGTGTCGTGAAGGACTCTGGTCTGCGCGGACGTGGCGGTGCGGGCTTCCCGACCGGCATGAAGTGGAGCTTCGTCCCCAAGGACAATCCCAATCCCAAATACCTGGTGGTCAACGGCGATGAGTCCGAGCCGGGTACCTGCAAGGACATGCCGCTGCTGCTGGCCAGTCCGCACACCCTGGTGGAGGGGATGATCATCTCCTCCTACGCCATCGGTTGCCACACCGCCTTCGTCTATATCCGCGGGGAAGTGCTGCACGTGCACCGCAGAGTGCAGGCCGCGGTCGCTGAGGCCTACGCGGCGGGGCTGTTGGGCAGCAACATCCTGGGCTCCGGTTTCGACTTGGACATCATCGTCCACGCCGGGGCCGGGGCTTATATCTGTGGCGAGGAAACCGCCCTGCTGGATTCGCTGGAAGGACGCCGCGGTCAACCTCGGTTGCGCCCGCCGTTCCCGGCGGTGGCTGGTCTGTACGCCTCTCCCACGGTGATCAACAATGTGGAATCCGTCTCCACAGTGCCGAGCATCATCGCCAACGGCGCTGAGTGGTTCTCCTCGATGGGTACCGAGAAGTCCAAGGGCTTCACGATCTACTCGCTGTCGGGCCACGTGGCCAATCCCGGCCAGTTCGAGGCGCCGCTGGGCATCACCTTGCGGGAGTTGTTGACGCTGGCCGGAGGCATGCGCCCCGGACATGAACTGAAGTTCTGGACCCCTGGTGGTTCTTCGACTCCGATCCTCACTCCGGAACACCTTGATGTGCCGTTGGACTACGAGGGCATGGCTGGTGCGGGAACGATGTTGGGCACCAAGGCCCTGCAGATCTTCGACGAGACGACTTCGGTGGTTCGCACCACGCTGCGCTGGTTGGAGTTTTACAAGCACGAATCCTGTGGCAAGTGCACTCCCTGTCGCGAGGGCAGTTGGTGGCTGGTGCAGTTGCTGCGCAAGATCGAAGCGGGCACCGCCGCTGAGGGTGATGTCGAGAAGCTTCTCGATGTCGCCGGCAATGTCGGAGGCAAGTCGTTCTGCGCCTTGGCTGACGGTGCGGTGGCCTGTGTCACCAGCGCGGTGCGCCATTTCCGCAGCGAGTTCGAGGCAGGTACCTCGACCCCGGCGTGGGAGCTGTTCCCCTACGAACGCAGCGCGCTGTTCACCGCGAGTGAGTCCAAGGAGGTCCGGGCGTGAGCGTGGAGACCAAGACCGAAAAGGCGCCGGCACCGGTCGAGACGGTGACGCTGAGCATCGACGGTATTGAGGTCACGGTGCCCAAGGGCACTTTGGCGATCCGAGCCGCCGAACAGATCGGCATCGCGATTCCGCGTTTCTGCGACCATCCGCTGCTGGATCCGGCCGGAGCCTGCCGCCAGTGTCTGGTGGAAGTGCCCGACGCCGGCAACGGCCGCGGCTTCCCGAAGCCGCAGGCCTCCTGCACCCTCGAGGTGGCACCGGGCATGCAGATCAACACCCAGCGGACCTCCGAGGTCGCGGCGAAGTCGCAGCGGGGCATGCTGGAGTTGCTGTTGATCAACCATCCGCTGGACTGCCCGATCTGCGACAAGGGCGGGGAATGCCCCCTGCAGAACCAGGCGCTGAGCAATGGTGGCGGCGAATCCCGCTACGAAGGTGTCAAGCGCACCTACCCCAAGCCGATTCCGATCTCGGCTCAGATTCTGCTGGATCGGGAGCGCTGCGTCCTGTGTGCGCGCTGCACCCGATTCTCTGAGCAGATCGCCGGCGATCCGTTCATCAGCCTGGTGGAGCGCGGTGCGCTGCAGCAGGTGGGGCGCTACGCCGAGAACCCCTATGACTCCTACTTCTCCGGCAACGTGGTTCAGATCTGCCCGGTGGGCGCGCTCACGTCGGCGGCCTACCGCTTCCAGAGCCGTCCCTTCGATCTGGTCTCCACCCAGGTGACTTGTGAAGGTTGTGCATCCGGCTGCCAGTTGCGGACCGACCATCGCCACGGGGTGGTGCGACGCCGGCTGGCCGCCAACGAGCCGCTGGTCAACGAGGAATGGAACTGCGACAAGGGGCGCTTCGCCTTCGTCTCCGGGCGTGGCGAGGATCGGGTCACCACTCCGCTGGTGCGTGTCGATGGCGAACTGCAGCCAGCGTCCTGGCCGGAGGCCATTGATGCTGCTGTCGCAGGCTTGGCCGCTGCCGGCAAGAACTCCGGTGTGCTCACCGGCGGTCGGGTGACCGTCGAAGAGGCCTACGCCTACGCCAAGTTCGCTCGCGCGGTGCTGGGCACCAACAATGTGGACTTCCGCAGCCGACCCTTCGGCGCTGAGGAGTCATCCTTCCTCATCACCGAGGTCGCTGGACGCCAGCTCGGCAGCGCCGATGGCGTGACCTATGCGGACTTGGAGAGCGCCAAGCGCGTCATCTTGGTGGGCTTCGAGCCCGAGGACGAATCTCCCATGGTGTTCCTGCGGCTGCGTAAGGCGGTCCGCAAGCGGGGTCTGCAGGTCGTCACGATCGCTGCGCTGGCCAGCAATGGCAGCCGCAAACTCAACGCGACCCTGCTGGCCACGGCCCCCGGCGGTGAGCCGGAGGCCCTCGCCACGCTGGACCTTTCAGACTCGGACGTGATCCTGGTCGGGGAGCGTGCCGGCCTGGTTGCAGGCACCCTGTCTCAGGTAGCCAAGCAGGCGACCAGCGCCGGAGCGCGATTCGCATGGATCCCGCGTCGCGTCGGTGAGATCGGTGCCATCGAGGCCGGGTGCCTTCCGGGCGCGCTGCCGGGAGCGCGGGTGGTTTCCAATGTGACCGCACGGGTCGACGTCGCCACCCACTGGGGCGTCGAATCGCTGCCGCCCCTGGAGGGACTGGACGCCACCAGCATGCTGGCCGCCGCCGGCCTCGGCGAACTGGGGGCCTTGCTCATCGGTGGGGTCGAGCTTTCTGACTTTGCTGACGCCGAAGCTGCCCGCACCGCGCTGGACTCGGCTCCGTTCGTGGTGTCGCTGGAGTCTCGACTCTCGGAGGTCACCGACCGGGCCGATGTGGTCTTCCCGGTGGCGCTGCTGGAGGAGCATGCCGGTACCTACCTGAACTGGGAGCATCGTGCCGGACGGGTCAACAAGGTGGTTCGGCAGACCCGGGCGCCTATGACCGATCTTCGGGTGCTGGCCGCCTTGGCTGATGCCATGGGCAAGCCCTTGGGGTTCCGGTCCGAGGCTCAGGCCATGGCCGAGCTGGTCGAACTGGGCCGCTCGGACAAGCCCGCCGAACTGCAGGCGCTGCGTCCGCGCAGCTATCCGCTGACCTCCTCTCATGGGGGCACCTCCGAAGGGGTTGCGGCCAAGCTGTCGACCTGGCGGTTGCTGCTCGACGGCGGGCGCAGCCAAGACGGTGAGTCGGCGCTGGCCGCCACGGCGAAACCGAGCCTGGCTCGGATCAATGCCGCCTTGGCTGCGCAGATCGGGGTCGCCGACGGTGACGTGTTGGAGATCCGCAATGGCGATGCCTGGTTCCGGCTGCCGGTGGAGATCAGCGAGGACATGGCCGATGCAACGGTCTGGGTGCCGATGAACTCGCCGGGCACACCGCTGGGCGAATTGGGTGTGGTCTACGGCGATGACGTGACTCTCGACCAGGGAGGTGAAGCATGAACGATCCATGGTGGCTGATGCTGATCAAGGTCGTGGTGCTGCTGGTGATACTGCTGACCTGGACCATCTTCAATGTGTGGTTCGAACGTCGGCTGGTCGGCAAGATGCAGCACCGGCTCGGCCCGATCATGAACGGACCACTGGGCCTGGGCCAAGCCTTGGCCGATGGCATGAAGTGTCTGTTCAAGGAGGACTTCATCCCGTCCATGGTGGACCGGGTGCTGTTCGTGGTGGCGCCGCTGATTGCTGGCACGGCGGCCTTCACCGCCTGGGCGGTGATTCCGTTCGGTGGGCAGGTTGAGATCTTCGGAGTGACGACCTATCTCCAAGCCGCGGATCTGCCGGTCGGTGTGCTGGTCCTGCTGGCCGTGACCTCGGTGGCGATCTACGGCTTCGTGCTGGCCGGCTGGTCGTCGAACTCGCCGTACTCCTTGCTGGGCGCGCTGCGCTCCAGCGCTCAGATGATCTCCTACGAGATTTCGATGGGCCTGGCGCTGGTCTCGGTGTTCCTCTATGCCGGCACCATGTCGACCCATGGGATCGTGGAACTGCAGCAGACGCCGTTCCTGCTCCCCAACGGCGCCGCGAGCGGTTTCCAGCAATGGAACTGGATCATCATGATTCCGGCCTTCGTGATCTACGTGATCTCGATGGTGGGCGAAACCAACCGGGCGCCGTTCGACCTTCCGGAGGCGGAATCAGAGCTCGTCAGTGGCTACATCACCGAGTACTCCGGCTTCAAATACGCCATCTACTTCCTGGCTGAGTACATCAACATGGCCACGGTCTCGGCCATCGCCACCACCTTGTTCCTGGGGGGCTACCTGACCCCCTGGCCGCTGAATCTGATCGAGCCGTTGAACAACCCCTGGTTGGGCCCGGTGTGGTTCATCATCAAGGTGCAGTTGCTGATCGCCTTCTTCGTGTGGATCCGGGGCACGCTGCCGCGCTTCCGCTACGACCAGTTCATGAAACTGGGTTGGAAGGGGCTCATCCCGATCTCCCTGGTGTGGATCGTGGTCTTCGCAGTCATGCAGTACCTGCGCAGCACACCGGAAACCCTGACCTGGATCTACCTGTTGGTCGGAGCGGTCGCGGTGGCGGTCTTCGCCGTGATCTTGATCGTCGACCGCCCCGCAGCGGAGGTGGAAGCGCCGGTGGAGGGCCCGTTCGATGCCTTCGCCGGGGGATTCCCGGTGCCGCCCATGCCCGGGCAGGTGCTGCCTGAATTGAGCGGGGTGGTGGCTTCGACCGCCGAGGACGTTGAACCCGCTACGGAGAGGAGCGAGTAGATGGGCATCTTCGACCCGTGGGCCGGGTTCGGGGTCACCTTCCGAACCATGTTCCGCAAGACCTTCACCCAGGGATACCCGGAGAAGGGCAAGGAGAAGATCACCGCGCCGCGCTTCCACGGCCGTCACCAGTTGAATCGGTGGCCCGATGGTCTGGAGAAGTGCGTCGGTTGCGAGTTGTGCGCCTGGGCCTGCCCGGCCGACGCCATCTACGTGGAGGGTGCCGACAACACCGATGATCAGCGGTTCTCGCCCGGTGAGCGGTACGGCCGGGTCTACCAGATCAACTACCTGCGCTGCATTCTGTGCGGGTTGTGCATCGAGGCCTGCCCCACGCGAGCACTGACGATGACCAACGACTTCAAGCTGGCCGATGTCACGCGAGAGAAGATGATCTACACCAAGGATCGTCTGCTGGCACCGTTGCTGCCCGGGATGGAGGAGCCTCCGCACCCGCGACGGCTGGGTGTTGATGAGACCGCGTACTTCCTGGGGCTGCCGCCCACGGGCAAGCCGGACAATCGCACTCCCGTCACCGATTCCGAAGCCGGAGGTCTTCGATGATTCCGTTGGATACCTTGGGCGTGATCAGTTTCTGGATCGCCGGGCCGTTGGCAGTGTTGGGCGCGTTGGGCCTGATCATGTTCCGCAAGGCGGTCTATGCGGCCTTGTCCATGGCCTTCACCATGATCAACCTGGCCGTGCTCTACGCCACCTTGGACGCGATGTTCCTCACCTTCGTGCAGATCATCGTCTACACCGGCGCCATCATGATGCTGTTCTTGTTCGTGCTGATGCTGGTCGGGGTGGACACCCCCGATTCGCTGGTGGAGACCTTGCGCGGACAACGGGTAGCGGCGACCTTGGCCGCGATCGGCATTTTCGCGCTGATCGTGTTCGGTATCGGGGGAGCCATTGCCGGGGTCCCGGCGATCGGTTTGGAGCAGGCCAACGCTGAGTACGGCGACAATGTGCAAGGCCTGGCTGCTTTGATCTTCGGACGCTACGTGTTCGCCTTCGAACTCACCTCCGCCCTGCTGATCACCGCGGCGGTCGGTGCCATGGTGTTGGGCCAGCGGGCTCACACCCGTCGCAAGGCCACCCAGCGTGACCTTTCCGAGCAGCGGCTGCGCGCCTATGCCGAGAAGGGAACCCATCCCGGGTCGCTGCCGAACTCGGGGGTGTTGGCACTGCACAACTCGATTGCGACCCCGGCGCTGCTTCCCGATGGCAGCGTCAGCGAGAACTCGGTGTCGGAGACCCTGGCGGCACGCGGGGTCATCGTCGATGCTCCGGCGTTGTCGGAGGCGACGGCGAAAGCCTTTGCCGAGATCGAGTCCACGTCAGCTGAGGAGGCGGACGAATGAGTCCCGATTACTACCTGTTCTTGGCCGTCCTGCTGTTCGCGATCGGCACCGTCGGGGTGATGGTGCGACGCAATGCACTGATCGCCTTCATGTCGGTGGAGTTGATGTTGAACGCCGCCAACCTGGCCATGGTCGCTTTCGCGATGGCCCGCGGCGGCCTGGACGGACAGGTGGCCACCTTCTTCGTGATGGTGGTGGCCGCTGCTGAGGTCGTTGTGGGCCTGAGCATCATCATTGTCATCTATCGCACCCGACGTTCCACATCGATGGACGCGGCGAGCTTGTTGAAGCTGTGAGGGGCCTGAGCGCATGATCACACTCGAAACCGTCGCCGCCACCGGGATGTTCTCGGTCGCCTGGCTGATGATTGCGGTACCGGCAGTGGTCTCGGCACTGCTGCTGGTCACCGGGAAGTTCTTCGACCGCAAGGGCCACTGGCTGGCGGTTGGCGCAGTCAGCATCAGCTTCGGCATCGCGTTGTGGCTGTTCATCGCGATGATGGCCGCCAATCCGGAGCAGCGCGCCGTCGCGGTGCCGCTGTACACCTGGATCAACACCAGCACCTGGTCGATCTCGGCCGGCCTGCTCATTGACCAGTTGTCGATTCTGTTCGCCTTGCTCATCACCGGCGTCGGTGGCCTGATCCACCTGTACTCGGTGGGTTACATGGCTCACGATCCGCGTCGCCGGCGCTTCTTCGCCTACCTGAACCTGTTCGTGGCGGCCATGTTGTTGTTGGTGCTGGCCGACAACTACCTGGTGCTGTTCGTCGGCTGGGAAGGCGTGGGCCTGGCCTCCTATCTGCTCATCGGGTTCTGGCAGCACAAGCCGTCCGCGGCGGCCGCCGCGAAGAAGGCCTTCGTGATGAACCGGATCGGTGACCTTGGTCTGACGATGGCGGTCATGGCCATGCTGGCCCTGTTCGGCAGTTCCTCCTTCGAGGCGGTCAACGCCGGGGCGGCCAATCCGGAGTTCGCTCCCGGATGGGCCACGCTGATCGGTTTGCTGTTGCTGCTGGCGGCCTGCGGCAAGTCTGCGCAGGTGCCCTTGCAGGCCTGGCTTCTGGACGCCATGGAAGGCCCGACCCCGGTGTCGGCGCTGATCCACGCCGCGACCATGGTCACCGCCGGTGTGTACCTGGTGGTGCGCAGCCATGCCGTGTTCAATGTCGCACCGATCGCGGCCACCGCGGTGGTCCTGGTCGGCACCGTGACCCTGATCGTGGGTGCCTGGATCGGTACCAGCAAGGATGACATCAAGAAGGTGCTGGCCGGTTCCACCATGAGCCAGATCGGCTACATGATGCTCGCCGCCGGAATCGGCCCGGCCGGGTACGCCTTCGCGATCTTCCACCTGCTCACCCACGGCTTCTTCAAGGCCAACATGTTCCTGGGTGCCGGTTCGGTGATGCACGCGATGGATGACGACGTGAATATGCGCCACTTCGGTGCCCTGTCCAAGGTGATGCGGATCACGTTCATCACCTTCTCCATGGGCTACCTGGCCATCATCGGCTTCCCCTACTTCTCCGGCTACTTCTCCAAGGACCACATCATCGAGGCTGCCTTCCACCAGAATGTCTGGATCGGTTCGGCTGCCCTGATCGGGGCCGGCATCACCGCGTTCTACATGACCCGGTTGATGTTGATGACCTTCTTCGGAGAGGCTCGCTGGCGCGACGGCGTCCATCCCCACGAGTCGCCGAAGATCATGACGATTCCGCTGATCGTGTTGGCAGTCTTCAGCGTGATCGGCGGCGCCTTGATGAACTCCTGGATCCAGGAGTGGCTGGAGCCGGCCATCGGCAACCATGTCGAGGAAGCCGCCTTGATGCCCACGCCGGTCGGTTGGGCCACGATGGGCATCGTCGTGCTCGGCGTGGCCGTCGGCTGGTTCTTCTTCGGCCAGCGTCGAGTGCCCGAGACCGCTCCGGTGTCGCGGAACTTCTTCACAGTCATGGGACGCAACGATTTGTTCGGCGACACGGTCAACGACGCGGTGGTCGTCCAGCCGACGATGCTGGCCGCCCGGGGCGCCGTGGTCGCTGACCATACCGTGATCGATGGTGCGGTAAACGGGTCGGCGACTCTGGTCGGGAAGCTGTCCACCCAGACCAGACGATTGCAGACCGGGCAGATTCGAACGTATGCCTTGACCATGTCTTTGGGCGTGGTGATGGTCGGCGTGGTCATGATTCTCAGTCAGTTGGGCTGAGGGAGGAGATGCAGATGACAATCCCTTGGCTCACGCTGCTCGGCCTGGTGCCGTTGGTCGGCGCCGGTGCGCTGGTGCTGCCGATCAAGGAACTGGCCCGCTACCTGGGCATGGCTTTCGCCTTGCTGACCGCGGCTGCCGGTATCGGTGTGGCGGTGCTGTACCTGAACGGTGCCGACCTGGCCGTCCAGGTCCCCTGGATGCCCGGTTTCGGTGCCTGGTGGGCGCTGAAACTGGACGGCATGGGGCTGGTGATGATGCTGCTCACCGTGATTCTGGTCCCGGTGGTGCTGCTCGCCGAATGGAAGGTCTCCGGCCCCGGACGCTGGACGCCCCAGGTGTTCGTCGCCCTGGTGCTGCTGTTGGAGAGCCTGTCGATCTACACCTTCCTGGCCTCAGATGTGCTGCTCTTCTACCTCTTCTTCGAAGCCACTTTGATCCCGCTGTATTTCCTGATCGGTGGATTCGGTGGACCGCAGCGCTCTGCAGCCGCCTTGAAGTTCCTGCTGTTCAGCCTGGCCGGTGGCCTGGTGATGCTGGTGAGCATCGTGGGCCTGTTCGTCTGGTCGGCGCGCAGCCTCGGCCAGCCGAGCTACCTGCTGTCGGATCTGATCGGCATGGCGCTGCCCACCGACGTTTCCCGCTGGCTCATGGTGGGCTTCCTGGTGGCCTTCATCGTGAAGGCACCGATGGTTCCGGTACACACCTGGTTGCCGACCGCCACCGAGCAGTCGACGCCAGGAACCTCGGTGCTGCTGGTCGGCATCCTGGACAAGATCGGCACCTTCGGCATGATCAAGTTCTGCCTGGGCCTGTTCCCGGAAGCCAGCCAGTGGGCGGCACCGGTCATGGTCATTCTCGCGTTGATCAGCATCATCTATGGAGCATTGGCCGCTATCGGCAGCTCCGATCTGCTGCGACTGGTGGCCTACACCTCGGTGAGCCACTTCGGATTCATGGTGCTGGGCATCTACACCTTCACCTCGGCGGGAATCTCCGGCTCGATCTTCTACATGGTCAACCACGGATTCTCCACCGCCGCACTGTTCTTGGTGGTGGGCTTCTTGATCTCGCGTCGCGGATCGGCCAAGGTCGCCGACTTCGGCGGAGTGGAGAAGGTCACTCCCGTGCTGGCCGGCTTCTTCTTGATCGCGGGCCTGTCGGGGCTGGCCTTGCCGGGTCTGTCGAGCTTCGTCTCGGAGTTCATGGTGCTGGCCGGAGCCTGGTCGCGCACACCTTGGGTCGCCGCTGTTGCGGTGTTGGGCACGGTGCTGGCCGCGGTCTACATCATGCGGGTCTATCAGCGCACCATGACCGGACCGGCCTCTGAGGCCACGATCAAGCACTTCACCGTGGATGCCACCGGTCGGGAGAAGCTCGTGGTGTTGCCCTTGGTCGCAGTGATCCTGGTGCTGGGCTTCGTGCCCTCGTTGGCGCTGAATGTCATCGCGCCCACCACCCAAACCACGATGAGCCAGGTCGGCGCTACCGACCCGGTGGCCCAGCTGGGAGAGGAAGGCAAGTGAACATCACCTTCGAGTGGCTGGAACTGGCGCCCGTTCTGACGGTGCTGGTGGCAGCCTGCGTCGGCGTCGTCGTGGAGGCCCTGGCCCCGCGGGCTTCCCGCTTCGTGCTGCAGGTGGTCGTCGTGGCGCTCGGCCTGGTGGCTGCGATCGCGCTGCTGATCGCCAACGACATCAGCGGCAGCCACGGAATCAAAGCCATGGGCGCGATCAGCTTGGACGGACCGACCTATCTGATGTGGGCCGCGCTGCTGGTCTTCGGCGTGCTGTCGATGATGGTCTTCGCCGAGCGCACCTTGCACAACGGGTCGACCGCATTCGCGGCATCGGCCGCGAGCGTGCCGGGCAGCGTCGCCGAGGCGGAAGCGATCGCCGCCCGTCACGAGCACACCGAGGTCTTTCCGCTGGCGATGTTCTCGCTGTCGGGAATGATGGTTTTCGTCAGCGCCACCGATCTGGTGACGGCCTTCGTCGCGCTGGAAGTGATGTCGCTGCCGTTGTACCTGCTCAGCGGGATGGCGCGTCGTCGGCGTCTGCTGAGCCAAGAGGCCGCGCTGAAGTACTTCCTGTTGGGCGCGCTCTCGTCAGCCTTCTTCCTGTTCGGCATGGCTTTGGTCTATGGCTACGCCGGCTCCTTCGACTATCGCGCGATCGACGTTGCGGTCCAGCAACCCATCTATGGGCATGGCTTGCTGCTGACCGGAACCGGACTGATGGCTGTCGGCCTGCTGTTCAAGATCGGTGCCGTGCCGTTCCACAGCTGGGTGCCGGACGTGTACGTGGGTTCCCCGACCCCGGTGACCAGCTTCATGGCGATCTGCACCAAGCTCGCTGCCGTGGGAGCCACCGCCCGATTCTTCTTCGTGGCCGTCGGCGCCGATCGGTGGAGCTGGCAGCCGGTGATCGCGGTGATCGCCGTGCTGACCATGATCGTCGGTGTTGTGTTGGCCCTGACCCAGACCGACATCAAGCGGCTGTTGGCCTACAGCTCGGTCTCGCATGCTGGCTTCATCCTGGTCGCTGTGGTGGGTGCCACCGTTGCGACGGCCAGCGACCCGGCCAGCAGCGTCGCGTCCATCCTGTTCTACCTGCTCGCCTACGGATTCGCCACGATCGGCGCTTTCGCCATCGTGACCCTGGTGCGCAACTCCGCTGGCGAGGCGCATGACATCGATAGCTGGTCGGGCATCGGACGGACCAATCCGTTGATCGGAGCGATCTTCGCCCTGCTGATGCTGAGCTTCGCAGGCATTCCGCTGACTGGTGGATTCATCGGTAAGTGGGAGGTCTTTGCGGCAGCCTGGGAAGGTGGCTACTCCTGGTTGGTGGCCGTCGCGGTGGTGGCCAGCTTGTTGGCGGCCTATGTGTATCTCAAGGTCGTGGTGCGGATGTTCTTCGCCGAGGCCACCCAGGATGTGACTGTCTCGCAGGCCAGCCTCATGACGCTGGTTCCGATCGGCGTGGGTGCTTTTGCCACGGTGTACCTGGGCCTGTTCCCAGGTCCGGTGCTGGACATCCTGACCGCATCCAGCGCCTTCCTGCGGTGAGGATAGGCTGTCGGTCGTGAGCAGCAAGATGACCACTGACCTGGTTGGCGAGGTGGACCCGGCCCTGACCGATCAGGTCACCGATCTGCTGGAGCAGATCGAATCCCGGTTGGCCGAGGCCGCGGTCGCTGAAGCAGCCTTCGTGACCGAAGCCGCCCAACACATCATCAACGCCGGTGGAAAGCGGTTCCGGCCGCTGTTGGTGGTCCTGGCTGCCCAGTTGGGTCAGGCTGACCACGACGAGACGATCCGTGCCGCCTTGGTGATGGAACTCACCCACGTGGCCAGCCTCTACCACGACGACGTCATGGACGAGGCCGAGTTGCGTCGCGGGGCGCCCAGCGCCAACCAACGCTGGGACAACACTGTTGCGATCCTGGTCGGGGACTTCCTCTTCGCGCAGGCCTCCAGCATCGTGGCCACCTTGGGCACCGACTTCGTCGCCTTGCAGGCTCGAACTTTCGCACGCCTAGTGCAAGGCCAGATCGCCGAGACCCAGGGGCCGTCGGCTGAGGATGATCCCTTGGCGCATTACTTGCAGGTGGTCGCGGACAAGACCGGATCGCTGATCGCGGCTTCGACAGCCTTCGGTGGCATGGTGGCCGGCTTGGGTGAGGCCGAGTTGGCGGCGCTGGCCGCTTACGGCGAGGAGATCGGCGTGGTCTTCCAGCTCAGCGACGACATCATCGACATCGCCTCCGATACCTCCGGCAAGACCCCGGGCACTGACCTGCGGGCCGGTGTGCCGACCTTGCCGACCTTGCTGGTGCGAGCCAGCGCCGATCCGGCTGATGCCCGGTTGTTGACGTTGTTGGATGCCGATCTCTCTGCGGACGCCGACCTGGCCGAGGCGTTGGGCTTGCTGCGTGCGCACCCCGCTATGGATGAGGCCCGAGAAGTGATCCGGCACCGTGCTGAGATCGCGCGCGGCTATCTTGCGCCCTTGCCCGACGGTCCGGCCAAGGACGCCTTGGCCACCCTGTGTGACGCGGTGATCTCCCGCTCCGCGTGAGGTGGCGGCTGTGGCAGGCATCACCGAACGCGACGCTGTGGACCTGGCCGGTGCGGTACGCAACCGGGAGCTCAGTGCTGTTGAGGTGGTCGCTGCCCATCAGCAGCGAGCCGAGATGCTCGGCCCCCGACTGGGTGCCTTCGCGCGGCTGACGCCACAGCTTGCCGATCAAGCGGTGGCCCGAATCGATGCCGCCCTCGCTGCCGGCCGCGACCCGGGAGTCTTTGCGGGGGTGCCGTGCCCGATCAAAGACCTCAACCCGGTTGCCGGGGTGCCCATGGATGCCGGCAGTGCGGCGCTGACCGGCTTTGTCCCCACGGCTGATGACGACATCGTCGGCTGGCTGGCCGCGGCGGGCACCATCATCATCGGCAAGACTGCGACTCCGGAGTTCGGGCTGCCGTGCTACACCGAACCCGAGGGGGCACCGCCGGCGGTAACGCCATGGGACACCACCCGGATGGCGGGCGGCTCCAGCGGCGGAGCTGCGGTGGCCGTCGCCACCGGAATGGCTCCCATCGCCCAGGCCTCCGATGGGGGCGGCTCAATTCGGATTCCGGCAGCCTGCTGTGGTGTGGTCGGCCTCAAGCCCAGCCGCGGACGCATCAGTGCGGGCCGTCAGCGTACGGCCGGGCCCGGACTGACCACCGATGGCGTGATCACCCGCACGGTGCGCGATACCGCGGTGGGCCTGGATGTGTTGTGCGGGCACGGCAACGGCGAGGCCTCGGCACTGCCCAGGCCGGCCCAGCCCTTCGCGCGTGCCGTCGACCAGGACCCCGGACGGCTACGCATCGGGGTGTTGACCACGCCGGTGATCACTGAGGCCGACGTCGATCCGTCATGTCGGAGGGCTGCGGAGGCGACTGGGGAGGCACTGGCCGGCCTGGGGCATGAGGTCACAGCCGCGCCGGCGCCGTTCCCCGTGCAGCGCTGGCAGGACTTCATGGCGATCTGGGCGGTCGGGGCGGCCACCATTCCGATCCCGGAATCCGCCGAGCCGCTGCTGCGTCCGCTGACGCGCTGGCTGCGCGAGATCGGTCGGCGCACCTCAGGAACCGCCTACGCGCAGGCCTTGGCCGGACTGCAGCGCCTCGAGGTGGAAATCACCGAGGCCTGGGCCGATTTCGACCTGGTGCTGACCCCGACCCTAGCCATGCCGCCGCTTCCGGTCGGAGCGCTGCGCGATGACGACGATCCGGCCGCGGATTTCGCTGCTCAGACCCGATTCACCCCCTGGACCTCGGTGGCGAACCTGAGTGGGCGTCCGGCGATGTCGCTGCCGCTGCACACCACGATGGTGAAGGGCACACGTCTCCCGATCGGCGTGATGCTGACCGCGGGATTCGGCCAGGAGGCGGTCCTGCTCTCGGTGGCTGCTCAACTGGAGGCCGAGCTGGGCTGGCAGCACCCTTTCCTGAGCACCATCCCGGCTTAGCGCCCAGCGGGGGACCTTCGCCCACAGCTACGGCCGACGCCGAGTCAGCTCGGGTCGGCTGCGGCTTCCTCGGCCTGCTCGGCTTCCTCAATGGCGCGATAGTGCTTGTTGCGCAGCCCCAAGATCAGGCTGGCCAGCAGGGCCGCTACCACCGAGGCGGTCAATACCGCGACTTTGGCATGTTCTTGCAGCACGACCTCGGTGAAGCTGAGTTCGCTGATCAGCAGTGACACGGTGAACCCGATACCGCCCAGGACGGCCAATCCGAACACGTCGATCCAGGCCAGCGCGGGGTCCAGCGAGGCATGACGCAGTCGAGTCACCAGCCAGGTGGCGCCGGTGATGCCGATGGCCTTGCCAGCGACCAGGCCGAGGATGACGCCGAGGCCAATCGGGCTGGTGACGGCGCTGAGAAAGCCCTCCCAGCCGCCCAGAGCGATCCCTGCGGAGAAGAAGGCGAAGATCGGTACGGCAACCCCAGCCGAGAACGGGCGGATGCGGTGCTCGAAGATCTCGGCCAGCCCATGGTCGTCATCATCGCCGGACGCGGGTCGTACCGGGATGCAGAAGGCCAAGATGACACCGGCGATGGTCGCGTGAACCCCGGAGTTGTAGACCAGGGCCCAGCTGATGGCGGCCAGCGGGAACAGCGTCACCCAGGGCGCCCACCAATGGTGGGTCAGGAAGTGCTGAGCTTTGTTGGCGATGATCCAGAAGGCCAGCACCGGCAGGATGACCCAGGCCAGGTACACCGGCACCAACCCTGAGGAGTAGAAGAAGGCGATGATGAGGATCGCGATGAGGTCGTCGGCCACCGCCAAGGTGAGCAAGAAGGTGCGCAGTGCTGTGGGCAGATGCGAACTGATCACCGCCAGCACCGCCAGAGCGAAAGCGATGTCGGTGGCCGCCGGGATCGCCCAACCTTGCACCGCCACCGGATCGCCGAGGGTGAAGGCGGTGTAGATCGCTGCGGGCACGGCCACCCCGCCGACGGCTGCGGCCACCGGCACTAGGGCGGTTTTGGGGCTGCTCAGGTCGCCGGCGACGAACTCCCGCTTGAGCTCGAGCCCAACCATGAAGAAGAACACCGCGAGCAACCCTTCGGCAGCCCAGTGCGCCAGGGACAGATCGAGATTGAGTCCGAAGACGGTCCCGCCCAGATGGGTGTGGATCAACTCGGTGTAGAACACCGGGGCCAGGTTGGCTACCAGCATGGCGGCGGCCGCAGCGATGATCAGCAGAATGCCGCCGGTGGATTCCCGTCGCAGGATCCGCCGGATCCGCTGGGTCTCGCGGTAGGTGCCTCGGGCCAGGACGCTGGGTGTGTCGCTCATGATCACCAAATCTTCACTCGTTGAGCAGGGGCCAACCACAGCGCATCGGATTCGTTTACCGCGAACGCGTCGTAGAAGGCGGGAAGGTTGCGAACCACCTGGTTGCAGCGGAACTCTTCGGGCGAATGCGGATCGGTGGCTAACTGCTGACGCAGCGATTCGTCGCGGCGTTTGGTCTGCCAGGCCAAGGCCCAGGACAGGAAGAATCGCTGCACGGCCGGGATGCCGTCCACGGCTTCGGGGTCGGCGCCCTTGAGCGCAAGCCGCCAGGCATCGTAGGCGATGGCCAAACCGCCCAGGTCGCCGATGTTCTCTCCGATGGTGAGCTCACCGTTGACGCTGAGTTCTGGTAGTTGGCGCGGGTGCAGGGCGGAGTACTGATCGATGAGCGCCTTGGTGCGTTCGGTGAAAGCGAGGCGGTCCTCCTCGGTCCACCAGTCCCGCAGTCGGCCTTCGCCGTCGCAGGTGGAGCCTTGGTCGTCGAAGCCGTGTCCGATTTCATGGCCGATGACCGCACCGATCGCCCCGTAGTTGACCGCATCATCGGCATCGGGATCGAAGAAGGGCGGTTGCAGAATGGCTGCAGGGAACACGATCTCGTTGCGCAGTGGATGATAGTAGGCATTCACCGTTTGGGGGGTCATGAGCCACTCCCAGGAGCGGATCGGCCCACCGAGCTTGCTCAGTTCGTCACTGGTGTGGAAGTCAGCAGCACTGAGCACATTGCCGATCAGATCCTCGCGCTGCAGGACCAGGCCGCTGTAGTCCAGCCATTGATCCGGGTAGCCGATCTTGGGGGTGAAGTTCGCCAGCTTGGTGAGGGCTTCGGCGCGGGTTTGTTCGCCCATCCAGTCCAAAGCCGAGATGGAGTCGTGATAGGCGGCCAGCAAGGTGGCGACCAGTTCGTCCATGCGCTCTTTGGCGGCGGGCGGGAAGTGACGTGCCACGTACAGCTTGCCCACGGCCTCACCCAGATTGCGCTCAACCAACTCCACGCCGCGCTTCCACCGCTGCTTGAGCTGAGGGATGCCCTGCAGCACCGTGCCATAAAAGTCGAAACGGGCCTGCACCAAGGCGTCGGGAAGGTAGGGCGAGAGCGCCGAGAGCAGGTGCCAGCGGCACCAATGCTTCCAATCCTCGAGCCGGGCGGGCTGCAGCAGCTCAACCAGGTCGGCCAACACCGAGGGCTGAGCGACGATCACCTGATCCAGGGGGGTCACTCCGGCGGCCCGCAGCACCCGGGTCCAGGCCAGGCCGTGCGCATCCAGATCGGCCCACGCGGTGGGGTTGTACATCGCCTGCATATCGCGGGTGCGCACCTTGTCCCAGTGCTGGGCGGCCACAGCGGTCTCCAGAGCCACGATCTGGTCGGTGTGGGCGTTCGACAACTGGGCGATCGTCATCGAGGTGGTGATGTGATCTCGATACTTGGCCAGCACCGGGGCATGCTGCTCCAGGCGGTAGTACTCCTCGTCGGGCAGTCCGAGGCCATCTTGGCCGATGAACAGGGCATAGCGGCTGGGATCTCCGGGGTCGGCGTCCACGCCCAGTCCGATGGGGGCGCCGGTGCCGCGGCGAATGCTGCGTCCGAAGTAGTCCAGGAGGTCGTCGATGCTGGCGATGGCCTCGATCTCGGCCAGGAGCGGCTCCAGGGGTTCGAGTCCCAAGGCTGCGACCCGCTCGGTGTCCATGAAGCTGGCGTACAGCATCTCCACCAGGTGAGCCTCGGTGCCGGGCTCGGCGCCCGAAAGCCCCGTCACGATCTCCTTGATCGCGGCTTCGGAGGCGTCGCGCAGGTCGACGAAGGCACCAGCGGATTGTTTGTCTTCGGCGATGGCGGTGGCGGCGAGCCAGCGGCCATTCACGTGACGGAACAGGTCGTCTGCCGGGCGAATGGTCAGGTCAAGGTCAAAGGTGGTCACCGGGTCAGGCTAGCCGGTGGCGGTGACGAACTTCGAACCCGATACGTAGGCCTGGACAGCACCGTTGATCAGGAGCAGATCCAGGCCGTGGCTTGCTCACGCTCGGCATCGCTGAACAGCTTGATCTCGGAGGGGAACATCCACCCCACCGCCTTCACTCCGTCGACGATCAACGGCATGTCGCTGACGATCGCGCAGCGTTCCCAGTCTCTGATGCGACCCAGGCCGACCTTGGTGTCCTCCCACATGGCGCCCATGGTGAAGCCGGTGAACTCAGAGCCCATCACATACAACACTCGCGCCTTGCCGTGGCGTTCGATGGTGGCCTCAACGGCGGGCTCCAGTACTTCTTGGTAGTCGGACGCGGTGACTTCTCCGACGGCTTCAACTCCGACCACGGTGTCGGGCAATCCAGCAATGACGGTGAGCATCGTCAACACCTCTCCGGAGGGTTCGGTACCGATTCATCATGGCATTGGCGTGCGGTGACGACTTCGAAAAGCTGCGAAATCTCCGCCACACGCAGCTGCGCCCGGCCGGAGACCGGCCGGGCGCAGCTTGCGATGAGGCTTTACAGCTCCCAGGTGTCGTGACCCTTCAACAGCGCCGACACCGCGTGATCGCGGTCCTCGTCGCTATCGAAAGTCGCGATCTGCGCCCGAGCCAGGTCGTCATACACCGGACGTTCGACATCGCGGAAGATGCCGATCGGGGCGGTGGTGAGATGGTTCTGGTCGGTCAGCTGGGCCAGGGCGAAGGCCAACTGCGGATCCTCAGCGTGGGCGTCGTGCACCAGCAGGTTCTCCTGGCCGATCTCGGCCACTGGTGCCACCGTGAGGGTCCCGTTGACGCCACGGACCACGCCCATCGAGTTGTCTGCGCCGAAGGTGACCGGCTGGCCGTGAACCAGCTTGATCATCCCGTCGGCGGCCTTCAGCGGGTCGTAGGCCCCGTCGTTGAAGATCACACAGTTCTGATAGATCTCCACCAACGAGGTGCCTCGGTGAGCCGCGGCGGCCTTGATGGTCTCGGTGAGGTGGGCGCGGTTGGCGTCCACGGTCCGGGCCACGAAGGTGCCACCAGCGCCGAGCGCCAGTGAAACCGGGTTGAACGGGTTGTCCACCGATCCCATCGGCGAGGACTTGGTCACCTTGCCGGTCTCGGAGGTGGGGGAGTACTGACCCTTGGTCAATCCGTAGATCCGGTTGTTGAACAGCAGGATCGTCATGTTGATGTTGCGACGGATCGCGTGAATCAGGTGGTTGCCGCCGATGCTGAGCGCATCGCCGTCGCCGGTGATCACGAAGACCGACACATCCGGACGCGACATCGCCACCCCCGCCGCCACGGCCGGAGCCCGACCGTGGATGGAGTGGAAGCCGTAGGACTCCACGTAGTACGGGAAGCGCGAGGAGCATCCGATGCCGGAGACCACCACGAGGTTCTCGTTGCGGATCCCCAGATCGGGCATGATCGACTGGAACGCCGCCAGCACCGGGTAGTCCCCGCAGCCAGGGCACCAACGGACGTCATTCGCGGCGGTGAAGTCCTTGCGGGTGAGCGGGATCGGGGCGACCGGAACTCCGGCCAGCCCGGTGCCTGAGATAGAAACGGGCGCGGTCACTTCGCGGCCTCCTCATCGATGATGGCGTTCAGATTGTCGGCGAGTTCGGACTGTCGCAGCGGCAGACCCTGAACCTTGGTGTAGCTCTCCACATTGACCAGGTAGGTGGCCCGCAGGATCATGGCCAGTTGACCGAGGTTCATCTCGGGCAGGATCACCCGATCGTAGGCGGCCAAGACCTCGCCCAGGTTGGCCGGCAGCGGGTTGATCCACCGCAGATGAGCCGTGGCGAGCTTGCGTCCGCTGGCGCGAACCAGTCGGACTGCAGCCTGGATCGGGCCGAAGGTGGAGCCCCAGCCGAGCACCAGAACCTTGGCCTCGCCGCTGGGATCGTCGACCACCACATCAGGCACGTCCCGAACCACCCCGGCCACCTTGGCGGCGCGAGTGTGGACCATCTCCTCGTGATCCTTGGGATCGTAGGAGACCGCGCCGCTGCCGGGGGCCTTCTCCAAGCCACCGGTACGGTGGGTCAGACCGGGCGTACCCGGGATGGCCCAAGCGCGAGCGAGTTTCTCGTCGCGGGCATAGGGCAGGTATTCGCCCTCGACCTCGGTGGTGAGGTTGGTGTCGATGACCGGCAGTTCGTCCATCTCCGGGACTCGCCACGGCTCGGCGCCGTTGCCCAGATAGCCGTCGGTGAGCACCAGCACCGGAGTGCGGTACTCGACAGCCACCTTGCAGGCCTCGAAGGTGGCGGCGAAACAGTCGGCCGGGGACTGGGCGGCGATCACCGGCATGGGGGATTCGCCGTGGCGGCCGAACATCGCGATATTGAGATCGGACTGCTCGGTCTTGGTCGGCAGGCCGGTGGACGGGCCGCCGCGCTGGACGTCCACGACCACCATGGGCAGTTCGGAGATCACGGCCAGGCCGAGGGTCTCTGCCTTCAGGGCAAGGCCCGGCCCGGAGGTGCTGGTGGCACCCAGGCAACCGGCGAAGGAGGCGCCCAGGGCAGCCCCGACGGCGGCGATCTCGTCTTCGGCCTGGAAGGTCATCACACCGGCGGACTTGGCGTCGGAGAGGTAGTGAAGCACCTCGGAGGCCGGAGTGATCGGGTAGGCGCCGAGGTAGAGCGGCAGGCCCGCCCGGTTGGCGCCGGCCACCAGGCCGTAGGCGACCGCCCGGTTACCGGTGATCTGGCGGTAGGTGCCGGTCTTGGCCGGGGCGGCGGCGATCTCATAGCGGAACGCGATCGCTTCGGAGGTCTCACCGAAGTTGTAGCCGGCTTTGAGCGAGGCGATGTTGGCGTCGCGGATCTCGGGCTTCTTGGCGAACTTCTTGGTGAGGAACGCGATGGTGCCCTCGACCGGGCGGCTGTACATCCAGTTCAGCAGGCCGAGCGCGTACATGTTCTTCGTGCGAGCGGCATCCTTGCGGGACAGTCCGAAGGACTCAACGGCCGCAGTAGCGGCTGCGGTGAGGTCGAAGGCGTGAACCTGGTAGGCCTCCAGGCTGCCATCTTCCAAGGGGTTCGTGTCGTAGCCCACCTTGGCCAAGGCGCGCGTGTTGAAGTCTGCGGTGTCGACGATGATGATCCCGCCGGCCGGCAGTTCGGCGATATTGGCCTTCAGCGCGGCCGGGTTCATCGCGACGAGAACGTCGGGGTGATCGCCGGGGGTGTGGACGTCGTAATCGGCGAAATGCAGTTGGAAGCTGGAAACCCCGGCAACCGTCCCTGCTGGTGCCCGGATCTCAGCCGGGTAGTTGGGCAGGGTGACGAAGTCGTTTCCAGCAACGGCGGTGTCTTGCGTGAATCGGTCGCCGGTCAACTGCATACCGTCGCCGGAGTCGCCGGAGAATCGGATGACGACGTGGTCGATGGTGCTCACTTGGGTCATGTTTGGCGCGGCCCTCCCGGGAGCGGCGTTCCAATCGCCGCATCCGTTAGTAGTGGACAGAAAAGCCGGGATCCGGCAGTGGTTGCAGCCAGATTCCTCGCTTCATTCCCAGAGTCTCGGGACTGATGCAGCGTGGCGCTGATGGTCGTGCCGGTGGGCATCACCAATGGCGCCAAGCATTCGGAGAATAGCGCGCTGCACCAACGATGGGAACCATACTGACAATGATTCCCGAACATCGGCAATCCCCTTGTCAGGGCCTGTTAATGAGCTTACATAGCGGGGCGGTCTAGGCTAGGGCCGTGCCATCGAATCGACGTCTCCGGTGACGGTCATGCAACCGCCTCGGTCAGCCGGATCGCTGTGGCATTCGCTCCGCGCACGCGCCGGAGTTGCCCGCGGTGACATCGCCCGTGCCTGGAGCTATCCCGCCGTGCGCCGCGGCTTCTATGCCACGGCCATGCTCTTTCTGGGGTCCTTGACTCCGGCCTACCTGCCGCAGAACAGTCCGTGGTGGGGGCCAATTCGAGCGGTTGGGCTGGACAGTTGGTTCGGACGCGTCGCCGGCACAGCCTTGGTGGTGGCCGCCGTGGCGCTGTTGGTGGAAGCCTGGTTCAGCCTGCGTCCGCGGCTCTACCACGAGGTCAAGCACTGGCCGATCACCCTGCTGTGGTCGCTGCCGCTGCTGCTGGCTCCGCCCATCTTCAGCCATGACGCCTATGGCTATGCCGCAGAAGGGTGGGTGCTGCACAACGGCCTCAACCCCTATGAAGTGGCCATCTCCGCACTGCCGGGCACCTTTGCCGACCAGGCCGCCTGGTTGTGGCGCTATCACACCGCCATGTATCCGCCGCTGAGCCTGGAGATGTTCCGTGGTGTGGTGGTTGCTGCGGGCAATGATCCCTATCTGTCGGCGGTGGGAATGCGGGTGCCGGCGCTGGTTGGCGTCGCGCTCATCGTGGTGCTGCTGCCGCGCATTGCGCATCGGCTGGGTGCCGACGCCCAGTTGACAGCGTGGTTCGCCACCATCAATCCGCTGCTGATCGTCACTTTGGTCGGTGGCGCCCACAACGATGCGGTCATGATGGGCCTGGTGGTACTGGCCTTGTGGCTGGTGACGGTCCCCGGTGCCGCTGCGCGGCGGGTCTCCGCGGCGTCCGCAGCTCCGCGCTGGCCGCGACGACTTTGGCATCGGCTCATCGCCGAGAGATGGTTCCTGCTTGCCGCCGTCGTTGTCGGTGTAGCCGCCTGCATCAAACAACCCGCGTTCCTCGCGTTCTACCCGGTGGCGCTGGTCGGCCACCCCTGGCGCACGCTGCGGTGGCGCGACACGTGGCGGGCCGGGGTGCGCCTGTCGGTGTCCTTGCTGGTGTCGGTGGGTACCTTCGCCGCGATCAGCGTGGCCACCGGGCTCGGCTTCGGATGGACGGCGGCTGCCGACGTACCGGGGCTGGTGGTCACCCTCGCGCCCTTCACCTTGGTGGGTACCGGGCTGAAGCTTCTCCTGGAGTTTCCGGCTTTCCTGGTGACCTTGCTGCCCTTCGGGCTTGCCGGCCTAGGGCTGGGCCATGTGCCTGGTGGTTTCGGGTCTGCGGTCGTGGGTCAGTTCGCCTTGGATTCGCTGCGCCTGCTCGGGCTGGGACTCACCTTCGTCATCATCGCGATTCTTGGCCTGGGGATCGGGCGTCGTCGTCCGATCACTTTCCTGAGCTGGTCCTATCTCACCTTCGCGTTCGGCGGGATCGCGCTGAACAGTTGGTACCTGACCTGGGGTGGCTTGTTGCTGCCCCTGACCAAACCGGCGCCGAAGGTCATCGGAGCAGCCGTCACCGTCACCGCGGTCCTGTTGGCCTATGAGGCCGGCAACCTGGCCTGGCGCAACGACGCGGTCGCGCTGGGGTTCGCTGCCTTGTCCATGATCGTGGTGTTGATCTATCGCCACCACCAGCAGCACAATGCGCTCCTGGCCCGCCAGGCAAGGAGGAACCCATGAGCGAGCCTGAAGTCCTCGTTTCGGCCGAGGCGGGGGTCGGCAGGATCATCTTGAACCGTCCGCGGGCGATCAACGCGGTCAACTTGTCGATGATGCAACGCATCCGGCAGGCGTTGACGCAGTTCGCCGAGGATGACCGCATCGACAGCGTGGAACTGAGTGGGGCCGGTGAGCGGGGGCTGTGCGCCGGAGCGGACGTCCGCGAACTGCGCGCCCGAGCTCTGGACGGCGGCGATGTGAGTGAGTTCTTCGCCGTGGAATATCGGCTGAATCTGGCCATCGCAGCCTTCGCCAAGCCGTATCGGGCGATCATGACCGGCATCACCATGGGTGGCGGGTTGGGACTGAGCGCTCACGGTTCGCAGCGGGTGGTGGATCCCAGCAGCACCTTGGCGATGCCCGAAACCCAGATCGCGCTGTTCCCGGATGTGTTCATGACCTACCTGTTCGCCCGGATGCCCGGGGAGGTCGGCACTCACCTGGCTTTGACGGGGGCTTCGGTCAATGCCACCGATGCGATCGCTCTGGGACTGGCCGATGCATGTGTCGGGCCGGCCCCGGCCCCGGATCCGACCTTGAGCGGCGCCTGGATCGCTGAGTGCTACCACGGCGACGATCCCGCTGAGATCCTGGGACGGCTCAGTGAGCACTCCGACCCGGACGCGCGCGCTGCGGCGGCACAGTTGCAGCGACGCTCCCCGCTGTCGATCGCGGTGAGCCTGGAGGCGTTGCGTCGTTCGGCCCGCTTGTCGACCATCGCCGATCAGTACGACCAAGAGCTGACCGTGGCCGTCCGTCTGGCGACCAGCGCCGAGTTCGCCGAGGGTGTTCGGGCGCAGTTGGTTGATCGTGACCGCTGTCCGCGGTGGAGCCACCGCGATATCGGCGAGGTCTCCCGCGCTGAGGTGTTGAGCTACTTCGAACCGTTGTCGGCGTAGTCGACCACGACCGGTGCGTGATCGCTGATGCGTTCCTCGTAGGACGCGGCGCGGTCGGTGCCGCCGACTTCGGCGGCGGCGGCCAGGGTGGGCGAGGCGAAGTGGTAGTCGATGCGCCAGCCGGTGTCGTTGGTGAAGGCATTGCCCATCCAACTCCACCAGGAGTAGGGGCCTTCGACGTCGGGATTCAGGCGGCGCACCACATCGGTCAGGGTGCGGGGGCTTTGAATCGTCCCCAGCCACTCGCGTTCTTCGGGCAGGAAGCCCACTGAGGTGGCGTTGCCGCGCCAGTTGCGCACATCGGCGCGCGTGTGTGCGATGTTGAAGTCACCCATCACCAGGAACTCCCGGCCGTCGGCTGCGGCGGTGCGGCGGGCCCGGGTCAGATAGGGGCGAAAGGAGCGCAGGAAGGCTAACTTGTGCTGGTAGCGGGCCTTTTCTTCGGGGGTGTCGTCGGCGCGGCCGCCCTTGGGCAGGTACAGCGAGGCGACGGTGAGCCGCCAGCCGTTGAGCTCGTAGTCGGCCTCCAGATAGCGACCCTCCGGATCGAAGCGGCGGCTGCCGAAGCCTTCTCGGATTGCGGTCGGCGCGACCCGGCTGAGCAGCGCCACTCCGTTGCGTCCGGCCCGGTTGCCGGGGTGATAGGCACAGTGATAGCCGCTGGTCGCTTCCGGCGGAATCGCCTCCAGGGGGCTGCGCACCTCTTGCAGGGCGATCAGATCGCAGTCCCGCTGGGTGAGCCAGTCAGCGAATCCGCGGCGCACACTGGCCCGAATCCCGTTGACATTGACAGTGGCGATACGCATCAGTTGTTCCGTCCTCGGGCCTCGATCGGCCAGGACTGGCCGGTACTGAGGGTGTAGCTGTCGGCCAGGTTGACCGTGTTGCAGGCATGGTTGGGAATCAGACGCACGGTGCTGCCCAGAGCCGGCAGCCGCCCGGGCCAGGTGATGGCCGCATGGTGTTCGCTGAGTGCGACGACGCGGGCCTCGGGCTGGTCCCAGACGTGGCCATAGCCGCTGGCCCACCCGGCGCGATCGGCGCCCAGGGCTTTGCTTCCGGCATCGCACACGACCCGTCCTCCGGCGTGGGAGACCACCGTGGACACCACGGTGAGAGCGACCTGCTCGGGTCGGATGGTGCCGAGTTCGACTTGTTGGGCGTCGCCGAAGACAAAGACCCCCGGACGCAGTTCGGTCGCCACAGCGGTCGTGAAGTGCGCTGAGGGGGTGGAGCCGCCGCTGAGCACCGTCGGCTCGATGCCGACCGCTCGCAGCGCGTCGGCGGCGGTCAGCAGGGCCTGCGCCTCTTGGGCCGCTGCCGATTCCGCTGAGCCGGGGGAGTAGCTGTGCCCCGGGAAGGTGAACGCGCCGCGTACCAACGCTCCGCGTTCGGCCAAGGCGGCTCCCAAGGCTCCGGCCTCGGCCGGCGCGACGCCGGTACGGTGCGCTCCAGAATCGATCTCGATCAGCACCTCCACGGGCAACCCGAGCAGCTGGTCTCCTCCGGCCAGGGAGTCCACCCCGACCCGCATCCGGACTCCGGATTCGGCCAAGGCGGTAAGCCGGGCGGCGGCATCGGCGTCCACCCACAGGGGATAGGCGATGAAGAGATCACGACACACCGCGGCGAACACCTCGGCCTCGCCGATGGTGGCCACGGTCAGCCCGGTGGCGCCGGCGGCCAGTTGCTGTTCGGCGATCGCCAAGCACTTGTGGGTCTTGGCGTGCGGACGCAGCGCCATGCCGTAGCGGTGCGCATGCTCGGCCATGGCAGCGATATTGGCCGCCATCACCGCAGTGTCCAGGTGAAGATACGGGGTGGTGCCCATCGGGCTCAGCGGTAGTTGTCGAACTGAACCGCGAAGTCGTAGTCCGCCTCACGCACCAGCTTCTGGATCGTCTGCAAGTCGTCGCGCTTCTTGCTGAACACCCGCAGTTCCTCGCCTTGAACCTGGGTACGGACCCCCTTGGGGCCCTCATCCTTGACCAGCTTGACGATCTTGGCCGCGTTCTCCCGGCTGATGCCCTGCTTGGTGGTGGCGGTGAGCTTCCACATCTTTCCGGACAGGCGCGGCTCGCCGGCGTCCAGGGACTTCAGGTCGATCTTGCGGCGCACCAGCATGGTCTGGAACACGTCGAGGATGGCTTTGACCCGCTCCTCGCCGGTGGCTTCCATCTCGATGGCTTCGCCGGACCACCGGATCGAGGCCTCGGTGCCTTTGAAGTCATAGCGATTGCGAATCTCCTTCGCAGCCATGTTGAGGGCGTTGTCGACCTCCTGACGGTCCACTTTGCTGACGATGTCGAATGAGCTTTCGGCGGCCATGGTGTTCCTTCCGGGCGTGGCGTGGGCCCCCCATTGTGTCGCGCGGTGGGGCTGGTGCCCAACCTCAGCCGGCGCGGTGGCGGGGTTCGGGGCCGTCGGTGCTCAGTCCCTCAGCCAAGACCGCCTGAGCGGTGCGGACTCGGGCCATGGCCGCCCGCAGCGCCTCCCCATCGGTCTGCGGCGGCAGGCTGATCGCCCCTTCCACCGCCAGGCTCACACTGGCGAGCAGTCGTCGCAGATGGTGGGCGCGGTCGATGCGTCCGGTGGAGACGTTGAGGCCGCTCAGGGCTCGCAGTTCGGCCTCCACGCTGGCCATGCGGGGGGCGGCATCGCGCCACAGGATGGCGGCGCTACCGGCGGTGGGGCTGGCCAGCACCTGTTCGATGAGCTGATCGTGGATCCAATGGATCTCGCCTCCGACGGTCTCGAAGCGTCGGTCCCAGCCCCGATTGATGACGGCGCGTCCAATGACGTAGACCGCAACACCGATCAGAGCAGCCGCCAGCACCAGCCACAGCCACCACGGTAGTCCGGTGTCGGCCGGTGCAGGGGTGGGGGTGGGCGTGGGCGAAGCGGTGGTCGGCGTGGGTGACGGGGCTGCTGAAGTCGGCGGCGCAGAGGTCTTGCGATGGGTGGTCGGCGCCTGGGTGGTCGGTGCAGTCGTCGTGGGCGGCGCACTGGTGGGCGCGGTCGGCGCTGTGGTGGTGGGTGAAGGACTGGCCGCCGAGGCCGAGGGGACGGCTGCGGCAGTGAAACTGAGGGTGACCAGACAGGCGGTGGCAAGAGTGGTCCCGATCCGGCGGGTGATTCCGTGGGCAGTGGGCATGTCGACTCCGCTCTGAGTTTCTGACGCTGACCGGTGCCGCAAGCGCTGCGGGTTGTCCTGCCCGGTCGGCTCCTGGGGATCATGCTAGGGGACACCCGTGCGGGGTGTGAGGGATTCGTGAGGTGTCCGATTTCAAAGCCTGCGGACTGCTTTGCTAGGCTGTCCCGGCACGGCAGGTTGCCCGAGTGGCCAAAGGGAGCGGTCTGTAAAACCGTCGGCATCGCCTACGTAGGTTCGAACCCTACA
>JAEXAS010000005.1 GCA_023458095.1 Actinomycetes bacterium | reverse complement strand
TTGCTGACCTTCAAGGAGCTTGAGGAATGACGACGGCGAGGAACACCTGGCTCCAAGAACACCCCCATGCTGGACGCGTCATTCAGCGCCGAATCGCGACGCTCGAAGATTCACCTCCATGCATCGTCGCTGTTCCGAAGCCCGGAGGTGACGGCACCAGGTGAGCCCGCAAACTGCGATCGTCGCGCCCCATGAACGCCCACTAGCCCGTCGAATTCTCGCTGCCAGTGCGGAACTACTGATTGCCGCAGTCGCCGGCGTTGCGTTCATTGGCATCCGTCGGCAGGTGCCAGATGCCCACGGGGCGGTCTATGCCTTGGCGTGGTTCGCGTTGGCTAATGCGATCGGCCTCGTTGCCCTGGCCACGGCAACGCTGGCGACCAAGCGCCATCCTGTGATTCACCACGGATTCGTAGAGAATCGCGAGGCTGTCGGAGTCACGTCGTGGCCTGTCGAATCGTGGCACTCACGATTCGTCGACGTCACCCTGATCGCCTTGTGCCTTGCCCTGCTGGCACTTGATCTCAGCTCAGGTGGCCAATGGCTTCCGTGGTCACTGTTGCTCATCATCGCGGCGTCCTGGTTGGCGGTTCGCCTCTACTTGTATATCGGCCGCCAAAAGCATGTCGAGGGCCTATGGATAACCCCGACCGATCTCATTCACCAAACACGTTGGGGCAACGAGCGCGCCCGACTAGACCAACTCACCACAGTTGTGGGCACCAGGGATACCCTGGTCATTCAAACCACCCACGTCGAACGGCGCCTCTGCCCACGATTGTGGCGAGGCGATTCACCACGCGATAGCGTGATCGGCGTTGACACCCGCCTGATGGGACATAGTGCACCAGACATCGCGAATTGGCTGAACACCCGAATTCAGCGCGACTGAGCTGCCGCACTGGGCCAACAAATGCAGTTCATCAGAAGACCTCGAAGGAGATCCGTGGCTGACACATTCGCCACCAGGCAACAGAATCGCTGCAGCCGCACAGATCTGGAGATTCGATGAACAGCACTCGGTACGACCTGATCGCAGCCAGTAACGAGAGCACTGTCGTCACTGAATACGTCTCGGAAGGCGAGAGCGCACAGAGTTATCAGTCCGAGGCAGACCTGGAGCGCGAACTCATCAAGCTGCTTGAGTCGCAAGCCTATGAGTATCTGCCCATCACCTCCGAGGCGGACCTGATCGCCAATTTGCGCGCACAGTTGGAGGCCCTCAACCACATCACGTTCAGCGATGCTGAGTGGGATCGGTTCTTCGCGACCTGCATCGCCAGTGCCAACGACGGGATTGCGGAGAAGACCGTCCGGATTCAGGAAGACCACGTTCAGTTACTCAAGCGTGACGACGGGTCTACCAAGAACATCACGCTGATCGACAAGACCCACATCCACAACAACCGGCTGCAGGTGATCAACCAGTATGAGGTGCCTGCGTCAGCGGGCCCGGCTGGATCCCAATCCCCGCTGGCTGAGACCCAATCCCCGTTGGCTGAGCCTGTCGAAGCCCGCATTACCCTTCGACAAGCTCAGGGAACAGGGGGCGGTCCGACTGCGTCCGGGGATGGAGCTCCGGGAACGACGAAGGGCGCTCCGGGAGCGGGCGGCCGGTACGCCAACCGGTACGACGTGACGATCCTGGTGAACGGGCTGCCGCTGGTGCACATCGAGCTGAAGCGGCGCGGGGTGGACATTCGCGAGGCGTTCAACCAGATCAACCGCTACCAGCGCGACAGCTTCTGGGCGAACGCTGGGCTGTTCGAATACGTGCAGTTGTTCGTGATCAGCAACGGGACGTTGACCAAGTACTACTCAAACACCACGCGCGATCTGCACATCAAGGAAGCCAACAAGGCCAAGCAGGGCAAGAAGACCTCCAACACCTTCGAGTTCACCTCGTGGTGGGCTGATGCGTCCAACAAGCCGATTCAAGACCTGACCGCCTTCGCCCGCACCTTCTTCGCCAAGCACTCGCTGTTGAACGTTCTCACCCGGTACTGCGTGCTCACCGCTGATCGCATGCTGCTGGTGATGCGTCCCTACCAAATCGTGGCCACCGAGCGCATTCTCAATCGCATCGAGACCTCCACCAACTCCAAGCGCCTGGGTACCGTCGCTGCTGGTGGCTACGTGTGGCACACCACAGGCTCGGGCAAGACGCTGACCAGCTTCAAGACCGCCCAGTTGGCGTCCCGGCTCAGCGATGTCAGCAAGGTGCTGTTCGTGGTTGACCGCAAGGATCTGGACTACCAGACCATGCGCGAATACGACCGATTCCAGAAGGGCGCGGCCAACTCCAACACCTCCACCGCGGTGTTGAAGAAGCAGCTTGAGGATCCGACCGCCCGCATCATCATCACCACCATCCAGAAGCTGGCCACGTTCATCAAGGCCAACGCTGGGCATGAGGTCTACAGCGGCCATGTGGTGATCATCTTCGACGAATGCCACCGCTCCCAGTTCGGCGACATGCATACCGCCATCACCAAGGCGTTCAAGCGCTACCACCTGTTCGGGTTCACCGGGACGCCGATCTTCTCAACCAACGCCGCGACCAGCGGCAACCCGCAACTGAAGACTACCGAACAGGCTTTCGGCGACAAGCTGCACACCTACACGATCGTGGACGCCATCACCGACAAGAACGTGCTGCCCTTCCACGTCGACTACGTGAACACCATCCAAGTCGGCAATGTCGTCGACAAGAAGGTGCCGGCCATCGACACCGAGCAGGCACTGCTGGCCCCGCAGCGAATCAGCAAGATCGTCGAATACACCTTGGAACACTTCGAGCAGAAGACCAAGCGATCATCGACCTACCAGTTCTCGGCGGTGACCAACGTGGCCGACGTGGTGCGCAGCCGTCGCCAAGCCGAGGAAATCAAGCAGGCCAAGCGGGTGCGCGGCTTCAACGCGATCTTCGCCACGGCCTCCATTGAGGCGGCCCGCCGGTATTACACCGCCTTCCAGCTTCAGCAGGAAGACCTCACCCCAGATCGACGCCTGAAGATCGGGCTGATCTACTCCTATGGCGCCAATGAGGCCGTCGACGACATCCTCGACGATGAAGGTTTCGACACCGGAGCGCTCAGCAGCGATGCGCGGACCTTCCTGGAGGATGCGATCCAGGATTACAACGAGATGTTCGGCACCAGCTACGACACCAGTTCGGACAAGTTCGAGAACTACTACAAAGACCTCTCGATGCGCCTGAAGAACCGTGAACTCGACATGGTCATCGTGGTCAACATGTTCCTCACCGGCTTTGATGCCACCACCTTGAACACCCTGTTTGTGGACAAGAACCTGCGCGCCCACGGCCTGATTCAGGCCTACTCGCGCACCAACCGCATCCTCAACTCGGTGAAGACCTACGGCAACATCGTCACCTTCCGCGACCTCTACGAGGCAACCAACGACGCCATTGCGCTGTTCGGCAACAAGAACGCCCAGGGAATCGTCCTACTGAAACCCTATGGGCACTACTTCACCGAGTACTCGAAGAAGGTTGACGAACTGCTCACGGCCTTCCCGCTGGGCAAGCCCATCGTCGGCGAGGCTTTGCAGAAGGAGTTCATCGCCCTGTTCGGTGCCATCCTGCGGCTGGAGAACATCCTCACCTCCTTCGATGAGTTCGCCGGCAACGCACTTCTCACTGAACGCCAGGGCCAGGACTACCGCAGCATCTACCTCGACTTCTATGCCGAGCGCCGCAACGCCACCGAGGTCGAAAAGGAATCGATCAACGACGACGTGGTCTTCGAGATCGAGCTGATCAAGCAGGTCGAGATCAACGTCGACTACATCCTGATGCTGGTCGAGAAGTACCGCGCCGAACACGGAGACGGCGACGACAAGGAGATTCGCGCCGAGATCTCCCGCGCCATCGACTCCAGCCCCACCCTGCGCAACAAAAAGGACCTCATCGAGGACTTCGTCGACCGTGCCTCCGCCGACGGCGCCGTGGACGAGGAGTGGCAAACCTACATCGCCGCCCGCCGCGAAGCCGAGTTGGAGCAGATCATCGCCGAGGAGAACCTGCGACCGGACGAGGCGCGCGCGTTCGTTGAGGCCGCGTTCCGTGACGGGGAACTCACCTCGACCGGAACCGCGATCACAAGGCTCTTACCCCCAACATCACGCTTCACCGCCGATGGTGGTCACAGTGAGAAGAAAAAGCGGGTGGTTGGCCGGCTCGGCGAGTTCTTTGAGCGGTTCTTTGGGCTGGGTTCTGGAGGTGACGAATGACCATGAGCCGAATGCGAAGGCGACTGAGGGTTGCGGTGCAGTTCTTGTGGCTTATCGTGCTCGTTCTGGCTGCCATCGCACTCGTGCTCGTTCTGGTCAATGCCCTGCCCTGGTCGCTGACCTGGGACCTCTGGACCGTGCTCACCGCCGTTGGCACCGTGGGCGCGACATTGGTCGCCTTAGTCTTGGCTCTACGTGCCTGGACTCAGGAGAAGGACGCAACTGCTCGCTTCGTTTCTGCCTGGGTTACTGACGAATATCAGCCTCGCAGTGACGGCTTGTCCTATGAACGGGTCGCACACCTACACGTCGCCAATGAGTCGAACGAGCCAGCCTTCAATGCAATGGTCAACGTCCATGTTGGGCGGGATTCGACACCGCTTGGCCCACTAGCAGCTCCGGCACCAATCAGCGTGATTCCTCAGCGCAGGGAGCTGGTCTTCGATATCTCAGTTCCATTGCTTGCCCACGCCGACAGCTGGTATCCGAAAGCGGCACTCACCTTCACAGACCCGAAGGGACGGCACTGGCTTCGAGAGATCAACGGCGAGCTTCGAGACGTCAGTCGACAAGGCCTTCGTTGGTCGAAGAAGTCGAGGCCAGGCGACGAGCGGCAGCTTGGCAATCAGGAGAGCTTGTTCAATCCAATGCTCATTGCGCTGACATTCCTCAGCGGTCTACGTGATGATGAGACCGAGATCGATGATCTACGCGTGCTTCTCGCGCCAGAGGCTTCAGGTTGGGACAACGCTGACTGGGACGCGCTGCGGACTAAACTCGCAGACTTCCAACCAACGTCGATGGTCGACTACCCCGCACCCCGCATCGCGCGCGTCAAGCTTTCGGGCGACAAGACACTTGAGGGGAAGAGCGTTGAGGGTAATGGGAAGCCCCTCGAGCTTGATGTCTATATGTTCATGACATTGACCCTCGATCCACGACAGGGCTGGCGAATCTTCGGTGTAGGCGAAAGCGTTCCACCGGATGCGATCTTCTTCGGTGGATCGCTGACCGAGGAAGTTGAATCGCACCGCCGTAGCTATTCAGCAGAGGAGGAATCTGAATCATGAACGATCTAATAGTCGGCCAACTACTCAAGGTTCTTCGCGTAGATCACGATGAGGCAGTGATCCACTTTCAGAATCAGAATGGCCAGGTTGGGCGGGTGTCCGGGCTAGCGAACATCGATAATGTTCAGCAGGGCGACGTCATCATAGTTGGCCAGGACGACTGGGAGTTCGCTCCTGAAGACATTTGGCGCGAGACGCACCAGATCACTGCTGTGCGACGAATACTGGATGATGGAGCCGTCCTTGTCGACAGCGGAGTCGGATTCCAGCGCGTCAAGAATCCTCGCAAAGTGATGGTCAAACCCGGCAACATGGTGGAGTACAACGACGCCCAAGGTGTGCTGGAAGTAGTCTCTGACCGCCCTATTAAAAGCGGGATTATCGGTGACGACACTGAGAACATTGAGTTCGAATACCTCCGTGACAACGCAGCCGAAGGCCCGACCTTCAAAGACTTTGGCGGATACCCGGACGTAGTGGCTCGAGCCAAAGAGCTTATTGAGACTCAGCTCGAACGTCGAGAGCAACTAGAGAAGATCGGTGCCCGCCCGGTCAAGGGGGTTTTGTTCACGGGGCAGCCTGGCACTGGCAAGACGCATCTCGCGCGAATCATCGCCAGGGAGTCCGAGGCAGACTTCTACTTGATCAGCGGCCCGTCAATCATCAGTAAGTGGCTCGGAGACACCGAGGGCACGCTTCGAAGGATCTTTGAGGCGGCAACCAAGAGTGAGAACGGTCGCGCGATCATCTTCTTCGATGAGATCGATAGCATCGCCGAGAAGCGAACTGGAGACTCGCACGAGGCTTCTAAGCGACTGGTCGCCCAACTCCTCACCTTGATGGACGGCTTCGACAACAAGGGCAAGAGCGTGATCGTCATTGCCGCTACAAACCGGGTCGACACACTTGACCCCGCGTTGACTCGACCTGGTCGATTCGATTGGGAGATCGAGTTCGGTCTCCCTTGCCTCACGGATCGGTATGAGATTCTCAAGGTCGCAGGTGCTCACCTCAAAACCGCGCCGGTTATGCCGTTGGAAGATATCGCCACGCTCACTCACGGTTGGTCGGCCGCAGAACTGACGTTCATTTGGACAGAAGCGGCACTCGTCGCTGCTGGCGACTCCCGAAGCGAGATCGCCCCCGAGGACGTAGCGCAAGCGCTTGAGCGGATCGCTTTGCGGCCTCGTCGATCTGTCATGGCGGAGGTAGCGGCATGAAAACGGAATCGTGGTGGCAGCGCTTGCTTCGCAGGAAGCCCGACGTTGCGCCCAACCAAACGACGGCTGATCCGAAACGCCCGGATCTTCGCGAGTTCATCTATCTCGACGAAGTGAGTCTCCTAAGTCTCTTGTCGTCTCAAAGCGGCGAGGTGACAGACTCCAAGTCTGAGCAGGCCAGCGAGGGTAGCGAAGCATCGATTGACGCGACCGCAGGTGTCAACCCTGGGGCGATCGCGAAGGCTGAGATCACCTCCCGCTATCAGACGAACAACAGCAGCACGATCCAGACGTCCCGAAAGGCCACTGTCCAGTCCCGATTCCGCGACCTGCATTTGATTGATGGACTCCGAATCATCGAGCCCGTTGCAGTCGATACGCCCGCAAACGACATCGAGAGCCTCAAGAAGACCGACACACTCTCCAAGCTTGCCTCCGCAGCAGAACTTCACCGCGGAAAACTGGTCGAATTACGTGTCAGACTCGCCGCCGATCCCGTGTTTCACCTCGGCACGATGGTCTCTGAGTTCACGTCAATGGCCGAGGACTATCCAGACATGTTCGCTGCCGAGGGCGGGCTTGCAACTCTGCAGGAAGTCCAGCCGATCAACAAGATCTTGAAGAGGCTCCTGGCGGGATTGGTACCGATCCGAGCGGTCGCAGTCGACTACGTTGTCGTGGAGATCGACGAGGTCGAGTACGTCGCGCACAAATACCTCATCGACGGGCTCAAGCTCAAGACTCGGCCGCTAGAGATCGTCGGGGTTACCGAACAAGAGGCGTATTGGAAAGATCTACGTCGCGTCCTCTTCTCAGAAGCTGAGTTCACCGTGCTCGCACGAATCTCTCACTCCGGTCTTCAGGAATCTTGGACGCCAGTAAAACTTGCTGACCTATTCGTGGACGTCGCACCGGATCTTGTGGAGCAGATCAACTCCGCTGGACGAATTCCCTTCAGCGGCGTGCTCTCCCAACCGAACGAGAGTGCGCTCGACGCGAAGCTCGCTGCCGCACTGTCGCAATACGCTGATTCGCTGCTCCACGAAGTCGGTGAGTCTCTGGGCCCCGACCAGAAGGAGGGTGTCGCCCAAAGTATCGGGGAGCTAAAGATGCGGTCCGCAACCGTCTCGGATCAGACCAGCGCCTTCTCGTCGCTCACGAAGCGTGTCCTTGGCATAGTCGGCGGAGAAGTCGGCCCGGAACGTGCCCTCGAGCTTCGAACCGCAGCCCGAGAGGCAGTTGGCCTTTCGCTATTTCCGACATCGAGTTCTCTCAATCAGGTCAACCTGATCACACCGAAGCCTCTTGGTGACCAGGCTCCGCGACTACTCGACGTGGAGTTTGTCGCAATCTACTGGTGATCGCGAGAGGCGTTGATGCTGAAGGACACGGGGGGCGGCGGGAGCGCAGGCGACGGCGCAGCCAATTCGCAGCCGACTCCATGCCAGCTCCGGGCCGGCAAGAGAGACAGCGTGCACGGCAGCGCGGATCGCGCTAAACCCTCCGCGCCACCGAAGTCAGAACCACCGTGTAGTACCCAAACCGCGACCCCTTCACCCGCACCGAGATCCGATGCCCACGGAACTTCGCCCGCAGCTTCAGACTCGCCGAGGTAGCCCCCTTGATCACCTTGCCGTCGCGCAGCCAGGTGTAGCGCACCCGAGTCGGCGCAGGCCGCCACGTTCCCAACACCGCTCGCACGGTCTTGCCGACGGCGAACTTCCCCTTGATCTTCGGACGCACCGTCGCCATGCGCGCCGGATAGACCAGCGCGACGTTCTTCGACTTCTTGGTGGTCACCTTTGTGCCAGTCGTCGCCGTGACGGCGACCTCCACGTCACGTCCGACCTGCTCGGGGCCGATCACATACTTCGCTGAGGTTGCGCCAATAATCGGCTTGCCGTTCGACAACCATTGGTAGCTCAGCTCGGCCCCATCAGGCACCCACGTTCCAGGCACCGCCCGCAGCGTCCGTCCAACCTGGGGGCTGCCGCCAACGCCGGGAATCTTCCACGGCGCAGGAGTGAACGTGCTCGGCACCGAGGTCTTCTGGTACGGCCATTTGCGCGTGCCGCGCGCGATGATCGGCAGGCACACGCTGCACTTGGAGTTGACCGGGTTCACCACCGCGCGCCCCGTCCACCAGGACGTTTGCATGTACGCCCCGTCCCAGGACAGCGAGATGTGTACGTGATCCTTGTGGTTCTCGGTGAACGAGCCGCGGTCTTCCATCTTGCGCCAGCCCAGCTCGGGGTAATAGGTCGACCAGATGCGCTGGTTCCAGATCACGTACATGATGCCCAGCCGCCGGGCGACCTCGCCGTGGTTGGCGGTGATCCACCGTGTTGCTCGGGACACTTGCTTGCGGTCGCGGGCCTTGCGGGAGTCCATATGCCAATCGATGGCCCGGCCCTCTTTGTGCTCCGAGCGCCGTCCCCGCGAGCATGCCCGCGATATGCCCGACGACGATCCGCCCCAGGTCTGAATCAACAGCCGCAGCAGCGCCTTGGCACCGGGTTTGGCCGTCGGATCGCAGGTCGACTGCGGCTGATAGCCCAGATGGGCGTCGATCTGATGGTTGGCCAGAGCTCGCGGCGGAGGCGGCGTCTTGGCTTCACTCGTTGGCGACGCGAACGCCATCAGGCTGATCGAGACGACGCTGATTGCGGCAATACGGATCAGTCGTCGCATGGCGCCTCCCCTCTCGCAGTGAGGCTCAGGCTACTGGCTCGACGCGAGGTCCGCCTCGGTGATTTGCACGAGCTCGTCCCCCTAATGTTCCAGCTTCGTCGCTCCTATCCGCCGCAGCGGACGGACACCGCGCCCGCGCTAGTGGCCCGGTTCAACAATCACCGGGGTGGGATAGACCGGGTTCCCATACTCATCTTCGACGGGGTCGAAATAGTCGCCCACATATGGATTGTCCACATAGTCGACCGCAGGCGTGCGGTCGGCTCCAGGAATGGCGTCATCGGTGAGCGGCTCGCCCACAATCACCGACAACTCTTCTGGAGGCGGCTCGGTGGATGCAGCAGAGCTTGCCGAGATAATCAGTCCGCCCAGCACCACGACACCTGCGGCCGCGATTGTGGTCTTACGGGTCCTCATAGGCCTCCTGCCCACAGCGCTGATTTTGCGACAGGCTACTTGGGCGTGCGCACCTCCTGCTACATCGCGGGCAAACTTCCTGGCTCACCAACGGACGGCCCGGCTCCTTTGCCCACAACAATCTCCAGACGTCGCATAGGTTTCGAGACGGCCCTGCGGGCCTCCTCAACCAGCCGAAGACGGAATGTGCGGCGCACTGGAAGCAACCACGTTGAGGTCCTGTTTTGGCTGCCGGCGGCCGCCTGACATGTTTCCCTGTTGGTCGCCGTCCAGCCGTCAAGAAGTAGATCTGGCCGTCTCACCAATCGGCAAATGCACTGCGTCGCTCAACCATTCAGCAGCCAGTTTCAGCTGGCCGACGATAAGGGCAAGCCGGAATACTCGGCCGTGGGTCCAACTCCCCAATCTGTGCTCTAACGTTCTGCGACGTTCGAGGCTAAGTTGTGTCGAGATCCGCGCCGCAACCGCGCAGGGGATATGAGGGGACGAGTGAACGAAAACGACGTGTCGGCGGTGACGGATCGGACGCCACGCCCGGCAGTGGGCAAGTGGCCCATTGTTGGGGGGATAGTCCTGGTTGGGGCGTGGGCGCTCCTCCTTCTGCGCACCGCGCTGCCGTGGCCGGTGGTTGCCGACCAGAAGACTCTCCTCGTGTCGCTCGGCCCCGAGCACACTCCGATGTGGTTTTTCGTCCTGATGACCGGTGTTGCAGTCGCCGCGCTCGTGATCGGCGCGCTGGCGGCTCGGTCGCGACCAGCACCCGCCCGGCTGTTGAGGGGCATAGGGGTCGGCTTCAGCTTCGTCGTGGCCATCGTTGTCGCACTCGGCACGGTGGGCGCCTACCAACAAGCTCGATCGGGTTGTCTTGAGGATTCCGACTCCTCGTCCTGTCATTTCGGCGAGAACTGGGGCCGCGTCACAGTGATCGCTCCGGAAGGCTCGACCGTGCAGGTGAAAGTGAGCACCGAAGAAGGGACGTTCACCGAGTACTGGACAGGGATCGAAGACCGGTACGTCTGGACCCGGGGATCGTGGATCGATGCCACTGCCACGGCCACCGCGGCCAAGGACTCCCTAGGGTTGCCCGTCTTCATCTCCTGCAATCTGATCTGGAACGGTTCGGTCAATGCCGACAGCGACGGGCCCGCCGAGGGCACGGTGAGCTGCGAATATCACGCCTCGTGATCTGAGCCCGGCCGAGCGGTAGGCCGGCCGTGGTGTGGCATCAGGTTTCGAGACGGCCCTGCGGGCCTCCTCAACCAGCCGCAGGGCCTCCTCAACCAACCGCAGGCCTTCTCAACCAACCGCAGGCCTGCGAGAGGGCGATGGCTACTGGCTCGGCGTGAGGTCCGCCTCGACAATCTGCAAGACCTCGGCGCCGTAGCGCTCCAGCTTCGCCTTGCCGACTCCGCTGACTTCGGCCAGCTCCTCCAGACTCCCCGGACGCGAGTCCGCGATTCCCACCAGCGTCGCGTCCGGGAACACCACATAGGCCGGCACTGACGCCGCCCGTGCGGTCTCGGCGCGCCACGCGCGCAAGCGCTCGAACAACTCCCGATCCGCATCACTCAAGTTGGCTGCGGCCGCCGAACGGGAGCGCTTCTCCCCCGCCTCGGCCCGGGAGCGCTTCGAGCGCGGCGCCTCCAGGATCGGCTGCTCGCGCATCCACAACTGCTGCTCACCGCGCATCGCACCCCAGGACGCATCAGTCAGCTCCAAGGTCGAATGCCGATCCGACACCGACAGATAGCCACCGGCCAGCAACTGGCGAATCACCGCCCGCCACTGCATATCACTCAGCTCGGTGCCGATGCCGAAGGTGCTCAACTCGTCGTGACGCCACTGCTCAACCTTCTCGGTGCGCTTGCCCTGCAGAATGTCGATCAGATGCACCGCCCCGAAGCTCTGACCCCGCTCCCGGCGCAGCCGCACCACCGTCGACAGCAACTTCTGCGCCGCGACCGTACCGTCCCACGACTGGGGTGGATTCAAACACGTGTCGCAGTTGCCGCACGGTTCGCTGGGCTCACCGAAGTAGTCCAAGATCACCTGGCGCCGACACCGCAGCGTCTCGCACAGCCCCAGCATTGAATCCAGGTGCCGGCCTTGCAGCCGCTTGTGCTGCTCATCGCCGTCCGATCCTGCGATCAGCTGCCGCTGCTGCACCACGTCGGCCAGTCCGTAGGCCATCCACGCCGTAGCTGGCAGCCCGTCGCGTCCGGCACGTCCGGTCTCTTGGTAGTAGCCCTCGATGCTCTTGGGCAGATCCAGGTGCGCCACGAATCGCACGTCGGGCTTATCGATGCCCATGCCGAACGCGATGGTGGCCACCATCACCACGCCGTCCTCGCGCAGAAACCGGTTCTGGTTGGTCGATCGCACCGCCGACGGCAGGCCCGCGTGATACGGCATCGCATCGATCCCGGCCTTGCACAGGGCCTCGGCGGTCTTCTCCACCGAGGCCCGCGACAGGCAATACACAATGCCGGCGTCCCCGTCATGCTCGGTGCGAATCAGCTCCACCAACTGCTTGACCGGCTGCTGCTTGGACTCGATGCGATAGCGAATATTGGGCCGATCGAAGCTGGAGACGAATACCTTCGCCGCCTCCAGCCCCAGCCGCTCGGTGATCTCGGCGCGTACCGCGGGCGTCGCGGTGGCGGTAAGCGCAACGCGCGGCACGTCCGGCCAGCGCTGACCCAACATCGACAAGCGCAAATAGTCCGGACGGAAGTCATGGCCCCATTGCGACACACAGTGCGCCTCGTCAATCGCGAACAGCGCGATCTGTAGCCGGTCGAGGAACTCGCCGGTGGCCTCCATGCCCAAACGCTCCGGAGCCAGATACAGCAGGTCGAGTTCCCCAGCCACCGCGGACGCCTCCGTCGCGCGCCGCTGGTCGATACTCAGACTGGAGTTGATGAACCCCGCCCGCACCCCCAGCGCATCCAGGGCACTGACCTGGTCATGCATGAGCGCGATCAGCGGCGAGATGACCACCGCCACCCCGGGCCGCAACATCGCGGGGATCTGGTAGCACAGCGACTTGCCGCCCCCGGTGGGCATCAACACCAGCGCATCGCCGCCACCGATCACCTGATCGATGATCTCGGCCTGGTCCCCGCGGAACTCGTCGTAGCCGAAGGTGGTACGAAGCACGTCCAGCGCAGTGGGTTGAGGCACGACAGTCATGGTAAGCGGCCCCGGTGACGATTCCTGACCGCGGATCGCATTCAGCGCAGGGATGGACGCGGCAAACTCAGTCGCGGTCGCGAAGCGTCAACCCACCCTTGCCTTCCACTTACAACTGACATAGGGTTTCACTTGTAACCGAAAGCGATGGAACCGAGACCTGTCGCGACTTCAACGGAGCGAACCATGGCCATCATCAGTGGCAACGACAGTCGTGTCCTGACCTCAGCGCACGAGAGCGATCTGGCTCGGTCCGTGCTCAGGGACCTCGAAGGCGAAGCAGGCGTGCTCACCGTCGAACAGGACGGGCAGCGCCGCGCCCCGCTCCCACCCGAAATCGGCCGGGTTCTGCAGCATGTCATTTCGGTCATGGCTCGCGGAGGCAGCGTCACAGTCAGTTCGGTCCCCAACGAACTGACCACCACCCTCGCGGCAGAGATCCTTGGGGTATCGCGGCCCACCCTGATGAAGATGGTCGCCGACGGCCGACTGGCGTCGCATCGAGTGGGCTCCCACCACCGCCTCTTTGCCGAGGACGTCTTTGCTGAGCTTCGCGCACGCCGGGCCCGGGAGCGCGCTGCTTTTGCCGCACTTCTCGAACTCGAGGGTGACGAAATTTGACCCAACTCTCAGCTGTTCTTTGTATGGCCGTTCTTCAGATGCCGACCGATATAGCCCACGTACACCTTTCCCGACCTCTCGGTGTCATCATGGAAGTGCAAACGGGGCGCGAAGGTGTCTCGCTGAGTGGTCTTGAAGTGGGCGAGCATCAAAGCTGAACCGGATGGATCGACGGATTTCGGAACTGGAAAGACCCGAAGCTTCAGCCACTCCTCCTTGCTGAGGGAGCCTTCGTTGGGTGCATACCGATCCGGCGAGCACTTCTTCCCTGCCGTCCTATCATCCGTAAGGTAGGTGTGGACGTTCCCAGCGAACCCAGCCTTGCGCGCAACGGCATAGTCATAGAGCACTTGCACATACTCCCAAAAGGAAGCGCAGTAGCGACCAATCTGGTCCCGCTTCTGCACCTCTGAGGCCGCATCCTGACTCCCTGTGAACTCGACAAACTCGAAGGCCGCGTGTTTGTTCCTAGAATCAGCCGAGATGATCTCCACCAATTCCATCACGCTGTTCGGCGTGTCCCAAACAGCGTCGGAGCGGACTGTCGCATAGGCATCCTCGTACTCACCGTGCTCCACGAGGCGAGCTTGAAGGAATTCAACTCGACGCCGGAGCTTAACCGCCTCATCTTGCATCTCGGCGAGTTCAAGCTGGGTCTCGTCCCACTCAAGCCGCTGTTCCGCGTTCGATTCCCTCTCTTTGACCAACTCATGCTCGACGGCCACCGCCTCCTCCATCATCGTGTCGGCGGTAGCGACCTTCTCGGCGATGTAGGCATCCAGAAGGTCCAAGTCGGACTCAGCAGGAGCAGCATCGGCATCTTTCTTCAACCATCGAGACAGCAATGCACTCATCCGCTCCAAAAGCGACGCAGGCCGCACAGACTGCAGCAACCCAGGGGCCGGATTCGTTTCCTTGGCGCGAGTCTCAATCCGCGACTCTCGTTCCACGCGAGCAAGCAACTGGAACGCCCGCACCACGTCTCTGGGTTGCGGCTTCGCGAGCATGGCCTCACGAATCTCACGCGCATAGGCCGCTTTGAGGGACCGCGACACTCTGGACCCGCGAATCGCGCGTGCGAAAGTCGCAGGACCGAGCACACGATGACGGCGCCCATCAATCGGATCGTCGAGCTTCACCCCTGGCAAGTACGTGCGAACTCGCCCAGGTTCGACGCGATGAGAAGCAGGCAGCTTGGAGTTCAGCATTTCCGTCGCTGCCTGAGTAAGCACGAAGACTGCAGCCACACCTACGACCTTCGACGTGAGTTCGGCGACCATCCTCTTGAGCGCCTCATCTGAGTCTGGGCTCACGGAGGCGGCAAGCACCACCGAAACCGATCGCTCGCCGTCAACGATCGTTTGCAAGACCTCGGGCACGTCTTCCTCGCGGACGATATGAGGAACGGCGGTGACCACGGTTGAACCGTCGTAGACCTGTTCCCTTCCTAGCATCTGACCAACAAACCTGGGCGGGTCAACTTCGCCTGCAGCCTCGGGGTCATCGGTTCGAGATGCCTCGATCAGAAGCACGTCACGCTTTCTACCCTTCCCTGAGTACCCCAACGCCAGAACCTTGACCTGCCATGCGCCCGTCGCGTTTTTCTCGTCATATTTGAACAAGACCCGACGGGCGCCATCTTCGCTATGGTCGATGCGTGCGGTACCAAGTGTCTTCGCAGTGCCCAGGAGATGGTGGCCGGTATTGAAGTACTCCCCCGAGTCAAGACCAGACCGGTACCTCTTCTCAGTCTTCTCACTCAGCCAGGCCCTCATCTCTTCCTCAGCCAGACGCACAGCATCGACTTCCGCAGGCAACCGCAGGATTGTTCTGTATGGCAATGCCATCGTGACCCCTTTCGTCCAAGAACCTCGACAGTGAAAGCCCCGGCGATACTGGCTCCAGCGTCTGCCAAGGCCAGCTCGAATAGAGGGTATCGGGGGGCACAGACAAAGCGGGAGGGCAGTTCCCAAAACGCCCCTAGCGACAGGGACCAGCCTCGACAGTAGCGCCCAATAGCTGCCCGACTTCGATACTGCCCAGAACATTCCGCCAGTTCAGAGTCCACGCCAGGAATGCCCAATCTCCGACTGCGGGAGGCGATCCATTGCACAAAGCGCGAGTTATCCACAACCGCCCTTGTTTGAATCGTCGACGGTGTTCAAGGATCTGTGTTCGTCGAGACCCACCCCGTCGACGAGGAGACTCATGAAGCACTTGGCCCCGGCCGCGGCACTGGTCGTCATCCTGGCTTTGCTCACCGGCTGTACACCGTCGGCACCGACGGCGACACCATCACCGCAGCAGGTTCGAGCGATCTGGCGGACGCCGGCGAATCTCGTCGGAACGCCTCAGGTGGTTGGCGACACGATCGTCAGCTATCTGCGGGTCAAGCAGAAGTTGCTCGTTGCCGCCTGGGACCTGGATACCGGCGGAATGCTGTGGAACACCGCCGCTGAAACGAGTGGCGAGGCCCCCGGAATCGAGCTTGGGGCCGACGCGATCACCGTCAAGAAGACCAGTTACGTCGCCTACCTCACAAAGCTGCCGGGAAGTAACTGGCGCGAGCTAGTGATCGCCAACGCCCGCACCGGAGCACGCCAAGGTGCCAAACGCCTGATCGTGTGGCCGTCGTCGCGTCCCCGCGCCTGTAGCGACGATCAGGCGTTCTGCTTCCAGGGCTCTCGTCAAGCTGCGCCGAACGCCCAAGTGAACCTCCGCGTCGATCCGCTCGCGCCAGCCTTGGCCACAGACCTGGACGATGCCGTTCCTGCCAACTCCCGCGGCATCGGCGAGGACATCTTCGCAACCGACGATCGCGCGCCGGATGGTGTCGAGAAACTCGGGCGCATGGTGAACAACAAGATCATCTGGCAACGTCCTTACGCCGACATCTTCGGGAAGGGATCAAGTTCGGATTACGGTTGGGACTGGCGCGATTTCCACACGGGGGTCATCGTCGGCGTCGGCTCCCCCGACCCATGCAAGACGGCAGGAAGAGCGGGCAAGCGGGTCATGACCTGCGATTTCGCCCGCAGCCGCATGGTCGGATTGAATGCCGAAACCGGCGCCACCATGTGGTCCCTCGATGGGGTCGACACCTGCAACACAGGGCCCCATCTGGGCGCGGCAGCCGATGATCGAATCATCGGTTGCCGAAACAAGGTGGCCAAGAACGTCCTCATACCGGATGGCGAGTATTGGGTGCTGAAGAGCAGGATCAGCCAAGTTGAACTCATCGCCGTCAAGCCTCAGACCGGAGAGATCTTGTGGCAGGCCGATCTCGGCACCGAGACCGGGAAGAGCTCTGCCCCCGAATTCGTCTCCTCCCCCGAGCACCTGGTGCTGACCAGAAACCGCAAGACCAGCACGCACGACCTCGCCACCGGCACAGCCACACCGGCTGACGCCACCGCTCGGCTCTTCTGCAAGCGGGAGCGCCCGTCCCTATCGCTGTATTGGTTGGGCGCAAAGGACCGCACCGATTACAACATCGGTGAGGATGTCGAACCCTGCGACGGCAACGGCAAAGCCATCAAGGAGATCCCCGCCGAATGGGTCCCCGCCGCCGGAATCGACGCCGGAGATGGACGCTGGCTCCTGCCGACCCCTGGCGCGATGACCCTGGTGCAACTGTCCTAGCCCACTCCACTCAGCCGCAGGAGAAGTACCAATCGTCGTAGGCAGCAGACAGCTCTTGGTACTGCTGGCTGAGGCCGGTCGGGTTCGCGGTTCGTGGCTCAACGGTGTTCACCGTCGCAGGGCTCCACTCGTCTCGGATGTCGGCAACCTTCGATCCGTGCAACACCGCCGCGGCCTGAACGCACGCCCCGCGTGCGGTGGCCTCGGGAGCGTCCACGGTGACCACCGGGCTCGCACAACGATCGGCGATGAACTGTCGGTAGGCCAGTGACCGCGCCCCGCCGCCCACGGCGAGCACGCGCTGGGTGATCGATCCTCCGGCCAGCTTCTCCAGGTCGTGCATGCCGCGAATCATGCCCTGCACCACACCGTCATAGGCGGCCTTGGCCAGGCTTTCCCGCGAGGTATCGGAGTGCAATCCGGCGATCACCCCCGCCGCTCCCGGACGCATCGGACTGCGCTCCCCGTCGAGATAGGCCAACAACACCGGAGAATCCTCGGCCGGTGCGCTCAGCGCCAACTGCTCAAGGCCAGCAAGATCAGTGCCCAGCAGATGGGCGAACCGATCAGTCACCTTGGTGCAATTCAAGGTGCACACCAAAGGCAGGTAGGCCCCGGTGGCATCACAGACGTAGTCGACCGCCCAGTCGCGGTGCTCCGGCAACGCTGCCGGGGTCAAGACCACGCCGGAGGTTCCCAGGCTGAACGCGACTTCGCCGACCCGCAGCCCCATTCCGACCGCAGCCAGATGTTGGTCGCCGCCGCCAGGGCCCACCAGGGTTCCTGGACGCAGCCCCAACTCGCGCGCCACCTCGGGCAGCACCTCCCCGGCTGCCTGTTCAGGTCCGAGCACTGTGGGGAACACCGATTCCCAGTCGACACGGTCGCTGATCAGTTCGCCGAGCAGATCGCCACGGAAGCGTCCCTGGTCAGCAGAGTAGAAGCCGGTACCTGAGGCATCGGAGCGGTCGGTGACGTGCTGACCGGTCAAGGTGAAGGTGAGCCAGTCGTGGGGCACCATCACCCGGCGAATCCGGGCCAGGTTCTCGGGTTCGTTGCGCGCCAGCCAGGCCAGTTTGGCCACGGTGAACGCCGGGTTCAACGGCACCAGCACCTGGCTGACCCACCACTTCTGATCATGCTCGGCCAACAACCCGGAGACCTCCGGGGCTGCGGTGGTGTCGTTCCACAGCTTGACGGGGCGAATCTCCTGATCGTGATCGTCCAAGGCCACCAATCCGTGGCATTGGGCGCCGACGCTGATGGCGGCAATGTCACTGGCCCGAACCTGGGCGGCATCGCAGGCTTTGCCAAGTGCGACCACGAACGCCTGCCACCAGTCGGTGGTGTGCTGTTCACTGACCGGCGGGGTGGTCGGCGGATGCGGGGCGCGTCCGGTCCCCCGCAGCACTCCGGTGACCGCGTCGCGCAATTCGACTGTGCACGACTGGGTGGAGCTGTCCACTCCGGCAACGACGGGCATCCTCGACCGCCTTTCGTGTGGTGATTCAGTTGGCTTCTGGAGCCACCATCGACTGCAACGCCTCGGGCAGGCCGTCGCGCTTGCCGACCGCACCCAACGGGTGAGTGAAGACGACATCGGACCAGCCGTAACCCTTCATGCGCATCAGCGCCACGGCGAGGCAGTCACCCCACACAGCATGCATCAGAGTCGAGCCCATCGCGATCAAGTTTCCCGGATCCACCTGGTCATCGACCTCGAAAACCTGCACATAGTCACTGAGTTGGGCCAGTTCGGAGTCGGCGTCTCTGGTCAGGGCGACCACCGTCACCCCACGCTCGCGAGCCCGCTTGCTCAAGGTGTTGATCTCATCGGAGGTGCCACCTTTGGAGATCGAGATCAGCACATCGCCTTCGCGCAGCGCGCCCATGGTGCCGTGTAGAGCATCGGAGGGCTGAATGTAGACCGACGGCGTGCCGCAGACCGAAAACAGGTGCGCCATGCGTCGGGCGATGGTGCCTGAGGTTCCCGAGCCCGTGACGAACACCTTGCCGCTGCATTCGTACAGCAAGGCGATGATCTGGTCGGTGACGTCGTCGAATACGGCTGCGACGGCCTGCACAGCGGCGGCTTCAATACCGATGCGCTCGGCGGCGAGGTCACGAAATTGCTGGTTCATTCTCTTCGCTCTCTTCTGATCCGACGCTCAGGCCGCTTCCCAAGCGCGCTGCCGCAAGTCAGGGACGGTCAAACTCGAGGCCGCCACCGGTTCGCCGGCGCAACTGCCAGCGACGAAGGTCACCACAGTGTCGGCGACCTCCAAGATCTCCTCTTCTTCACTGGAGACCATGACCACGGCGATGCCCTCCTCGTGGGCCAACTTTCGTAGCAGGTGGTGAATCTCGGATTTGACCCCGATGTCCACCCCCTTGGTCGGCTCATCCAGCAACAGCACCCGCGGTTTTTGGGCCAGCGCCCGGGCCAGCAGCACCTTTTGCTGGTTGCCGCCGGACAAGGTGACCACCGGGGCATGGATATCGCCGCGAATGCTGAGGTCGTTCAGCAGCCCACTGGCCACAGCATCAAGCTCGCGATGGTCCAGCAGCGGGCCGCGCTTGAACGAACTCAAGACCGGCAGCACCACATTGCTGATGGAGTTCATGCCGGGCACGACGCCGTCGATCTTGCGCTCCTCGGTGAGGTACACCACCCCGTGGCGTTGCGCGTCTGCCGGATTCACCGGACGGTACGGCTGGCCGAACAAGGTCACCTCACCGTCAGTGGCGGGCAACAAGCCGGCCAGGGTTCGCAGGAACTCGGTACGTCCGGAGCCCACCAGGCCGTACACCCCCAGGATCCGGCCTTGACGAGCCTCCAGGTCGACGCCGCTGAGGTCGGCGCCGTGCAGCCCTTTGACCGACAACACCACTGGGCATTCAGCCTCGGTGGGGGCTTCGGCGGCGAGGCGATCCGCAGGGGTGCGACGGACCACATCAGAGCCCGCGATGGCCCGGATCACTTCGGTGCGATCGACTCGATCAGTCGAGCCCTGAATCTGCACCTTGCCGTTCACCAGAGCCACGACTTCGTCGGAGATGGCAAACAGCTCGTCGAGCTTGTGATTGATGAAGACGACCCCGAGCCCCTCTTCGGTCGCCAACTCACGGACAAGCTTCAACAGGGGCTCGACTTGGTCGCCTTCCAGACTGGTGGTCGGTTCGTCCAGCAGCAGGAACTGCGCGTTGCGAGAGGTCGCGATCGCGATCTCGAGCAACTGGCGAGTCGCCACCGGATACTCCCCCACCCGGACCGAGGCATCGGCATCGATCTTGAACCGATCGATCAGCTCCTGGGCCGAGCGCGTCATGGCCTTCTTGTCCAACACTGCGTTCTTGCGAAGCTCCCGACCCAGGAAGGTGTTCTCCGCAATCGTCAGATTCGGCAGGAGCGACAGTTCTTGGTAGACCGTCGAGACGCCTGCCTCAATGGCCGCCGCCGGTGAGTGGAAGCTGACTCGGTTCTCACCGAGGATCAATTCGCCTCCGTCGGGGTGATATGCCCCCGACAGAACCTTGAGCAGGGTGGACTTGCCGGCACCGTTGTGCCCAACCAGTCCCACGACTTTCCCCGCGGTCACGGTGAAATCCACTCCATCGAGCGCGGGGACTCCCGCGAACAACTTGCGGATACCCACTGCGCGGAGCACCTGCTCAGTCATGATCAGTCACCTTCTGTTCTCACTGACGACGGCCATTGATGGGTTGTAGGTCAGCCCACGTAGCCAGGTCCAGGCGTATCCGGCTTGGTGAACATCTTCAGCGGACGCAGGATCTCCTTGTCGACGGTTCCGCCGTCCTTCCAGGTCACGATCTGCTGCACGACTCGACGGCCGTAGTCCTCAGGCTCCTGAGCCACGCAGGCCGGGTAGGAATCGGTCAGCTTCTCTTCTGCGGCGCAGAATCCGTAGACCTTCACGTTCTTGCCCTGGGTGGCCTGGATGGCGCCATAGGCCGCCGGGCCGGTGGAGGCGAAGATCACGTTGATCTCAGGATGTCCCTGCATCATTTCCGAGGTCACCTTCAAAGAGTCATCCGGCTTCACATTGCCGTCGACCTTGGCGACCACCTTGGCATTAGCGTCAGCGCTGATGCCTTCGGTGAAGCCTTCGTCACGAATGACCACGGGCCGCTCGTCGGGTTCGGTCACGAAGCCGATGTTGAGCTTGGCGTCAGATCCGAGATCCTTCAGAACTTGCTCGGCGGTCTGAGTGCCGCCGGCCTTGTTGTCCGCACCGAGGTACTGCATGATCGTGGCGCCCTGCGCGGTCAGCGCTTTCTCGTCGACGATCACGTTCACGGTGAACACCGGGACGCCGGCATCGTTGGCGGCCTTGACAATGGCTGCCGCCGGTTCGGACTTCACAGCGTTCAAGGCCAGTGCACACGGCTTCTTCTGCAGCATGGCCTGGACTTGAGCGAGCTGGTTCGCGTCGTCGTCGTTGGCAATCTGTACCTCAACCTTGAACCCGGCCTTAGTTCCCTCATCTTCGAAGCCCTGCTTCATGGCCACGTAGTAGGGGTTGGTCAGGTTTGGCAGTGCAACCGCCAGATAGGGGTTCGCATCAGAGCAGGACGCCGGCTTGGCCGCTGCATCAGCAGTGGACCCCGATGTCCCGGTTCCTGTGTTCAGCCCGCCACAGCCGACGAGGACTGTCGACATTGCAGCAACCCCCGCGACGGCCGCCAAATAGCGTGTTCGCATCTTTGCTTCTGCTAATGGTTTGTTTTTTCACTCCGGACGGCCCCGGATGTGTCTAGTGGTGGAGGTGATGGTGGTGTGTCCTGGGCCGGGGGCTGAGCTGACGGCGTGCGCTGGAACCAGCGCTTCATACCGCCGCTGCCGGCGAGCCGGCGCCGGGCCGCGTCCAGGCTCACTCCGACCAGGATGATCACGCCGATGACCAGCGGCTGCCAGAAGCTGTCGACGCCGACCACGTTCATACCGTTGGAGACGGTGGCGATCAGCAGGGCTCCGAGCAGCGCACCCAGAATGGTGCCGACGCCGCCGAAGAGGCTTACTCCGCCAACCACCGCCGAAGCGATGCTGTAGAACTGCTCATTTCCCGAACCGGCGGTGGGGTACCCCACCATCAAACGGCTGGTGGTGATAACCCCGCCGATGCCAGCGCACACGCCGGAAATCGCGTAGACCATCAAGATCTTGCGTCCGATGTTGATACCGGCCAGTCGGCTGGCGTCCACGTTGCCGCCGACGGCATAGATGTGCACGCCACTGGGGGTCTGCTTCAGCACCACCATGAACACCACGGTGGCGATGGCCAGCAGGATCACCGGAATGGGAATACCGAACACTGAGCCGCGCCCGAAGATGGCGAACATCGGATCGGCCACGGTGACCGACTTCGCACCGGTGAGGATCTTCGGGATGGCCGCAGCGATTCCGAAGGTAGAGAAGGTGACGATGAAGGGTGGCAGCCGTACAAAGTGGATGATGCTGCCGTTGAACAGCCCCACCAAGAGCCCGGCGACCACGGCAACGATCCCGGCCAACCACCAGGGGGCACCCATCTGCATGGAGATCGCGGCGAGCATTCCGGTGAGGGCGATATTCGATCCCACCGACAGGTCGATGCCGCCGGTAAGCAGCACGAAGGTCTGACCCAGTGCCAGGAAGGCCACCACGGTTCCGTTCAACATGAGGACCTGGATATTGCCCACCGTCAGGAACTCTGGGGACAGCATCGACATGATCAGGCCGACCAGGACGAGCACTCCAAAGATGCCAATCTCTTCCGGCAGACGCCGCTTCGTCATCGCTCAGCTCCTCCACTTTGAGGCCTTGACTTGGTGTCAACGTAACCCGATCACCAACACTCCGCAACATCTGTTGCACAAATCACCCTCCAGAGTGCTACCTTATTGCTCAAATGAGCACACCAACCCACAAGCAGCGCACGCGGAACCGCCTGATGATCGATATCGCCCGGCGGTACTACTTCAACGACGAGTCCATGGTGTCGATCAGTGCTGACCTCGACGTCAGCCGATTCAAGGTGGCTCGCCTGCTCAAGGAGGCCCGGGAATCCGGCCTGGTCCAGATCAGCCTCAATACCGGCGGGGACACCAACTCCCCGCTGGCTGCCAAGCTGGGCCAACACCTGGGGTTGGACTCTGTCGTGGTGGTGGAAGCCTGGGGCACCCGGGAGGAGGTGCGCCATCAGGTCGGAGTCAATGCCGGCGCCCACCTGGCCAGAACCCTCCAAGCCGGTGAGACCCTCGGACTCACCTGGGGACGCACCCTGACCCACATGATCGCCAGCATGACCAGCCTGCCCAATGTGCAGGTGCTCCAGTTGACCGGCCACGTGGGATCCAACCTGAACGAGAGCCCGGTGGAGTTGGTCCGGCAGGCATCCCTGATCGGCGGCAACCGGGCCAAGGCCATCATGGCGCCGCTGTACATCGACAACCTGCAAGCCGCCCAGGCGCTGCGCAACCAGGTCGACATCAAAGAGGTATTCGACCTGTTCGACACCGTCACGACCGCGATCGCCGCCGTGGGTAGCTTCGCCCCCACCCAAGATGGCGTGACCAACTCCCAGTTCCTGCCGATCCTGCCACCCGAGATGCAAGACCTGCTGCGCGAGCGCGGCGCCATCGCCGAAGTGTGTGGACTTGCATTCCGCGCCGACGGGTCACTGGCCGCCCCGGAGTTGAGCGAGCACATCTTCTCGATCTCGGCCGACCAGTTGCGCCGAATCCCCCGCGTGATCGCTATCGCGTCCGACCCGAGCAAGGCGGACGCCGTGCTGGCACTGTGGCGGGCCGATCTGATCTCCGAGTTGGTTGTCGATGCCGACCTGGCCGAGCACCTGCTCACCTTGCCGACCTTGGCCAGTGACCGGCCGTGAGGATCGCCGGCTCGCTGTGGTCGGTTCCGGCCGCTGCTCAGGTTCATGCCTTGTCAACCGCGATTGACGACGGTCTGACTGTGGCTCACTGGGATGCCACCGATGGCGTCTTCGCTGCCGCAGGCGGATTCACCCCAGAATCGGCGAGCCGGTTGCTGCGGCAGGTGCCGCCGGTGGAGTCCGAAGCGCACCTGATGATGCATGACGTCCTGCCCCAGATTCCGCAGTGGGCCCGGTTCTGCTCCACGATCGTGGTGCCGATCGAGATTGCCCAGGCAGCCGCAGCGGTGGAGTTGATCGCCTCACTCGGCGTCCAGCCAGCGGTGGCGATCTCGCTGCCCACCGACCTTGATCGACTCCCCGCGGACGTGCCGGCGCTGTTGATGTCGGTGACCCCCGGTCAGGCTGGGTCGCCCTTTCACAACGGCGTGGTCGGCCGGGTCGCAAAGCTCCACGCCGATGACCACTCCCTCCTTCTGGGTGTCGATGGCGGCATCAGCCCTGCCCAGTTCGCCGGACTGGCCGGGGCTGGTGCCCGCTGGATCGTCAGCGGCACCAGCCTGTTCTCGGCCCCCGCGATCAGCGCCTGGATCGCGGAGTGCCTGCAGACTTTCGGCGAACGTTGACGGTGGCCCGTTTCGTCGGTGCAGACGCAGGCGTCGGCTGTCGATATGTGGCGAGTCGGCAAAGGGCAACCCTCACCCTGGTGGTGCCAGCCACGCTCTGACCACGACTAGCCTCACTGACTACGCTCACCACCGAGGGACGCTTCGTCACTACCAGCGGCGCCTCCGCATGAGCCGACGCTTGCGCTGAGAGGATCTCCACCATGCACGATCTCCCCAGCTTTCCGCACAGCGTCACGCTGCGGGTGCGCCCCCTCCGAGTGGCTGGCTACATCCTCTTGTGCGCAGCTATGGCGGCGTTGGGTGTTTTGACTGCCGCGGTCTCCAAGGATCTGTCAGGGAAGGCCATCGGGGTGATCGGTGTCGCCTTCTTCGGCTTCGGGATGCTGCTGTTCTGCTACCTGGCCATCGTGCGTCCGGTGTGGCTTCGGCTCAATGCTGACGGTTTCGACTACCGCGGCAAGGCCATCGCCTGGAGCCAGGTCCGTCAGATGTCTGGCTTCGGCGTGACCGGAATGAGCTTCGTGTCGGTGCGCGGCACAGGAGGGCCCGCACCTGGCAACCCGACCCGGCGTGCAGCATCGTCGGTCCTGATTCTTGCCAGCGCCCTCATGCCCTATCGGCGGCTGACCGATCTTCTGCTGAACTACAAGAGCGCCTGGGCGGACGCCCAACGAGAGCTGCACCGCTACTAACACCACATCGTGGCTGCGTCCGCAGGCACCGACTGAGCCGTTGACCACCGGGGGGCACGGTGATCAACGGCGCAGTTCCTCGGAAACCTCCCTCAGCGAGCCAAGGCCATGTCGGCGGCGGTTGGCGGATCTGCCACGACATTGGCGGCCCGGACGCTGCGGTAGGCATGCAGATGGGTGTAGAGCTCATCACGCAGCGGGTTCTTGCGTCGGGTGATGATCACGGACACCTGGTAGATGAGCAGGGCCACATTGCTCGCCAGCGCGATCGCCGAAACGGTGAACAGCGCGGCCGGATTGTGCGAGGACGGCACTGCGAACATCGACGACGTCGCGAAAGTCGGCACCGCCATGGTGAACATCATCCACAGCGCCAGCGTGTGGGCTCGGTGCTGCAGCCAGGCGCCCTTCTTGATGAAGAAGGCCGGAATGGTGCACGAGATCAGTAGCGCTGCCCCGGCGTAGAAGGAGTGATCTCCCACGCAGTTGTAGACGTAGGCGAAGTTCCACAGGTCGTAGGGAATGATCCAGAACCACAGCATGTCGGGCCAGATCATGTCCTTGGAGCGATCCGAGGAGACCACGATGCCGAACCAGCCACAGATGGTTATCAGGTTGATCAACCCAGCCACGCCGTTCAGGTAGTTCCACGGTCCGGAGACCATGAAGACGCCGTCCACCATGCCGTTGGCGTCCATCGCGCCGACCTGGAAGTCACGAATGCAGGCCTCGGCGATGTTGATCGCCAAGATCGCAGCCGGAAAGATGAGCACCCACTTGTTACCCGACAGCTTGGGCCAGTAGCGGATCGCCATGAAGCCCAGACATCCGGCCAGCGCCGAATAGACCTTCACCCAGTGGAACCAGGTGCCGGTCGAGGAATCGGGGCCGGCAGTGATCGGCCACACGAACAGGGTCAGCAACACCGGCAGCAGCACGAAGAAGCCCAGCCCGGCCCACTTCCAGCGCCGCGTGACTTCGTTCAACGCAATCAGGCCGGCCAGAACCACGAACCAAGCCACCCAGGAATACCAGGGGATTGGTGCAAACAGGAACATGTCGAAACCTCCCTCACACCGGCGTTCGATCAGCGTTGATCGATGAAGACAGGTGCCGATGTCTCTCTCATCTCGATGCTAGGGTCACCGCATCAGGCACCGAAATAGACAGATTCTTCGATCTGTCGCATCGCCGCGGAGAAGTCGATGACCACCAGCTTCGAGGACGCACCACCGGCCAAACGCGCGCTCGCGGCGGCCTTCGTCGAGGCCTTGCGAACCACCCCTTTGGCGAAGCTGACCGTCGCCGGATTGGCCCAGGCGGCCGGGGTGAACCGGCAGACCTTCTATCACCACTTCACCGATATCTATGACTTGGCGCGTTGGGTCTTCGCCGCCGAAATCGCCGACCACATCATGGCCCACGCCAGCTACGACCAATGGGCCGATGGCTGCCGCGAGCTGCTGGTCTATCTCAAGGCGCATCACGAGCAGACCTACGCGGTGATCCGCTCGCTGCGCCACTCCGATCTGGAGCGGTTCTTCCATCGCTCACTGCGGGCGATGATGGCCGTCATCGTCTCTGAACTCGAAGGCGACCTACGCCTCAAACCCGCCGACCGAGACTTCGTGATCGACCACTACACCTTGGCCGTCGTCGGCCACGTCATGCACTGGCTGGCCACCAACATGGCCGACGACCCGGTCGAGTTAGTCTCCCGCGTGGAGTTCATCCTGCACGGCACCGTCCGCGAATCCCTAGAGCGCTTCGCCGCCCGCTGAGCGCCCCCACCCCGGCTGGTTGAGGAGAACGCGCAGCGGTCGTCTCGAAACCCCGCCGACCCAACCGGTAAAACGACCAGGCTTCGACAAGCTCAGCCAACGGAGACACCCGTGCCCTGAGCCTGTCGAAGGGCACACCCAGGCTCAAATGCTTCGACCAAAAAGCACTCCCAATAGCCTTTAATCGATTCACCTGTGGACAACTCCAAAATGCTGGTTGTCGCCCCCACCCCGATATGCCAAGGTGACAGGCAACCACCCCCAGGAGACGCCCATGGCAATCCCAAAAAGTGCCGTCGTAATCGTGGCACTCATCGCCTTGGCCGGGTCGGGCTGCACCCAGCCCGACCCCAACGCCAAACCCACCTACGCCTGCACACCCTCCCAGGGCGGAACACCACAGCCCTGCTACAAAGCCGAACACGACCTACAAGCCAAAGAAGACGCCCTCTACGCCGAGGCCGAAGCGGTGTATCGCAAGTACCTCGCAGAAGACGAACGGATCTACCGGGCGGGTGGGGTGAGCGCGGCCACACCGATCATGCTTGAGACGCTCACTGGCGGAGGACTACAGCAGGCTTTGGAAACCTACCGCGAACTCATCTCGAGTTCCACGAAAGTTGTCGACGGCCATTTTGAGCTGAAGCAGTTACGACGAGCGCCCAGAGAACAGCTTGGGAACTCGGTGGCCACCCTCGAATCATGTATCGACGGCACCAGCATCGTGTACCGAGAAGGCAAGACGAGCTATGCGGGGAACCTCTCCCTCGAACGGGCCTACTTCTCAACGACAGATGAGGGCCTCAAGATAAGCAGCTTCAAGAGCTACAGCGGGAAGGTGGCCACATGCGGGCAGTGACTCGAGTTTTCGCGCCCATAACTGCGGCGGTGGCGCTCACGATCGCGCTGCTCCCCCCGGACACAGCTACCGCCGATCCCAAGAATCCCACGACAACCGCGACGGCCAGCGCGAAACAGGCTTGGCTTGACGGCACCCACACCCGACGCCAGAACCGAGCCAAGGGCGCAGGGAGCAGGTCGACGGACTCCAGCACCCAAAGCACCAGCGCCACCCCGCAGGGAGTGAACTCTCAAGGCGAACCCTGCGACCCCCGCAAGGACACCGACTGCGACACCCTGATGAACAGCATCAAACCCGTCACCACCTCCGACGTCCAAGAAGTCGCAGCCCAACTCAAACTCCCCAACCCCACCCCACGCTTCGGCCCCGACCCATCCGTCAACGAATGGAAAATGCTCGCCGTCGGCTACCCCATCTGGCTATGGACAGACCGACCCACCACCATCACCACCACAGCCCACCACGACGGCCTCACCTTCACCCTCACCGCCACCTGGACCTCCACCACCTTCACCATGGGCGACG
>JAEXAS010000004.1 GCA_023458095.1 Actinomycetes bacterium | reverse complement strand
GGCGTTCCAGTCGGCGTCCGGCCGCATCGAAGGCCCAGGTTGTCTGCGCGCCATTGACCGACTCGGCCACCAAACGGCCGACCGCATCGTAGGTGCGCTCCAAGGCCACCTGGGGACCTTCGGCGGCTAGGAGCCGACCGGCCGCGTCGTAGCTGAGACTGGTCACCTCACCATCGGCATGACGCCGAACGATCCGCCCGACCGAATCCAACTCGAAATCCAACCGCTGGCCGGCCGGATTGACCGACGCCACCACCCTGCCGGCGGCATCCAGTTGGTAAGTGGTGCGGCGGGCGTCGTAGTCGACCTCAGCCACGACTTGGCCGGTCGCGTCGCGCTCGTAGTGCCACACCTGACCGTTCTGATTGGTCACCGAGGAAAGCCGTCGCTCGGCGTCATAGCTGAACTGCAGCAGCGAGCCGTCAGAGTTGTGGATCGAGTTCAGGGCGTCGAAGGTGCCGTAGGTGTAGCGGGTGCTGCGACCTGCGGTGTCCACATGCTCGGTCAGGTTGCCCTGGCCGTCGTAGACCCACGACTCAGTCGTGCGGTCCGGATTGGCCCGAGCCAGCAACCGCGCCTTGCCCGACCAGGTCAGTTCTGTGACTGCACCGACCGGATCGGTCATCCGTACCGGCAGTCCCACCCCGTTGCGCTCAACCACCTGGACGCCCAGGCCGTCCTCGGCGCGGACCGGCAGCCCGAAGTGGTCCAGCCACAGCGTGACGGTGCGTCCGGTCGGGTCGGTGTAGAGCACCTGATCGTCGTGGTAGGTCCACCGCTCGACGCTGAGGTCGGGACTGACCCGCTCAACCAGGCGTCCGGATTCGTCGAAGCGTTGGGTGGTCGCTGCTCCGCTCGGTTCGACGAAGCGCGCCGGCAGGCCGGTGGCGTCATAGCTGATCCGAGTGGCCGTGCCGTCGGCCTCGATCAGCCCGACCAGACGCGAAGAGTCGTCCCACTCAAAGGTCGTGGTGTTGCCCAGCGGGTCGGTTTCGGTGAGCTTTCGTCCGGCCTCGTCGTAGCTGAAGTCGTACCGGTTGCCGCCTTGATCGATGCGGGCCAACACCAGGTCTCGGTGATCGACCTCGTAGCGCTGCTGAGTGCCGTCGGGATTGACGATCACCGTCGTGTGCCCCCCGGACGCCGGCCCAGGCAGGTACTGGTAGGAGAACCGGAAGGTCGGGTTGTTCGGATCGGTGGGACCCTCACCAACGCAACGGTCCTGGTCGTCGTAGCGCAAGGTGTAGGAGAAGTTGTTCGGGTCGACCCAGTTGATGACCCGGCCCACCTCGTCGACCTGGTAACGCACGGTGGCGCCCTCGGAGGTGGTTTCCTGCACCAACTGGCCATTGGCGAACTCGAAACGAGTCCCGCCGACTTCTTCACCGTCGGCACCGACTACGGTGAACCCGCTGATGCGAGAGTTGAAGCTACTCACCTTCACCTGCGCGCCGCTGTGGTGCACCACGGTGGTGGGGGTGCCGTCGGCGTTGCGGTCGTAGCGAATCCAGTGGCCCTGAAGATCGCGCTGATCGGTGAGCCACTTACGACGTCCATGGCCGTAGAAGCTGTAGACCATGCCCGAGACCGGATCACTCACCCGATACAGATCCTCGTTGATGCGAGCCAACGTCCAGCGATCAGCCCCGCCCAGCGGCATGGCCTCTGCACCGACCTCGATGGCCGGGTACAGCAGGGTCGAGCCGTCCCAGCGCACCAGCACCGGACCTTCGGCGGCCGTGTCGAGATGCTCGTCCAGAGTGGAGCCCCATCGGGTGCCGAACCAGCGTCCATGGCGGAAGCCGGACACGTGTCGGCGGCGCAGCACCAGCGGTAGGGCCATCGGAAGCTGGGCATCGATGCGGGCGAAGAACATATAGCCGGTCGCCATGTCGACCGGTTCACCGCCCTGGTTGCACCGGTGTGCCGGTTCGGAGCCCTGCGCGGGATTCTCGGGATGACCCGGAGCGCTGTCCGGTCCCTCCTCGTGGGTGCGCGGACGCGGCGTACTGGGGGCATCCGGACTGTGATTGCCGAGGTGAACATCGTCGAAAGCCTTGCGGACCTTGCCCAGCAGGGTCTCAGCCTGTTCGAACAGACGCTTGAGGGCGGAAAACGACAGCGACAGGTCATCGACCTTGGTGCCCAGCCGCTTCGCCCAACTGAGGACCTTGGCTGCAACTCCGGCGATGGCGTTCGGTGTCGGGACGATCAGCGAGACGATCGATCCCACAACATCAGCAATCGCATCGCGCACCAGATCATGAACGAATTGCACGATGCCAGCAGCGACCGAAAGCCCTGTGCTGATGGCTGATGCCAACTGGCTGGCCATGCCCACGTGTTCGGCCATGTCGCTCATCAGGGCCTTGTAGGTGTCGACGGCCTGGGACTGCGCATCAGCCAGGGTGGAGCGCAGCGGGCGCAGCAGGTCGTCGGCGGCAGTGCTGAGTTTGGTGGCGATATCGGCCCAGTTCTGCGAGCCGACAGTGACCTGTGCAGAGTCGCCGGTCAGCTTGTTCAGCCAGTCGTTGAGGGGATAGACGTGATCGAGTACCCAGCCCACTCCCCAGGAGATGGCGGCACCTAGGGGGTTCATCAGCGCGGAGGTCGCGTCCAGCAGGACCCCGAAGCCGGCCAGCGAAGCCCCCACCCAGTCCTTGCTCTCGATGGAGGCGGCCAGCATCGTGCCGCTGTCAAGCAGACCGGCACCAGAGAACGGGCTCACTGCGACTTCGGTCACTGCACCCCCAGGGATGATTGGCTGTTGCGAGCCACCATAAATCACCAGCCACCACATCGAAAGGTATTCATCTCATTTGTGAAACTGTGGAGGTGATCAAATGATGATTGGTCGCATAAACGATAGGGTCTGATGCTATGAGTGATCTTGATCCGCTGGCCGAAGCCGGAATCCGAGACATCGAGGCGCAAATCGCCGAGAGTCAGCGGCGTGCCGAGAAGGCCGTGCAACTGCGCGATGAGATCAATGCGATGAGTAGCTCCAAGGCATCCTCAGGTCGTGAGGTGACCATCGAAGTCGACTCTCTCGGACGCCTGCGCAACCTCACCTTCTCCGCCTCGGCCTACTCCCTCAACCCGGCACGACTGGCCGAGGTCGTGGTCGAAACCTACCGGCAGGCCCACCAGGAGATCGGCACTGCTGTGATGGCGAAGATCGAAGCCGCCTTCGGTGCTGAATCGGCCACCGCCGAAGCGATGCGGGAGACCTTCCTGCCCCCGCCGCCGCCCGTCGACGACGGCCCCAAGAACCCGCCACCACGCCCCGGCGGCGGTCCGATTCTGTATCGGCGCCGGTGAGCCTGCTGTGGCCCGCCGTCCTTTTAGGGCTAGTCAACGCTCCCGACTCGTGCTTCAATCGCGAGCATGAGTAGCGACATCCGGGTCGACCCGGCCGGCCTTCGCTCGGCTGCCGGTCAGGCTAGAGCCGCCTCCGATGCGGTGGGACAAGCCCGCAGCGCTGGCGCTTCGGCGCTGCCGCCCAATGCCTTCGGCATCATGTGTTCCCCCCTTTTTCTGCCCATCTACTCGGTGGTGGAAACAGCCGCTGACCAGCTCATGGACTCCATGTCGCAGTCGATCGATCGGGCTGCCAGCAACCTCATCAAGGTCGCGGAGGCCTTCGAAGAGAAGGACGCCACCGACAGCTCGCAGGTCTCCAGTTCTTGGTGAATCGGCTCGCGCAGGCAGCGGAGCTGATGGCTCATTCGCCAGCGGCTGGACGTGTGTGCCCGAGTCGTTAGCCAGCGGGCAAACCAATCATGGGGAGAACTCCCCAATGTGGGTCGCTATTCGGACCGGAGTTGTCGGGCTGCACGTAAAAAGCCTGATCCGAATCGGCACTTGCGAAAATGCAGTGCGGAATACCGTCGAATGTACGGAGCTGGTCAGGCCGGTGGCCGCAGGTACTCCGCACCACCCAGGAATGGACGCAGCGCCTCAGGCACGTAGATCGATCCGTCCGCCTGCTGATGATTCTCCAGCAGCATGATGATCATGCGAGTCATCGCGCACAGCGTCCCATTCAGGGTCGCCACCGAGCGCACGCCGTTGCCGTCGCGCATACGGATGTTCAGCCGTCGGGCCTGGAACTCGGTGCAGTTGCTCGTCGAAGTGATCTCGCGGTACTTGTTCTGGGTGGGCAGCCAGCCGTAGCAGTCGTACTTGCGCGCCGCGCTCAGGCCCAGGTCCCCGGAGGCCACCTCAAGCACTTCGAAGGGGATCTCCAGGCTGGAGATGAACTCCTTTTCGAAGCCCAGAAGTTTCTGGTGCTGCTCCTCGGCCTCGGCCGGATCGCAGTAGACGAACATCTCGACTTTGTCGAACCAGTGCACCCGGAAGATGCCGCGGGTGTCCTTGCCATAGGAGCCGGCCTCGCGTCGGTAGCAGGGGCTGTAGCCGACGTAGCGACGCGGCAGGGTGGCAGCGTCCAGAATCTCTTCGGAGTGGTAGGCGGCCAGCGCCACCTCGGAGGTTCCGACCAGATACAGATCGTCGTCGGGCAGGTGGTAGACATCCTGCGCGGCCTGTCCCAAGAAGCCGGTGCCTTCCATGGCTGAGGGCTTCACCAGTGCAGGCGGCAACACGGGGGTGAAACCCCAGCTCATGGCCTTGCTCAAGGCCAGGTTGATCAGCGCCAACTCCAGTTGCGCGCCCACGCCGGTGAGGAAGTAGAACCGTGACCCCGACACTTTCGCGCCGCGTTCCATGTCGATGGCACCCAACATTTCGCCCAGTTCCAGGTGATCGCGTGCGGTGAAGCCTTCGGCCTCGAAGTCGCGCGGGGTGCCGATGACCTCCTTGACCACGAAGTCGTCCTCGCCGCCCAGCGGAACGTCGTCGAAGACCGGGTTGGGTAGTTGCTTGATGAGTTCTTCGAAGCGGGCCCCCGCCTCATTGGCGGCCGCCTCGGCCTGCTTCACTGCGCTGGCCAGTTCCTTGGTGCGGGCCAGCAAGGCGACCTTCTCGTCGCCGGTGGCTCGAGCGACTTGCTTGCCGAGATCCTTCTGCTCAGCGCGCTGCGCCTCGAAGGAGGCGATGGCCGCCCGCCGGGACTCGTCGGCGACAACCAGGTCGTCCACCAGTTCCACGGACTCCCCGCGCGCCTTCTGGGCGCGACGGAGCAGATCAGGGTCAGTGCGCAGCAGCTTGGGATCAATCACGCCGAAATCCTATCTCTCGCGCTCGGGGTCGCTCCTCGACTGGTTCAGGCCTGGCCGCATTGAAGAGCAGCGATGACCAAAATCTGCATCCAGATCGCCCATTTCGAGGGTAGACAATCCGCTATGAGCGGTCTGGATGCAGATTTTGGTCACCGGCGACTCTTGGCCCGACGCAGGGAACGTCCCGTTGGCTGAGCCTGTCGAAGCCTGCGGGGGTGGTGCCCGTCGACAGGCTCAGGGCACGGGTGGTGGCTTTTGTCGGTGTGCGTCCCGTTGGCTGAGCTTGTCGAAGCCTGCGGCTGGGTTGGTTTGGCCCGTCGACAGGCTCAGGGCACGGGTGGTGGGTGAGCTCAGGGGCGGGCCGTTGGTTCAGGGGCGGTCCGTTGGATGAGGAGCCGCCGGCCGGATGAGGCGTGCTCCGTTGCGCTGAGGAGTGCCCCGTTGGCTGAGCCTGTCGAAGCCCTAGGTGTCAGGGCGCAGTCCGGCTGTGCGCGAGTGAGATCGGCGGGTGCTCGGCGCGAAACTCGTTCACCGCGGCGCCGGACGGATACCCCAGCGCGAGGCCGGTGAGCAGTTTGTAGGGTCGCGGAATTTCGAACTCGGCATCGATCAGCCGACGCCAGGTCGCCAGGACGCCCAAGGCGCAGGAACCCACCCCACGGGCAGTGGCCGACAGCATCAGTGTTTGCAGCATTAGGCCCGCGTCCTGGGCTGAGAACGGCAGGAGGTCGCCGTGGGCGAAAACCCACATCACAGTGGGTGCGCCGAAGAACTCGCAGTTGCGCCGGTTCCAGGCGTCGCGGCCGGCGCGGTCTTCGCGTTCGATGCCGAGATGTTGGTACAGCCCCACACCGACCTTCACGCTGCGCGGGCGCAGATCATCGGGGTAGCGACCCCAGGTCTTGAAGTCGCCATCAGGGAGCCGCCCGGCAAGCGCGGCCTTCACGAAGGCGGACGGCTTGCGGTGATACATGCCCAGGGCGGCATCGAACTCGGCGACGTAGGCGCTGCGCAGCCGCTCGAGTTGAGCACCGCTGGCCACCGCCACTAGATAGCCGCGGGTGTTGCTCCAACTGGGGGCGTGGCGGGCGTCGTCGAGAAGATCGGCCACCAATTGGTCAGGAAGCGGGTCGGCTCGAAAGTCCCGAACGCTGTGGCGAGATGTCAGCAGCTCGGTGAAAGCGGCGGGCTCCACGGCTCAGTCCTCAGGATGGATCAACCCGGCGTACCACGCCTTCGCGGCGGCGTAGTCGGCGTCGGCGAAGCCTCGGGCGATCTGCGGACGTACCTGGTCGGCGCGGGCATAGGAGCCCAGGAACACGACTTCGGCACAGATGCGGTGCAAGCCCTGCAGGGTTTCGGCCATCCGGGGATCGCGAAGGTGGCCTTCGGCGTCGATGCTGAAGCAGTAGCTGCCCAACTGGGTCTTGGTCGGCCGCGACTCGATCCGGGTCAGGTTCACCCCCCGGCTGGCGAACTGCTCCAAGATCTCCAGCAGGGCGCCGGAGTGGTCGGCGTGCATGTAGGCGACCAGAGTGGTCTTGTCCGCACCGGTGGGAAGGGGCGGATCAGCGGGCCGCGAGACCAGGACGAAGCGTGTGACCGCGTCGGGGTTGTCGGCAATCTCGGTAGCCACCGGAACCAGGCCGTACATCTCGCCAGCGATGCGCCCACAGATCGCGGCGTCGTATTTGCTGGTCGGATCGCTGACCTCTTGCGCAGCGTAGGCGTTGGAGCCGCCTTCGGTGACTTTTACGCTGGGCAGGTTCTCAATCATCCAGCCACGGGTTTGAGCGGCCGAATGCGGATGGGTTACCACGCGCTGGACCTGGTTCAGAGCGGTGCCCGGCCGGGCATACAGGTTGAACTGAACCGGTAACAGAACCTCTTGGGTGATCATCAGCGGACGCCCGGTCGCCAGGATGTCCAAGGTCGCTGACACCCCACCTTCCACTGAGTTCTCGATGGGAACCATGGCTGCCCGGATCTCGCCGGTACGTACCGCGTCTAGGGCTTGGGCGACAGTGTCGTAGGCCACCGCCTCCTCGGCGCTCACGCTGAGCAGGGCTTGGTGGGTGAAGGTTCCCGCGGGTCCGAAGTATCCGAGCACCTGACAAGGGTAATGGGGAGCGCCCCACCCCGGGGAGCATGCCCACTCAACGCACCGCCCCCTTGGCGGAGCTCGTCGAAGCCCTCCGCACTGCTCAACCCCCGCTGGCTGAGCTCGTCGAAGCCCCACAGCACTCAGCAGCGTGCCGGACCCCCGTGCTTAGCGGAGTCAAATGTCAACCGCATGGGGCCTGGTTGATCGGGTTAGGTGGGGGGCTTCGACAAGCTCAGCCAACGAAGCACCCCCGGGACCACCCAACAGAAACACCACAGCCCGTGCCCTGAGCCTGTCGAAGGGCACCACCCCACAGGCTTCGACAAGCTCAGCCAACGGGCTGCTCCCTGAGCTCACCCGCCGACCGCTCCCGGAGCTCACCCGCCGACCGCTCCCTGAGCCTGTCGAAGGGCGCCACCCCACAGGCTTCGACAGGCTCAGTCAGCGGTTGGATGGGGCTTCGACAAGCTCAGCCAGCGGGAACCGTTGCCTAGCGGGGCGCGACGGTGGGGGTCGCCTCGGCGAGTGCGGGGTGCGGGCGTGGCTTCTTCCAGGGTGCGTGCAGCATCGATCGGTCGGGAAGTTTGTGGCCGCGGGTCCACCACCACCACACGATGGCGGCCAGCACGAAGTATTGGGCTCCGACGTTGAGCTGTTCTCGCACGAACTTTTCGACGACATGCATCTGGTCGCCGAACTGCAGCGCCCGTCCGGTGACCCAGGCGATCGACAACCAGGCACCTCGCCAGATCATGAGCAGGTCCAGCCGGGATGCTGCCAACAGCCCGAGGGGCGCCCAGGTGATCAGGTCGTACCAGGAGAACTCCCACGGCGAGGTCACCAGCCAGGCGGTGCACAGCACCACCGCGGTGCGAATCGTGATCGTGAGGGGGTCCAGATGGGCGTGCGGGTCCTGGGCCTCGCCGGGCATCAATCGCCACGGCAGTACCCGCGACAGCATCCAGGCAAACACGACCAGCAACACCCAACCCAAGGTGGTCACGATCTTGCGGGCGATGCTGGCCTCAAGCACGAGGTCGAGGCCGCCCAATGCCCACGCCCCCCACGCACCAGACGAGATATAGCCGGTATTGCGCTGGGCGGCCAGCAAGGCATTGGGCATCCACACCCCGTAGGCCAAAACCAGTGGGACGGCCGCCCCGGCGATCAACTGCAACAGGCGACGCCAATCGTGCCGGTAGCCCCACACCATGGCGATGCCGTAGAAGACCATCGACACTTTCACTGCGCCGGCCAGGCCGATACCGAGGCCGGCCACAAAGGGGTGTTTGCGGTAGAACCACAGGCCAGCGATGGCGAACACGACGCTGAGCGCCTCGTTGTGTGCGCCGACCAGCACTCCCCAGATCATCAGCGGATTGAGCACGGTGAACAGCACCGCGCGCACCTGCAGCTTGTGGTCGTCCTTAGCCAGCTTCACCGCGACGAAACCGGTGATCAGGAAGGCCACCAAGGTGAACATCTGCAGCCAGAACACGGTGTTGTGCATGTTCTCCCCACCCAGCACCGAGGCCAGGTATTGGGAGTACGACGCAACGGGGCCGTACACGCTGGGGGTGTCCTGCCAGGGACGCTCGGTCCAGATCAGCACTGGATCGTAGGCCTGCCGAAATACCTCGGCCGGGGTGATGTCATAGGGGTTCAGGCCTAAAACCTGGAGGCGTCCGTAGGCGGCGTACATCAGCACATCGGCTGAGGTCAGGGGTGGAATCAGGCAGGAGATGACGCTCAACCCCGCGCCCAGGCCGAAGAGCCGCCAGGTGTGCGGACGCCACCCGAAATTGATGGAACGCCAGGTGATCCACATGCCCACTGCGCCGATGGCCAGCATGAGCCACAGCGCCGGCACCACGACCCACTCGCCCAGGTGCAGCCAACTCACCGGCAGATACCACGGCGGCAACAGATTGTTGCGTGGGCCAAGCTTCAAGGTGACCGCGGACGGCCCACTGAACGCGATCGCGATCGTCACTACCGTCGCGGCGATGATGAGGGAGATGCCCAAACGATGGTTGGAAGTCCACGGCGGCAGTCGATCGACGAACGACCGCCAGGCCGTCCTCACCGATACGCGCACCCGATCCTCCCCACCGCAATCTCGGGTAGAGCCTACTCAGTCCGCCCTGGCGGCTCATCTTTGGCAACGGCGTTCACTTCAGAAGCCGCGACATTCTTCGGTCAGCGAGCAGCTTGCCGCCGGTCTGACAGCCCGGGCAGTACTGCAAGGAGGAATCAGCGAAGCTCACCTCGGCGATGGTGGTGCCGCAGACCGGGCAGGGCTGACCGGCTCGTCCGTGAACCCGCAGCCCGGCGCGTTTGGCGTCCTTGAGTTCGGTGGTCGCCAGTCCGGACGCCCGGTGAACCGCCTGCGACAACTCGGTGCGGATCGCGTCGAACAAGGCTTGGCGCTTCGCGTCGTCGAGCCCCGCACAGGCGGCGTACGGGCTCAGTTGGGCCGCATGCAGGATCTCATCGGAGTAGGCATTGCCGATGCCGGCCACCACTCGTTGATCTCGCAGGACGCCTTTGAGCTGGGCGCGTCCGGCGCCGTCCAGGATCGCGTCGAGTCGGTTTCGATTGAACTCCGCGCTTAAGGGGTCGGGGCCGAGGCTCGCGATTCCGGGGACCTGGGCGAGGTCGTCGACCACGGAAACCGCCAGACGCTTCTGGGTGCCCGCTTCGGTGAGGTCGAATCCGGCGCCATCGGCGAAAATGACGCGCAGGGCCAAGGGGCCCTTTCCAGGCCGCACCGTACGTTCGGGAATGGTGTCGCGCCAAGTGAGCCACCCCGCGCGAGCCAAGTGGAAGGCCAGCCACAGCCCGCCGATATCGAGACCCAGGAACTTCCCGCGACGCGCGACCTGTTCAACCTCCAGGCCAGCCAAGGCTGAAATCGGCGGATCGACGGTCTTCAGGCAGGTGAAGGACGCCAGGTCCACCCGCGCGACGACCCTGCCGACAGCGGTCTCGGTCAAGAACAGCCGAAGCGCCTCGACCTCGGGCAACTCAGGCATGGCTGGGCCAGGGTGGTTCTGGGACGGCGAGCAGTTCGTCGAGTAGGTCCAGGTATTCGCTGCGGTCGATCTCCAGCACCCCCAGGCTGGCCAGGTGCGGCGTCAGCCATTGCGTGTCGATCAGGCGGGCTTCGGCGTAGTCGTCGCTGAGTAGTTCGACCAGCCGCATCAGGGCGACCTTGGAGGCGTCTCGTCCGTGGTGTTCATCGTGAAACATCGACTCTCCGGCGAACAGGCCGCCCAGCGACAGGCCGTAGAGTCCGCCGACCAGGCGTCCGGAGGGGTCACGGGTCTCCACCGAGTGCGCGAAGCCGGTGCGGTGCAGATGGCCGTAGACCTCGCGGATGGACGCATCGATCCAGCCATAGGGACGGTCGGGGTCGCCGCAGCGCTCGACCACTTCGTCGAAGGCCGTGTCGACGGTGGTGGTGAAGTGTTTGGCCGACTTGCGCAACGACCGGCTGACGACCAACGAAGCCAAGGGCAGCACGCCCCGGCGAACCGGAGACCACCATCCGGTGCGCTCGAATCCGGAGTGCTCCAACGGCATCGGAAAGACTCCGCTGCGGTAGGCGTCCAGCACCAGCGCGGGATCCATCATCGAGGAGAACGCGATCAGGTCTTGCTCCGGCCATTCGGTCGGGGGCCCGAACACGTTGAGTCGCGACATAGCTCGATTCTGCCGCACCGGTGGCTCGCCGGTCCCGAGCAGTACCAGCGATTGGCGGCTTCGGACGCCGGGGTGGCGACGGCTCAGGCCTCGGCGCCGCCCGCTGGTTGCGGAGGCCCTTGTCCCCGTCAGGTTGAGGAGGCTGTTGTGCCCGGCTGGTTGCGGAGGCTGTTGTGCCCGGCTGGTTGCGGAGGCTTTTATGCCCGGCTGGTTGAGGAGCGGCGTAGCCGCGTCTCGAAACCATGCCGACGTCATCCCAAACTTGGGAAGTCTTGCGAACCTCGGCGCAATCCCGGGGTTGGTTCGGGGTTGGCGCCGGAGTGCACCCTTCGGCATCTCGCCTAGGCTGGACCCGTCCAACTCCGAAGAGGTGACTCGATGGCCAAGCCAGCCGAACTGGGCAAGCAGCTCATGACGCGAACCCCGCAAGTAGCCGGGGGCATGCTGCGCAGCATCGTGGATTTCGCGATCTTCGGCAACGACCAACTGCCCGGAGCCAAGGCTGTTGCCGCCCGCACTCTTCAGTCTCGCGGTGATCGCGAGGCGGCGATCGACTCCCTCATCGGACAGCACATCAGTCTGGCCAGCGCTCAAGGCTTCTTGACCAGCATTGGGGGTTGGGTCACCGTCCCGGTGGGTCTGCCTGCCAATATCGCCGGCCTCGCCGTTCTGAGCGTCCGAATGACTGCGGCCATCGCGCACCTGCGCGGCTATGACGTCGAAGACCCTCGGGTGCGCTCGGCCATCACTTTGACGATGTTGGGGGAAGATCCGGTGCGCAAGTTGGTCGCGGCCGGAAAGCTGCCTGCCTCACCGCTCGGCGTGGCCACCGCACCCACCTTCGATCCCGACCTGGAGCGTCAGATCAGTGAGCGCGTGATGGGCTCCCTGGCCGGACGGATGGGTGGCAAGCACCTGGCGGTGGTGGTGATGCGCGCGATCCCGCTGCTTGGTGGCGGTGTTGGCGCCGTGGTCGACGGCTGGCTCACCTTCGGGCTGGGCAGCTACATCAAGCGCGAGTTCGTGGCCCGCCAACAGTTGACCCGCTGACCTCAACCGCGGCCACTTCCGACGGGCAATGCAGCCGTCGACGGCCTGCCGCCCTGACCAAACGTGGCACGTGGGTAGGGGTGCCTCAGGCGGGGGTCATGATGGCGATGAACGGGTCTCGGCGGAGTCCGACGAGAGTGGCGCCAAACGCAGTTAGGGCTGAAAGGGCGACCACCACTACCCAAATGACGCCGATAGCGATCGAGGCTGGCCCGATCGCACCAGGCTCGTGGAGCAGCACCTGGGCGAGCAACGTACCGAGCCAGAGTCCCACCAGCGACCCCAGGGTCGTCCCGAAAACAACGCCCAATCCCACGTCGGCCAAAACGAGTCGGAGAACGTCCGTTCTCGTCCATCCACGAAGTCGCAACAGCCCGAACTCCTGAGTCCTACGGCGCAACGTCGATCCGACCGCGCCGACGATCAGAGCCGTCGCCGCGAGAAGTGTCCCCAAGCCCACTATGGCAATGACTTGGGGCAGCATCTCGAGTGACTCGGGCAGCCGGCCCAGCCGGTCGCGAAGCGGGTAGGCATCGAGACCAAGTTCGCGAATCTGGGCGGCGACGGGGTCGACGGCGTCGATGGAATTCACATTGACCACGACCTCGGCGAAGCCTTCCGTGGCCAGAAAGTCCTTCTCAGCAACCATGTACTGAGCCGAAAGTAGCCGGACGACAAGGTCACGCGAGGCGAAGATCGTGTCAGGGTAGGGCGCGGACCATGTGGTGGGGTAGCTTGCCACGACGTCCACGGTGATGTTGCGGGCTTCGCCTGTGTGCGCGTCGACCATCTCCGAATAGGTGGCAGGCATGCTGCGTCCGACCCAGCAGGTCAGGTCCGTTCGTTCAATGCTGGAGGGAACGATGACCTGATTGCCCGTGAGGTTTCGCGCGACGTCGGTAGGGACCTCCTTGGGAAGGGATGCGGGGTCCACCACGAGAACGGTGGCACCCCAACTTGTCGTGGCTTGATCCTCCGGGGCGTAAAGCGTGGCCGGGTCTTGCGGAATAACGGCGGTGACCCGATCAATAGCGGCGAGGCCGGTGAGTTCTTTTGCTTTGAGGTTTTCCTCTGTCGAGCCATCTGGTCGGGTGACCCGAATTTGGGTCACGATGCTTTCCCCCATGGATTGCGCGCGCACCGTGGTCGTGGCCTGGACTACGGGGACAACGAGCGCAGCAAGAACAGTCACGGGAACAAGAGTGATGAAGAACGCGGTTCGGCCCGAATTGAATCCCTTGAGCAGTGAGAGTAACAGCCAGGACATGCGGCGCTTTGTGGTCATCATGGAGCTTGCTCCGCCGCGAGTTCGACGGTGGCGTCTGCGATCCGAAGCACCCTCTCGTCGTGACTTGCGACAATGACGATACGGTCCTGATCAGCGATCCTTCTCAGAAGTTGGGTGACCTTGTCGGAGTTGCCTGGGTCCAGGCTTCCCGTCGGTTCGTCCGCGAGGATCACTCGGGGATCGCAAGCGGTAGCGGTGGCGATGGCGGCCCGCTGGCGCTGGCCCAGTGACAGCTTGGATGGGAGTTGATCGGCTAGATCGCCAATCCCCAGAATCTCAAGGTGTTCATACGCGCGGCTGCGGATTTTTGAGCCGGGCCAACCCCAGGCGATCGCAACGTTTTGCCAGATGGGCAGCCGTTCGAACAGCCCCGAGTTCTGGAGAACCAGCATCCGGGCCGGTGCAAGGTCGTGCGCGGGGGCATGCGTGATGACCCGCCTGTCGATGGACAGTTCGCCCGAAGTGGGTGTGAGTACTCCGGCCAGACAGGCGAGAAGCGTTGACTTGCCAGAACCGGAGTCCCCGCGCAAGACGGTGATTTCGCCTGGACGCGCCACGAGGGAAACCCCTGGTGGGCGAAGCCCGCGATTCGAGTTCGGGTAGGTGTAACCGATGTGTTCAGCGACCAGCATGGTGACTAATCGCAGGCAAGGACAACGGTGGAGCGGCGTGGTTCTACCCGCATTGAGTGCCCTCTCTGATGTCGGAACAACCCGTCGGCAATGACCATTGTGAGGACCCATCTTGATAGTCATCTGCGAGGCAGGTCATGCATTGTCGAGGTTGAAGCGCAGCCTAACTGCAGAGGCGGAGAATAGGCGAATATCTCCCGAGCCTTGAGACTTTCGAGAATAGCGGCCCGGACTTTGGTGCTTTAGAAGGGCTTCGGATTATGAGTCCCGGTCAGCCGTTACGACGGCGGTCACTGAGCCGCTTGAGCTCCTTGCGCTGGGCCGGGGTCAGGCTCTGCAGACCGTGTTGGCTGATCTGATCGAGCAGGGCGTCCATGCGCTCCTGGTCCGAAGCCTGACGTGACTCCTGGCGAGCCTGCTTGCGGGGGGTCTTCGCTGGTTTGGGGGTGCGTTGACGGCGTCCCCCGGGAATCCAGGGGTACTCGGTGAGAAGGCCGACCATGCGCGCGACGATCGCCACGAAGAACAGGCTGAGCAGCAGCGCCAGCAGTGCGGTCCACATTAGGTAGGCAACCATCTGCAACACCTGGACGGCGACGATGATCAGACCGAAAACCCACGCTGGAATGTTGAACAGGAAGCGGGCGTGCGGATACTCCGCGATCCACAGCAACAAGATGGCGAACTGGATCATGCTGATGCCGGCCAGGGCACTCGGCAGCGAGAGCACCGCTGCCACCGCCATTGACGCAGCCGTCAGGGCCGCCCAGATGCCAACGAAGAGCCAGGCCATCCGGCGCCGGCCGATCGACTGCTCCAGCATGTTGCCGAAGTACCACAGCATGGCGGCGGTGAGAATCGACCAAATGCTCAGGCCCTCTGCAAACGGCCAGGTGAAGAGTCTCCACACCTCGCCGTTGAGGACGCCGGACAGGGTGTAGGCCAGCCACTGTTTGCTGTTCGTTGCGGTGCCCACCCAGACCAGCCACGAGATGACGGTCAACCCGACCACGAAGGTGGTCGTGGTCACTTCCACCCGGCCCACACGGAACCACGGCTGCTGATCGCTGTGCACTGGCCAGAACCTGTCACTCATGACAACAAGGTTGCCAGATGATCCCGAACCGCCTCGTCGCCGACGCCTGGCAGCGGACTGGGTGGTTGCTGTGGGAATGTTTCGACCAGGGCCGAGGTTAGTTAAATCGTGAAGCATATTGGTTTTCTTTCCTTCGGGCACTGGACTCCTTCGGTGCACTCGCAAGTGCGCTCCGGGTCAGATGCTCTGCTGCAGTCGATCGAACTGGCCCAGGCCGTCGAGGACCTCGGCGCTGACGGCGCCTACTTCCGTGTTCACCATTTCGCACGCCAGCTCGGTTCGCCGTTCCCGCTGCTGGCCGCGATCGGCGCCAAGACCTCGCGCATCGAGATCGGCACCGGCGTCATCGACATGCGCTACGAGAATCCGTTGTACATGGCTGAGGACGCCGGTGCCGCCGACCTGATCTCCGAAGGCCGCTTGCAGTTGGGGATCAGCCGGGGATCGCCCGAGCAGGTCATCGAGGGCTACAAATACTTCGGCTATGTCCCCGCCGAGGGTGGCACGGACGCCGACATGGCCCGCCAGCACACCGAGGTCTTCTTGGAGATGCTCAACGGCAAGGGCTTCGCGCAGCCGAATCCGGCACCGATGTTCCCCAATCCGCCGGGCTTGCTGCGGCTGGAACCGTATTCAGAAGGCCTGCGCCAGCGGATCTGGTGGGGAGCAGGCACTCGCGCCACCGCGGAATGGGCGGCCGGACAGGGCATGAACCTGATGAGTTCGACGTTGCTGACCGAGGACACCGGCATCCCCTTCCATCAGTTGCAGGCCGAGCAGATCCAGCGCTTCCGTACGGCGTGGGATCAGGCCGGCCATGACTGGACGCCGCGGGTGTCGGTCAGCCGCAGCATCTTCCCGCTGGTCGACGACCGAGATCGCGCCTACTTCGGTGGACGCGGCCCCGAGACCGATCAAGTCGGTTACCTCGACGGCGGCAACGCCCGGTTCGGCCCGTCCTATGCCGCCGAACCTGACGTCCTGATCGAACAGTTGGCCAAGGACGAGGCGATTGCCGCAGCCGACACGGTGCTGCTCACCATTCCCAACCAGCTCGGGGTCGACTACAACGCCCACGTCATCGAGGCGCTGCTTACCCAGGTCGCGCCGGGCCTGGGCTGGCGCTGAGGTTGCCCTTCGACAAGCTCAGGGCACGGGGTGCAGCAGCTCAGGGCACGGGGTGAAGTAACTCAGGGCACGGGGTGCAGCAACTCAGGGGTCCGACTTCCCGTTGCCTGAGCTTGTCGAAGGCTGCACAGGTCTCGGTGGCCTGAGTGGGCTGAGGAGCGCTGAACCCCGCTGGCGCCCGAATCCGGGCCGGTGTGAGCCGACTGCCGAGCCGGGTCCGACTCGTCGTTGCCTGAGCTTGTCGAAGGCCGGCTCAGCGCAGGTACTCTCGGCCCACCCGAGGGGTGAGGAGGCAGGTGACCTCGTAGGGGATGGTTCCCATCAGTTCGGCCAATTCGGTGGTGGTGATCTCCTGATCGGCTTCGGCTCCCACCAGGATCACTTCGTCGCCCAGCACAGCATCGCTGTGGGCGCCGAGGTCGATGAGGGTCTGATCCATACAGACCTGGCCGATCACCGGGCAACTGCGTCCGCCGACCAGCACCCGTCCGCGGTTGCTCAGCAGCCGGGAGAAGCCATCGGCATAGCCGATCGGAATCGTGCCGACCTGAGTGTCGGTTTCAGCGGTCCAGCTCAGGCCGTAACTCACCGCCTGCCCGGCGCGCACCGTCTTCACAAAGCTCAGATAGGTCGACCATTCCATTCCCGGACGCAGCGCCACGCTTCGCGCCGCCTTCGGGTCGGGGTAGGCGCCGTAGATGATGATTCCGGGCCGCACCATGTCCAGCCAGGCTTCGGGGTGGTTCAGGATCGCGCCGGAGTTGGCCAGATGCTTCAGCGGCACGGGGCCGCGGGCAGCCTCGATTCGGGCCACCGTGTCGGCAAAGAGGCGGATCTGGTTCTGAGTGAAGTCGGCGCCGTCCGGATCATCGGCGATCGGCAGATGGGAGAACACCCCGCCGAGGCTGAGCGAGGCGGTGGCATCGATCAGATTGGCCAACTCCACGGCTTGCTCCGGTGCGCAGCCGATGCGCCGCATTCCGGTGTCGATCTTCAGATGCACATCGGCCACCACACCGGCGTTGAGCGCCGCGGCTGCGGCCGCCACGATCGAAGTGGTGTCGGTCACGGTGAGGGTGATGCTGTTGGTCACGGCCGCCAGCGTCTCCTCCGGGTGCCGGGTCATCGACAGCTTCAGAATTGGCATGGTGATGCCGGCGGCGCGCAATTCCAGACCTTCGCCGACGGTGGCGACGCCCAGCCAGTCGGCCAGCTTGGACTCCTGGATCATCCGAGACACCGCAACAGCGCCATGTCCGTAGGCGTCGGCCTTGACTGCGGCCAGAACCAATCGCGAACCCACCCGCGCCCGGATGGCCTCCAGGTTGGCGTAGATGTTGTCCAGCCGCGTCACCGCGAGGCTGGTCGGTTCGATCATGGTGGCTCCTGTCCAGGTCAGCGGTGCCGGGTCTGGCCCGAGGCCAACTCTAGAACCTCAACGTCGTCGCGCTTTGTTCGTCCGCTCGCTTTGCAGGGTTGTTACAGCCTTGCGACCCCAGGTTAAAACCCGCAATCAGCCCGCTAGCCTGAGCCCGGCCGTCCAGAGTCGCACGCCGAGCCACGTCATCGACCCAAGGAGACCGAAATGGCCAAAGACGAAGCCGAACGCCTGCTGATCGCCGGCGGCGAGGACAAGACCATCCGCTTGAAGTACGACCAGTTGGAGACCATGGAGGACTTCGTGGCCGCCGCCGTCGCCGATGGCTACGACTTCACCGAGGCCGACCTGGTCCAGGTGCTCAAGGAAGCCGGAGACTCCTTCGAGTCTCAGGGCAATCCTCGCGCCCGCCAGATCTGGTGGAGCTGACCCTTCTGCTCCGAAACGCCGTCGGACCACGACTTCGTCGCTGAGGTCTCGACGGCGTTTACGCGTCCTGACCGGTAAACCTCCCCCGGCGACTGGACGGCGGGAGCGGCGCTGGGGGGCTCAGCCAGCGGGTGGGGAATCCGGAGCTCCGTTCCCTGAGCCTGTCGAAGGGCCACTCCCCTGCGCCGAGCGAAGATTGCGCACTAGCTGTGAGGTGATCGCCCGCGTGCTTCGCCCTTCGACAGGCTCAGGGCACGGGTCTACCGTTGGCTGAGCTTGTCGAAGCCGGGGAATGCCGCCGGGCGGGTTAGAAAAGCAGCGCCAAGCCGGGATTGGACATGATGGTGGCCACCTCGGAGAGGAACTTGGACGCCATTTCGCCGTCCACCAGGCGGTGGTCGAAGGTGAGCGAGACTGTGCACACGCTGCGTGGTTCGATGCGCTCGTCCGCGCCGGTGCCGACCACCCAGGGCTTGCGACGGATCGTGCCCAGGCACATGATCGCGGCTTCTCCGGGACTCAGGATCGGAGTGCCACCATCGACGCCGAACACCCCGATATTGGTGATGGTAAAGGTGCCGCCGGCCAGGTCATAGGGCTGGACCCGGCCCTCGCGGGCCACGGCCACCATCGCGTTGAGCGCCTCAGCGAGCTCGGTGAGGTTCATCCTCTCGGCGCTCTTGATGTTGGGCACCATCAAACCGCGCGGGGTCGCAGCGGCGATCCCGAGGTTCACCGACCCATGCAGCACGATCTCGCGGGACGCCTCGTCGTAGCTGGAGTTGACCTCGGGGATCTTCGAGATCGCCAGACAGGCCGCCTTGGCGAAGACCAACAGCGGAGAGACCCGCAGATTGGTGAACTCGCGGCGCTGCTTGAGTAGTTGCAGCATCTCCACCGAACCGGTGACGTCGGCTTCGATCATGGCGGTGGCCTGCGGAACCTGCAGCGAGGCGGTCATGGTGGCGAACATCTCTTTGCGTACCCCGCGCAGCGGAAGGCGCTTGTCGACGCCGGGCAGGGTGCCCAGGCTTGCAACCACATCTTCGGCTGTGATGAGACCATCGGGCCCGGTGCCGCGAACCTGGTTCAGGTCCACCCCCAGATCCCGGGCCACTCGCCGGACGGCCGGCTTGGCGCGGGGTGCCCGTCCACCGGGTGCGGCGGGGCGCGGACGTCCCGGCGGAGGCAGCGGATCTCCGGACGCCGTGGCCGACAGCGGTTCGGACGGAGTGACGTCATCGGTGTGCCGCGACACCGGTTTGTCGGTGTCGTAGGACTCCTGTACCTGCTCGGTCTCGGGGACGGCCAGCTCAGCATGGCGACGGCGCCGACGTGCGATGGAACCGGCTTTGGCTCCGTATCCAACCAGCACCGCACCCGTCGTTGCCTCGGCCTTCGCTGTCGGATACTCGACGGCTGCGTCGGTCAGCGGGGCTTCGACAGGCTCAGCCAGCGGTGGGGCTTCGACAGGCTCAGCCAGCGGGGGTGTGTCTGGGCCGCCGTTCCCTGGCTCCGCGCTTCCGTTCCCTGGCTCCGCGCTCGCGTCTCTTGGCGCCTGGTTCCCGTTCCCTGGCCCCCCACTTCCGTTCCCTGAGCTTGTCGAAGGGCGCTCCTCGTCGATGCGAATGATCGGCGTGCCGATGGGCACTTCGTCGCCTTCAGCGACCAGCAGAGCGGTGACGACCCCGGCGTACGGGCTGGGCAACTCCACCAGTGACTTGGCGGTCTCGATCTCGACCAGCACGTCGTTGACCGCGACCACGTCGCCGACCGCGACGCGCCATTGCACGATCTCGGCCTCTTGAAGTCCTTCACCTGGGTCAGGCAGTTTGAATTCCGGCATGGGGAGCTCCTTCACCCATTCACAGTTCGGTCGACGGCATCGAGGATCCGGTCCAGGTCAGGCAGATAGTCCTCCTCGACTCGGGACGGCGGATAGGGCGTGTCGTAGCCGGTGACGCGCAACACCGGAGCCTCCAACTCGTAAAGGCAGTGCTCCTGGATGCGGGCGGCGATCTCCGCACCCATCCCGAGGTTTCGGGCCGCCTCATGCACGATGACGGCCCGGCCGGTGCGTTTCACCGAGGCGATGATGGTCGCTTCATCCAGCGGGGACAGCGAACGCAGGTCGATGACCTCCAGGTCGATCCCCTCCGCGGCGGCGACCAGAGCGGCCTCCACGCAGGTGCGCACCATGGGCCCGTAGGCGAGCAGCGTCGCCCGAGTTCCCGGCTTGACGATCCGAGCCGAGTACAGCGAGGACGGTGCCGAATGCTGATCGGTGTCCACCTCGCCCTTGTCGTGGTAGCGCCGTTTGGGTTCGAGAAAGACCACCGGATCGTCATCGGCGATGGCCTGCTGAATCATCCAATAGGCATCCTCGGCGGTGGCACAGGTCACTACTTTCAGGCCCGGGGTATGCGCAAAATAGGCCTCCGGAGACTCGGAGTGGTGCTCGATGGCCCCGATGCCGCCGCCGTAGGGAATGCGCAGCACCAGCGGCAGACCGATGCGTCCGGCGGTTCGGAAGCGCAACCGGGAGACTTGGGAGACCAACTGGTCGAAAGCCGGGAAGACGAATCCATCAAACTGAATCTCCACCACCGGACGGTAGCCCCGCGAGGCCAAGCCGACAGCCGTGCCCAGCAGGCCGGATTCGGCCAGCGGGGAATCCACCACCCGGTCCGGGCCGAATTCCTCCTGCAGACCTTCGGTGACTCGAAAGACGCCTCCGAGTTTGCCGATGTCTTCGCCGTACAGCAGCGCTTTGGGCTCGGCGGCCAGGGCACGCCGCAGGCCCGCATTAAGGGCCTTCGCGATCGTCATCGTGGTCATGAGGCTGTTTGCCCTTCGACAAGCTCAGGGAGCGGTGGTGTGGGCTCGCGGAGCGGAGGCATTGCGACAACTCCGTTGGCTGAGCTTGTCGAAGCCTGCGTGCTGCACCCTGTATGTGGAGGCTTCCTAAACCTTGTGTCGCAAGTTCGACCGTTGGCTGAGCTTGTCGAAGCCTGTGTGCTGCGCCCTTCGACAAGCTCAGGGAACGAATGGGAGGGCTCAGGGAACGAATGGGCGGGCTCAGGGAACGAAAGGGAGGGCTCAGGGAACGGAAGGGCGAGCTCAAGGAGTACGGGCGGCGTCATCGGGGCTCCACGAACGAGGCTTCGAAGGTGAGGTGCTGGTCGCGCTGGTCGAGCAGGATTTCGGGGGTGTCGGCATAGACCTGTTCGAAGTAGTCGGCCAATCGGGGTTCGGGAAGTTGCACGCAGCCAGCGCGCAGCTTCTCGGCGAGTTGGTCGGCTTCGATAGCCAGGGCGTCCAGCCAAGCCTGGTCGATGGCCCCAGAGTTGAGCAGATAGGTGCGCAGCCGCTCGATCGGGTCCTTGGCGCGCCAGGCTTCCAGTTCGGCATCCTGGCGGTACTTGGTGGGGTCGTCGGAGGTGGTGTGGGCGCCCATCCGGAAGGTGTAGGCCTCAATCAGCACCGGACCGTTGCCTTTGCGTGCCCAATCCAGGGCCCAGTCGGTGACCACCTGGACGGCCAGTACGTCGTTGCCGTCCACCCGGACGCCGGGGAACCCGAAGCCTGCGGCCCGCCGGTAGATCGGAATCCGGGATTGCAGTGCGGTGGGCTCGCTGATCGCGTACTGGTTGTTCTGGCAGAAGAAGACCACCGGGGCGGCGAAGGAGGCCGCGAAGATGAAGGCCTCGTTGACATCCCCCTGGCTGGTCGCGCCGTCGCCGAAGTAGACGATGGTGGCGCCGTTGTCGGCAGGATTCGGATTGCCCACCACCCCATCGCGTTGCTGGGCCATGGCCATGCCGACCGCATGCAAGGTCTGCGTGCCGATGACGAACGAGTAAGGGTGGAAGTTGTCCGGCCGCGATGCCCAATCGGTCATGCCGGTGCCGCGGAAGGTGCTGAGCATGTCCACCGGATCGATACCCACGCACCAGGCGACGCCATGTTCACGGTAGGACGGTACGACGATGTCGTGCTTGCCCAAGGCTCGTGCGGAGCCGACTTGGGCGGCCTCCTGGCCTAACGACGGCGGCCAAAGGCCGAGCTCCCCCTTGCGTTGCAGGGCGGTCGCTTCACTGTCGATTCGCCTGGTCAGCATCAGGTCGCGCAGGGCTGAGGTCAGTTCGGTATCGGTACCGGAATAGCTGAAGTCGGGGTGCTCGACCCTCATTCCTTGGGGGTCGAGCAACTGGACGAAATCGGGGCCGGCTTGAGGCTCGGTCAACGTTACTCCTGGATGTCGGGTGGGGCGCGACCGCATGGTCAGGTCCCCTCAACAGGCCACAACTTACGGTTACGTAACCATAGGTGTCAATGGAGAACTCTTCGCTTTTCGTGGTGAGGCGCATCTGTTGTGCCCATCGACAGGCTCAGGGAACGGCGGCACTCACCGTTGGCTGAGCTTGTCGAAGCCTGCATACTGCGCCCTTCGACAGGCTGAGCAGACGTGGTCGTTGGCTGAGCTTGTCGAAGCCGGGCTGGCTTCTTGTTGGGGCGCGTCTGGTGTGCCCATCGACAGGCTCAGGGAACGGCGGCGCTCACCGCTGGCTGAGCTTGTCGAAGCCGGGCTGGCTTCTTGTTGAGGTGTGGCTGTTGTGCCCTTCGGCAGGCTGAGCCAGCATCCCGCTCACCGTTGGCTGAGCTTGTCGAAGCCCGATGTGGTTACAGCTCCAGGATCCGTTCGGGGGTGGCCTTGCCGCCGGCAGCGATGAGATCGGACAGGGCCATCCAGTTGCCGCGCAGCCGGTCGCGGCGTTCCTCGATCTGGCTTCCGACCAGCGCACCAATCACATTCCGCGCCACCGGACGCAGCGTCTTGGCCAACGCGATGCCCAAGGGAAGGGTGTGCTTGTTCACCAGCAGAGCCGGATTCGCCACCTGGGAGTAGCCCAGTCGCAGATGCTGGGTGCGCCCGCCGCTGGTGACCCCGCGATGCACCGCGACCGCCGAGTTCAGCTTCACCATGTCGCCGCGCAGCATCGCTTGGCGGGAGTAGTCGAGATCCTCCAGCCACGAATACAGCGGGAAGCGCTCTTCGAAGCGCAACAGCGACAGCGCAGACCACCGCACCGCGAAGGCGCAGCCGTACAGCTCCTTGATCGGGCTCCAGCCCTGGGAGGCTTCGGGGTTGAAGTGGCTTGCTTCCAGTTCGGCGCGTGCTTGCACGGCGCTGATCTCGGCCTTCTCCACCACACCATCACGCAGGAGCCGGGCCGTGATCGCCACGTGGGAGGGGAAAGCCTCCAGATGCTCCGTCACCGCGATCAGGTAGTCCTCCCGCGGCAAGGCGTCGTCGTCGAAGAAGCACAGGTAGTCGGTATCGTCGGGGAGCACCGCCAAGGCTGCGTTGCGTTGGGCGGTCAAACCGCGACGTCCACTGATCTGTTGCCAGACCGGCGGCAGATCGGCTGGCGCATCCTCCGGCGTGGGGGTGCTGAGGATGTAACCGACTTCGCATCCAGGCGGAGTCTGCAACTGCTGGCACCACTGCGCCAGATCGGCGACCACCTGAGGTCGGCCGGCAGAAGCGACGACGACGAACAGCTTCATGGATCGGTCTCCTTCACTCAGGCTGATGAAACCTTAACTTGCCCACGCACCCGTAAAGAACCGGTAAGCCCACCAGGCCTGAACCGCCAGCGCCGCGACGACGATCACCCACAGCAGCACCTTCCGCCAGCGGGGCAGGCGTCCCTTCGCCACTCCGAGCCTCCCCAGAAGTTCCCACAGCGGGAACCACAGCAGCACCGCACGGTTCACGCTCATGAACCAGTAGGAGGTGGTGAAGGCTGCCACCTGGGATCCGACCCAGGCCGCCTCACCCCATCGGCGCCGCGCCAGGCTGATCACAGTCACCAAGGCGCCCACCGCGACGCTGACGATCTCCAGGGCGAACATGGCCGACCAATCCATCTGGGCGTAGTAGCTGCCCGGGGTAGCGGCTTCGATGGTGTGCTGCAAGGACTGCCAGGGCCAGGCAAACTCGCGAGCCCAGCCAGCTTGCTGGGCATCTACCCAGGCCGTCCAGGAGCCGAAGGCGACCCGAAGATAAACCAGGTAACCCACCAGCACCGCGGTCGGAATCGTCAGCCTGGCGAGGCGTCCCAGTCGTACCTGGGCGCGGCCCTGCTGGGTGAGCGCCAGGACGGCCAGTGCCAGGATCAGGAACACCCCTGAGACCCGAATCGACATGGCTGCCGCGGCCAGCACGGCCGCCGCCGTCCAATGCTTTGCGGTAGCCCGCTCCCAGGCCCAAAAGGCTGCGGCGCAGAAGGCGGACTCGGTGTAGGGAACCATGGTGAACACCGCGGACGGGGCCAGCAGCCAGGCGATCGCGGCCGGCGCGCCATAGAGGCGATACAAGGCAGCAGCCGCGGCGCCGGAGGCGAGAAGGGCGAGCGCGATGCCGGCCACCAGCGGAGTGATCCCTGGGATGGACGAGGGCAGCCGCAACAGCAACGGCCAGCCCGGGAAGAATGCGATGGAGTTCGCTTCGACATAGCCGTTCTGAGCGATGCCCAGGTAGTGCTGCACATCCCAGTTGGCGAGCATGTCAGACAGCCCACGGCGCTGAGTGACCATCAGCCACACCGCCACCAGGGCCATCATCAGACGGCTACCCAGCCACGTCTGCACCACCAACCGGGCCGGAACGTGGCCCCTGAGCGCGGTCATGCTGGACGCAGTCGGGCGCGGAAGCGCGCGCGCAAATCCTGAAGCCAGGTGGCATCGCTGGCCTGATCAAAGACGCCGCCATCGGGATCATCCAAGCCCGAGACGCGAACGATGTCGTTCTTCGGATGCACGATGTCGTCGATGACCCGGCTCGCCAGCCAGAGCTGCACCCCCACTCGGAAGTACACCGCCAGCCAATAGAGCCGGCCGGCTCCGTCGCCGAGCAGCACCCCGTCCAGGTGGGCCCAGACTGCGACGTAGTAGATGGTCTCGGCCACACTGAACATGATCCAGTCGAACCAGCGAGGCCGGGCCAGCACCAGCAAGGGCAGCAGCCACAGCACGTATTGGGGCGAATACACCTTGTTGAGCACCAGGAACAGCACGACCATCAAGAACGCTCCCTGGGCGAAGCGGGGCTTGGTCGGGGCGAACAGCATGAGCCCCAGAATGGCTGCGGTTCCCAGCACCATGAGGGCAGAGATCAGACTCGACAACCCAGGGATGCTCAACCCGCCCAACTGCAGCGCGTACCACACCGAACCCAGATCGGCGCCTCGATCGACGTTGAAGGTCCAGAAGTAGAGCCAGCCCTCCGGTGTGGCCAGGTACACCGGTACGTTGACCACCAGCCAGGCGGCGACGGTGGCGGCGAGGGTGGTGAAGAACTCCCGCCACTTGCCGGTGCGCAGCGCGAGAATGAACAGCGGTGCCAGCAGCAAAGCTGGATACAGCTTCGCCGAGATTCCCAGCCCGATCCAGATGCCGGCCCACAGCGGCTTCTTGCGGGCCCAGGCCAGGATCGCCAGCGAGGTCAGCGCGACCACCAGGGCGTCCCAGTTGATCAGACCCACGGTGGCGATGGCAGGGCTGGCCGCGATCATCATCGCGTCCCACGGCCGGTGCAGTTGCAGATGCGCCCAGACCAGGACTGCGAACAGGACGAAGACCAGGACTGCGGTAACCGCGAAGAAGAGACTGGCGGCGTGGGTGACCTGTGCGGCATCAAGGCCAGGTTCGCTGCGTCCGCCAAACAGCAGGACCAGGCGCCGTCCCAACTCCATGAAGGCCCCGGTGAGGACGGGGTACTCCACATCTGCTTGCAGGAAGGGGATCTGGCCGTCCTGCAGACCCCGCCAGTACCAGAGCACCTGGATGTCGGAATAGCAGCCCGCCAGGTAGTTGGTCGCGCCGTACCACTGGCAGGGGATCTGCCGAAGCATCAGCACCACGAAGTTCGCGGTGAGAACCAGATAGACCCAGAACCAGGATCGATACCACAGCCCGCCAGGCTTGGCATGGGTGCCTAATGCGCCCCCGAGCATTGTCGAGAGCGACGGCATGCCAGGAGTCACGGCCTGAGTCTATTCCGCGAAGGTGACTAGGGGCCTGAACTGGCGGTAGAGGTTGCCGTAGCTGTCGCTGTGGGGTCGGACGGGGTCGGTGCGGACGCGCTTGGGCTCGGCGTTGGTGTGTGCACCGGTGCGGGCACCGGCGTGGGTGTGGGCGTGGGTGTGGGTGTCGGTGTCTGGGTGGACTTGCGATTGGTTCCCCCAAGGAACGAGACGCGTTCCTTGCCCTCCATTGCCTTGCGCATGTAGCTCAGCCATGTTTGTGCGGGATAGGTGCTGCCGAACCAGCCGTAGCCGAGATCCTGCTGGCCATCGTTGCCCTTGACGTACATGACAGCCGTACTGATCTGTGCGGTGTATCCCACGAACCAGGCGGCGATGGTTTCGCGGCCGTGGCCATTCTTGCCGGGTTGGCCTTTGGTTCCGGTCTTGCCCGCCACAGGCCAACCCAAACTGCCAGCGGCACGGCCGGTTCCGTTTTGGGCAACCTTGCTCAGTGCATAGGTGACATCTTGCGCGATGTCTTTCTCCATGGTCTGGTCGCCGGTGGTGTCAGCTTTGTACAACGACTGCCCGTTGGCGTTGAAGACCTCTTGCACCACGTGCCAGGGGCGGTGAACGCCGTAGTTGGCGAACGTCGAATAGGCCGAGGCCTGGTCGATGGGGCTCACCATGGGGGTGCCCAGGGGCAGGTAGGCGTCGAGGAACCATCCCTGGCCGGTGGGGGCGCCGGCGTCATTGGCTGCCTGAACCACCGCTTCGGGCCCGTTCTTCAGTTCCGAAACCAGGTTGAAGTAGGCGTCGTTGACTGAGTTTGTGGTCGCGCTCAGTAGGGAGATCTTTTTGCCGTCGGCCCAGGCCGCCCGCCCGTTCTTGCCCTGAGGTTTGGTCTGACTGCTCACCTGGTCCTTCAACGTCCAGCCCTCTCGCAGCGCTGCTGCGAGCGCATAGGGCTTGAAGGTGGATCCGGTCTGACGGGGGGTGGTGGCCCAGTTTCGTGAGTTCTTCACGTAGTCCGGGTTGCCGTACAGCGCGATGACACCACCGGTGGCGTTGTCGACCGAGGCGATGGCTGCATGCAATTGCTTGGCTTCTTTCTTCGAGCCATGGGATGCCTGCAGGGTCATCTTCTGAGCCGTCTCGACAGCAGCCTGCTGGGCCTTGGCGTCGAAGGTGGTGATGACCTTCAGCCCGCCGCCGGTGATCTGGTCGTCAGTGAAGCCCTTCTCCTTCAATTCCTTCTCGACCACCTTCAGGAGGAAGCCGGTCTGGCCACCGAGCCGGGAGGACTCGTTGATCGGTTGGAAGGTGGGAAGAGCGTTGTAGACCGCAGCCTTCTCCGCTTCGGTGATGTTTCCCTGCTCCACCATGCCATTGAGCGTGTATTGGTAGCGCTCCAACAGATCCGCTGCCTGCTTCTCGCCTGCCGCCGGGTCGAGGTTGCCCGGAGAATTGACGATTCCAGACAGCGCCACTGCTTCAGCGAGGCTGAGCTTCGCAGCAGTCTTCTTGAAATAGGTTCTCGCGGCGGCCTCGATGCCGTAGGCGCCGCGCCCGAAGTAGACGGTGTTGAGGTAGCCCTCAAGGATCTCTTCCTTTTTGAGCTCTCCGCCCATCTTCGCCGCGAGCAGGATCTCGGTCGCCTTACGGGAGAAGCTGCGCTCCTGGGTCAGATACATGATCTTGATGTACTGCTGGGTGATCGTGGAACCGCCACCGGTGGCGGTGTTGTCGGCGCCCTGGATGCCCACCAACCCCAGTGCAGCACGGAACAGTCCGTTGACCGAGATGCCGGGATCGGTCCAAAACGACCGGTTCTCGGCTGCGACGATGCTGTCTTTGACGTACTGAGGCATCTCGGCGTACGGAATGCTGATCCGGTTCTGAACCTGGTAGGACCCGATCCGCTTCTTGGCGTCGCCGTAGTAGACGAAGCTGGTATTGGTGCGGAAGTCGGCGTTCGGATCGGGGAGTTTGACTGTGGAGTATGCGTAGGCGACTACTCCGGCCCCGACCAACCCGAGGCTGACCAGGGTTACTGTGATCCACAGCAGAATCCGTAGCCACAGCCGTCGCTTCGGCTTGTCCTTGCCGGTGGGTTTAGGCGATTTGGGGTCGCTCTTGAGACTCACCCGCTGGGGCTTACCCATAAATGTCCTCGACGGTTCGCTGCCGGCGGGGCGGACGGCGCCTGATGCCGTCGCCGAGCAGATATGTAGAAATCATGTAGTTCCAGCCGCAGTTTGTGCAAACCTCGACGACCCGAACGGTGAACTCACCGTACTCGTTCTCCATCTCTTCAAGCTCAGAAGTGGCCTTGATCCGCCCAGAAAACTGGCCGAGCTGGTCCCCGAAGACATAGTTGAGAGTGATGAGTTTGGTTGTGGTGCACACCGGACAGGTGATGTCGGTCGGCTCGCCATGGTGGGTTGCCGATCGCAACAGAATCGGGTCGGCATCCAGGGCGTCGGCGTCCTCCAACATCATTTGCGGACCACGAAGTGCCCGCAGTCGGCGGTGCCGTTGCAGGCCGTAATCGACCTCATGCCGCTTGGACCACATGGCATCTAGGGTAGTTGCCCAATTCCAGCGGGTCGATTCGGTCGCCGCCGGCGGCTCGCCTCTGGGTTCGCATCAGCCTGCAAGAGATGCGAGAATATCGCGGCACGGGGCATTAGCTCAGTTGGTAGAGCGGCGGCTTTGCAAGCCGTAGGTCAGGGGTTCGAATCCCCTATGCTCCACTCCCGTCGTCACCCTCATCAGCAGTGGCGACGATTGTCATGTCTGTGCGGATTCGATCCGACTCTATGACCAACAACACTGCGGTGAAGTGCGACAGGTGGGGACAGGATGAAGCCTCACGGCCACGCCGGATGGGCAAGCGTCGTCCGCGAGTCGAGTTGACGTCGCCGCCGGGCGAGAGGGTTGCCTATTCCAAGCTGGCTTGGCGCGCGCCGATGTCTGTGCGCGTCAAGACCAGGGCGGCTGCGGTGATGCTGGCCGCGCACCACAGGACCACCGTGATCCCAGCGGCGGACACGGTGATGTCGGGTGGGTTGAGCCAGTCGGCGGTCTGGTTCTCGCGATCGATGAACATGAGCACTCCCGCGTTGGAGGGTAGGTACTGCAAGGCGGGGACCATCATCATGAGCGGGGTGCCGCCGAAGGCCAGCCCGATCATGACGACGAGAGCGACGGTCTGCGAGCGGGTGATGAACGCAACACAGGTGGAGATGATGCCGAGCGCCGTCCACGAGCACACTGCGAGGGCGAGGTTCAGTAGAAGCGTGCCCGCGGTCCCGGTCGCATAGACGGACTGATCGCCGAGATAAGACTGGTAGATGGTGGCGATGAGCGCCGCGAACACGACGCCCTGCACGGTGGTGACCACGGCAGCAAGGACGAGCTTCGCAGCGAGGATGCTGCCTCTGTTGGGCACAGCCAGTACCGAGGTCGTGAGTTGGCCGCCGAAATCGGATGAGGCGATGAGCACGCCGCTGATGGCGGCGAAGAAGGAGAAGTTCGCCATCGCGTAGACGCCCGCCGATTGCGGTGTGCTCAGGCTCAAGTCGGGCCCGGCATCGAGCAGGCAGAAGGCAAGCGCAACCGCGGCTGTGGTTAGGACCGTGGTCCGCAGAGCGCGCAGGGTTGCGGCCACCCGCCACGGATTCCGCCTGGACGCCTCGATTCCCATCGGGACGAACCCATGATCGAGCCTCCGCTTCGGGAACAGTCGATCAGGGTGTTGCTCGCCGCCGACGAACCCCTGATGCGACACAGCCTGCGCCTGGTGATCGACAGTCAACCCGACCTCCGCGTCGTCGGCGAGGCGAGCAACGGCGACCAGGCGGTGAAAGTCGCCCGGGGCCTTGCCCCTGACGTCATCGTGATGGACATCCGGATGCCGGGTTCGGATGGCATCCATGCGACCAGCGCCATCACAGCCGACCCGGCACTTCGAGGTGTGCGGGTACTGGTGCTGAGCATGTACGAACTCGATGAATACGTCTACGGCGCACTTCGATCCGGAGCGAGCGGGTTCCTGTTGAAAGACTCGCACCCCGCCGCACTGCTCGACGCGATCCGTCGTGTCCACAGCGGTGAAGCGTTGTTCGCTCCGTCGATCCTCACCCGGCTTATCGAGCACTTCGTCGACTCCACCTCGGCCCGACAGGCGAAGGCCAACTCGGCGATCTCGACCCTAACCCCACGCGAAACCGAAGTGCTCTCGCTGGTCGCACTCGGGCTATCGAACGAGGAGATCGCGGCCGAATTGCACCTCTCGGGCAATACGGTGAAGACCCACATCGGCAATCTGTATGCCAAGCTCCACGCCCGTGACCGAGCACAACTGGTCATCGCCGCCTACGAGCATGGAGTCGCCACCACTACCGGTCGCTGAGAGTGAGTCCACTGGTCTGGGGGCGCAGGACCGAAGGTGTGCTGGTCCGAGCCAGCCACGAGGGTGGAAGCGCCGAGGCCGGCCGCCGGGTGCTGGCCGCTTGGTTGAGCATGTTGCGATTCGGCGACAAGACTTGGGCAGCTTTCGGCTGCCTGGAAGAATCTCGGCGTGGTCAGAACCTATGCAGGCTCGTCGCAGTTGTCGTCCGACGGGCTTGGGCTCGCCCTCGCACCGGCCTTGACGCCGTCCGGTTTGGTGAGCACACCCAGCTTCTTTCACGGATTTGCCACCAATCCGCTGGTGCTGGCCCGGGGCCTGGTGACCTTGGCTGACATCACCGCCACTCGCTACTTCCAGTTCGCGCCCAGCAACCTGCGCGATCCGATCCTCACCGCCAGTGGCGATCGGCTTCGCGCTGAGTGCTTCTCGGCCTGCAACGGTGTCTACGCCCGCCTCGACCTGCTCGGCAGCGGGTTCGACGGCGGCGAGATCGGTCACGGCACCACCAATGTCGATTTGGGCACCGAGATGCGTGCTGCGCTGACCGCCGTCCAGCGCAACGAACTGCTCCACCTCGACGTCGGGGTGGACGGGCTGGCGCTCGCCACTGTTGACCAGACCACCGTCGAGCGCCCCGTCCAGATGCCTGACCGGTGGGTGCGGGCGCTGGGCAATGCCGCCCAGTTGCAGCGTGAGTTGGTCGCGGTGGTCACGCTCAACACGGTGGAGTCTCGGGCATTCGTCGCTTCGCTGCCACCAGCCACCAGCACCGTGCGCAGCGGTTGGCTGACCCGCAGCCGTAGCGGCGTGAGGCTCGCCGCCTTGCCGACTCCGGGCTCGGTGCACCTTTCCGGGCTGCACCGGCTGGGCGCGATCAAGCGGGTGCTGACCCATCTGACCTCGATCACCGTCTACGCCCCCAGCGACGGCACGGCCGGGGCCTGCCTGGTGACGGCCGAACTGCCGGGAGCGCGCCTGACCCTGGGGCTGACCGCGGATGCCGCGCGTGGCCATTCTGGGGAGGGTTCACTGCTGGCGTCGTTGGCGCAAGACTCCGTGCTCGAGGACGCCGACCTGATCTCGGCCCTGCTCGCTTTCGAGCCGGTGATCGATGTGGACGCCCTGGCTCGCGACGCCGCTTTGAGCCCGGAACGGGTCCGGGCTGGGTTGGCGGTGCTTGCGGCCTCGGGCCGAGTGGGCTGGGACGCCCACGACCAGGCCTACTTCCATCGTGAACTGCCCGACGATCCGGACCGGATCGACAAGGACAACCCCCGGCTGGTTGCGGCTCGAAAACTGGTGGCCGAGGGGGCCGTCCGTTCTGAGCCGGACAAGCCCGAGGTGTGGCGGGTGACCTCCGGTGGAGTCGATTACCTCGTTCGCGCCGATTCCACCGCTGATGGCGCATTGGCTACGCGGGCCACCTGTAGCTGCGCCTGGTATCTGCGGCATAGCGGCGGACGCGGCGCCTGCAAGCACGTTCTCGCCGTCCAACTCAGCCCGGACGCTGGAACTCGGGCATGACCTCCTCTGCGCTGACCGCGGCCTTGGCGGTCTTTCGAGAACTGGGCTGGCACAGGGCCTCGATTGATGAGGCGCCGAGTCTGCCGTTGGGCACACCAGAGCAGCGCAAGACGGCAGTGGCGGGGTTGCGTGCCGGCCAGTGGGGCAGGTTTCGCGAGATCCCACTCGAACAGGAACTCGGGCTCGGCCCGACCAGCTCGATGGGCTTCGGATCGGTTCGATGGACCAGCTTCGTCGGCCTCAAGGAAGCAATGCTGGCCCTGTTCGCGATTCGTGTGGGTGTTGACGCCCGGCGGGCCCGCTCGCTGCTCGATCACTGTCGGGAGGTCAGCGACGAGGTGCTGACAGCAGTGTTGGCCGACCGTGGGGAGACTTTCGCTGCCCGCATGGTCACGCAAGGCGGAGTTCGAACCGCGGTGGTGGCGCGCCTTGTGGCGGCGATGAACCTTCCAGTCCCGGAGTCGCCCGACGCCTTGGCTGAATGGGCGAACTGGGCAGCCAACGAGGCGGGCGTCGGGTGGTCGAGCCAGCAGGCCCCGGGGGCGGATGAACTCTTGGCTCCCCGATTTGCCGAGTACGTTCAGGCTGCGGTCGCTGCGGCAGTGCCGGGCAATGATGGCCTCGCTGCCGTGCTCGGCTACGGGGCTCAGCGCGGCTGGATGCAACCGGAGCAGGCGGTGGGGCTGGCCTTGAGTGGGCTGGACAGCGCGCGTCGTCCCGTCGACCGCAAACGGTGGCTGGCCCTGTTGCTCGACGACCTGGGCGTCGAGGATTCGACGCTGGTTGAGCAGGCGTCTGCTCTGGTGCCGCTGCTGTCGATGGGTGAATCGGTGTTGGTGGAGCGACTCGGGCCGGTCTTGATTACCGGGGTCGATGAGCTGACGCTGGGCGAGGTGGCGGTCTCCAGCCTGACCGCTCCCACCAAGAAGTCGAAACTGGTCGTGCTGAAGGCCCTCGCAGCCCATCCGCTTCCACCACTGGAGGTACGGCAGGCGGTAGTCGATCAGGTGGCGGTGCTGGCCGCCGACCGTGATGCTGCAGTGGCGAAGGCGGCAACCACACTGATGGCGTCCTGGCACCTGAGCGAGTTGGCCGAGCCGCAAGCGGTGCCGGCCGTACCGGACGTGGCCGGCTGGTGGCAGCCCACTCCGGCGGTGTGGACGCTGCCCCGCTTCGAGCGCGGCGAGGCGAGTCCGGAGGCATTGACTCGGCTGGCCGCCCAGGTGATCCTCGGTGACCCCGCCGATAACGACCTGACCGTCGAGCAGTTTCTGGCGGTGGCGCACGAGTTGGCCCGGCGGTCCGCTTCCGAGGCACGGGCGGCCCTGCAAGGCGTCAACGCCTGGAGCCAGTGGGGGCGGTGGATTCGGGACTGGTGTGACGGTACCCGCACAGAACCGTTGTACGACGGCCAGCGACGCTTTCTCTACGCTCGCGATCACCTTGTGCTGCGCCACCTCGACGAGTTGCCGTGTCTGCTCTCGGAGCCCAGTTTCGTTGACCTCAGCATTGATCCGGGCGACCTGCTCGCCCGGCTGAGGTCGTACGCGCAGGCGGGAGTGGATGCCCTGGCGGCAGATCTGTTCGTGGCCCTCGCTCGCTGTGACGTGCGGCTGGCCAGCCCCGAACTCGTGGCGACGCTGAAGACCGTCGCGGTCACCGTCGCCACCGCCGACGGCGGGACACTGACGCAGCCAGCCGGGCAACTCGTGGCCGACTACTTGGTTGCTCCGGTGGGCGAGCCGCAGCTGTCGTTTCCCGCTCGGGAGGGACGCTGGGAACTCGTCTTGCCGGTGATGCCGCCAGCCTTTGAGCCGTTCGGGCTGGTGTGGGACACCATCGCCAACTATTACGGCGATTACACCTTCTCGGTATTCCCCAACTGGGGTGATGCCGGTCTGGTCAACCGCCGGTGGAGTGCCGATGTGCCGCCTGAACTGGGCCAAGTCCATCGGCAGGTGGCTCGCCGTCGTGACCCGTTGACGCCGGGGCTGGCGATCAATCTGTTGGCGGGCGCGCGTAGCTGCCATCAGCGGGCGCTGGCTGAGGCGACCCAGGCGGTAATCGAAGCCTGGCAGCGCGGTCTGCTGCGTCCGGGGGTGGCTGATGTGGGGCTGCTGGACTGGCGTCGTCCGCCGACGGCGGTGGCCGCGTTGGCCCAGACCCTGTTGGAATTCGCCGAGGTCGGGCTCGCGTCGGTGGTGTGGCCGGTGCTGGATGACCTTCTGGTGGCCGCATTGGATGCCCCGCGCCTGCTGGCTGGTGCCGCCGAGGTGGCTGAGGCAATGGTGGTCCTGACCCCTGAGGTGCTGGCCGCCGTGGCCGACGGACGGGCCGACGCCACTGTCGTCGACGTGCCCGGGGTGCGGGAGCTGGCCGCGCGTTCGGGAAGTTCGAAGGCGGTGCTGGCTGCCCGTGCGGTGGTGGCGGCGCTGCCGGTGGTCGAGGCTCAAGCGACGGCAGTGACCGCGCCGACGGTGGTGTTGGATCCGCCGTTCGAGGCGTATTGGACTGCCCAGGACCCGCCGGTGATCGAGGACGGCGTGACGGTGCGGGCCGAGTGGGTCGACCGGTCGGCGCCGACCCGAATGCTGCGCTTCGCCCTTGAAGTGCCCGGCCAGCCGGAGCCCTATTTCGTGACGAAGGGTTGGACCTGGGACCTCGAATGCGAGGGCCAGTGTGAGGCGCGGCTGAAGGACGAAGACTCCCCGGAAGCGCGGAACTGGCTGTACTGGGACGACCAGGTTCAGGCGATGCAGGTGAAGTCGAGGCGGTGGGCCGACGGCCACCAGCAGGTCTTCGCTGATCGACCCAACCCGCCGCTGAGCAGCTCGCTGCTGACCATCGCGGTGGGGCTGGCCGCTCAGGATGGGGACAATGCCTGGGCGGGTCGAAACCTGGTATCCCAACTCGTCGAAGCTGGCCACTTGGGTTCGACAGGGGTGCGGGTAGCGATGGGCGCCCTCCTGAACTCATCGGAGGTGAGCCCGGCCAAGCTCGCTGGCATGCTCGCCAAGGCGCCCCATCACCTGGGTGCTCTATGGCCGATCCTGACCGAACCAGTACGGTTCGCCGCTGCGAATGAGGAGCTTCCGCGTTGGCTCAACCCGGTGCTGGACCTCGCACTGTGCCTGGCGCCGTATCTGCACGAAGCGGCCGTCCGGGGGCTGCTGGGTGAGGGGCCGGCCTGGCCCGGGCTGGCCGAGCTGGCGAGTCGTCCGGGCCAATCCGCAGCCGTGAAGAAGGCCGTCCGACTGCAGGACGCCCTCTGCGCTGGTTGAGCGGTTCGTGCTGCGGGACGAAGCACGCCCCGGTGGCCAGCCCAGCGGTATCAGTGCTTGCTGGACCCGGGCGCGTACTCAGACATCGCTGCGCTGAGCATGTACGCCGCGGTTGGATTCGCTACGGTTGAGCCATGGATTTGCCAGAGGGATACATCGAAGACCTCATGGACGAACTGGCGCCCTATGGGCTGGAGTTCGAAGCGGTCGCGGTCAGCTCTGAGGCGGGCTGGCATGAGGTGACCTTCCGTGCGGACCCCGATTCCTTCCTGCGGCGCTATCCCGAGCTGGGGATTGATGAGATCTATGGCGAGGATTGGCCGCCGTCGGGGCTGTATCTGCGCCTGCGCATCAACCCCGCCGGGGACCCCACCCAACTCGATTTCGAGACCATCGATCTGATGTCGCAAACCGCATCGGTCGACCCCAGCCTGCGCGACCGGCTCAACACGATGGCAGATCCTGCCGACCACGCGGTGGCGGTCGGTCAGGCCCTGGAGTTGGCGCTCACTCCTTCTGAGGACGAGGACGACTCCTTCTTCGAGTGATCAGTCCTCGCCGTACTTGTTCCAGTAGGCACCCAACTGGTCGGTACGGATCGCCTCGGACAACTCCGCCATCTGAGTTTCATTGGCAAACAGCACGTCTGAACCATGCACCCGCGCGGCACGGCCGATCGGCGCCTGCAACTGCCGGATTTGCGCCGAGCTGGAGATGTTGGTGTCGGTGGCGAGATTCCAAATCACCTGATTAGTCAGTTGATCGTCCACCGTCACGTTGGCGCCGAGCTTGGTCGCCACGGCATTGAACGTCGCTGGGTTCGCCATCGTGCTGGGCTTGAGCAGCTTGAGGATGAGGGCACGAACCACGATGCGCTGCCGCTCGGCCCGATCAAAATCTCCGCCCGGAAGGCCATAGCGCTGGCGCACATAGGCCAGCGCCTGTTCGCCTTTGATGGTGATGTCTCCGCGCGGAAAGTCGTAGCCGAGGTTGGAGGAGGCAACCTGATTGAAGACGGTCACCCCGCCCACGTCACTGGTGAGGCCGACGAACCCAGGGAAGTCGATGATGGCCGTGTGGTCCATCTTGGTTCCGGTGAGGTTTTGCACGGTCTTGACCGTCAGCGCCGCCCCGCCAAAGGAATAGGCAGCATTGATCTTGTTCTTGCCATGACCGGCGATCGGCACGTACAGGTCACGGGGGAAAGAGATCAGATACAGCGCATTTCGTTCGGTGTTGAGGTGGGCGATCATCAAGGTGTCGCTGCGTCCGCGATCCGAGCCGCGCGAGTCGGTTCCGATCAGGACGAAATCAACCGGGCCTTCGTTCAGGACCGGGACGCTGGTCTCCGGATTGTCGGTGGGCAGCAGCCCCGGCTCCCGCTTCAAGCCTTGCAGGGCATTGACCCCGACGACCACGTAGAAGGCGCCCACGCCCACCACGAGGGCCAGCACCAAACTCAATGCCACCAACGAACGGCGCAGCCATCTGCGCTCCTTCTTCTGTTTGACCGGGTCCGGCTGTGGCTCTTCCTCGCCGCCGTCCTCGTCAAACACCCCCAAACCTAGGTCGTACATGATGTCCCCCCAGACATTGCGATCAGTCGATCGAATCAGTACCAGCGGCCCAGACCTGGGCCGTGTGGCGGTTGCGTCGCTGCCAGATGTCCCACAGCAGATAACCGACCATTCCCAGCGCCACCACCACGCGCACGGCCTTACCGGCCGCAATCACCTTCTTCGTCTTTGTCATCGGTGCGTCTCCTGTGGAATGAATGCGGTCTGCTGGTACTGCTCAGTGTCCGCCAGATTCGGCGAATCCAGCGCAGAGCGCAGTGAATTGAGTGCTGCCTCTTCCGGTAGCGTCCCCTTCGCTGATGGCTCTGTCTTCACAGGCCATACTTGCGTCTCCACTGGATGAACACTGCTGTCGATCACAGTGTTCCTGATCACCTGATTGGTCAAGGTCGAATCGAGGACGACCGATTGACCCAGCGTGTCGATCATGTGGTTCAACTTGCTGGGATTGATCAGGTTGGAGTAGTCGTCGGCTGTCACCAGAGATGCACGAATTACTGATCCGCAGTTGAGCGCGGCTGCCTGTGAATCCGGCGCCTGGGTGACCAGCGCGACCGCTTGCGCTCCGGTGAGTTGGGTGCCGCCGATCGAGATTCCGCCGATCGCGTCGATCACCGCAGCGAACTGATCCAGGTCGATCAGGATCTGATGGTCCATGCGGGCATCAGTCAGGCCCTCCATGGTGCGCACGGTGATGGCCGGATCCATCGCGAACCCGCCGGCCAAGGTTTGGCTCCCCGTGGACGTCGCCAGGACATCGGCAGGAATCGTGACCAGAGTCAGGCTGCGTCCCGAAGAGGACAGATTCGCCACCACGACGGCGTCCAGGCCGTTCGCCGACGACGCCATGATCAGGTAGTTCACCGAGGGGTTGCCATTGCTGCCGATCACCGATTCCGGACGCCCGGCGTAGTCGGACATGATGCGGGCTCGCGGCAAGTCTGCAGTGCTTTCACTGAGTCGGTTCAGATAGACGGTGACGGTTGCGACACCCAGTACCGAAAGCACCGACAGCCCGACCAAGGCGACAAGCGTCGCCCGCTCGAGCACTCCCCGTTTATGGGGCGCCATCGGTTGCTGCATCGGTGACCTCTCCTGGTGAACAGCTCAAGCGTACGAGGATCGCCAAAAACTGAGCTCATGGCGAGAGGGCGATTCGGATTGGCACCAGAGGGCCACTGGTGATCCGAGTGGCCCTCTGGGCGAACGTGATGGCAGATGACGGACGCCAAACACCGGATGTGTACGAGACCATTCTACGTCCAAAAGCCCTGCTATGAGGCAAGGCTCACCTTTGTCGCTCAATCGTTAGCTGACCGGGGTCAGACACCGGGCAACACCGGCGGCTCTGCGGTCAACAACCTGGGCAACACCGGCTGGCGACGCTGGGTTCATGAGCACCTACCGCCTCTTGATGGAGTTGAACCAGGACTGGCATCGGCAGTGCCTCAAGCGGCATGACGTGGTGGAAAACTGGGCAGGCAGCCACCCCTGTTTGGGTGCGGCCGCGGGCCTGAACGATCTTCTGGAGCTCATTCGACAAGACCCCGATCCGACCCTTCGGGCGCTGCTCGACCTGGGCGCGCACGGGGATCGGATGGCCTACCGGGTCGTGGTGCAGGCTCTGCTCGGCAAGCTGGTGCTGCTGAGCCGAGGTGAGGAGGAATGGTTCGACGAGGCGGTCTCGGTGCTGTGGGTGACCCTGGCCGACTACCCCTTGGAGCGTCGCCCCCGGGCGATCGTGAGCAATGTCCTGTGGGCGTTGCGGCGGCAGTTGGCCCAGCCTCCGACGGTTCTGATGCCACAGGCCGGCCCGGACGCCAGCGCCGAGGCGACTCTTCATTGTGCGCGGGAGTATGGGTTCATCGACGATGAGACGGTGCGCCTGCTGTGGCTGGTTTACGTGCTGGGGCTGAACAGTGGCCGGGCCGGAGCGGTGTTGGGGATCAGTCCAGAGAATGTCCGCTACCGCTGCAGTCGGACGCTACGGCAGTTGGCGCAGCAGGCGCCGCTGTTGGCCGCGTGAGGCAACGTAGGTGCACCGTGGGGTAGCGTGCCGGGCATGCCGACCACCTGTATCACCGGAGCCAGTGCAGGCCTGGGAGCCGCCTTCGCCGAAGCCTGCGCGCAGCGCGGCGACGACCTGGTGTTGGTCGCCCGTGACCGATCCCGGTTGACGGCGGCAGCGGACCGACTTGCGGCCGGCTACGGCGTGCAGGTCGAGGTGCTCGTCGCTGATCTGGCCGTCGAGGCGCATCGCCACGAGGTGGCACAGCGACTGGCCGACCCGCTGCGTCCGATCGACCTGCTGGTGAACAACGCCGGGTTTGGCCCCAGCAACCGCCTTTTGGCGGCCCCTGAAGGGGAGACAGACAGGGCTATCTCGGTGATGATCGTTGCCGTCGCCGAGCTCAGTGTGGCTGCAGCTCAGGCCATGGTGGTCCGTGGACACGGCCGGATTCTCAATGTCGCCTCGCTGTCTGCCTGGATCACCCAGGGCAGCTATTCGGCGCTGAAGGCCTGGGTGAAGGTGTTCTCCGAAGGCCTGGCCGAGGAGGTGCGCGGTCAAGGGGTTTCAGTCACCGCATTGTGTCCCGGGTGGGTGCGCACCGAGTTCCACGAACGCGCGCAGGTGACGACGGCGTCGATTCCGAACTGGATCTGGGTCGACGCCAGCACCTGTGCCACCAAGGCGCTGGCCGACACGGCCAAAGGCAAGGTGGTTTCGATTCCCACGCTGCGCTGGAAACTGGCCGCCTTCGGACTGGGGATTGTGCCTCGACCGGTCGTGCGCTGGATTTCGGGGACCTTGACCCACAGCCGTGATTGAGCGCATCACCCCTGGTCAAGTCGTCAAAGTGGGGCCGCGTGGTGCCGAGAGCGGCTGCGCGACAGCCCGTCGAGAAGAGCCCGCCTAGCCTCAAACGCCTATCAGTGGGACACTCTTGAGGTTCGCAAATTGGAGGGGGACCAGTGTCCGAACCCAAGACCAACCGCTATAGCTCACCCGGACCAGGTGCGGCCCGATTCGTTGCCCAGCACCTGGTCATGAAGCCATACATGTGGTCAGCTCTCACCGTCCACATCCATGGACGGCGCAATCTGGACTCTGTGAAGGCGCCTTTTGTGGCTGTGGCGAACCACTCCAGCCACCTGGATGCACCGCTGATTTTCGGCGGGTTGCCCCGCCGGCTATCGAAGAATCTGTCCGCTGGTGCGGCCTCCGACTACTTCTTCCAGTCGTGGTACAAGGCGCTGCCGACCACGCTGTTCTTCAACTCTTTTCCGGTGGAACGGCAAGGGCACGGCCATCGCCGCAGTCTCGCCGGGGAGTTGCTCACCGAAGGTGTGCCGCTGCTGATCTTCCCCGAGGGCACCCGGTCCCGCACCGGAGCGATGGCCCGCTTCACGCCCGGTGCGGCGGCGTTGAGCATCTCGCGCAATGTTCCGATCCTGCCGATCGCCCTGGTCGGCGCCTACGCTGCGATGCCCTACGGCGCAAATGTGCCGGTGCCCGGGCGTCCCCACGTCCACATCGTCTTCGGACGGCCGCTTCGCGCTGCCCCTGGCGAGATCGCGCATCAATTCGCCGAGCGGATCAACCGCTACGTGGTGGAGATGCACGACACCACCGCCCGCGCCTACGGCATGCCCACCCAGGCCGATTTCCATCGAGCCGTCGCGCTACGGACGGCAGCGGCCGAACGGGGTGCTCAGTCGCGCTCGGAGCCGGTGCGCGTGCAGCAGCCCGTCGAGCCGGAGCGGCCCCGGCCGCGCCTGGTGGAGGCACCCCGCGAAGCTGAGGCCGGCTGACCGGCCGAGCCTCGCACGCGAGCGTTGACCTTAGAGGGCCACGACAGCGGCCAGAGTGGTGGTGCGACGCCGGGCAATGCCGGCCGCGCTGGCTAGCAAACCGATCAGAAGCCAACCGATCACGACAAAGGTTGACGAGCCCGCCCCAGCCGAATCGGTGACCACGGCCCGAAGGGCGTCCAGCGCCGGCGTCAGCGGAGAGAAGGGACGCAGCGCTTCCAACACTCCGGGTGCCGCAGGGGCCAGTGTGGCTGCTGTCGTGATCACCGCGAACACCACCGACACCAGGCGACCAAAACCCCCGGCCCAGGTGATCAGGGCGTGGTTGATCACGGCGAAGGCGACTCCGGCGATGAGCAGCACGCCACTCACCTGAAGAGTCTTCTGCCAGTTCAGGTCCCAAGCCCACCCGGCCAGCCCGCCCAGAATCACTGCCTGGATGGTCACCAGGGCAATGCCGGGCAGGAGTGCTTCAGCGACCAGCTTCGGGGTGGTCCCCGCCGAGCCGAGCAAACCGCGTCCGACGGCGCTGACCACGGTGTAGATCGCCAAAGCCCCTAGCCACAAAGCCAGTATCAGCAGGAGGCTGACCCAGCCCAGGTTCGGACTTGCGAGCCCAGTGAGTCCATCGGTCGACACCGGGGAAGCCACCACCGAGGCCAGGTTCTCGCGATCCTGAGTGGTGTAGGAGGGAATCTTGTCCTTCCCGCTGGCCAGGCCATCAGCGAACTCTGACATACCGGCGGACAGCTTCGTTGAGCCTTGGGCTGCACTGGCCAGGCCAACGCTCAGCGAGGTGACGCCGGTCGCCAGTTGGGTCGCGCCGTCGGCACTGCGAGCAATCCCATCGGTGAGGGCCGGGATGCCGGCGGCGAGTTGGGAAACCCCGGTGGCCAGCTCCGTGCCACCGGACTTGAGCTGGTTCAACTGTGCGGTGGTCTTCGGCACATCGGGTAGCGACTTCTGCAACTGATCGTCCAGCGTGTTGAGCCCACTGGCGAGCTCCTGCGCTCCTGACATGAGGCTCTGGCCGGTGTGGGAATCCTTGGTGTCGAGTCCGGTGGCTGCAGCTTTTCCGCCAACGGTGACGCCGACGGCCGCGCCCGCGTCGGCGCCGGCGGTGAGGCCGGCAGTGAATGCGGCGCAGGCGGTCGCCTGGGTGGCCGGATCGGCGCTGAAAGTGGGGCAGGGCGTCGGTGCGACCGCGGCCTCCGCGGCCACTGTGGCCTGGGCGACCACCGTGGCGTTGCTGCCGAGATTGTCCATCGAGTCCTGATAGGTGGCCAGGCCCGAGGAAAGTCCGGATGCTCCGCTGCTCAGTTGAGTCACCCCTTTGGCCAGCGCCACCTGGCTGGAAAGCGATGCGATCGTCTGATCGATCAGATCGTTGACTCCGGCCACATAGGTCGAGGTTCCGGTCGCCAGCTTGGCGGTGTCGGACGGCATGGACGCGGTCTGGGTCTTCATCTGGGCCAATCCATTGGCCAACTGCGAGGTACCCGAAGCGAGTTGGTCGCTGCCGTCGGCTGCCTGCTGAATGCCGCTGGCCAAGTCGCTGCTGCCCGTGGCCAACTGCGAGGCGCCGTCGGACATCGTGGTGAACTGCTTGCCGGTGTCGTTGAAGCCGACGTAGATCTTGTCCAAGTAGGTCGAGGTCAGCGACTCGTTCAGGGCCGTGGCGGCTTCCATGGCCACCGCCTTGCCCAAGGTGGCATCGGCTACGCCGGCGACCGGTGAGGTGCTCAACTCGAGCGTGGCCCGTTCGGCGTCCTTGGCGTCCTTGGCATAGGAGGTGGCCGCCGCCGAGAAGTTCTTGGGGATCACGATCATCGCCGCGTAGGCGCCGGTTTCCAGCCCCGCGCGGGCATTTTCCTCACTGTCGAGTTCCCAGGTGAGGTTCTCAACCCGCTGGGAATCGACCAAGTTCGCGGTGAGTTGGCGGCCCATGGGGGCGTATTGGCCGTTCACGGTGACCGGCTCGTCCAGGTTCACGACGGCGGCTTTCACCTCATGCATACGGTTGTCGGAGTTCAGCCCGGCGACCAGGAATCCTCCGGCGATGAGCACCGGCACGAGCACCAGGCCTAGCAGCGTCCACCAACGGGCCGGGGTGGAATTCACCCGTTCGAGGTTCATTGATTCGCTCCTTCCAGGGCGAAGTGGGAAGGCATTCGCACGATGGTGTGCCCGCCGTTGAGCTGGGCGAGTAAGGGTGAGTCGGGAGCCACCGAGAGCACCCAGGTGATCGCTTCTCCATCAGGGGCAGCGTTCATCGCCCGCCGCAGCGAGTGCTCCTGGGTGGTGGAAAGCTCGTCGGCGGAATCGACGAAGACGATGCCGCCATGCTGTTTGGTGAGGATTCGTCCGAAATGTGGCGTGGCGGGGCCCAGGACGGGAGCCTGTCCCCGCAGAACGGGGGCTTCCTCGGGCAACACCAACCCGAGGGTCTTGAGCTTGCCGGACTGTAGATTCAATCGTCCGGCCAGGGCCAGCAGCAGAGCGCGGCGCTGAGCGTGCTCGCCCTCGATCACCAACAGCCCGCCACGTTCCAGTCGGACGTCGAGGTCGCGGAACAGAGTGCGGTCGCCGACGCTGGCGCTGAGTCCCTCGGCGACGATGGCTGAGTTGTCCTGGGGGCTTGGCCACGACGCCAACTCCAGTTGCCGGGTGAGCGCTTCGCCCTCCACATCGAAGGAGGGCAGAATGCGGTCCAGCCACCGGGGCAGCCACCAGGCGTGATCACCCAGCAGGACCATGACCGCCGGAACCAGCGTCATGCGCACCACGAACGCGTCCAAGGCGACACCGACGGCCAGCGAGAAGGCGATGGCCTTGATGGTGCCTTCACCGTGGGGCACGAAGAAGGCGAACACGCTGAACATGATGATCGCGGCAGCGACCACGACCTTGGCTGAGTGCACGAAGCCGTCGACCACCGAGTTGGGGTTGCCGTGCACATGTTCCTCGCGCATTCGGGAGACCAGGAACACCTCATAGTCCATGGCCAAACCGAACAGGATGCCCATCAAGATGATCGGCAGGAAGCTGATGACCGGGCCGGGTTCGGGCAGATTCACCACCGAGCCGAACCAGCCTTCGTTGAACACCAAGGTGGTGGCGCCGAAGGCGGCTCCCACGCTCAGTAGATAGCCCAGAGCGGCCTTGAGCGGCACCCATATGGATCGGAAGACCATCATCAGCAGAATCAGGGACAATCCGACCACGAAGATGCCGAACGGCAGCATCGCCTCGCGCAGGCGCTCGGTGACGTCGATCTGAATGGCGGTGAAGCCGGTGATGTTGGTGTCCACGTCGTAGCGCTGTTTCCATTCGCCGGCTCGGTCGCGCAGGCGCTGCACCAGATCGGCGGTGGCCGGGCTGTCCGGGCCGGTGGTCGGCACGATCTGGATCATGCCGGTGTCGACATTGGGGTTCGGGACGGCGGCGGCCACCCGCGCGACCCCTGGCATCTTCTCGATGTCGGCCTTCAGTCCGTCGAGCACCTCCATGGGGTCTGTGGACTCGACGATGGGGACCATCATGACCAGCGGCCCATTGGTGCCGATTCCGAACTTCTCGGTGATGGCATCGAAGGTGACTCGATCCTGCGAGCCTGGCAGCGACCGCTGCGACGTCGGCAGCGCCAGTTGAAGATTCGTCATGGGGTAGGCCAACGCACCCATCCCGGCGAGCACGACGATGACGGTCACGATAGGCCAGGTGGTCACGGTCTTGACCCACCACTGGGCGGGTTTGAAGCCGCTGCTCGAGGCCCGCCGCGCAGCTCTGGCTGCAGCCCGCGGACGGGGCCGTAGCCGCTCCCCGGCCAGTCCCATCAAGGCGGGCAGCAGAGTGATCGCCAGCGCGACTTCGATGGCCACGGTTACCGAGGCGAAGGCGCCCATGGTGGTGAGGAAGGGCAGGCCCGCCAGGCTGAGCCCGATCAGGGCGATGACCACGGTGGTTCCGGCGAAGACCACAGCGCCGCCGGCGGTGCCCACCGAGCGGGCGGCGGACTCCTCCACGTCCATACCGGTCCCGAGTTGGTCGCGGTGGCGGGAGAGGATGAACAGGGCGTAGTCGATTCCGACCGCCAGGCCGAGCATGATCGCCAGGATCAGCGTGGTGGAGTTCACCGAGATCACTCCGGCGGCGAGGAAGATGAGCATCACTCCGGAACCGACTCCGGCCAGGGCTGTGGCGACCGGCATCATGGCTGCGGTGACTGACCCCAGCGTCAGCAGCAACACCACAATCGCCACGGCCAACCCGAGGGCCTCGATGATGGTGATCTTGGGGATCTTGGTGGAGTAGATGTCTCCGCCGACCAGGACCTGGCTTCCGGGCAGGGTGGTCTCCAGTGATTCGGCGGTCGAGGTGAGCTGTTCGCGCATGGCATCGGTGGTTGAGCCAACCCCGGTGGCGACCCGAATCGTGACCCGTCCGCTGCGACCGTCCTCACTGATCAGCCCGGAGATGTGATCGTTGTAGGGGCCGACGGTGCCATTGACGAAGGGCAGCGCGGTGATCTTGTCGTCCCAGGCCGCTACCGCTGACCGCACGGCGGAGTCGGTCATCTTGTCGCCGTCCGGGGCGGTGATCAACACGGTGGCGGTGGCGTCCGCAGCCTCGGGGAAGGTGACCTTCAGTTGGTTCCAGGCATTTGTCGAGCTCGCACCTGGCACGGTGAACTCATCGTTGAACTTGCCTCCGAAACCTGCGGCAAGCCCGCCCAGCACGGCCAAGATGACCAGCCAGATGCCGAGGGTTCGAAAGCGGTGCCGAAAACTGGCCCGGCCGAGGCGATAGAGGAACGACGACACCGAGACTCCTTGACTTCATCAGGTTCGATACACAACTGTATCCGATACACTTCTGTATCCAAGGGTGAGTTCCACGACTCGGTGAGGAGGCGAGGATGGCTGAGGTGAGTCTCCGGCGGCTCCACACCAGAGAGCGGCTGATGGCTGCCGCTGCCGAGCTCTTCGTGGAGCGCAGTGTGCAGGCGGCCAGTGTTGAAGAGATCTGCGAGCGGGCCGGATTCACCCGAGGCGCCTTCTACAGCAACTTCGAATCGAAGGACGAGCTTTGCCTGGCCTTGGTGCGGCAGCGCGGCGAACAACTCGTGATCGTGACCCAGCAGGCGATGCGCATGGTGCCCGAAGGGCAACTCGACCAGAGCGCAGTGTCTGAAGTCGTAGCCAAGGTGGTCGCCATTCTTGCCGCCGGCCTCGAGATGGACGGCAACTGGGTTGAGGTGCGCTCGGAGTTGCGGCTGTACGCGTTGCGCAACAGCGCCTTTCGGCCGGTTCTGATCGAGGTGGAGCGCGCCGCCTTCGCCCTCGCTGCCGCTGAGATCGAGACCATGCTGCAGCGCCAGAAGGCGAAACTGCGTATCCCTATGAATCAGTTCCTCATCACTGTGGATGCATACTTCATGCACACACGGTTGAACGAGATTCTGAACGAAGGTACCCGCCCCGAAGAGTCCTGGCGAACCGGGCTCGAGCATCTGGTGACTGCTTTGGTCGAACTGCCGACAACCCCTCCCGAAGGCTGAGCGGCGCCGTCGCGAGCGGCCGCCGAGCGGATCTGCTCTGACGGGATGTGGCTGCTCCCGACGGGTTGGATGCTGGTTCACTAGGCTGTGAGCATGGACCTTGATCGGACCGGGCACCACAACCTGGCCAATTCCAAGCTCACCGTCGTCGGCGCCGGCTCGGTGGGAACCTCTATCGCCTATGCGGCCCTGATTCGTGGTTCTGCCCGTCAGATCGCTCTGTACGACATCAACGACAAGAAGGTGCAGGCCGAGGTCCATGACCTCGCCCACGGTACCCAGTTCACCCCCACCTCCGTGGTGACCGGCGGCTCGGACATTCGGGTCGTGGCCGACTCCTCGGTGATCATCATCACCGCCGGTGCTCGTCAGGATCCCGGCCAAACCCGGATGGAACTGGCCGGGGTCAACGCCGAAATCATGAAGGACTTGGTGCCGCGCCTGCTGGAGCAGGCTCCCAATGCGGTGCTGGTGCTGGTGACCAATCCCTGCGATGTGCTGACCGTGGTCGCCCAACAGGTCAGCGGGCTTCCCGCCGGACGGGTGATCTCCACCGGCACCCTGTTGGACACCTCCCGGCTTCGCTGGGCCATCTCGCAACGGGCCGGCGTGGCGTTGACCAATGTGCATGCCGCGATGTTCGGCGAGCACGGCGATACGGAGTTCCCGGTGTGGTCCAGTGCCTCGATCTCCCAGGTCCCGATCCGTGAGTGGGTCGATCCGAGTGGAGTTCGTATCTTCAGCGAAGAGGTCCTGGCCGATATCGCCCACGACACCGTCCATGCCGCCTACGAGATCATCGAAGGCAAGGGAGCCACCAACTACGCGATCGGACTGGCCGGCGCCCGGCTGGTCGAGGCGATGCTGAACGACCAGCGCAAGATCTGGCCTCTGTCGAGCGTGCTGAGCGACTATCGCGGTATCTCAGGGGTTGCGCTGTCCGTACCGAGTCTGGTGGGCCCCTACGGCATCGAACGGGTCTTCGAGTTCCCCATGGACGCCCACGAGATCAGGCTGCTGCGCACCTCTGCGGCGGCGATCCAGGACACCTTGAAGGCCATTGGTCACTAGAGCCGCTTGATGAACTCAGCAGCAGGCCGCAGGGGTATCGGTTCGCTGCGCAGCAGCTCGCGGGTCGCTGCTGGCAACCCGCCCCTGCCTGCATCGCGAAGCGATCGAAGGTGGTCCCTGTCGACGGAGCACTCGGCGAGCATGCGCTCCACCGAGGAGTCGTAGGTCTGGGCGAAGTAGGCCTCCCGGGCTGCCTTTCGCCGGGAATCGGCAGTGACGGAAATCACCGCGATGACGATCGCGGCGATCAGTGCTCCGACGACGAACACCGCGCTGATCATGGTGGGCAGGTCAGTCATGGGCACCACCTGCTGCAGGCCGCCATCACTGGGCGAGGCTCTTTGGCTCAATGCGCGCGGGGTCGGCCGCGCTCAGGTTGAAGGCTCGAGCCACCTGGCGGCGCACCTCGGCGATCACGCGCTGCCGAGTGGGCCGGGCGTACAAGGCGTGGTCGGAACCCGCCACCTCGATCGCTTCGATGCCAGCGAGCTTGGCCATGGCCTGCGGCCCACCACGGCGGTCGAAGATCATCTTCTCCAGGTCGCTGAAAATCAGCACGGTGTGATCGGCCCGCTGGGCGGTCGATGCCAGGAAAGGCCCGGCGCCTGCTCGACCCTTCCACCGATCCCGGAGCTGTCGCAGCCACACCGGCGCGGAGCGGCGGTACCACTCGCGCAGGGCGCCCTTGCCGGGCAGCGGGTCTGCTTCGGTGGTGATCTCGTCGACGTACTCGCCAGGCGGAGCCGGATCGATTCGATACTCCAAGGGATGGATGTCCACGATCAGTCGGGGGTTCTCGATCGTGCGTTGACCCGCGAGCCAGCCGCCAGCACACAATCCGGTGAGCGCCAGCCGGTCTCCCTGAATACCCAAGGCGGCGATGATGGCGTCCTGGTCGGCCATCCACTCTTCGGAGTAGAACAGCGACGGATCCTCCGGCCGCACCGTCCCGGTCTCCCCGGTACTGCGGCGATCTGCGCGGACCGAGGCCGCGCCATCGCCGGCCAACAGCCTGGCCAATTCCACCTGATAGTTCCCGGCACCGACGCGATGCTCGGCCGCTCCGGAATGGAGCAGCACCACTGGAACCTCCGAGGCGGCGTCACGGGGCCGACACTCGATGGCGAACAGTCCGTTCGGGCCGAGCCAACGGATCCGCTCCACCGCCTTGCCCACCTTGAGTTCTGGGCGTAGCGGTGGTGGCGTCAACGCGACTGCGGTTCCGCTCACCTGGGCGGCCAGCCAATCGGCGATGGTGGTGATCGCCGAGACAGGCAGCACCGAACTCATGCTGGGTGTGTCCAAGAACTCGGCGGTTCCGGGAACCTCGATCACCTGGGCGCCAGCCAGGCCTGGTGGGGTGACCTCTCCCTCGCGAACCGCGACCAGAGCGGCCGCCTCACCGGGTAGCCGTAAAGTCACTGCGCCGAGGCGGGAAGCGGCCTGCTGAGTCAGTTCCAACCCGATCAGGGATTCGATGCCGTCGCTGATGCGATCAGTGCCCAGTTCTATGGTGGCCAGACCGCGCGCTCTGCGCAGCCACGATCGACCTGACGGTTGTGGACTCCACAGCACGAGCAGGTCATCGGGCTCAGCGACCTCGCTGGCGATCAGTGCCGCCGAGGACAATCCGAGGAAGCAGATCTGGCTACACCCGCAGGCCCGCAACAACTCGGAGCCGCGCCGGGCACCCTCGAACACCGACTCTGGATCGTCGCTGGGGGCGGCGTCACCGTGGCCGGGTGGGTCATAGCGCACCGAGGCGATCCCGCGGTTCTGTAGTTGGTCGGCAAGCAGCCGTAATCCGCGGTAGGCGATAACACCTTCCTGCCCCAGCGGGGGGCACAGCACGACCCCCAGTGCACCTCGGTCAGGTAACTGAACCGCGGCCCAGATCGCCGGGTCGCCGTACCAGCCGTAGTGCCTATGCATCGGGCCACAGGATGGAGCGAACCGTGGCAGGCCACTCACTGACCGCCATGCCATGGCGAGAGAGGAGTGCCAGGACGGTGCGATCCAGGCCGAGGCCGAGGCAGGCGGTGTGGGCGACGGCTCCGCCAGGGGTGTGAATCCCGAACGCCTGGCCGAAGTGATCGTTGTGGTAGTTCGCCGAGCCGATCGCCGTCAACGGGGCATCCGAGCCGTACACCGAGGTGAGCAACTCGAACTTCAGGGCGGCTTCCCGCTGGCTGGCGGCCATGATCTTTCCGGTGCGACCAAAGAACGGGTCGTTGGCCGGCTCATAGCTGATCTCCAACTCCAGCGAGTTCAACATGTCGACCAGGCGGGCGGCCGTCTGATCTCGGTGCTCCAGCGCCGACACCGTGTCACCGGCATGGACGAACTCATGCATGCGGAAGGTCTGCATCCGCATCGGGTCTGCGCTGGGCTCGTGGCGAAAACAGCTCCCCAGGACATCGCAGGTACGACCACCCTCGGGAAGGGTTCCCGACAACACCGCGTACAGCGGATGACAGGCCGCAGGGCTCATCATCAGGCCGGCCGGGTGCAAGGTCTCCTCCCACGACTGGCCTTCTGCGCGCAGTCGCAGCAACTCGATGTGGTCACGCTGGTCACCGGTGAAGGTAGCCAGCGACCCGGTCAGCTGCGGGAACGAAGCCACATAGTCGGTCTTTTCGAACAACTCCTTGGGCTCCACCGGCGGAAAACGCCAGACCTCGGCGCCTAGGTCTGCGAAGGTGCGCACGTAAAGTGCATCCACAGCGTCGAAGACTCGGTTGAACTCGCCACCGAGGGCGACCACGCCGGGTTCACCCAACTCAGCGATGATGCCAGCGTCCAGGAGCCGATCGCGAAGGGCCTGCCAGGGCTGTTCGGGAACCGTCACAGGTTGACCTTGGCCATCAACGACAGCGGTGCATTGTTGGTGAGCAGCCGGTCGTTGTTGATCTGGATCGGCGCGCCCAGAGCGTCACGCAACTGGCGGGACAGCGACTGGGGGGTATCGGTCCGGTAGCCGGCGATGCCCACGATCCGCAACGCGTTCAACACCAGGTCCACCACGGCATTGGCCGCGCTCACCTTGACCGAGTTCATCTCCAAGGCGAAGGAGATCGAGCCCAGGACGGCCGGATCGTCGGCGACGCGGTCATAGTGCTCAGCCGAATGGCGCACCATGTTGGCGAAGGTCTGCAGGTCGACCAGCAGCTCCGCCAGCCGCAACTGTCCGGGCGGCGGGAAGCCGACGGCAGCCCGGGCCTGTCGGCGGACAGCCGCACGGGCCTGATCAGCGGCCGAAGACGCGATTCCCAGCCACACCGAGGACCACAGCAGATGTGCAGTGGGCAGAGCGGTGTGGGACGAAATGGTGCCGTAGTCGTCGTCGAGCAGGTTGTCCTCGCTGGTCTCCGAGGTCAGGATGAAGCTGTCGCTGGCGGTGCCGCGCAGTCCCAATGCCTGCCACACGCCAGTCTTCTCCAGGCTGTACTCGCCCTTGGGGCAGATGAGCATGCGCTGGTCGGAGGCCGGCGCATCGGCACTGGAACGGCCGGTCACCAGGATGGCGTCGGCGGCTTCGGCGTAGGAGATGACCGGGGCGTCCTTGATCACCTTGACCCGGCCCGGCGAGGGGTATTCCAGGGCGCAGTTCGAGCGGCGCGCATCACCGCCGATACCGCGTTCGGTGGTGGCCGAACCCAGCAGCCACTCCTGCTCGAGGACCTTCTGGATCGTGGCCCGAACCCCGGGACGGCTGCCATGGCGCCACAGAATGAGGGCCTGGCTGTGATGCATGGCGAACACCATGCCCGCGTTGGCGTCGGCAGCACCGATCTCGGTGGCGATCTGGCTCAGCTCCAACATGCTGGCGCCTTCGCCCCCGAACTGGGTGGGCACCGACACCGACAGCAGGCGCTGCTCCTTCAGGGCCCCGGCGGCCTCCAGTGGCGGACGGGCGTTGGAGTCGACCTCATCGGCGTACTTTGCAGCGACTGCTGCCACTGCGGCGGCGCGAGCCGCGAAGCGTCCGTTCACTGTTGTCCCCTTGAGAGTTGCACCGCGCCGGCCAGCGCGTCGATGGAGGCGAAGGTCGAGCGATTGAGAAGATCGTCGGGGAACTCGATGTCGAGGGCGTCCTCAATAGCGAGCATCACATTGACTGTCGCGTGTGAGGTGAACCCCGCAGCGAAGAGATCGGAATCGTCGCTCAGTTGCGCCACCGGACGATTGAGTCTGCCGAATTGCTGGAGCGCCTCCCGAATGGCCAGACGATCCTCATAGGTGTGATCAGACACCCTCTTCCCCCTTTTTGTTGATGTGTCGACTATGACTGTTGGTGTGTGGGCAGGCTGATCGCCGTGGCGAGCGCCATGCCCCTTTCATGGCTCAAGGACAACCCGATTGGGCCCAGCCGCTGGGCCAGGGCCACATTCCGGGCTTGGCGGTGCAACCTCACCTGCGGGGCGCCGTCCGTGCCGTCGATGATCTCCACATCGCGGAAGCTGATTCCGGCCGTGGAGCGGAGAACTTTGAGTACCGCCTCCTTGCCGGCGAAGCGTGCGGCGAGGCGTTCAGGAGCTTCCCGGCTTTGGTGGCGTTCAGTGTCGGTATAGACGCGAGCCAGATAGCGTTCGCCGAATACCTGAATCGATTCGACAATGCTGGCGGCTTCGGCGAGATCGCAACCGATTCTCGGTACGTCTGCGGAATCTTGCTCAAACCGAGAATCCGGGGGCGCCACCTTGCCTCCAATCGGTCCGTCACAGTAATAGAACTGCCGTCCCCGGAAGTGCCGTTTTCGGGGCGCGGATTGCCCTCCACATGCTACGGCATGCACAGACTGGGCGCATTGGCACTTGTGAGCAGCCTCGTGGAGAGGTCGAGACTGCCTTGGCAATGCTGAGCACCTCAGGTCATGATGGCAGTCGGGGGAATGGAACGGGGGCGGATCAGCTCCGGAAAGGGCGCGAATGATCGGGGTACTGATCGCGCTTGTGCTTGCTGCGGGCTGTGCGCTCGTCGGTATGGCGATAGGCCTCACCGATGAGGTCCGCAAACGACCCGGACCATTCCGGCGAGCCGGAAGTGGGCTGGCGATGGTGGCCAGCTTCGCTGGACTGTGGCTGCTGGTCACCCCAGTCGAAATCACCAAGACCATGCAATGCGGGGCGCCGATCCTGCTGGTCTCCCAGTGGAGCGGCGAGGCTGCTGCTCTTCCCCTGGGTTGCGCTGATGTGATGCTGCCCTATGTCGTCGCTGGACTTATTGTTTCGGTGGCAGCCCCGCTCTTGGTTTTGGCCACCCGCGGACCGGCCTCCTGAGTTTGCTGTCTCGGCGTTGTTCCGGACGCCCGAAATCCCTGCCCACCTCGGCGCCTGGTGTGCCAAGATGGGCGAGATTGCCAGAAGGAGAGACATGAGCGAATTCCGCTACGAGGACCTGCTGCCCATCGGCGAAGATGCCACCGAGTATCGGCTGTTGACCACAGAAGGGGTGGAGACGCTCACCGGGCCGGACGGCCGCAGCTTCTTGAAAGTGGCCCCGGAAGCGCTCGAATTGTTGGCCGAGACCGCGATGCACGACATCGCCCACTACCTGCGCCCGGCGCACCTGCGCCAGTTGCGCACGATCATGGAAGATCCCGAGGCCAGCGACAACGACAAGTTCGTAGCCATGGATCTGCTCAAAAACGCCAACATTGCTGCCGGCGGGGTCCTGCCGATGTGTCAGGACACCGGAACCGCCATCATCATGGGCAAGCGCGGTCAGCAGGTGCTCACCGAGGGCACCGATGAGCGTCCGTTGAGCAAGGGCGTCTTCGACGCCTACACCAAGCTGAATCTGCGCTACTCCATGAATGCTCCCCTCACCATGTGGGAGGAGAAGAACACCGGCAACAACCTGCCCGCCCAGATCGAGTTGTACGCCGACACCGCCGCCGGACACGAGAACACCTACAAGTTCCTCTTCATGGCCAAGGGCGGTGGCTCGGCGAACAAGAGCTATCTCTACCAAGAGACCAAGGCCCTGTTGAACCCCGATTCGATGATGGCCTTCCTGGACGCCAAGATCCGCAGCTTGGGCACGGCGGCCTGCCCGCCGTATCACCTGGCGATCGTGATCGGTGGCACCTCCGCGGAGTACGCCTTGAAGACGGCGAAATACGCTTCGGCGAAGTACTTGGACTCGCTGCCGACCTCGGGGTCGATGAGTGCTCACGGTTTCCGTGATGTCGAGTTGGAGCAGCAGGTGCTGGAACTCACTCGCAACTTCGGCATCGGTGCGCAGTTCGGTGGCAAGTACTTCTGCCATGACGTCCGCGTCATCCGGCTGCCCCGTCACGGGGCGTCGCTACCGGTGGCGATCGCGGTGTCGTGTTCGGCGGATCGGCAATGCCTGGGCAAGATCACTCCGGAAGGGGTGTTCATTGAGCAACTGGAGTTCGATCCGGCCCAATACATGCCCGAGATGACCGATGAGCAGTTGGCTCAGCACAAGGCGGAGATGGCCGCCGAGGGTGGTGGCGCGGTCAAGATCGACCTGGGTCGGCCGATGGCTGAGATCTTGGCCGAACTGAGCCAGTACCCGGTCAAGACCAGGCTCGCTCTGACCGGCACGGTCATCGTGGGACGCGACATCGCTCACGCCAAGATCAAGGAACGCCTGGACGCCGGTGAGGAGATGCCGCAGTATCTCAAAGACCATCCGATCTACTACGCCGGTCCGGCCAAGACTCCCGAGGGCTACGCCTCCGGCTCCTTTGGGCCGACAACCGCCGGTCGCATGGATTCCTATGTCGATCAGTTCCAGGCTGCCGGCGGGTCAATGATCATGCTGGCCAAGGGCAACCGCAGCCAGCAGGTCACCGATGCCTGTGCCCAGCACGGCGGTTTCTACCTAGGGTCGATCGGCGGGCCGGCCGCTGTGCTTGCGCAGCATTGCATTAAGAAGGTCGAACTCCTGGAGTACCCCGAACTGGGCATGGAAGCGATCTGGAAGATCGAGGTTGAAGACTTCCCCGCCTTCATCGTGGTTGATGACAAGGGCAATGATTTCTTTGCTGAGGTCTCCCGACCGACGCTGGTGCCGTTGCAGCCACTCCAGAAGTAGCTGCAACGGCGCTGCAATCACAGTCCCGGGTAGCGCTTACACAACCCTGTGGTGGCTGCCACGGTGTAGTGCTTTCGGAAGGTCCACTTCGTTGACGTCCACGCGTAGCGGTTCACATCGGCGCTGCAGGTGGTTCCGTTTCCGCTCGGCGTGAGCCAGGCGACCTCGGCGTAGCGCACCTTCTTGGCGGTGTAGAAGCGATAGGACTGATATTCGGGAAGGGGTCCGCCCACATACCAGTTCTGCCCGCCCGGCTTGGGTTCGTTGACCAAACGGCCTTTGCGCCAGGTAAGCACCCGGAAGACGACCCCGTCGCCGCCAGCGACCATGAAGGGCAGCTCAACTCCGGCGCGCCCATCCATTCGGATCGGGTTGGTCCACGGCGAGGACAGTCCCCAATCCGAGGCGATGGTGGAGGTGAAGGTCTTGCGGGCCCGCTTCCCTTTGGCCGTGGTGACCGTGACGCGCCACGTTGAAGCGGTGACGCGGTAGAGCCGGACCGTGTCCTTGCGTCCATCGCCGTCGACATCCACCCGCTTGGTCTTGACCAAGGTGGTTGCCTGAGGGGTGATCAGAGCCGGTGCGGGGGCGGGCTCTTGGGCCTGCGCCGGGGTGGCGAGGGATTCCGCCACAAGGCCGGCTGCGATGATGCCGGCGATAAGGATGCGTCGCATGGTGAACCTCCTGGTGGTGGGGGTGTCGCGGGGCGGCGCTGGGTGTTATCTGCATCGATGGGTCCTGCTGTTTGCGTCCCGCGAGGCTCTTTGTGGCAACCATAGTGAGTTGGGTACCCGATATGTAGAGCCTTGCCGATGCGAAGCTTGAAACCGCAGGGAGCAACAAAGCGGCCCGATCATCGTGGGATGATCGGGCCGCTCGGCTCGTGTGATCAGGCGCGCTGGTCCAACGGGACGTAGTTGCGCTCGACCTCGCCCACGTACACCTGGCGGGGCCGGTTGATCTTCATCGTCGGATCGGTGGTCTGCTCCAGGTAGTGAGCGATCCAGCCGGGAAGACGACCCAGGGCGAACAGCACGGTGAACATGTTCTGCGGGAAGCCCATGGCCTGGTAGATCAATCCGGTGTAGAAGTCCACATTCGGGTAGAGCTTGCGCTCCTGGAAGTACGGATCGCTGAGCGCTGCGTCCTCCAGTGCGACGGCCAGATCCAGTAGCGGGTCGTGGCCGACCAGCGTGCTCAGGATCTGGTCGGCGTGCTTCTTGACGATGGCAGCGCGCGGATCGTAGTTCTTGTAGATCCGGTGACCGAAGCCCATCAGCTTGGTGGAGGCCTTGTTGTCCTTCACCTTGGCGATGTAGTCCTTGACGTCCTCGCCGGAAGCGCGGATCGCCTTGAGCATCTCCAGCACCGCCTGGTTGGCGCCGCCGTGCAGCGGGCCGGACAGCGCGTTCACGCCTGCGGCTACCGAGACGTAGATATTCGCGCCTGAGGAGCCCACCATGCGCACCGTCGAGGTGGAGCAGTTCTGCTCGTGATCGGCGTGCAGGATCAGCAGTACATCGAGGGCGCGCGTGGTGGCGTCGTCGAAGGGGTACGGCTCGGTCGGCAGGCCGAAGGACATCCGCAGGAAGTTCTCGATGTAGGAATGTGACATGTCCGGATAGAGGAACGGTTCGCCCACGGAGTTCTTGTAGCCGTACGCGGCCAGGGTGGGCACGGCACCCATCAGCATGTGGGTGGCCCGCTCTGCCTCGAAACCCTGCTCGGCGTACTTCGACTGGGCGAAGGTCGACAGAGCATTCAGGCCGGCCGCCAGCAGTGGCATCGGGTGCGACTTGCGCGGCATGGAGCTGAACATGTGCTTGAGGCGCTCATCCAGAAGGTGGAAGCGCGCGATGTTGCTGGAGAACTTCTCAAGCTGTGCCGCGTTGGGAAGCTCACCGTAGAGAACGAGGTACGAGACCTCGAGGAAGGTTGCCTGCTCGGCGAGCTGCTCGATCGGGTATCCGCGATAGCGCAGAATCCCGGCATCGCCGTCAATGAAAGTGATCGCCGAACGGCAGGACGCGGTGTTCGCGAAGCCGATATCCAGCGTGGTATCACCGGTGGCAGACAACAGTTTGCCGATGTCGTAGCCGTTGTTCCCCTGAGTTGCGGCTACCCGAGGGAGTTCGAGGCTCACCTCATCGCGGCTGAAAGTTGCGTTGGCCATCCATGCTCCCTATCTGTTAGGCGGACGCGGCGGCGCCCGGCTCGATGGTGCTGTCACCTTACATGTCCAGGATGCGTACGGGGAGGGGTGTACCAGCCATTCTTTTTGCCTGAGCGGCTAGGGGGGGAACTAAATTCAGTATTGAATGGACATGCTCATTGAGAGGACAAGAAGGCATGGTTCCAGCGGTCTTGGAGGTGGCGGATTAGGCTGTCTGCCGTGACCTCCGACGCCCTTTCACAGACCCGTTCGCCAGCCGACGCTCAGTTGCTGCTGGACTCCGTGGCGGCCCAACTGCGGGCCAAGGGTGAGCGCATGAGCGCCCCCCGGCGGGCCGTTCTGACCGCACTTGCGACCACCGCGGGCCATCTCAGTACCGACGAGGTTGCCGCGGCGGTCGCCCAGATTGCACCGAAAGTTCACCGCACGAGTGTGTATCGGGCGCTGGCGGCACTCAGTGAGTTGGGGGTAGTCCAGCATGTGCATCTGGGGCACGGCGCCACCGCGTATCACCTCACCGGCGATCTGGGTCCCCATCTGCATGCCCAGTGCCGACAGTGCGGCGCCATCATCGATCTGCCGCCGGATCTGTTGGTGGGGGTGGCCGAACGCATGGGCGCGCTGCACGGCTTCGAACTTGATGCGACCCACGTTGCGTTGTCCGGATTGTGTGCTCAGTGTGCCGTGGGCGAGGCAGGCATCGTCCACCATCACCACACCCACTCGCCTATTGCAACCAAGTTGCATTAGAGTCCCTCTGGGCTGTTCGAGCGGCCCCTGCGAGGGAGAGGGAAATGCACGTTCCAGATGGATTCTTGAATCTGCCGACCTCGGCAGCCACGGCGGTGGTTGCAGCGGCCGGAGTTGGGCTGGCGGTACGGGGGGCACGGCGAGAGCTCAATGAGCGCACCGCGCCCCTGGCAGGCTTGGTCGCCGCCTTCATTTTTGCCGCACAGATGCTGAACTTCCCCGTGGCCGCAGGCACCTCGGGGCACCTCCTGGGCGGGGCCTTGGCGGCGATCCTGGTCGGACCCTGGACGGCGACGCTGTGCATCACGGTGGTGCTGATAACCCAGGCGTTCTTGTTCGCTGATGGCGGCATCACCGCACTGGGGACCAATATCACTTTGATGGCGCTGGTCGGGGTCTGGGTCGGTTGGGGTGTGTTCCGGTTGGTGATGACGGTGCTGCCCAAGAAGCTCGCCAGCGTGCCCCTGGCTGGAGCCCTGGGTGGCTTCGTCTCGGTACCCGCCGCGGCACTGACTTTCGCTGCCCTGTTCGCCATCGGTGGCACGGTTCCGATTCCGGCCGGCACGGTGGCGGTGGCCATGGGCAGCGTCCATCTCCTGATCGGCATTGGAGAGGCTTTCATCACAGCGGCGACCCTGGCCGCCGTGCTGGCGGTGCGGCCAGATCTGGTCTACGGGGCCCGAGGCATCGCCAAACCCATCGAACTGACGATCAAGGAAGGGGTGCCGGCATGAGCGCGGCCGAATCGACTCCTGACCAGTCCGCTGCCCAACCGGTCTCGCGGTGGCGCCGCGGCTACGCGTGGGCGATCGGCCTGGTGGTCACCCTGCTGCTTGCTGGCGTGGTGAGTTTCTACGCCTCTAGTTCCCCTGACGGGCTGGAGTGGGTTGCCGAGCAGAAGGGATTCATCGATGCGGCCACCGAGCATGCGGCATCCCTATATTCCCCCTTCGTGGACTACCAGGTGACCGGTGTGGCTGACGCCCGGCTCTCCGGGGGCCTGGCCGGCGTGTTCGGCACCGTGGTGGTCCTCGCTGTTGGCATGGGATTGATGTGGCTGTTGGGGCGATCGAAGACCAAGAAGGCCTGAGTCCTGCGCGGGGACGGTGGTTGCACCGCCTCCCCGCGCAGGTAAAGGTTCTGGCGCTGCTGGGGTTCGTCTGTTGTGTGGTCGCTACCCCGCCTTCTCTGCTGTGGCCCTATCTGTGGCAGGTGGTATTGCTCGTGGTGCTGATACTGGCCGCGGACCTGCCCGTGTCGCGGCTGGTTCGCGGCCTTGCCATCGAGCTGCCTTTCCTCGGCTTCGCCCTTGCCATGCCTTTCCTGGCCACCGGCCCCACCGTCACTGTTGCCGGGGTGCCGTTGTCGATTGCCGGACTGTGGGGAGCCGCGACGCTGGTGGCCAAGAGCACGATCAGTGTGTTGGCCGCGTTGATCTTGGCCACCACCACCCGACCCCATGAGCTTGTGGCTGGGCTGCAGCGGTTACATCTGCCGGCAACCCTGACTGAGATTCTCGGCTTCATGGTTCGCTACCTGGAGGTGATCCGGCAGCAGTGGCATCAGATGGCCATCGCTCGGGAGTCACGGGGTTTTCGAGCCCGGGATCCGCGGGCCTGGCGTGCCCTGAGCGCCGCGGTGGGCAGCGGCTTCATTCGCGCCTACGAGCAAGGTGAGCGCGTGCATCTGGCAATGCTCTCCCGCGGCTATGCCGGCGCCCTGCCTGAGGCGGTGCACACGGCACCGGCGGCCCGTCCGCAGCAGTGGGCGGTCGCTGCCCTGGTGCCCGGCGCAGCTTTGGCGGTCACCGTCGTGGCATGGTTGTCGGCATGACCGCATTGCTGGCCGTCCGAGGTCTGGCCTACGCATACCCCGATGGGCGCCAAGCCCTCTACGGGGTGAACCTGCGAGTTGACCGAGGTGAGCGGGTCGCTCTGCTCGGGCCCAATGGTGCGGGCAAGACCACCTTGGCACTGCATCTCAACGGAATCCTCACCGCCGGTGCGGGGTCGGTGAGTGTCTCTGGCCTGCCGGTGACCAGGCCGAACTTCGCCGAGATCCGGCGTCGGGTGGGAATCGTCTTTCAGGATCCCGATGACCAGCTCTTTCTCCCCACCGTCGCTCAGGACGTCGCCTTCGGGCCGGCGAATCTGGGGCTGAAGGGGGCTGAACTCCGCCAGCGGGTGGACGAAGCTCTGGCCGCGGTGGGACTGCCTGAGGTTGCCGACCGCGTGCCACACCATCTCTCTTTCGGCCAGCGACGTCGGGTGGCGCTGGCCACGGTCTTGGCGATGCGTCCGGAAATCCTGGTGCTGGACGAGCCGACATCGAACCTCGATCCGGCTGCGCGCCGCGAGCTCTTCGAGGTGCTCACCGCATTGGACACCACCATGCTGATGGTCACCCACGACCTGCCCTACGCACTGCAACTGTGCCCACGATCGGTGATCATGGCCGACGGGGTCATCGTCGCTGACGGACCGACCGGTGAACTCCTGGCTGACTCCGATCTGCTCAAGCGATACCGGCTGGAACTGCCCTACGGGTTCACCCTTGGCGCGGACTCACCGCTGTCGCGATGATGCTGCCAGGTTGGGTCAGTGAGCTGCATCCGCCTCGGCCAGGGCCTCGGTGAGTGCCGCCATGGCGAGGTCGAGTTCCTCGCGGGTGATCACCAACGGCGGAGCCAGGCGCAGCGTCTGACCGTGGGTGTCCTTGGCGATGACGCCCTTGGTCAGGAGTCGTTCGCCGATGTCGCGGCCGGTGCCCAGCGCGGGGTCGATGTCGATCCCGGCCCACAGTCCTACACCGCGCACCTGGACTAGCCCATGGCCGAGCAGTTCCTGCAGGCGAGCATGCAGGTGGGCGCCCAGTTCACGAGAACGGGCCTGCATATCGCCGGTCTGCAGCAACTCCACGACTGCCAGGCCCACCGCGGCCGCGAGCGGGTTTCCACCGAACGTCGATCCGTGTTCGCCCGGGCGCAGCACTCCCATGACCTCGGCGTCTCCCACGACGGCTGAGATCGGCAGGATCGCACCGCCGAGGGCCTTGCCCAAGAGATACAGGTCAGGGACCACGCCGACCTGCTCGCAGTAGAAGGTGGTGCCGGTGCGTCCCAGCCCGGACTGGATCTCGTCGGCGATCATGAGCACCCGGTGTCGCGTCGCCAGCTCGCGTACTCCGGCCAGATAGCCCGGTGGTGCCGGGACGACGCCGGCCTCGCCTTGGATCGGCTCGACCAGGATCGCCACGGTGGTGTCGTCGATGGCTGCGGCCATGGCGTCCAGATCGCCGAAGGGGACGGCGACGAAACCCGGGGTGAACGGCCCGAAGTCCTTCGTGGCCACCGAGTCGCTACTGAACGAGACGACACTGATGGTGCGTCCATGGAAGTTCTGGTCCATCACGATGATGGAGGCTTGACCCTCCGGAACGCCCTTGACCTGGTAGCCCCACTTGCGGGCGATCTTCAGGGCTGACTCCACCGCCTCGACTCCGGTGTTCATCGGCAGCGCCATGTCCTTGCCGCACAGGCCGCTCAGTGCTTCCAGGAAGGGGCCCAGATTGTCGGCATAGACCGCACGGGAGGTGATCGCCAGCCGGCTCAGTTGCTCGGTGGCCGCGCGGACCAGCGCCGGATGGGAATGGCCGAAGTTCACTGCCGAGTAGGCGGAGAGGAAGTCCAGATAGCGGTTGCCGTCCACATCGGTGAGCCAGGCTCCCGACCCGCTGCTGATCGACACCGGAAGCGGGTGATAGTTGTGGGCACCGTAGGTTTCGATACGGGCGATGGATTGCTGCTGAGCGGTGCTCAGGCGCGGGTCGGTCATGCCGGGTACCTCCGATTCTGATGCTAGCCTCCCGCATCTGCGGGCGCTGTGCATCTACCAGTACGGCGGCTAGCATCAGGTCATGGACGACAACGGCGCCATCGTCGTCGGCTACGACGACTCCGAGTTCGCCAAGCATGCCCTGCGTCGCGGGCTGTGGTTGGCCGATCAACTCCATGCTCCGCTTCAGGTGGTTCGAGCCTGGACCGTCAGCACGGCACCGCGTCCGCGCACCTGGGAGCCCGGATACGTCCCGCCGGTGGAGGATTTCGCCGCCGAGGTCCTGGAGCAATTGCGCACGCAGGTGGCCCCGATCCTCGCCGAATACCCGCAGGTGACGGTGACCTTGGAGGTTCCACACGGCGCCGCCGGGCGGGAACTGGTCAAGGCCTCCGAAGCTGCCCGCCTCGTGGTCGTGGGCAGTCGCGGACGGGGTGGTTTCGCAGGCCTGCTGCTGGGGTCGGTGTCCGGGGAGGTCGTCGAACATGCGCACTGTGATGTGGTGGTCGTGCGGCGAACCGCTCCGGAAGCGAGGGTGTGAGCGGGGTCAGGCCAAGGTGGGCAACATGGTGGGGCCGACCAGGACCCCGATCACCGCGCCAACGATCAGGTAGGGACCGAAGGGTAGCGATGCCTTGGTGTTGATCCGACGCAGGATCAACAGCACCACCGAGACCAGCGCCATCAGTGCCCAAGCGAAGAAGAATCCGGCCACGGACTCGGCCAGGCCGAACCAACCCAGGAAACCGCCCACGACACCGGCCAGTTTCACGTCACCGAAGCCCAGGTCGCGGGCGAAGGCGGCCATCACGAAGAACAGCACGAACATGACCACCGCACCGATGCCGGCCGACAGCAGGGCTGACCAGCTCTGATCGATCCACGCCGCGACGGTGAGTCCCAGCCCGAGCACTGCATAGAGCGGTAACACGATCACATCGGGCAGCCGCCACTCGCTGAGGTCGATCACGATGAGCAGCGCGGACGCCACGGCCAGCACCACGAAGGTCACCTGTTGCGGCAACGAATCAGCACAGCCGGCCAACCCGCCCAGGACCACAGCGATCGGAACCTGCAGCCAACTGCGCGAGAGCCGATTCTGGTTCTCGAACTGCGCCCGCATGAACGGGTTGAGTGCCGCCGCAGCAACTCCGGCGACCACGGCGAAGACCGTGATTGCGACCAGGTTCACGGCGCTCAGAACCCGCCGCCGCCGAACGCCTTGATGATCTGAAGCACGCCGGGGCCGATCACGACGATGAACATAGCCGGCATGATAAACAGCAGCAGCGGGAAGATCACCTTCACCGGGATCTGCATGGCGCGTCGTTCGGCGTCCTGTTTGCGTTCCATGCGAAGTTCCTCGGCCTGAGCCTGCAGGACGTCCGAGAGTGCGATGCCGTAGGCCTCGCCCTGAATCACGGCGCGAACGAACCGTTCCAGCTTGGGAACCTTGGTGCGCTCGGCGAGGTCGTCATAGGCATCTCGGCGGGGCATGCCGACCTGAATGTCTTGCAGTGTGCGCACCAGTTCTGCGGAGAGCTCGCCACGTCCGTTGCGGGCGACACGGCTCATTGCGGCGTCGAAGCCCAGACCGGCGTTGACCGCGATGCTCATCTGGTCGAGGGTGTCGGGGAGCTGGAACGCGATGGCCTCTTTGCGCTTCATTCCGGTGTTGTAGAGCAGCAGATCGGGCAGGAAGAACAGGGCAGCCACGATGATCGCCCCAAAGAGAATGCTCTTGACGTCGCGGCCGTTGATGATCAGCAGCATCGCCAGAACGATGCCGGCGACGCCGAGCAGGAACTTGGTCGAGAGCACCCGGTCCACGGGCCAGGCGTCCGGGCGACCGGCGGCGGCCCACAGCTTATTCAGGTTCTTGACCAGCCCCGGCGGGGTGCGGCGGCGCAGCGCCTCGGCCAGTTCGGACTGAGCCTGTTCACCTTGAGCGGCGGTGTCGGTGGCCTGGATGTCGCGATTCAGGTTGGCCAGGACCTGACGGCGCCCACTGGTGGCACCGCCCAAGACCAGCCACCACAGCAGGCCCATGCCTGCGGCAGCGAGGAGCAGACCGAGTGCGAATATGGGATTCATGGCGCTCCTCCTAGAACTTCAAGTTGATGATCTTGTACAGCCAGATGCCACCGATGATCATCATGACCGCGCCGACGGCGAGCATGATGAAGCCCAGCGGACTGATCATCTGGCCGATGTACTTGGGACTGGCGATCATCAAGAAGATCGCCACCACGAACGGCAGCGCCATCAAGATGATGGCCGACAGTTGGCCGTCTGCAGCCAGCGACTTCACCTGACCGCGGATCTCCGCCCGCTGCCGGATCGTCTTGCTGACCCCATCGAGCACGTCGGCAAGGTTGCCGCCCACTTCGCGGTTGATACCGATGGCCTGAGTGACCCAGTAGAAGTCCTCGTTGCGCATCCGCTCAGCGACATCATCCAGAGCATCCGGCAAGGGACGTCCCACCCGGACCTCGTTGGTGACGCGAGCAAACTCCAAGGAGGTCGGCGGCGCGCCTTCCTGGCCGATGGTGGCCAAGGCCTGCGGCAGGCTGTACCCGGCGCGCAGGCTGCCGGCCATCATCTGCAGGGTTTCATCGAGTTGGGACTCGAACTTGCTGCGGCGCCGTCCGGCCATGAAGGACAGCAGGAGTCGCGCGACAATCGGCGTCGCCACGGCCAACAGGAAACCCAGCAACGGGTTGCCCAGCACCAAGCCGAGAGCAAAGAACGCCATGCAGATCGCGAACACGATCACGACCAGGTCCTTCAGCGGCGTGTGAACTCCGGCTTCTTCCAAGATGGAGTTGAAGGAGTTGCCACGCCCAGCCAGCAGGCGTTCCACGGCTGCGGTTGCCCGATCGGCGATCCGGGTGAGGTTGCTGGTGCCTTCTGCCGCACCGAAGCGGCGCCGCTCCAGCGCGACCTTGTGGGTAGGCAGCAGCATCAGCACGAAGACGATGACGCTGCCGACGCCGATGAAGGCCCAGGCAAGGATTAGTTGAGGGCTCACTGGTGCTCCCACATGGCGGAGGTGCCAAAGATTCCCGGCGACAAGGTGATTCCCAGATCGCTGAACTTCTGCAGGAACAGCGGCCGCAGACCGGTGGGCTGCACCCGGCCGAGGAACTTGCCCTCTGCCGAGACGCCAGCCGAGAAGTCGAAGGAGTAGATCTCCTGCATGGTCAAGGTCTGACCCTCCATGCCGACCACCTCAGACAGCGAGGTGACGCGGCGGGTGCCATCGCGCAGTCGGGTCAACTGCACGATCACATCGACGGCGGAGGCGACCTGTTCGCGAATGGCGCGCAGCGGCAGATCCATGCCGGCCATCAGCACCAGGGTTTCCAAGCGGGACAGGGCGTCGCGCGCTGTGTTGGCGTGGATGGTGGACAAGGATCCGTCGTGGCCGGTGTTCATGGCCTGCAGCATGTCCAGCGCCTCGGCGCCACGACACTCGCCGACGATGATGCGGTCAGGGCGCATACGCAGGGAGTTCTTCACCAGGTCGCGAATGGTGACTTCGCCGCGGCCCTCAACGTTGGACGGCCGGGATTCCAGGCGCACTACGTGATCCTGCTGGAGCTGAAGCTCGACGGCATCCTCGATGGAGACGATGCGCTCCTTGTCAGGGATGAAGCCGGACAATACGTTCAGCAAGGTGGTTTTACCAGTACCAGTACCACCGGAGACGATGATGTTCAGACGGCCCAGCACGCAGGCCTCGAGCAGTTCGGCCATCTCCGGGCTGAGGGTCTGTAGCTTGATCAGGTCGGGGACCTTCAGCGCATCCTTGGAGAACTTGCGGATGGTGAGCGTCGATCCGCTGACCGCCAACGGCGGAATGATCGCGTTCACACGCGATCCGTCTTCGAGTCGAGCATCCACCAGAGGCGAGGATTCGTCGATGCGGCGACCCACCCGGGTCACGATTCGTTCGATGATCCGACGCAGATGGGGTTCGTCCTTGAAGCGGACCGGGGTGAGGGTCAGCTTGCCGGAGCGCTCGACGTAGACCTTGTCCGGACCGTTCACCATGATCTCGGTGACGCTCTTGTCGGACAGCAGAGACTCCAGTGGGCCCAGCCCCAGCACGTCATCGTGCACCTCTCGGATGAGGCGCTGGCGTTCCCGGGCGGTCAGCGGCAGCCGGCCCCCTTCGATGATCGCGTTCAGTTCCTGCTGCACCAGATTGCGCAGGGCTGTTTCGTCCAGGCTGGGATCGTTGAGGCGGCTTCCCAGACGTTCGAAGAGCTGTTCGACCGATTCTTCCTTCAAGCGCCCCAGGGCATCGTGGGTCTCCATGACCACGGCCTGGGTCGGTGCCCGACTGGCGAGTCGGCTGGGATCCATCGGATTGTCCGGACCGACCGGCACCCAGGCAACAGTGTCGGTGGCGGCGGCAGGAGTGTTGCCCGAGGACTCCAAGTACGGAGCGGGGGCGCTGAAGTCGTCGACCATGGCGCGGGTGGGGGCGGCTGTTGCCGTCGCACCGCCTTCTTCGAGCGGGATGCCCCGCTCGCCTTTCATTGCATTGACGCGAGCCGCGAGGTTCATTTCTTATCCCCCTTCTTCGCGAAGTCGAGGAAACGCCGACCCTTGGCTGCCTTGTCGCCTTCGACGACGGTCTCGACCAGGGCCCGCAACTGCTTGGCGACGACGTCCTTGCTGCCGGCTTGGAGCAGCGGAACGCCCTGATTGGTGGAGATCGGCACCGCATTGGACTGGGGCACCTGGAAGTCCACCTTGCGTCCGATGCTCGCCTCCACATCGCCCACCGACAGACCCCGGCTGGGGTGCATGAAGTTGATGACGACGTAGCGGGAGTCCAGCACGATGCTGATGTCACGCAGGGTGTCGAGTTCCTTGTGTAGCCCGCGCACGCCGGGCACATCAAGGCTGGTCACCAGCACCAGAATGTCGGTCTGATCCAGGACGGTCAGGGTGTGCTCGCTCAGGCCGGGGGCGGTGTCCACCACCACGTACTTGAACTGGCTGGCCAAGGTGTTCAGCAGATTGCCGATCTCCTTGGGGCTGACGGCGTCCGCGGCCGCCGGCGAATCGGAGCCGGGCACGACGAACAATCCGGTCTGGTGTTGAGTCAGGTAGGACTTCAGGGCCACCGAGTCCAAGGCGCTGGGCCCGTGGACCATGTCGGGAAGGGTGAACTCCGGAGAGATGTTCAGCGCGCTGCCGACATCGCCGAAGTGAATGTCCAGGTCCACCAGAACCGTGGAGTTCGGTTCGCGCATAGCCAAACCGACTGCCAGGTTGGTGGACACGGTGGTCTTTCCCACACCGCCTTTCGGCGAGGCCACCGTGACCACCTTCCCCCGTTGGGAAGCAGCGCCCGGCGATCCGGGCTGGGCGCTTTCAGACGCGGTATGGCTGGCGGCCCTATCCAACGCCTGTTTCATCTCCTCCAACGGTGCCATGGGGTGAACGATGTCCCGCACACCAGAACGCATCGCGGCCAGGCCGATTTCGGCGGCACGGTCGCTCACCAGGACGACCGGGATGCCAAAGCTCTGGTCCAGGTCGGCTGCCACATAGAGGGCGTCCTGCAAACGGTCTGCGGGATCCAGGACCACCACGGCGGGCATGGGCGCATCGCCCATCTCAGCCAGCAGGGCCTGGACGTTCGGGGGGAAGTTGTCGGGAGTGACCGGCTGAATGTCCGGTCCCCATGATTGCTGTACGAGTTGGATGACTCGTGGGTTACGACTGACGACGAGTGCGGTTCCCATGGCTGATCACCCGGCCAGTTGCTTGACGCTGACCGGATTGACCTTGCTCGCGATCTTGCTGGACTCAGCGAGCCAGACCTTGCCGGATTCGAGAGACAACACCAGGTTCTGCACGTCGACCGGACGAGCTGCAATGGTGACCAAGCCCTCGGTGGAGGAGACCACCAGCACCTCGGAGAAGATGCGTCGGGTCGTGCCTTCCAAGGTGGAGTAGGCGCTGATCCTGGAGCCGGCGGTCAAGCGAGTGCCGACTGTGCGCTGGGCCTCCAGTTGCAGCGACACGACCTCCATGGTTTCGGGAATCGCAATGTCCCCGTTCGCGGCCGTGCCGGGCTCGCCGAACCAGTTGCTGCTGAGCTGCTGGCCGGGCTGCAACTGGACAATGGTGGCCAGGTGCTGAACGTCGTCCAAGGAGGTCAGTGCACCTGGCTCCAAGGCAACCTTCGGGATCTGCTTGGTCGTGACAAAGGGGCCCAGGGCACTGCCCAGGGTGCCCGGTGGCACCGTCGTGGTAACGACGAGGACGTCAGTGGGATCTTGGTTCTGCATGGCTCGGGTATCGGCATTGCTGACGTAGTTGAACAGCAAGATCGCGCCGATTCCTGCAAGCACGACTGCGAGGAACGCTGCGATGAGACGACGTTGCATTGTGGGAAACCGCCTGTTCTCAAGTGGGTGAGGTGCGCCCGAAGGCTGCACCAGGATCGCTACACCGCCAGTGAAGCGAAGCTTTGGGGGCCGGAATCAGGTCAACCTTTCGCCGCCAGCCTCGGATTGTCATCCTTTCGGGTGACTCCGAGGAGCGAATCGGTTGACGGATTGGGGGGCTTCAGGGGGGCCTGTCACCTTAAAGGGGGACCGACATATAAATGTCGGACGTGCAGTAGGAAATGGGGTTCATTTGGATATGGAGTAAGGCACTCCGGGCGGGGACTCGGAGTGCCTTACCTCATAGCGATCAGATCTTGCCTGCGACCCCAGCGAACATGCTGCTCAGGTTGCTGCCCAGCAAGGTGACAACGGTGATGATCACTGCGGCGATCAGGGCGACCATGATGCCGTACTCAACGGCGGTGGCGCCGCGCTCACGGGTGTTGACAACGTTGCCGACGATCTTGGCGGGAAGGTTCTTCATTGGACTGCCTTTCGGTGTGGGATAGATTTCCGCGGTGCTCAAGCCGTGCCATCATCGGCGTGAGCGGCCACTTGAAGGTTTACACCGCAGAATCTGGGATTGTCAAAAGATTTTCGAAAATGTCCCCAAATGGGTGACTCAAAACTCGGACTATTTGTCACCCTTTAGGGGACCTTTTGTTTCCAGTTGGGGTTGAGGGTTGCGGCGGGCGGCGCTGCGGCCAGCGCTCAGGGACGGAGGTGGGGCCTGGCCGGTGGCCTCCGGTAGGGCCTGGTTGGCGGTCTCCGATGGGGCTGATCGAGGTGGTTTGGGCAGGGGTCCAGGTCGCGGAATGGGGTCATCCGTAGGGGTGACTATGGCGAGTCCCCTTTTGGGTGACAAATCCTTCGTGCATTGTGTGTGGTGCCGAACCTCTCGGGGTGGAGGCAAGGTGAATTACCATTGAGAATGTCGCCCAAAGGGGTGACAAAAGGCTGTGCTGATCACTTTGTCCAGGTCCCCCGTGGGGGAGCTGGGCCCCTGCGATGCTGCTATGACTAGGGGGGATGGTGCTGGGTGGGGGTGCATGGCAGCCTTCAACCTTTGAGAATTCAATGCACCTAAACGCGATGCATCCACATTGACATGGCTTGGTTTTGCCTCCTACACTCAAAATGCATTTAGGACCAGCATCGATGGTCGATGTTCTGAGGGGGGACAAGTGCATAAGCTATTTAAGCGGGATCGTGAGCGTGGTGCGGCCGCAGTGGAGTTCGCCTTGGTGCTCCCCGTGTTGGTGATGATCCTGTTGGGCATCATCGACTTCGGCATGGTGACCAATGCTCAGGCGATCATGGGCAACGCCGCCCGCGATGGAGCTCGGGCAGCCAGCCTGGGTGGGAGTGCGGACAAAGCCTGCAAGGCTGCTCTGAAGGCTTCCACCACATTGATTGGCTTCAGTGATACCGGCACCTGCTCTTCGTCGGTTCCCTCGGTGACGGTTACCTGCCAGAAGCCGGACGGCGCGAACTGCTCCTCGGCGTACGACACCAGCAAGGAAATCGGCGGAACCGCCGTGGTCAGCGTCAACTACGTCTACAAGTGGGTCTCGCCGGCGATCTTCGGACTGCCGGGAAGCACCACCATCACCAAGTCGGCGTACATGCGAATCGAAGCGACCTCATGAGCAAGCGCATCCAGCGGATCAAGGAGTGGGCTCGCAATACCGAGCGGGGTGCCACGGCGGTCGTGGTGGCTTTCGCCATGCTCATGCTGATGGGTGCCGGCGCCATGGGCTTCGACATCTCCAAGCTGCTCTATGAGCGCCAGGAGGTTCGCGCCTCGATCGATGCGGCTGCTCAGGCTGGTGCCTCTGCCCTTCCTGATACCAACAAGGCCAAGGCCCTGGCGATCTCCTACTTCTCCAAGAACTTCCCGGATGCTCCGGCCCTGACCTACCCGGCCAACATCGCCTTCTACTGCGTTGTGGCCAACAACGGCTCCGGCGCACCGAAGACTGCACAGATCCCCGATACCTGCGATCCCGGTACCTACAACGCCTCGCAGGTCAAGTGCAGTGCAACGTCATGCGCGATTCCTTGTGACCTCGGCGAGAAGTGCAACACGATGGCGATCACCTACGCCAAGACCGTGGACTTCGTCTTCGGGCCGGCGATCAACGTTCCGACCGGCAACACCGGTGCGCAGACCACCTTGTCCTGCCTGGGTAGCTGCGGTGGTGAGGCCCCGCCGAACCCGATGAACGTGGTGGTCATGGCTGACCGCACCCCGTCTATGGGCGACAAGTACGCACCAGCAGGCTCTTTCACCGGGCTCAAGTCAGGTATCGAGTCGATGCTGCAGTACATGGATCCGGTGCAGCAGTATGTGGCCTTCGGTGCGATCCACAAGAGCATTCCGCAACGCACCTCCGGAGACATTGCGACGCCGCCGTCCAGCTCCGACATGCTGTACACCTACACCACGACCACGACCACGACCACCGAGAAGCAGCGGGTGTGTTCGGGCTATCTGTGGAATTGGCACTGCGAATGGGTGGATGTGCCGGTGACCAAGACCGTCTCCAACCGAGATGATCGCTACAACGGCGTTTGGGTTCCGGTGAACTTCTCCAACAACTACAACGACGGTTCGGCGACCACGCCGCGCCCCCTGAATCAGAGCACCGACATCTACAAGAGTGTTCACAACCTCGCGCTGTCAAGCGAGACTTCCTTCGTCGATGGGAACACCTACGGCATTGGCACGCATCTGGCGGCGGCAATGAAGGGTGCTGCTCGTTACCTGCTGAGCCCCACGAACAACAAGGCTGATCTGGACGCTTCCGGCGCACGGGCCGACCTGGGGACGCCGAAGGACGTCATCATCTTTGAGACCGATGGTCGCCCTGAAGAGCTGTACAACTCTAACTCCAGCGCCCTGTCCTTGGACAACGATCTCGACCCTGCGAGCACCAACGGTGAGACTGCCTGCAACAACCTGAAGACGGTGGCGACAGCGGCGAAGGCTCGTGGCGCCACGATCATCACCATCGGCTTCGGCAACGCCGCGTACTACACCTGCGGAAAGAACTCCGACAACGGCTACTACCAGAACTCCGGGTCGATGTACGTCGATGACGTCCTGGCCAGCGTCGCCTCGCCCACGAGCGATGGTGCTCCCAGCCAAGCTGACGGGTGCACGAACGCCACCCAGATCAAGAACGAGAACACCGACGGCGACAACTTCTACTGCGCGGCCAATGGCAACGACCTCAAGGACGTCTTCGTCGCGGCGATGGGTTCGCTGACCGGCGGTACCAAGTTCATGGCCATTGATGGGTTGAGCGACTGATCGACCTCAGCGGGCGGAATCCAGAAACTCCTGGATTCCGTCGGCAAGGGCCGCAGCTATACGTTTGCGCTCTCGCGGTGAGCTGAACGCCGCAGCATCGGAGGCGTTCATCATGTTGCCCATTTCCATCATCACTGCGGGGCGTTCGGAGAAGTTCAAGGTGGCGATGTCCGAGCGGAAACTGTAGGCCGTTCCGCCCCCGATGTAGTTCGATCGGGGCAGGTCGGTGCCAGATTCCAGGCTGGAGCGAAGGTCTTTGGCCAAGGCCTTCGACTGGGCCATCACCGCAGCGCCTCCCTTCATCACTGTGGAGACGATGATGTGGAAACCGCGGTGTCCGCTGCCCAGATTGCCGTCGGCGTGCAGCGAGATCAGCAGGTCTGCAGCACGCTTATTGGCCTTGTCGGCGCGGTGATTCACGCACAACTCGTCGGTGGCAGTGGTGTCGTCGGTGCGATTGAGCACCACCTTTGCGCCACGGTCCCGCAGCGCAGCGGCCAGGGCACCGGCCTGATCGAAGTTGTAGGAGTGCTCGGCGTAGCCGGAGCGGGTTGCCGTCCCCGAGGAATTGCACGGCTTGGTGCCGCCGGTGCCGTTGGGAACCTTCTGGGTGCCCCACGCTGACGACCATCCGCCGGTGTGGCCGGCATCGATCACGACCAGCTTTCCCGCCAAGGGGCCCGCCGTCGGCGACGGACTGCCCGAGGTGGTCGAAGGCCCGGCAGGTGCGGGGCTCGTCGAGGAAGTGGGAAGGATGCTCGCGGGTCCTGTTGGTGGCTGGGCCGCGCAGCCGCCGACGACGATGAGGCTGATGAGGGCAGCAACCAGGGACGGTTTCGGCACGAGTCCCCTCCTTTCCGCAGAGCAAGGCTAGCCGCACCCTTTCTGTGGTCGCCCGCGGCCCGGTAGCCTCGCAGGTGAGGGGAGGATGCGACGATGGAATTCGTACACAATCGTGAGCGGAGATGCTTCGAAGCCTGGGTGGACGGGGAGCGCGCCGGCGAGACTTTCTACACCCTCGACGGGTCGGTCGCCGACTTCAACCACACTGTGGTTGCGCCGCAGTTCGCCGGCCGCGGCATCGCCGGCGCACTGGTCAGCTACGCCATGGACTCTGTTCGCGCCGAGGGTGTGTGGACGGTGCGTCCGACCTGCACCTATGTCGCCGCCTGGTTCGCAAAGAACCCCGACTATGCCGAGTTGTTAGACAACTAGCCGATCGGCTCAGGCTCCACATCGACGGCCACGCTCAACGTGGATGTGCTCGCCTCGGTGAGCACCACGCCGCGCAGGGGGGACACATCGGTGAAGTCCCGACCCCAGGCGGTGACGATGTGGGCCGAACCGGCGAACTGGTCGTTGGTCGGATCCAGGTCGACCCAGCCCTGAGGAGTGAGCACCGAGACCCAGGCATGGGTGGCATCGGCGCCGCGAAGCTTGGCCGTACCCGGTGCCGGAGTGGTCTCCAGATACCCGCTTACGTAACGTGCGGGCAGGCCAGTGCTGCGCAAGCAGCCCGCCGCCAGGTGGGCGAAATCCTGGCACACCCCATGGCGCAACGTGAGCAATTCCGACAGGGTCGTCTTCACCGAGGTGCTGCCCTGGGCGTAGCTGAAATCGGCGGTGATTGTGGCCAACAGACCCACCAGGGCATCGCCCAGCCCGGTATCGGGGGTGAAAATGGTCGCGGCGAATTCCCGCACGGCGTCGGTGATCTCCACCAGTGGTGAGGGCATTCCGAAGTCGACCAGCTCCAGCGGATCGCCAAAGGCCTGAGCCCAGTCGGCGGCCGCGGCCACCGTCCACCGGTTGAGGTCGGCCACAGCAGGCCTCGGCCGATCGATCACCACCACATGCTCGGCGGTGACCACCAAATCGGTGGTGGCGGTTCGAGTCTCGAAATACAGCGAGTTGTTGCCGAAGTAGTCGCGGTGCTCGCTGACCAGATCGGGCTCGGGGGTGACCTGTACCACCGACGACACCACCTGCTGCTCGTCGGTCTGCCGAGGACGCAGCAGTGCCCGGTTGTAGCAGGCTTCCAACTCCTGGTCGTAGCTGTAGCGGGTCACATGCTGGATCCGGTAGCGGTGGGTGGTCATCGGGAACTCCCCACCCAGGTGGCCTCCACGCCATGGCGGGTGGCCTGTCGGGTGAAGTGGCGTACGGCGATCCGCTCGGCCAGGCCGGCCAGCGCCTGACCCAACACCGCCAACTGATCCGCACCCTGCGCGATGTCGGCCACTGCGTCGACCTGGGCGCAGATCGCGGTCGCTTGACTGGCCAGGCGGCTGTCGCCGACCAAGGCCAGTGCATCGGCCAAGGCGGTGAGCTGATGGACCACCGAGCGGGGGTTTGCGTGGTCGTGGATCAGGAGTTGGCGCACCGATTCGGTTCCGGTCGCCGGGCCGGTCCCGGCCGCGGCGCGGCGACGGTGGGTGATGATGCTCTCCCCTGCCCGCAGCACGGCCTCAGCGGCCAGCTCTGCTGAAGGTCGCAGCCGATCTTCGGCCTGGGAGAGCAGCGCGAAGCGAAGCAGCTTGACGGTGTGGGCGGCGCGTTCCAGGCGCCCACCGGCCTCCAGGAAGGCCCAAGAGGAATCCCGCACCATCGATTGGGTCATGATGCCGGCGAAGGCCAGCAGAGATTCCAGCACATCAGCGAGTTGATGCTGCAAACCCGGACCCTGGAAGGAGTCGGTGCTGACGGTGCGCTCGAGCCGATCGAAGACCGACCACGAATCCACGCTGAGGATGTCGCGGACCTCATGGGCGTCGGCGATCAGTCGCTGCACACTGTGGTGAACGCTGCCGGGTTCTGCTGCGTCCGAGGTGAGCCGGGAGAGGTAGGCCACGGTGCTTTCGCCGGCCCGCGGCACCGAACCGGTGATGCCGGTCACGGCCCGCAGTAGGGCGCCGACCGCCTCCGCCCCGGCCGAACTGCCGTGGGAGCCGAAGTCCTCGGTGAGGTCGTCGGCGACCTTGATCAGACGGGCGGTGCTCTCGGCGCGCTCAGCCAGGCGTCCGATGGTCATCAAGGTGTTGGCCACCCGGGGACTGACGGCATTCGCCCGCGCCACCGCCAACCGCGGACGGGGACTCGCGGTGGCCTGGCGGGGCGCGGCGGCCGGAATCCACACATCTTTGGCGAGGGCGCCGGTGCTGCTGGAAATGGTCAGGTCGTCGACGCTGGCTGCGACCCGTCCCAGCCCGCCGGGCAGGAACTGGTAGCCATCAGCGGTGGCGACCCCAAAGCTGCGCAGGACGAAGCGGCGCGGTTCCAGCCCGGTGCCGGTCACAACCGGGGCTGTGGACAGTTCCACGGGCTCTTGGGCGCACCAGGCCCAGGGCTCGGTTTGGATGCGTCGAACCAACGCGTCGCGTTCGGCCGAGCTGAGTAGCCAGCCGTAGCAGACGGGTGCATACCCGCGCGCAACGGGCTTGATCACCAGGCGCGGCAGTTCAGCCAAGACCTGGGCGGCACCGCTGGGAGTGCCCGCCCACCAGGTCCTCGGCGAGGCGAGCTGCAACTCTTCGCCGAGCAGTTCCCGACAGGCCGCCGGAAGGTAGGGGGCGAGTGCCGGATTGTCCAGGATCGCTGAACCGATCGGATTGGCGACTGCGACGGTATTGCGGCGAGTCGCCTCAATCAGCCCGGGCAGACCGATCTCGGAATCGCTGCGGTACTCCAACGGGTCGGCCGCCGAATCGTCGACCCGGCGCAGAATCACGTCGACCGGTTCCAGATTCGGTCCGGCCCGCAGCCACACCCGGCCTCCGCTCAGCACCAGATCGTCGGCCTCGGCCAAGGGGAAGCCCAACAGTGTCGCCAAGAACCCCTGGTCGAAGGCGTAGTCGCTGTCGGCCCCGGGGGAATGGATCACCACCTGGGGGGTCTCGGTGTCGGAAGGTGCTGCGGCCAGCAGTGCCCCGGTGACCGCGAGGAAGTAGCTGCGCAGTCGGGCCAGATCGCTGTCGCGATGCAGGCCGGACAAGGCCTTGCTCACCACCCGGCGGGTCGCCATCGCATAGGCGGCTCCAGCCGGCGCCTGGGTGCGGTCCGAGATAGCCAGCCAGCGGCCGGTGGCATCGCGACCCAGATCGGTGGAGGTGAGGCGCAGCTTGCGGCCGCGGCCGGTGAGTGATCCGTCCGCGACCCGGGCGAAACCGGGATGAGCGAGCACCACCCCGGCCGGGATGAGCCCGCTGCGAAGCAGTCGGCGCTGCGAATACAGATCGGTGAGCACAAGATCCAGCAGTCGGGCGCGTTGATCGAGGGCGGCTTCCATCGCCGACCATTCCGAGCCCGGCAGCGGAACCGGCAGCGGATCGATCAGCCACGGTCGGCGCTGCCCCCATTGATCGGTGGCGCTGATGCCGTCGGCGGCGACCTGGCGGCTGGCTTCGGAACGAGCGACCAACAGCCCGGCCCGGCCCAGCGATTCGATCGTCCGGCCGAGAGCTGCCGACGGTTCGCGAAGGCCCTCGGAGGTGACCACCTCATCGAACGGGGCGCGGGCTGGATGCCGACGGTAGGCGTCCAGGATCGGGGTCGCGTGCTCCGGCGCCGAGGCGGTCATGGCGACACGATAGCGAGGTCCGGGTTACAGCACAGGGACGAGGCTGGCGGTGGCGCCGCCCAGCCGGGAGGGAGCGCGGCCAGGCATTTTGCCGAGATGCCGGCCGGCCCCTTTCGGTCCCGGGCGTGATGAGAGCAGAATCGAGCCCATGGCCCGCACCGCCCTGGTCCTCGGCGCAGGCGACGCCGTCGGTGTTGCTTGGCAGGCTGGAGTGCTCGCCGGCCTGGCTGATGCTGGCTTCGACTTGGGTGCGGATCGAGTGATCGGTACGGCCTGCGGCGCGTTGCTGGCGGCACGGCTGACCAGCGGAGTTCCTGCCCAGCGACTCGCCGAAACCATCGGCGGCGAACTCGTTGGGTCGCCCCCGGTTCCCTGGACGGCGCGACTGCGGATGGCGTCAGTGGCCTGGCATCCCAGCCATCGACGCGCGGTGCAAGCCATCGGGCTGTCGTCGATGCGCCGCTGGAACCGCGCCTGGCAGTCCCAATGGGTGGGGTGGGTTGCACCGGAGTTGGCCGGGAAGCCCTGGCCGGGCACCTTGGTGATCGTGGCCAGCAATGCCGTGACCGGGCGTCCGATGTATTTCACCAGTGATCAGCCGGTCGATCTGGCTACCGCCGTCGCGGCCAGTTGGGCAGTGCCGGGGGTGCAACCGGCGGTACGGGTGGAGGCGGAATGGTCTATCGACGGACGGCTGCGCACCCCGCTCAATCTGGACATCGCAGCCGGATTCGACTCCATTCTGGCGGTATCGCCCCGGGCTGGGCTGGGTGATCTTCGTCGCTGCGAGGCCTGGCAGGCGCGGGGCCTGCGCGGGGAGGGCTGCACCGTACGCCGAGTGCAACCCGATGTGTCCAGCCGACTTGCGATGAGGGCTCAGGCCGGCTTGGGCCAGGGGGTGTCGATGATCGTGGCATCCGGGCGTCGGCAGGGGCGTACTTTCGGAGAACAGTTGGCTGGCCACTGGCCTGGTTGAGCAGCGATTGCGTCCACGGTGACTGAATCGGGCTTTTGCCGATGGGCCCGCGACCCTTACAGTTCGCGGAACCCTCTGAAGGAGAAGTACATGTTCAGCAAAGTCCTGGTAGCCAATCGCGGCGAGATCGCCGTCCGTGCGTTTCGTGCTGCCACCGAACTGGGCATCGCCACGGTGGCCGTGTTCACCCACGAGGACCGGCACGCCGAGTTCCGCCTGAAGGCCGACGAGTCCTACCAGATCGGTGAGCCGGGACACCCGGTACGCGCCTACTTGGATGTTGCCGGCATCGTGTCGGCTGCGCAGCAGGCCGGTGCCGACGCGATTTACCCCGGCTATGGCTTCCTCTCTGAGAATCCGGATCTGGCCTCGGCCTGCGAGAAGGCCGGCATCACGTTCATCGGTCCGGCTCACGAGGTTCTCGAGCTCACCGGAAACAAGGCCCGAGCCATCACCGCCGCCCGGGAGGCGGGTCTGCCGACATTGCGCGGTTCTGAGCCCAGCGATGATCCGGCCACCTTGATCGCCGCAGCCCCCGAGGTGGGGTTCCCGCTGTTCGTGAAGGCCGTCTCCGGTGGTGGCGGACGCGGCATGCGTCGGGTCGAGGACGCAGAGGCGTTGCCTGCGGCCCTTGCCGAAGCTCAGCGCGAAGCCAGTTCTGCTTTCGGTGATTCCCGGATGTACTTGGAGGAGGCCGTGATTCGGCCCCGCCACATTGAGGTGCAGATTCTGGCCGATGGCACCGGTGAAGTCATGCACCTGTTCGAGCGTGACTGCTCGGTGCAGCGTCGTCACCAGAAGGTGATCGAACTCGCCCCGGCCCCCAATCTGGATCCCGCCCTGCGCGCTGAGATCTGCGCTGGCGCGGTCGCTTTTGCCCGCCATATCGGCTACCGCAACGCCGGCACCGTGGAGTTCCTGCTCGGCGAGGACGGGCGGTTCGTGTTCATCGAGATGAACCCGCGTATCCAGGTGGAGCACACCGTGACCGAGGAGGTCACCGATGTCGACCTGGTGAGTTCCCAGATGCGGATCGCCGCCGGCGAGACCCTGGCCGATCTGGGGTTGAGCCAGGACACCGTGCAGGTTCGCGGCGCGGCCCTGCAGTGCCGGGTGACCACCGAGGACCCGGCCAATGGTTTCCGTCCCGATACCGGCACCATCTCGGTCTACCGCACCCCCGGCGGTGGTGGCGTCCGCTTGGACGGCGGGGTCGTCTTCGCCGGTGCCGAGGTGGGTGCCCATTTCGACTCGATGCTGGTCAAGCTCACCTGTCGGGCCCACGACCTGCCGTCGGTGGCGCGCCGGGCCTATCGGGCGTTGACCGAGTTCCGAGTACGAGGCATCTCCACCAACATCGGCTTCTTGGAGGCGGTGCTGTCCGATCCGGACTTCCTGGCCGGGCGGATCAACACCTCCTTCATCGACGAGCGTCCGCACCTGGTGCATCACACCTTCGCCGCAGACCGCGGCACCAAGCTGTTGAACTACCTGGCCTGGGTGAGTGTGAACAAGCCCAATGGTGCGTCCCGGATCTCCCTGGATCCCTGTGAGAAGCTGCCGGCGCTCAGCGAGGCCCAGCGGGCCGCCGAGCCGCAGGCCGGTTCCCGGCAGCGGTTGCTGGAGGTCGGGCCGACTCAGTGGGCTGCGGAACTGCGGGCTCAAAAGCAGGTGGCGGTCACCGACACCACCTTCCGCGATGCGCACCAGTCCCTTTTGGCCACTCGGGTGCGCACCCGGGACCTGTTGGAGGCCGCCCCGGTGATCGCCCGGACGCTGCCGCAACTGTTCAGCGTGGAGGCCTGGGGTGGCGCCACCTACGACGTGGCGCTGCGGTTCTTGAAGGAGGATCCGTGGGAGCGGTTGGAGAAGCTCCATGCCGCGATGCCAAATTTGCCGCTGCAGATGCTGCTGCGCGGACGCAACACCGTCGGTTACACTCCCTACCCGCTGGCCGTCACCGACGCTTTCGTGGCCGAGGCGGCCAAGTCCGGGCTGGATGTGTTCCGCATCTTCGACTCGCTGAACTGTGTGGACCAGATGCGTCCGGCTATCGAGTCGGTGCTGAAGACCGACCATGCGGTGGCCGAAGCAGCGCTGTGCTACACCGGCAACATGCTCTCCCCGGGCGAGAAGCTGTACACCTTGGACTACTACCTCAACCTGGCTGAGGAGTTGGTGAAGGCCGGGGCACACATTCTGGCGATCAAGGACATGGCCGGGCTGCTGCGGGCCCCGGCGGCGACCAAGCTGGTGCTCGCACTGCGGGCGAACTTCGACCTGCCGGTGCACCTTCACACCCACGACACCGCCGGTGGCCAGCTCGCCACACTGTTGGCCGCCGTCGACGCCGGGGTGGATGCGGTCGATGTGGCGGCTGCCTCCATGGCCGGCACCACCTCGCAGGTGTCGATGTCGGCCCTGGTCGCCGCACTGGAGGGCACCGACCGAGACACGGGGTTGAGCCTGGCGGCGGTGACCGAGTTGGAGCCGTACTTCGAACAGGTCCGCAATCTGTATGGCGCCTTCGAGTCCGGCCTGCCTGGCCCGACCGGACGGGTCTACCACCACGAGATTCCCGGCGGCCAGCTCTCGAATCTGCGCCAGCAGGCCATCGCGCTGGGGTTGGGTAACCGCTTCGAGGACATCGAGAACATGTACGCCGCGGCGAACCAGATTCTGGGCAACCTGGTGAAAGTGACGCCGTCGTCAAAGGTGGTCGGAGACCTCGCGTTGGCTCTGGTCGGACGCAACGCCGACGCCGCCGATTTCGAGGCCAACCCCAACAAGTACGACATTCCCGATTCGGTGATCGGCTTCCTCAACGGCGACTTGGGCGACCCGCCCGGGGGCTGGCCCGAGCCGTTCCGCACCAAGGCGCTGGCCGGACGCACCACCAAGCCGGTGGTCACCGAGCTGACCGAGGCCGAAGCCGAAGCTCTGGTCTCCGAACCCCGAGTGACGCTCAACCGCTTGCTGTTCCCAGGCCCGACCAAGGACTATGAGACCGCCGTCGCGGACTACTCCGAGCTGACTGTGCTGCCCACCAAGGAGTTCCTGCATGGCCTCACTCAAGGCGACGAGGTTGAGGTCACCCTCAAACGCGGACGCAAGGTTCTGCTGAAGATCTCTGCGATCGGCGATGCCGACGACCGGGGCATGCGGCAGGTCGTCGGAGCGGTGAACGGCCAGTTGCGGGTGATGACCATTCGCGATGAATCGGTGACCTCCAGCGAGGCGATCGCCGAGCGGGCCAATCCGGAGGTTCCCGGCCAGATCCCGGCGCCGTTCGCCGGTGTGGTGACTCTGGTCGTGGAAGCTGGCCAGGAGGTGGCCGCCGGTGAGCAGGTGGCGACCATTGAGGCGATGAAGATGGAAGCCGCGATCACCACTCCGGTGGCCGGTACGGTCTCCCGCTGCGTCATCGGTCACGCCCAGGCTGTCGAGGGTGGCGACCTGCTGGTGGAGATCTCCTGAGCGGACGTTGACGAGTCGGCGGCTCCGGGGTCGTACCGGAGCCGCCCCCGAGCCGCGAGGCGCGATGGAGAACGGCAAGCCGTTTGGTTACGTCGAAGGGTCTTTGTGAGCGTCGAGTGATCGCTGTGCGGATTCGAAGAGGTTCGCAAGCGCGACTCGCCATGCGGAAAGGTCTCGCGAAAGGGTTTGCCAGGTGAGCGCGCGGTCGATCTCGTCGTACTGGTGGATGAGCCAGTTGCGGTTTGCGATGGCGTCTGACCAGGTGACTCCAGGTGGCGGGGCGGCTTTGGCATTGGCAAGGCGTCCGGCTGCTTCTCCGAGCTTCATCATCAGAGAGTCGCCGGCTTCTTGAAGGAGCGCGTCATTGTCGTACGTGGCGCGGCCTCGCGACACAATGTCGTTGGCGCGGTCGAGCCAATCCCGGATGTGAAGGAGTTCCTTGGCTACTCTGCGGTCAATCACAGCAGTATCGCCTCCGTTCGGATGTCGTCGTCAATGTCGACCTTGAGTCCGCCGTAGGTGATGAGATCGACGCGGCGCCCGAGTATCTCTTGAAAGGTGTCGTGAAGATCTAGCAGGTCTTTGATCGTCGCGTCGGTGGGGGCATCGACGAGCAGGTCGATGTCGGAGTCGGGTCGGGCTTGCCCGCGGGCCACGGAGCCGAAGACCGAGAGGCGTTCGAATCCGCGGGCCTTGGCGATGTCGACCAGGACCTGTGCGGCTGCTTTCAGGATCAGTTCTGGATGGACGCTGGCGATGTCTGCAGACGTCTTCAACTGTTGACTGACCGCCGATTGACTGATGCCGAGTTCGGCTGCGATTTCACGTTGACTGTGCCCGGTCGCGTTCATGGCGCGTAGGGCCATGAGCCTGCACAGGCGGGCTGCATCTTCTCGGGCTCGGGCATCCCGGTATTGCACCACCAGAGACATAAGGCAACCTTATCACCTCGGGTAGTGGGGCATGCGTGCTCGGTAGACGCTTGAACTGTACGGAGACCAGGCATGTCGACTGATGATGTCTCTTGGGTCAATCTCAGTAACGGTTCACGCCTGCAACCTCATCGATGCCGGGGGTCAAGTCACTTTCAAGGAGAGGTGCCCGCCGATCCTCTGCGCGGCGGGCACCTCTCCTTTTCACTGCTGTGCTGCTTTCGGCAAACCGCTGGCTGCTGTGATGGTCATGCGGGCGGTTTGGGTGCTCGTCCGGCTGGTCGAGTCGAGTGGATAGGCGAACGGTTGGTAATCCGGCTCGCAGTAGCTGGTTGGTTTGGTGCCATAGATCAGGTAGTTGTCGATGTTGTCATTGACGCAAGCTGAGCTGCCAAAGGCGGTGTGGCCCCAGGAGCCGCTGCTCAACAAGTAGCTGCGCGGCATGATCGCGTGAGTCTGCTTGGCCGAGGCGTAGCTGGTTGCCGGGTCGTAGTAGTTCCCCACGATGAGCACGGGGTGTTTGGTGTTCTTGTCGAAACGCCCGGTGTAGCGGTCCTCGTCCTTGGCCTTCCAGTACTTGGTGGCGCAGGAAGAATCCTGCCAGCCCCATACCGCGCCGAAATGGGGTGCCGTGGCCTTCCCCTTAGCGATGGAGGTTCGCCACCGGCCCGGATCGCGCGGCTGAACCGCGTCGGTGCACACCACGGCGAGGTAGCTTTCCAGACTGGCGTCGTAGATGAAGTCGTAGGCGGTGTTCTTGGCGGTCGCGCGAATCTTCTTGAGCTGTTTGATCGCGGTCGGGTTCGGGTTTCCGGAGAGCTGATCGTAGATGCGCAACAGATCAATGATCGTCTCAGGCCCAGCCACCTGGTCATATAGAACAGTCACGAGGTCGAGCATGAGGTCGCCATAGTCGAAGACCATGCCCATGTAGTGGTAGTGCCTGGCACGCAGTTTGCGGACCACAGAGTTGAAGGTGGCCTCGGGGTTGGACAATGAGCAGTAGTCGGGGCCGGCCTGCTTGCACAGAGCGAAGATGTGTTTGAGGATCTTCCAATCCGCCTCACCGGACTTCAGTCGCAGCGACATGGGCGTTGACCCAGTTCGCTTCGAGCCGCGCCAGGCGTTGGGGTTGATCACGCCGTCCAGCGCCATTGCCCGGAACCGATCCGGGAACATGTTGGCGTAGACCTCGCCCAGGTAGGTTCCGTAGGAGAAGCCCAGGTAGGTGAGTTGCTTGTCGCCGACGGCGCGTCGCAGCACGTCCATATCGCGGGCGACTTCGGCTGTGGACACTGAGGAAGCGGTGACCTTCCCGACCCGACTGCACGCCTGGGCGGTCTTACGGGACGCCGTGAGATACTTTTTGCGCTTTTCGGCGTTCCAGGGGAAGAGGCCCAAGTTCTGCATGGCGCTGCTCTGTGACCGCACTGAGGTGAAGCAGCGCACATTCGTTGAGGAGTTCCCACCCCGCGGATCGAAACCGACAATGTCGAAGTGGTCGCGGATGTTATCCGAGACAAACATGTCCGCGATTCGGACCATCTCTACTCCAGAACCGCCCGGTCCGCCGGGATTCACGAAAAGGGTCCCGATCCGCTTCTCGGGCTTGCGGGCCGGCAGCTTAGCCAAGGCGATTTCCACAGTGGGGCCATGCGGGCGGTCATAGTCGCGGGGAAGCCGCACCGTGGCCAGCCGGAAGGCGCCTGCGCCCAAAGACGGCTTGAACCACGAGATCTTGGGAGTGGGGACCCGATCAACCCGGGCCGCTTCCTTGGCGGAGGTGCGGTCGTAGTGCGCGTACGCCTTTTCGGGCATGACCGGCGCTGAATTAGCCGTGCTGGGCGCCACTGTTGCCAGCAAGGAAAGTGACGTGATGGCCACAACAAAGGAAGACAGCCAACGAGGATGAGTCACGAACGGAACTCCTTAAGAATTGTGTCGCTACCGAATAAGGCAGGGCAGACTCTATCCGGCAATCTGGGGACCGGATGTCATCGTGGCCGCACCATCTCGTGTTTGATTTCCGCGGGTACCAGGCGCGGCGAAGCGCCCCTATTCCCGGACCGACCAGCGAGCGTCCGTTCAGTAGGTGAGGCATGCACGGGCCACACCTGACAGAGTGGAGTCATGACTCCTCCCTCCGGTCCAGCCCCGACTCCCTTGGTGCTCCGCGGACGGCGCTTCGACGGGGCCGCGCCGGCGGTGATGGGCATCATCAATCGCACGCCTGACTCCTTCTATGCCGCGGCCCGCTACGACATGACCTCCGGTGTGGCTGCGGTGGCCAGAATGCTGGACGAGGGCGCTGATCTCATTGATGTGGGTGGAGTGCGTGCCGGGCAGGAGGGGGGCGAGGTCAGTGTTGCGTCCGAGATTGATCGGGTGCGGCCCTTTCTGCTGGAAGTCCGCGCCCAGTTCTCCGAGGTGATCCTGAGCTTGGACACCTGGCGCGCCCCCGTCGCCGAGGCCTGCGCAGAGGCCGAGATCGATGTGATCAACGACACCTGGGCGGGCGCCGATCCTGACCTGGTGGCGGTGGCTGCAGCGATTGGTGCGGGTTACGTGGTGACGCACACCGGAGGCTTGCCGCCGCGCACCGATCCGGTGGCGATCAGCTACGGCGATGAGCCTGATGGTGTGGTGCGCGATGTGCTCCAGACCCTGGCCGCGGGCGCGGCCCGGGCCGTGGCGGCCGGCGTCCCGGCGCAGCGGGTGATCGTGGATCCGACCTTGGATTTCGGAAAGACGACCCGGCATTCCCTGCGGGTGCTCGCCGCCACCGATGCTGTGGTGGGGCTGGGTTATCCGGTGCTGCAGGCCCTCAGTCGCAAGGATTTCATTGGGGAGACCCTCGACCTGCCTGTGGATGAGCGGCTGAATGGCACCCTGGCCGCCACCGCCGTCGCGGGATGGCTGGGCACGACAGTGTTTCGGGCCCACGACGTGGCAGCCACCCGCCAGGTGGTCGACATGGTGGCCTCTCTGCGCGGTGATCGTCCGCCGACGGTGGCGCGCCGCGGAGAGCCGTGATCGCGGCGGGTTCTGATCGACTTCGAGCCGTAGGCTGGAGGCGTGGACCTTGAGAACATGCGCACCAGCTACGAGCAAGACGCCTTGGACGAGCAGAACGTCGGCAACGAGCCGCTGGCCTTGTTCGAGAAGTGGTTCCAAGCAGCGCTGAAGGCCAAGGTCGCTGAGCCGAATGCGATGACGGTGGCCACCGTGGGTGCAGATGGGCGGCCTTCGACTCGGGTGGTGCTGGTCAAGAGCTTTGACGCCGACGGGGTGGTGTTCTACACCAACTATCACAGCCGTAAGGCCCGCGAGTTGGCGGCCAACCCCTATGCGGCCCTGCAGTTTCATTGGGTCGAGCTGGAACGGGTGGTCCGCATCGAGGGTCGCGTGGAACGCACCTCCGCCGAAGAGTCGGACGCCTACTTCGCCAAGCGTCCGGTGGATTCCCGAATCGGAGCGTGGGCCTCGCCGCAGAGCGAGGTGATCGCCAACCGCGGAGTGCTGTTGGCCAATGCTGCCAAGGCCTCCGCGAAGTACGGGCTGCACCCGCCGCGTCCGGAGAACTGGGGCGGCTACCGGGTGGTGCCGGATGTCTGGGAGTTCTGGCAGGGCCGCAAGAGCCGGCTGCATGATCGCGTCCGGTTCCGGCTCGTCGATGGCCGGTGGCACAAGGAGCGCTTGGCGCCCTGACGCTCAGCAGCCCTTCGGCAAGCTCAGGGAGCGGGTGGTTTGCCCTTCGACAAGCTCAGGCGTCGGGTGGTTTGCCCTTCTACAGGCTCAGGGAGCGGGGGGGTGCCCTTCGACAAGCTCAGGGAACGGGGCGATCAATCCCGCGGGCTGCCTTCCGTTCCCTGAGCTTGTCGAAGGGTCTCGCTCCCTGAGCCTGTCGAAGGGCAAGAGCTCAACGCTTCGGCAGCGTTGCTGGGAAAGGCTGCGTAGCCTTCCGTTCCCTGAGCTTGTCGAAGGGGACTACCGGCCAGGAGTTGGGTCCCGGCCCTTGAGGCCGAGCAACTCCAAGGCCTGACGGGCTGCCACCCGGGGATCGCCGTGGCCTTGTTGGGCCCACCACAGCAGTGCGCTGAAGGAGGCGGTCCAGGCCGTCCTGGCCAAGACAAACGGCGCCAGATCGTCTGGATCGGTGCCGAGGGATGCGGCGATTCGCTGCGCGATTGCGTGCAATTGCTGATGCGCGTCGGTGAACAGATGGGTCTGTAGGGAGGGCTCAGCGTTGATCAACTGCAACCGCAGGCGCAGGGCCTGGAGGTCATCGTCGGGGAACTGCAGCGAGGCCACCATGGCGTCGGCCACCTGGGGGTGCCAGTCACTGTCGCCGCGAACCTCATTCAGCGTTGTCAGCAGCGCTTCGTAGGCCTGCTGAGCTCCATGCCAGACGATGGCGCTCTTGCTGGGGAAGTACTGAAACAGGGTGCGACGACTGACTCCGGCAGCGGCCGCCACCGCGTCCATGGTGGTGTTCTCGAAGCCTTCGCGAATGAACAGGTCCAAGGCGGCGTGAGCGATCAGGGACGCTGAAGTCACCGGTGGCCGGCCTCGCCTCGGACTCTTGTCTGACATCACGAATACCCCTATTTTGCACGCAGTGCTATAAATCCTCGCCCAATGACGGGCGCAACTCAAGGAGGCAATGCTTATGTCTGGAAGCACTGACACAGTTCCCGGTCGATTCGCAGGCAAGACCGTCGTCGTGACCGGCGCCGGGTCGGGCATTGGGCGGGCGACCGCCCTGCGGCTTGCTCGCGAGGGTGCGCGAGTGGTGGCCAACGATATTGCGCAGGGTCGACTGGATGAACTCGTCGCCGAGAATCCCGGTCTGGCGCTGATCCCGGTCAGCGCGGATGTGTCGGCCGAAGAAGGTGCCCAGGCTGTCGTAGCCGCTGCTGGCGGCAGCGTCGACGGCCTGGCGAACGTGGCGGGCATCATGGACGGCTTCCTGCCCCCGGCTGAAGTGGATGACGCGACCTGGGAGCGGGTTCTGGCGGTGAACCTCACCGGCCCGATGCGACTCACCCGTGCGGTGCTGCCGATCATGATTGCTGCCGGCGGTGGATCCATCGTGAATGTCTCCTCCGAGGCTTCGCTGCGCGCGTGCTCTGGAGTCAGCTATGCGGTTTCCAAGCAGGGCATCAATGCGCTCACTCGCAATACTGCGGCGTTCTACGCCCATCAGGGAGTGCGGGCGAACGCGGTGGCGCCCGGTGGTGTGCAAACCAACATTGAGGCGCCCTTCAAGTCCGAGCTCGCCGCCGCAGTACTTGGCCCGGTTATGGCTGCGACCGCCGGAGTTCCGGCCACCTCGGAGCAGTTGGCCGCCACCATCACCTACTTGCTCAGCGATGATGCCAGCAACGTCAATGGCGTCATCGTGCCCTCTGATGGCGGCTGGTCCGTCCGCTGATTCCACGTCTGCGCCGGCCCGCATCACGTGGTGCAGGTCGGCGCAGACAGCGGTGTTGACGGGGTGCTGAGGGGGCCTCGCACACCGAGTCAAGAAACTTCGGCGGATCGGGAATAGATGCAGGTAGTTAAACATTTAACTAAGAAGTTGCATACCGAGAGGACCCCTCATGAGTTACCGCGTTGGCCTGATCATCGGCAGTCTGTCTACCGGATCGATCAACCGTCGCCTGTCCAAAGCCCTCATCAAGTCAGCTCCGCCGGAGTTGGAGTTCTTTGAGATCGGCATCGGCGACCTGCCCTTGTTCGACTACGAACTGGAATCGAATCTCCCTCAGTCCGTCGTGACGCTCAAGGCGTCCATCGAGTCCGCCGACGGCCTGCTGATCGTGTCGCCGGAGTACAACCGTTCCATCCCCGGCCCACTGAAGAATGCCCTGGACTGGGGTTCGCGTCCGTGGGGCCAGAACTCCTTCGCCCGCAAGCCAACCGGCATCATCGGAGCGTCGATCGGCAAGATCGGCACCGCCGTGATGCAAACCTCGCTACGGCCGGTGCTGGCCTTCCTGGACGCTCCGCAGATGTCGGCGCCGGAGGCCTACATCTCCTTCGACGCGGACGTGTACGGCGAAGACGGCACGGTTCACGATGCGTCCAGCAAGGAATTCCTGGAGCACTGGATGAGCGAATACGCCGCCTTCGTGACCCGCGTGCTCGCCAGCGCGCCCGGCCACATCGGCTGAGTCCGAGGTCACCATGCGGCCCGAAAAGGTCGGCTGCTGCCCGGCGTGAAACCATCCAGGGATGAACTCGTCGTTTCGCCTCTCCTCCCGTTTCGCCGACGTGAAGTCTTCACCGGTGCGCGACATCCTCGCGGTGGTGGGCCGATCCGAGATCATCTCGTTCGCCGGCGGAATCCCTGACGCCGACCTTTTCGAGGCCGCTGACTTCGCGTCCGCTTTCGACCAGGTGCTTACCCACCAGGCGAAACGGGCGCTGCAATACGCGACCACCCAGGGCGAGCCGGAGCTGCGCGAGCTGCTCGCCGCGCGGCTGAACCGCCACCTGGCCACCCGGTCCGACCAGATCCAGGTGACCTCCGGATCTCAGGAGGGTTTGTTCCTGGTCGGAATGGCCCTGATCGATCCCGGTGATGTGGTGTTGGTCGAACAGCCCACCTACCTGGCGGCGGTTCAGGCATTCGGGCTGGCCGGAGCCCGGCTGGTGCCGGTGCCCAGCGATGAGTGCGGTGTGGTGCCGGAGGCGCTGGCCGCAGCGATCGCCGAACACGCCCCCAAGTTCGTCTATCTGGTGCCGAACTTCCAAAACCCCACCGGACGCACCATGCCTGCGCTGCGGCGCGAGCAGGTGGCCGAGATCCTGCTGCGCACCGGCACGCCCCTGCTCGAGGATGACCCCTACGGAGCGCTGCGTTTCGACGGTGAGCCGGTGGCGCCCATCGCGTCGCTGCCGGGCATGGCCGCGCAGAGTGTGCTGCAGAACTCGGCGTCCAAAATCATGGCGCCGGGGGTGCGCATCGGATGGCTGCGGGCCGAGGGCGACCTGCTGCGGGCTTTGGAGATCGGCAAGCAGGCGGTGGGCCTGCAAAGTGCGGTGACCGACCAGCTTGCGGTGGCCCACTACTTGGCCAACTGCGACCTCGATGCCCACATCGCCCGGGTGGTGGCCGCGTATCGGGTCCGCCGCGATGCCATGGTGGACGGCCTGCGCGCCCTGCTGCCGGTCGGCGCTGAGGTGAACCGTCCCGAAGGTGGCATGTTCTTGTGGGTGCGACTGGGCGGAGCGGTGGACACCGCCGACGTGCTGCCGCGGGCTTTGGACGCCGGGGTGGCCTATGTGCCGGGTTGGCCGTTCTACGCCGCCGATCCGGATCGCTCCACCATGCGGCTGTCCTATGTCACCAATACCCCCGACGTCATCGCCACCGGCCTGGACCGGATGGCGCGCGCCTTCGGTTGGTGAGGCAGGCCGATCAGGAGTCGGAGTGCTTGCGGCGGATGCGGCGCACCAGAAACCAGATGCCGAGTAACACCACCGGCACACTGAGGCCGGTCGCCAGGGTCGGGTCGATCGGCCAGCCGGCGTCCGCCATGGCCTTGAAGATATAGGTGAACAGGCTCACCACGTAGTAGCTGATCGCTGCGACCGACAGCCCTTCCACGGTTTGCTGCAGGCGCAACTGGGTCGAGGAGCGTTTGTTCATCGCCGAGAGCAGCTCGGAGTTCTGCTGCTCGATGGCGACGTCCACCCGGGTGCGCAACAGATTGGCGCTGCGGGCCAGCTTCTTCGACAGGTCGGACTGGCGTGCCTCCAAGGCTCGGCAGGTGCGCATCGCTGGGGCGCTGCGTCGGGTGAGGAAGCTGGTCACTGTGGGGTAGTTGCCGATGCCTTCCTCGCCGACTGCGCGGAGTCGCTCCGTCACGATGCCGTCGTAGGCCCGAGTCGCAGCGAACCGGAAGGATGAGGCGGCCACATCAGCCTCAAGGTCGGCGGCCAACTGGGTCAAGCGCAGCAGCACTGCCGTGTCGCCAGCAGTGCCTTCGGAAACCGACATGCCCGCGGAGATCTCGGCCAGTTCCTTCTCGATGCGTGCGGTCGGAAGGCTCAGCCGGGTCGCCTCCGGCAATCCGAGCAGGGCCAAGGTGCGGTAGGTCTCGATCTCGATCACGCGCTGGCACACCGCACCGGCGGCGTTGTCGTCCAGCCCGGTGTTGACCACCAGCCAGCGCACGAAGCCTGCCGAGTCGGGCCGGAAGTCGGAGGCGATCACGGCTGCCCCGCCGCGGACCCGGGATGCCGCGAGGCTGGTCGGGTCGAAGGCTGAGGCGAAGTCGACGCTGTCGGGCACCAGGCTGAGATCCACCGAGACGATGTGTCGACCAGGCTCTCCGATGTCGGGCAGCAGGTGGGCGATCTGTCCCGCGGCCGGGGCGAACGGTTCGTGGCTGCCGTCGAAGCTGAAGTCGAAGGTGACGAACTCGCCATGCTGCTCGTAGGTCATATCCAAGGGCAGCCCGCCCACGCCCGGCAGGGTCACCCGGTGGTGCTTGGTCATGGTTCCCGGCGGCACGGCGCCGGCGGCCACGCAGAGCTGGGCGACCCGCTCGCGCGTGGTGGTCGTCTGCTCAGGGGTGGTGAGGAAGGCGAACCGGAGGAACCGCGTTGGGGTCGTCGCCGGACGGAACGGGCGGGCGTGAACCTCATCCAGCAGCGCGTGACGCTGTGGATGGGGTGACCAGGCCGCGAAGTCGAGGTTCATGCAACTCCTGAGGGTGAGAGCTCACCGGCACTGTAGAGGGCCTCGGCGGCGACTCTGTTACAAGATAGCGGCCAGCCGATCACAGCGAGCACCCGACCGGCTTACGAATCGGGTGCCGTGCGGCAGCGGTCAGTGGCCGTCCAGGCTGCGGGCGGCACCCTTATCGGCGCTGAGAGCCAGCGAGGCGTACACCTTGAGGGCGGTGGACACCACACGGTCACGGTTGGCCGGCTGCCAGCCGGCGGCGTCGCGCTGGGTGCGGCGCGCGGCCAGCGTGGCGTCATCCACCTTCAGCTCGATGCGTCGCTCGGGGATGGAGATCTCGATGATGTCGCCGTCTTCGACCAGCCCGATCAGTCCACCGGAGGCGGCCTCGGGCGAGACATGGCCGATGGACAGACCCGACGAGCCGCCCGAGAAGCGGCCGTCGGTGATCAGCGCGCACTGTGGTCCCAGGCCCAGGCCCTTCAGATAGGACGTCGGGTAGAGCATCTCCTGCATGCCCGGCCCGCCCTTGGGCCCTTCGTAGCGCACGATAACCACGTCACCGGCTTTGACCCGCTTGCTGAGAATCGCTTCGACTGCCTGCTCTTGGGATTCGGTCACGATCGCCGGTCCGGAGAAGGTCCACAGTTCCTCGGGCACGCCGGCAGTCTTGACGATGGCGCCGTCGAGGGCGAGGTTGCCCTTCAGCACCGCCAAGCCGCCGTCGGCGGTGTAGGGGTGCTCGAGGTCGCGGATGCAGCCGCCCTCAGCGTCCAGGTCCAGTTCGTCCCAGCGGACCGTGGAGCTGAATGCTTCAGTGGTGCGCACCCCGCCCGGAGCGGCGTGGAACAACTCGACGGCTTCGGGGCTGGCCGAACCGCCGCGCACATCCCAGGTGCCCAACCATTCGTCCAAGGAAGCCGAGTGGACGGCATGGACGTCGCGATCCAGCAGCTTGCCGCGGTCGAGTTCGCCCATGATGGCCGCGATCCCGCCGGCACGATGGACGTCCTCCATGTAGTAGTTGGTGGTGTTCGGAGCCACCTTGCAGATGCACGGGGTGATGCGGCTGAGCGCGTCGATGTCGTCGGAGTCGAAATCGACCCCAGCCTCATGGGCGGCAGCCAGCAGGTGCAACACGGTGTTGGTCGATCCGCCCATGGCGATGTCGACGCGCATGGCGTTGGCGAAGGCCTCCCGGGTGGCGATGGCTTTGGGCAGCACCGAGGCGTCGTCGCCGTCGTAGTACCGCTTGGCCAGGTCGACCACCAGGCGGCCGGCGTTGAGGAACAGGTCCTTGCGGGCAGCGGCGGTGGCCAATGTGGACCCGTTGCCGGGCAGCGCCAGGCCGATGACCTCCAGCAGGCAGTTCATCGAGTTGGCGGTAAACATGCCTGAACACGACCCGCAGGTGGGGCAGGCGTTGGCCTCGATGGTATGCATCTGGTCGTCGGTCACCGACTCGTCGACGGCCTTGTACATGGCGTCGATCAGGTCCAACCGAGTGGTGGCCACGCCCTCGAAGACATGGGCTTTGCCGGCCTCCATCGGACCACCGGAGACGAACACGGTGGGGATGTTGAGCCGCAACGCGGCCAGCAGCATGCCGGGGGTGATCTTGTCGCAGTTGGAGATGCACACCAGCGCATCGGCCTTGTGGGAGTTCACCATGAACTCCACCGAGTCGGCGATCAGTTCGCGGCTGGGCAGCGAGTAGAGCATGCCGTCATGACCCATGGCGATGCCGTCATCAATGGCGATGGTGTTGAATTCCCGGCCCACACCGCCGGCTTCGGCGATCGCCCCGGCGACCAGTTGGCCCATGTCCTTGAGGTGGACGTGTCCCGGCACGAACTGGGTGAACGAGTTCGCAATGGCGACGATCGGCTTGCCGAAATCGGACTCGGTCAGGCCAGTGGCCCGCCACAAGGCGCGCGCGCCAGCCATATTGCGACCGTGAGTGGTCGTACGGGAGCGAAGCTGAGGCATGGAGAACCCTCCGGTCTAGTCAACCCCCCTAGAGTACGCCCCGCGCACCACCCCTATTCGCTCCCAAAAGTGGCAGTTCCTCCCGAACCTTCGGGAGGAACTGCCACTTTCGGGAGCGTCTGGCGGGGTCAGAGCTTGAGGTCGCCGGTGATGGCGACACGGGCTCGGCCACCGATCCACAGGTTGGTTCCATCGTCGTCGATGTGGATCTCGCCGTGGCGTCCGAGAGTCGAGCCCTGGGTCACGACGTAGCTGGCCGGGACGAGTTCTCGGTGGCGTAGCCACTGGGCTGCGGCGGCGTTGAGCGATCCGGTGACGGGGTCCTCGCCGTCGGGGGTGAGCGCCCGCACCTCGTAGGTGTAGGGGTCCTCGGGGTCGTTCAGGCCGAGGAGGCCGATGTATTGATCAGGTTTGGCGAATTGCCGCTTCGGCTGGACGCTGCGTACCGCCTCGGCGTCGGCGAGCTGCACCATCTGCCAGGGGGCGCCATTGTCGCCCCAGGCGTGGGCCACCCACTGAGTCGCCGGGACGCCGATCACTTTGGCGATGGCGCTGACCTGGGTCTTGGTCAGCGGCTCCTTGCGTCGCAGCGGCGGGGCGGCGAAGGCCATGCGTCCATTGAATCCACGAAGCTCGACCAGGCCCACTCCGCATTCCTGCACGATGTGATGAGTGCTGTGCGGACGGCCACCAGCAGCCAGCCAGGCATGTGCGCTGCCCAGGGTGGGGTGTCCGGCGAAGGGGAGTTCCTCGATCGGAGTGAAGATTCGAACCAGGTAGTCGGCCCTGGTTACGGTGGGTTTGAGCAGGAAGGCGGTCTCGGAAAGATTGAACCAGGCCGCGAGCTCCTGCATCTGTTCGGTCTCGAGCCCGTCGGCGTTGTGCACCACGGCCAGCGGATTGCCGGTGAGGCCACCATCGCCGAAGACGTCCAACTGAGTGAAACGCATCTCATTCCCCCAATCCGGTGCCAACCTTTCGTGCGGTGTGGATCCACTCGTGATCCTCAGGCACCAGCTTGACCTGTCCTGCCACTTCTTCCAGGGGCACCAACTCGGTGTCCTCCCCGCGGGCGGCGACCATCACTGAGTAGATGTCCTTGCTGACCGCATGGGCTGCTGCTGAGCCTAGCCGTGACCCCAGAAGTCGATCGGCTGCACAGGGGGTTCCACCACGCTGCACATAACCGAGGATCGACACCCGCGACTCCAGTCCGGTCGCGGCTTCGAGTTCGCGGGCGAGCTTGAAGGTGTGTTCGCGCTGGGCGTCGTACACATTGGCGCGGTGCTGCTTGGCTGCGCGGGTGGCCTCGGGGGTCTTGGATGAACGGACGAGAAGCTCCGCGGCTTCCAAGTCGGCCCAGTCCTGTTTGTCCCGGGCGCCTTCGGCGACCGCGATGACCGAGAAGTGCGACCCGCGCTGCATGCGGTGCTTGATCTTCTCCACGACGCTGTCGACCGAGTAGGGGATCTCAGGGATGAGGATGATGTCGGCGCCACCGGCGATGCCCGAGCCCAAGGCCAGCCAGCCGGCGCGGTGCCCCATGATCTCAGTGAGGATGATGCGGTGGTGGCTGTGGGCTGTGGAATGCAGCCGATCGATCGCCTCGGTGGCAATCTCCATGGCGGTGGCGAAGCCGAAGCTGGTGTCGGTGCGGGCGATGTCGTTGTCAATGGTCTTGGGCAAGGTGAGCACGTTGAGCCCCACCTCGGCCAGCCGCATGGCGTTCTTCTGAGTGCCGCCACCGCCCAGCAAAACGAGAGCATCGAGGTTGTTGGCCTCGACATTGGCCACCACCTGGGGACGGGCGTCGACGATCTGATTGTCGATGCTCATCTTGTGCACCTTGTCGCGGCTGGTGCCCAGGATGGTGCCCCCGACGGTGAGGATTCCCGACAGCGCCATGGAGTCCAGCGGGACGAATCGGTTTTCGACCAGGCCTCGAATGCCGTCGCGGAAACCGATCAGCTCCCAGCCGTTCTGGATGGCGGCCTTGCCAAAACCCCGCAGGGCGGCGTTCAAACCGGGGCTGTCGCCGCCGGCAGTGAGGATGCCGATGCGCTTCTTAGTGGGGGTCATGTGGAGAGTCCCTTCGGTCGCTGCCCCCAAGGCTAATGCCCGCAGCAGGCCGGGTCTGCCGGATCTGGGGCTGCGCTACAGTTCCCTCACTCATCCCCGACCAGCCGATCGGAGGCCAGCCATGAAGCGTGCCGTCCAGCTTTCCGGAATCGCCGTCGTAGCCGCACTCGCCTTGGCGGGCTGCGCCAAAAACCCGCCGGGGACTGCCCCGGTCTCCGACAAGCCGACACCGACTCCCACCAAGTCCACACCATCTCCCACAGCGGTCAGCACCCTGACACTCGGCGGTGAGGGGATCGGCAAGTATGACTTCGGCTCGGCCGAGAAGAAGGTTGCTGATGCCCTGGCGAAACGCCTCGGTGAGCCGGACGCCGTGGAGGTGGGCGAGACCTGTGAAGGAGTCTCCGGGCAATGGGGCGAGACCCTGGTCTATGGCGACCTGCGGGTACTCTTCACGGCAAAGGATCTGAAGACAAGCTCCCCGCGCACCCTGGCGTCCTGGCGGTTCTCGGTGGACAAGAAGCTTCCCAAGAGCCTGGAAATCGCCGATGACGTGCCCCTGGACCTGAGCTTGGCCGAACTGAAGGCCATGTATCCGGGCTCGAAATCGGAGGATCTGGGAATCGGGGACGGCACCGTCATGTTGACCTTGCCCAACAAGGTGGCCTTCGTCGGCATCAAGGATCCCGACTTCGTCATGGGCGGGGAGCTTCCAGGCTGCGAGTAAGCCCGCCCGGCGCTACGGTAGGCGTCGTGCCGCAACTTCCTGATACTGCGGGGTCTGCCCGGGCGCGGATGCGCCTGTTCGCCGTGCTGATCCTGATTCCGATCACCGCCTACTGGGCGATCTACGCGCTGTACCTGCTCTTCCTCCCCGAGGGCACTCCGGGTGCCACCTTGGCGGTGGTGCTCGGCGCGGTCTGCCTGGTGCTCGGCGGGCTGTACGCCCTGGCCACCTGGGGAACGGCGAAGTGCAAAAGGGGCCTGCACATCTTGGCGATGGTCATGACGGTCCTGGGTGTGGCCGAGCTGTTCGTCGCGCAAACCTTGGACGTCTTGGTGCTGGCACCGGTCAACCTGATCGCGCTGGTGTTGTTGGCCCTCACCATTCCGCGGGGGGTCGCGAAGGTCGACGCACCTGCCGAGAAGTCCTGACGGCTTTCGCGCTGGGTGATGGGTGCCCTTCGACAGGCTCAGGGCACGGGTAGTGACAGCCGGGTCGCGGATGGTGAGTCGTTGATGGCCTCAGGCGTCGACGCGTTGGGCGATGAGCGCCTTGAGCGCGTCAACGTCATTGGGAAGATCGACCACGTGGCGGGGTAGGTCTTCGATTCCGACGAAGCGGGTCGGCCGTTCCGGTTCGATGCCGACGGCTTCGACGATCGTTTCGGAGAACTTCACGGCCAAGGCGGTCTCGGTGACGATCATCGGGACGCCTTCTTCGACGAACTGCTCGGCCACGGTGACCCCGTCGGCGGTATGCGGATCGATGAGAACCTGCTGCTCGGTCCACAGTCTGCGGATCGTGGCGACCCGGTCGCCATGGGTGGAGGATCCGGAGCTGAAGCCGTAGCGCTGGGTGATCTCGGCGAACTCGGGGGTGTCGGAGAGGTCGAAGTAGCCCTGCGTCGGCAACTGCTCGCAGAACAACTCGCGTACCCGGGCGGCATCGCGGCCCAGGAGGTCGAAGATGAAGCGCTCGAAGTTGGACGCTTTGGAGATGTCCATGCTGGGGCTGGAGGTCGCCAGGGTTTCCGAAGCCGAACGAACCCGGTAGATTCCGGTGCGGAAGAACTCGTCCAAGACGTTGTTCTCGTTGGTGGCCAACACCAGGTGCTTGATCGGTAGCCCCATCTGCCGGGCGATGTGGCCAGCGCAAATATTGCCGAAGTTGCCGGTCGGGACGGTGAAGGAGACCTGCTGATCGTCAGCGGTGGTGACCTGCAGCCAGGACGCCACGTAGTACACGATCTGGGCCATGAGCCGAGCCCAGTTGATCGAGTTCACCGCGCCCAAGCGGTAGCGGCTCTTGAAGTCGGCATCGGCGGCTGCGGCCTTCACGAGGTCTTGGCAGTCGTCGAAAACTCCGTCCACCGCGATGTTGATGATGCTGGGGTCGTCCAAGCTGAACATCTGGGCCTGCTGAAAGGGCGTCATCCGTCCGGCCGGGGTGAGCATGAAGACTCGGATGCCGTCGCGTCCCAACATCGCATGCTCTGCGGCCGAGCCGGTGTCGCCGCTGGTGGCGCCGAGAATATTCAACTGCGCATCGACCCGGCCCAGTTGATACTCGAAAAGCTCCCCCAGCAGTTGCATCGCCAGGTCTTTGAAGGCTGCCGTCGGGCCCAGAGAAAGGTGACAAATCCACAGGCCGTCTTTCAGTTCACTGACCGGAACGATGGCGGCATCGGAAAAAGTCTCGGAATTGTAGGCACGCTCACAGATATTTCGCAGATCGTCGGCAGGAATATCGTCCACGAACAGGGAGATCACCGCAGAGGCCAGCCCGGCGTAGCCATCGGTGCGTAGCACCTGGCGCCACTCGGCCAGGTGGGCGGGGGTGAGCCGGGGATAACTCTGCGGAAGATAGAGGCCGCCATCCGGGGCCAGGCCGGCCAGCAGGATGTCGGTGAAGCGCGGGTGCTCGGCGCCGGCGGTGTCACGGGTGGAGAGGTATTGCACGAGGAGCTACTCTACCGGTCACGTAATACCCCTTGTGGGTGACTCCACCTTGAGATGAGACCGGGCTGTGGGTCTTGTGTTTGGGCTTGCCATTTAGGGGTTTCGGATAGCACTATTCTTGGGTGCTCGAAGTGAATCCGTTGTTTGGCGAGGGGCCGGCGGATGGTGAGGTTGCGCGGCAAGCAACCGAGATCCTGAACCAAGCCCAGCTCCTTGCTGACCAATTGCGCGCCGAAGCACAAGCTGAAGCCGAAGCTGCCCGCGCCGAGTTGGCCAAGAAGCGTGAACTTCTCGATGCCGCACACCGCGAGGTGATCCAGGCCCAGTCCGAGGCCGAACAGATCCGGGTTGAGGTCCGAACCCGCCTGGAAGAGGCCCGCCGAGATGCGCTTCAACTGCTGCAGGAAGCTACCCAGCAATCGACCATGCTGCACCAGGCCGCCGAGCGCACCGCCGGTGAAGTGGTGGCGCAAGCCCGCCAGCAGGCCGAGTTGGTGTTGGTCGAGGCCAACCAGCGCAAGGAAGAGCTCAACGAGCGCAATGCCGGTATTGAGCTGGAGATTCTGCAACGCATAGCAGAGCGGGTCGAACAATTCGACGCCGAACTCGATGAACGCCGCGCGCAATTCGAGGCTGAGCAATCCCAGCGCCGCGAATTGCTGGACGCCGAGTTGGCGGCACTGCGGGCTCACGCGGCCGACGCCTTGGCCCATGATCGACGGGCGTTCGATGACGAGCGGGAGGCGATCCTCGCCGAACTCGAAGCCGATCAGTTGACCCAGCGCGCTGAGCTTGAGGCCGGACGCAGCGCCTTCGAAGCAGAGCTTGCCCAGTTGCGCGCTCAGGCTCAAGCCGAGGCTGACGCCCTCGTCGCTGAAGCCCAGAATCGGGTTGAGGAACGTTCCGCGCTGGTCAATGAATTCGTGGAGCGTGCCGAGTTCGAGATGGAGAAGATCCGCGAGCGAGCTGAGGCGGAAGCCGAAGCGATCAAGCAGACCCGCAGTGAGGAGCTCCAGCGTCACTTGGATCAGGTTCGCTCCGATGCTGAAGTGGCGCTCACCCAATCCGAGCACAAGCGTCGGGCTGACCTTGCTGCCGCGCAGGCACGGGCCTCCGAACTCGAGGCCAAGGCTCGGGCTGCCCTGGAGGCAGCCGAGAATGAGGCCAAGCACATCCGCTTGCAGGCCCAGGAATCCGCCGATCGTCTACTCAAGGGTGCTCGCTCAGAAGTTGCGGCACAGGAAGAGCGGGCGCAACGCCGTCTGGAAGAGGCCGAGGAGGGTGCCCGGATGGTCCGCGAGCGTGCCCTGCAAGACCTCGAAAACATGCAGCACGACGCCTACGACAAGGCTTTGGCATCCCGAGAAGAGGCCGTCGCAGTGTTGGCGCAGGCGCGCAAGGATGCCGATTCGGTACGCGCCGAAGCCAGAGCCTCCTCAGAACGTGCTCGAGCGGAGGTGGCCTCCTTGACCAAACGGCGAGAAGAGATCACCGCTCAGATTCGACAACTATCCGGTGCATTGAACAGTATGGGGCGATCACCGGCCGCCAACCGAACCTCACACGGAATGGAAGAACACAGATGATTCAGATTCCCGGTTTCCGCACGGTGTTGCGGGGCTATGACCCCACCGAGGTTGACCGCGCTATTGGCGACCTGTGCAAGGCGCGCGACCAAGCCCGCGCCGAGGCTGCCGACGCAGCCCTGTCGCAGAACAAGTCCCAGGCGGCCATTGCTCAGTTGGAGGAGCAGTTGGCCGGCTATCGCGCCCGGTTGGCGAAGCTGGAGTCCGCGAAGGAGGAAACCCCGGCATTCTCCGATATCGGTGCCCGCATCGGACGCATGCTGGCCCTGGCCGAGGACGAGGCCAATGAGTTGCGCCAGCGCGCTCAGGCCGAGGCTGACCGAATCACCAGCGAGGCGACCTCGGAGGTCGAACAACTGACCGGCAACGCCGAGCGGCATTCCCGCGACGTGATCAGCAAGGCCGACACCGAAGCCGCTCGGATTCTGGAGGCAGCCAAGCGTCAGGCCGATGAGATCGTCGACTACGCCGATCGGGAAGCCGTGGCTCGCCGCGAAGAGGCCGAGGCCGTCTATGAGGCCCACCGGGCCCGCGCCGCAGCCGCAGCGACCGAGTTCGAGCAGAACCTGGCCGAGCGTCGCGACAAGGCCAATGCCGAGTTCGAGTCGCAAAGCGCCCATCACGAGCAGGCGATCAGCAAGCTGCGTGAGCGTCATGACAACCTGGAACTCGAAGCAGAGAACCTGCTGGCCGGGGCCAAGGAGCAGGCCGAAGTCATCATGAAGTCGGCCCGCGAGGAAGCCATTCAGCACATCTCCGCGGCTCGGGCGACGGCGGTGAAGATCCGCCGGGAGACCGAGCGGGAGTTGGAGGCGGCCGTTGCTCGACGGGACTCCATCAACGCCCAGCTTTCCAACGTGCGCCAGATGCTGGCCACCTTCGACAGCACGAGTTCTTCGCTGTCGGATCGGCTGGCTGAACTGAAGCGTGGCGAGGACGATGTCGTCGAAGAGCCTGAAGCTGTCGAGGAAGCTGAAGAGATTGCCGAAGAGATCGTCGACGAGGCGGAATCCGAGCAGGCTGAGGGCGAGGACGGCCCGGACGCCTCGGGCGAATCCGACCTGGAGCTGACCGAGGTCATCGAGGTCAAGAACTCCCGCAGAAGGGTGTCTTCCCGAGGCCCGCAGTGAAGCACCGCTATCTGGGCGACTCGGGGCTGAAAGTCTCCGAGATCTGCTTCGGGAACTGGCTCACTCACGGCTCGCAGATCGAGAACGAGGCCGCCTACAAGTGCGTCCGGGCGGCCTTGGACTCCGGGATCACCAGCTTCGATACCGCTGATGTCTATGCCAATACCGTCGCCGAGAAGGTGCTGGGCAAGGCTCTGAAGGGGCAGCGGCGGGAGTCGCTGGAGATCTTCACCAAGGTGTATTGGCCCACCGGGCCCAAAGGTCCCAACGATTGCGGTCTGTCACGCAAGCACATCATGGAGTCGATCAACGGATCGCTCAAGCGGCTCAAGACCGACTATGTCGACCTGTATCAGGCACACCGCTACGACCATGAGACTCCCCTGGAGGAGACCATGCAGGCCTTCGCCGACGTGGTTCGGCAGGGTAAGGCACTCTACATCGGAGTGTCGGAGTGGGATGCCGCTCAGATCCGGGCTGCGCACGGCCTGGCCAAGGATCTCGGCTTCCAACTGGTTTCCAACCAGCCGCAGTATTCGATGCTGTGGCGGGTCATCGAGGAGTGGGTGGTGCCCACCTCGGCTGAGCTGGGCGTCTCGCAACTGTGCTGGTCGCCGATCGCTCAGGGGGTGCTGACCGGCAAATACCTGCCTGGACAGCCGCCGCCGGCCGGTTCCCGTGGTACTGACACCAAGGGTGGTGCCGCGATGATCAAACGTCTCATGGACGAAGCCGTGCTGAGTGCGGTGCAGAACTTGCGTCCGGTGGCCGAAGAGTTGGACCTGACCATGGCCCAACTGGCGGTGGCCTGGGTATTGCAGAACCCGAATGTGGCCGCGGCGATCATCGGAGCGTCCAAACCCAAGCAAGTCGTCGAGAACGCTGCCGCCTCCGGAGTGGTGCTGCCAGCCGATGTGATGCATCGCGTTGACGACATCCTCGGCGATGTGGTGGTGCGCAACCCAATGCTCACCGCGCAGCGTTCCCCGCAGGAACGCCCCTGCTGAGAGTCACCAGCCCTGTCCCACGTCGGGCGGTCTCGGTGCTGGTGAGCACCTGCGACGGTTCAACGCGACCGCGTCGCGTTCCGTTATCCTTTCACCCGGCTGAATGCGTCGCGGTGACCGTGTGACCGGTAGTGGCGTAGCCAGCAACGAGGGGTGGTCACCTCTGCTTGGCAGATGCCCCTACCAACCCCCCCCTTGACGGGCGGCTATCTGCTGAATCGGGGACCTGAGTGCCGCCAGCCGCAACCGGTGAAGCAGACCAGAGCGCCCCTTCTGAGTCTCCGGTTCCTGCTCAGCTTGGGGATTCGGTGTGGTCAGGCCAACGTTCCGGGTTGTACCGCTGCTTGAAGTCGGCTTGGAACTGCTCACGATGACGGTCACGTTCAGCTCGCCGATCTTGGTGGTCGATCCGTTTGCCGGCAAGGATCACCGCGACCATCGCCTGAGCGATGGCGGCCACAAGCACCAGCCACAGCGGCCAACTCCACACCCCGATCGCGGCGCCGATGAGAACGCAGGCAATGATGATGCCCGAAAGGACCAGGTCCCACCGGGCCTTGGCAAGGGCTCGCTTCCACCACAGCCAGCGCTCGTTCGACATGGTGGGTGAGTCGTCCGGTGGAGTCACCATTGCGCAGCGCTCAAAACTCCGCTGCCAGGAACCGGCCATGCTGCGTGACGTCTTTCGGTCATGGAGGTGATCCTTCCCACGCTAGTAATCCAATCGGCACAGCCACTGTGCCACGTGCGCGGACGCACCGCTCAGCGGGCGCTGGTGGCCGCCCCGTAGAGCTTCACGAAGTTGCTCAGCACGAGGTGCTGCTGGCCGTTCACCGCGGAGGTGTGGGCCATGGCGATGAGGTCGTTGAGTTCCTCGGGGGCGAAGTAGCCGGCGTGTTGGTAGATGCGCATGCGGGCGGCCAGGTCGGCGGCGTCCAACTCCGGGTGAAACTGGGTCACGTAGACATTGCGTCCGACCCGATACATCTGCACCGGGCAGGCCATGCCCACCGCCAGCATGGCGACCGTGGACGGAAGCTGCGAACAGGCCTCCTTGTGCCCGACGAAGGCTTCGAACTTCTCCGGGAGCCCCGCGGTGATCGGATCGGAGACGCCCTCACGGGTCAAGGTGATTTCGGTGGCGCCGACCGGTTCGGAGAACTCGGCGTCCACCTGGCCACCGAGGTTCTTGGTCAGCGCCCCCACCCCGTAGCACAGGCCGAGGAAGGGGAAATCCTCGGCGACGATGCGGGTCAGCAGGGCATCCAGTTCGGCCTCGACGCGCTGCTGCAGCGGGGACTTCACCGCATCGGAGACGTTGAAGGAGCTGCCACCGAGGATCACGCCGGAATAGTCGGACAGCTCGATCGCAGGCATGGGTGCTGCCTCCAGCCGAACCCGATGAAGCTGATCAGCGGCCAACCTGCTGTGGCGCAGAATCGAGGCGTACTCGGCATCGGCGGCCTCATCATGATCGCGGGTGGCCAGCAGCAGGAACGGAAGCACCCCCAAAGGTTAGCCGAGCGGACGCGGTGCTCCGGTCTCAGCCAGCAGCAGACGCAGTGCGGCTTGCGGTGATCCGGTGTTGCGTTGGCGCTCGTAGCTGGCGCCATGCTCGGCCAGGTCGGCAGCGAAGGCCAGTTCGTCGGCGCATCCCAGATCCCGGGAGATGTCGGCCAGGCGATCCACCCACTTCACCAGTCCTTCGCGCAGCGGCACCTCGCGGGCACCTCCGGCGGGCAGGATGACGTCGGCGTCCAGGCCATAGCGGGCAGCACGCCACTTGTTCTCGCGCACTAGCCACGGCGGGAGTTGTTCGACGCTTTGGTCGCGTTCATAGCTGCGCGAGATGTACTCCGCGAAGCACTGGGTCAATGCCGCGATGCAGCCCAGTTCGGCCAGGGTGGGCACCGAATCGGCGGTGCGGTTCTCGACGGTGCCGAATTTGGGGGACGGTCGGACATCCCAGCGAATCTCGCCGGGTTCGTTGATCATGCCGCAGGCGAGCAGGTCTTCGGCGTAGGCCTCGAACTGCGCCCAGTCCCGCATCGGGTAGGGCAGGCCGTTGGTGGGGAGTTGCTGGAACAGCATGGTGCGCTGGGACGCGAAAAGGGTGTCTTCGCCTTCCCAATACGGTGAGGAGCAGCTAACGGCCAGCAAGTAGGGGTAGAACCGGGCCAGGCCACAGGTCAGCGGCAGCGCCTTCTGGCGGTGGTCGACGCCGATGTGCACGTGGCTGCCGCAGATGGCCATCTGACGCCCCCAGTATCCGGTACGTTCGGCGACCAGGTCGTAGCGGGGTCCGTGGAATCGTTGCTGGTCAGCGGAGCGGCTGAACGGGTGAGTGCCCGAACCGATCACCCCCAGATTGCGCGGACGCAGCGCCGCGGTGAGCACATCCAGACTGCCGGAGATGTCGGCGATCGCATCAGCCACCGTGCGGTGCACCCCGGACACCAACTCCACCATGTTGGTGAGGTATTCCTTGCGAATCGGGGTGTCGGGGCCTGACCCGCAGGCGGTCAGCACCGGCTCGGCCTCGGGAGCCAGCTCGCCGGTGTCGAGATCGACAAGGGCCAGTTCCCATTCGATGCCCACGCTGCCTTGCGCGGACGGAGCGAACTCGATGAGCATGGGCGCTCCTCCCTGAGGTGGGGGTGTGGCCGATTCTAGGGCTTGCTCACCACACCAGCAGGATCTTGCCGGTGTTGGCCCCGGATTCCAGGTGAGCGTGTGCGTCGGCGACCTGGGTCATGGCGAAGCGTGTTTCGGGGGCCATTCGGATCTCGCCGTTGGTGATCATCGGCCAGACGACCTCAGCCACCCGTGCGCAAATCTCCGCCTTCTGCTCGACCGGGCGTCCGCGGAGGCTGGTCGCGGTGACGGTGGCTCGTTTGGTGAGCAGTCGGTTCAAGTCCAAGGTCGCTTTGCGTCCACCCTGCAGACCAATGACGACCAGGCGTCCATCGGCGGCAAGCGCGGCCACATTGGCTTCCAGGTATTTGGCGCCCATCACGTCCAAGATGACGTCGACCCCGGCGCCGTTGGTGGCCTCGGAAAGCGCGGCCGGCCAATCCTGGTGGTAATCGAGACCCACATCGGCGCCGAGCTCTCGGCACAACTGGAGCTTCTCGGGCGACCCCGCAGTGACGATCACCCGTGCGCCCAGCGCCTTGGCGTACTGGATCGCGAAGGTGCCGATGCCCCCGGCTCCGCCATGAATGAGGACGGTCTCGCTGGCGCTGAGATGCACATGGTCGAAGTTGGAGACCACCGTGGCGGAGACCTCGATGAGCCCGGCCGCACTGACCAGATCGACTCCGGTGGGGACCGGAATGACTTGGCCGGCCGGAACCGCGACATAGTCGGCATAGCCCCCGCCGGCGAGCAGGGCCACGCAGGGATCGCCGGGCGTCCAGCCGGTCACGCCCGCCCCGACCTCCGCGATCACGCCGGAGACCTCCAAGCCGATGACCTCGCTGATGCCTGGCGGCGGCGGGTAGAAACCCTGCCGTTGCAGCAGGTCGGCCCGATTGACGCCGGCTGCGGTGACGGCGATGAGCACTTCGCCGGACGCGGGGGTGGGGGTCTCGGCCTCAGCGAGGGTGAGGTTCTCGATGCCGCCGGGGGCGGTGACGGTCACGATGCGCATGGGACCAGCTTTCCACGCCGACGGGGCTCTCGGCGAGCTTGCCGAGCCGCTCAGGACCGGTAAGCTGGGCAGGCCGTTGGCGAGGTCGCATAGTGGACTAGTGCAGCCGCCTTGAAAGCGGCCGAGCTTCACGGCTCCGTGGGTTCGAATCCCACCCTCGCCGCCACCGGACCACCGCCACCATTGTCTGTTGACGAGGGTGGCGGTGGTGCCGAATTCCTGGCCCCGGTAGGGCTACGACTTCTCCGGATGGTAGGCGCAGGCGTCATCAAGATTGCTGGTCTTCTTCGACGTCTTCGATGGACTGGCGCTCGGCGATGCCGTATCGGTGGGCTGGGTGGCCGGAGTCGAAGCAGCGCCACTCGGTGCGGGGGTTGCGGTTGCGTTGGCCGCAGTATCAGCCTCGTTCAGAGCTCGCTTGACCCGCTTGCGAACCGCCGGCCAATTGGGATTGGTCGTGCTGAAGTTGCTGGTGTCGAGCAGGATATTTCGAATCGAGTTCTTACGGGCCTTGCTGGCTAGGTCGGCCATGGCCGGCAGCAGGTTTCGCGGAACATCAGTAGTGATGGTCTTGGTGCCAGCCGCCACGATCGACTGGAAGTTGTTCAACACCGTGACCGGGTCGGCCTGCTTCACCACAGCATTGATGACGCACTGCTGGCGCTGCATTCGGTCGTAGTCGGACGATTTGTAGCGGGCCCGGGCGAACCACAAGGCATGGTTGCCCTTGAGATGTCTGTTGGGTCCGGGTTCGATCCAGCCGGTGGGAAGCTGCGCGGGCTTCGGCGGGCTGGCGTTGTGGCCGCCGATCGGGATGGGCTTGTTGATGTTGACGGTGATGCCGCCGATGGCGTTGATGATGTCTTTGAAGCCATCCATGTTGACGATCACGTGGTAGTCGATATCCAGGCCGAGCGCCTCGCCGACCGACACCATCATCACCTTGGCTCCGAAATCCTTGGTCTTCCCGAGGATATTGTTGGGAACGGTGGCTGGAACGTTGCGATACATCGCATTGAGCGCGTATTCCTGGTTCTTCGGATCACCGTTGTAGAACCCGTTCGGGAAGTACTTGTGGAGAGGCGAGTCCTTCGGGAAAGGCATTCGCGCAGTCTGGCGAGGGATATTGATCAAGGTGATGGCGCCGTTGCGGGTGTTGATGGAGGCCACCGAGATGCTGTCAGGTCGGATGCCCAGCCGGATATCTCGCCCAGTGCCGGAGTCTCCGCCGAGGACCAAAATGTTGATTCGGTCTTTGCCGTCCCACGGATCCTCGACGTTGACCGGGGGGCCGGCTTCGAAGCTGGACAGCCCCACTGCGGAGGTGAAGGAAAGGTTGGCGCCGATCGCCATGGGTGCCGCCACGCCGAAAGCGAGCGCACTGACGAGTATCCCGCCGATGACCCGTTGTCCGGCGCTGGCCCGGACCGGACGCAGCGACAGATGGGTGGTCGTGATGATGGTGACCCACGCCAGTGCCATAACCAGCAAAGTGCCGGCCACGGCCACCAGAACATTGGGGTCGGTGACCAACGAGGTGAGCGTCTTGGGCTGGGTGACGGCGAAGACGACCAGTCCCCCGATGGTCAGCGTGACCAGCCCCATGACGATGCCGCCGATGATGCGGTGACCCCCGCGCCACAGTCCGAGGCCGGGAATGAAGGTGCCCAACACGGTCCATCCGATTGCGCCACCGAAGCCGGGGCGAAGGCCGCCATCGTTGGTGAGGTTATCGGCGGAAATGCGACGGCCCTGGGAACGTCCGGACGGGCTACTCTCCGGCGGTTGTGTCATGTAGAGGTCCTTCAGCGGTAACGGCAGGTTAAGAGTAGCCCGCTCCACCAACCGGCCAGGTAATCGGCGGGGTGGCGGACCGGATCAATCTTCGCTGCGGTGCCGCAGGATGACCTCGGTGGGCTCATTGGCGGGGTCGGAAATCGTGACGTCCTCACCCTCGGGGGTGTCGCGGTGATCGCGGGTTTCGAACATCGTGGAGGTGAGAATGCGGTACAGCTCATCGGAATCGGGGAGGAAGTCCACAGTGCGCAGCGCCTGATCCTGGCCAGCCGATTCCAACACGAACTCGCCGTAGCCCAGCATTTGGCCCCAGGCGGATCGGGAGTAGCTCATATCGGTCACCTTCTCCAGCGGCATCATCGCCACCTTGCGGTTGAGGAGGCCGTAGGTGAGCATGAGGCGTCGCCGGGTGGCCCCGAACCACGCGAACTGCCACTCCAGAATGCGATAGGCGGCTCGGCCCACCAGCACCAGCCAGCCCGCAAAAGCGATCACCCCGGCTTCGGGGAAGCCTTCGCTGAGGCGAGCCACCAGAAACAGCATCACTATTCCAGCGCCGATGGCGGAGGCGACGGGTTCGGCCAGGGTTACCCAGTGCTTTCGAGTGACAAAGACCACATCGCGATCGCCGGGGACGGTGTAATGCTGCAACATGCTGACCCCGGCTTCGGGCAGCCACTGCCCGTCCATGTCAGCTCGCCAGGGTGGTGAAGAACCGTCCGAATCCGGTCACAGTGTTGACCAACAGATCCCAGATCGAGTGGACCACGGCGGCAGACCTTTCGGGGTTCTGCACGACGGCGAAGGTGAGGAAGATAGCCACCAAGACGATAAGGGTGGTCTTCACTTTGGCTGGCATGGCACCTCCTTCTGCGGTCGCACGATGACCCAGCGATGCTCGGCCACCAATCTGGACCCTAGCTGGTGGTTCTGGTCGGGACGGTCAGACACGCCGCCGCCCGGCCGTGCCTGGTTTTACTCAGAGGTCTTTGGGGCTTCGACAGGCTCAGCCAGCGGTGGTGGAGCCTTTGCGCTGCGTCCGGGAGTCGTGTGTTGCGTCTCGTCGGTGTGTCGCCTCTGGCGGCTTCACATTTCCGCGCCTTGGTCTCGCCTTCTGTTCCTTGGCCTCGCCTTCCGCGCCTGGTCTTGCCTTCCGTTCCCTGAGCTTGTCGAAGGGTGTGTTCCCTAGCCCGGTTGCCCGCTCGCCAGGCGCCCGCACGATGTTGTCTATGAATCCGGTGACGTTGTTTCGGGGCAGATCGTTGGGCCCCACCCACCGGCATTCTCGAGCAGCCAAACGCGCTCGAGCCCGGTGGGGGCAATGGCGGAGGTGGCGAGATTTGAACTCGCGAGAGGGTTGAAGCCCTCAACCCGCTTAGCAGGCGGGCGCCATAGACCGGACTAGGCGACACCTCCAGAACCGCGGTCAGCCTACAAGGCTCACCGGCTGCTCAGCAAAAAGTGCGCCTACTGCTGGCCAGGTCGACGCTTGGGATCGCACCCCGCAGGCGCGAGCCGGGCCCTTCGACAAGCTCAGGGAGCGGGGGTTGGGGTGTGCCCTTCGACAGGCTCAGGGGGACGGGGCCCTGGTGGAACTGGCGGACGCCGGTTGGAGTCAGTCGTATTCCTGCCGCAGCTCGATGCTGAGTTGCTGGGCGTCGAGCTGGGCCAGGGCGTCGTCGAGCATGCCGGAGGGATAGGTTCCGCGCCGGCGCAGCTCGATCAATCTGCTGCGTTGTGCCTCCACGGCGGCCACCCGCAATTCGCGGGCGCGGGCTTCGGCCGAACCATTGCGCGTCGTCTGGTGCAGCCGCTCACGAACCTTGGACAGCAGCTTTGCCGCGTCCGGGTTGCTGGCCAGTGGCAGGCTCTCCAGGGCTGCAGCGTCCAGTTCCTTTTGGAGGGCGCGCCACCGACGAGGATCGGTGTTTCCCTCGTCGGTCGTGACGCCGAGGCGGTTGGCCAGCGGGGCCAAGGTGAGTCCTTGGATCACCAGTGTGCCCACCGCGACGATGGTGGCGGCCAGAATGATCAATGACCGGTAGGCGGTGTCAGCGGGCAAGGTCTGAGCTGCGGCGATGGTCAAGGCGCCACGCATGCCGGCCCACACCAGGATCACGCCATCGCGCCAACTGAATTGCTCGGCGGCCAGATAGTCCAGGTCGGCGATCCGGCGTCCGAGTAGCAGATCCCAGCGGTTCTGTCGTTCCTTCGCCGAGGCTGGGCGTCCGCCGCGGCGCAAGGTGCGCCAGTGCCGACGCGCCTTCACTGGAAGGTCTTCGGGCGGAAGCACTCCCTCGGCGACCTGGTCTTGCCAATGGCTGAGTTGTTCGCGAATCTGAGGCACCCGTCGGTTGCGGCGGGCCAGCGACCACAGGGCGAAAGCGACAAAGCCGATGCGGATGAGGATCGCGACGGTGCCGACGATCAGCGCCACGACCACCGGACGGCCCAGGTAGGCGCCGTCGTGGCTCAGGTCGGTGATCAAGGTGGGCAGTTCCAGGCCGACCATCAAGAACACGGCGCTTTCCAACAACAGCTCCACGGTGCGCCACACAGCGCGCTCGGAGATTCGCTCCTCGGCGCTCAGGTGCTGTGGTGCGCCGAAGCCACTCACCAGTCCCGCGGTGACGGCTGCGACCAAGCCTGAGGCTCCCACATAGGTCGCCGGGAGATAGGCCAGAAAGGGCACCCCCAAAGACAAGGCGACTCCGGCCGGCACCTCGGTGATCCAGCGCCGTGCCAGCAGATTCAATCGCCCGGCCAGCCAACCGATGACGACCGCAGCGGCCACCGCCCACACGAATTGGCCGATGACCTGCCACAGCGAGACCGAGACCCCCACTGCGGCGACCGCTGTGCGCAGCAGCACCAAGGCGGTGGCGTCGTTGAGCATCGATTCGCCCTCCAACACCGTCACCAGGCGGTTGGAGACGCCAGCGCGACGAACGATGGAGGTCGCCACCGCGTCGGTGGGGCTCACCACGGCGCCCAGCGCGATGCCCAGACCCAGCGGGAGTCCTGGTACCAACCAGGTGGCCAAGAAGCCGATCGCGACCGAGGTGACCACCACCAGGATCACCGAGAAGGCGGAGATCAGGCCGAAGTCGCGGCGGAACTCCATGACCGGAGTGCTGACTGCGGCCGAATACAACAACGGTGGCAGGACGCCAGCCAGGATCCACTCCGGTTCGATCACGATGGCGTCGACGAAGGGCAACAGGCTCATTCCGAAGCCGAGGGCAACCAAAACCAAGGGGGTCGCCACACCCAGTCGTGGTGCCAGGGATGTTGCCGCCACCACCAGCAGCACGCCGGTGATCACGATCAATTCAAGGTTCATCCATCTGCTCCTGACAACCAGCCTGCCAGGTCAACCTCAGAAGAAGCTAAGGACGGACGGCTACCACCACGTGATCTTGAGCAATCCGGATGCCCTGGTCGGTACGGACTTCGCGCTGAACCACCTCGGCGCGAACCACCGTCAGGCCGAGGTCGGAAGCGATCTTGGCCACCGTGTCGGGATTGGTGAGGCGGTCCGGATCCTTGGGCCCCCCATAGCCGTTGAGCAGATTCGATTCATCGTGGGCCACCACCACCAGGCGTCCGCCGGTATCCAAACCGCCGACGGCGTTGCTGATCGCCTTGCGCAACTGCATAGCCGGCAGTTGCAGGTAGCACAGCAAGGCCAGGTCGTAGGAGTTCGGGGCGGGGTGGTAGGCCAAGGCGTTGGCGATGATGGCGTCGAGATGCACATTCTGCAGGGCTGCGTGGCTGGCGATGCGTCCCACGGCGATGGAGGCGAAGTCCACGGCGGTGACCTGCCAACCGCGCCCAGCCAGCCAGATGGCGTTGCGCCCTTCCCCGGCGCCCAAGTCCAGGGCCCTGCCGGGGGGAAGTGCGCCGCACGCCTCCACCACGAATTGGTTGGGTGTGGTGTCCCACACCATGGCTGCCGCGGCGTAGCGCTCGGTCCAGGTCGCTGAGTCCGTCATGGTCTCTCCTCCTGCCAACGAGGGTAAGGGGTGATTCTTGAGAAAGGAGGCTCTGCAACACACACGTGCCTAACCTGTAATCATGTCGTCTTTATTCGACCCGCTGACGTTGCGGGGCCTGACCATTCCGAATCGGCTGTTTCTGGCGCCGATGTGTCAATATCAGTGCGAAAACCGGGACGGGGTACCCGGCGTGTGGCACCTGGTGCATTACGGAGCTCGGGCGGCTGGCGGATTCGGCTTGGTCATCGCGGAAGCGACCGGCGTATCCCCCGAGGGACGGATCACGCCGTGGTGCTGCGGTTTGTGGAACGACGAGCAGGTTCAGGCGTGGCGCCCCATTGTGGAGTTCGGACACGCCCAAGGCGCAGCAATGGCCGTGCAGTTGCAGCATGCCGGGCGCAAGGCGTCGATCTATCGTGATTTCGAACCCGACAAGTCCGGTTCGGTGCCTCTCGACGATGGCGGCTGGCCAACCTTGGGGCCCACCGAGGCGCCCTTCCCCGGACTGGCCGCGCCCCGGGCCGCGACCACCGAAGACCTGGCCAAGGTCGTGGCGGACTTCGCCGCGGCCGCCCAGCGCGCCGACGCCGCCGGCTTCGATGCTGTGGAGATTCACGCCGCACACGGCTATCTGATCTTTCAGTTCCTGTCGCCGCTGAGCAACACCCGTACTGACGGCTACGGTGGTGACCTGGCCGGACGAGCCCGGCTGCTGCTGGAGGTGCTCGACGCCGTACGGGCGGTGTGGCCGCAGAACAAGCCGATTCTGGTGCGGCTGTCGGCCACGGAATGGACTGAGGGCGGCTTCAGCATCGACGAGGCCCAGCAGGTGGCGAGGATGGCCAGCGAGCATGGCGCGGATCTGATCGATGTTTCTAGTGGCGGCAATGTGCTGGCCAAGATCCCCTCGGCGCCGGGCTATCAGGTGCCGTTGGCTCGCGAGGTGCGCAAGTCCGGGGTGCCGGTGAGTGTCGCCGGACGCATCACCGAGCCGGCCCAGGCGCAGGCCATCCTCGACAACGGTGACGCTGATGCGGTTTCTTTGGCTCGAGTGGCCTTGCGTGAGCCGTCTTGGCCGCTGCGGGCGGCGGCCGAGTTGGATGCCGACGCCCTGGCCCGCTACCCCGACTCGTACCTGCGGGGACGCTGGCCCAGCCCCGAACCGAATCAGTGAGCCTTGCCCCAAGACAGACGAAGGCCCCGGCGCGGTACGCCGGGGCCTTCGGGTGAGATCAGTAGGACCGGATGTAGGTCTTGATCGTCGTGGTCTTGTAGCCAGCCGCGTAGGTGACGCCACCGATCTTGATGTAGTAGCGACCCGCCTTGCGGATCTTGCCCTTCTTGGTGAGCATCTTGGCGTAGCCGGTGCTGTTGAGGCGGCCCTGAGCGACCTTCACGTACTTCTTGGTGCCCTTGAACTTGTAGTAGACCTTGGCGGTAGCGCCCACCTGGTAGCGGGGCGCCCACACCTTGAAGGTGGTGCGGCGGGTGCGGCCGACCTTGCCCGAAATGCTGGTGGTGGTGTGGGAGCGGCTGTAGCTGGTGCTGGCCAACACGGTGAAGTAGGCATAGCCGGTGCCAACGGTGGCACCACTCTGGATGGCCTCGACCTTGACGCGGTAGCGCCCCGGTGTGGTGGAGGCGGTAATCGGGACTGTGACAGTGAAGGGGTGCCCGATCGCTGGGAGGCCGGAGTAGTCCAGGTGGGTGGGCGTATCGCGGTAGCCGACACCGACGCGGGTCGAGATGATCGCGACAGAGGCTCCCCATCCGTTAGCGGTGCCGTTGATGGTGAAGGTAAAGGGCAGATTCCTTGCGGCGGCAACGGTGGTCGTCGATCCGGTGACGACGACCGACGCCGCGGCCTGGGCGGTGCCTGCCGGTCCCAACAGTGCGATTCCTGCCGCCAGGGCGGTGGCAGCAGCCACCGCAATATGGCGAGTCCAACGAATACTCATGATGTGTTCCCCTCGAAAAATTGAGCCGCGGACCATTGCTGATCCCCCCGGCGGCTACTCCCTATTGCCGCTGTGATGTGCTGGCAGAAGGTCAATAGAGAGATGTCGCGAACAACGTACTCAATGCGGGCCGCTGTTGTCATCTTGACGGGGAGTTCTCCCCAGCGATTCACGGTGCAGAAATGACACAGGGCGCAGAAATGACACAGGGGCCCAACGGCTTTCGCCGCGGGCCCCTGTGTGTGTTGGTCAGGAATTCGCCGCCTTGACGCGATCGATACGCTCGCGCAACTCGGTCAGTTGGTCAGCGAGTTCGACCGGAAGCTTGTCACCGAACTTGGCGAAGTACTCCGCGGTCAGGTCGGCTTCGACGGTCCACGCCTCGGGGTCGAGTGCGAACAAGGCTTCGAGCTCGTCCTTGCTGATCTCCAGTCCGGCCAGATTCAGGTCGCCGCTGCGCGGCAGCCGTCCGCTGATGGCGTCCACCGCGCCGACCTCGCCGGCCACACGGTGCAAAGCCCACTCGATCGGGCGAGCGTTGTCGCCGAAGCCCGGCCACAGGAACTTGCCGTCGGGACCCTTGCGGAACCAGTTCACCTGGAAGATGCGCGGGGCGCCCTCGCCGAGCTTCTCGCCCAGCTTGAGCCAGTGAGCCCAGTAGTCGGCCATGTTGTAGCCACAGAAGGGCAGCATGGCGAAGGGGTCGCGACGCAACTCCCCGACGGTGCCTTCGGCGGCTGCGGTCTGCTCGGAGGAAACCGTGGCGCCGACGAAGACTCCGTGCTCCCAGGAGTAGGACTCGCTGATCAGTGGCACATTGCTGGCGCGGCGTCCGCCGAACAAGATGACATCGATCGGAACGCCGGCAGGCTCTTCCCAGTCCGGCGAGATCGACTCGGCCTGATCGGCGGTGACGGTGAAGCGACCGTTCGGGTGGGCGGCCGGGGTGCCGGAAGCCGGCGTCCAGTCGTTGCCCTGCCAGTCGATGAGGTGGGCCGGTGCCTCGTCGGTCATGCCCTCCCACCAGATGTCGCCGTTGTCGGTGAGGGCGACGTTGGTGAAGATCACGTCGTGGCCCAGCGCGTGCAGCGCGGTCGGGTTGGTGTTTTCGCCGGTGCCCGGGGCGACGCCGAAGAAGCCGCGCTCGGGGTTGATGGCGTACAGGCGTCCGTCGTTGCCGGGGCGCATCCAAGCGATGTCGTCGCCGACGGTCTCAACCTTCCAGCCCGGAATCGTGGGACGCAGCATGGCCAGGTTGGTCTTGCCGCAGGCCGACGGGAAGGCTGCGCTGAGGTGGAACTCCTTGCCCTTGGGGCTGGTGATCTTCAAGATCAGCATGTGCTCGGCCAGCCAGCCCTCGTCGCGGGCGATGACGCTGGCGATGCGCAGCGCGTAGCACTTCTTGCCCAGCAGCGCGTTGCCGCCGTAGCCCGAGCCGTAGGACCAGATCTCGCGGGTCTCGGGGAAGTGGGTGATGTATTTGGTGTCATTGCACGGCCACGCCACGTCGGGGCGGGAGTTGCCCTCGGCGTCGATCAGCGGGTAGCCCACCGAGTGCACTGCGGGCACCCAGTAGTAGCCGGCTGCGATGCGATCCAGGGCGGCGCTTCCCATGCGAGTCATGATGCGCATGTTGAGCACGACGTAGGGGCTATCGGTGATCTCGATGCCCAGTCGGGCCAGGGGGCTGTCCACCGGACCCATCGAGAAGGGGATCACGTACATGGTGCGGCCGCGCATCGAGCCGGCGAATACGCCGGCGAGCTTGCCACGCATCTCGGTGGGATCGGCCCAGTTGTTGGTGGGGCCGGCGTCCTCTTCCTTCGCGGAGCAGATGTAGGTGCTGGCCTCGACGCGGGCGACGTCCTTGGGATCGGAGCGTGCCAGGAAGCAGTTGGGCCGAAGCTCCGGGTTGAGCTTGATCAGCGTGCCGGCGTTCACAGCGAGTTGCTGGAGTCGGTCCCGCTCGGCTTCGGAGCCATCGCACCAGTAGATCTGGTCGGGTTGGGTGAGCCCGGCCACACCGGAGACCCAGTCCAGCAGCGGCTGGGGTGCATTTGCGGGAGCGTTACTGGGTGCGGCTGCCACCTCAGGTGCCATGGGGTATCTCCTCCGGGAGTGAAATTGTGCTGTTCCAACAGGACTCATTGTCGCTCACGAGTCCATGCGGTTCAGCCATACTGTCCGATCTTGATCGGATAGGCCAGTTAAACGTTTGAAGTATGGTCCCACAGGGTGATTTGGGGTCGCTGTCGGGTGCGAACGTCAGGACATGGCGACGCTGGTTTCGGCCTCGGTTGGACGGCCCTCCGGACAGTGAAGTAAGGTGGAGGACGCTTTCAAGCGCTCGTGGCTCAACGGATAGAGCATCTGACTACGGATCAGAAGGTTGGGGGTTCGAATCCCTCCGAGCGCGCCACGTACGAGCCGTCTGGCTAGTGCAAACACGACGAAGGCCCCAGGAGACTAAGTGGCTCCAGGGGTCTTCTTTCGTATTCCGCTCCTGAGATGCGTTGCTGGACACCTGCGTGACTTCTGCCAGTGGCACTGTTCGGCCGTTCCCTGAGCTTGTCGAAGGGTTGCTTGCCGTGGCAGGGCTTTGCGGGCTTCGACAGGCTCAGCCAGCGGGTTGGTGGTCGGTCGTCCTCGGGACGCGGTCAGCCACCGATCCTGGACGCGGTCAGCCGCAGCCCCGGACGCGGTCAGCCGCCGTTCCCTGAGCTTGTCGAAGGGTTGCTTGCCGTGCCCGACTCCGCAGGCTTCGACAGGCTCATCCAGCGGGTTGGCTCAGATCGCGAACTGGATGGACTGCTTGCCCTCTTCTAAGGCATCCAGGATGGTGTCGACATCGTCTTGGCCCTGGATGTCGCCGTACCACCAGTTCTCCGGGTAGATCACCATGGCCGGGCCGCGCTCGCAGACCTGAAGGCAGCCGGTGCTGGAGACCTGCACGTCATGCATGCCGCGATCGGAAAGCTCTTCTTCGATATAGGGCAGCAGGGCTACCGAGCCGGCCTTGTTGCAGATCCCTTGGGCCGCACCGTTTCCGCGGAAACTGCAGCAGACAAAAATGTGATGCTTGAGTTTGGGCATAGTGTGTCGCGCTCTCATCGGGACGCCGAGGCGTCAGTTGTGGATTGCTTGGCGTCACGCTAGAGACCCCACATGTCGACCGCGTTACCGATTTCCTGCAGCCGCAACGAAGACGCTGCCAAGTGGTCCATTTTGACGCGTAGTCGCGTCAAAATCGACCAATTCTCGACGGGCCGCCCCGCGGCAGGGGTGTCAGATGTGAGTCGTGGGGGCGATCAAAAACGAGTCGTACACGCGCTCACGTTCGGGTAATTCGGAGTGTAGGGGTGTTAGCGTGGGGGCATGGCGAGCAATGACATGGTGCAGCGACGGGTCAGCGAACTTCTCGCAGAGTTGGTCACCGAAGAACCCGTGATTGCGCTGCATGGGCCGCGGTCGGTCGGCAAGTCCACGGTGTTGTGGAAGCTTGCCGGAGACCACGGCGTAGGTGTGATCGACCTTGACGATGTCGAGACCCGCGAGGCGCTGGCCGGCAATCCACGACTGGTCACCGGCGGGGGGCTGCCGCTCTGCATTGACGAATACCAGCGGGTCCCCGAGATCCTGGACGCCATCAAGGCCCGCCTCAACCGGGAAGGCACCCGTCCGGGGTTGGCGGTGATTACGGGCTCCACCAGGCAGGACGCCTTGCCGCGAACCGCCCAGGCGCTGACCGGACGTCTGCATTCGCTGACCATCTGGCCGCTGTCGCAAGGCGAACTGATGGGGATCCGCGAGGAGATTCTGGAATCGCTGCTGCATGACCCAGCAGAAACCGTGGCGCAACAGCCGCCGTCCGATACTTCGCGGGAGGACTACGCCGAACTGGCCTGTCGAGGCGGATTGCCGCTGGCTCTGGGCCGCTCTGATACGGCGCGGGCGCGCTGGTTCGACGACTACGTGCGCCGCTCGGTGGACCGGGACGCCCAGGAGCTCACCCAGGTGCGCCAGCGCCAGGCGCTGGCCGACCTGCTGGGCCAGGTGGCCCTGCAGACCGGCGGGCTGTTGAACATCACCCGGGCCGCGGAGTCCGTCGGGGTGGAACGCAAGACGGCCGAGAACTACCTGCGGCTGCTGGAGGATTTGTTCTTGGCAGTGCGGTTGCCTGCGTGGGGTACCGACTTGCGTTCGCGGGTGAGTGCCCGTCCCAAGGTGCACCTGGTGGATTCCGGGCTTGCGGCGCGATTGCTGCGGGTGACCCCGACGTCTGTGACCGGATTCGACACCACGGCGTTGAGTGAATTCGGCAAGCTGCTGGAAACGGTGGTGGTGGCTGAGCTTCGCAAGCAGACCTCCTGGCAGGAGGCTCCGGTCACCTTGGGCCATTGGCGCACCAGTGACGAAGCGAAGGTCGATGTCGTTGCCGAGTTCGATGATGGCCAGGTGCTGGCTTTCGATGTGACCCCGAATGAGCGAGTCACGGCGTCGGCCTTCACCGGATTGACCCAACTGCGCGATGCGCTCGGGGAACGATTCCGTGCCGGAGTGGTGCTGACCACCGGAACGCGCTCCTATACCCATGGTGATCGCCTGCATGTGATGCCCATCGATCGTCTGTGGCGCATCGGGTCATTCCCGGCCGCCAGCCGGACGCGCGTGCTGAACCCGGCAAACTGGAAATGAGTCAGGATCTTCTGCCAGAGGGCGAAGGCCTGGTCTGGATTCAGTCGGCACCTAGGGCGTGGGGCGGCTCCGTGGACGCTGAGTTGCAGCAGCGCCTCTTGGCTGCACAGCCCGGCGAGGTGGTCGCCATGCCGGTCGTGGGTAAACCGCCGTGGATCGTGGTCTGTTTTGATTTCGACCAGGTGTTGGTTTCTCACTGGCCTGGACGGCAGCTCCGGGTGAAGCTGGAACCGCCCAGCAGCCCAGAAATCGCCGCCGCGGTGAAGGCCACCAATGCAGAGTTCTGTTCGGATGGCTGGTGTCGGGCACACTCTGTCGTAGTCCTCGCCGAGCTTGACCCAAGCACGCTCTTCGGCCCGCACGGGGCCGCGCTGCTGCCCGTCTTCGAGGTCGCGGAGCGCCTGAACGAGGCAACGGTTGAAGCACTGGCCGCTGCGCGCGACCCGGAGGCGTCCGCGGCCTATCAACGCGTGTGGAATCGGTGGGGTGCTACCGAGATCGATGACGTGACCCTGCTCGACCTGGGTCGGGACGGCGGCTCGCCGGTGGGGCGTGGTCTCCTCATAGTGGACGACCTCGTTAATCAGAGAGCTAGGGCTGTTCCGGGGGCCAGCCACTTTGGTCGCATCGACCCTGATGATCCCGACAGCGAAGAACTCATCTTGGAACCGAGCTGGCATCAGGCCGGGCTGGCCCTGATTGAGGCGGCGCTGGCCTTGGGGGCGCCGGGTCTTGCTGGGGACGAGGCGTCGGTTCTTTTGCGGGCTTGGGGCGCCGTCTTTCCGGTTTCGGAGCGCGGCTGAGGATTCGGCTTCGCCACAATTCGGGTGAGTAAGTGCGCTGCTGGACAACCCCTAGGCCTTTTTGGAGATTCTCTGTAGCGTCAGGGCCGTAAGTCTGCGACGAAAGAGCGGTGGCGCGGTGGCATTTTGGGCACATAGTTCAAATGGGGCTGGCGTTCGTCAGCCTTTGCGCGACCATCTACTTGGAACTGCGGACTTGGCGAGGCGTTTTGGTGCTGAGTTTGGTGCTCCGGAGGCCGCATATGCGGTGGGCCTGTTGCACGACGCAGGAAAGATCAGCCTCTCTTGGCAGCGCAGGCTCCTGAACTTGGAGCAAAAGGTACCCACCCCGATGGTTGATCACAAGGAGTTCGGGACTCGAATCGCTATCAGAGTAGCAAAGACACCCGGCGCACTGGCTGTTCATGGGCACCACGGTGGAATTCCGAATGTGCCGATGTGTGCTCGCGGAGAGCCCGACGCTGTGCTTCTGGAACAGTTGATCGCCGAAGTTCCGGAAGTCGCCGACCTGCTTGAGTGCGGAGAACACGTTCCCGCCGGATGGGCCATAAGTCGTGAGGTCGTCGAATTTGGCACGCGCATGCTCCACTCAGCCTTAGTGGACGCCGATTATCTGGACACTGCCGCTCATTTTGCCGGTGGACCGCCACTAGTTCTTCCTGACGCGGATTTCGTCGATCTTGCTACACGGTACGAGGATGGGCGACGCGGGGTGCTTCGTGATCGAGTTCAATCACATCTGGATTCTGACCGTCAGGCTGTCTACAACGCGGCGGTGGCGGCTTCAGCAGGGCCGCCGGGCGTCTACCGAATGTCCGCTCCAACCGGAAGTGGAAAGACGATCTCTGCAGGAGGGTTCGCGGTTCACCACGCGGCAGCCCACGGCAAGCGACGGGTGATCGTTGCGGTTCCATTCACGACCATCACGGAGCAGAACGCGGCTGTCTACCGCCACCTTCTGGGTGACGAGACAGTGCTTGAACACCACTCGGCGATCGAACCCGCAGGACTTGGCGAGCGAGGGGTTGAGAACTGGGATGCGCCGTTTGTGGTCACAACCACAGTGCAACTCTTCGAATCGCTGTTCTCGAACCGTCCGTCGAAGACCCGTAAGCTGCACCGTCTCGCCAACTCCGTGATCGTGCTGGATGAGGTTCAGGCGCTCCCAAAGCACCTTCTCAATCCGATTCTTGATGGGTTGCGTCTCCTCGTCGAGCACTTCGGCGCAACGGTGCTGTTGGCCTCCGCCACCCAGCCAACATTTGAGGTTCTGGATGCATGGAGGCGGTTTGGCGTTGATCCGGTCGAGGTGGTCCCAGACCCTCCTGGCCTGTATCGACGCTTCGTGCGCACCTCGTATGAGTGGCAGCACGGGTGGTCGATGCGGGACCTTGTGAGGCGCATCGCTGACGAGAGGTCCTCCCTGACTGTGGTCAACACAACCGCTACGGCAAGGGAAGTCGCGGGGGCCGCCCAGGAGGAAGTCGGTGTCTCCTCGGTCTTTCACCTCTCCACACGGATGTGCCGGGCGCACCGGGCGCAGGTGTTGAGCGAAGTGCGCACCCGCCTTGCCAACGATGAACCTGTCCACCTCATCTCGACCCAACTGATCGAGGCGGGCGTCGATGTGGATTTTCCTGTTGTATTCAGGCAGGAAGCCCCCGCTGAGTCGGTCATTCAGGCGGGCGGCAGGGCTAATCGCGAGGGCCGCTTGGCGGTGGGGCGGGTGGTGGTGTTCTCAGGCGCGGAGTTCCCCCAGCTCCGCGATTATGAGACTGCAATCGGCCTTACCGCACAGCACTTCTTGCGGAACCCCGGTGCTTTGAACGACCCGGATGCACTCCGCAGATACTTCAGTCAGCTCTTCGCCCTCCAGAATCTGGACGCATCGGCTGCGCGGATTCAGGCGCTCAGAAACGACTTCTGGTTCGAAGACGTCGCCAGCGAATTCAAGATGATCGAAAGCTCAACCACGGCAGTCCTCGTGGACTGGGGCGACTCGCACGCGTCATTAGAGCGAGTGTTGGACATGAACGAGATGGTGAATGGCGGCGTTGTGCCGATGAAGGTTCTACGAAGCCTCCAGCCCTTCATGGTTGAACTGCCCACTCGTCTAGCATCCGCTGAGTACGCCGAATACCTGCTGAAAGGAGTCCCAGGCCTAAATGTCTGGGGTGGGCCCTACAGTGCTTTGACAGGGATCGGTTCGGGAGAACCAACGGTGTTTCTATTCTAGGGAGGACTACTTTGAGCATTGCGCTTCGACAGCGTGACGGCTGCCCACCAGTTGTGGTGCAAGTGTGGGGACCAGGGGCGTTGTTCACTCGCCCAGAGTCGAAGGTAGAGCGACTCACCTACCCAGTTATGACGCCTTCGGCTGCAGTAGGCGTGCTTGAGGCCATCTTCTGGAAGCCGGAGTTCCGGTGGGACGTGGCTGCAATTGAGGTGCTTCGTCCGATTCGGTTTGGCTCTGTTCGGCGGAACGAGACCGACCAGGTGATCGGTCAGGATGCGGCGCTGCGTGGCCTGGTGGTCAACACTGCAAGTGCACGTACACAGCGTGCGGCGATCCATCTTGTGGACGTTGGCTATCGGATCCATGCTCACGTGTCGCTGCATTCTCATGCCAATGAACCTGCAGCAAAGTATCGCGACCAGTTTCGGCGGCGCGTGAGCAGGGGTGCATCATTCACAACCCCATACCTAGGGACCCGTGAATTTGGGGCGTTCTTTGGCCCGCCGGACGATCAAGCGCCAGTTTCGCTCACGGAAGAGCTCGGTTTGATGTTGCACTCGATCGTTTTCGATGCCAGCGGTCGTAACCCAGTTTCGCGATGGTTCGATGCTCGTCTGGAGGGCGGCGTGATGCATGTTCCTGGTCTGGATGACCCCGCAAAGGTGTACCAGTGACCACCATGTACGGGGAATTGATCAAATTTGCCGCGGGTCTGATTGGAGAGAAGCCGTACCACCAACCCACAAGGTTCAGATAGTCGTTGTCTCTTGGGCTGGACGGGCGCCCGTTAGCTCCACGGCTCGTGCCGCTTGTGGATGAAGGCGGACGCGCGGGCGTTGAGCACGTGACGCCAATGTTCAAGCGGTCAGGGAAGTCGGCTCCGCCTGTTGTACCCCATGATCGCCTGGACTATGTCCTCGGGTGGTGTGACAAGACAGGTGACCCTTCGCCGCAAGGTCTGGGCGCTATTGCTAAAGCGGAAAGGGCGCACCAGGCGTACCGGGAGGCGATCCGGGATTGGGCCGCAACCGACGGAGATGGTGATCCTATCGCTCAAGCAGTCGCTGCTTTCGTCTTGGGTGGGCACGCTTCGTCAATTGGCAAGCCAGACGTTTGGTCACAGAAGGACAACGTGCTTCTTGTGGTTGATGGCGTCTCTGCGCACCTCGCGGCGTCGATTCCCAGCTATTGGGTTCGTTACGTGGACCGGCTCAAGGCTCGAAGCCATGAGGGAACATGTCTGGTCTGTGGGGAGAAAGGCAGGCTGGTGGCCACAATCCCCCAGATGGTGAAGGGGGGGCGAGTTCCAGGGGGTGACAAATCAGGGGTGGCACCAATCTCCGTAAACAAGGCCGCCTTTGGGTACGACCTGACGACGCAGCTCGCCCATGTCCCCGTCTGCACGAGTTGTGCTCGAGCAATCCCCACGGCGCTCAACAGCATTCTCGGCGATGAACGGCGGCGCCGACGTACGGACGACACGGCCACAGCCTGGTGGATCAGGGGTAAGAGTGATCTCGATCCGCTCGACATGATCGATCAGCCAAGGGAAGCGGATGTCGCCGCTCTAATTGGCAGCATCGAGTCTGGCCGAGCCATCAGTGCCGCGATCGAGCCGGACCGGTTCAACTGCATGGTCGTGTCCGGCAATGGGCCCCGACTTATTGTCCACGACTGGACATCGATGCCAGTGCAGGAGTTAATGGCCAACGTCGCACGGTGGTTCGTGGACATCGAAATTGAGCCGGAATGGCTCGACCAGGCTCGGTTTGCTCCGCTGTGGTTGCTGGCGACCGCGTCCGGGCGGTTTGACCGCGAGCACAAGCGCTATCTCCCCTTGGGAGACCCTAAAGGGCGCCACCCGCATGGTATTGCGGAGGAACTGCGGCGCACAGCACTGCACGGCTCGAACCCAACCAGCCAGCTAGCCATCTGGGTCATCTCGCGTGTGGCCGCAGACCAGCACGTCGACGCACCGAGAGCCGCGCTTTTGCGGCTTGCGTTGCGCAGAACCTATTCGAAAGGAGATCTAATGCCCGGACTTGATCCGTCATGCGCTGACCCCTGCTACGTGGCAGGTCGGTTGTTTGCGGAATACGCCCAAATTCAGTACGCGGCGGCAACCATGGATGAAGGTAAGGCCCCAAACTCAACCTTCGCTGACAAGAACTTCGCAGGCGCTATCTCAAACCCGGCGATCGCGATTGCAGCGGGGGAGAAGCAGGCTGCTGGGTGGTTGTCGAAACTGCGGCGCAAAGGATGGGACGGCCCTCACATTCGCACCCTCGACTCTCTCGTGGACCTCCTTGACCCCGCCGTCCCCCTACCAACTCGGGCGACCATCGAGCAGCAATCGATGTTCGTGCTCGGATATCACCATCAACGCGCACACAGCAACAGGGCCCGCGAGGCAGCCAAACAAGCCAAGCTCGCTGGCCAGACCAACACCAACCCGGAGCAAGGAGATTCACATGACACTCACTGACCCCACTGTGCGTCACGACATCGTGCTCGCCTTCGACATCGTCGACGGCAACCCGAATGGAGACCCGGACGCGGGCAACCGCCCGAGGGTTGACCCGGAAACTGGGCACGGGCTAGTGACCGATGTCTCGCTGAAGCGCAAGATTCGGGACACCTACGAGTTAGCTGCGGGTGACCAGCCTGGCTACGGGATCTTCGTTACTGCAGGGGCGGCTCTCAACGCCACTCTGGAGCGTTCCTATGAGGTGAATGGCCTCAAGACTGGCAAGGAGACTAAGGATGCTTCGTCAGCCAAGGCGTGGCTTTGCGCCAACTACGTCGACATTCGGCTGTTTGGAGCGGTACTTTCCACGGGCAACACCCAGGCGCTTGGACAGATTCGAGGCCCTATTCAGGTTTCCTTTGCGCGAAGCATCGACCCTGTATCACCCGCTGAGCATGCAATCACCCGGGTGGCTCATGCCACTGTGGCCGATGCCGAGTCCAAGGGTGGTGGAACCATGGGCAACAAATGGACTGTCCCGTACGGCCTATATGTGGCAACGATCGGCTACTCGGCTGCGCGCGGGCAGCAGACCGGCGTGACGGAGAAGGACCTGGAGCTGTTCTATCGGGTGTTGGGATCGATGTTTGATCACACCTCCAGCGCAGCGAGGGCAAACATGGCCACGCGCGCTTTGCACGTCTTCTCCCATTCCGATGCTTTCGGCATGGCCCCTATGCACACGCTTGTCGACCGCATCAAGTTCGTTCGACGCCCGGAGGTCGTATTGGCCCGCGCGTTTTCTGACTACCAAGTCTCTGTCGACCTGAACGGGCTCACGGATGGTGTGACGCACCATCAGCTCATCTAGCTGGCTGTCGTGGACGACGACTTCGTACTGATCTCGGCAGTAGAGCACCACGCCTACTGTCCGAGACAGGCCAGCCTGATACATGTTGAGGGGATCTGGGCGGAAAACACCCACACGGTGCTTGGGAGCATTGAGCATGCTGCGGTTGACCGAGCGGCCCGTTTAGTGAAACGCCAAGGCGTGGACTGCTGGTTGTCCTTGCCTGTAATCAGTGTCGAACTCGGAGTTCGAGGCGTCTGTGACGCCGTCGAAATGAGCCCCACTCCAGTGCCAGTCGAGCACAAACCAATCCGGTCGAAGCGCCACCTGGCCCCCGCCGCACAGCAACTTGCGATTCAGGCTGTGTGTCTAGAGGAGTTGTTCTCCACAGAGGTGCCGGCGGGAGTTGTATTTGCAGGGCGTGAACGTCGTCGGCAGGAGATTCCTATCGACTCTGCGCTTCGTGCCGCGGCGCTAAGCACCCTGGAGGAGTTTCGAACGATGCGTGACGAGGGGGTCCTCCCAGCGCGGGTGTGTGATTCGCGATGCCGCGCATGCTCGCTCAGAATCTGGTGCCTCGTGGACGAGGAGGGACGCCCCAGGGGAGTCGAGGGCGTGGACGTGTTCGCCGCATCAGCAGAAGGAGACTGGTAATGGACCTCCTGGACACGCTCTATGTAACCACTCCCGGAACGTCGCTACATCTGGATGGCGACGCAGTGCGAGTCGCCCATCCAGAACGTCCAGGCCGCCAGATCGTTCCGATGCTCCGGTTAGAGTCCATGGTGTTGTGGGGCGGCGTGGCGGTAAGCCCCGACGTCCTTCGAAGGTGTTCCGACTTGGGCATCCACGTGTCGTGGATCACCCAAAACGGGCGGCTTATTGCGAGTGTCGCTGGAGACGAACCGGGACGCGGGGAGCTTCGTCTGGCTCAAAGCCGCGCGCACGACGACCCTGACCATCGGCTCTACCTCTCGAGGCGCTTTCTCGCCGGGAAACTCCATGGATACCGCCAGCTTCTTTTGAGAGCAGCGCGTGACGCCGAGGGTACCCGCCAGGAGCAGTTGCGCGAGGTCGCAGAGCTTCATGCAGAGGCCATAGAACGGATGGGAGGGGCGTTCAATCTGACGGAGTGCCTCGGAATCGAGGGACGCGCTGCCCGTTCGTATTTCGCATCGGCGGACCTCGTCTTCTCCCGAGATGCGGTCAACATGCGGACGCGTAGGCCTCCTCTTGACCCAATCAACTGTTACCTCTCAATGGGGTACGCGCTCTTGCGATCCTCTGTCCATGCGGCGTTGGTGCATGTGGGGCTTGATCCGATGATCGGGTTCGTGCACGGAGTTCGCGGAACAAAGCCCTCCCTTGCTCTTGACCTGATGGAGGAGATGCGCGCGTTGTTGGTGGATCGTTTGGTGGCGACGCTGGTCAACCGCGGTCAGCTTGATTCGCGGCGCCATACGCGGGAGTTGCCCGGTGGCGCAGTGGAACTCACTGATGATGGGCGGCGGGTGTTCTTGGAGCAGTGGGCGTTGTCTCGCCAACGCATGTGGCCTCACAAGGGGCTTGATCGCCGGGTCCCCGCAGCACAGATTCCAATTATGCAAGCCAGGATCCTCGCGCGGCATCTGCGTGAGCCCGAGTTCGATTATCAGCCGTGGGTTGTGGCATGACTGTGGAGTGCATATTGGTGTACGACGTGAACACTGAGACGCGGGAAGGCGAACGGCGGCTGCGCCGAGTCGCGAAGACGTGTGAGGGGCTTGGGACGCGGGTGCAAAAATCTGTCTTTGAGTTCAGATGCGGCGAGGCGCAGTTGGTGAGGTTGCTGCATTCGCTAGCTGGCCTTGTCGGGCCGGAAGATAGCATCCGGGTGTACCGCGTCACACGAGGAGTGCTAGACGCAGTCGAGACCATTGGCAGGCCGCCAAGTGCGCCGATTGAGGGCGCGGTGATTTGGTGATTAGGAACCTAAGGCGCGCCTGACCTACCGCAGGACTTTCCGAAGACGCAGTACCTGTGGCCGTGAGTCCCCTCCACAACGAGGCTGTGGATACTGTTGAGGCACCCTTCAATGACCTGGTCAGATAGGGCAGCGCCCTTCCTTCGGGAGGGGCGAGGATCGCAACGTATAGGTGACACCGCGCAGCAGGCCCATGATCGGCAGCGCCCTTCCTTCGGGAGGGGCGAGGATCGCAACATTGGATGATCCTTCGGTAGCTGGTCGGCGTGCCCGGCAGCGCCCTTCCTTCGGGAGGGGCGAGGATCGCAACAATCAGTGGGGGCTGATCCGGTGACGTCGACCGCCGGCAGCGCCCTTCCTTCGGGAGGGGCGAGGATCGCAACCTTGCCTTTGACGCTGAACTTGTTTCGGCCGAGGGGGCAGCGCCCTTCCTTCGGGAGGGGCGAGGATCGCAACCGCTTCGCGACGGCGGCCACTCCTGGAGCCCGCCAGGCAGCGCCCTTCCTTCGGGAGGGGCGAGGATCGCAACGTCCTCTCGATGACAAACGTGCTTATCGGTGGACACGAGCAGCGCCCTTCCTTCGGGAGGGGCGAGGATCGCAACACCCTGATTCAGGCCGCCGACGAGGAAGCCGTCAAGGCAGCGCCCTTCCTTCGGGAGGGGCGAGGATCGCAACCAAGTGGTGCCGGCGTCGGTGCCGTTGATCAGGCCGGCAGCGCCCTTCCTTCGGGAGGGGCGAGGATCGCAACTTCAGATTCCATGAACGTGGCCGTGGCCCAGCACGCAGCGCCCTTCCTTCGGGAGGGGCGAGGATCGCAACAGCCAGTGCGCGCTTGGCTCGCTCGGTTTTGAGGCAGCGCCCTTCCTTCGGGAGGGGCGAGGATCGCAACCCGGGCCTCGACGTGGGACGATCCCCAGGCCTCGGGCAGCGCCCTTCCTTCGGGAGGGGCGAGGATCGCAACCGCACCCGAGACGCAGCGGTGCGGGCTGAGGCGATGCAGCGCCCTTCCTTCGGGAGGGGCGAGGATCGCAACTTTTTCGGGTTCACGTCACCAACGTTGAGGTTGCAGGCAGCGCCCTTCCTTCGGGAGGGGCGAGGATCGCAACTCCTTGGTGCGCTTGGAGATCCACAGATCGTCGGCAGCGCCCTTCCTTCGGGAGGGGCGAGGATCGCAACTGAGAATCCGACCGTGAACCGCGACCAACTGTCGTCGGCAGCGCCCTTCCTTCGGGAGGGGCGAGGATCGCAACTGCTCAGCGCAGTGTTCGCCCGCTACGGCGGGGCCGCAGCGCCCTTCCTTCGGGAGGGGCGAGGATCGCAACTACGTATCGATGGTCCGGAGTCTGGGGAGCCCTTGGGCAGCGCCCTTCCTTCGGGAGGGGCGAGGATCGCAACCCAAGTTGATTCTGTCAATCACATCAGTGTGGGGGCGCAGCGCCCTTCCTTCGGGAGGGGCGAGGATCGCAACTTCTGAAAAGCAAGCCACGTTGCGCGCGTGTTTGGCAGCGCCCTTCCTTCGGGAGGGGCGAGGATCGCAACTCCGAGGTGGACACCATTGAGGCAGACTTCGATAAGCAGCGCCCTTCCTTCGGGAGGGGCGAGGATCGCAACCTCCGGCAGAGCTCCGCACCGATGTGGCCTACTACGCAGCGCCCTTCCTTCGGGAGGGGCGAGGATCGCAACATGGGCACGCCACCGCGGCCCAAGGATGACGGCGAGGCAGCGCCCTTCCTTCGGGAGGGGCGAGGATCGCAACGATCGAGCGCGTCAGTGTGCGGCTCAATCAGGCCAAGGCAGCGCCCTTCCTTCGGGAGGGGCGAGGATCGCAACCGCGGAGACTCTACTGATTAGGGGGAATCGTGGGCAGCGCCCTTCCTTCGGGAGGGGCGAGGATCGCAACCACCAGCGTGCACTCAAGAAGCAAGTCGGCGCTCGCAGCGCCCTTCCTTCGGGAGGGGCGAGGATCGCAACTTCTTAGCCATCACTGACCTCCTTCCGAATCTGACAGGCAGCGCCCTTCCTTCGGGAGGGGCGAGGATCGCAACTTGCCCATCTCCGGCAGGGGCGCGTTTCCGGTGGTGGCAGCGCCCTTCCTTCGGGAGGGGCGAGGATCGCAACCGGAGTCCGGTGGATGATCCACCCATGCCACAGAAGGCAGCGCCCTTCCTTCGGGAGGGGCGAGGATCGCAACTCCTGACCAGAACGGGCTGATCTTGATAGACGGATGCAGCGCCCTTCCTTCGGGAGGGGCGAGGATCGCAACCCCGTGTGTCAACCGCAACTACGAGGGTGAGATCTGCAGCGCCCTTCCTTCGGGAGGGGCGAGGATCGCAACCTGGCGTGAGCATCGCATGTCGATGCTGTGGCCACGCAGCGCCCTTCCTTCGGGAGGGGCGAGGATCGCAACAGCCGCGCCATGTCGGGCCTCAGCACGGTCGGGAAGGCAGCGCCCTTCCTTCGGGAGGGGCGAGGATCGCAACAGCCGCCTCTACTGGCTCGCCGCCACCATCGTCCGGCAGCGCCCTTCCTTCGGGAGGGGCGAGGAT
>JAEXAS010000003.1 GCA_023458095.1 Actinomycetes bacterium | reverse complement strand
CCGGGCGACCGATGCCGGCGTGGGCCCGAACAACTCCGCCGTCACTGTGGCCGGCCATGGTCCGCGCCCAGGCGACCGTCCGGGGATTCACCTCATTCATAGCTGCCATCCTCCCAGGATTGTCCACTCCGGCCCTACCTTGCCATCGGGCCTGCAACAGGCGGTCAGCGACCGACTTCCAGTAGCCTGAGCGCATGTCTACTCCGGGTTCTGAGCCGCAATCCAATATCCCTGCCGACTCCTTGGGTCAGGGCGCCGTCCCTCCTCAGCCCGCCCCAACGCAGGGCTACCCGACACCACAACCCGTCCCGGGCTATCCGGCCCAGCCCGGCGGGTATCCCCAGCAGCAGTGGGGACCCGCCCCTGGCCAGCCGTACCCGGCTCCCGGCCAGCCGTACCCGGCTCCTGGCCAGCCGTACCCGCAGGGCTACCCGAACCCCTATCAGCCGACCCCCAAGCCCGCCAAGAGCCCCTGGCTGGGCCGCATCGCCTTGATCGTGGTTGCCGCCTGCACCGTCGTGGCCACCGCAGCCATGGGCCCGATGGCGCACGTGGTGGTGCAGATCATCCAACGCAGCGGCAGCGCCAATCTGAGCAGCGAAGAACTCACCGCAGCCATGATGGCGGCCGAACCCGGCGCCATGTTTGCCAGCCAGATCGCGAGCTGGCTCGGAATGGCGGCGGCGATCACCGGTTTGGTTGCCGCAATCCTGGGACGCGGCCGAGCGACCGGCATCTTCGCCATCGTGCTGGGGGTCTTCGCTCCGGTCATCATGGCGATCTACATGTTCATCGTCATGCTGCAGTATGTGCGCTGACTGCCGATCGGCTTAGGGTCGTCGCACCTGGGTCAGCCGCCAGAGACGTCACATTCGGCGTCGCTGATGTCCGCATCGCCGAGGCTGGTCGAATCCAACCAGCCGTAGGGCAGGATCACCCGATCCCGAGGCGTACCCTGCCGTCCGCGGGGTTGGCCGAGTTCGGTCACGGGGAACGGCTGGGCCGCATCGAGCTGAGCAAGAATGTCGTCCAATTCGTTCAGGCTGGAGACCATCGCCAACCGACGGCGCAGTTCACCGCCCACCCCGAAGCCCTTGAAGTACCACGCCATGTGCTTGCGCAGATCGGTCAGGCCATGGCGTTCTCCAAAGAGTCCGGCCAACAATTCAGCATGACGACGCACCATGGCCGCCACCTCACCCAGCGTCGGCAGCGTCTTACGGTCCCGTCCGGCGAAGGCATCGGCCAGGTCCCGAAACAGCCAGGGCCGACCCAGGCAACCCCGCCCGATCACGACTCCGGCGCAGCCGGTCTGCTCCACCATGCGCATCGCGTCGGAGGCCTCCCAGATATCGCCGTTGCCCAGGACCGGGATCTCCAACAACTCGACCATCTCGGCAATCGGCTCCCAGTCGGCCTGCCCGGAATAGGCCTGCCGGACGGTACGTCCGTGCAGAGTGATGGCCGCACAGCCGCAGTCTTCGGCGATCCGTCCAGCGTCGCGGTAGGTCAGGTGCTCGTCATCAATGCCCAGTCGGGTCTTCATCGTGACCGGAACCGCGTAGCGATCCGCAGCCCGCACCGCCGCTGACAGCACCGCAGCCAGCCGATCCCGTTTCCAGGGCAGCACCCCGCCCCCGCCACGACGAGTGACTTTGGGCACCGGGCAGCCGAAGTTCAGGTCGACATGGTTCACTCCGAAATCGCTGCACAGGATCTCGACCGCGGTCGCCATGACGTCGGCGTCGACACCGTACAACTGCACCGAGCGCACCTGTTCACCGGCATCGAAGGTGATCATGTCAAAGGTCTTGGGAATGCGCTCGGCCACTCCGCGGGCGGTGATCATCTCCGAGACGTACAGGCCCGGCGCCCCCATTGCAGATCCGCTGCCCCCAGCCTGGGCCTGTTCGCGGCACAGTTGGCGGTAGGCGGCGTTGGTGATGCCCGCCATCGGAGCGAGCACCACAGCGGGGTCGATCCGCACTCCACCCCCGGTGGGAGGGACCCCGCCGGGAGGGGTCAACGTCAGTCCCACAATGCGCTCCGTCCTCGTTCAGCCGAACCGGACCAGTCTACGTAGACTCACCCACCCGCCAACACCGGCCGGCACGACGCCGGTAGTGTGTTGTGATGCGCGACCGTCGGCGAGTTCTCGCAGCGCTTTCGGCACTGCCGAGGCGCAACTTTCTGCCTGCCGAGGTTCGCGATCGTGCACCCGCAGACGAGCCCCTCCCCATCGGATTCGGGGCGACCTGCTCTCAGCCCTGGACCGTTCAGTTCATGCTGGAACTGTTGCACGTCGAGCCCGGGGACAAGGTCCTCGATATCGGCAGCGGCTCCGGCTGGACCACCGCCCTGCTCGCCCACCTCACCGGCCCGACCGGCGCGGTGGTTGGGGTCGACCTCGTACCGGAGTTGGTCGAGATGGGCCGGGCCAACCTGCCCAAGGCCTATCAGCATTGGTCCCACATCGAGCACGCCGACCCCCATCTGCTCGGGGTTCCACGCGGTGAACCATTCGACCGGATTCTGGTTTCGGCCGACGCCGGCAACATCCCTACCGAGTTGGAGGAGCAACTCTCCTTGCATGGACGCATGGTGGTGCCGGCGTCCGGGGTGATGTGGGTGGTCGACCGCGACTACGAAGGGCTGCACCGCGAACCGGTCACCGGTTACCGGTTCGCCTTCGTGCCGCTCCACCAGGAGCAGCCCCAGCCCTGACCTCAGCAGCCGGGCAGCCGGGCAGCCAGATAGGTCTGGAGTTGGTCGATGGCGACTCGCTCTTGGGCCATGGTGTCGCGTTCGCGCACCGTGACCGACTGATCGTCGAGGGTGTCGAAGTCGACGGTGACGCAATAGGGGGTACCGATCTCGTCCTGACGACGGTAGCGCCGCCCGATGGACTGGGCGTCGTCGAACTCGGTGTTCCACAGGCGGCGCAGCCGGGTTGCGACATCCTGTGCCTTGGGCGTCAGGTCGGCATTGCGCGACAGCGGCAGCACCGCCACCTTCACCGGAGACAGCCGCGGATCGAGCTTCAGCGAAACCCTGGTCTCGGTGCCGCCCTTGGCGGTGGGCACTTCTTCCTCGGTGTAGGCCTCCACCAAGAAGGCCATCAGCGAGCGGGTCAGGCCAGCAGCCGGCTCGATCACGTAGGGCAGGTAGCGCTCACCGCTGGCCTGCTCGAAGACCGACAGATCCGTCCCCGAATGCTTGGAGTGGGTGCCGAGGTCGAAATCGGTGCGATTGGCAATGCCTTCCAACTCACCCCAGCCGTCACCGCCGGCAAAGCCGAAGTTGTATTCGATGTCGACGGTCCGCTTGGAGTAGTGCGACAGCTTCTCGGCGGGGTGCTCGTAGTGGCGCAGGCTTTCCGGAGAGATACCCAGATCGACGTACCAGGCGGTGCGGGCGTCGATCCAGTGCTGGTGCCACTCCTCATCGGTGCCGGGCTTGACGAAGAACTCCATCTCCATCTGCTCGAATTCGCGGGTACGGAAGATGAAGTTGCCTGGGGTGATCTCATTGCGGAAGCTCTTGCCGACCTGGCCAATGCCGAAGGGGATCTTCTGCCGGGAGGTGTTCTCGACGTTCTTGAAGTTCACGAAGATGCCCTGGGCGGTCTCCGGACGCAGGTAGTGCAGCCCCGATTCGTCCTCCAGCACCCCCAGGTAGGTCTTCAGCATCATGTTGAAGTCACGTGGCTCGGTGAATTGGCCCAGGTTGCCGCATTCAGGGCAGTTGATCTCGGCCATGCTTTCGGGTGCGCGGCCCTTCTTGAACTCGAAGGCCTCCTCCAACTGGTCGGAGCGGAAGCGCTTGTGGCACTTGAGGCACTCGGTCAGCGGATCGGAAAAGACGCCGACGTGGCCCGAAGCCACCCAAACCTGTCGCGGCAGGATGATCGAGGAGTCCAGACCGACGACATCGTCGCGGCCCTGAACCACCGAACGCCACCATTGGCGCTTGATGTTCTCCTTCAACTCCACGCCGTAGGGGCCGTAGTCCCAGGCTGCCCGGGTACCGCCGTAAATCTCACCACAGGGGTAGACGAAGCCGCGGCGCTTGGTCAGGCTGATCACATTGTCTAGGCGGGTGGCCACTGGAACTCTCCTCGTTATCGCTCGCTGCCCGGCTGGCAGCGGCCCGGACTAGCCTACTCGGGGAACGTTCGGTCCCAGGTCATCGGGACGCTGATAGGCACTGGGTTCATCGATCGCCTGCGACAGCAGCGGAATCAGCGCCATCTTGGCTGCGGTGCCGTTGAAGGCGCGTCGGTAGTCCCCCACCTGATCCCAGTCGGTGATGATCGCCCACAACTGCGGATCGTCCAGGTTGCGCACCAACTGGGCGTCCCGACAGCCCGGGCTGGCCGCGAACTGGGCTACAGCGACGTCTGCTGCCGCACGAAATTCCTCAGCCTTCTGCGCTGACACCTGAAATCTGCTCACGGCGATCATCGGCCCATGGTAGCCAAATTGACTCACCACCACCCCTAGTTGATAATGATTCTCATGAACACGACTCAAGGAATTCGCTGGTCCGCCGCGGTGATCGCCGCGGCGCTTGCCATGACCGGCTGTAGCGCCACCGCTCCGTCCCCATCAACTGAAACCGTCTCTGTCACGGCATCGGCCTACCCGCTGCAATTCCTCGCCGCAGGGGTCATCGGCGATGCCGGCACCGTAACCAATCTGACTCCTCCCGGCCAGGAACCCCACGACCTCGAGTTGAGCGCCCAACAGATCGCTGCCATGTCGCAATCCGATGCTGTGGTCTACATTCCCGGCTTCCAGGCCACCGTCGACGAGGCCATCAAGAGCGCACCGCCGGCGTTGACCATTGATGTCACGACCGGGCTCGAACGCCTGGTGGCCAACCCGGACGGCAGCGAAAGCGTCGCCAAGCCGGGCCAGGATCTCAGCACCCTTGACCCGCACGTCTGGCTCTCCCCCAAGGACATGATCACGATGGCGCAGACCATCAACACTCAGTTGAGCACCGCGAAGCCGGAGCTGGCAAAGACCTTCCAGGCCAATACCGACGCCCTCGTGGCTGAACTCACCAAACTCGACACCGCCTACACCACAGGTCTAGCCAGTTGCCAGCGCACGGAGTTCATCACCAGCCATGCCGCCTTCGGCTACCTAGCCCACAGCTATGGCCTGGTGCAGGTCCCGATCGCCGGCCTGGATCCGACTCAGGAACCGACCGCGGCGCGGATCTCCGAGGTGCAGAAGCTCGCAAAGCAATATGGTGTCACCACGATCTTCTTCGAGACGCTGGTGTCGCCGGCCGTGGCCCAGTCCATCGCCGGGGATCTACACCTCAAGACCGCTGTACTCGATCCGATCGAAGGCATCACCAGCGAGTCCGCGGGCACCAACTACACCGAAGTGATGAACTCCAACCTCACCGCCCTCCAGGAGGCCAACGGATGCAGCTAGACCACCCCGACGCTGCGATTCGCACCACATCGTTGGGAGTCGAACTCGGCGGGTTGCCCATCCTGCGCGAGATCTCGATCACGGTGAATCGCGGCGAGCTCACCGCCCTGATGGGCGGTAACGGATCGGGGAAGACCACCCTCGTCAGAGCGCTGCTCGGCCTGACCCCGCACAATGCGGGGCAGGTCGAGCTCTTCGGCGTCGCAGGCGATTCCTTCACCGACTGGGGACGCATCGGCTATGTGCCCCAGCGCGGCAGCGTCAACATCAAGCAGGCCACGGTCAAAGAAGTGGTCTCCACCGGTCGCCTGAGCAGCCGCAAGCCCTTCATCCCGGCCACCAGCCGGGACCGGCGTCGGGTCATCGAGGCGCTGGAACAGGTCGGCCTGGCCGACCGCGCCCGCACCCCTTTCACCCAGCTCTCCGGCGGGCAGCAGCAGCGGGTCTTGATCGCCCGGGCACTCGCCCACGCCGCCGATCTGCTCATCCTTGACGAGCCTTTCGCCGGTGTCGATCTCAGCGTGCAGGCGAGCCTGGCTGAGCTGATCGGCGAACTCAACACCCAGGGAACCACCGTGCTGGTAGTGCTTCACGAGACCGGCGCCCTAGAGCCCCTGCTCACCAACTGCATCGTGCTGCGCGAAGGTCGCGTGGTCCACACCGGTCCCGCGCCTGAGGTCACCGATCACTACCACGAGCGCACGGACGATCCGCCGCCGACGCTGATTTCGGGCCTGATCGAGGAGACACACTGATGGAATGGCTCGGATTGGCTTTCATGCAGCGAGCCCTGATCGCCGCCCTGCTCGCTGGAGTCACCTCCCCGGCGATCGGGGCCTACATCGTGCAGCGTCGCCTCAGCCTTTTGGGCGATGGACTGGGCCACGTGGCCATCGCCGGCGTCGGCTTGGCCCTTGCCACCGGAACCGCCCCGCTGCCGGTAGCCGTGATGGTGGCTGTTGGCGGTGCCATCGTGATCGAGATCTTGCGCGAATCCGGACGGGCCAGCGCCGATGTGGCCATGGCCATCTTGTTCTACGGCGGGTTGGCCACCGGCGTCTTGTTGGCCGGCCTGGTCGGCCAAGGAACCGGCACTTTGTCCAACTACCTATTCGGTTCGCTGCTGACGATCAGCACCGCCGATCTGTGGTTGATCCTGGTGCTCGCACTGGTGATCCTGATCGCCTCCATCGGTTTGATGCCGCAGTTGTTCGCGGTGTGCACCGACGAGGATTTCGCCAAGGTGATGGGCCTGCCGGTGCGGCTGTACAACCTGATGATCGTGGTCTTGGCCGCGATCACCGTCACCGTGTCGATGCGTACCGTCGGTCTGCTGATGGTCAGTGCCTTGATGGTGGTGCCGGTCGCCACCGCCAACAATCTGCTCACCGGGTTCAAGCGTTCCTTCTTCACAGCGCTGGGACTGGGCGTGGTGGCTGCGGTCGCCGGCGTGATCGGGTCGTTCTATCTGAACGCCCCTCCGGGCTCGCTCATCGTGGTGCTCACCATCCTCGGCTTCGTGATCAGCCTTCCGGTCGCCACGTGGTTGCGACGGCGACGGGCCCCGCAACCGGTAATCGAAGTCACCGTCGATGCGCCACTCCCCCATGAACCTGCCGATCTGCATCTCGACCACGACCACGGCCCCAACTGCGGGCACCTGGCAGTGACCCACGGCGACCACACTGACTACGTCCACAATGGACACCGTCACGCACCGCACGGAGACCACTATGACGAGCACTGATGCACGACCCGGCCCCCGCAAGACCCGGCAACGGACCGCGGTCACCACGGTCATGTCGACCATGGCGGAGTTCCGAACTGCCCAGGAGGTCCACTCGACGCTGCGCGAGCAGGACCAGTCCATCGGATTGGCGACGGTCTATCGGATCCTCACCCAACTGGCCGACAACGGCGAGATCGACTGCATCCGAACACCCGATGGCCAGGCGGCCTACCGGCTGTGCTCGAATGGGCACCACCACCACCTGATCTGCCGCCAGTGCGGACGCACCGTCGAAATCACCCCGCCGAGTTTCGAGAAGTGGACCCGACAGATCGCCGCCGAGAACGGCTTCACCGACCTCGATCATGAACTCGAGTTGTTCGGGCTGTGCGCCCAGTGCAGTTCCGCTTAGGGCTGGGCGTCGCGTTCCACATAGCGCAAGGTGCGCAGGCCCCGCTCCAACTGCCAACTCACGAAGGCCGATACCAAACCGCTTCCGCGCCGAATGGTCACCGGGCTCACCTCGCGGGTAGCCACCCAATCCCCGCCGAGTAAGGCGCCCAAATAGTCCACCACCGCCGGATCAGCCATTGCCGAGCCGGGCGGACGGCAATGACGGCAGACCACGCCACCCAACACCGGTGAGAAGGCCTCATGAGGTCCGGGCGCCCCACAGCGCGCACAATCGGTGAGATTGGGCGCATAGCCGGCCAGCGAGATCGCCCGCAACAGATAGGCATCCATCACCATCGTCGGCGGACGCGGGCCGTCCTGGGTGCCTGCGGTGAGCGCCTGCAGAGCCCCCAGCAGCAGTTGGTACTGGCGCAGCGCTGGCTGACCTTCCTCAGCTACCAAACGCTCGGCAGCCTCGATCATCACCTCTCCGGTGGTGTAGCGCTCATAGTCCTGCCCCAGCGGTTCGGCGTAGGCATGCAAAGTCACCGCCTGGGTGATGACTTCCAGACTGTGACCGGTGGCCAATTGCAAATCCACATGGGTGAACGGCTCCAAGCGCCCCCCGAATTTGGAGGACGTCCGGCGCACCCCCTTGGCCACCGCGCGCACCTTTCCGTGGCTGCGGGTGAGCAGGGTGATGATCCGGTCGGCCTCCCCCAGCTTGTGGGTTCGCAGCACGACCGCCTCGTCACGATAGGTGGGCACCGTTCCATTGTCCCTGCCGCGAGCCCGGAAGGCCCGCCGACACGTTGAGCCGGACTCGACCAGGCGAGTCGCACCGCAGGGCTGGACCTGAATGTCACCGGCGAACTCCGCCCGTCGCTCAACGCGGATTTCCGGATAACGGATTGGCCAATCTTGGTTCGGCACCAGCCACAAACCCACCTGGCGCACTAGGCTGCGGGAATGAAACGCCTCGCGACGTTGCGGGTTTCGCCGCTATGCCTCGGCGGGAATGTCTTCGGTTGGACGGCCGATCGAGACGCCTCCGAGCAGATTCTTGATGCCTATATTGCCGCCGGCGGCAATTTCATCGACACCGCCGACGTCTATTCGGCCTGGGTGCCGGGTCATCCCGGAGGTGAGTCCGAGCGGATCATCGGCGGCTGGCTCCAGAAACGCGGCGGGCACCAGGGTGTTGTGATCGCCACCAAAGTCGCCAAGCATCCGATCCACCGTGGCTTGCGTCCCTCTAATCTGAAGATCTGCCTGGACGGATCCCGCCGTCGGCTGGGCGTCGACACCATCGACTTGTATTACGCCCACGAAGACGATCCCTCGCTGCCGATCGCCGAATGGCTGGGCGCCTTCGATGCGATGATCACCGACGGTTCGATCCGCCATTACGGCCTGTCCAACTTCAGCACCGAGCGCACCGCCGAAGTCCTGGCGGTCGCTGAGGCCGAAGGGCTGGCCAAGCCGGTGGCGCTGCAACCGGAGTACAACCTGGTGCATCGAGCCGAGGTGGAATCCGGCGGGCTGGGCGAATTGGCCGCTGAGCACGGACTGGCCCTGGTCCCCTACTTCGGCTTGGCCGCCGGTTTCCTGACCGGCAAGTACGCCCGCGACGAGCCCCTGCATGGTCCACGCGCGGCCCGGGTCAAGCACTACGCAACCGAGGAAGGCTTCGCCGTGGTCGCCGAACTGGTCGACATCGCCGACGAACTCGACGTCGAACCGGCCACCGTCGCGTTGGCTTGGTTGGCCAGTCGTCCTGGCGTGGTCGCTCCGATTGCCAGCGCCAGCGAGCCCGAGCAACTCTCAGCGGTCATGGCATCCATGGACCTCAAACTCGATCGCGCCCACACCGCACGCCTGAAGAAGATCTCCGCACCCTTCGCCTGATGTGCCGACAGCACAAAGCCCGCCCACCCCAGGTCAGGGTCGGCGGGCTTTGTCGTGGGATCAGCTTGCCAGCGCACCCTCGATGGGGGTGGCGGCGTTGGTGTGAGCCACGCTGATCTTGCGGGGCTTGGCTTCCTCGGCCACCGGAATCGTCAGGCTCAGCACGCCATCGGTGTACTCCGCAGCGATCTTGTCCACAGCAACCCCGTGGCCCAAGGTCAACTGGCGGGCGAAGGTGCCGTTCGGACGCTCACGGACCAGCCACTTCTGGTTCTCGGCGGGCTCGAGGCGCCGCTGGGCGCGAACGGTCAAGGTGCGGTCATCCAGGTCGATATCAATCGAGGCTGGGTCCACCCCGGGCAGGTCGATCCGGGCGACGAACTCATCGCCGTCACGGTAGAGATCCATCGGCATCGCGACACCGGCCGGCGTCCGGGCGGCGTCGGTGAACCACCGATCGAGCTCAGCAAAGGGGTCATAGGCTCGTGCCATCGTCACTCACTCCTTAGGTCTTGATTAGCACTCACGGTCTACGAGTGCTAACGCCAGTGTGCAACGGATCATTCCCAATTTCAAGCGGGTTGAGCCGACCTGACTCAACTTTGTTTCGCACTCCCGGGATGGCTCCCCCACTAGGCTGGACCCGTGGCCAAACCCCAGCAGTTCCGAGCACCGCTCCCGCACCCGTCAGGGGCGCGTCCGCCCGAGTTGGACCCCAAACTCGTCCCCAAACATGTCGCGATCGTCATGGACGGCAACGGCCGCTGGGCCAAGGCACGCAATCTTCCGCGCACCGATGGGCACGCCCGCGGCGAGGATGCCTTGTTCGATGTCATTGAGGGCGCCATCCAGATCGGAGTGAAGTATCTGTCGGCCTACGCCTTCTCCACCGAGAACTGGCGCCGTTCACCTGACGAGGTGCGCTGGCTCATGGGCTTCAACCGGGATGTCATCCACCGCCGCCGCGATCAACTCAATGCCATGGGAGTTCGCATCCGGTGGGCCGGACGCACCCCCAAGTTGTGGCGCAGCGTCATCAAAGAGTTGCAGGAAGCCGAGTCGCTCAGCGACGGCAATGACGTGCTCACCTTGCAGTTCTGTGTGAACTACGGCGGACGGGCCGAGATTGTCGACGCGGCGCGCGCGGTCGCCGAGGCCGCCGTCCGCGGTGAGCTGGACCCGTCGCGATTGACCGAGGATCGCTTTCGAAAGTTCCTCGACGAGCCCGAGATCCCCGATGTTGACCTGTTCGTACGCTCCTCGGGGGAGCAACGTACGTCAAATTTCCTGCTGTGGCAGTCGGCCTATGCCGAAATGGTCTTCCTGGACCGACTCTGGCCCGATTTCGACCGACGCGATCTGTGGCGGGCCATCGAGACCTTCGCCCGCCGCGATCGCCGCTATGGCGGAGCGGTGCCCAACCAGGTGAGCTGATGACGTATCAGGCCACCCGCACCGGAGTGCTGGGCACCGTGGTGGAGTTGCGCCTGGACGCAGACCCTTCGGCGGTTGCCGAGGCGGAGCAGCAGGCCTGGTCGACCTTCGAGCGCCTCGAGTCCGTCTTCTCCACCTTTCGCGCCGACTCACAGCTCAGCCGTTGGCGCTCGGGCCAGGCGGAGTGCTCGCCGGAGTTGTTTGCGGTGCTCAGCCGAGCCGCCCTGTGGCATCAACGTTCGCAAGGCGCCTTCCATCCGGCCACCGCAGCTCTGACGGCCCGCTGGCGTCAGGCGGAGCGCGAAGCCACCATGCCCAGCGCTGCCGAGCTGGCTGAACTGTGCGATCAGCCGCTGCCCTTCCGGATCGAGGGGGACACCGTCGCGCGCATCGCAGACTGTTCGACGGTCGATCTGAATGCCATCGCCAAGGGCTACATCGTCGACTGTGCGGCGAGCGCAGCGGCATCGATCTCTGGAGTGGATTCGGTCGTGGTCAACGCTGGCGGTGATCTTCGCCACCGCGGTGCTGGTTCGATTCGAGTCGGTATTGAGGATCCGTTCCAGCCCTTCGACAACGCCCCACCACGGTGGCGGGTGTCGCTGTCCAACGCCGCTTTGGCCACCTCCGGCTCGGCCCGTCGCGGTTTTCGAGTCGGTGAGCAGTGGCTGGGCCACGTCCTCGACCCGCGCAGCGGCTATCCGGTGGCACACACCGCCTCGATCTCGGTGCTCGCTGCCTCGGCGATGGACGCCGACGCCCTGGCCACAGTGCTGGGTGTGCTGCCTGGTGACCAGGCGCTGCAATTTGCGGCCCGCTATCGCATCGGCTGCCTGCTGGTCGACGCGTCCGCGCGGGTCCACGTGAGCCAGGATTGGCCCGCAGACCCACCCGCGACCACACCGGGCCCCGCCTCGCAGTACTGAGTCCAGGGAGTGCGGATCAGCCCCGCCGCAGACTCAGGCCAAGAACACCAGGCCCACGCCGGCCACCACTCCGACCCCCAACAGGATCAAGGCGGTGGTGCGCTTCTTGCGGATCATCAGCTGCAGCACCACCCCGGTGAGGGCCACCGAAGCCAACCCGACCGCAGCCACGTCGATCACCCAGCCCCACGCTGCGGAGGTGTTGCTGCCTCGATGGAGGTCGTAGAAGTAGGACACCAGGCCGTAGCGGGTGGTGGTCATGGTGTAGCTGCCGGTGCTCAGGTCAAAGGTGACCGTAGCGGCATAGCCCGGCCCGGTGTAGGCGATGCGTCCGGTGGTTCCGGAGGTTCCGTAGTCGCTGACCTGCCCGGAGGCTCCCTGATTCGCCCGCAAGTACTCACTGATGTCGAGAAAGTTCGCATTGCCGTCAACAACCGAACTGCTCGGCAGTTCGCCGGAGACCTGGGTGGTGCTGGGGGTGATGCCGAAATCCCACTCCTGATGATGCAGAAGCAAACCGGTCAGCGCGAAGAACAGCACCACCAGCATGGTGAGCATGCTCAGCCAGGAATGCAGCAGCCGGGTCCACCGTTGCCCGATGTTGCGCCGCCGAGGCCGAGGGGAGCTTTGCGCAGAAGCTACCCGCTCGGCGACATCGGTGTCACTCATGGCTGATAGGTGAACTGGACTTCGGACAGTTCCTCATTGCCCGACAAGGTCTCCTTCACCGCCGAGCCGTTGAGGGTGAACTCCCCGCTGGTCAGCGAATAGGGACCGTGCTCACGGATGGCCTCCACCCACAGGGTGTAGGTACCTGCCGGGACCGCAGCACCATCAGCGCCAGTGAGGTCCCAGTTGAGGGTGTAGCTGCCCGCTGCCCGCGTCGCACTGGAATTGGTATCCACCCCGCCGGAGGCTTCGTACCACTTGTACAGCTCGTTCAGCCAACGATCCTGACCGTTCTGGAGGTGCCACAGCGCAATGGTCTTGACCAAGGCGCCGGCCTTATCTTCCACCCAGACCGCAATGTAGGGGTTGCGCACCATGCCACCAGGCCCGCCGCCGGAGGATGAATCCGCGGTGTAGCTGAAGGCGATCACCGCTGCGCCGGCCGCTGCGGACGCACCCGCGGAGGAAGAACTATCCCCCGACTCCGAGGACGTTTGTGCAGCACTCGGCAATACTTCGGAATCGCTGGCACAGCCGACCAGACCCAGCAGGGCGGCGGCCGACATGCCTTGCAGCAGCGCCCGACGGGAGACTTCTGAGAATCGAGAATCGGTCAAGGTCAACTCCATCCGGTGGGGATCATTGAGTTCAGCCAACCGTAGCCGCCTGTGCGAACGCTGTGAGCCCGCCACATGCCGGCTATTGCTCGACCGGGTTAGTCGGTACCGGCTTCCATTCCCGAGCGGTTCTGAGCCTCTTCGATATCGGCCTGGGTGGCATTGCCCGCAGTGATCTCCGGAGCCTGACCACTTTCCAGCGCACCAACCAGAGCCGACACCTCGCCGCCAACCAGGCCGAGTTGGGCATACTGCTCCAACCGGGCCCGCGAGTCGGCGATATCCAGATTGCGCATGGTGAGTTGCCCGATGCGGTCGGTCGGACCGAAGGCCGCATCCCCCACCCGCTCCATGGACAGCTTCTCGGGGTGGTAGGAGAAGGCCGGACCTTGGGTGTCGACGATGGTGTAGTCGTCCCCGCGGCGCAGCCGCAGCGTCACCGAGCCGGTGATCGCCGAACCGACCCACCGCTGCAACGACTCACGGATCATCAACGCCTGCGGGTCCAGCCAGCGCCCTTCGTACATCAATCGGCCCAGCTTGCGACCCTCCAACTGGTAGCTGGCGAAGGTGTCCTCGTTATGGATGGCCGTCACCAAACGCTCGTAACAGATGTGCAGCAGGGCCATACCCGGCGCTTCATAGATGCCGCGGCTCTTGGCCTCGATGATCCGGTTCTCGATCTGATCGCTCATGCCCAGACCGTGACGGCCACCGATGGCATTCGCCTCTAGCACCAACTCCACAGCCGTCGCGAAGCTTTGCCCATTGATGGCCACCGGACGGCCCTGTTCGAAACTGACGGTGACATCTTCGGTGGCGATCTCGACGGCCGGATCCCAGAACCGCACACCCATGATCGGATCGACGATCTCGATACTGGCGTTCAGCTCCTCCAAATCCTTGGCCTCATGGGTGGCACCCCAGATATTGGCGTCGGTGGAGTAGGCCTTCTCCTTGGAATCACGGTAGGGAAGGTCTCGCTCGGAGAGCCACTGGCTCATCTCGGCCCGACCGCCCAGTTCACGGACGAAGTCGGCGTCCAGCCACGGCTTGTAGATGCGCAATCCCGGGTTGGCCATCAGGCCGTAGCGGTAGAACCGCTCGATGTCATTGCCCTTGTAGGTGGAGCCGTCGCCCCAGATCCACACGTCATCTTCACGCATGGCCCGCACCAGCATGGTGCCGGTGACGGCCCGTCCGATCGGGGTGGTGTTGAAGTACATCTTGCCGCCGGTGCGGATGTGGAAGGCTCCGCACACCAGCGCAACCAGGCCTTCTTCGACCATCGCAGCCCGGCAGTCGACCATCCGGGAGATCTCGGCGCCATAGGCACCGGCGCGTCCGGGAACCGAATCGATATCCGGTTCGTCGTACTGCCCCAAGTTGGCGGTATAGGTGCACGGCACCGCGCCCTTCTCCCGCATCCAAGCCACCGCCACCGAGGTGTCGAGACCACCAGAAAATGCGAGCCCGATGCGCTCCCCAACGGGCAATTCAGTCAAGACCTTAGCCATGCCCGCAATCCTATCGGCCCTCGCGCCGCTCCCTGACCGCGCCTACTCCCCCGCCATTCGCTCCCAAAAGTGGCAGAAGCTCCCGAAGGTTCGGGAGCTTCTGCACGTTTTGGGAGCGAATGGGTCAGGGCCGGGCTTCAGCCTCGACCATCATGGACTGCTCGTGGTCGCGGGCCTGGCGGTTGATGGCTGAGACCACCGCGGCCAGGGAAGCGGTCACGATGGACGGGTTCAGGCCGACGCCCCAGTAGACAGCGGCATCCTCGCCTTCGCCGACCTCGGTTTCGACATAGGCCGCGGCCATGGCGTCACCACCGGAGGACAAGGCGTGCTCGGAGTAGTCCAGCACCCGCACATGGTGGCCCAGGATCTGCAGCGCGTCCACGAAGGCCGACAGCGGACCATTGCCCTCGCCGGTGATCTCCTTGGCCACACCACGGTCCTTCACCGTCGCCGTGACGGTATAGCCGCCCCCGTTGGAGACCGACTTCACCGTGACCAACTCCAGGGGCTCCACAGAGCCCAGGTACTCGGCGGAGAAGATCATCCACAGCTCATCGGCGGAGACTTCTCCACCGGTGCTGTCGGTGTGCTGCTGCACCACTCGGGAGAACTCGATCTGCAACCGTCGGGGCAGATCCAGTTTGTGCTCGGACTTCATGATGTAGGCCATGCCACCCTTGCCGGACTGCGAATTCACCCGGATCACGGCTTCATAGGTACGCCCAACGTCGTGAGGGTCGATCGGCAAGTACGGCGCTTCCCAAGGAACCTCATGCAGAGAGACCGCTTGGGAAGCAGCCGCCTTGTCCAGCACCTCCAGCCCCTTCTTGATGGCGTCCTGGTGGGAGCCAGAGAAGGCGGTGTACACCAGATCACCCGCGTAAGGATGGCGCGGATGAACCGGCAGATTGGTGCAGTACTCCACCGTGCGACGGATCTCGTCGATATCGGAGAAGTCGATGGTGGGGTCGATGCCCTGGCTGAACAGGTTCAGCCCCAGGGTGACCAGGTCCACATTGCCGGTGCGCTCGCCGTGGCCGAACAGGCAGCCCTCCACCCGGTCGGCGCCGGCCATCATCGCCAACTCGGTGGCGGCCACAGCGGTGCCCCGGTCATTGTGCGGATGCAGCGAGATCGCCACGTACTCCCGATTGTTGATGTGCCGACCGAAGTACTCGATCTGGTCGGCATAGGTGTTGGGGGTGGACATCTCCACCGTGGCCGGCAGGTTCAAGATGATCTCTCGATCCGGCCCGGGCTGCCAGACATCCATGACTGCGTTACACACCTCGATGGCGAAGTCAGTCGGAGTCTGGGTGAAGATTTCCGGGCTGTACTGGTAGCCGAACTCGACGTCGCCCAGGTACTTGGCGGCGTAGTCCATCACCCACTGGGTACCTCGCGTGGCCATGGTGATGCATTGAGCCTCATCGACGCCGAACACCACCCGACGGAACAGTTCTGCTGTTGCGTTGTACATGTGGATGTTGGCCCGCTTCGCCCCGATCAGGGACTGCGCGGTGCGTTCGATCAGGTCCTCACGGGCTTGGGTCAGGACACTGATTTGTACGTCGTCGGGCACGGCATCGGATTCGATCAGGCTGCGCACGAAGTCGAAGTCGGTCTGCGAGGCCGACGGGAACCCGATCTCGATCTCCTTGTAGCCCATCTTGACCAGCAGGTCGAACATCTTGCGCTTGCGAGACGGGGTCATCGGATCGATCAGCGCCTGGTTGCCGTCCCGCAGGTCGGTGGACAGCCACCGTGGTGCGTGGGTGATCTTGTTGTTGGGCCAGGTGCGATCAGGCACCTCGACCGGTTGGAAGGCGTGGTAGCGCCCGAACGGCATCGGGCTCGGCTGCGCTACGGGCTTACCGACCTGAGGTCGGGTGCCGAAAGTGTTGGTGGTCATGGTTTCCTCGCTTGGTGTGCGTGCGGATTTACAGGCGCAGGACGAACTCCGCAGCGAGGAGGCCTGATCTGATTAGGCCTCGCTGCGGCGACCAAGCAGGAGTCGCGCCCATGACATGGCAGCCATGTTAGACACAAGTCCGGCGAATTGGCCAACATCTGAACGAAATCAGTGCCGAAGATGCGCACCATCACTCACTGAGCCACCGACCGCGGACCGAAGACCGCCGTCCCGAGCCGGACGACGGTCGCACCTTCTGCGATCGCCCATTCCAGGTCATTGCTCATTCCCATGGACAGCTCCAGTTCGGGGCCCAGACCGGCGCTGTGGGCTTGGTCGCGCAACTGAGCCAGCTGGGCATAGCCCGCCCGAACTCTGGACTCGTCGTCGCTGTTGGCCCCGATCGTCATCAAGCCGGTGAGCCGTAGTCCCGGGACGGCGGCCACCTGCTCGGCCAACCCGAGCGCCTGGTCAGCGCCCACCCCTGACTTGCTGGATTCGCCAGACACATTCACCTGGACCATGACATCGAGAACTCGGCCCGGCTCCAACCGCTTGGCCAGGGCTTCGGCCAGCTCCAGCGAAGCCACCGACTCCACGGTGTCGACCCACCGCAGGGCGGCGTTGATCTTGTTGGACTGCAGAGGGCCGATCAGATGGGTGCGCACACCGAGGTCGGCCAGGTCGGGGCCCTTGGCGACCAATTCCTGGACGCGGTTCTCGCCACGCAGCAGCCCGTGGGCCTGCGGCAGGGCGAACACCTGCCGGATCAATCCGGCCGGCTGAGTTTTGGTCGCAAGCAGAATCCGCACCGATCCGGGAGTTCGACCCGATTGCTGCTCTGCATTGCGCACCCGCTCAATAGCGGTAGCCAATCTCGTCGCGTATTGCTCCACGTCCTTGACCGTATCGCGCGCCGGACCCAATCCTGGCCAAGGGTCGACTTCCGGGCCATCACAGGCTGCTGATAGCTTTCGGGACGTGACGGATGGAAACGATGGCGTGCCAGCGGACAGCGCCGCACGAACAGACAATGCCGCACCAGTAGACAGCGCATCAACAGGCAGCGCCGTGCCAACCGCCAGTGCCACGCCTGCGATAGCTGTCTGTGCCCCCGGCAGCCCCGAAGAAGATCTGGGTTGGGTCGGCTGGATTCGCTTCGTCGCAATCTGCTCGGTGGTGGCGATCCACACCGTCGGATACACCGCGGTACTCGACAATGCCCGAGACCTGAACGCCGGAACGCTCGCGATCATCTTGGATATCGGCTCCATCTATGCGGTGCCGCTGTTCGTCATGTTGAGCGGTGCGCTGACCCTGAACCCGGCGAAGTACACCTCACCGGGGCCTTTCTTGCGGCGCCGGGCTTTGCGCCTGGTGCCGGCCATCGTGTTCTGGCATCTGTTCTATGTGGGATTCCGCATCTGGGTTCTGGGCAGCGACCTCGATTTCGCGACGGCGATTCAACAAATCCTCAACGGCAAGTTGATCACCGCGTTGTACTTCTTCTGGATCGTGTTGGGCCTGACTGTGGTCAGCCCGGTTCTCATTCCGTGGATTCGCGAATCCAACCGACGAGCCGTCCTGATCGGTGCCGCGGTGGCCTGCCTGATTCCGACGCTCACCATTGCCACCCATGGGTTCCGCGGCGGGACGACCGCCTGGGTCGACACGCCTTGGACCTGGTGGGTTCCCTACACCGGATTGTTCATCATGGGTTGGGGCCTGCGCGGGGTCATACTCAGAAGCTGGGCGTTGTGGTCCACCGTGGGCGCCATGGTGGCCTTCGGTGCCGTACTGATCTGGCAGTGGCGCAATCCGGCAGCCCCTGGCTGGCTTCAGACCATCGCTCCGGTGACCTACTTCGGGCTCAGCGTCCATCTCTACGCGATGGCGATCTTCCTGGTAGCGCAGTCGGTCATCCGACCGCATCGGCTCTTGGGATTCCTTACCGGCCCCCGACTCACCCGGATCGGCCGCGAGTTGGGCGATGCCACCTTGGGAGTGTTTGCGTTGCACATCGCCGTCCTGATGCTGGTCATGCGCTACGCGCCGATCGTGGGCGGCACGCCAGCGCTGACGTCAACGGTCATGATGGTCGCCCGCTACCTGGTAGTGCTGGTTTCCACCTACACGATCGTGTTGTTGGTGCGCCGAATACCGGTGATCCGCGCCGTCTTCTGATCTGGGTCAGAACCCCAAACGGTTGAGCAGCTTGGGGTTGCGTTGCCAGTCTTTGAGGACCTTGACCTTGATGTCGAGGTGGACCGGCATTCCAACCAGCTCGGCGATTTGCAGGCGCGCGGCGGTGCCGATCTCCTTCAACCGGGAGCCCTTGTGGCCAATGATGATTCCCTTTTGGGAATCCCGCTCAACGATCATCGAGGCGTAGATGTCCAACAGCGGTCGGTCCTCGGCGCGTCCCGGCCGCTGCCCCATCTCATCGACGACCACCATCAGGGAGTGCGGCAGCTCATCGTGCACTCCTTCCAGCGCCGCCTCACGGATCAGCTCCGCGATCATCGTTTCGGTCGACTCGTCGGTCACGACGTCAGCGGGGTACAACTGTGGCCCCTCTGGAAGGAGCCGAATCAGCTCCTCGCAGACCACATCAACCTGATCATCGGTGAGCGCGGATACCGGCACCACGCTGGCCCACCGAATCCCGAGTTGCTCCTCCAACGACGCGATCTTCAACAGATGCTCGGCCATGCGCTGCTTGCTCACCAGATCGGATTTCGTGGCCAGCGCCACCAACTGTGGAAGCGGCGAGAGCTTGGCGATCTCGGTGATCTGATGAATATCGCCGGGCCCAATGCGCTGATCGGACGGCAGACAGACCCCGATGACATCTACGCCAGCCCAGGTCTCGTGGACCAGGTCATTGAGTCGCTCCCCCAGCAAGGTGCGCGGCCGGTGCAGACCGGGAGTATCCACCAGAACCAGTTGGGCTGTCGGCGTGTTCACGATGCCACGCACCACATGCCGAGTGGTCTGGGGCTTGGCCGACGCGATCGCGACCTTGCGTCCGACCAGGGCATTAGTCAGGGTCGATTTCCCAGCATTGGGCCGCCCGACCAGGCAGGCGAAACCAGACTTCATGTGTGCCTCTCAGCCGATTCCGTCGCGAGCTTGGCAGCCACCTCAGCGGCGACATCGGCCTCCACCGCACGGGTCACCAAGACGGTTTGAATGCTGTGCCGACGACCGGCGCCGCGCTCAGCGGTGAGTTCGAGACCTTCCCACACCACCACAGAGCCCGGAATCGGCACCTTGTTGAGCTCCTTGGCCATGAGCCCCAGCACGGTGTCGACATCCTCGTCATCAAGCCTCAGATCGAAGAGCTCACCGAGATCCTCGATGCCCAATCGCGCCGAGACTCGGAACCGGCCCTCCCCCAGTTCGGTGACCGGCGGCACCTCATCGTCATATTCGTCGACAATTTCGCCAACGATCTCTTCCAACACATCCTCGATGGTGGCCAGGCCAGCGGTGCCGCCGAACTCGTCAACCACGATCACGACATGGCTGCGGGTGAGCTGCATCTCGCGCAACAACTCATCGACCGGCTTGGAGTCTGGGCAGAAGGTCGGCGGACGCATCAGGGTGTCGACATTCTCCGAGGTCTGCGCCTTCGGATTGTCATACATGCGCTGGATGACGTCCTTGAGGTAGATCACACCCACCACATCGTCGACATCCTCACCCACCACCGGAATCCGGCTAAAGCCCGACCGCAGCGCCAAAGACACCGCTTGTCGCAGCGTCTTTTTACGCTCGATGTAGACCATGTCCGTGCGCGGCACCATCACCTCTTTGACGATGGTGTCGCCGAGTTCGAAGACCGAATGGATCATTTCGCGCTCCTCGGCCTCGATGAGGTCACGGGCCTCGGCCATGTCGACCAGGTCACGCAACTCGGCTTCGGAACTGAACGGTCCTTCGGTGAACCCCTTCCCCGGGGTGAGCGCGTTACCGATCAGAATCATCACCTGCGCGATCGGACCCAGCACGGTGGCGAGCACGCCAATGGGCCGCGCGGCGGCCAAAGCGACCGCGTCGGCGTGCTGGCGACCCAGCGTCCGCGGCGCCACACCCAAGCCGATGAACGACACCAGCACCATGGTGAGCGCAGGGTAGAGAAGCTGCTGCCACAGCGCACCGAAATGTTGGAAGAAGACCAGCGCCACGATCACCGTGGCCACCGCCTCGAAGCTGATCCGCAGGAACAGCGAAGTGTTCAGATGCGGCGCCGGATCCTGCGCGATCAGCAGGAGCCGATCAGCTCCGCGCCGGCCATCATCGACCAGACGCTGGGCGCGCGCCCGTGAGATTGTGGCCAACGCGGCCTCGGCCATGGTCAACAGCGCGGCGAGCAATACGCAGGCGGCCGCAACCGCCAGCAGAATCCACTGGGTCTGACTCAACAGTCGTTCACATGCCTTCGTCGCGGGATCGGTGCCCCGATTCTATCGGTCGCCCCCACTGACCAGGCGCGATCACGCCCGCTCGACGTTCCAGGCAGCGATGATCCGGTCGTTGAGATCGAACATGGCCTTCTTCTCAGCCGCCTCGGCGTGGTCATAGCCCAGCAAATGCAGCAGACCATGGATCAACAGGTAGTCGGCCTCCTCCTCGGCCGTGCGGCCCGACGCGGCTGCCTGCGCCGCGGTCACCGACGGGCACAGCACGATGTCGCCCAGGACCCCGAGGACCGGCTCCTCGTCAGGCTCGGGCGAGCGCAACTCGTCCATCGGGAAGCTGAGGACGTCGGTGGGCCCAGGCTCGCCCATGAACTTCTGGTGATAGGCGCTCATGGTGTCTTCATCGACCAGCAGCACCGAAAGCTCGGCTTCGGGGTGAATGCGCAGCACGTCCAGTGCGAAGGTGGCCAGTTTGAGCAGACGCCCGGTGTCGACATCCTGACCGGATTCGTTGTTGAGATCGATCATCGTTTCTTCCTCACCGGCGGCAGGGTCGCCTCAAAGCGGTCGTAGGCGGCAACGATCCGGCCCACCAACTTGTGTCGCACCACATCATGGCTGGTCAACCGGCAGAAGGCGATGTCGTCGACGCCATCGAGAATCTCCTCGACCACCGTCAAGCCGGAGCGCACGCCACCGGGAAGGTCGATCTGGGTGATATCGCCGGTGACCACGACCTTCGAACCGAAGCCGAGCCGGGTCAAGAACATCTTCATCTGCTCGGTGGAGGTGTTCTGCGCCTCGTCCAAGATGATGAAGGCATCGTTGAGGGTGCGCCCGCGCATGTAGGCCAAAGGGGCGACTTCGATGGTGCCCGAGGTGAGCAGTTTGGGTACGGACTCCGGATCGATCATGTCGTGCAGCGCGTCGTACAACGGACGCAGGTAGGGATCGATCTTGTCGTTCAGGGTTCCGGGAAGGAATCCGAGGCGTTCGCCGGCTTCGATGGCCGGACGGGTGAGAATGATGCGATTCACCTGCTTGGCCTGTAGCGCCTGAACCGCTTTGGCCATCGCCAGATAGGTCTTGCCAGTTCCGGCCGGGCCGATTCCAAAGACCACTGTGTGGGCATCGATGGCGTCCACATAACGCTTCTGATTCAACGTCTTGGGACGAATCGTCTTGCCCCGGTTGGACAAGATGTTGGCCGTCATCACCTCGGCCGGGCTGATCTCGCCGCTGGCGGCCATCCCCACTACCCGCTCCACGGTGTCGGCGTCCAGGCCCTGCCCCGTGCGCACGATCGTGATGAGTTCAGTGAGCACCTCGGCGGCCTGGGTGACGTCGGACGGGCTGCCGGTGAAGGTGATTTCGTTGCCGCGCACATGCACCTGCGCGGCGAGGACCCGCTCGAGGATGCGCAAGAACTCGTCGCGAGCACCCAAGACCGAAACCATATTGATCGAGGCAGGAATGATGACGCGACGTTCGGCAGTAGCCGGTGCTGGCTGGTTCAGCGGATCCTCCTCGATACAGGTGGATTCATCTTACCGATGCGCCCACCGGCTCGGCCCATCCCGGGTCGTTCGCAAGAGGTCCAGCCCGCTGAAGTCGCCACAGCGACGGGTTCAGCGATCAGCAAATCGGTCCGTCGCAGCCACCAACTCTGCGGCGATCGCGGGCTCGGAGATCGAATGCCCGGCCAGCACGACGCGATAGTCGGCCTGCGGCCAGGCCTGATGCAGCGCATCGGCGGTCGTCACTGGGCAGGGCAGGTCGTAGCGGCCCTGAACGATGACCCCCGGAATATCCCGCAGCCGATGGGCATCGGCGAGCAATTGCCCCTCGGTGAACCACCCGCCATGGACGAAGTAGTGGTTCTCGATACGAGCGAAGGCCACCGCGAACTCCGGGGCGGAGAAGGCTTCGACGTGGTCGGGCGAGAATTCCAGATCCGAAGTGGCCGCCTCCCAGCGGGTCCACGCCAATCCCGCCGGGCCGTGGACCGCCGGATCGGGATCGAAGAGCAGTTCGTGGTACTTGGCGATCCGATCCCCGGCGAAGCCTTCAGGAAGTGGTGCTTCGAAAGTGCGCCACCACTCGGGGACGATGTTGGCCGCGCCGCCGTTGTAGTACCAGTCCAACTCACTGCGGCGCAGCGTGAAGATCCCTCGCAGCACCAACTCGGTGACCCGCTCGGGGTGGGTCTCGGCGTAGGCCAAGGCCAAGGTGCTCCCCCACGATCCGCCGAACACCATCCACCGGTCGATCCCGCGATCGATCCGAATCTTCTCCAGATCGGCCACCATGTGCCAGGTGGTGTTGGTGCTCAGATCGGCTGTCGGCTCGCTGGCGTGCGGAAGGCTATTGCCGCAGCCGCGCTGATCGAACAGCACCAAGCGATAGCGCTCCGGATTGAAGTAGCGCCGATAGTCCGCGACGATGCCGCCCCCAGGACCGCCGTGGAGGAACACCGCCGGCTTGCCTTCCGGGTTGCCGGACTCCTCCCAATAGAGGTGTTGACCATCACCGACGTCCAAGCGCCCGTGGCGATAGGGACGAATCGGTGGATACAGGATCTCGTCGAGGGCCGAAGCGTCAGTCATCGTCGAATTCGTCGTTGACATCGATGATGTGGACGGCGGCTTCCTCAGCTGCGGCCACACCGCCATCGATGCCGACCTCATGAGCGATGCTTTCGGCTTCGGTGTCCTTGCCCGGCTCGCCGTGGTTGGCGTCCACCAGACGTCCGGCACGCGCGGTTCCGACTTCCCGTTCCTCGGTGGGATCGGGATTCCAGGGGCCTTCCAGCACCACCGGAGGAACCTCCTCCTGGCTGATCCGCATCTCCAGGGTTTCCCCGGTACGCATCTCGGTTGCCGTGTTGCCATAGCCCTGGGCCGGGGACCAGTGGTCAGGGGCGATGTAGCCCTCGTCGAGCACGTCGTCCACCCCCCGGTCGACCAAGGTCTGATCGGACTGCATTTGATCAAGCTGCTCGGATTCCTCCGGCACACCCTCCAGCTCATACTCGCTCATACCCCTAGCCTGCCACGGGTTTCGGGTGGATGGGGCCATCCGAAGCGGGTTGTGTGCCCGCGTCTGATACCGGTCGAATAGGTCGCGAAGAATCCGGACTCCGCCGCCCGTTTCGGCGGCTGCGGTCTAAGATTCGCTTTCGTGTCCAACCCTTCCGCCACGCTGGAACAGCCGCCTCAGCGCTCCAGCTACGACGTGGTCTTGGCCACCTTCGTGGCCCTCCTGCTGATCTCCAATATCGGGGCCACCAAGCTGATCGCTTTCGGCCCCTCGGTGAGCGTTGGCGGGTTTCCCTTGCTGCCGATCATCACCGACGGCGGGGCGATCCTCTTCCCGCTGACCTACATCCTGGGCGACATCCTGGCCGAGGTGTACGGCCTGCGAAAGGCCAACCGTGCCATCATCACCGGCTTCGTCCTGGCCGCGATCATGTCGCTGACCTTCCTGGCGGTGGACGCTGCCCCACCGGCTCCGGACTGGCCCAACCAGGATGCTTGGAATTCGGTGTTGGGGGTCGTCCCCCGGTTCGTGGTCGCCAGTCTCTTGGGCTACCTGTGCGGCCAACTCCTCAACGCCGTGGTGCTGGTGCGCATCAAACAGCGATGGGGCGAGAAGCGCCTGTGGGTGCGCCTGATCACCTCGACTTTGGTCGGCGAGTTCGCCGACACCATGGTGTTTTGCATGATCGCCTTCGGCCCACTCGGCAATGTGCTGGGTGGGGATTCGATTCCCTGGCCGACTTTGATCAACTACATCGCCGTCGGCTGGCTGTACAAGGTCAGCGTTGAAGTGATCATGTTGCCGGTGACCTATCGAGTGATCGCCTGGATGAAGCGCCGCGAGGCCGCGGCGCTTCATCCGGAGATCACGACCGCGAGAGGATGATCGTCGACTCGGTGGTGTCCTGGTTGTAGGTGCTGGTGATCCCCACCGCCTGTAGCGATCCGAGGAACTGCGAATACTCCGCCGAGCCTTGGGTCAGCTTCGACGACAGCGGCGCCAAATCGAGGTAACCCACCATCGCGGCGTTCTGCCAATTCGGAACGACCTTGGTGAACTTGGGCAGCGCACCCAGACCTCCCCCGCCATTGGCCAACGCGTCGAGGTAGGACGAAGTCGACGCCACAATGTAGGCGTTGTCGCGTACGTCCTGGTTGATGGTGGAGGAATAGGAGGAGTTGTTGGCCAGTCGGTCCACCAGGCTCTTGACTGCAGTCGGATTGGATGAGGTCACCCGCGCCCCGATTTCTGGAACGCCCCCGTCGTAGTAGTTGATGTTGCCGTTGACCACGTCGGTCAAGCCGTCGTTCGACATCGCGACCGTGGTCTGCTCACCGAGCAGGGTCACCACGTCGTCAGGCATGCGCCAGCCCTGCTGGGACAAGATGTCCTCGGGGTTGTAGCCGTTGCCCTTCATCGAATCGAGGTATTTCTTCCAGGCCGTTTTGAAAATGGCCCCGCCACCCTTGACCGAAACCACCGCAGCAGTCGTGGCCGGTAGACCACCGACATCGCTTTGAGCCGAGGTATTCGGAATCGAGGCCGGATCCAGCCCAAAGCCAACAGCCTTGAGCTGGACGGTGTCGTTGGTGAAGCGCAAGGTGGCAGCGACCCGTCCGGCTGCAGCATAAGAAGCCGTCTCAATGGAACTCGTATTCGCCAACTGGGAGATCTGCTTGGAGTCGCCCCAGGCCGCTGCCCAGCCGGGATCACCCAAGCTGCGGAAATCACTGGAAAAGAGGCTGTCATCGGCTAACGAACTGCTACCAAAGGTGGGGAAGTCGTCTTTGAAGCTCTCACTGGTGATCACCGCGTAGCCATCTTTGAACCCCAGCAGTACGGCCCCGTCGAACAGTTCTGGAATCTTCGCCTTCGCCAGGTTTTCGTTGGTCACCTGTACGGCGATGGCCGAGTAGGCGCCGCCCTTGTTGGCCGGATAGATCGCAGCTCCAATGCGGTTACCCACCCACGGCTTGATATCGGCCTGGTAGTCGATGTCTTCGAAGGCATAGGAATACTGCTCGGTGAGGGCGTCCCAGATCATCTGCTTGACGTCGCTGTTGCCGCCAGAGGTGGAGACCTGTTTCACATCGCGCAGGAACGACATCGCGCCCAGCTTCTGGTCTGCGGACGGATCCGCGTCAAACTGCGCATAACCGACCGCTCCGGCCGGCAGTGCTGCAGAGGGCTGAGGGCCCCGGAACCAGCCGAAATAGTTGCCGGCCATGGCAACTCCGCCTCCGACGACGACCAGCGCCAACGCGGTGATCGCAGCGATCACCACAATCCGCTTGGACTTCGACTTGAGAGGTGCGGCGACACCGGCTTGCGGAACCGGCGGCATCCCCGCAACCGCCTGCGGAGGCGGTGGCGGGGTGGGCCCAGCATCACTCGGCCCAGCATCACTCGGCGCTGCACCGGCGGGCGTCGCTGGGGGCGGCGGCGGTGGGGGCGGGGCGACTGCTGAGGGAGGCGGCGGAACTGGTCGGGAAACGGACGCTTCTGGTGGCGGTGATCCTGCCGAACCGGGATTCACACCCTGGCCGTCTGCCGGCTCCGAACCGCTCATATCCTCTGCCTCTCACCCCATCACCGTGCTGTACTCGGTGACACTCACGCGGAGCCTAGCAACACTGTTACCGGCAAGCGAGACGTCTTGAGGAAACACCAGTCTCGATGCCCGAACCGTAGTGAGAAGAGGGCTACCAGAATCCACTTTCGTGCCCCAAAAGACGGTGTCAGGAATAGAAACGCCCGAGGAACTCCGTGCGGAACTCCGCGAATCGACCGTCCTCGACGCTGGTGCGGATATTGTCCACCAAGCGGACAGTGAAACGCTCATTGTGGATCGTCGCCAAGGTCGACGCCAGCATCTCCTTGGCCTTGAAGAGGTGATGCAGATACGCCCGGGAGTAGTTGGCACAGGTGTAGCAGTCACAGCCCTCTTCCAAGGGAGCGAAACTGCGCCGGTGGGCGGCGGTGTTCACGTTGAAGCGTCCATCGGCGGTGTAGATGGCGGCATTGCGTGCCACCCGGGAAGGCATCACACAGTCGAAGGTGTCCGCACCCGCCTCGATGGCGGCGAAGAAGTCGTCGGGCTCGGAGATCCCCAGCAGATGCCGGGGCTTGTCCGCGGGCAGTTCGGAAGCCACCCAGCCCACGATCGTGCCCAGGTTCTCCTTCTCCAGCGCGCCACCGATACCGAAACCGTCGAATCGCCGACCGGAGATCTCCAGGGCCGCCAAGTCTCGAGCGGCCTTCCGACGCAGATCCTCGTATTGGGCGCCCTGCACCACCCCGAACAGCGCCTGGTAGGGCTTGCCCACTCGTGAGGAGGTGAGCCGGTCATGCTCAGCCAGACAGCGCACAGCCCAGTCCTGGGTGCGCTGAAGCGAGGATTCCTGATAGCTGCGAGTGTTCATCAGAGTGGTGCACTCGTCGAAGGCAAACATGATGTCGGCACCAAGCTGATGCTGGATCTGCATCGACACCTCGGGAGTGAACCGATGCCGATCCCCGTTCAGGTGGGAGGTGAAGGTGACGCCCTCATCGTCCACGTGAGCCAGCCGGCTCTTGCCGGGTGCGATCACCGCGTCATCGGCCAGACCGGCGGTGTCCATCGCCAGCACCTTCTTGAAGCCCACGCCCAGGCTCATCACCTGGAAGCCGCCCGAGTCGGTGTAGGTCGGACCGGGCCAGTTCATGAACGCGCCCAGCCCGCCGGCGGCATCGACGATGTCGGCTCCGGGCTGAAGATACAAATGGTAGGCATTGGCCAGCACCGCCTGAGCGCCCAGCCCGGCGACGGCTTCAGGAAGCACCGCCTTGACGGTGGCCTTGGTGCCGACCGCGACGAAGGCCGGGGTCTGGATGTCGCCATGCGGAGTGTGGATCACGCCGGTGCGTCCCAGTCCATTGGGCAGCACGGTGCCCTGGGTGAAGCCGAAGTCAGTCACGAGCGGCCAGTGCCTGAAGCTGGGCCAGCGCGACCACTCCAGCAGTCGAGGTGCGCAACACGGCGTCGGCGATCAAGGCGGTGCGTCCGCCGGCCGCGGTGAAGGTGGCAACCTCCTCATCAGTGAGTCCCCCTTCGGGACCCACGATGAACATGATCTCGCCGCTAGCGGGGAGCGTCAGGTCGGCCAGTGGGGTCTCCGCGGTCTCGTGAAGCACCACGGTCAAGGCGGTCTGTTCGATCCGTAAAGCCAACTCTGCGGTGGTCATGGGCATGGAGACCGTCGGTACCCGGAAGCGCCGAGACTGCTTGGCCGCCTCGCGGGCACAGGACCGCCAACGCGTGAGTCCGCGTTCGACCCGGTCCGGTGCCCAGCGCACCACCGAGCGGGTGGCCTGCCAGGGCACGATCTCGTCAATCCCCAACTCGGTCAGCACCTCGACGGCCAATTCGGCCCGATCACCTTTGGGCAGGGCCTGCACCGCGACATATCGGACGCCGCGTTCAGCGGCGTGAACCACCTCTTCGATCGCAACGGTGATCGCACCTTTGTCGGTGCGCACCACCGGTCCGCGAATCGCGGTTCCAGCACCATCACTGACCCAGATCAATTCGCCGATCTTGATCCGACGGACTTCAGCGGCGTGGTGGCCTTCCTGCCCGGTCAAGGTGACCTCACCGCCGATCACCGGGGCATCCAGCGGGGCCAAGAACAGCGGTTCGGTCACGAGAATGCCTCTTTGAGCCAGCCGAACATTCCCTTGCCCTGCTTAGCGACCGAGACCTTGGGCAGGGTCTCATTGCGCGCCGCTGCCAACTGCTCCATCAGTTCCCGCTGAGCGGTGTCGAGCTTGGTGGGGGTATCCACCACGAAGGTGATACCGAGGTTGCCCCGGCCACCGCCGCGCAGCCTCGGCACACCACGTCCGGCGACCGCGATGCGGGAGTGCGACTGGGTTCCGGCCGGGATCTGTACCTCGACCTCGGCGTCCTCGGCGTCCTGATCGTCGCGTTCGGCCTCCAAAGTCGCCAGATTCACCACCGTGCCCAGCGCCGCAGCCGTCATGGGAATGTGCACCATCATCTCCAGGTCGTCGCCATTGCGCTGAAAGACCTCGTGCTGGGCGACCTTGAGCTCGACATAGAGATCACCGGCCGACCCACCGCCGGGTCCGACCTCGCCCTGGTGGGCAAGCTGTACCCGGTTCCCAGAGTCGACACCGGCAGGGATCTTGACGTTGATCGTGCGGTGGGTGCGCACCCGCCCCTCGCCGGAACACTCCCCGCACGGCTCGGGAATCACCGTGCCGTAGCCATGGCAGGTCGGGCAGGGCTGGCTGGTACGGATCTCTCCCAGGAAGGAGCGCTGCACGGCGATCACCTCGCCGGCGCCATGGCAGGAGCTACAGGTCACCGGCTCGCTGCCGGCCTGAGCACCACTGCCGCTGCATTTGGGACAGATCACGGCGGTGTCGACCTTGATTTCCTTGGTGATGCCGAAGGCGGCCTCGGCCAAAGACAGGTTGACCCGAACCAGCGAATCGCGGCCGCGTTGGACCCGAGACTTGGGACCTCGTGAGGCCTGGCCACCGAACATGGCGTCCACCAGATTGGTGAAGTCGAAGCCGCCGCCGGTGAAGCCGTAGGAGCCACCAGGGAATCCTCCCCCACCCATCGGGTTGCCGCCACGGTCGTACATGGCGCGCTTGTTGGGATCGTGCAGCACCTCATAGGCCTCGCCGATCTCCTTGAACTTGTCGGCAGCATCAGGAGCGTCGGCCACATCGGGGTGATACTTCATCGCCAGCTTGCGGTAGGCCTTCTTGATTTCCTCGCTGGTTGCATCCCGGGATACGCCCAAGATGTCGTAATAGTCAGCGCTCACTCATCATCCTTCAGCTAGGTAGCGACTGATGTAACGGGCCACCGCCCGCACCGCGGCCATCGTCGAGGGGTAGTCCATTCGAGTAGGACCCACCACCCCCAGGTTGGCCTGAAGCTCAGGGTGGACACCGTACCCGCTGGCCACAACCGAGGTGGTGCGCAGCGGCTCGTAGGAGTTCTCCTGTCCGATGCGGACATTGACCTCCCCGGCTGAGGCCACTTCACCCAGCAGCTTCAACAACACGACTTGCTCCTCCAGCGCCTCCAAGACCGGCCGTACAGCCGTCTCATACTGGTCGGAGAACCGGGTCAGATTCGGAACGCCACCCACCACCACCCGGGTGGACGGGGTGGCCGCCTGCAACTCTTTGACCAGCGCACACACGGTGCTGGCCAAGGGCTTCAGGGGCGGCGGGATCTCGCTAAGCAGCCGATCAACCTGGGTGCAGACCTCGCGCGGCCCCAGACCCACCAGGGCGGTGTTGAGCCGTCCGCGCAATTCGGCGATGAGCGTCTCATCGGCAGCGCCCAGGTCCACCGGATGCTGATCCACCTGCCCTGAAGAACTGACCAGAATCAGCAGGCCCCGGCTCGGCCCCAAAGTCACCAACTCGATATGGCGCAGCGTGGTTCCGGTCAGCACCGGATACTGCACGATCGCCACCTGGTGGGTGAGCCGGGACAACGCTCGCACCGTGCGCGACACCAGATCGTCGACGTCGACCGCGTCCTCCATGAAGGTCTGGATTGCGCGCCGTTCCGGCCCGGACAGTGGCTTCACCGTTCCCAGTCGGTCCACGAACAGCCGATAGCCCTTGTCGGTGGGAATACGACCGGCGCTGGTATGGGGTTGGGTGATGTAGCCCTCTTCTTCGAGCACGGCCATGTCGTTGCGCACCGTCGCCGGGGAAACGTCCAGATCGTGCCGCTCGACCAGGGCCCGGGAGCCCACCGGCTCCTGCATCGACACATAGTCGGTCACGATGGCCCGCAGGATGGTCAGTTTGCGATCGTCGAGCATGACTGGCCTCCCTCCTGATGCTGGCACTCTCGATACCGGAGTGCCAGTCTAACCCAGCCGGACCCGGTTAGGCTGAGCGGCATGACGCAGTTCAGTGTGGGAGCCTTCGAGTCGGTCGCCGAGGGCGTGTACGTGGCGGTCGCGGAACCAGAAAGCGTGAATATCGGGCTGGTGGTCGGCGAAACGGGCGCTTTGGTGATCGACACCGGATCCTCCCCCACCCAAGGATCGGCAATCCGTGCCGCAGCCGAAGCCGTCGCCGGCAAGCCCATCACCGCGGTCCTGGTCACCCACGCACATTTCGATCACTTCTTCGGGTTGGCCGGCTTCGCCGGAGTACCCAGCCTTGGACATGAGTCGCTGGTCGCAGCACTGGACAGCCCGGCCACGATCGCCGCCGCGGCCGACCTCGGTGTCGAAGCCGCCCAGTTGGTCGCCCCGGAATCGCTCTTCGCCCTGGCGCGAGCTCTCGACTTGGGCGGACGCCGAGTCGAGATCATGCACTTCGGACCTGGCCACACCGACGGGGATGTCGTGGCCTACCTCCCCGAACTCGACCTGGTCTTCACCGGAGATCTGCTGGAAAGCGCCAAGGCCCCCGACTTCGGCACCGACTGCCACCTGAAAGCCTGGCCGGCGGCCGTGGACGGCATCCTGGGGCTGGTCACCGAACGCACCGTCCTGATCCCTGGCCATGGGCCGGCCATGGATCGCGTTGCGGCTTTCATGCAACGAGCGGCGATTGCCGGCTTCATCGCCGAAGTCTCCGATCTGGTGGCTCGCGGTGTGGCCGAAGCCGATGCCTTTGACGCGGCGGCTTGGGCCTTCGACGAAGAGACCGTGCGCGCGGCTCTTCCGATCGCCTACGCCCAACTGCGCTGACGAAGAAGCGCTGAGTCCTCAGTCGCCAAAAAGTGCGCGCTGGGCTTCACCCCAGACGGCATCGCTGGTGGCGGCCAGGAGGCGACGCCCAATGGTCCCGGCGTGATAGTCGGCCCCTGACTCGGTCGCGATACGTCCACCCAGTTCGGTGAGCATCAACCCGCCGGGCAGGTGGTCCCAGGGGAACATCGAGCGATAGCTGAGAAAGTCGACTTCGCCGGTGATCAGCTTGGGATAGTCGATTCCGCACGATCCCCAGGAACGAATTACCTGCACCGCGGCGGTTTCCTCGCCAGGGACCGGCAGATAGGTCGCCCCCAACGCCACCTCGCGTTCGCGGGACGGAGCAGTCAGCACCACCCCGTTGCGAGTCACCCCGGCCGACTTCTCGGCAACGAACAGGTCTTGGTACATCGGCTGCCAGATCCAGCTACGAACGGTCTCACCGGCGCGCAGCTCAGCAACCATCACCGCGAAATCGGGACGGCCCTTGGCGAAATTTCGGGTGCCATCGACGGGGTCGATCACCCAGGCGTGGCCGGCGCTGGGCAGGGATTCCAGAATCCGCGCATCGGCGAAGACTCCTTCCTCACCAATCACCAAGGCGGCCGGATCAGCCTCCCGCAACCGAGCCGAGATGGCGGCTTCGGCCTCTCGATCAGCGATGGTCACCAGATCCCCGGGGGCCTTTTCCTGGACCTCGCTGCAGGCCAGTGTTCCGAAGCGGGGCACGATGAGGGAATCAGCGACCTCCTTGAGGAGCTCCGAAACCTGCTCTGTGCGCACAACGGACTCCCTGGGGCTGCGGACCGAAGAATTCCCTACAGGCTACCCAGCCGGAGCATCGATGTTGACAACGTCCGTTCTGCAATCGACGCCACGCCTGCCGGCTTTCCTGCCTCAGGTGACGAAGTCGATGAGGCGCTCGACCTCTCGCGGGAGGGCCGGGTCGAGGTCGCGCCAATCACGTACCCGGCCCAGGATCCACGCCCAGGTCGCAGCGATGTCGGCCTGCTCGTTGGCGGGTCGACCCAAAGCGCGGCTGATGCCGACCTTCCACTCCACATTTCGGGGGATCTGCGGCCATTCGGCCAAGCCGACCCGTTCGGGACGCACCGCCGCCCAGATATCGATGAAGGGGTGCCCGGTCACCAACACCTGATCACTGGACACCTCGGCAACGATTCGGCTTTCCTTACTGCCGCTGACCAGGTGATCAACCAGGACGCCGAGTCGCCGTCCTGGTTCGGGAGCGAATTCGGCGACGATCTGCGGAAGGTGATCCACGCCTTCGAGGAGCTCCACGACGACCCCGACGTGGCGCAGGTCATCGCCCCAGATCTTCTCCACCAGTTCGGCGTCATGGCGGCCTTCGACATAGATCCGGGAGGCCAGGGCTACTTTGGCGGGTTGGCTGGGTCCGGTGCGCGATCCGGATGCCGTGTGCGTGGGCCGGGACGGCACGCCGGATTTCGGGGGCCGCAGGTCGACCGGCTTTCCGTCCACCCAGAAGCCCGGACCGAACGGGAAACTGCGTCGGGCGCCTTGGCGGTCCTCCAGGACGACCAATCCGTTCTCCCAGCGCAGGACGGCACCGCAGAACCCAGAGGTGGGATCTTCGACGACCAGTCCGCGACTCACTTCCAGCGGCACGCTGTTCGGCTTGCCTGCCGTCCGCCACCCGGGGGCGAGCACATCATCGGAATACCGCACCCGGCCAGGCTAGGCCGACCCTTGCCGGTGACCCGACAGCGACGCGCCGCACCCCGGCCGACCCGCAATAGGGCTCAGATCTCGACCAGGTCACGGATCACGGCGTCGGCGAGCAGCCGCCCAGCGGGGGTAAGGCGCAAGACACCCGCGTCGGCGGTGGCCAGACCGTCGGCGACGAAACCAGCCACCCGGGATCGCTCGATGTCGGTGAGCACCGCCAACTCCAGTCCTTGGCTGAGTCGAAGCTCCAACAGCACCCGCTCGATGCGCCGTTGCTCGGCAGTGAGCACCTCGCGGCCCTGCGCGGGGCTGGACCCCGTGGCCAGGGCGGCGGTGTAGTCACGCGGGTGGCGGCGGTTCCACCAACGCACTCCCCCGATGTGGGAGTGCGCCCCGGGCCCGATGCCCCACCAGTCGTCGCCACGCCAGTAGGCGAGGTTGTGGCGGCAGGTGTGGCCGGGCAGCGACCAGTTGCTGACCTCGTAGTTGTCATAGCCGTGGTCGGTGAGGATGGCTTCGGCACGTTGATAGCGATCAGCGTGGACGTCGTCGTCGATGCCGGGCAGTTCACCCCGGGCCACCCGGGCCGCCAACCGAGTGCCGTCCTCGACGATCAGCGAGTAGGCGCTGAGGTGATCCGGACGCAGCGCCACCGCTGCCGCCAGACTGGCCTGCCAGTCGGCCTCGGTTTCGGTCGGCGCCCCATAGATGAGATCCAGGCTGATCGAGGCAAAACCGGCCTCGCGGGCCGCAGCGACCACCTCGGCGACACGTCCGGGGGTGTGCCGGCGCTCCAGCACCGCCAACACCGATTCACTGGCTGATTGCATGCCCAGGCTGAGCCGGTTGAAACCGGCGGCGGCCAGCGTGCGCAGATACTGCTCGTCCACCGATTCGGGGTTGGCTTCGGTGGTGATCTCCGCAGCGGGAGCCAACTCGAAGCGCTCTGTGATCGCGGTCAACAACCCGGCCAGTCGATCGGCGGGAAGCAAGGTGGGAGTGCCCCCGCCGAAGAAAACCGATTGCACCGGCGGCGGCGTGCCCAGCACGTCGACGGCCAGGTCGAGCTCGGCGACGGCGGCGGCCAGATAGGCGTCCTGGCTCGTGCCTGGAGTCGCGCCGAGTTCGGCAGCGGTATAGGTGTTGAAATCGCAGTAGCCGCAGCGGGTCGCGCAATAGGGCACGTGCACGTAGATGCTGAAGCCGCACTCCCCCAGCCAGGCCAGCGCAGCCTCGGGCAGCCGGCCGTCGGCGGGGGCCGGTTCGCCGTCTGGCGGTGCGGAAGGCATGAGGAGAGCTTAGGTGGAGTTGCCCTTCGACAAGCTCAGGGAACGAAACAACCAAGCTCGCCCTTCGACAGGCTCAGGGAACGAGACCACCAAGCAGGCCCTTCGACAAGCTCAGGGAACGAGACAATCAAACCGGCCCTTCGACAAGCTCAAGGAACGGGGGTGGGGCTACTTCTTCTTTTCGCTGGTCTCGCCGGTGGACAGCGCAGCCACGAAGGCTTCCTGGGGCACCTCGACCCGACCGATGGTCTTCATGCGCTTCTTGCCTTCCTTCTGCTTCTCCAGCAGCTTGCGCTTGCGGGTGATGTCACCGCCGTAGCACTTGGCGAGCACGTCCTTGCGCATGGCGCGAATGGTTTCGCGGGCGATCACCCGAGCTCCGATCGCGGCTTGGATGGGCACCTCGAACTGCTGACGCGGAATCAGTTCCCTGAGCTTGCGGGCCATGGCCACGCCGTAGGCATAGGCGGCGTCGGTGTGCACGATGGCGCTGAAGGCGTCCACCGGCTCGCCGTGCAACAGAATGTCGACCTTGACCAGCTTGGCGACCTGTTCGCCGGCTTCGTCGTAGTCCAACGAGGCGTAGCCCTTGGTGCGGGATTTCAGCGCGTCGAAGAAGTCGAAGACGATCTCAGCCAGCGGCAGCAGGTAACGGATCTCGACGCGGTCCTCGCTGAGGTAGTCCATGCCGAGTTGTTCACCCCGGCGGGTTTGGCACAACTCCATGATGGTGCCGATGTACTCCGAGGGGGCCAGGATGGTGGCGCGCACCACCGGCTCGTGAACCTCGGCGATCTTGCCCTCGGGATACTCGCTGGGGTTGGTGACCGTGTGTTCGGTGCCGTCTTCCATGACCACCCGGTAGACCACATTGGGCGCGGTGGAGATCAGGTCGAGATTGAACTCCCGCTCCAGGCGTTCGCGGACGATCTCCATGTGCAGCAGGCCCAGGAAGCCGATCCGGAAGCCGAAGCCCAGCGCACCGGAGGTCTCTGGCTCATAGACCAGGGCGGCGTCATTGAGTTGGAGCTTGTCCAAGGCCTCACGCAGTTCCGGAAAGTCGGCACCGTCGATGGGGTACAACCCGGCGTAGACCATCGGATTGGGCGGACGGTAGCCGGCCAGTTCCTTCTTGGCCGGCTTCGCCGCAGCGGTCACGGTGTCACCGACCCGGGACTGGCGGACTTCTTTCACTCCGGTGATCAGATAGCCGACCTCGCCCACGCCGAGGGCGGCGGCCTTGATCGGTTCGGGTGAGATCACCCCGACTTCAAGGGTCTCGTGGGTGGCGGCAGTGGACATCATCAACACCCGCTCGCGGTGGCTGAGTTCGCCGTCGACGACGCGCACATAGGTCACCACACCGCGATAGGCGTCATAGATCGAGTCGAAGATCAGGGCCCGAGGCGCTGCGTCCGGGTCGCCGACCGGGGCGGGCACGGTCTTGACCACCTGATCGAGGAGTTCGGCCACGCCATCACCGGTCTTGGCCGACACCCGAAAGACCTCGGACGGATCGCAGCCGATCAGGTGGGCGATCTCGGCGGCGTACTTCTCCGGCTGGGCACTGGGCAGGTCGATCTTGTTCAGCACCGGAATGATGTGCAGATCGGCGTCCAGCGCCAGGTACAGGTTCGCCAGGGTCTGAGCTTCGATGCCTTGGGCGGCGTCCACCAGCAGAATGGCGCCTTCGCAGGCGGCCAGTGAGCGGGACACCTCATAGGTGAAGTCGACGTGGCCAGGGGTGTCGATCATGTTGAGCACGTAGGTGGTGCCGTCGAGATCCCAGGGCATGCGCACGGCCTGGGACTTGATGGTGATGCCGCGTTCGCGTTCGATGTCCATCCGGTCCAGGTATTGGGCCCGCATGGACCGGGCGTCCACCACACCGGTGAGCTGCAGCATGCGATCAGCCAAGGTGGATTTGCCGTGGTCGATGTGCGCGATGATGCAGAAGTTGCGAATCAGCGCGGGATCGGTCTTGCCGGGGACGGGTACAGCCATGATCTTCCTGGTCATCGGACAGCCGCCTAAGGATACCCTGTCACCTGCCCGTCCTCGGCCCGGGCACGGGGCGGCCCGGCAAGGCCCTTCGCGATGCGGATCGCCGGCTCCGGACGCGGTTCGTCCCGGAATTTTCCGGGCTTGGCACCGGATTTGGGCCCAGCCCGGGGGCTTTGGTAGGGTTGGGGGTCGCGTCCGTAGTGGGCGCACACCTTCGGAATCCACCTTTGTAAAGGGCTCACGGCGTGGCAAACATCAAGTCTCAGAAGAAGCGGATCCTGACCAACGAGAAGGCCAGGCTGCGTAACAAGGCTGTGAAGTCGTCTTTGCGCACCAACATCCGCCGGTTCAACGAGGCGGTCGAGGCCGGCGAGACCGACAAGGCGCAGGAACTGGCCAAGGTTGCCACTCGCTCCCTGGACAAGGCCGCCAGCAAGGGCGTCATTCACGCCAACCAGGCAGCCAACCGCAAGTCGGCGATCGCCACCAAGGCTGCCGCTCTCTGATCTCGATTCACGCAACGCCGTCCGCATCGCCGGGCGGCGTTTTGCGTTGCCCCGATTCGCGATGCCCTGATTCGCGTTTCCCCGGTTAGCGTCGCGTCCGGCTCTGCTCGCGGCAGCGCAGCACGGTCAGCACGACCTGCTCCAAGGCGAAGCCGGCATCGCCGCTGGCACCTTTGACCTGAGCGTCGGCTACCGCAACGGCTTGGATCGCTTCTGCGATCGCCTCGGGACGCCAATCTCGGGCCAGTCGGGCGAGGTCCTTCAACTTCCACGGCGGGACGCCGATTTCGCGGGCGAGATCGGCATTGCCCATCCCGCTGTCCCGAGCAGCGAGGTACTTCCCTAGTCCACGCAGGTTCCCCGCCAGGGCACTGGTGACCTGGGGAGCACCCACCCCAGCGCCGAGCGCCCAACGCAACTTGCCCAGGGCCTCCCCGGCCTGACCGGCCAGGGCGGCATCGGCCACCGCGAACCCGGTGACGGCGGCCCGACCGGCGAAGTAGCGCCGCACGGTGGCCTCGGTGATGACCTGATCAGAGGAGTCGTCCAACAACTGCCGCACCGCACCCACCAGCGACCGGGGATCGGTGCCGACCGCTTGTACAAGGGCATCGGCCGCTTCGGGGCTGGCTTTGCCTTTCTGACGGCGCACCTCGCTGATGACGAAACGCCCCAGCTCCCAGGTCTTGATGGCGGGACAGTCGATGATCTCGGGGCGCTGCTTCTTCAGCCGGTCCAGCAGGCCTTTGCCTTTCATGCCACCGCCGTGCACCAAGGCCAGCGCCAGATCCTCCCCCGGATCGCCGGCCAGGGTCACGACCTGATCAAACAACTCTGGTGGCATCTCGGCCAGATCATTGATCACGGCAATGGTCGCGGTGGCAAACAGCGAGGCACCCGTGGCCTCGGCCAGGGTGCCAGCGTCGAGTTCGGCCGATTCCAGCCGGGTGAGTGCTGCGTCCGGACGCTCGGAGTGGGCCTGCTCAATGAACTCCGCGATCGCCCGTTCAGCGAGCAAGGACTCCGGCCCGGTAACCAGGAGGACCGATCCGAAACAGCGGGTGTTCTGCACGGGATCAAGCATGCCAGTCCGCACCCACAGCCACGTAGCCGCGCCGCATGTGTGAATGTCTTCGCTAGATATTTCTCCTTGTGATGAATATGGTCGGGTCGGTTTGGGCCATGTGACCCATCGAAGGAGTTGGAACCATGAACATGCCACAACAGGCAGCCACCACCATGCTCGCTGAGCGCTTCTACGCCGCGACCAAAGAGATCAAGCTTGAGAACATTCCGATCCCGGTACCTGGCCCGGGCGAGGTCCTCATCAAGGTCGCCTTCTGCGGAATCTGCCACTCCGATCTTTCCTTGATCGACGGCAACTTCCCGGCTCGGGTCCCGGTCATCACTCAGGGCCACGAAGTAGCCGGCACCGTGGCTGCGCTGGGTCCGGGGGTCAACCAGTGGAAGGTCGGCGACCGGGTCATCCCCTCGGCGGGGAAGGCATGCCTGAACTGCCGCAACTGCCTGCGCGGGGATTTCGCCAACTGCCTGGACCTGAACCTGATGGCGTTTGCCTACGACGGGGGCTGGGCCGAATACGTCGTCGCCGGAGCCATCGGCTGCACCCGGGTTCCGGACAATGTTCCGCTGGAGCAGGCCGCTCTGCTTGCCGACGCGGTCTCCACCCCCTTCGCCGCAGTCGTCCGCACCGCCAAGGTGCATCTGGGTAACGCGGTAGGCATCTGGGGTGTGGGCGGCGTCGGAACCCACCTGGTGCAACTGGTGAAACTGGCCGGTGGCGTGCCGATCATCGCCGTCGACATCAACGACGCAGCATTGGAGCGTGCGCTGCGCGTCGGCGCTGACTACGCCTTCCGTTCCGATGATCCCGATCTGCAGGCCAAGATCACCCAGGCCACCGGCGGACGTCGCCTCGACGTCGCTTTCGATGCAGTCGGCATCTCGGCCACCACTCGCCAGGCCGTGGCGAATCTGGATACCAACGGCCAGGTGGTCACCGTCGGCATGAGCGCTCAGAGCATCGATGCCGGCTCCTTCATGGAGTTCTCGCTGCTGCGCAAGCAGGTAAAGGGGCACCTTGGTTACAAGGTGCAAGACATCAGCATCCTGGCTGAACTGCTCAGCCGCGGCCGCCTGGACCTGAGCGAGTCGGTGACCGAGATCGTGCCCCTGAGCGAGATCCATCGCGGCATCGAGATGTTGGAGAAGAAGACCAACAATCCGATCCGTATCCTCGTTCAACCCTGACCTTCGCCCGTGTTGGACGTGCCCCTCGGCGCGTCCAACACGGGAAGTCCAGCCAGGCAGAACCGTGGATCTCACCTAAATTGAGCCCCATGTGGCGACGTCAGCTGACCGGAGTCCCGCGCACCCAGGACTGGTGGGCCGGGGTTCTCTTCATGATCGGCTCAGCGTTTTTCGCCCTCGGTTCGTTTCAGCCCTACGCCATCGCAGTGGGCAACGGCCCCGATGCCATCACTTTCGCCATCGGCTCGATCTTCTTCACCACCGCAGCCACCGTGCAAATGGCGCAGCAGGTTGGCCTGCGCGCCGCCTCACCCACCCATCGCGTCGGTGCCGCCTGGTGGGCCAGTGCGGTGCAACTGTTCGGCACCGTAATGTTCAACATCAGCACCTTCGCCGCCACGGTGAATGGATTGACGGTGCCTCAACAAAACCATGCCGTGTGGGTACCGGACATGTATGGCTCCGTCTGCTTCCTGATTGCCAGTTATCTGAGCTGGCTGGTGGTGTGCGGCCCTCGATGGGTCTGGCGCCCGTCCGATGACCAATGGTGGATCGCGGTGGCGAACTTCTTCGGCTCGATCGTGTTCATGATGTCGGCTTTGGCCTCGGTGATTGTGCCGGCCACCGGAAATCTGCTCGACCCCTTCTTGGCGAACCTGGGCACCTTCTTGGGCGCCCTGGGATTCCTGCTGGGCGGCTACCTGCTCCTCCCTTCCGCGGACAAGGTCACTTCGGCGAGCTGATCCGCGACACCCTGCCCGTTCCCGCAGCGTCGAGTTTCACTGCATCTTGTGACGCCGTCCACTCAAGACACTGCCGGACCTGGTCATTGCCCTTACCGACTCCCGATTATCACTCACGGGCCTCTCGGCCAGCGCCATTGTCAGCGCGGAAGCCCGTGACGTGGCTCATCGGACGGGGATGACCAGGGATCATATGGCGAGGAACCCTCTAACAACTCGGCCTGGTCGCGCAGTTTCTTCGCGGTGGCGTGATCGTGGTCAAGAAAGGCGGCAACAACCAGTTCCAGTTCCGTCCCCCCATTGGTCACGTCCCAGGCTAGGTCCTTTTCCATTTCATACAGCATCCACATCAACGAACTGAAGCTGTAGCTTGGCCCGTTTACACCTACACCAATCGAAGGGTCGCGCCTCAATACTTCATAAGTGGAACAATTTGCGGAAGCCATTGCAAGATCTTCAAGCTCGGTCGCGACCCGCGGCAGGCACACTCGCCAAATCCCTTCGAGCAGGTCGAAGCTAGTGATCTTGACCCCCTTGGTGCTGGCTATCGCTGGAACCTTGAGATCCCACAGGTTGGTGGTCTGTGGCGTCGAGCCCGGTGCAGGACGTCGCAGCGATTGACCTTCCTGGGTCACCCATTCGATGTTCTTGTACAAAGTGGCGTCAACAACGCGCTCCTGGTCGAGGGTCTCACCCGCCAGAGTGTTGAATGCCGCTGTGACGCTGCCCATCACGTCGGAGTAACTGTCACCGCCCAGCGGCACCGGATCCGACTTCTGATCTACCACATCTTGGAGCAGGTCTATTCCGATCCCTGCCACACCGAGGGCCGCACCCCCAGCCCGGGGACGAACTCCTTTGCTATCCGCACGATAAGCCCGAGGATATCCAAGCTCACCTCAAGTGGCTTGGTGGAGTTGCCACACACGGCATTCATGGCCACGGTGCCTTGCCGGACCAACTCCACCACGTCGCCTCGCACCTGGCTCCACAGTGACGCCTGAGTATGAACCATCGTCGCAGCCAGCACGGACAGTGACCACATACCCCCAGATACCGCACCGATCCGTTCCAGGAAATCCGCCCGAAAAGCCTCACCGGTGCGACCGGTGAGCGCGATCGAGTCGGAGTGCACCTGGTTGAGATTGCTCGAGATGAGCCCCACACCCGACACGTGTCCCTGGCTGTAGGAGGCTGTTCCTGCCAGCCGCGAGACCAGGTTCACACAGGCCCGCTCAACCACCTCAATCGCGCTTGGATCCGGCAACCCGTGCCACGGCCCCAGTAGCCCATCGATCGTTGATCGAATGCGATCAAAGTCCAGACGGAACGACGGCCCGGGGACCTTTACACCCGACTGGATCGTGACTGAATCACCACCGCCCTCACCGTCAGGGCCCGGGCGAGCGACCATCGTTGTTGTCGATTGGGTGGGGTCGAACCCCGACCCGATGGGTGGCAGATTCGGTGAGGTCGCGAAGACATAGTCGGCACCGGAAGTCCGGTAGCCACAATCACTCATGTGGGCGTCAATCGCCGCCGACTTGAACTCCCCGATCAGTACATCCAAATCTGCGTAGGTGCTCACGCGCTCTCACCACCGATGAATGTTGCACCTTTTGGCTCGATGGGCTTCACCGAGACAACGCTGGCGAGCACCATGACCGCTATCGTCCCAGCCAACACCATGAACAGATTCGTCTGCCGATTGAGGCGCGCCTCCTGGCAACCGGCCACCGCCTGCAGCGCGACCTGCCTCCGATTTGCTTCGCGCTGTTCCGAGGAGTAGTGGGTCGCCCTCACCGTCTCCTCAAGGTAGTCGCTGACCTGCCGAGTGTCGTCCGCATTTAGCACCGGATAGATCGCAGGCAGTGGATCCCGGTTCAAAGCAAAACAGGTAACCACGGGCCCATAGCTTCGCAGCTCAATCTCCGGTGCAACAAGATACAGCCAACTCGCCCAACTCGCCCCGATCACAAAAGCCACCAATGACACAATCGACCGCCGCGTCAGCCTGCCCAGAATTCTCATCCAGCCCCCTATCCCCGATATTGCCAGAATCAAAGGTAGGCGACTGAACTTCTCTTCGCCAATCCAAGAGAAATCTGCTTTGGATTCGCCCGGCTTGCGGCATTTTCGACTGCGGCACGTTCAGCCGTCACGTTGGGTGGTGACGATCAGGCCCGTCGATGCGCGACCGATCGCGATCGCCCCGCCACGGTCGGTCCGGAAGATGTGCGCGCCGGTGTTCTGCACCATCGCCAGCGTCCGGGCAGCGGGGTGGCCGTAGTCGTTGTCAAGACCAACACTGATCAGCGCGATCCGGGCGTGCACGGCAGCCAGGAAGCCGGGGTCTTGATGGGCTGACCCGTGATGAGGCACCAACAACACCTCGGCGCTGAGATCGCCGACCGCCGCCAACGCTGACCCTTGTCCGTCTTCTTGCAGGTCCCCGGCCAGCAGCAGCCGCACTCCCCCGGTTTCGGCGCGTAGCAGCAAGGACGCATCATTCTCCGCCGCCGAATCCGCTGCGCCGTCAGCAGGGCCGGACGTCTGCGCCGCAGCCAGTACCGTGACCCGGGCAGCACCAGCGCTCACCGTAGTCCCGGGCATCGCCGCCGACACCTCGACGCCGGGCAGCGCCGTCCGAACAGCGCCCCAGGCCGAAGCCTCGCGGGTGGTGGCGGGCACCAGCACGCGCCCGACTCGGCGTCCGGAGGTCACCCCAGAGACCCCACCGATGTGATCGGCGTGGGGATGGGTGAAGATCAGCCACGGCACTGATTCGATGCCGAGTTGGTCCAGGCAGCGATCCACCAGGGCCGGTTCCGGCCCGGCGTCCACCACGATCGCAGCTCGCGGCCCGGCGTGAATCACGGTTGCATCACCTTGGCTGACATCGCAGGACACCAGCGCCCAGTCTGCGGGCGGCCAGCCCGGTGGGCCCAGCGGCTTCAGGCAAAGCAACACCAAGCCGGCCACCAGCAGCGCGGCCAGCCAGGGCCGCGCCAACACCCAACCCATCACGGCAGCCAGCAACGCACTGGCCACCGCCAACAACCCGATGCCCACCACAGACACCGGCCAGGCAATCGCAGCACCCGGCAACGCCGAGCCAATCCCGGCGATCCAACACAGCGCCTGCGCGAACCCGCCTGCCGCCCAGCCCAGCACCGCCGCCACCGGCGGAAGCACCACCGAGATCCAGGCCGCAGCAAAACCGAGCACCGTGCCCGGCCCGACCAGCGGGCCGGCCACGAGGTTCGCGATCACCCCCACCACACTCACCTGCCCCGAGATGGCGGTGACCACCGGCTGAGTCGCGACCTGGGCTGCCATCGGGACGGTGAATGCCTCAGCCAACCACAGGGGCAGCCACCGGGTCAGAATCAATGCCCACCGCCGGGCCCACAGCAGGATCCCGGCACTGGCCAGCACCGACAGCGCAAAGCCCACCGAACGCGCCAGCCACGGATCGATCAGCAGCAACCCGACCATGGCCCACGACAGATACCGCAAGCCCTGCCTCGGCCCCGACCAGCCCAGGGCCACCAAGCCGATCAGACCCATCGCGGCGGCGCGCAAGACGCTCGGCTCACCCCGGCACAGCACCACAAATCCGGCCACCCCTATTACGGCCAACCCCCGCCGCCACCACCCCAGCACCCGCAATCGACCCGCCACCCACAACATGACCGCCAACATCAAGGTCAGATTCGCTCCCGACACCGCCGTCAGATGAGTCAACCCCGTGGTGCGGAACTGTTCGACCAAGTCGGCAGGCATGGCGGTGGTGTCCCCAACCACGAGGGCCGGCACCAACGCGGCCGGGCCGGGTGGCAGTCCGGCGACCGATTCTCGAAGCCCTTCCCGCACCGTGTTCACCGCCTGGTCCACCACCCCCGGGTCGGCGACGACGTGAGGTGTTGACCGGGCCGACGCCCAGGCAGTGATGGACGGGTCGTCGCTGACCGAGAGCTTCACCAACACGGTCACCGTACTTGCGACCGGTGTGCGACGCCACGAATCCAGCGAGCCCGCGTTGGCGCTGACCAGGACACTGCTCCCGCTCCACCACGACACACCCCGGCCGTCCACGCGGTGAAGCTGAACCGGCGCCAGCCACATCTGGCCTCCCGGACCGGCATCGATCACCCTCCCCTGCCCGAGGCGTCCGGTGATCGACACCACGGCTCCCTGCACGGTGAGGTCGGCCACCGGACCACTGGAGGCCACCGCAGCCCGCCACAACCCCAGGCCCGCCATCACGCCCAGCACCAGGGCGGCGGCGACCAGCACCCGAAATCGACGCCCAATCAGCGCGGCCACCACCGTCGCGGCCAGCACTGCCCCGACGATCCAGACCTCACCCACCGAGGCGCCAATACCGCTTCCCGCCCAGGCAGCCGCGGCCAGGATCACCGGACGGAGGTCGACCGCCTCACAGTCGGACCCGCTCGGCGAGATCGGCGTAGGTCTTGGGCCCAATCCCGTCCACCTCCTGCAACTCGGTCACCGCATTGAACTTGCCGTGCTCGGTGCGCCAGGCGACGATCTTGGCTGCGGTAACCGGCCCGATTCCCGGCAAGGTGTCGAGTTGAGCCTCGGTGGCGGTGTTGATCGACAGCTTGGTGCTCGTCGATTCCGCAGCGCCCCCGGAGGCCGCAGCGCCGGACTGCTCGCCGACACGCAGCCACCCGCCAGGGTGCTTTGTCGTGCCGATCTTCAGTTGAGTGCCATCAGAAAGCACCTGCGCCAGATTGAGTTCACCGGGCGCGGCCGCTGCGGTCATTCCCCCCGCCGCCGCAATCGCATCGGCCACCCGCGACCCCTCAGCGAGCCGATAGACCCCGGGTCGGCGCACCGCACCAATCACATGGACGACCACTGCCGCTGAGCTTGCTGCTGCGCTGGGTTGGCCACTGGCCGAGACCGACCCCGACGGTGCGCTCTCCACTCGAGGCACGGCGTCGGCCACCGGCGTGGTCCGAACCTGAAACAGGCTGTAGCCCGTCCAGGCGATACCTACGACCAGCACCACCACCACAGTCACCAGGTGCTCCTTGGTGAAGAGCAGTGCCGAGGTCACCCAGGTCACCGGCCGGTCGGGCACCTGCTCGGGGAGACCACCAGGTTGGGCATCGGGCTGGGCGGCAGGCGGGGCCGCCTGAGCCGGCGCGGACGCATCGTTCACCGACCGAGCGGTGCCCGCGCCGCCGAAGCGGAGTTGTTGAACCCATCCGTCATCCGCATCGGCGAGCGCGACAGAATCGCCGGCCTCGACACGCCCAGCCGCGGCAGGCCCAGCCTCGACGGGGGCAGCCCCAACAAGCCTGGGATCGGGGTCGACAGTGGCCGCACTGCGGCGGGCCGACTCCGCCAACAACTGATCCAGGCGCCGTCGCGCCACCACGCTCAGGTCGCCGGATCTCTCGCTCACACCCGACATCCTCGGCAACTGCGCTGGACAAAGGTCAGCACTGTGACCACCTGTGGACATTCATTTCGTCATCCACAGCCGCGTCAGCACCGTTTGGTTTGGCCCAGACTGACAAACTGGGTCAAGTGAGTTACCGCCCCCCGAAGCCGTTTGCGATCGTTTCAGCAACCGTGCTTGGGCTTCCCGGCATCGCCATGGTGGCGCTTTACATGTTTCCGGAATTGCAGACCACCACCCGCCAGGTCGCGATGTGGTCATCGTTCATTCCCTACGGCATCGCTTCCTGGGCCGCCGCAGCATTGGTGCTGGCCTTCGCCGGACGCGGCGGCGGGCGACTCTTCGCACTGATCCCCCTAACCGGCTTACTGGTGAATGCAGTGGTGCTCGTGCCCTATTTCGACCCGACGAACACGGCTCCAGCCGGCACCCAGCCGACTCTGCGGGTGATGGCTTTGAACCTGCACTATGGACAGGCAGACACCGCCGCGCTGCTGGCTGAAGCCCAACGCATCCAGCCCGATGTGCTGATCCTGACCGAGTTCACCGATCAAGCACAGTCCGTCTTGACCGATCCGGCCTGGCAGCAACTTCTGCCCTACCACCTCGGCACCACGGGACGGGCCAGCCGCGGACGCTGGGACGGAGACTCCGCCGGAACCCAGGTGTTGTCCACCACGCCGCTGACCGAGGTGGGCCACACCACCGGCACCGGAGCCACCAACCTGGCGGTGAGCCTGACGGTCAACGGCCACGCGTTGACCCTCATCGCAGCACACCCCATGAACCCTGTGCGGGGCCGGGTAGAGGGCTGGCTCAGCGATGCCGAAGCCGTCACCCAGCTTGCACAGCGTTTCGAGGGGCAACCGCTGGTATTGGCCGGCGATCTGAACTCCGTACCCGAGCACGTGACCTTCCGCAGACTGATCAGCGCCACCGGCCTGCACCAGACCGAGCAAGGCTGGCAGCCCACCTATCCCGCTGACCGAATGGTGCCGTTGATCACCATCGACCATGTGCTGGCCTCGTCAGACTTCCGAACCGTCAGTGTGCATCGTTTCCGGGTGGCCGACACCGACCACTTGGGCAACGTGGTGGAGTTGGCCCAATCCTGAGGATGGCTCTATCGACCCCAGCGCACGGGGCCCGCAGCCCTAGGCCGGAACGATGCTGACCAGTTTGGGAGCGCGCACGATGAACTGGCGCACCTCGCGGCCGTCCAGAGCTCGCTGAACACCCGGGTCGGCGAGGGCCAACGCCTTCAGCTCATCCTCACCGATGGACGGCGAGACCTGCAGCTTGGCGCGCACCTTGCCCTGCACCTGCACCACGCAGGTGACCTCCTCGGCCACCAGCAATGCCGGATCGGCCGTCGGCCAGGTCGCATTTGCCACCGACGGTGCGTGCCCCAGCAGTTCCCACATCTCTTCGGCCAGGTAGGGCGCGATGGTGCTGAGCATCACGGTCAGCGCCTCAACGGCTTCGCGGGTGGCTGGATCGGCTGCCCCGGCACCGCTGTCGATGCCCTTGCGAGTGGCGTTGACCAGCTCCATCAGGCGAGCCACCGCCACATTGAAACGGCGTCCCTCGATGGCCTCGGTCACCTCGGCCACGGCTTTGTGCGTAGCCCGGCGCAGGGTCGCATCACCGGCATTGGCATCGGCGCCCACCTCGCTGGACACCTCGGTGGCCAGGCGGTAGGCGCGCTGAAGGAACTTCAGCGACGAACCCGGCGACATGTCGGCCCAGTCGATGTCGTCCTCCGGCGGACCGGCAAACACCACCGTGGTACGGATCGCGTCCACCCCGTAGGTGTCGATCTGAGCGCCTAGGTCGATGCCGTTGCCCAAGGTCTTGCTCATCGCTTTGCCCTGGTTGATGACCTGTCCCTGGTTCATCAGGGCCAGGAAGGGTTCGGAGAAGTCCACCAGCCCAATGTCTTGCAGCACCTTGGTAAAGAACCGCGAGTACAGCAGGTGCAGGATCGCATGCTCGACGCCACCGACGTATTGGGCCACCGGCATCCACTTGGCGACCTCAGCGGGGTCGAACGGACCCTCGGTGTAGTCCGGGGAGCAGTAGCGGAAGAAGTACCAGGAGGAATCCACGAAGGTGTCCATGGTGTCGGTGTCGCGGGTTGCCGCACCGCCACAGCTCGGACAGGTGGTGTTGACCCAGTCCGTGTCCGACGCCAAGGGGCTGGTGCCCTTCGGTGCCAGGGCCGCACCGCGCAGATCAGGCAGGCGTACCGGCAGTTGATCATCAGGAACCGGAACTTCGCCGCAGTTGGGGCAATGGATGATCGGGATCGGGCATCCCCAGAAGCGCTGACGGCTCAGCAGCCAATCGCGCAGCCGGAAGGTGACTGCCTTCTCGCCGCGACCTTCAGCCGCCAGCTTCTCGGTGATCGCCGCAATGCCTGCCTTCTTGTCGGTCAGACCATTCAGGTGACCGGAGTTGACGTAGGCGCCATCACCTGGGGTGGCGACGAAGGTCTGGCCCGGATCCGGTTCACCGGTTTCCACGACCACCCGCACCGGCAGTTCGAAAGCCTTGGCAAAGTCCAGGTCGCGCTGATCGTGCGCCGGGACGGCCATCACCGCGCCGGTGCCGTAGTCGGCCAACACATAGTCCGCGGCGAACACCGGCAGTTTCTCCCCGTTGACCGGGTTGATGGCATGCACTCCCAAGAACACGCCGGTCTTGGGACGCTCACTGGACTGCCGCTCAATCTCGGTCGCGCGCTTGGTGAGCTCCAAGTACTCCTCAAATGCGGCGCGCTGATCATCGGTGACGATCTCGGCGGCAAGCGCGGCCTCAGGAGCCACCACGAAGAAGGTTGCCCCGAAAAGGGTGTCCGGACGGGTGGTGAACACCCGCACCGGCTCCTGGCGTCCCTCGATCTCGAAATCGACCCAGGCTCCCTCGGAGCGACCGATCCAGTTGCGTTGCATCGACAGCACCCGATCTGGCCAGGCGCCTTCGATGAGGTTCATGTCGTCCAACAGGCGTTGGGCGTAGTCGGTGATCTTGAAGTACCACTGGGTCAGCTTGCGCTTGGTGACGACCGAATGGCAGCGCTCACATTCTCCCTGCACGACCTGCTCGTTGGCCAACACGGTCTGGTCCTTGGGGCACCAGTTGACGAAGGAATCCTTGCGATAGGCCAGACCCCGCTCGTGGAAACGCAGGAACAGCCATTGCGTCCAGCGGTAGTACTCCGGGTCGGAGGTGTGCAGCCGTCGGGACCAGTCCAGGCTCAGGCCGTAGCGCTTGAACGAACCGGCCTGAGTGTCGATGTTGGCGTAGGTCCAGTCGGCCGGATGGGCGTCGCGGGCGATGGCTGCGTTTTCCGCGGGCAGCCCGAAGGAGTCCCAGCCGATCGGATGCATCACGTCGTAGCCGCTGAGCCGCCAGTAGCGGGAGACCACATCGCCCATGACGAAGGCCTCAGCGTGACCCATATGCAGATCGCCGGAGGGGTAGGGGAACATGTCGAGCACGTAGCGGCGTTCCTTGGAACCGTCGTCGGCGGGGGCGAAGGTGCGGTCAGCCTCCCAGAATCGCTGCCACTTCTCCTGTGCGGCTGGGGCGTCGTAGCCGCTGCGCACTGCCTCGCTGGTCAATTCTCACTCCTTGTCGAACCGGGTCGTGCCTGGGTTGAACATGAAAATGCCCCTGCGCACCACTCGGTATCGCCAGGGGTCGCCGCGACTGGGTGACAGTCGCGGCTACAGAAGCTTCAACACGCTCTCAGACACAGGCGCATCTTATCCGACGCCACCTTCACCGTCGCCTTGGATCAGACCCCGGGGAACCTCGGATCCGTGTGTCCCACCACCCTTGACTGATCGATCAAGGCACCCACCAGCACCGACTGATGCTGTGCCCAGGCCGAGGGCGGCAGCACCTTCTGATTGATCCAATCCAGCAAGCCGGCCAGCGGCGCCAGCGGCTGCAACTGGTCCAGGCGTTCCAGGCAGACGTTTTGCGTCGCGCCGTCCCCGGTCAGCCAGGACGCCACCCCCAACAACCCCAAAGGGCCCACCAGATAGGGCGTGAGGCTGTGCGCCACCACGGCCGTCCAGCACGCCACGGCAGCAGCGGCATTGTCTCGATCCAGACTGCGCAGAACAGCCACCTGCACGGTTGGATCGCTCGCCAGGACGGCCAGCCGCACCAGGTCGCGTTGTTGAGTGGCGGTGCGGGTCAGCCTGACTGCAGCTCGGCGGCGTTCTGCCTCAGCCAACGATTGCGCCCAGGCATGGGCCTGATCGAACTCGGCCAGCAACGCCGCCACCTCGGCATCGTCGGGACCGGCGACCTGAGCGGTCAATTCGGTTCGGCTGGCCCGCGCCGACATTCCCAACGCGGCCGCCTGAGTTGCCACGCAGTTCGCACCCACCCAGCCAGATTCTCCGTGGCGGTCATCGGCCCGCCAGGATTGGGCGTCGACCTGAAGCAGCCGACCCAAGCGCAAAGCCCCCACCAATTCGGCGCATTCGCCAAGGACTCGCCAGGCGATTTCGGGGTCCGCGCTGAAAGCGAGGAACCACTGCTCAGCGGTTGCGAATCGATGGGCGAGGCGCCCCACCAGATCGGCGAGGTGATCGGGCTGGGCGGCATCACTCAGATCGATACGTCCGGTGAGCTGGATGCCGGCGTCGTCCATGACGATCACCACCAGCGACTCGTGGGGATGGAAGCCCAAGAGAAAGGGCACCATCGCCACGAGATCATCCAGGGTCTGAATGGTCAAGGGTATGCCGGATTGGGATGGGTTCATGTCGAGGCATCCTCGGTCGAACCGTGCAGCTTCGGTCACCATCCACAGGGCCGATTGCGCTGATCCAGGTAGCCTTTACCGTGATGAGTGATCTGCAGCCACCGCCGCCGCCACCGCCGGGAGGACCGGGCGGCCCACCACGCCCGGATTGGAATCCGACGGCGCTGTCGGGTTCTGGCCAGGCCAGTTACGTCGGCCGGACGTCCGCCCCAGACCCTGCATCGGAGGATCAGCGCAACGCCCCGGCGATCAATGCTCTCGCACCCAAACGATCCCTGGTTCCCGCCTTGGTGGCTGTAGTGACGGTTCTGATCGCCGCCGCAGTGGTGTACGCAGCGATCATCCCGGCCACGCCGACCCCCACCCCATCGGCGGCTTCCTCCCCCACACCGTCGGCCAGCACGACACCGCGCGCCGGCACTCCGTTCACCGTGGCCTATACCGACATCACCGGGGTGTGGCAGATCACCAAGCATCGATGGACCGCTCGCGGTCTGGACATCTACGTCGAGGTCAGCGTCGACACCGGAGACCTTTATTGCCTGTTCAATGCCCTTTCGGCCTCCGGCGAGCAAGCCCGGGACGCAACGCCGTCTCAGCTCAGTCCCAATTTCGTCACCGGTTTGATCGGCCCCGGTGAGCAGCGCAGCGGCTGGGTGCACCTTCCACTGACCGAGCGCGGGACGGCATTGGTGTTCCTGCACACTCCCAGCCAAGGCCAGGTATCCGGCATTGAAGTCAGTGAGTAAACACCTACCGGCTATCGTGTTGACGTGACTAGCGCAAACCCCCTGCGGATTGGCATCTTCACCGATGACTTTTATCCCGAGTCCGGGGGCGTGAGCCGCTCGATTCAATTGCAGCTCCAAGTCCTCGCCGCCGCCGGCCATCACGTCACCTTGTTTGCCCCAGCCACCCAGTTCACCCCGCCACCGGAATGTGAATGGGTGAAAACTCCCCAGTGGCGCCTACCCGGCACTCCCAGCTATCTGTGCAGCCTCCAAGTGGGCACCGGCTTGGCTCGACGCATCGCCGCCGACCATCCGCGGCTGGATGTCGTGCATTCTCAAAACGAACGCGGGTCGATCTTCTTGACCGCCCTCGTCGCCACCGAACTCGGCATTCCGCAGGTGCACACCTTCCACTCCAACTATGTGGGCACCCACCGCACTGCTGCGGCGGCTGCAGCCTTGAACAGCTTCACCTATCTGGATTGGTCGGGGCGATGGCTTCGTCGAATGCGTCCGCAGCGGCAGCGCCGCAGCTTCCGCCCAGCCGCCGTCCAGGTCCCTGCCGACGAACCAACTCTGGCCAGCCGTGACTGGCGCAGCCTGGCCCGGCTCGCCTCGGCAGTGGACCGATTCACCTCCCCCGCCCCCTTCCTGGTCGAGGGCATCAACGCTGGCTCTGGAGGAGACCTGTCCGCCTTCGGACAGGTCGTGCCCAGCGGGGTGGCTGAAGCCTTCGGTCGAGCGCGCCGCAAGCGCCCTCGCGGGCCCGTCACCCGCTTCGTCAGTGCTGGGCGGCTCGGGCCGGAGAAGCGGGTGAATGTGCTGCTGGACGCCTTTGAACTGCTCGCCCGCGACGATGCTGAGCTCCACATCATCGGCAGCGGCGGCATGGAACGTTCGCTGCGGCAACGGGCGCGCCGCATTCGGAACGGAACCGTTCGCTTCCTGGGTCACTTCACCGACGCCGACCTCCTGGCTCAGGAATTGGCCGATGCCGACGCGTTCGTGCTGGCGTCCTACCGCTTCGACACCCAGGGCATGGTGTTGGCAGAGGCCGCAGCAACCCGCACTCCGATCCTGTACTGCGATGATCGCCTCACCGTGGGGACCAGCACCGACAACGCACTACTCACCGGGCCATCGGCCGCCGAACTTGCTGCCGGGATGCGCGAGCTGATGGACGACCCGAGCCGACTGGAGTCGATGTCGCTCGCCTCGGCCGCGCTCGGCGCGAAGCTGGGCGCCGATGCCATGGGTCAGAACTACCTCAACGTCTACCGGGCAGCGATCGACGACCGCAGTCGCTGAGCGCTATTCGGCAGGTTCGGGCTGCACCGCTTGCGGCACCGCACGGCGGGCCTGCGCCTCGGGGTGATACTTGCTCAGCATCACCACACCGCTGATCGCCACGGCGCCCGAAATGGCCATCCCGATACCGTCACCGACGGTCAGCAGAGCGCCCTCCCCCAGCACGATGATGCCGAAGGTGACGGCCACGATCGGATCGGTGGTGGTCATCGACCCCACGACGATTTCGGCGGGCCCGTTGGCGTAGCCCTGTTGAATCATCCACGCGCCGAACAGATAGCTGCAGGCCAGGAAGAACAGCACGATGTAGAACAACGGCTGGGTCCAGAACTCGTGGCGTCCCAGCATCTCGAAGGTCGACTTCACCATGGCCGAGCTGAGCCCATAGATGAAGGCACCGCCACTGGCCCACATCAAACACCGACGGGCTGCCGTGCCGTGCATACCCAGGTAGCCCAACACCCCGGCCACGCTGAAAACGACCAAGGCCGCGACCACAATCGGCATCGGCTCCAAGACAGTCTCCTTGGCGGCGGTGGACGCCGAGAAGTAGGTGAAGGAGGCCACTCCGACGATGGTCAAAGCCACCGCACCCCAGATCACTCGAGTGGGCCGGAAATGGTGGATCTTCGCAGCGAGCAAGACCGACCAGGGAACGGCGAGGATGCCCACCGGCTGCACCACCGTGACCGGGGCCATCGCGAGACCGAAGATGTGCATGGTCGCCCCGACGACGATCATGGACAGGCCGCCCAGCCACACCTTGTTCTTCAGCAGGCTGAAGACCTGACGAAGGTTCATCGAGCGGTTCTCCGACTCGGCGTCCACGGTGCCGTCGACAGCGAGATGTTGAACGGTCGATCCACTGGCGAAGAGGAACGATGACAAAACCACAATCGTGATCGCCAGCGGAATGTTCTGCTCGAATTGGAACAGCCCACTCAGGGGTATCAGCGTCATATCTTCCTGTCGTTCGCCGGCCAGCGCCGCCGCAAGCCTAGCCGGTGCACATCAGACTCACAGAACTTAGCGGCCATCCGAAAAACGGACGGCGGCCAGAAGTTGAGCAGCAAGCGACGATCCCAGGTTCAGCGGCCAGCGATGCATCACATATTCGGTGGCCTCATCGACGTTCAGTTGCCTGGTCGAGTTGCCCGAGCGCACCCAGAACTCCGGGGTGGCGCCTTTGGCTGCCCGCAGATAGACCGGCCGAGGCGACGGACGGCAGGTGATGCGACATACCGAGCGCGTTCCGCCATCGACAGCGATCTCAGGGAACTCCACCTTCACCAGGGCCGCGGCGTTCTGGCCCAGATCCACGGTGAGCAGATCCCGAAGCCACAGCTCGTAGCGATCCAGATCGGGGGCCTTCATGACGGCCAGGTCGGCGTCCAGCCCCAGCGGTGTGCCGTCGTCGGCGACACCGATCATCAGGGTGCCGCCATCGGAGTTCAAGAAGGCCTCAATGGTCTTGGCGATCACCTGCTCCATGCGAGCGTCCTTCTCGCCGGTGTGCAGGTTGACCCGCGCCGTCGATTTGAACTCCACCCGGTCCGACTCCCCTGCCGCCAACAACTCGGCGACCGGAGTCTGCGGTTGGGCCTGGAAGTGGGCGGCCACGGCTGCATAGCCCGCGATGCCCGCAATCGAGAATCCCAGCGCCAAGACGACGGTGAGTAGACCCCACAGCCGTCCGGCCGGATCGATCCAGCCCGCCACGAACAGACCCAAGGACGTGCCCAGCATCGAGATGACGATGGCGGTTGCGGTGCCCAGGCTGGCTCGGCCTCGCAGAATCCAGCGCGCGATGGTCGAGAACAGCCACGCCACCAACAGTGAGGTTGGCAGCGACACCGCCACCGTCCATAGGGGTACTTCAGTTGCCACAGCAGTCGTCCTTCGGCATCGAGATCGGAACGGTCACAGCCGCTGTCACCAGCCGCCACCGCCGCCGCCACCGAAACCACCGCCGCCGGAGAAGCCGGAGCCGCCACTGGTGGAGACATTCGCGGCCTGAATAGAGGACGACACCGTGCTGGCCAGCGAATTCAACGAGTGGGACAGATCCCCCATGCCGAAGCCGGCACCCCACCCATAGCCGTAGCCCACGTACCAGTAGGGGCTGAAGGTATAGCGGCCATCGGCGGCCAGCTTCTCGAACACCGCGGTCCAGCGGTCGGCGACCCCGAAGACCATGGCGTAGGGCAGATACCGGGAGAAGACGTCGATGCCCTCTTCGAACTTGATCTGATCGGCCTCCGCGGTGGTCAGGTACAGCTCAAAGCCCTTCGCCTGAGCGAGCACCGCCGAACCGGCTGCGGTGCGCCGCCCGAACCTGTTGTTCATGATCAACACCCCAATGCCGATCACGATAACGGCGACGCCGACCAGACCCCAGCCCACGATTCCCAAGGCGAAACTCAGACCACCGCCCAGCAGAATGAGGGCGACAGCGCCGAGCACCGCAAGGATTCGCGCCATGCGCGGACTCTGGGCATACCAACGGAGTTCCTTGGTGACCCTCGAATACAAGGCGGTACGAGTGTCGGTCAGCAGGGTCGAATACGACTGGTCCCGCAGGTCGGCGGTCGTGACCGGGCTACCACCGCTGAACAGCTTGCGAACCAAGGTGGACTCATAGCCCACGAGTTCATCGCTGTTCTGCTTCTGGGTGAAAGTGAAATCCTTCTTGCCGGTCTGCTCAATGGTCAGATGACCCCGAACGGCCAGGTCGACCAAGGTTGCGGTGATGTCACGGTCGTCGGCGGTGGCGTCCATCAAGGTACCGATCTCGCCTGGGCGCGCATCTTTGGGCGGCTGAAACGCTACCGCCACCGGCGCAGAGGTGGAGTCGTAGCCGATGCTGGTCTCTTGGCCGGCCGCAGGCGCGAGCCCGGGGGTCAAGCCCAGATAAACCTCATCACGGGCGGATCGTCGAGTACGCCAATACAGCAGGAACAATCCTGCGCCGGCGACCAATGTGGCCGCGGTGCCGGTGAACGCAGTGAGCGGGAACATGTTCTGCACTGTCATCCGGTGGGAATAGCGCGGTTCAGCACCAACGAAAGTGCCAACCGGGTAGCCCGCCACGATCTGCACGCCGCTGCCGTTACCGACATTTGCCGCGGTAAAGGTCGCCTTCTTTCCTTGGGGAGTCGCCACACAGGTGCCACTCACCGAGTAGAAGCACGCGGCTTTGGTGATCTCGGCGGGCCCGGAGTAGGCCACAGACACTTTGTCGATGGGCACCTGCCAGCCCAGACCCACCACCTGCCAGTTGAACTCGTCCAACCCGGATGTCTGTTGATCAGGCTCTACCAAGCCCTGCACGGTGTAGCTGATCTTGTAGGTCTGCACCCCGGTGAAAGTCTGGTTCTCCGAACCGACTCGGATCACTAGATTGCCGTCGGACTCATCGGTTTGCACTTCGGCGTTCGCACCGCTCGGGCTGGAAATCTCACCAAGCTTGTAGGTGTACAGGCGCCACACGGCCTCACCGGTGCGGCTAGTCCCCATTTGCTGCAGCGGCAGGACGACATAGGGCCCATGGCCAGCTTCGCTTCCGAAGTCGAAAGCCATGGTGATCGCGACGGTGGTGACCCCGGCCTTGTCGACCGACGCGACCACGTCGTAGGTCGGGATTCGCCAGTTCTCTCCCTCGGCGCGAGCCGTCCCAGGAACCAGGACCAGCCACCCCACGCTGATCACAAACGCAGCTAACACCCTCGTCCAACGTCGCATGACCTGAGCCTACAAGCTCACCGATACGTCCGACCGGTGGGTGAGCGCCGATATCCTGACCCCGACGAAGGGAGCGCAATGTCGGGCGTACCGGTGAGCGCCGAGGTGCTGGCTGTGGTGGTTGCCATGGTCGACGGGGCGCCGTGCGTACTCACTCTCAACGATCCCCTCCGCTTGCCGTCGGGTCCGCTGCTACCCAGCCACCGTTCTTTGCAGCAGGCCACCCGCGCCTGGGTGGAGGAACAGACCGGGCGCGAACTCGGCTACTTGGAACAGCTCTACACCTTCGCCGATGTGGATCGCACAGACAGCGGCCGCGAGATCTCGGTGTCGTACCTGGGACTGACCACCCAAGGCGCGCCGGGCATCGGCGATTGGCAATGCTGGTACGACCTCTTCGGCTGGGAGGATCGCCGCAATGGTGCCGAAGTCGTTGAGGACCAACTCGCCGCGCCACTGCTGCAGTGGGCCAAGGCTGATCCCGCACTCAGCGAGGAGCGACACCGGCGAGTGGCGATCACCTTTGGCCTGAACGGACGTCCCTGGCGACCGGACCTGGTCCTGCAACGCTACGAGTTGCTGTACGAAGCCGGGTTGGTGCCCGAATCCCCGATCGCCTCCGAATCACTGCTGGCCCCGGGTCGGCGCATGCTCGGTGACCATCGCCGAGTCTTGGCGACCGGCCTGGCTCGGCTGCGCGCCAAGATCAGCTACCGTCCGGTGGTCTTCGAGTTACTACCTGCCCAGTTCACACTGCGGCAGCTTCAGGCGTGCGTGGAAGCGCTGGCCGGTCAGCAGGTCCACACCCAGAATTTCCGCCGGGTGGTCGAGCAGCAGGAGCTTGTCGAAGAGACCGGAAGCACTCTGGCTCAAACCGGCGGACGCCCCGCCCGTCTGTACCGCTTCCGCCGCCAGGTGCTCGCCGAGCGCAGCGTCGCCGGCACCAAACTCCCCACCTCCCGCGCCCAGTAACCCCCTGCTGTTCCCCAGACGCTCCCAAAAGTGGCAGAAGCTCCCGAACCTTCGGGAGCTTCTGCCACTTTTGGGAGCGGATCGACGGCGTCCGGGCGGCGTCTGGGAGGGCTGGCGAGTAGGTATTTGATCCACCTGGTGGATGGTCGACTTGCGGATGTGCTTTTGCTCAGTTGTAGCATAAGTGCGGAATAGGGAGGTTCCCATGACGACGACCCTCACTTCGGAGGATCTGTATCAGCGCGTCAAGCACGTTGTGCCTGCGGTGGAGTGGGCGACGATGGCCGAGGACGCCGAGGCGATCCTGCGACTCAAGCGTGAGCGTAACGCGGTGATCTTGGCCCATAACTACATGACGCCGGAGATCTTCCACGCCGTCGCCGACATCACCGGCGACTCCTTGGCCCTGGCCCGCGAAGCCACGGACGTGGACGCCGAGGTCATCGTGCTGGCGGGGGTGCACTTCATGGCTGAGACCGCCAAGCTGCTGAACCCGTCCAAGACAGTGTTGATCCCCGATCTGCGCTCAGGCTGTTCGCTCGCGGAGTCGATCACCGCCGACGACGTGCGCGCCCTGCGCGCCGCCCACCCCGGCGTGCCGGTCGTCACCTATGTGAACACCTCGGCGGCGGTGAAGGCCGAATCCGATATCTGCTGCACCTCCGGCAATGCGGTGGGCGTCATCGAGAGCCTCGGCGTCCCACAGGTCATCATGATCCCCGACCAATACCTGGCCGCGAACGTGGCCAAGCTCACCGGTGTGGAGGTCATCACCCACCCGGGAGCCTGCGAGGTGCACGAGCGGTTCACCCCGTCCGATATCGCCGATATTCGCGACGGCTACCCCGGCGTGACCGTGGTCGCACACCCCGAATGCCCACCGCCGGTGATCGATGCCGCCGACTTTGCCGGATCAACCGCGCAGATGGTCGACTTCGTGGCTCAGAATCACCCCAAGAAGGTGGCTCTGATCACCGAATGCTCGATGAGCGACAACGTCGCCCAGCAGTTCCCAGACACCGACTTCGTGCGCCCGTGCAATCTGTGTCCGCATATGAAACGCAACACCTTGGGCAGCATCCGGCATGCCCTGGAGACTATGACCCACGAAGTCACCGTCCCCGACGAGGTGGCCGACCGCGCCCGGGCAGCGGTTACCCGGATGTTGGAAGTGAAGGTGACCAAGTGACGCCTCGCCCTGGAGCCGGCACCACCCGAGCGACCCACAGTCCGACCGTCATTGAGGCTGGCGGGCCGGTCATTATCGGGGCCGGCCTGGCTGGACTCAGCGCTGCCGTCGAACTCGCCCCGCAGCCCTGCGTCGTGCTCAGCGCCGGCGCGCTCAGCGTGGGCACCTCGACCGGCTGGGCTCAGGGCGGCGTGGCGGCGTCCATGGGTGCCGACGACAATGCCGACCTGCACAGCGCCGACACGCTGGCCGCAGGTGCGGGCCTGTGTGAGCCCGAAGCCGTGGCAGCCATCACCGCCGCCGCCCCGGAGGCCATCGAGTGGCTCGCCGAGCAGGGAGCTCAGTTCGATCACGATCCCGAGGGCAACCTCATTCTCGGTCTGGAAGGAGCTCACGGCCGTCGCCGAATCGTGCACGCCGGCGACGCCACGGGTGCGGAGCTCCTTCGCACCATGCTCGCCGCCGCCCAGCGCACCGCGTCGGTGTCGCTGTGGGAATACGCCATCGCCACCGAGATTCTCACAGGACCCGATGGCGTAACGGGCGTTTTGGTACGCACCGCAGCGGGAATGGTTGAGTTGCGGACCAGCGAGGTGTTGCTGGCCACCGGCGGCATCGGTGGACTGTTCGAACACACCACCAACCCGCTGTCTTCGCGGGGCCAGGGCTTGGCGCTGGCTCATCGCGCAGGCGCAACACTGCGCGATATCGAGATGGTGCAGTTCCATCCGACCGCCCTGGACGTGGGAATCGACCCGATGCCCCTGGTCAGCGAGGCAGTTCGCGGCGAAGGCGCAATTCTGGTCGACGAGCATGGCCAGCGCATCATCGACGACCCACTGTCGGCCCGCGACGTGGTCTCTCGTGCCGAGTGGGCAGCCCTGCAGGCCGGACGCCGAGTCTTCCTCGACGCCCGTCAGCACCCGGGGCCGCAGTTCCCCGAGTTGTTCGGCTCCATCACCGAGATGGCTCTGGAAGCCGGCATCGATCCGGTCACGCAGCTCTTGCCGGTGCGTCCGGCTGCGCATTACCACATGGGTGGCGTCCGCGTGGATCTGGCTGGACGCACCGACGTTGCGGGCCTCTATGCCGCCGGCGAGGTGGCGTCCACCGGGTTGCACGGCGCGAACCGGCTGGCGTCGAATTCGCTGCTGGAGGCCGTCGTATGCGGACGCTGGGTCGCCCAGCATTGGAAGAGCCTCGATCTGGAGCTCGGCGCACCTGCTTCCCCGCCCGGGCTGCACCAAGTGCCATCCGAAGTGCCTGCACCGGATCGGATTGCTGAGCAGGTGCGACGCATTGTCTCGGCCGCGGCGGGAGTGCTGCGCGACGCCGAAACACTCAAGGCAGCTTTGGCAGAGTTGGCCCCCCTGCGGCATCACGATGTCGGCCTGGTCGGCTATCTGTTGGTAGAGGCCGCCCTGCTCCGCCGGGAGTCCCGGGGCGGGCATGCTCGCACCGATTTCACGCAGCGTGCCGAGATCGGGCACCATCTGGTGATCGCCGGTGACCCGGCGGCCTCAACCACCACCGAGCCGATCGGAGCCGTTGCATGAGTCGATTGCGCAGCCTGCCGCGCGTCGTCATCGAACCCCTGGTGCGCGCTGCCCTCTTGGAGGATCTCGGCCGTGCCGGAGATGTGACCACCGATGCGGTGATCAGTCCCGAGGCTCAGGCCCGGGTGGCGTTGGTGGCGCGTGAGACCGGCGTCATCGCTGGAACCGCCTGTGCCCAACTCGCCTGGGAACTGATCGACCCCCGCATAGCTGTCACCGAGTTGCTGCCCGACGGCAGCCGAGTCGAGCCGGGCACGGTCATCGGATACGCCAGCGGACCCGCCCGCGGCTTGTTGAGCGGTGAGCGTACGGCTTTGAACTTCCTGGGACACCTGTCCGGAGTGGCCACCGGCACCGCATCGATTGCCGACGCCATTGCCCACACAACCACGAAGGTGGCCGATACCCGCAAGACCATTCCGGGCCTGCGCGCACTGCAGAAGCATGCGGTCGTTGCTGGCGGCGGCTCCAATCACCGCTTTGGTCTGGATGATGCGGTGCTCATCAAGGACAATCACGTTGCTGTGGCCGGCGGCATCACCGCCGCCGTCACCGCGGCCAAAGCCCACGTGGGCCACATGGTGAAGATCGAGGTGGAGGTTGACACCCTCGACCAGCTCGCCGAGCTTCTCGAAAGCGGCGCCGACGCCGTGCTGTTGGACAATATGGGCCCAGAGCTGCTGCGCCAAGCAGTCACCATGGTGGACGGCCGACTCGTGACCGAAGCCTCGGGACGGATCACCGGCAGCACCGCCGTACCGATCGCCGAAGCGGGGGTCGATCTGATCTCGGTGGGCTGGTTGACCCATTCGGCTGCGGTTCTAGATATTGGCCTGGATTACGTGAGCGACTGATTCACCACGTTATTGCGTCGGTTCCGGGGAGTTCTCCCCAGAACGTGAAATCCCACCGGCCTCGACTTGGGAAGAGAACGCTGATCCCCTAATCTCATCAGTGTCCACAGAACTCCGTATTGTGAGGTTGAGATGAGTGGGAGCGATCTTGCAGTCGAGCCCGGCGCCGCCAAGAAGGCCGAAAAGGAACTTGAGCCGGTGACCGATCAGGTTGGGACCGTCGCCGATCAAGTTCAGACCATGAGTGCGGCTCAGACCGAGGCCAAATGGGGAGTTGAACGCGGGCCTGACGCCTTCAACCGCAGGTACCAATTAGTGTTGGGTACTGCGCAAACCGACATCACCGCACTTAAGGCGGAACTCGATGCGTACCTCAAGACCGTGAAGACTGTCGTCGCCGAGTTCACAACGAAGGACACCGACTCCGCGACCGCCCAGAAGATCCTCGACAGGCGCGCCGACCACGAGTCGGGTGCCGATACGGCCAACGGCAACCCCAACAACACAGGCACCCCCGGCCCAACAAGCGACTCACTGCTTAACGGCAACTCGACGACCTTCAGCGCGCCGGGAGTCACGCTGATGCAGGGCCTTACCGGTGGCGACAAGGTGTGCACAGCCACCCCGCCTTACACCTTCCCGACTATTCCGAAAAGCTGAGGAATCACGTGGGCACCTACTACGACAAGTTGACTGCAGTCGCCAATCTGCAATACGCCAATGACGATGAGGCTGCGGCTTATCAGAAGATCGTGGACCTCATCGAGTCGTGCAGGCAGGCTTCCGCCACCTACCGCAAGGACCCCGGGTTCAATGGACGCACCGCCACCGCCGCCATGAACTGGCTCGACGATTTTGATACTCGGCTGCAGGCCAAGGCCGACGAACTGGCAACCGCCGTCGCGCGGCACGACTTGGCGCGCGACGCGATGGAAACCGCCAAAGCCAAACAGGACAAGCTCGCAGACACCTTGATCACTCCCTACGAGGATCAATACGTTCGAACCCATGGGCCCTACGTCGATGCCCAGGGAAATGAGATCACGGCTGATGCGTACCTGGCTCAGCTCAGCGCTGATCGCGACGCAAAGCGCGACCAGATCGCTAAGGCGACGCTGAGCACCATGAACACGGCCGTAGAACGGCAGGTCGAGCTCATTGAAACCCCTGTCTACGAAGCACCGTCGAGTTCCGCACCAAAACCCTCGACGTCTCCTACCACTGGAACGCGTTCACCTCATGTCGTGAAACCGCCGAGAGCGGATATCCCCGACACAGATGCGTCATACCCTCCGCTTGTGCCGAGCACTCCCAAGGGCAAACCGGTGGCGGGCTATCAACCGCCGTCGGTGGCCGACCGTGACGATCCGCGCTGGGGCGACGGCTACGTCCACACCCCAACCTCCGGCAGCAGCTCAATGTTCGGGGGCATGATCGGGGTTGGTGCGACCGGCCTGGCTGCACGCTCCCTGGCGCAACTACGCGCGGCCGGTTCCCCGCTGGGTGTGACCGGTGCCGGCTCGGCCTCCAGTCTCGGGATGCGCGGGGCGGCCGGCGCCGCTTCGGCCAATACTGCTCCCCGCGGCGGAATCCTGTCCAACGCTGCCAACGGCTCACGAGGCGGCGCAGCAGGTGCTGGCCGAGGCAGCACAGCCCGCGCTGGCGCGGCAGCCGCCCATGGACAGGGAAAGCAGGACAAGAAGACCAAGCGGGACAAGATCAAGCTGATCGGCTACCGCGCCGAGCACCTCGACCGGGACGGCACCGCTGCAGTGCCACCCAGCGGTGCGGCGCCCGGCGATTCAAGCCAGTTGACGCCTCTGACCACCCACGAGGACGAGGACCGCTGGTGAGGGCGATTCGCCGTACGATCGCGACGCTGATCGCGGCGGCCCTCGCTGGAGCGACCGCAAGCCTCGGCGCAGGCACCCCAGCCCAGGCCGACGACACCATCCGCACCCAGTGGTACGTCGCATCCAGCGGGCTTTCAGCACTTAAAGCCAAAGGCCTCGACGGATCCGGAGTCACCATCGCAGTGATCGATGTCGCCGCCCCCGACATGAGCGTGCCCGAACTCCGCGGCGCCGACGTCACCGTCGTGAAACCCTGTACCGACACCCCCACAGCCAGCGACGTCGCCCACACCACCACCGTCGCATCTGTTCTCGCCAGCCCAGATTTCGGCTGGGCCCCCAAGGCGAAGTACATTTTCTACGTTCACGCCAACAAATCTACGAACGATTACCAAGACCGAACATGTCTGGACGATGGCACCTACGACTGGGGATGGCTGGTCAATGATGCGCTCAACCGCGGGGCAGATCTGATCAGCATCCAGATTCTTTCGAGCGGCAGCGCCAAGCTGGAGTACGCGCTAGTACGTGCAGCCATCAAGGGAGTTCCGATCATTTGCGGGTTGGGAAATGAAAACCGCGACGAACGCGAAGTCATCGGCTCCAGCAACCTCGTGGTCGGCGTTGGCGCCGTCGACAAGAAGAACAAGCGCGCCAAGTTCTCCGACTGGGGCCCCGGCCTGAGCATCATGGCTCCCGGAACCGACTTCACAGTCCGCAATCCAGACGGTTCCGGAAAGCTGACCCGGATGGCTAAGGCACAAGGAACGTCGCTTTCCGCCCCAATGGTGTCCGGCGCAATGGCGCTGGCGAAACAGGCCTGGCCGAAGGCCAACGGCAATCAACTCGTGAGGTCTTTGCTGTACACCGCCACCAGACCGGTGGACCAATACAACCAAACGACCGGCTGGGGAACTCTCAACGCGCCCAAGTTCATCTCCCTAACCCCCACCAATCTGCCCACGGACTCTCCGCTTACCGATAAAGGTGCCGGCCCGAGCCCCGGCGCCGAGGAGTGGGCCGACTACACCGAGGGCATGGTGCTTCCTGATGATGTCACCGCCAACGATCAGGACTACGTCTATCGCGGCGACGTCGTCCTCGCCTGTGAGTCGGCCCCGCGCTGCGAGTTGGGCACCTCACCACGACTGGCAACGGCCTCACCGAAACCATCATCCAACGCGGCCTCCCCAGCAGGATCACCTCCGGTCGTGCCCCTGATCATCGGCGGCATCGGAATCGTCGTGCTCCTCGGGGTCGGTGTCGTCGTCGTGGTCCTGGCTCGACGCCGCAAATCCGCAGATCCAGCCCCCGCAGTGTCCCGGCCGGGACCCAACGACCCCACACCCTGAGGCAGACATGAATGGCAACGATTCCACGGCACAGACTGCAGGGTCGAGTCACCTAACGCTGCGCCGAGTGACTCGGTGAGGGCGATTCGCCGTACGATCGCGGCGCTGGTCGCAGCGGCCCTCGCTGGAGCGACCGCAAGCCTCGGCGCAGGCACCCCAGCCCAGGCCGACGACACCATCCGCACCCAGTGGTACCTCAAATCCAGCGGCCTTTCAGCACTCAAAGCCAAAGGCCTCGACGGATCCGGAGTCACCATCGCAGTGATCGATGTCGCCGCCCCCGACATGAGCGTGCCCGAACTCCGCGGCGCCGACGTCACCGTCGTGAAACCCTGCACCGACACACCCACCGCTAGCGACGTCTCCCACACCACCGCCGTCGCATCTGTCCTGGCCAGCCCAGATTTCGGCTGGGCCCCCAAGGCGAAGTACCTCTTCTACGTCCACCCCAACAAGTTCCCGGCCCAATACCAAGACCGCACCTGCCTAAACAATGGCACCCACGAATGGGGGTGGGCGGTCAACGATGCCATCAACCGTGGGGCCGATCTGATCAGCATCCAGGTTCTTGCAAGCCGTACGGGCCGACTGGATTATGCGCTGGTGCGCGCCGCCACCAGAGGCGTCCCGGTGATTTGTGGCTTGGGCAACGAAAACCGAAACGAAAAGGAAGTAGTCGGATCCAGTAACCTCGTGGTTGGAGTTGGCGCCGTCGACAAGAAGAACAAGCGCGCCAAGTTCTCCGACTGGGGCCCCGGCCTGAGCATCATGGCTCCCGGAACCGACTTCATGCTTCGCGAACCGGACACCTCCGGAAAGCTGACCCTGACCGCCAAGAAGCAGGGCACGTCGTTTTCCGCCCCGATGGTGTCCGGCGCAATGGCGCTGGCGAGGCAGGCCTGGCCGAAGGCCAACGGCAATCAACTCGCAAGATCTTTGCTGTACAACGCAACCAGACCGACGGAGTATTTCGACCAAACAACTGGCTGGGGAACTCTCAACGCCACCAAGTTCATCGCCTTCGACCCAAGTGCCATGTCCGCCGACGCCCCACTCAAGGAGAAGAACCCCGCAGAATCACCCACCCCCCAGCACTGGGAGGACTACACCGAGGGCATGGCACTTCCAGACAATGTCAGTGCAAATGATCAGGACTACGTCTACCGCGGCGACAGCACCGTCGCCTGCGAGTCGGCCCCACGCTGCGAACTGGGCACCTCACCACGATTGGCAACGGCCTCACCGAAACCATCATCCAACGCGGCCTCCCCAGCAGGATCACCTCCGGTCGTGCCCCCAATCATCGGCGGCATCGGAATCGTCGTGCTCCTCGGGGTCGCAGTCGGTGTCGTCGTCGTGGTCCTGGCTCGACGCCGCAAGGTTTCAGACCCTACGTCCGTGCCACCCCCACCGGGCTCCGAAGGCACTCCGCCTCCCGTGGGCTGACGCTCAGCACTCCCCTCGCTTCAGCGCACGACCGAGCACCTCGGGCTGAGCCTGATCCGACACCCGACACAGGCGTCCGCGGCGAAACACCCGATTCTTCCGTCAGAGGGTCGGCGGTACCCAGGCGAGTTGAGCAGCGATGCGTCCGTGGTCTCGCGAGATCACCTGGGCCCGTCCGGGAACAGCGCGTTGGGGTTTGATCCGCCCGATGATCGCGCCCTCTTCTGGGTTGCCCGACAGCAGGATCCCGGTGCTCCCCAGCTCACTCATCGTCTGCAGCACCGGCTCGAACATGGCCCGGGACGCACCGCCCAAGCGGCGGGAGATCACGATGTGCAGCCCCACATCTTGAGCCTGCGCGATCAGCGGCTGCAGCGCCGACACCGGATTGCCCAAAGCAGTCGACACCAAGTCGTAGTCATCGATCAGGACCCACACGTCCGCGCCCTGCCACCAGGAGCGGGCCCGAAGCTGTTCGGGAGTCACATCGCTGCCCGGCAGCCGAGTCTTGAGGTAGCCGGCAAGCCCCTCAACATCGCTTTGAGCCTCGTCGCGATTGGTCAGATAGCTGGTCACATACTCCTTGGGAAGCTCTCCCAACAGCGCACGGCGGTAATCCACCACGACGAACTGGGCCTGCTTGGCGGTGCGAGTACGCATCACCTCATGGGCCACGGCGCGCAAGAAGCTCGACTTGCCCGACTTCGCGTCACCGAACAGGTAGAGGTGATTCTCCTGGCGGGGATCGAACACCAGCGGACCCAACCGGGATTCCTCCACCCCCAGCAGCAGCGGCACAGCGTTGGGCACGGCTTGGCGCAGCCGCTCCAACTCGACCATGGTCGGCAACAGCCGCAACTTGGGTGCCGCGGGCCCCGTCCAGGCCTGACTGATTCTCGCCAGCGCATTCGAAACTCCCGCAGACAGCGTCGCCGCCGAAGGATCCCCGTCCACCCGGGGCAAGGCCACCAGGACGTGCAGACGGCGCGCCTCCAAACCCCGTCCGGGTCGCTTCTGCGGAACGCCCGCAGCGATCTTGCGATCAATCTCAGAATCGGTCGGATCACCCAGCCGCAACTCGAGTCGAGACGAGACGGCATCGCGGATCGGCTGGCGCATATCCATCCAGCGCGTCGCTGAAAGCAACACATGGACCCCGAAGCTCAGGCCCCGTCCCACCAAGGTGGTCAGGCGCGCCTCCAGGTCTTCGAAGTCGGATCGGATGCTGCCCCAGCCGTCGATGACCAAGAAGACGTCGCCGTAGCCATCATCAGCCTGTCCCGCTGCGCGCTGAGCTCGATAGGTCGCCATGGAGTCGATGCGCTGCTCGCGGAAGTAGCGTTCGCGGTCGGCAATGATGCCTTCGATCTGGGCCACAGTGCGATACACCGCCTCACTGGAGTCACGCATCGCCACCCCCGCGACATGCGCTGCACCTTCGAAGGCCGAGAAGGTACCGCCGCCGAAATCGAGGATGAAAAACTGTGCTTCACGAGGAGTGTTGGTCAACGACAGCGACATCACCAAGGAGCGCAGCACTGTCGATTTTCCCGAGAGCGGCGCGCCCACCACGACGAAGTGTCCCCCAGCGCCGGCCAGGTCGAAGACGAGGCTTTCGCGACGCTGTTCCAGCGGCACATCGACGGTACCCAGCGGAACCCGCAGCGAACCGCCGGCCCGCCATTGGGCTGACACCAGGCCCAACACCGGATCCACAGCAAGATCGGGCATCAGTACATCGAGGGTGTCGGGAGTGTCCAGAGGCGGCAGCCACACCTTGTGCGCGGGAATGCCCCGTCCAGCCATCTTTGCCACCGCGATATCAATCTGGGAGCGGTCGGCCCATTGATCGTCCCCGGGCAGCGGGCCCACCGCTGCCGACTGATCGGCAAGCACCGGTTCGCTGGGCTGCTCAAAGGACTGCGGACCCAGCGTGAACGGCACAACTTGTACTGGAACTCCGGACGCGCGCGCGGCCTGAGGCGCGGCGCCTTGGCCCCGGCGCGGAGGTGGTGGCGCAGCAACATAGGAGGCACGGAAGCGGACCAACGCGTCGGTGCCCGCCTTTAGCAGGCCCACGCCAGGTACCGAGGGGAGCTGATAGGCATCGGGCACGCCGAGCACCGAACGAGATTCGGACGCCGAGAAGGTCCGCAGGCCGATCCGATAGGACAGGTGGGAGTCCAAACCGCGCAGCCGGCCCTCCTCCAGACGTTGGGAGGCCAACAGCAGATGGATCGACATCGAGCGGCCCAGACGACCCACAGCGACGAAGGTGTCGATGAACTCCGGTTTGGCAGAGAGCAACTCGGAGAACTCGTCCAGGATGATGAACAGCGCCGGCAGTGGCGGGCCGGTGTGTTTGCCGGCAACGCGGTCAGCCTCGTAGTCGGTGACGTTGGCGTAGTTGCCCGCCTTGCGCAGTTGTTCCTGGCGTCGGGTCATCTCACCGCGCAAGGCGTCCTGCATTCGGTCGACCAGGCTGAGCTCGGATTCCAGGTTGGAGATCATCGCCGAGACATGGGGCAGATCGGCCATTCCGGCGAAGGTCGCCCCACCTTTGAAGTCGACCAGCACGAAGTTCAACTGTTCGGGCGAATGGGTCAAGGCCAGCGCCAACACCAAAGTGCGCAGCACCTCGGACTTACCAGAACCAGTGGCACCGATCAGCAATCCGTGGGGGCCCATGCCGAACTGGGCAGATTCTTTGATGTCCAACACCACCGGGATGCCCTCAGGGGTGACCCCGAACGGGACGCGCAGCCGGTCACGCCCCTCGCGGCGACGCCACTGGCGATCCGGATCGAAGTCGCGGACATCGCCGAGATTCAACAGCTCCAGCAGGTCCACGGCACGTTTGGGATCGGAGCGCCCCGCGGGCGCTTCGGCGTCGGGATGCTCCGACTCGCTCCATCGGGCGAGGCGGCGGGCGACCGCCTCGGCCTGCTCCACTGAGAGTGCGTCAGGCACGGCGATGACCGGCTCGGCGTCCAGCATCACCACTTCCATCTGGCCGCGGCCACCTTCGTCCCCGGCCGGATGCAGCAGCAGTCGTAGCGTGGTCAGCGAGGTGAGCGCACCCCAGGAGTTCTGCAGCTTCACCACGGTGACTCCAGCGGTGCCCTCCCGCGAGCCGAGTCGAGTATCGGCAGGAAGCTCCGCGTCATCAACCAGCAACAGCAGTTGCGGCCAGGGCGTGATGGCGCCACGCAACTCGAATCCTGAACGAGTGGTGATGTCTTCGCCCAGCAGATCCGATAGCTGCGTGAAATCGGTCACCACCATGCGGGCTTGGCCGATGCTGTCGCTGTCCTGCTCGGATCGCACGTGTGGCAGCCACTTCAGCCATTCCCAGTCGGCTTTGGCCGCCTCACTGCACAGCACCGCGATCTTCAGCGTCTGGGGCGGCACGAATGTTGCCATGTGGCAGATCAGCGCCCGGGCCAGCGCCCGAGTCATCTGTTGGTCACCGGCCAGTTCCAGATGGGAGAACTCGCCCAGGGTCGCACCGAGCGGCAGATCGTCGACGGCCGAATGGGTCGCGACGAAACGTCGCATGGCCGAGTGACACACCGGATCCCAATTCGTGATGGCGCTGCCCTCCGGCTCATGCAGCTCCATAGACAGCTCCTGGGCCGAGGAGCCGAGCCGGACGGTGAGCGCGTCGTCGGCACCGGGGACGCGTTCCCACAGCCGAGAGCTCTCCTCGGCGACCAGCACCAATGCTCGGGGATCGGGCAACTGCCAATTGGTGTAGGCCCGCTGTCGGGACGCCGCCGTGCGAACCGTCTTTCGCATATCGCTCAAATAGGCCAGATACTCCCGGCGGGTGGTATCAACCTTTCGCCGATGCCCACCGACTTGGCGATACACATTGAAACCGAGCATTCCCAGCATTGCGACCATCATGCCGCCGCCCATCAGCAGCATCCGCGGATTCGACGGGTCGGAAAACGCCATGAACACCATGACGCCCATCGAGCCCATCATGGGAATGAGAGTCGCCAGAATGTTGGCCGGTCCTTGCGGCTCAACCTGTTCCGGCGGGGCCTGAAGGTCGAGGTCACCCAGCGGTAGCTCGGGAACCTCAGCGGCCTCGGCGGTGGAACTGCCTATAGTCATTACCAACTCCAGTCGCGTCCCTCGGTTGAGCGTGGCCATAATAGCGGGGGACGCATTTCTCAGGACGATTCGAGTGGAGGGCGCAGGTGAGGCAAGCCGTGCGGGTAGCTGCCACTATTGCCCACGGAACCCTCCGTACCGATATTGCGCTTCCTGAGGGAACCACTGTCGCTAGTTTGCAGCAGGTGTTGAACATCGATACGGCCCGATCCACAATCGTGCTGGCCGATGGATCACAGCCTGCGCCGGACGCGGTCATCGGGATCGACATTCCGCAGGGCACCCTGTTCACCATCGCTGCCGGCAGCGCTCTCGCGCAGCGCATGCAGTTGAGTGCCGCAGGGCCTGGACCGCAGCGGTCCACCTCCTTGACCGGTGCTGCGCTGGCCGTCCTGCTCGGCTTTGGATTCCCCTTGGCTTTCCTGGTGTTGCCGCTGTCGAACACACAGTTGGACGCAGGCTTGCCGCTTCGACTGGCCTCGGCTGCCGTCGCGCTGGCCGCGGCAGCGGTGCTGATTCGACGCAGTCGCACGACTGAGAGCTTGCTCATTCCGTTGGCTGTTCCCGCCTTGATGGGGATCGCGACGCTGGCAGCGGTCGATCCGAGGTTCCCTGCTGCTGCCCCGATTGCGGCTGCTGCCGGCCTCACCGCAGCAGCAGTGACCAGTTTCTTCTGCTGGCAATTCGGTCGCGGCACCGCCAACGCCACCTTGGGGTTGTGGGTGCTCATTGCGCTGGTCGGATGGGGCGCGGCCATGATCGGTGCCAGCTCGTCCCAGGTCGGCGCGGCGCTGCTGTGCTTGGGCGTGGGAGCGGTGGTGCTGGCGCCTGCGGTGGCCTCACCGGTGCCCGACTCCCAACTCCTCGATCTGGAGTTGTTGCGCACCGCCGCCAGCGGGATTCGGGTGCCCGATCCGCCCAAACCCACCCGTATCACCTCTCGCCGGGCGCGTCGTACCGTCGCCACTACCGACGCAGTCATCGCCACCGTCGCACTGGCCGGGGTGGTAGTAGCCGTTGTGGCGAGTGTGTTCCTGGCGCCGGCGGTCAATTTCCACAGCCTCACCGGGCTCACCGCCCTGGCCGCCCTGATCCTGGCCGCCGTCGGGTTGGCCCTGCTGCCGCGCGGCTATCACGCCCCACTGATGCTCATCGCGCCTCGCGTAGGCGCTGCCGTCATCACCGCGGTGACGGCAGTGGCCTGCCTCGCGGCGGGCACCCCGGCGGCCTTGATCGGCGCTGTGATTCTGGCACTAGCAGCATTCGGGGTGGTCGTCGGCACCGCGGCATCCCAACGATCACACAAGTCGGCGCTCCTGGGCCGAATCGCCGACATCGTCCAAGGTGTCGCACTGGGCCTGCTGTTCCCGGCAGCATTGGTCGCTTCCAGCACCTTCGAGCTGATCTGGCAGGGAGCCTCATGAGCGCATTCGTCAACCCCCGGCCGGCCACCGGCCTGGTGCGACTGATCAGCTATCTGGTCAACCTCACCGCACTGGTCCTGGTCGGCCTTCTCACCTGGCTGGTGAGCCGTTCCCTGCTGATCACCGCTGTCGTCATCGCGGAGGCAGTGGTGGTTCTCACCATCGCGCGGGCCGCCACCGGGCGCAGTCCGGGTGCACTGGCGACTCGAACAGTCGCCTTCGCGATCAACTCCGACCACGCCCCCGGCCTGGTCAAGGAATCGGTGCGCACCACAATTCAGGGGCTGCTGCAGTTGACCATTGTCGGCCCCGTGATCAGCGCGGCGACAAGCCAGCAGGGCCAAGACTTCGCCGATCGCGCCGTTGGCACCGCCGTCTTGACCTTGACCGGGGCACCCGTGCCCGTCAGCGCATCGCCGAGGACCCCAGTCATGGTCCCGCAGCCGGAGTCTGCCGACCCGACAGCGCTGGTCGATGCTCCTCGCTATGCCGCGCCACCACCGCCGGCATCCCCCGCTCAACAGGCACCTTTCGCTCAACAGGCACCTTTTGTTCAACAGGCACCTCCCACTCCGCAGGCACCTGCCGCTCTCCAGACGCCCCCCGCTCACCAGGTGCCGCCAGCTCGGCAGGCACCGCCCGTCCAACAGGTACCTCCAGCACGACGAGCGCCAGCAGGAAAGACACCCCCACCGCAGGCACCCGGACCGCTCCCCGAACGGGCCATAGCGCCGCTCGCCGATCCACTCGTTTCCCAATCGCGGGGGGCGATTCCGATCATTCGACCGACCGCTCCTGCCTCAGGCAGTTGGGCCCCCGACCAGGTGTTAGTGCCCGAGCCGGAGAATCCGGCCGCCGCCCTCCCGCGAGCCTGGGCAACCCTCGACTCCGGTCAACGCATCGAGTTGAGCACCGTGATGGTATTCGGACGAGACCCCTCCCTTGATTCGGCCAATGAGCGGGCGGTGGCCGTCCCTGACCCCACCCGCTCGGTCTCGCGCACGCACCTGCGCCTGGGCGTCGATGAGCAGGGCCTTTGGCTGGAAGACGCGAACTCCGCCAATGGCACCACCATCATCGGACCCGACGGCCGACCGTCCCTGGCGACGCCCGGAGTGAAGGTCCGCATCACCAGCGGCACTGAGGTTCTGATCGGCGACCGGCGCTTCACCGTCCGCCAGGAATCACCCCGCCACTAACGGCCATCACCAAACGCTCCCAAAACAGGCAGGTGCTCCCGAAGGTTCGGGAGCACCTGCATGTTTTGGGAGCGTTTTCGGGGATTGGGCAAGCGCGGCAGCAAAAAGCGGATGGGCATCGTTCCTTGTGAACGATGCCCATCCGCTGGAGAGCTTGGCCAGATCAGGCCCAGAACTTGGCGCCGCGGTTGTCGACGTCCCCCCAACCATCATTGATCTCGCCCACCATGCCGCCGAGGCGACGCAGGAACTCGGTGAGTTCAGCCACGTTTTCATCCCACTTGGCCTTGGTCTGTTGGTAACCCGCCTTGGCCTGACCTTCCCAGTTGCCGCCCAGTGCCTTGTGCAGCGACGACTCAAGCTGGGTCATGATGTCGTTAAGACCCGTTGCCTCCGCTGTCAGAGCCTCTGAGCCCGCAGCCATCCCAGCATGCTTGACTTCAATTTTGTCCTGAGACATTCTCAATACCCCTTCCGTCAGCCGAGACTCGACTGGAACTTGTTAAGCATGGCCACGTGGTCGGCATCAGCCTCAGCAAAGCTCTTGCTGGTGTCCTGGAAGCTCTGATCGAACTCCTCCAGAACTGCGACGAGCTTGGCCGTGCGCTGATCCCATGCAGTGAGAACCTGCTGGAAGGCGGTGGCGCCGGCACCCTTCCAGTTCGCTTGGAGGTCTTGCTGGATATTGGTCCTGAGAGTGCCCAGACGCTTGTCCAGATCAGCCTTTGCCTCCCGCGTCAGGGCCGAGGCCTTCGCCATCTCGGCGGGGCCGAGAGTCAATCCTTCTGCCATTATTTTGCTCCACTCAGATCGTTCAGATTGCGGAATTGTTTGACACTCAGGTTAGCCGCCTCAGATATTGCCTCAGGGACTTCCAGAGTGGTCGGACAAATCACTCTTCCCTGAACATAACAAGTAACGGCCAGACTTCAAAGGAGGATCTTGGTTCCCGGTACCCCGCGTGGACGGCTACTCTGTGATCTGAACCAAGCCTCGTACGCGCCCAGGAGCTCGCCATTAGCCAGATTTCCGCCTCAGCGAAGCCTGTGCAGGTCGTTCCGCTCTCGATCTCGCACCAAGGCCAGCGCATAGATCTCGCAGTTCCGGGAAGTATTCCCCTTGCCGAGGTCCTGCCCGGCATGGTACGCGCCTTTGGCCGACTCAACGCACCGGCGGCAACACAAGGATTCAGAGTCATTCTGCCCGATGGCACAGAGCTTGAACAATCCTTCAGTCTGAACGAGCAGAACGTTTCTGCCGGAGCAGTTTTGACCTTAGAAGCTGCCGGGGTGGGAGCCACCGATCAGCGTTATGACGATTTGGTCGAGGCGATCGGAGTTTCGGTAAGCCACGGACGCGACGCCTGGCGCGCAGAGAACTCGATCCAACTCTCCGCCTATAGCGCCTCGGGGCTGTTCGCGGTGGCGGCTCTTCTCCTCTTTCTGGGCGGCGACCGCGGCTGGATCACCATCGCAGTGTCCCTGGTGGGTGCGGTGCTGATCGGTTTGGCGTCCTGGGTGTTGGTTCGAGCCGGCGTCACCGGTGGCGCGACGGCTTTGGCGCTGACCGTACCGGTCATGACGGCGACTGCAGGATTCACCCTCGGCGGCTTGGTGGGCGCTCCCCTCTTCGGTGCCGGGCTCGGCTTGGCGATCGGCGCGGCGGCAGGATCGATCCTTCCCCAACGCGTCCGTTCGGTGGTCGTGGCCCCGGTCATCTTCGCCGTTGCCGGCGTCGTTGCGGCCGCTTTGATCACCCTGCTGGGTCTGACCCCCCAAGCGGCCGCAAGCATCGTGGTGGCTGCCGCCACGATCATGGTCTTCGCCGCACCCTGGATCGGTTTCGCACAGATGCCAGCTCGCATCGAGGCATTGCAGTTGGATTCCACTCAGGCCTTGGACGGGACCGAAGTCGCACGCCAAGTGGGCAATGCCGATGTCATGGTGCTGGCCATCCGGGTCAGCGCCGGAGTGTTGACCATCCTCAGCGCTCCGCTGGTTGCCGTGGATATCCCGGGCGCAGCCTTGATGGGTTGCGTGGGTTTGGCCAGCATGCTGGGCACCCGCAGCCTGTACAGCAAAGCCGAAGTGCTGGTCTCGATGATCACCGGTCTGGTGACGGTGATGGCCGCTGGAGTGACGGCCAGCATGCTGAATCCCGAACTGAGCTGGTGGCTGACGTTGACAGTGTGTGGCGTGGGCGCCTTCGTGCTGGCATGGAATGTCATCAGCCCGCAGTGGCGGCCGTGGCTGAACCGCGCCGCCAACGGGGTTCAGATCGTGGCGCTGATGGCGGTCCTCCCGCTGACCTTGTTGATTCTCGGGCTGGCGTGATGGCGTCGAACAAGGACACCCTCGAAGCACAGCGATACAACCGGAAGCGATTGGTGACAGCCTTTGTGGCTGGAACCCCCGGCGGCAAGGAACTCGCGGCCCGCTCACCTGGGCGTCCATTGATTGTGGGTGCCAGCCTGTGCGTGGTGCTGGTCATCGTGGCGCTGGTGATGGGCCGGTTCAGCCCGGTGCTGCCCGCGGATTGGAAGAACAACACCCTGGTGGTGGTCACCGGCAGCGGGGCGCGCTACCTGGCGATGGACGGGGTGCTGCATCCGGTGACCAACGTCACCTCGGCGCGGCTGCTCTCCGAGAGCGGTAGCTTCAAGATCAGTGAGGTCGATGCCTCCGCGTTGTCCGGCATTCCGCGCGGGAATGCGGTCGGCCTGGTTGACGCCCCCGATCAGGTGCCCAGTGCCAGCTTCCTGCGATCCGGGGATTGGGTCAGTTGCAGCGCGACCTCCGCCGGTCCGCACACCTGGGTGGCCGGTGCTCCTGATCAGGTGAAGGCCGCCGACGTGGCTGTCGTCACGGCCCAAGGCAAGGACTACCTGGTCGCCGATGGGCGCCGTTACGAGATGACCGGCTCTGATGTGGCTATCACCTTGAACCTGGATGCTGCGGCCAAGCATCCGGTGACGGCTGCCTGGCTCAGCCTGTTCCAGGAGGGCACCCCACTGCGTCCGCTCACGATCAAGAACTACGGTCAGATCGCCTCCGGCATGCCGTCGGCTCTGCGCGACGCGGTCATTGGATCGCTGGTCGATGTCGCCCAGGACTCCGAGCGTCGTCACTATGTGGTTTCCGATGCAGGCCAGCTCACTCCGCTATCGGAGCTGTCCTACCAGCTGTATCTCATTGGATCAGGAAAGCAGCAGAAGACCCCCATCACAGTGAATGCCGCCGACGTGTCCACTGTGAAGGTCGCCACCGGTGTTGTGGCTCCCGCGGATTGGCCGCAGAGCGCTGCCAATCCGGTTGACGCCACCCAGCAGGTCTGCGCTCGACTGGCCGAGTCCGATCGTGGTGCGGCCACCGCCGTGGCCCAGGTACCCACCCCGGTGACCCCGTTCCAGCCGGGGGTGAGCGTCGCGGGCGGCTCGGGCGCATTGGTGATGGGCACCGCCGGCGGTTCGCTGGGTGCGGTCAGATTGGTCACCGATCAAGGCTTGGCCTATGGCCTGGGCGGCAGCCCGTCCGACACCTTGGGACGGCTGGGCTACACCGAATCGGATGTTCACCGCATTCCGCAGGCCTGGCTCGACCTGGTGCCCAGCGGCATCGAACTGTCCCACGCCGCGGCCTGGAAGACGGTCACGACACCGTGAGGGGCGCAGCCTGGGCGGCCCTCGCGTCCCTTGTCGTGCCCATGGTGTGCATCGGGCCCGCGACCACAGCCCGGGCTGAATCCGCCAATCCCTGCGAGAGCAGCAGTCGATGGGTCGCCGCGGAGCCGTCCGCCTTTGGACAGCTCGGCATCAGGAACGCGTGGAAGCTCTCCGATGGTGCGGTACGGGTTGCGGTCGTCGATTCCGGGGTGAATGACGACAACCCCCACCTGCGCGGCCGCATCGTCAAGGGCACGGCAGTGTTCGGTTCGGGAGACGGGACCACGGACAGCTACGGCACCGGAACCGCGATCGCCAGCCAGATCGCCGCTGCCAAAGTGGATGGTTCGGGGCTGGAAGGTGTTGCACCCGAAGCCCGAATCGTGCCGGTTCGCGCCTACGAATCTCTGCAGAGTGAGACCGGAGCCCCGAATGCCGACCGGATCGCGAAAGGCATCGCGTGGGCAAGCTCACAGCAGGGCGTCAAGGTCATTGTGGTGGGACAAGCCACGCTGACCGATTCGGCGGCGCTGCGTTCGGCGGTGGCCAAGGCGACCAAAGCCGGCGCGTTGGTCGTGGCCGCAGCCGGTGATTCCAGCCTGCGAACCGACAATAAACAAACCGGTCCGCTGCTGACCTATCCGGCCGCCTACCCCGAGGTGATCGGGGTGACCGCCGTCGACGCACAAGGGCAGGCGACCGCAGCGACCCTGGCCGGCGCCCAGGTGAGCCTGGCCGCCCCCGGCATGAATGTGCTGGCCGCCCAGGGCAATGGCGACTGCGTTCTGTCCGGGTCACAGCCCACCTCGGCGCTCGCTACGGGTTATGTCGGGGCGATCGCAGCCTTGGTTGCCGCCGCCCACCCCAAGGAGACTCCTGCTGATTGGCGCTATCGCCTGCTCGCCACGGCGCTGCGTCCCACACCCCAGACGCGAAGCAACGCCACCGGTTGGGGCATCGTTGCCGCCTATCCGGCCATCAACTTCGTCAATGACGGAACCCGGCCTGGTCCCCCCAATCCGCGTTTCCCGGATTCCTCCTCACCCACGGCCACCCCGACGCCGCTGCCGGCACCGCCGGACGGAGAGCAAGACCGAACCCAGCTCATTACCGGCGTCCTCGGATTCGCGGCGATCGCCGTGGTGGCAGCGGGGCTCCTCATCGGCCAGGCGGTGCGCCGCAGACGCAGTTCCGCCGCACCTGATGATCAAGACGCCCAGGCCTGACCATTCCTGGATCGCGTTGCGTGCACGTAACCCCGTGCCGCTACGGTGGCCCCCATGACTGTGGAGAACGAGACGGCCAAGCCTGCCGTGCCGGCGGATGAAAACCCGCTGACGGCTCGACACCAGGTGGGAACCCTCTTCGAACCGACTCATCCGTTGGCACTGGCCCCGGTGGCCGCACCGCCGCATTCAGTGGACGGCTTCGTGCGGGAGTTTCTGCGTGAACTCAACACCGGCCAAGGTGTGGCGCTGTCGCGTTCGACGGTCAATGATCAGTACCTCGCCCTGGCCCGAACGGTGCGCCACTACCTGATGGCGCGCTGGCTGGAGACGTCCAAGCATCAGCGGGCGTCCAAGGCCAAGACGATCGGTTATCTCTCCGCCGAATACCTGCTCGGACGTCAACTCGGAAACGCCCTGTTGGCCACCGATCTGAACGACATCGTCGATGAGGCGATGAAGGTCTGCGGATTGGACCTGCCAACGTTGCGGGCCCAGGAGGTTGAGCCTGGATTGGGCAATGGCGGATTGGGTCGGCTGGCGGCCTGTTTCATCGATTCGCTGGCCACCATGAGCGTGCCCTGCATCGGCTACGGGATTCGCTACGAGTACGGCATCTTCAAGCAGACCTTCGTCGACGGACGCCAGGTCGAGCAGCCCGACACCTGGTTGGCGCTGGGCAGCCCGTGGGAGTTCCCGCATCCGGAGGCGGCCGTCCAGGTTGATTTCGGGGGTTACACCGAGACCTACGAGGACGACGGCGTACTGCGGACTCGCTGGGTGCCGAGTTGGAATGTGCTGGGCGTGCCGTACAACTACATGGTTCCCGGCTATCAGAACGGCCGGGTGAACACCCTGCGGCTGTGGAGCGCCCAGGCCACCAAGGCATTCGATCTGGAGATCTTCAACGCCGGCGACTACGCCGAGGCGGTGCGGGCTCAAACCTTCGCCGAGAACATCACCAAGGTGCTGTACCCGGAGGATTCCACCCCACAGGGCAAGGAGCTGCGCCTGCAACAGCAGTACTTCTTCGTGGCGTGCTCCATTCGCGACTTCATCGATCAGGGGCTGGACAAGGGCTTCGATTGGAACGAGTTGCCCGAGCGGATCATGTTCCAGCTCAATGACACCCATCCGGTGATTGCGGTCCCGGAGTTGATGCGGGTCTTGGTCGACGAGCAGAAGTTGGACTGGGACCAGGCCTGGAAGATCACCCGCAAGTGCTTCGCCTACACCTGCCACACCCTGCTGCCCGAGGCCTTGGAGGTGTGGCCGGCCGACATGCTGGGACGCCTGCTGCCTCGGCATCTGGAGATCATCTATCGCATCAATGACGAGTTCCTGGCCAAGGTGCGCGAACAGTTCGGCGATGACGAGCTGAAGGTGCGCTCGATGTCGATCGTCGCCGACTTCCCCGAACGCCACATCCGCATGGCCCATCTGGCCACCGTGGCCGCCACCAAGGTCAACGGTGTGGCCGCGCTGCATTCGGAGTTGCTGCGCGACAAGTTGTTGCCGGCGTTCAGCGAGTACTGGCCTGACAAGTTCACCAATGTCACCAATGGGGTGACGCCGCGCCGCTTCGTCCGTTTGGCCAACCTGTGGCTGTCGCAGTTGATCACCGACACCCTCGGCCCTGGCTGGGTCACCGACCTGGATCGGCTCGCCGAGTTGGAGCCCTACGCCGAGGACGAGGACTTCCGCATGGCGTTCCGAGCTGCCAAGGCGAAGAACAAGGAGCGGCTGTTCGACCTGCTGCGGGCCCGCGACGGCATTGACCTGGCGAATCACCACCTGCTGGATGTGATGGTGAAGCGCCTGCACGAGTACAAGCGTCAGACCTTGAAGGTGCTGCACATCGTCAGCGTGTACGAGCAGATCATCTCTGGAGAGGTCGATCCGGCATCGGTGACGCCCCGCACGGTGATTTTCGGGGCAAAGGCGGCCCCGGGGTATCGGATGGCCAAGGAGATCATCTACCTGATCAACCAGGTGGCCGAGACGATCAACGCCGACCCCCGAGTCGAGGGACGGCTCAATGTCGCCTTCCCGGCGAACTACAACGTGACCTTGGCCGAGAAGCTGATCCCGGCAGCGGATTTGAGCGAACAGATCTCGCTGGCCGGCATGGAGGCTTCGGGCACCGGAAATATGAAGTTCGCCCTCAACGGCGCGCTCACCATCGGAACCGATGACGGTGCGAATGTGGAGATCCGCCAGTTGGTCGGCGATGCTCACTTCTTCGGCTTCGGCATGACTGAGCCGGAGGTCACCGAACTGCGCAGCAAAGGCTACCGTCCCACCGAGTTCTACGAGAGCACTCCCCTGTTGAAGCGGGCACTGGATCTGATCGCATCCGGAGCGTTCTCCGACGGCGACCGCGGAGCCTTCGAGCCGGTGGTGTCGAATCTGCTCTACGACGACCGCTTCATGGCCTTGGCGGACTTCCAGGCCTACCTGGACGCCCAGTCTCGGGTGGAGGCAGCCTACGCCGACACCGAGGCGTGGACGAAGTCGGCCATCCTGAATGTGGCCCGCACCGGCTTCTTCTCCTCCGACCGTTCGATGCGTGATTATCTCTCGCGGATCTGGCGCGCCGAGGCCGTGGTCTGAGCCCGGCGCGGCACTGCGGCGTTGGAGCGGACCCGTCGGGGTGTTGGCGAGGCTCAACTCACTTGGATGGAGCGAATCGAATTGCCCCACAGCATGCGATCCAGGCCATTGCGGACGGTGCGAGGATCGTCGGCCGCGCCCATGGTCAACAACAACGGCACGAAGTGATCCGCGCTCGGGTGCGCCACTTCGGCGCCAGGAGCCTTGCTGCGGTAGTCCATGAGGGCGTCGACGTCACCGCGGTGTAGGGCGTCGGCTGCCCAGGTATCGAAGGCCTCGGTGTAGCCGGCCAACTGAGGACGGCGGAACACCGCGAAGCTGTGGGTCATGAAGCCCGACCCGATCACCAGGACGCCTTCGGCGCGCAAGCTGCGCAGCTTGCCGCCCAGGTCCAGCAAGGCGTGCGGATCGAGGCTGGGCATGGAGACTTGCACCACCGGCACGTCGGCAGCCGGATACATGGCCATCAGCGGAATGAAGGCGCCGTGGTCAAGTCCCCGATCGGTGAACTGGTGCACGGGCTGATAGCCGAGCAGCCCCGCGACGCGGCCGGCGATCGCGGTGGCGTCCGGAGTGGCGTAGCGCAGCGTGTAGTAGCGCGGATGGAAGCCGCCGAAGTCGTAGTACAGCGGCGTACCGGCAGCCGATGCTGAGATCGCGGCCGGGGCAGATTCCCAATGCGCGGAGACCACCACGATGGCTCGTGGCTTAGGCAGCGACTGCGCCCAGGAGAACAGCTCGGCGAGCCATTGCGGATCGTCCAGGGTCGGCGGGGCGCCATGGCTGACGAACAACGCGGGCATCGGGCCGTCCGATTCCTGCCAGGGACGCTGCGCTTTGGCTTGCGGCAGCACGCGGGCGAGCATCTCGTCGTAGGCTCCGGCCGGAGTGGCAGAGTTGAACGCATCGTGCAGCGACGGTGTCTGAGTGGACATCTCGATGCCCCCTTCTGAGCGAGATCCGGTCTCGTCACCGAACCGGGATTACTTGCAGGTTTAACTCATCTCGATCAAGGACTATTCCGCCGCCCCGCTGGCTGAGCCTGTCGAAGCCCCCAACCAACCGCTGGCTGAGCTTGTCGAAGCCCCCCAACCAACCCTTCGACAAGCTCAGGGAACGACAACCGCTGGCTGAGCTTGTCGAAGCCCGACCCAGCGGGCCGCTGATCCGCAAACAGCAAACGGGCGGGCCCACCGTTGAGGTGAGACCCGCCCGCAGCGAGGGAAACTCAGACCAGCGTGGCGTCCAAGGTGATGGTGGTTCCGGTGAGCGCGGCCGAAACCGGGCAGCCGGTCTTGGCGCTCTCGGCGAAGGTGGCGAACTCCTCAGCAGTGAGTCCGGGTACCGAAGCCTGCACAGTGAGCAAGATGCCGGTGATGCCGGTGCCGGGCACGAAGGTGACGTCGGCCTTGGTGTCGACCGCAGAAGGCGGGGTTCCGTTGCCGGCCAGCGCGTGGGACAGCGCCATCGAGTAGCAGGCCGAGTGGGCCGCAGCGATCAGTTCTTCGGGCGTGGTGGTGTGGCCACCTTCTTGGCCGGCGCGGGACTTCCAGTCAACCTCGACGCTGCCGAGCGCGGAGCTGAGGAACTCAACCTCGCCCTGGCCCTCCATCAAGGAACCGGCCCAGTGGGTCTGTGCGGAACTAACGGTCATGTTTGTCTGCCTTTCTGTAGTCTCCGAGGGTCGTGCCAACCTCACCGTGCCCAACCGCGTCGAGGCAAGCCCGATTCCAGGTTTTTCTCCGATCTAGGTACCTTCACCACCATGGACCCAACCGAACAGTCTTCACCGACGCCACTGAGCCGACCAGGGCCCAACGCCGGGCTGGCACTGGTGGGCGCCGTGGGCACGCTGGTCTTCTCGCTGTTGGTGCTTGCCGGGGATCGGGTCTATGACGCAGTCGCCGAGGCCGAAGGCATCGCCGGACTGGACCGTCCGGTGTTGGACTGGATGATCGCCCACCGAACCCCGGAACTGAATTCGGCAGTCACCACGTTCACGAACCTGGGGCTCACTGTGCCGATGGTGGCGATGGCGGTGCTGCTGTCGGGCCTGTTGTATTGGCACTACCGCGAGATCTCGATCTGGCTGCTGATGGTGGTCGCGGCCACCGGTTCGGTGATCTTCACCTGGGTGGGCAAGGCCGCCGTCGGACGGCAGCGTCCACCCTTCTTGGACGCCGTTCCGCCCTACGAGACCAGCTTTTCGTTTCCCTCCGGCCACACCTTGAACAGCACGGTGATCGCCGGGATGCTGGCCTACCTCACGGTCTGGCTGGCCAGGCGGTGGTGGGTGCGGTTGCTGGCGATCATCGCGGCGGTGGTGTGGGCGGTTTCGATGGGCCTGAGCCGCATCTATTTGGGACACCACTGGCTGACAGACGTGGTCTTCGCCTGGCTACTGGGGATGGCCTGGCTGGCGCTGCTGATCACTGCCCATCAGTTGCTGCTCCGATTTCCGTTTGGACGCCCATCCCGGTAGAGTCATCGAGCGTCCTTCGGGGACGACGGGGCTATGGCGCAGTTGGTAGCGCGCTTCCATGGCATGGAAGAGGTCAGGGGTTCGAATCCCCTTAGCTCCACCCAAAGTGACATTTTCGAACCCTGCCCCGCAGACACGCGGGCAGGGTTCGAAGTGTCTTCGGGGTCAGATGCTTCGGCAGCGACGATCCGTGTGTGACCAGGGGTGACGCAGTCCAACGCTGCCTGGACGGCCTGGTCGGGCTGGTAGCGGACGGTCTCCTCGTCGTCGAGGACGATCTTGTCGAAGAGGGCTCGGTTGAGGATGCGGCGTTCAACAGGTTCGCATCGTGCGTAGACGGCGCCGAGGTCGGTGAGGATGTCGGCGAGCTGGTCGAGGCCCTCACGGGCGTCCTCGTAGCTGGTGGCGAGCTTCTCCAGTCGGTGTTCGATGGCGTCGAGGGTGGTGCGGATACGTTCCTGCTCGGACTTGAGGAGGTCGAGCGGGATGGCGTCGGCGTAGTGGGCTTGGACGAGCTTGAGTCGCTCGGCGTCGAGCTTCTCCTTCTGGGCGGTCAGGAGTGCACGTTCGTCGTCGGTGGTGGCTTCGAGCTGATCGAAGACGGCTCCGAGGACTTCGCGGACACGATCGGCCTCGGCGGCGGTGAGACCGTTGGTGCCGTAGGTGGAGTCGATCCGGTCCTCGATGCGGTCGGTGAGGATGGCAGACCGGGTGCAGCCGTTCTTCTTGCGGCGCCCGGAGCAGGTGAAGTACTCGTAGGTGATGCCGGACTTGCCGGTGGGGCATTCGATCATCATCTTCGCCCCGCACGAGCAGTAGAGCGTTCCCTTGAGGTAGTGGTCGTGGGTGCGGGGCTTCTCACCGCGCTGGTTCTTGGCGGCCAGTTCGGTCTGGACGCGTAGCCATGTCTCGGTGTCGACAAGAGGGGCGTGAGCGCCGTCGTAAGTGACGCCACGGAACGTGACGCTGCCCTGGTAATAGGGGTTGATGAGGATCTTGTGCAGCGCCTTCGTCGTCACGGGCTTCGACGGGAACGACGGCGTCGGCCTGGTGGTGAGTCCTCGGGCTTCCAGCTCGGCGGCGAGGGAGGAGAGGGTCCAGTCGCCGGTAGCGTAGGCGGTGAAGGCAAACGTGATGAGGTCGGCCCGCTCGGGATCGACGGTGACGTCTCGGATCTCGTGGCCCTTCGCGTCGGTTGTGCGCACGTTCAGATACCCGAGGGGTGCTTTGGCAGGAGTGCCGCCCATGCTGGCCTTCTGCGTCATTCCTTTGAGGACTTCTTGAGCGAGGTTCAGTGAGTAGAACTCGGCCATGGAGGCGAGGATGCCGTGCATGAGCATCCCCGACGGCGTCTCGTCGATGTTCTCCGTCACGGAGACCAAACTGATGTTCGCATCCCGAAGCGTCGCGTGGATGATCGCGTCGTCGAGGCGGTTGCGAGCCAGGCGGTCGACCTTGTTGATGATGCAGTACTGGACGGGGTTCTCGGTGACATAGTCGAGCATGTCCTGGAGGGCGCGGCGCTGCGCCGTCTTGGCAGACTCGCCAGGCTCGATGAACTCCTTGACGATGACGGCGCCAAGCTGCTCAGCCTTTCGCTGAGCCGCCTCGCGCTGGGCGGGGATCGACAAGCCCTCTTCAAGACCGTTTCGGGTGGCCTGGTCCTTGGTGGAGACCCGAAGGTAGCTGATCGCAGGGACCAGACGATCCGTGTCAGTCGCGCCCGAGGCCTGCTGGATCTTGGCGGCGGTGGCGGCGAGCTTGCGCAGCTCGCCCATGTCGATGCCGGACGGGAGGGACGTGAGTGTCATGGTGACCGCCTTTCACGGACCCCGGAGAGGGGTCTTGTGGGGCGCCGGATGGCGGTCACGTCAAGAAGCTGGAAGAACACCCCGAGTGCGGGGCTTAGAAGTCTGGTGCCAACGACGCCGGTTCGTTGAGCTTGCCCAACAGTCTACCGGGCGCTGACGAGAAGGTCCCGGATGTAGGAACCAGCCTGCCCGGTGGTTGTGCCGTTGCTCGCAGCGCGCAGTGCGATGTGGATGAGGACCTCGGCGACCTTCTCGGCGTCGATCTCGCTGCGTTTGATGTAGCGCACGCGGACCGGTCGGTTGGCGTCCGACCGGTCCGTCGTGCGCTTGTAGGAGCGGACCATCATCCTCATCCCCCGTTGGGGCTCTCGGGATGGTCGTGGATCTCGCCGGTGCGTTCGTCGATGTTCGCGTAGAACGCGTCTTCGGCTTCTTGCCTCTGGTGGACCTCATCGAGGACGTACTGGACGAAGTCCTGGTCCCGGTCGGTGATCGCGGTCTCTTCCACGTGTTCGGCGGGCTCTTCCCCGGGCCATGTGGTCTGTCGTGTGGGGCGGTCGCGGTCCAGGCGGGTTCCGGATGCGGTGACCCAGTCGCGCAGGCGCTGGCGGGCGTCAGCGAAGTCGCGATGCCAGCCCAGCGGCGCGGAGCCGTTTTGGTCGGGGTCGTAGGCGCAGAGCCAGTGCAGGTGGAGGGCGGAGAGTTCCCAGAGGAGTTCGGGGTGGCGGTGCCAGTAGGGCGGGATGACGGAGGCTGGTAGCCCGTAGGTGTGGCGCAGCCAGTCGACCCACCGGTTCAGCTCAAGGAGTTCCTGCTCCAGGTCGCTGGCGGTCAGCAGGTTCCAGTTGATGGGATGCGGGGGCTCGGCGATCAGATTTTGCGTGTCGTCGTAGTCAGGCTCCTCGTCGAAGCCCGGCGTATGAGCAGTCATGGTGCGCTCCTTCCCAGGTTCAGCGGCCGAGCACGGGAGCGCTGGTGGTCGGCCGCGAGACTGGAGGGTCGAATGCTCGCTCCTGGTCTTGCGTGGCCGCCTCACGGGTCTGGGAGTTGCGGGGCGTTCGGTCGACGTCGTAGCGGGTGCGGGCGGTGTCGTGGCCGATCTTCTTGGCGACGAACTCCTCTCCGGACAGGGATTGGCCGTCTCTCTCGTAGGAGTACTCGTGGGTGTAGCCCTCGGCGACGAAGCTGTCGCCCTTGGTGAACCGCTCGAAAGCGCGTTCGGCGGTGGTCCGGTACATGACGAGGTTGTGGAAGGTCGGCTCCAGCTTCGTGAACGAGCCGTCCTCCTCGCGGTGGAAGTTCTCCTGACCGAACCTCGCGTAGAAGCGAGCCTCCCCGCGATCGGTCACGGTCAGCTGCGGGTCGGTGGCGATGAAGCCGGAGATGGACTGCTGGGTACGGATAGCCATGGGACTGTCCTCCTGCCCTTCAATATCGGGGCGGCCCCATCGGACAGGGCCGCTTCGACAAGCAGGTGCGCCCGAGTTCCCTGTGTTCGGCTACTCGGTGCTGAGTGGCCGTTGCAGGAGGGCTTCGACGCTCGCGCGGTCGCGTTGAAGCTGTACACCGTCGCCGCGTTTTGGCCACGGGTTCAGGTCGGTGATGATCGGCGGAGTGGAGCGTAGGAGGACGACGCCGGTGCCGAATGGGAGGGTGCGGATGCGGTCGGGTGGCAGGATCGGCACCCGTCGTACGGAGCGCTGGTTGGAGCGGGTGCCGTGATCTCCAAGGGTGATGGAGTCGGTGTACTCGTCGCGTTCGCCGATGAGGGTGGCGAGGTCTTGAAGGTCGCGACTGTTTGAGGCACCGCCGAGGATGATCTTGACGATGCTGGCGTCCCAGATGGCTCCGGCCTGGTTGTCGCTCCACTTGTCCCTGGCCTGCGCCAAGGATTGGAGGACGGGCATGGTCGTGATCCCGGTGCCTCCACCTTCCGCCATCAGGGTCGGCAAGGATGGGAGCGGTGCGAGGTTGCCGATCTCGTCCAGGGCGAGCAGGAGTGGCGGGTCGAGCCGTGCGCCCGGGCTGCGGGCGGCCATACGCCGAGCAGTTTCGACGAGGTCTTCCACGAACGCGGCGACGAGGGCGGCACTATTGCCTGCCCCGGCACCGGTGGCAAGCAGGTAGAGCGTGCCCTTGTCGCGAATGAAGGCTTCGGGGTCGAACTGTTCACCGGGCCCGGGACTGACGGCGTCCAAGACCCGGGGGTCGGCCAGGGCCGCCAGTGCCAGGGAGACGCCTTGCCAGATGGAGTCGCGGGTGCGGGGGTCGGCATCGATCATGGCTTCCAACGATTCCGCCCAACCGGTCGCTGAGTGGGGTGAACCGGTCAGGATGGCGACGGCGTCAGCCGCGGCAGAAGGGTCGAGGGTCCAGCGGAACAGTTCGGCGGGAGTGCGGCGATCCAATGCGGCCGCATGCAGGAGAGCTTGAAGGGCGACGCGGGTCTTGCCCTCCCAGAACCCGCCTCCGTCGACCCCGCCATCGGCGAGACCGGTCGCGGCAGCGAGCCCGGTGGCCCGAATCATGGCCGTGAGTGGGTCGTCGCAGCCGCGGATGGGTGACCAGCGCAGCCCCGCGGGAACACCCTCAGCCAAGTGCTGGGGGTCGAAGACAGCGACCGGCCCGACATGCTGCCGGGCCTTGAGTGTGGCGGTGAGGTTGTCGGGCCGGGTACTGGTGGTGACCACGGCACCGGGTGCGTCGAGGATCGCGGGGATGACGATGTGCAGGCCCTTGCCGGAGCGGGGCGGGCCGATAAGGAGGATGGAGTCCTCAACGCTGGCCCACACCTGCTTGCCCTTCGACTGCCCCAGCAGAAACCCCACGTCGCGAGGTTGTGGGCTGTCGAGGGACGGGCGGAGTGTCCCGGCTCGGTGGACCAGCGCTTTCGCCGAGGCTGCTGTGGCGACTTCGTGGCCGGTGGCCGTGCCCGCCAACCGGTGCGGGTCCACGTCCATCGCGCGGGAGTGGCGTCGCCACTTGATCCACACCCAGGCACATGCGGCTGCGAGGAGGCTGAGCATGAGCGTGAGGGTGATCCAGTAGGCGATGGCGTTGAGCCCATCGGTGTGGAGCGCACCCGCGGGATCGCCAGGACTGAACAAGACAGCCAGCCCACCGGCGATCCCTGTCTGTGGCTGCTCGGCGCCGGTCACGAATGCGGCGATGCTTCCTGCGCCGCGGAGGGCGAGGATGAGTCCGAAGAGGGCGGCGAGCCCGACCATGAGGATGTTCGTCAGCTCGTCACCCATCGAGCCGGACTGGCGCTGCGTGCTCATGGCACCCGCCGGGTTACGACCCGAGCCGAGGTGGTCCCGACCAGCACAATGTCGGCGTCGCCCGTGGGCAGCTCCCCGAGATTCAGTGTCACGCGGACGGTCCCGGCCGCGGTCGCTTCTATGGCGCTCCGGACGAGGGCGACGGTGACGTCTTCACCCGGTTGGAATCCGGCCCCGGTCACCTCGATGGTTTCTGGTGCGTGGCGGTGCCGGGCCCGACGAGGCGCAGGCGACTCATCGGTCGCCTCAGAGCGTGGGGTGCGGGCGGCACGGATGATGTCGGTGAAAGTGCTGCCGTCGGCCTCATGGATCTCGACTCGGATGGTCCGCGTGCGGTCCGCGGTGAGGACGTCGAGAAGTTCCCCGAATCGGCCTTTCGTCCACGGTGCCGTCGGCGAGGATGGTGGATAGTCGGCACCGTCCAGGGCGACGGTGAGGACACCGTAGGGATCGACTGTGATGGTGGCCAGAGGCAGGCTGACTGGCGTCTCGTCGGGGTTAGCGGAGTGACTGTGATGAATACCCATACCCATCAGGTGCACCGGGCGTCCCTGACGTCAGCTGGTCATACGGGTCGTGGTGTCGAAGAGTGCGAGTTCGTCGGGGTGCAGCTGGTGCTGGCACACGAAGGAGCGGTCTTTGATGCGCCAGAGGCCCTGCCCGACGCCGAGGCCGGGCAGGAGTCTCTGCTCGGTGCCGGTGAGGCCGAGGGTTCGGGCGGTGGTGCCGAGCTGGTCGGATTCTTGCCGGTAGATAATCCTGGTCTCCGCGTTGGCCAGCAGACTGTTGGCGAGGGATCGCATGGCGGAGCCTTGGTCGCCGACGTTTTCCAGGTCGGTGAGTTTGTGGAAGATCAGCATGTTGGCAATGCCGTAGTGGCGGGCGAGCCGCCAGTGCGCATCCATCCGTTTCAAGAGGGCGGGGTGGGACATGAGGCGCCATGCCTCGTCGTAGATGCACCACCGTTGCCCACCGGCCGGGTCCAGCAGGGCGGACTCCATCCATGCGCTGGAGCACGTCATCAGCACGGAGATCAACGTGGAGTTCTCGGTCACGCGGGACAGGTCGAGGGAGATCATCGGCAGCGTGGGGTCAAAAGTGACGGTTGAGGGCCCGTCGAAGAGCCCGGCCAGGTCGCCTGCCACGAGGCGGCGCAGGGCGTGGCCGACGAGGCGCCCGTCCTCCGCGAGCCTCCCATCCGGGTCTGCTGTCTGGCTGGGTTTGAGGATGTGGTCGACGACCATGGGCAGGATCGGCACGTCATTGCCGCGCACCGCCTCGGTCAGGGCGGTGTCGATGGCGGTGTGCTCCAATGGCGACAGGGGCCTGGTGAGCACGGTTTCGGCCAGTGCCCCGATGAGGTCGCGGCGGCGGGACGCGATGGTCGATGCCCATTCGGCATCGTCCATGCCGGAGGGCCGGTATCCCTCATCCAACGGGTTGAGCCTGGTCGACATGCCGTGTCCGAGGACGATCGCGCGGCCGCCGACGGCTTCGGCGACGGCGGTGTGCTCACCTTTCGGGTCACCCGGCACGTACACCCGGCGTCCGAACGGGAGCGAGCGGGTGTAGAGGCTCTTCGCGAGCGATGACTTGCCCGAGCCGACGATGCCCGCGAGCACAAGGTTCGGCGCGGTGATGACGCCGCGGGCGTAGAGCACCCACGGGTCGTACACGAAGCTGCCACCCGAATAGAGGTCCTGGCCGACGAAGACGCCATCGGAGCCCAGTCCGCCCTCTGCGAGGAACGGGTAGGCCCCGGCCAAGGTCGCGGAGGTGTCCTGATGGCGCGGGAGCCGGAATCGTCCGGGCGAGCGCAGCTGCGCGTGCCCGGGCGCACCGGCGGCAGGCAGGTAGGTGGTCGCTTTCCGCTCGGCGCGCTCTGCGTCGGCCTTCGCACGGGCCGCCGCACGTTCGGCGGCTCGCTGTTCGGCCTGGAGCCGGGCCGCAGCCTGACGGCGCTGTTTGCGCAAGCGACGCCGTTCCCTGGCCGGGGCGACGAGCACTGCCGTGTGCAGGGTCTCGGGTTCTTCGCCGGTCACAGTCCCAGCCCCCGCGATTGCTTGACCGCGGCGACACCCGGATGCTCGAACCACGATCCGTCGGGCACCGCCCTCAACGCTTCAGCATGAGCCAAAGCCGGACGGGTGGGTTCGTCGTCGAGAACGTCGCCCGGTTCGATGGTGTGGAGGCGGTAGAGGCCGACGTGGCCGAAAGAGGGGTTGTAAGTCATCTGGTAATCCCCGTCGCGGACCTCACGGTCGAGCACGCCCGTGGGTGGGAGGTCGTAGGCGTGGCCGTCCTCCATTGCCGCATCGGTCGTCTCGTCCCCGCAGTCCCAATTCTTCAAGTACGTCATCGCGGTGTCGGGGCCGTCGCGGTCGATCATGTCGAGCACCTCGTCCGCCTCCGAACCCTGAAGGAACACCACCGAGACCCAACGGCGCACGAGTACCTGTTCTGTGGTGGGTTCGGCATGCCAAGCGATCCGCCCGGCTGCCGACATCGCGACGTTGAGCCGGTCCTCTGCCTGGTCGATCAAGGTCGCGGTCTGGTGGAGTTCGTCAGCGGCGGCCAGAGCATCGGCAGATCCGTACGCGTGGTCGCCGTAGTCGTCGAACGCCAGTTCCCGGTTGCTGGCGTGAGCCGATGCGAGCTGGTCGAGGACCTGCCGCAGCGATCTCACCCCTGACAGCAGGTCGCCGAGCACCGAGTACATGTCCTGCGGATGCTCGATGGTGCGGGTGGCGTGAGCGAGCCCGCGTAGCGCCTCAGATGCTTCCCCGGCGTCCGCGCCGGGATCGTAGAACGTGGGCATGACAGCCTCCCTCATGATCGTGTGGGAGACAGGTGCGCCGGAAGTCCCGCCAGGATGTCAGTGGGTGCGGATACCCTGATTCCGTGAAGAAATTTCCACCCCGCCGCGATGAACCCACCGCCTCGCAGGAGCAGCCAAGCTCGGACCAAGTTTGGAAGGTTCTGTCGCTTGTCAACGAGTGGATCCGCCACGCTGACTCGAAAGCAGGCGTCACACTGGCATTCACTGGTGTGATGGCGACAATGACATACAACCTTGCCGGGACCGCAGACTTTGCGTCACTTCTTGCCGTCGCCGCACTGTCGATAACTGGAGTCCTACTTATAACGACAGGAGCCCTTTGCGCGTGCACGCTAATTCCGAGAACTAACGATCGCGACATACCTCAGGAAGAGAAAAGTAGGATCTTCTTCGATTCAATCGCGTCTAACTTCACGCTCTCTCAATATCGTATTGAATTGCCGAACCTAGTTGAAGACTCAGATCGTCTAGTTAGGGAGCTTACAGATCAAATTTATGCCAATTCGGTAATCGCAAGCGTCAAGTCGCGGTTCGCGAAACGGGCTGTTGCTACAGTTCTACTATCAGGAATATCTGTAGTCATCTTTGCAATTGTCGTCGAACTTTCAAACTAAGAAGGAGTCGGAATGGATGGAAACTTCCGATCTTATGACCATGTGAAGAGCCGAGAGCGAATCCGCGAGATTCTTAACCAGCCGTCGGGAACGTTCGAAGAGGTTGACGGTTTGCCGGACCGCGACAGGCTGACCTTCAATAACGGGTTCTATGGCATGTGCTCCGCCGTATTCGTCGACATACGTGATTCTTCGGAGTTGACTCAAAAATACAAGCGCCCGACGTTGGCGAAGATTTATCGATCATTCATCTCTGAGATGGTTGCGGTCCTGAACGCGGATGCATATGTTCGTGAAGTAAATATCGTCGGGGACTGTGTGTGGGCTTCATATAAGACAACCTCAAAGAATCATATTGATGATGTGTTCGCTATCGCCTATCAAGCAAACACTCTCCTGAAGCTACTGAATCGCGAATTTAGATCGCAGTCGATCGATCCCATTTCTGCTGGAATCGGAGTTGATTACGGTCGCGTTCTCATGATCAAGGCAGGATATAGCGGCAGTGGAATCAATGACGTTGTCTATATGGGTGATGTTGTGAACAGTGCGGCCCATCTAGCCCATGAAGCTGGGCGAGGGTACAGATCGCCGATATTCGTAGGCGACAGCATCTATATAAACCTCAACGAACATAACCAGGGACTTCTATCTTCGCAATACATCCAGGGTCTGGGACAGATTTATTCTGGGAACGTTATAGCGACCGGCATGAATGACTGGATTGATGGCCTCTAATACTACGTTCGCGTTTCTCAGTCTGAACTACACGGTCCGGCACAGTGGCAGGGCTGCGGCGGTGAATGCTTGGGCTTGCTGGCCGACGAGGAGTCGGGTTTCGCAGGAGGCTTGGATTGCGGCTTGTTCGATGGCGGCGACCGCAGCGTCGAGGTCGTCGCTGGTGGTGGCGGAGACGCTGATGAGGCCGGTGTAGCGGAGGATGCCGTGCCCCGCGGTGAGGTCAGCTTCTTGCTTCAGGACGTCGTGGTATTCGGCGGTCTGGGCGGCGTCTTCGATCTGCCCGATCTTCTGGCGCTGCGCGGCGTCTGAGATGTACTCGGTCTTCTTCTTGCGAATGTCGCGGGCGGCTTGGTCGGAGCGCATCGGGGTGCACAGCAGGGAGAAGGATCGTTGGATGCCGTTGGAGAGCAGGATGGGTGCGAGGAAGCCCGGGTAGACCATGGAGCGCGGCCACTCACTAATCCAGAGGACGGCGTGGTGGGCGGAGTCGGTGCGCAGCCGGTTCCAGGATTCGTTGACGGCGACGGGTCCGGCGGTGGCGAGGTTCTGGCCGAGTTCCCCGTGACGTTCCAGGGTGGCGGCGACGGCGGGGTCATAGGCGGAGCGCAGGATGACGGCGATCTGTCCGCAGGTCAACCACGCGGACGGCGCAAGGTCGGCGGAGCGTAGGGCGGCGACGAGGGTGTTCATTTCTTGGCGGAGGACGGCGGCGCCGCCGCGGATGCCGCCGCCTGCGGTGCGGATCTGCCGGGCCGCCGCCTTCATATCGAGGGACAGCGACAAGGTGGTGGCGTGGCGTTCGCCTGCGGGTCCGGCCCGGTCGATCAGCTCGCTGTAAGTGGTGGATGCCCACGATGAGTCATGGGTGCCGTGGGTGGACCACCATTCGGCGAGGCCCGTGCCCGAGTCGGGCAGGGTGCGTTCAAGAATCTGGAGCATGGAGACCCGCCCGGAGCGGCATACGGTGGCCAGCACCCGGCTCCAGGAGGTGACGCGTCGTTCCTGTTCGCCGGGGTCCAGCAGGACGAATGCCGGGTGGGTGACGGAGATGACGGCGGTGAGTGTGGCGGCAGAAGGGTCGTGGATCATTCCTGCCCCGGTGATGGGGTCGCGGTATTCGCGCAACCGCGCGGCGTCTCCGGGTAGGGCGAGGGTCCCCGCGGGACGAGGTTTGACGATGCGGCGGCGGTAGAGCAGCTGGCCGCCGGTGGTTTTCCAGATCCACCAGAAGCCGACGGGTACCCATTCGACGATCGGGCGTCCGGCCAGGGGTATCCAGGTCAGGGCTGCGGATAGGACCCAGATGGGTGCGGTGATGGCGATGAGGATGCCGCCTCCTGCGTAGAACGCCCACACCAAGGTGGCGATCCCGACGCCCAACGTCACGAGCTGTGACAGTGAGAGTCCCAGGAGGACACCGCGGCGGGTCAGCCGGGAGAACTTCACCGGCACCAGGTCAGACCCGGGAGTACTGCTCGACGTCATGGTGCTCACTCCTTGGGTGGCTGGGGTGCGGGCGGATCAGCCGGTGGCTTCGGCTCGGAGGGTGGTGGGCTCTGTGGCGGTGCGGGATCGCTCGACGGCGGGTTCGGCTGCGGCGTCGACGGTGGCGGCGCGCCCGGGTCGCTCTGCTCAGGTGGCGGAGTGCTTCCTGGCTGGTCGGCGGCGTCAGCGGCGGACTCGGCTTGGTCGCCGACCTCGTGGCCGAGCGTGGGCCCGGCCTCAGCGGCTGTTTCGGCGACTTCGGCGCCGACGATGACTGCGGCTGTGGGCCCTGCTGCCGCCGCGGCGCCGCCACCGGCTCCTGCGGTTTCAGTGGTGGCGGCTGTGGAGCCCGACGTGGGTGCGGCCTGTGTGGGTGGTGCCGAACCGCCGCCGCCGCCTCCACCACCGCTCCCTCCGCCGCCGCCTGACCCGGAGCCTCCGCCGTCACCGCCGTCGAGGATCTTCTTCACCCCGTCCGACTGGGGCTTGGAAGGGACGGGGACGGGCTGGTTGAGTGCGCCCTTGGCTTCCTGCTCGGTGCCCATCGCGTGGTAGAGGTCGAAGCCGAGGAAGGAGATGAACCGGTAGACCATGTAGGGGGCGAACGCGGCGATGAACAGCAGCACGATTCCCGTGATGGGTTCGGTCACCGCCGACAGGTCCGCCTCGATCGGGGTGGCGACCTGGGTGATCGCGATGAGAAACACGACAACAAGGACGAGCTTGGAGACGATCAATGCCACGACGAAGGCTGCCCATTTCCCGATCCAGGAGCGGGTGACATCCCACGCGGCACCGGCGAAGGCGACCGGTGCCAGGACGATTGCCACCAGCAGCAGTGCCTTGCGGATCAGGAGGGAGAACCAGACGATGGCGACGGCGCAGATCATGAGTCCGGCGAGGAAGATCGTCACGATCGCGCCAACGCCTGGAGCACTGATGTTGATCGCGGTGAGGCCCGCGGTGAGGAGGGCGATCTTGTCGCCCATGGTTCCGGTGGTTTCCCCGGCTGCTTGGACGATGCCGATTGAGAGTTGGTCGACGATTTCCAGGGCGGTGGCGGTCAGGGTGATGACTAGGAAGGAGCCGATGACGGCTTTGCCCGCCCCGAGTGCTGCTCTGGAGAGGGCGGAGGGTTCGCGGCGGATGAGGCCGAGGATGAGTTGGAAGCAGAAGAAGAGCAGGACGATGAACACGCCGATGCCGAAGAGCAGGTTGTACACGTCCAGGTAGCCGTCTGCGGTGACGTCGACGAGGGTGGTGGAGTCGAAGACTTTCCACATGGCCTCGATGAGCCATCCGGCGGCCTGGCCCATGGTGGAGGCGAGCCAATCGAAGGGCGCCGACACGAGGGTGGCGGCGGCTTCTCCGGCGGCATCGCAGACCGTTGAGATGACGGGAACATCGCAGACACCCATCACAAACCTCCCAAGGTGAAACGGAGCGTGGCTGGCCTCAGACCTGCTGGCCGACGTTCCAGAAGAAGTTGACGAGCGTCACGGCAGCGCCGCAGACCACGGCCGCACCACAGGAGACGAGGACGCCGATCTTGCCGCGCCCGGCCAGGTGCGGGTTCGAGGAGTTGGAGCCGAAGCCCCACACGATCGCTGAGATGATGAGCGCGAGGACGGACAGGATGAGCCCGATGGTCATGACGGCGCCGACGATGGTGCGTAGCTGGGAGATCCCGGGCAGGCCGGAGTCGTTGGGGCTGATGTTGATGTCCAGCGGCACCAATGCGGGCAGTGCAGCGAAGACAGTTGCGAGGTCGATCACGATGAACTCCCAAAGATCAGAACCACCCAGGGAGGGCGGCGAACGAGAAACATGGTCGACCAGCAGGTGCACCCTCTTCCCCAGGACAGCAGAGGGCCCGCCGCGGGAGACGATCCGAGGCGGGCTAAAGCGGGGTCAGTTCAGAGCTGTTCGCCCAGCTGGATGAGCCAGTTGATCCAGGCGACCCCGGCCCCCGCCAGGACCGCAGCTCCGAGCGCGACGAGGACGCCTGCGCGGGCTTTCGTCGCCACGCTGGTGTTCCCGGTGCTGCTGGCGATGGCCCAGATGATGGCGGAGACGATGATCATGAGGACCGCGATGACCAGGACGATGGTGAGGGCGGCGCCGATAACCGTCTTGAGGTCGCCGATGCCCGAGAGACCGTCAAAGTTGGGGAACACATCCATCACAGGGCTCCTTCCTTCACGGTGATGTGGAGGTGGTCGTAGTGGCCTCCGGTGATGTCTGATGGGTCGTGCATGCCGCCGCCGTTGTAGGGGCGCCAGCCCTCGGCGTCGCGGTCGATGTTCCAGATGGTTCCCTGCCAGATGAGGTAGTGGACGCCGAGGGTGTTGGCATGGTCTTTGACCCAGTTGGTGACCTCCCACCCAGCCGCGAGCTGCGCCGGGGTGGGGCGCTTCCCGATGGGGTTGCCGAAGGTGATGTCGCAGGCCCGCCCGAGTGGATGCTCGGACTTGGTGCCGCTACGCGGCGAGTAGCAGGACCAGGAGGTGTCGGGGAAGGCCTGCTGGGTCTGGGCCATGACGTAGGCCATGCGGGCGGTGATCTGCCCTCCGGTGGTCGGATCGTCCACGAGTGTGTCGGGGTTTCCTCCGGGGAAGGCGGCGGGGTCGCCTGCCGTGGTGGAGGTCGAGCAGCCGTGGCGGTCGGTGCCGCCGGTGGCTTCGGGCAGGTCCGCAGCGTGGTGCTGGTTCAGCCAGGGCGCGGGGTCGATGGCCTCACTATCGGAACCGCCGGGGCGGACCTCGAAGTGCAGGTGCGGCCCGGTGGAGTGCCCGGACGATCCGACGTCGCCGATGTGCTGGCCCGCGGTCACCGATTGGCCTGCGGTGACGTGGATGCCGGTCTGCCACATGTGGATGTAGGCGGTGGCGAGGGTGGCGCCGTCGATGTGGTGTTCGATGACGATGATCCCGCCGCCGGTCTCGGTGTAGCGGGCGACGGTGACGGTGCCGTCGGCGGCGGCCATGATGGGCGTGCCCTGCGGTGCGGCGAGGTCGATGCCGGAGTGGATGCGGGATTCCCCGTTGATCGGATCGACCCGGGGCCCGAACTGAGAGGTCTGCACCCAGGTGCCCTCCGGGAGTGGAAAGACGACCCGGGAGGTTTCACCCGTCACCACGGGTGCCACGCCAGGGCCATCACCCATCCCGCCGGTGGCGAGGGTGGTGAGGATTCTCTCGGCGACGGGCGCGTAGTTGTCGTACCGGTCGGGGTAGGCGGAGACTTCCACGGCCTGGGCGGCCTCGCCTTGGCCCATCTGCTCCCAGCCGGGGATGTCCAGTAGCCCGCGGGGCGAGGGGTAGTTGGGGCCTTTGGGGCCGCCGAAGAACGCCTTGACCTGGTAGGTGGGGTCCATGAGCTGTTTGACGGTGCCCCACCCGGATTGGGGGCGCATCTGGAACAGGCCGAGACTGTCGTGGTCGGACCCGTTCCCGTCGTTTGGGTAGTCGCCGGATTCGGGGTAGGTGCCGGTGTTGGCGAGCATCCGCAGCGTGGACTCGGTGAGCGCGGCCATGAGGGCGATCTTGAGCCCGTCCCGGGTGACGCCGTCGATTGTGGAGCCTTCAGTGATGATGGTCGCGGCGTGGGTGAGCTGCTGGTGGTTGAGCGTGAACGTCTCCCCGGCCGCGGTGGTCACCTCCAAGGATTCGGGGACGTTCCTGACACTGACGCCCGGGCTGCCGGTGGTGGTGCAGGACGCGTTGGCGGCCGGGTTCATGACCAGGGCGACGCCGACGAGTCCGAGGGTGGGCCCGAGGAACATGAGGGCCGCGGCGAGAATGGTGAGCTTCTTCAACATGACGTGGCCCCGCTCATTTCAGGGGGTTGTCGAGCCCGGACAGGCGCAGTAGGTAGCAGTCCTTACCGGGCGGGCAAGCGATGAACACCGTGAACGCCACGTCCCGTTCGGCCGAAGTCGGTTTCCCGTTCCAGACGCCGTCGCGGTGCCGCGTGCCGTGAATCGTGTAAGCGGTAGCACCAGCGGGGAGCTGGCCGGGATGCGCCTGCTGGACGGCCTGCGCCCACGAGTCCGGGACCCGGATCGAGTCGATGGTGAGGCTCTGGGTGGTGGCGTAGGGGCGCAGCTGGGCCCAGGCCTCGCGGGTGGGCAGGTAGGTGGCGATGTCGGCGGCGAGTCCTGCCTGCTCGGTCCCGGTGGGGTCGCCGACGTCGAGGAGGGCGGCGGTGTAGTCCAGGGGCATGAGCCCGGTGGTGGTGTCCCAGGTGAACAGGGCGTGGGCGACATTGCCCGCGAACGTCTCCGGGTCCCGGCTGGCCCGCACTGGCGGCACGACAGGGCGCGACGGCGTGGGTGAGGCGCCAGGCGATGGCGCCGAAGGCGAAGATGTCTCGGGCGTCGGGGCCGTGTTCTCCGTCGGTGCTCCATTGGGGCCGGTGGTCAGTCCGTAGACGCCGAACACCACCAGCACCACCAGTGCGGTTCCGGTGGCGATGAGGGCGATGAGTCGGCGGCGGGCGCGCGCGTCAGATGGAGTCTTCATGACCGGCAGGTACGCCGGGCGCTCCTACCGGTCTCAGATGGCTGTGAGTCGGGGCCGCTGCTCGGCGTCTGCGGGGCTGGTGAGGGCGGCGCGGATCTGGTCCGCGAAGGCCGAGGCCTGATCGACGAACGTGAAGAACTCGTCGATTTCGGTGCGGGTGAGCTTGTCGACGAGGACGGCGACGTCGAAGTGGTCCCACCAGTCGGGCGTGAAGGACTGCCAGGTGTGGACGAATGTGCGCGGCGGCCACGCCTCCCGATCCTCAACGACGGGCGCCTTTGGCCGCGACGTGACTGGACGCTTCTTTCCTGCGGTCCGCTGTTCGGCCTGGAGCTTGGCGAGCGCCTCCTCGGCCAGGCGTGCGGCGTTCTCCGAGCGGGAGGTGGCGGCTGTGGCGGTGAGGTCGCGGACGCGCTGCCAGGCCGGATGCACTGGAGCACCCTGCTCAATGCTCGCCAGCTCGTGCTCGGCCTGGTGCCGGATGTGCTCTGGCTGGTCGGGATCAGCGGCGACGTCTTGGAGCCAGGTGACCTTGTCCAGCGTGGCATAGGAAGCGCCACCGGGGACCATGTCGGCCGCCTGCTTGCGGCGGTCCCCAGACGTTTCTGACGGTCCCGCAAATTTTGCGGGACCGTCATCCCCAGGTTGATGCTCACTGGAGAACTGGGTCGCTTCCTTGCGGCGCTCGGCGTCCTCACGCAGCAGCTCGTTGATCTCCCGATACAGTCCTGCCTGCTCCAACTGGGTCAGCGGCTTGTGCAGCACGTTGTCGTCCTGCTCGGCCAAGAGGTGCGCCAGCGGTCCCGAGATGCCGGACCGCACCCATACGCGAACCGTCTCCCACCCGAGCTTCTTGATCGCTGCCAGACGCCTGGCCCCACAGACGAGGACCCCGTCGGGCGTGATGGTGATCGGCTGAAGCAGCCCATACTTTTGGATCGAGGCGGCAAGACCCTCAATGTCTCCGAGGTCGTGGCGGTGTCGCGCCCCGACCTGGATCGAACTGACGGTCCGGCTCAGTTCGATATGCCCGCTGTTCGCGCCCACGGTCGTTCACCCGGCGCTGCCCGGAGCGGCGAGCGCGATGGCGAGGATGAGGTCCTCATCGTGGAGGATCGAGCAGACGGGTTCCCCGATCACCAGGCGCATGAGAATCCCTCGCCCGGCGGGCGTGGCCTGCAAGGCGGGATGCGGGTTCCCGAGGAGGGCGTGGAGGAGGACAGCCCAGGTGTTGCGCGTCAGGTCGAGGAACGCCAGGGCGTACTTGTCGTGGCGCAGCGCCTCGTAGGCCGACATCCGCGAGCGAGTCCTGGACAAGGCGGTGGTCACGTAGTGGATCGCGGTGCGAGCCGTGTCGGGCGGCCAGCCGAGCCCGGTGAACAACGCGACGCACTCATCGACCGCGCTGAGGGCCGAGAGCTCCTGGGCCAGTGGCTCCGTGCCGTTACTGTCATCCTCGGTGTCGGTGTCGTCGATGTGGTCGTAGACGTGGAAGGACGGGTGGTAGTCCGACAGTGGGGTCTCCCTGTCGGACATCCGCTCGGGGTCGTGGACATCCTCGTACTTGCGGCGGCGGGCCTGATGGGTCGAGCACAGCAAGCCCTGGCCGCGCTCCTCGGCGACGCAGGTGATCTGCACGGCGCGGGTGACCACGGCCCACGGGTCTCGCGCCGTGCGGGTGGATGCGTTGCGCATCGCTTCGAAGGCGGCGCTGGCGGCCTCCCACGGGTCAAGCCCGTGCTTGCGCGCCAGCCCCGCGTACTTGTCGGCCGCGAAGGCGACGAGGCGGGCGGCCGTGGGGTCGTGCTCCCAGCTGGCCGGGCCCGCCTCGTGGAGCCGGACGAGAACGTGGCGCAGGCCCTCACTGGTCGTGAAGTCCTCGCCCCGCTCTGGGTGATTGATCGTGGTGGTCATGGTTGCTGGCACCTCCTTGAACCGTAGGTGCGCACCGACTCCCACACCCCCAGGAAGGTGGGGCCAGGCGCCCTTGCGGGTCGGGCCGCTCGGGGGGTCAGGGGATGCCGACCGCATCGCGGGTGGTCGCGCGGTCCGCGTGCCCACGGCCGAACGCGGAGACCGGCGGGAGCCTGCGCGCCCGCACCGCCAGGGCGCGTGCGCTCGTGGTGGCGGCGTGGCGGGACCTGCGCGCCATGTCGGCCTGGAAGTCGATTCCCGCGCCCGCCATGCGCGAGCCCGTGCGGGCCATCAGGTCGGTGGGACGCACCCATTCCACCCCACGCCCCACACGGTGCTCGGGGTTCAGCGCCGGGTCGACGGCGGGGTCGGCCGTGCGGGTGGTGTGGCGGGCTTCGATAGCGTCCGGTGTGCCCGTGGCGCCTGCGATATCCCCGGCCATAGGGCCGGGGGTCTTCTCATCGGTACTCATGACTTCTCCTCGTGGTTGGTGGCCTGATTACTCAGGCCTTCCGGTGTGCTGTTCGTGTCCGTCTCGTCGGCGGACAGGTCTTCATCGGCGGGCACGCCATCTTCAGGGGATGCGGTGTGGGCGGTGAGCCAGCGGCCGACGGTGGAGGGGTGGACGTCGAGCTGGCGGGCGATCTTCTTGTTCGACCACCCCAACTCGTGCAGCGCCGCCGCGCGCTCTCGTCGATCCGTGGAGGGCGCCAGGCCGAGGTCGTCGCCGATAGGTGCGGGTTCGCTGCCAGGCTCGTCGGACGCTGGCGCAGACGACGGCACGGCTTCTGGAAGCATCAGATCGGCCGACATCGCGTCGTCGATGTCGGGCAATACGCGGAGCACAGCGTCGGGAGGCTCTGCTGCGTCGTGGGGTTCGGGTGGTCGGGTGAGGATGACGGTCAGGTGGGTGATGGCCAGGAGCACGACGGGAGGGACCGCGGCGACGGCACCGGCGAGGATGCTGGGGACGTCGGCGTCGGCTGCGATGACGGCGTGAATCGCATTGGCCGTCACGGACACGCTGGCCCCGCCGATCAGCAGGGCCCAGGGATACCAGGAGGTGCGGGTTCCGGCCAGGGCGACGACGGCGACGGTGGCGACGACGATGATGCCGTCCACAATGAGTGGCCACGCCCACGCCTGTCCGGCCCCGATCCCTGAGCGCCGCGCGAGGTCGGCCAGCGAGGTGAAAGACAACCAGAAGGCGCCCGCAGCGATGAACACCGTCCCCGCGACCGCAGTCATCACGGCCCAGCGGTGCCCCGCGATCGCGTTCATGACAGGCTCCGAACGGAGATCGCCGTTCTGGGCGGCGGATGCTCCCACGCCGCAGACGTCGCGCTGGGGCTGGCGGGTGCGGCGGTGACGGTGCGGTAGGCCGAACGCACCGTCACTGTCACTTCGCGCACGGAGAGTCCCGCCTGGCCGCCCGCAGCCGTCAGCGCGTCGAGCGCATCTCCTGGTGGGACGTGGTGTTCGGCGAGGGTGCAGGCGGCCCAGAACAGGCCGTGGTTGCGTTCACCCTCTTGAAGACGCCCCACCCAGGCGGCGAGACGTTCAACATTCACCCCACGATCCATCGCCTGCGCCTGCGAGCCGTGTGCGCGCGGCGGTGGTGGATCGAGGAACCGGCGCAGCCGCCCCGCATCCAGTGACTGAGGCTGGTCGCGGGTCACCTGCTCCAGCTGGTAGACGCACCGCTGGCCTTCGATGATTCGCCTGGACGGCGGGACGATGATGTATCCGCCGTCGCCGCGGAAGTCGATGCCAGCCCGTGCGGCTTGCCAGGAGCGCTGTGAGAGTCCCGGGGTGGCTGGGTAGTAGGCGTGGAGCCCGTCACTGGGCGTCTGTATGAGGGCTTCCCACCCCGTCAAGAGTCCGGCACGGTCGGCGCGGTCGAGGGCGGCGTAGCCGTTGGCGGGTCCGTGGACATCCACGTCGACCACGACGACGCCCGATGCGGTGCCGGTCGGCATCCCGACATTTGCCCCTGGGGTCGACGCCCACCAGTGGCGGATCTGAGCATGGCTCGTGGTGGCGTCGTGGAAGCCGTGCCGGGTCAAGGGCTGCTTCCCATTCACGGCTACTGGGAACACGGGAACTCCAGCAGATGCCAGCGCCATCGCCGCCTCACCCGTCGAGGCGCCAGGCGGCATGCGCATCAGCGTCTGGGTGAACGCGGACAGAGCAGGCATCACAGGCTCCTGGCCTCAGCGAGCACGGGCTCCCGCCGCGCCGGAGCCGCACGATCCGCAGCAGCGGGCTGCCTCGGGTTGTCGCGGGTGGGGGTGTCGCGTTCGAGTCCGGGCGGGGTGCCGTTGCCGACCTGGGCGGTGTCGAGCTGGTCGAGGATCTTCAACGCGACCGACCGGACGCGCTCGCCGGTGGCTTTCACGACGTCGGCAGGCTCCTTGCCGTCAACTTGCGCGGCCCAGGTGGAGACGTACGGGATCGTGTAGCTCGTCGTGTCCATCCCGTGCGCGGCGCCCACCATGAGGGCGACGGATTCGGCTTCGACCTCGCCGATCCCGCGATGCTGGCGGGCCTCCTGATTGTCGGGCCCGTGCATGAGGACGTGCCCGAGTTCGTGAGCCAGAGTCTTGACCCGTGCCGCGGCATCCATGTCTGCCCGGACGGTGACGGTGTGGGCGAGGTAGTCGGTGACCCCGTTCGCCCCGTGAATCTGCGAGGCCGACGCCGCCTCGGCCAAGGTGAACCCGGCAGCCTTCACCTGCGCGGCGAGCCCCTCCCACAAGCCTGCGGGGGCTTCGCCTTCAAGCAGGTGCGGGCGGGGCGGTGCGGGGATGTCGTCGCCTGCCGTCTGGGAGGCGTCCCACACGTAGGCCGGGCGCACCCCGACCATCTTCGAGCGCACCGTCTCACCGGGCCGGGGCTTCTCGAACTTCCCGAGCCTGCGCCACGACTCGGCATCCTGCGGGTTCGCCGAGGCAAACCGGCCGGTGACCGGAGCGATGATCTGATAGCCCGGCTGGCCCTTTTGGACCTGGCGGCCCAGGCCCTGCCACTGCTTGTATCCCGCCACATACGACGGGGTCGGCTCCGGCACCAGGCCTCGCTCGTAGGCGGCGGCGTGCTGGGCCCAGATCAGCAGCGTGTTGTTGAAACTGCGGGAGCGGAAGTTCGCGGCGAACGCCAGCGCTCGCTTCCAGTCCTCACCGGACACGAGCTGGTCGACGGCTGTGGTGAGTTTGTCGTGCAGCTCGTCGAGGCGTGCCTCACGGGCCGCCTGCTGGTCCTCTCCTCGTGGTGTCATCTCGCGCTCCTCCCGCCTCACGGCCTGTGCCCCGGGGTGGGGCTGTGGCCATGAGGTGCGCCGAGGAGTCCTGCGAGATGGTGACGGTCAGTACAGTTGTGAAACGGGTGCCTAGCGCTGGGGGTCGCTGGCGGGATTGGCCGTCAGGGACCCGGCGTGACACCTGACGCATGCTTCACTCATAGCAACGCGATAGTGGGTTCTACGAGGGGTCGGGGGTGTTCTCGTCCGTTTCCGGTCCAGGTGTGGCCAGATCCAGACCATGAGCCCGCCGCCGGTACTCATCGGGCGAGAGCCCGAGTTCGCGGACGAACTGGTGGCGGGCATGCGAGCGGCCCTCCCAGCCGACCTGGCGGCCCACCGCCTCCACCGACCATCCTGGTTCTTCACGCAGGAGGCGAGCCATCTCCTTGGCGCGAAGAGCTGCGAGGAACTGCACCGGTGGCAGCCCGTAGGACTCGTTGAACACGCGGGCCAGGTGCCGCCCGGAAATGTGGGCGACCTGCGCCATGTCGGTCAGCGACCACCTGCGGGACAGGTCGGCTTGTATGGCGTCCCCGACGGCGATGATCTCGGGCCGCAGCGGCGGGAACCGTCCGCCCACGCCGTCCCCGGCCAGGGACACGACGGGTTCGCCGGGCAGTTCCCTGTATGGCATCAGCGGCACCAGGTCGGCCAGGAATGCGGCGAACACGGATTCGATGTCGTAGAAGCCGCCCCCAGCGTTCTGGATGGCCTCGGTGCGGTTCAGCAGGTCCAGCATGTCAGACGTCGCCTGCGCGGGCGGGGTGGTGGCCCACATGTTGTGGCGGAACGCCTTGGCGGCGATCAGCTCGGCCTCGTGACGATCCCGCAGCAGCCCGTTCAACCGCCACGTGAGCTGGTCAAGCAGGTAGTCTAGGTTCACGAACGCGGTGGTCACCGTGGCGCTGGGCTCGGGGATCGCCCCACACAGGGTTCCGGCGCACACGATGACCAGCGTCCCCGGCCTGGCATGGGTAGTCCCGTGGCGGGAGTGCACGAACAGGCGGCCCTCCCGCACCAGCATGAACCGTAGGCACGTATATGCCACCGGCTCCACCACCCGGGTGGAGGACTCCGTCTCGACATGGATCGGCCCGGGTGCTCGCTGCCTGACAGCTCCTGCGCTGCCGGGGAAGATCCTCTCCATACCCCCATTGTCTCGCACTCACACCCCATTCGACGGGGATCGAACACGGTTGATTCCCGTTCAAACCCGATCTGAAACGGTCTGATCCGCTAGACTTGGGCCGGTTGGAGCTGTGCTGCCCCTACCGATCCAAGGAGGCACCTCGTGAGCGAGCCCTGGCTGTCCACAGACGAGATCGCGGCCCACCTCGGCGTCACCAAAGACACCGTCTACGCGTGGATCGCCGACAAGGGCATGCCCGCCCACAAGATCGGGCGCCTCTGGAAGTGCCAAGCCACCGAGGTCGACGAGTGGGTGCGCACCGGCGCCGCAGCCAGCGACAGCCCGCACACACATGACGGTGGTGGCCCCTACCCTGAGCAGGCGGGCACCCAGCCGAAACGGAAGGAGGGGCGATGAGCGCCAGCGAGACCGAACGCTTGGTCAAGTCCAAGCAGCGTGTCGCCGACCATGGCGAGGTCTTCACCCCCTCCTGGATGGTCGAGGACATGCTCAACCTCGTCCAGGAGGAGTCCGAACGCATCGACTCCCGGGTGCTGGAGCCGGCGTGCGGTTCGGGGAACTTCCTCGTCCCTGTCCTGACCCGTAAACTCCTGACCGTGGCCGCCAAGCACGGCAGGAGTGACTTCGAGAAGCGCCACTACGCGCTGTTCGCGTTGATGTGCACCTATGGTATCGAACTCCTGCCCGACAACGCCGCCGAGTGCCGCACCAACCTCGCCGCCCTGTTCAACGCGTTCCTCGGCATCGACCAGGATGACGACTGGGCCCGGGCCGCCCGAGCGGTGCTGGAGGTCAACATCGTCCAGGGCGACGCCTTGACCATGACCACCCCCAAGGGTGGTCCGATCACGTTCGCCGAATGGGGGTACCTGGGCAAGGGGAAGTTCCAGCGCCGCGACTTCCGCTACGACGAGCTGACCCAGCGCTCCGCCTGGGAGGCCGAAGGGTCCCTGTTCGCCGACATGGGCGCCGACCTCTTCGCGCCCCAAACCACGTACCCGACGATGACGGTAGCGGACCTGGCCGGGCAGGTGAACGCCGCATGAGCATCACCCAGGCTCCCTTCGCGCTGCGCGGCCATAACCCCGACGTGCTCACCTGCATCGCGAACCTGTCCAACGACGAGGTCTTCACCCCGCCCGAGATGGCCAACGCCATGCTCGACCTGCTCGCCCAGCGGTGGGCCGACGCCCACGACGGCGCCGACATCTGGGCCGACCCGAACGTCACGTTCCTGGACCCGTTCACCAAGTCCGGTGTATTCCTGCGAGAGATCACCCGCCGCCTCACCGACGGCCTGTCCCGAGTCTTCCCCGACAGGGCGGAGCGGGTCGACCACATCCTCACCCGGCAGGTCTACGGCATCGGCATCACCCAGCTCACGGCGCTGCTGGCCCGCCGGTCCGTGTACTGCTCCAAGTACGCCAACGGCCCCCACTCGATCGCCACATCGTTCGACAGTGAGGACGGGAACATCTGGTTCCAGCGCACCGAACACACCTGGACCGGCGGGCAACGCGAATACCGGGCCGACCCGCTGACCGGAGACGAGACAGTCGTCTACACGCACCGCAAGTGCCGCTACTGCGGCGCAGGTGAGGACGACTATGGGCGCGGCGACGAGCTGGAGACCCACGCCTACGCGTTCATCCACACCGACGACATCAAAGCCCGCATCCGCGAGCTGTTCGGAGACACCATGCAGTTCGACGTCATCATCGGCAACCCGCCTTACCAGCTCTCCGACGGCGGTGGCAACGGGTCAAGCGCAACCCCCATCTACCAGCACTTCGTCGAGCAGGCGAAAGCGCTGGATCCGCGATTCTTGCTCATGATCACCCCTTCACGATGGTTCACTGGCGGCAAGGGACTGGACGATTTCCGAGAAACCATGCTCGGGGACGGTCGAATTCGCCGTATTTCTGACTGGCCGATTTCTGCTGAGGTATTTCCCCAGAATGGTCCAAAGGGTGGCGTATCAATCTTCCTCTGGGATCGTGACAGCAGTGGGAGCTGTGAAGTTGTCACACATTTCAAGGGTGATACGTCAAGATCAGTTCGCCCGCTACTTGAGCGTGGGTCTGACGTATTCGTTCGTTTCAATCAAGGCGTGGATGTTCTCAAGAAGATTTCCCAAGTTGAGCTGCAAGGTACGCACATTCTTGGAGCTTCAGATGCGGGCAGTTTCCGTAATGTCGTCAGCGTGCGCAAGCCTTTTGGGTTCGCATCAACATACCGGGGTCACGCAAGAAAGACCCAAGGTGATGTGCAGATCCTTCAAAAGGGTGGAACCGCATACGTCGCGAGGAATGAGATTCGAGCCGGGCAGGATCTAGTTGATTCTTGGAAGATTTTTGTTGGCTTTGCTGCGCCAGGTACGGGAGACAAAGACACCTACCCACACCGCGTGATCAGTACTCCGTTTCTCGGTGAGCCCGGAGTTGTATCAACTGAAACGTATCTCGCAATCGGACCCTTCACTTCACAGACAGAAGCAGAGAATGCGCTCTCTTACCTTCGCTGCCGCCTAACCCGTTTTCTCATCCTGTTGCACAAGCCGTCTCAAAACACGACGCGATCCGTTTACTCGTTCGTTCCGACACAGGACTGGTCGAGATCGTGGACGGATGAGGACCTCTACACCAAGTATGGCCTCACAGATGACGAGATTCACTTCGTTGAGAGCATCGTGCGCCCGATGGAGCCGGGCGAATGACCCGGACACTGGAAGAACTCCTCCCTGAGAAGCCCGAGGCGCGGCTGCGGATCTACGCGTGGACCCCGAACGATCCGCCCGCCGACTACGTAGGTTTGATCAAGGTCGGTCAGACGACGAAGGCGGACGTCAACGAACGCATCCGCGAGTCGCAGGGCCAGATGCAGCAGCCCTACACCCTCCACGTCAACGAGCCTGCCGAACGCGACGATGGCTCGATCTTCCGCGATAGTGACGTCCGGCGCCGTCTGATCGCGAAGGGATTCGAGAACCCGGTCTTCGGGTCGGCCCGGGAGTGGATGCGCTGCACGCCCGACGACGTGCGCACGGCGATCACGGAGCTGCGCACCGGCACCCAGCTTTCAGGCACGCACCACGAGACGTTCGCGATGCGTCCAGAGCAGGCCGAGGCTGTGGAGAAGACGTCCGAGTATTACGACTCGATCTGGGCCGAGGACGCCGACGCAGTGCCCCGGTTCTTGTGGAACGCGAAGATGCGGTTCGGCAAGACCTTCGCCTCCTACCAACTGGCCAAGAAGATGAGGGCCCGCCGGGTTCTGGTAGTGACGTTCAAGCCCGCTGTGGAGGACGCCTGGCAGACCGACTTGGAGTCCCATGCAGACTTCGATGGTTGGCAGTACCTGTCCAAGGCCACCGGCGGCACCCCTGACGACATGGACCACGATCGTCCGCTCGTGTACTTCGGATCGTTCCAGGACCTGCTCGGGCGGGACAAGAAGACCGGGCTGATCAAGGCGAAGAACGAGTGGGTCCACACTACGCCCTGGGATCTGGTGATCTTCGACGAATACCACTTCGGTGCCTGGCGGGAGTCGGCGAAGGAACTGTTCGAGGGCGAGGACGAGAAGGTCGCCAAGAAGGAGCTGGCCGCCGAGTACCACGACGGGCTGGTCGCCTTCGATGAGGAACTCGACGAGCTGGGCAACGACGAGGACGAGTTCCTGCCCATCACGACACGCGCCTACCTGTACCTGTCGGGCACCCCGTTCAAGGCGTTGGCGACAGGCGAGTTCATTGAGGAGCAGATCTTCAACTGGACCTACACCGACGAACAACGCGCCAAACAGCGGTACTCCCTGGACCACCCGGGTGAGTGGAACCCGTACGGGGCGCTGCCGGAGATGCGGCTGTTCACGTACCAGATGCCCGATGAGCTGATCTCGGTGGCGAGCCAGGGCGAGTTCGACGAGTTCGACCTCAACGCCTTCTTCGAGGCCACCGGCACCGGGGAGATGGCGGAGTTCGTGCACAAGTCGGATGTGCAGAAGTGGCTGGACATCATCCGCGGCGCCCACATGCCGACCCAGCTCGACGCGATGCGGATGGGCACCCGCCCACCGTTCCCGTACTCGGATGCCCGCCTGCTGCCGTACCTTCAGCACTCGTTCTGGTTCCTGCCCACGGTCGCCGCCTGCCAGGCCATGGAGAATCTGCTGGCTGAGCGGCAGAACGTGTACTGGCACGACTACACCGTGCTCACCGTCGCGGGCCCCGACGCTGGTATCGGGCTGGATGCCCTGCCGCCGGTGCGTGAGGCCATCAAGGATGGGCACGATACGAAGACGATCACTCTGTCGTGTGGGAAGCTGACGACCGGGGTGACGGTCAAGCAGTGGTCGTCGATCCTGATGCTGCGCAACCTCAACTCGCCCGAGACGTACTTCCAGGCCGCGTTCCGGGTGCAGTCCCCGTGGTCGATCAAGAATCCCGACGGGGATGACCCGAGCGAGGAGCTGATCCTCAAGCCCGCGTGTTTCGTCTTCGACTTCGCGCCCACCCGGGCGCTGCGCCAGATCTCCGACTACGGGATCGGCCTGTCCCCAGAAGCCCCGAACCCTGAGCATGCGGTCGAGGAGCTGGTGAAGTTCCTGCCGGTGCTGGCCTATGACGGGTCGAACATGACGCAGGTCGATGCGGGCGGCATCCTCGACATCGCCATGTCCGGCACCTCCGCGACGCTGTTGGCCCGCAAGTGGGAGTCCGCGATCCTCGTCAACGTCGACAACGACACGCTGCGCCGCATCATGGGCAACGAGGACGCCATGAACGCCGTCATGAACATCGAAGGCTTCCGGGCCCTCGGGTCGGCGATCTTCGAGACCATCGTCAACAAGTCCGAGCAGGTCAAAGCCACCAAGAAGGACCGGGGCGAGGACCTCACCCCGAAGGAGAAGAAGGAACTCTCCGACGAGGAGAAGGAGTACAAGTCCAAGCGGCGTCAGATCCAGGAGAAGCTGGTCAAGTTCGCGACCCGCATTCCTGCGTTCATGTACCTGACCGACTTCCGTGAGAACACCCTCCAGGACGTCATCACCAAGCTGGAGCCCGACCTGTTCAAGGCTGTCACCGGCCTGACCGTAGCCGACTTCAACCTGCTGGTCAACCTCGGAGTCTTCAACGCCACCCACATGAACCAGGCCGTCTTCGCCTTCCGCCGCTACGAAGACTCCTCCCTGTCCTACACCGGCATCGAATCCCACAAGGGCCTACGCCACTACGGCCTCTACGACACCGTCGTCGCCATCGAGTAGCAGCGACACGTAAAAAGGAATCAACCAATGTGGTCTGATTCTCACACGAACAACGTCCAACATTCTCAGCGGAGAGAAGAGCCTTGATGATTACCAAACTAGTCCTGAAGAACTTCTGCAAGTTCTCTGATGCCATATTTGAGTTTGGGTCTGATTTAAACATTCTCGTTGGCAACAATGACGCGGGCAAGTCAACTATTCTTGAGGCAATAAATCTCTGCTTGACCAAACGCTGGAATGGTAGGTACTTCGATCAAGAATTTTCTCATCACTTCATTACATCGAGCGTCGTTCATCAATACTTAGAAACGATTCACGTAGGCGGAACTCCCCAGCCTCCAGAAGTAACGGTGGAGCTATACTTCCGCGACGAACCTTCTCTTACGGCATTTAAAGGAACAAACAATTCTTTGAAAGAGAATGTTCCAGGATATCGCCTTCATGCCTCCTTGGACCGAGACTTTGACGAGGAGTATCGCGCGTTCCTTTCCGACCCGGGACGGGTCACCAACATTCCGACCGAATTCTACAAGGTCGAGTGGACAAGCTTTGAGGGCCAACCGATCAACCCGCGACTTCCAAAGATCAAGTCGTCTCTGATCGACGCATCTCGGATTCGACTACAATCCGGCGCGGACTACCATCTGCAGAGGATCATAAGTGAGTCGCTCGACGCGAAACAGCGCGCCCTATTAGCCAGGACTTTCCGAGTCCATCAGGAATCATTTGCTGAGGACGATTCAATTCAGTCTGTCAACCAGGCTATGTCGGTGTCGGGCAAATCGATCACAAAGAAGATTTTCAGTCTGCAAATTGACACATCTGGTACTAGCGGATGGGAATCGGCGCTTTCTCCCCATCTAGATGAACTACCGTTCCAGTTTTCCGGTAGCGGGGAGCAACAGAGGCTGAAGATCCTTCTAGCGTTAGCCAGGAAAGTTGAAGATTCTCACGTAATTCTCATTGAGGAGCCCGAGAACCATCTCTCATTCTCAAACCTAAATGAACTCATAGAGAAAATCGGCCGTCAGAGTGACGGGCGCCAGGTGATTATTGCAACTCATAGCTCTTTCGTTGTAAACAAGCTTGGCTTGGAACAACTCATACTAGTCAGTGACGGGAAGGGTGCAAAGCTCTCATCGCTCTCGCAAGACACCCAGGAGTACTTTAGGAAGCTCCCGGGCTATGACACGCTTCGGCTCGTCCTTGCCGAGAAGGTCGCGCTGGTTGAAGGACCTAGCGACGAACTCGTGTTCCAACGCGCCTATACGGATCGCATGGGTCGGAGGCCCATTGACGATGGAGTCGATGTTATATGCGTACGAGGACTCACTGCGACACGTTTCCTCGATCTTGCCGTCCCCCTTCGGAGAACCGCCGTAGTACTCACCGACAATGACGGCGATCACACCGTGAACGTGGAAGAGCGCTACAAAAGATACACGAGACATGACTTCATATCGGTTCGCACAGGTCAAGACAATTCACTGAAGACTCTCGAACCACAGCTACTCGACGCAAATGGTCGCGAGAAAATGAATTTGATCCTAGGTAAGTCGTATACAACCGACATTGAGCTGCTTAAGTATATGGAGCGTAACAAGACGGATGTCGCCCTGGCGATATTCGACACGAATGAGGACCTCACATGGCCTAGCTATATAGAACAGGCAATAGATGACATCGCGCAATGAGATCATTCTTGCGGCTGCTGGCTCCGGAAAGACGCACCGACTGATCGCGGAAGCACTGGCAAATCCGGGCGAACGTGTGCTCATTACAACCTACACTCGGGAGAATCTAGCGCAGATTGAGGCTCGCTTGTGGGATGCCTCAAATGGTTATTCGAATGGCGTCTCCACGATGACTTGGTTTGAGTTTCTCCTTCGGGACGCAGTCAAGCCGTATCAAAGCTACATGACAGACATTCTTCGAATACGATCAATCAACTTCATACAGGAAAAGCCTCGATTCAAGAAGAGATCAGACTTTGCTTCGTACTATCTCGATGCTTCTAACAATGTGTATAGTGACGCAGTTTCGGACCTTGCATGCGTGTTAGAGCAGGCCTCTAATGGCTGTGTAATTCATCGGCTTGAGCAACTATATGACACCATATTGATCGACGAGATGCAGGACCTGGCGGGCTGGGATCTTGAATTTGTGAAACTGCTATTGCAGAGCCGGTTACGAGTGGTACTTGTTGGGGATCCACGGCAGGCCGTGTACTCGACAAATCGCTCTAGCAAGAACAGTGGATACAGAAATATGGGAATCGTAAAGTGGATTGACCAGCTTGAACGTTCGGGTCTTTGCACCAGATCAGAAATGTCCTACAGCTATAGGTGCAACCAGGAGATCTGTTCGTTTGCAGACGCCCTATTTCCGGAACTCCCGAAAACTCAGTCTGCATGCAATCGGGCGTCACGCTCCAGCGGGGTATATTTTGTTCTCACGGCGGATGCGCCAGCGTATAAGAGTATTTATCATCCACAGGCCCTGCGGTGGGATAGAAGGAATAAGAAGGCAGGACCCGATGCCTTTAACTTCGGCGATGTTAAGGGCAGAGAATTTCCGAGGGTCTTGATTTGCCCGACTAAGCCTATACTTCAGTACCTTGGAGGTGAATCGCCGCTGTCGGGTGTGGCGCTCACCAAGTTTTACGTTGCCATCACGAGAGCGAGCGATAGCGCGGCTATTTTGGTCGATACGGTTCCTTTGAATAGTTCACTGAAGGTCTGGAGACCGGACCCAGTCGATGAGCCTCCTGAAGAATGAAAGTTCATCAGGCTCCGTAAATCCCGAGCTGCCACGCCTCTGGCAGATCGAGGCCCGGTGGCCCGGGTAGTTCACCTCCTTCCTGACGGAGGGAAGGTGAACGGGCGTGACGGTCTCGATGCGGGTGATGTCGGCCGGGGACGGCTACAAGTACCTCCTGCGCACCGTCGCCGCTGGGGACGGGGACCGGTCACTGTCGACGCCGCTGACCCGCTACTACAACGCGGAGGGCACCCCGTAGGGGAGCGAAAGTAGTCGCGTCTTGATCGGCTTGTTCTTATCGGACTCAGCGTACGCCGAGTGATCTACCAGGTCAGCGGGTCGAGTCGGAGGTAGAAGTCCAGGCGGTCGGGGTCGAGGGTGATGCCGTACCGGGAGGCGAAGTCGTGATCCGCCCGTTGGGCGGTGTCTTCGTTGGGCCAGGTCTCGCG
>JAEXAS010000002.1 GCA_023458095.1 Actinomycetes bacterium | reverse complement strand
TTCGCTCCCAAAAGGGGCAGTTGCCCCCGAACCTTCGGGAGCAACTGCCACTTTTGGGAGCGTCTGGCGGGGGTTGTGGCGGTCAGCGGTAGAGGGTGGCTACGACGGTGGCGCTGACTTGTTCGTAGGTGCGTTCGGGGTGGAACAGCAGCCATTCCAGGCCGGTCACCAAGGTGGCGCCGACGATGGCGGCGGCTTTGATGTCGGCTACGGCGGGTTCATCGCCGTTGCGAATCAGGTCGTCGATGAGCGGTGACAAAGCCAGGTTGCGCCAGCGCTCGATGGAAACCCGCCAGGAACGTTCGGTTCGGAACAGTTCGGTGACCATCACCCGGGCACCGGCGGCGTGGTCGCGAACCAGGCGGAGCAGGGCGCGCACCACCTCGTCGCGCAGGTCGAGTCCGGTGCGACCCTCGATGGCCTCGCGCAGGGCATTGGCCATCAACTCGCTGTTGCGGGCGACGATGGCCTCCACCAACCCGGCCTTGGATTCGAAGTTGTAATAGACCGACCCCTTGGCGATTCCAGCCAGAGCTGCGATGTCGTCGATGGAGGTCGAGGTCACGCCCCGCGCGGCGAACAGTTCGGAGGCGGCGTCCAGGATCACCTCGCGGGTGTTCTCCCGCCGGGCAACCCGTCCGTCGCTGCGGGGCTGTGACAGCGTGTCCATCGAGAGCCTCCTAGATGCTCAATGCCGGGTGCAGCCGTGACATGGTCCACATCCGCTTGCGCGACGATGCCAGCGAGGTGGCAGCCAGCGACACAACGAAGATAGTGCCAAGCACGGCCACGCTGCTCCAGAATCGGGCTTCGATTCCGCCGGTGATCGCCTCGCGCAGGCCTTCGACCGCATACGTCATCGGCAGGTAGGGATTGATCGCCTGGAGGAACTCCGGGGTGGTCTGAATCGGGTAGGTGCCGCCACAGGACGCCAACTGCACCATCAACAGCACGATCACAATCACCTTGCCGACCGCTGAGCCGAAGGTGACTTGGAAGAACTGTTGGAGGGCGAAGAAGGCCGCCGCGATCAAAAGCGTGAAGCCAAGCGTGGCGAGCAGACTCTTGGGATCCAGGCCGATGGCGAAGTGCATCACCGCCAGCATGATCGTCACCTGGCCGACGGCCAGCAGCAGGGCGGGGTTCAGGGAACCCCAGGCCATCCGGAATCCGTTGACCGAGGTCATCAGGGCTCGAGTCTGCAGCGGACGCAGCAGCAGCCAGGTGATCAGGGCACCCACCCACAGACCCAGCGAGATGAAGAAGGGCGCGAAACCCTCGCCCCACGAGTCGGCCTGGTGGACGTAGGTCACATCCTGTCCGACCGGCACGGCGATCGCGTCAGCCCGGGCGTCGCGCAGCGTGGAACTGTCGTTGGGAATCTCCTTGGCGCCATCGGAAAGCTTGCTGCCGAGGGTGTTCGCTCCGGTGTGGGCATCGCTGAGGCCGGCGGCCAGGGCAGGGGTGTTGGCGGCCAACTGCTGGGTGCCCTGAGCCACGGTGGTGGTTCCGGTGGCCAGTTGTTGGGCTCCATCATTGATCTGCTGGACGCCGCTGACGAGTGCGGGCACCTTCGCTTGCAGAGCGCTGGTTCCCGAATGCAGGCTTTGTGCCCCCAGGTCGAGTTGGGTCGTGCCGGCGGCGACCTGGTCGACACCATCAGAAAGGTCGCTGGCCCCGTCGGCGAGGGTACCCAGGCCACTGGCAAGGCCAGAGATGCCGGACTGGAGTTGCGCAGCGCCGGCCACCAGGCCCGGATGAGCCGGATCGGTGCTGGCAAAGCCGGCCGCGAGCTGATTCGCGCCGGCCTGCAGGGCCGGGATGCCGGAGTTCGGATCGGACGCCGCAGTGCTCATCGTCGTGATCCCGGCTGCCAGATTGTTGGCGCCCGTGGTCAACTCGTTGAGCTGAGCGGCCGTGGCGGGGTCAGCCAACGTGGCTGCTCCGGAGGTCAGCTTCTGGGAGGCGTCGGCAAGTCCGGTCTGGCCGGTTTCCAGCGAGGTGAGCCCGGTGTCGAGATCTCCGCCGGAGCCCACGGCGTCATGCAGCGTGCCGAACCCGGTGGCCACACTGTCGGCGCCGGCGGCGAGGTGGGTTGCTGCGGTGTGGACGTCGCTGATGCCATCGGAGACCTTCCCCGCAGCGGTCGCCAACTGACCCGCCGAGGTCTTGGCGTCCTGGACGTCGGTCTTGGCGGAGGCGAGCAGCGACTGGGCCTTGGCGGTGTCGCCGTCATCAAGGGCCTGCTGGACCTGGCTGAGGAGATCATCGGTCTTGCCCAGGGAGGTGGCTAGGGCGGTGTTTCCGCTCTGAACCGAGTCGGCGCCGGTGGCCAAGGTTGAGGTCGCTGCCGTGCTGCTGGCGATCCCCGTCGCACCGGTGGATAGCTGGGTGGTGCCGTCCAGGAGGGAACCCCCGGTGGCTGCGGCGGCCTGGGTCTGCCAGGTCCGCGCCCCGGACGCCCAGGTGTCGGCCCCGTCGGTGAAGGTGGCCGCACCGCTGGCGTAGCTGGTGGCGCCGGTGGTGAAGGAGTTCAGGCTGCCGCTGAGGGTGGTCATGCCGGCGGCGAGAGCCGGTGCGCCGCTGGTGGTATTGGCGGCCGAAGCCAGGCCCTGTTGCAGTGCGCTGAGGTTACTTGCCCCGGTTGCCAGTTGCTGGGCGCCCTGACTGGCGGTCTTGACCCCGGTGAGGTAGGCCGACGCCCCGGAATTGAGCTGGTCAGCGCCGAGGTGGGCGGTGGCGGTTCCGGAACTGAGCTGGGCAGCGCCGCCGGTCAGTGCCGGCATTGAGGTGTTCAGAGTGTCCAGTCCGGTGGCCAGTTGGGCGGCGCCGCTGTCGAGTTGGCTCACTCCGGCGGCCAGGGGCTTGGTGCCGGCGGCCGCGGTGGCCGCTCCGGCGGCCAGGTCGGTGGAACCGAGGGCGAGCTTCTGGGTGCCGGTGGCGAGTTGTTGAGCGCCGACGTTGAGCTTGTCGGCGCCGGCTTCGGCGTCACTGAGGCCATCGCGCAGTTCGAAGGCGCCATCGGAGGCGGTGGCGAATCCGTCTCGGGCATCGCCGACCCCGATCAGCAAGGTGTCGACCGCTTCGGTGCTGACCTTCTCGCGCAGCGCCTGCTGCACCTCGAGCATGGCCGACTTGCCCAGGGTGGAGGCAAGGAAGGAGTTCGAATCGTCATAGGTGACGTTGAGGTTGGCCGCGCGCGGGTGATCGCCGGCGAAAGAGTTGATGCGGGCCGTGAAGTCCGCGGGAACAGTGATCGTGAAGTAGTACTTGCCGGCGTTCATTCCCGCCTTGGCCGTTGCCTCATCGGTCTGGACCCACTTGATGTCATTGCCCTCGACCAGTTCATCGACGAGGTCCTGGCCGTAGTGCTGGACGGTGCCGTCGGTGTCCTTGGTAGCGACATCGGCGTTGACCAAGGCGACGGGCAGGTTGTTCATGTGGTCGGTCGGGGCCCAGAACGCCCAGACGTACATGGCGCCGTACAGCAGCGGGATCAGCAGCATCACCGCCAGGGCGGCTCGGGTGATGGGTTGGCGATAGAACCGCTTGAGTTCGGTTCCGTGTGAGGTCCAGGCAAACATGGTGATTCCCGTTCGTGTCAGTGATTGGTGCTGAGGTCGATGTGGTCGGGCAGTTGCGCCCAGCCGAGGCGAGACAGCTCGCTCGCGCTCGCCGCGGCCACGATCACGGTGAGCCCGTGATCGGTGAGACCGTGCAGGGCCTCCCAGACTCGGCGGCGACCGTCGGTGTCATACAAGGAGTCGATGTCGTCGACCACGATCAGCTCCGGCTCGCTGAGCAGGGCCAAGGCGATCCGCAGCAGGAGATTGTCGGCTTCGTTGAGTTCGTGGACGAACTCATGGGCTTTGGGTGCCGGGTTGTCGCCGAAGACCGGTTCGCAGACCCTCGCCACGTGTTCGTCGTCGGGGGTTCGCACCACGCGATACCACGGTGCCAACCAGGCCTCGCGCTCCCGGACGGCGGCGGCGACAGTGACGACTTCGTCCAGATCGTCCAGGCCATGAATTCCCACCGCAGCGGTGCGGCGCTGAACACCCCGGGCTCGTGATGGCAGTGGCCGGTCCAAGACGGTGAGGTCACAGCCCCGGTTGGGTCGCATTCGGCCGACCAGGGTGAGCAGCAGCGAGGTCTTTCCGCTGCCGGCTCGTCCGGTGACCAGGGTGAGCGTGCCGGGGGAGATGTCGAGATCAACGGGTCCGTAGATGCGTCCCCGGCTGCCGTCCAGTCGAAGCGCTGAGGCGCTGATGATCGGCGATGCTGCCCCCGCGGTGGTCGCCGCGTCGCGCGGATCGACGTTGGCCAGACGAGGCAGATGGGTGGTGGTCGTACTCACGAGGTGGGCTCCTTACGTCCCTTCCACGATAGTTAGACTGACCGGTCAGTGCAAATACATGGGTGCTGCTGCGCATCAGCACCGCACTCCCGTCGTTGCTGCGCGGACGAAGACGTTCAGTGGGGCGGGCGGGCGCAGGCGCGTCCGACGCCGACGTACCCGAAAATCGTTGCGGTGGCGGTCGTGACCCCGATGTGGATTGTTGAGCACAGCCTGGGCTCGGGTGTCACCATGGAGGTGCCCTCCCCATGACCATCGAGGAACCATGGAAATCCTGTTCGACACCGCCAACCTTGCCGACATCGAAGCGATGACCCCGATCTATTCCATCGCCGGAGTGACGACCAATCCCACCATCCTCAAGGCTGAGGGACGCATCGACTTCTATCCACACTTCCGGCGGATCCGGGAGATCGTCGGCTTTGAACGCTCCCTGCATGTCCAGGTGCTCGCCCAAGATGTGTCCGGGATCCTCGCCGAGGCGCACCGCCTGCTGGAGCTGATTGACGAGCAGGTCTACGTCAAGATTCCCACCACCGAACCCGGCATCCAGGCGATGCGTCTGCTGCGCGCCGAGGGCATCAATGTCACCGCGACGGCGGTGTACTCCAAGATGCAGGGCATCCTGGCGATCGCGGCCGGCGCAAACTATGTGGCGCCCTATTTCAACCGCATGGAGAGCCTCGACATCGACGCCGCTGCCACGATCGGGGCATTGTCGGCCGCTATCGATCAGCAGGGTGCCGACTGCACGATCGTGGCGGCCAGCTTCAAGAACGTGGCACAGGTCTCGGCTGCCTTTGAGGCTGGCGCTGAAGCGGTCACCGTGGCGCCGATGCTGCTGCGATCCTCGTTGTCGGCTCCCTACGTGCGCGAAGCCGTCAACGGCTTCGCCGCCGACTGGTACAGCACGTTCGGGACGAACTCCTTGCCGTGACGCCGGCCGAGGCGGCCGAATCGCCGTCGGGAAACCTCAGCTCAGCGGCGCCCACGTCGGCGCGGGGACGGTTTGGCGGACGGCTTCGGGGCGGCTTTGGCCTTGGCGGGTTTGGCGGGTCGACCCTTGGCGGCTCGCTCCTGGGCCGAGCGCGCACTGTTGGCCGTCCGTCCGCGGACCACACCGATGAACTCGTCGATCAGTTCTTGGGGATTGTCCTTCAACCACGCCAGGCCCACCGTGGTGGACGGTGCGTCGGTGATGACCCGATAGATCAGGTCGCGGCGGCTGTGGGTGCGGGCCACCGATTGCGGAACCAGCAGCACCGCCTCACCGGCCGTGACCAGATCAATGTGGAAGGGAGTGAGGGTGGTGACCACGGTTTCGGTGGCCAGATCGGCCAGGGTGATCTGGTCGGCGGCCGCGATCAGGTGGTCCTTGGCAGCCCAGGCCACCGGCAACTCCTCATAGAGCTGGATCAGATGCAACTGATCGGTGTTGATCGGCAGCCGGACGAAACACAGGTCCACCTCGGCTGCCGTCAGCGCTCGACGCTGATCGTCCTGATCGATCTCGACCACATCCAGCCGCTGCCGCGGGAAGCGTTCGGCCCAGATCGTGCGCCACTTGGTGAGGGTGACCCCGGGCACATAGCCGACGCGCAGGGCGGCACCGTGGGGCTCCGGCATCTGCATTCGCCCAGGCTAGCCCACGCCCAGCCAAGCTAAGCTGCCGGGCGTGAGCCAAACCATGAAGCCATCCACTGCCGCCAGCAAGCTCGGCATTTACCTGCCGGCCGCACCCGAGGAGTTTCAGAACTCACAGATCACCCGCGCCGAACTGGACGCCTTGCGCGCCGATCCGCCCGCGTGGCTGATCGAGTTGCGCCGTAACGGCCCTTTCCCCAAGGAAGTCACCGCCCAGAAGCTCGGCATCTCCCGCTCGGGTCTGGTGCGCGGCGGAATTACTGAGGCGCTGACGGCCGATCAGGTCGGCGAGCTGTTGGCTGATCCGCCCTACTGGCTGCTGCGTGAGCGCGACACCCATCGTGAGGTGATGGCCGAGAATCAGCGGCTCAAGGACAAGGCCGGTCAGCAGTAGGTTCCGAGCCGGCACCGCCGCGCCCACCCGCCATTAGGCTGCGGTGATATGAGCGCAGCAGGAGGTCACCGGGCAGACTTGGCCCGTTTCGAGCGGTCGGCTGGCTGATGCTGCTCGCCGCCGACCAGATCGTGTTTCCCGACGCCGATGCTCCGGCAGCGGGCTGGATGCAGATCTCGGGGGAGTGGATCGTCGCCGCTGGTCTGGGCCGACCGCCAGGTCGCCCCGATGAGCAGGTGGTTGGCCTGGTGGCGCCCGGTTTTGTCGATGTGCACGCCCACGGCGGTGGCGGAGCCTCTTTCATCACCGATCACCCGGACGAGGCTCGCCAGGTGCTGGCGACTCACCGCCAGCACGGTACGACGACCATGGTCGCCTCCCTGGTCACGGGGGCAAGGGAGGATCTCCGGCGGCAACTGGGCTGCCTGGCCGGTTTGGTGGAGGCCGGTGAGCTGGCCGGAATCCACTTGGAGGGTCCCTGGCTCGCACCTGAGCGCAGGGGCGCCCACGCGCAAGAGTTCCTTCGCGACCCGGACCTGGCCCAGGTCGCTGAGCTGTTGGCCGCGGGCAGAGGGACGGTGCGCCTGGTGACCATCGCCCCCGAACGCCCCGGGGCCCTGGCGGCCATTGAGTTCTTGCACTCCCGGCAGATTGTCGTCGCCTGTGGCCACACCGATGCTGATGCCGCCACCTGCCGGGACGCCATCGCTGCCGGAGCCACCGGAGCCACCCACCTGTTCAATGCCATGCCCCCGCTGCATCATCGTGCGCCAGGCCCGGTTCTGGCCCTGTGGCAGGACTCGCGGGTCTACCTCGAACTGATCGTCGATCCGTCCCACCTGGATCTGGAGCTGGTCTCCTTCGTGGTCGCAACCCACCCTGACCGGGTCGTCTTCATCACCGACGCGATGGCCGCCGCCGGTGCCGGTGATGGCGATTACCAGCTCGGGTCGCTCCCGGTGCAGGTGCGTGAGTCGGTGGCTCGGGTCGCCGGAAGCAGCACCATCGCCGGGTCCACGCTCACCTTGGATCGGGCGGTCCGCCAGGCTGTTGGCGCCGGGGTTCCCCTGGTGCAGGCGTTGAGGGCTGTGACGCAAACACCGTCGGACTATCTGGGGCTGACTCACCTCGGACGCCTGGCGCCGCAGCACCGCGCGGATCTGGTGGTGCTGGACGCCGAGCTCAGCGTCGCCCGAGTCATGCAGGGTGGGGTTTGGCAGTAGGACCGCCGGAATAGCGGAATTCCCGCGCCCGGCAGGGCAGGTCTGCTTGACTGGAGATGCCTAATTCCTCAGGAGGATCTGCAATGTCCGCCAGCTACTTTGAGACCGACCTGTCCGAGATGGATAACTCTGTCAGTAATGGAATCCGTGCCGCTTTCGGCATCGGCGGTCTGGTGGCGCTGGCCATCGGCCTGGCGCTGCTGTTCTGGCCAGGAATCGCCGCCGTCGTAGCGACCTGGATCATCGCCGCCTATGCCTTGATCGCCGGAATCGTGAATCTGGCCATCGGCATCTTCTCCCGCAAGATCGGCGGCTGGCCGCGCACCGGCTACCTGGCCTCGGGCGCCTTGTTCGTCATTGTGGCCATCGTCGCCTTCGTCAATCTGAAGCCGGCCGCCGCGATCCTGGCCATTGCCGTCGGCATCGTGGTGGGCGTGGCGTGGATCGTGGAAGGCATCGTCGCTTTGAGCTTGGTCAAGGACGCCAGCTCCAAGGCCTGGACCATCACCTATGCGGCGTTGAGCATCATCGCCGGCATCGTGCTGCTGTTCTCCCCGCTGTACATCGCCGTGGTGGTGTGGGTGCTGGGCATCGCCTTGGCGGTGCTGGGCGTGGTTCAGATCGTGCGGGCCTTCCGCTTCAAGGCGGCCTGATCAGCCCAGCGGGTCGGAACAAGCCCGCGCTGGGAGTTGTTGCCTACCATTGAGGACGACGACGGTTCGCCGTCGCCCGACAAAGAGGAGTTTTCATGCGGAGCAACAACCCGATCCTGTCCAAGCCGGACACCTGGATGGCACCGGGACAGCCACAGCAGGCTTACCCCGGGCAGAACCCCGGCCAGCCCTATTCCGAGCCTGGCTACAGTGCCCCACGTACCAACCAGGGGTACGCCCAGCCCGGTGCGGTGCCTGGATACACCGATCCCAACGCAGCCCAATTCGCTCCCGCCGGGGCTGCAGGGCGGATGACCATCGAGGATGTGCTGACCAAGTCCGCAGTCACGATGGGAACCTTGGCCGCCGTTGCCGCTTTGGTCTTCTTGTTCATGCCGTATCAGTTCCTGTACCCGGCGATCATTGTCGGCGCTTTGGGCTCCTTTGTTCCAGTCTTGTTCGTCAGCTTCCGGCGCAAGGTGAATCCGGCTTTCGTGCTGGCCTATGCCGCCATTGAAGGTGTCTTCATCGGTGGCATTTCCAAGCTCTACGAGAGCCTGTGGGACGGCATCGTGCCGGCCGCGCTCATGGCCACCGTGGTGGCTGCTCTGGCCACGCTGGGTGCCTACAAGCTGTTCCGGATCCGGGTGACCAGTCGCTTCCGCAAGGTCGTCTACATCGGCACCATCGCCTACGCCGGTCTGCTGCTGGTCAACTTCATCATGTCGCTGTTCGGGGTGAATTTCCTGTTCGGGCACGGCAACCTGGCGCTGCTGCTGGGCATCTCCGCCCTGGGCATCGGACTGGCCGTGTTCAACCTGATCCTCGACTTCGACTATGTGGAGCAGGGCATCGCGATGGGTGCCGATTCCTCCGAATCGTGGCGGGCGGCCTTCGGACTCACGGTCACCTTGGTGTGGCTGTATGTCGAAATGCTGCGGCTGCTTTCCTACTTCCGAAACTAACGACCCCACGTCGATGGCGAGGGCCGTCCTCCTCCGGGAGGATGGCCCTCGTGCCGTTGGGGGCCCTCGTCTTGTTGGGGGAACTGGTCAGTTCAGGGCAGGGCGTTCTCGCTGCGACGCTCGGTGAGGTGGCGTTCCAACATGACTTTCGCCCACATCGACCAGGGATGGCCCTCCCAGGCGTCAGGGCTCATCCAGCGGGCGTCGGCGGTGGTGCCTCCGACATCGTTGACCACGGGCTCGCCGGGTTTGGTGCACACCGCGGCATAGATGATGCGAACGGCATGGAAGTCCTCCACGACCCGCGACGGCGAACGTCCGATCCAGTGATCGGTCTGGATATCCAGCAGTTGCTCGATGCGGATGCGTTGTCCGGTCTCCTCCATGACCTCCCGCAGCAGCGCGCGGGCCGGGCTTTCGCCGGGCTTGATGCCGCCACCGGGCAGCCCCCACAGTCCGGGCACCGCCGTCAGTTCGGAGAACTGAGTGGCCAGCAGGCCGCGATCGGAGAGCACGATGCCATAGGCCGCGATCCGCTGGCGCACCAGGGGTTCGGGCTCCCGGCTCAGGTCCAAGTCCGGATCGATCGAACGAGTGCGTGGTGGGGGCAGTTCAGCGCTGCGTCCATGTCGTCCGACCTGGACGGTAAGGGTCAGCTCCGGGGAGCGTCCGGTCACCGACAAAGGCCTGATCAGCCGGAAGCCGTGCTGCCAGGCCAGGCGGTGGGGGTCGCCGCCGTGGGGTAGCGACTCGGAGAACACCGGATTGCCACCAGGCATCTCCACCCCGATGATCTGCACCAATCCATCATGGCCCGCCTTATGAAAGGGAACCAACTCCGAGCGCTGTCGTAACTCAGTAGTTACCCATCGGTGGCCTATGCTCGGGCGCAGGAGGTGGTAGCGGGTGCGGATTCCGAGGCGGGCAGCCAACGGTAATGCCGGGTCCGCATGATCAAATACCTCGGTTCTAAAAGGCGTCTGGTTTCCGAGCTGGGCGCCATACTCGCCGCCGCTGAAGCCGGCACCGCTTTGGATCTCTTCACCGGAACCACCCGGGTGGCCCAGGAATTCTGCTGCCGGGGCGCTGAGGTCACTGCCGTGGACACCGCCGCGTACTCCGAAGTGCTCGCCCAGTGCTATGTCGGACTGGACGCCGCCGAGGTCGACCCAGGCGAGGTGGCCGAGGCCTTGCACAGACTTCAGGCCTTGCCCGACCGGCGAGGCTACGTGACCGAGGTGTTCTGCGAGAAGGCCCGCTACTTCCATCCCGACAATGGCGTCCGCATCGACGCCATCCGGCAGGGCATCGACGACCTTTATGGCGATCACTGGCTGCGCCCGGTCTTGTTGACAGCACTGCTGGAGGCTGCCGACCGGGTCGACTCCACTGTCGGGCTCCAAATGGCCTTTCTCAAGACCTGGGCGCCGCGGGCGCTGCGTCCGCTGAAGCTGCAGGCCCCCGAGCTCACCCCAGGTCGTGGACGGGCAGTTCGCGGCGATGCTCGGACCGTCATCGACGCCCTGGAGCCGGTCGACTTGGCCTATCTGGACCCGCCGTACAACCAGCACCGATACTTCACCAACTACCACGTGTGGGAGACCTTGGTGCGCTGGGATGCCCCGGAGTACTACGGGGTCGCCTGCAAGCGTCTGGACGCCCGGTCTGACGCCACCCGTAGCCCCTTCAACTCCCGGCGTCAGATGCCGCAGGCCTTGGCCGATGTGATCGCCCGGGTGCGGGCTGAGACGGTGGTGGTGTCCTTCAGCAATGAGGGTTTCGTTCCTCTGGAGGACTTGGTGGCGATGTGTGAGGCGCGTGGCCATCCGGTGACGGTGCTGGCCTATGACGCTCGTCGCTACATCGGGCAGCAGATCGGGGTCTTCTCTCCGGACGGCCGCCGAGTCGGGCAGGCCGGCCCGGAACGCAATGTGGAATATGTGTTGATCAGCGCTCCGGCAGAGCGGCTGGAGGCCATCACTTCCCGATGACGTTGCCGGCCAGATCGGTGACGACCACGGTGAAGCCGAAGGTGAAGTACATCCGCGGCGTCGACTTCTCCCGGTTGTCCACGGTCACGCTCCAGGTGGAGTTCTCGTTGATGCCTTCGTTGCCGCGCTGGGTTTGCACCACCCGCCAGATCGCCCGGGGATCCACCATGCTGGCGGCGAACAGGGGTAGATCGGCCGCTCCCGAGCGCACCGTCGTGGTCACCGGAACCTTCTGGGCGCGGGCCCGACGGATGGTGGTGTCATCGGGGCCGGGGTAGTCCACGGTGGCGCTTTGATCGGAGATCACCGATAGCGAGTAGATCGTGCCCCGCGAACCGATCGCGGATTGCACGCCGCGAACCAGCCCGCCTTCGGTGTTGAAGTCCAAGATCTCCATCAGCAATCCGTCCGGGGTGAAGAAGATCGTGCGTGACTCCGGTTCGGTCGACACCGACATCATCACCTTGCCCCCGGAGTAATCCACGATGGTCAAAGACTGATTCGCAGCCGATCCGGACTGGCCGGCCGCGGCGCGGAACATGGCCCCGATGTCGTTGAACTGGAAGGCGTCCACGTCGAAGGTGGCTTGATCGACATAGGCCAGATCGCTGGCGACTTGGGTCACGGTGCCGTCCCGATTGGCCCACGTGACCACCTTGTCGTCCTTGAGCACGCTCACTTCCACGGAGCGCTCGGTGATCTTCACCATCAGCGCCTGTTGGCTTTGGGCATCGCTCAGCAGTTGCTGGACCATGGCCTTGGCGGCGCCGGGTTGCCGAAAGTCTGGGGTCGCCACGGTGGGGGTGGACGATGAGTCGCCGCCGGGCGTGCAGCCGGTCAAGGGCAATGTCACTGCCAGGCAGAGGGCAAGGACGACGCGGCGGATCACCGCTCGAGCCTAGCGCGCATCGCGGAGGTCGATGGCGAAGGTGGTCTCCATCTCTGGGCAGTCCCCACGCCCGACGCTACGTTTAGGCCGCGACGCTACTGGGCGCCCAGTAGCGTCGCGGCCTAAACGTAGCGTCCGGGGCGGCGACGGGTCTGGCGGGCACACTGGAACGGTGTTGGATCTGATGCTGCCGGCTGTGGAACTGGCGCCCTTGCTCGTGGGGGCGCTGCTCACCGATGGTGAGGTCACCGTGCGGTTGACCGAGGTCGAGGCCTATGCCGGGGCCGACGACCCCGCCGCGCACGCCTGGCCGGGTCCACGTCCGCATACTCAGGATCTGTTCGCGGATCCGGGCACGCTGTACTGCTACCGATCTCACGGGATTCATATCTGCGGAAACATCACCTGCGGCCCGACGGGGTCAGCGATTCTGTTTCGTGCCGGCGAAGTCGTCGCCGGGGCCGAGCTGGTGCGCGAGCGGCGAGGCGATATCGAAGCAGTTCAGTGGGCTCGAGGGCCGGGGAATCTGGGCAAGGCGATGGGGTGGACCCTGGCCGATTCGGGACGCCGCTTCGAAGGTCGGCTTCGGCTTCAACAAGGGGCTGCGGTCGAGGTGGTCAGCGGGCCGCGGGTCGGAGTGAGTGTGGCCTGGGAGCGTCGCTGGCGCTTCTGGGAGTCGGGTGCGGCCACGGTGTCGGCCTACCGGCGCAGCCCCCGGATTCAACCCGGACGGCACGACTGGTGAGGTGATGACGTTCATCGGGTGGCCTGGCGCCGTTCACACTCGTGAAACAACGAGTCGCTAGCCTCAAAGGTGAAGGCCGGACCAAGTATGAGTTGGTCCGGCCTTCGAGTCGCTCGAACGGGAACGGTTTCCGAGCCCGGTAGCCGCCGAGGAACCGCCCTTGTTCCGAGGGCACCTGCGGATCGCTCCGCCGGTTGTGGTTCAAGCTTGCTATCCGGCCGTGACCGCGATTTCCGACTCCCTTGCGGGTTCTTCATCGCGATCGCGTAGCTATGTTCTACGCCCGTTTCCAGGGCCGCGCAAGGGGTTTGTAGCCACAAATTTCCTGAGCTTTTCCCATCAGTGACCTGGTGTCACTTCCGTCCCATCTGTCCCAGGTCACTGACTGGGTGAGGACGCCGGGAGGCATCTTTGCGGGGCCGTCGCCGGAGTGTGGTGACGGGCGTGGCGAGGCTGTGCGGGCATGCAAAAGCCGGACCAACTCATACCTGGTCCGGCCTGATTCATGTCTACCGGGAGTGGGTGCATCGGTGGCGGAGCGACACGCGGAATCGGTGGATCTGGGCAAGTCTGGAAAGGTTTGTCGATCCCTCTTCCCTTGGTGTTCATCCTGAGTAGGGTGGCGTTATCCGACCCAGTGTTGGGCGGATCGAACCACTGAGTGGAACGAGGTTTGTCATGAACGAACAGAGTCAGGGTGACACTCTCGTGAATCCCGTGGACACCACCGTGAAGGTCAGCCGGTCGGTGTCCCAACCTGTCAAAGATATCTGGAAACTATTGGTGACCCCGCAGGGCGCTGAGGCCCTGTTGGGTCACGGTGGTGAACTCGGGGACAAGGGCGACAGTTGGCATGCTGCCGACGGCACCTTTGGGGTCATCAGGTCCTATCACCCGCTGGAGCAGATCCGCTTCAGTTGGCATGCCGCAGAGGAGGCTCCCAAGACGATCGTCGAGGTAGACCTCACCGCCGACGACGCTGGAACTGTCATGGAAATCACACACCAGGGCATTCCCGGCTACTACGACGCAGCCGCCCTCACCCGACGGTGGGAAGGCGCTTTGGATCGGCTGGTCTCGGCCGTCGGCTGAGATACCACGGATCCGTCATCAGCGCCGCTCTTCTGTACTGGGGAGCGGCGCTGATGTCTTCAGCCCTTCGATCGCGGGCCACCTTCCCGCCGCTGTCCGCGAAGACCTGGCCTAGTGCCGTGCTCTTGCCCGTCCGGCTTGCCGAGGACGCCCGGTCTAGCGCAGTGTTTTCCCTGTCGGCTGGTTGAGGAGGCCCGCAGGGCCGTCTCGAAACCTCGCACGCTGATGTGTGGAGTTGTGTCCGGGGGTTTCGAGACGCTCACTTCGTTCGCTCCTCAACCAGCGGAGTGGGGGAAGCCGGGCGCCCCAGTTGGCCGAGTAGGAGCAAGGCCACCTCTCAGCCGAGTAGGGGGCTTCTGAGTGCAGAGTGTCGTGCGGTCCGGCTACCGAGGACGCCCGGTGTGGTGTCGCGTTCTTCCCGTCGGCTGGTTGAGGAGGCTCGTAGGGCCGTCTCGAAACCTCGCAGCCTGGTGTGTGCGGTTGTGTTCGGGGGTTTCGAGACGTTCTCTTTGTTCGCTCCTCAACCAGCCGAGTAGGAGGGTTGCCGAGTGGGGAATGTTGTGCGGTCCGGCTACCGAGGACGCCCGGTGTGGTGTCGCGTTCTTCCCGTCGGCTGGTTGAGGAGGCTCGTAGGGCCGTCTCGAAACCTCGCAGCTCTAGCGATCTACTCGCCGGGCGGTGGATTGGTGGAGGAGCGATGCACGATGGTGCAGGGCTCGTAGCTGCGCTCGCCCAACTCGTCGATGGTGCGGTTGAGGGTATGTCGGGCGGCGATGCGTCCCATCTCGTAGAAGGGGATTCGCACTGTGGTCAGGGCTGGGGCCAAGTCGGCGGCCAGTGGCTCATCGTCGTAGCCGACTACGGACACATCATCGGGGATGCGCAGGCCCATTCGAGCCAGCGCCAGATAGGCACCCGCAGCCATCTGATCGTTGCCGAGCAGCAGTGCTGTGGGTCGATCAGAAACGTCCATTGCGCGCATCGTGAGTTCGTAGCCCGAGTCGATGCGGTAGTTGCCGTAGTAAACCGGGTTGCGGGACGGATCAAGGTCAGCGGCGGCCAACCCCTCCAAGTACCCGCGGACGCGCACCTTGGTCGCCCAGGCGGCTTCGCGTCCGGCGATGAAGGCCACATGGCGGTGGCCCAGCGAAAGCACATGTTCAATGGCGGCTCGCCCGCCGGCCAGTTCGTCGGGGAGGATGCAGGGCAGGCTGCGATCCGGGGTGAAGGCATTGACCAGCAGGGCGGGCACATGTTTGGGAACCGGCGGGAAATCGACCTGGCGGGTGCCCATGGCGGCGAAGATCAAGGCATCGACCTGCCGGTCCAACAGATCGTCGACGGCGGCCTGAAGCCGGGACGGATTGCGGGTGGTGTTGACCATGAGCAGCATCGAGCCCTGCTCCCACATCAGGTCGTGGATGCCGGCGATCATCGGCCCGGAGAAGGGCTGGATCGCAATCTCGTCGGTGAGGAATCCGATCGTGCTGGTGGTGCCCAGTCGCAGACCCTGAGCTGCCCGGTTGGGGCGATAGCCGAGTTCCTCGACCGCGGCCATGACCCGGGCCCGGGTCGCAGAACTGATTTTGGCGTCACGCCCATTGAGCACCAGTGAGACCGTGGTCGGAGAAACGCCAGCGGCGCGTCCGACATCGGTCATGGTCGGACGCTGTGGCGTGGGATTATCGTCCATGGTCCTTCCGCTGCGGCCTGCTGGCGTCAGTTAACCGCCGTGCCGAGCACTGGGTCAATGGCAGACCGACTAGCCCTTCACCCGCACTTGACCCTCACTCGGCGCGGGCGCGCCCTGCCGCTCGCTGCTGTTCACAAGACATGCGTGCGCAGGCACCGGGTCTCCGCGTGATCGTCGCCTCCAGCGCATTCTCTCGACGCCGGTGTCGCAGTGAGCGGCCGTGCGGGCCGTGGCGTCAACCGCACTTCACGCCGGTGGCGTGGATCGGGCAGTAGCCACCGGGGTTCTTGTCCAGATACTGCTGGTGGTAACGCTCGGCGCTGGGAGAGCATGCCCAGGGTGCTTCGGGACTGATTCGCGGGCGGCTGGGTCGGTTGCCAGGAAGGCCGTCTTTGCCCGTGAGGGGACGGGCACGTAGTGGGCTCGCCACGGCACGGCTGCTGGTGCTGCCGGTGGCCCTGGTGGGTGAGGGGTGGACACCAGAGGCCGAGCTGAGAACAATGCACCCATGTGTGAGGCATGGGTTTCGGGGCTAATCGGCCTTGGTGGTGTTCTTCTGGGTGCGGGGATTTCGGTGGTCCTGGCAGTCTTGAACAGGAAGTGGCAACGCGAAGGTGAAGTTCGGCAGCGTGCTGTTGCGAAATCGGAGGACATTTACGCCGATCTCCTAGCGCTGGAGAGAGTCCTTCGGCGGCGCATCATTCTTGACCCACAGGAGTTGGTCTCAAGGGAGGACATGAAAAGCGTGCGAGAGCTCTTGCAGAGCATCGAGCGCTCTAGTGTGTATCTGACCACCCCTGTGCGGAGTCGAGTGGAGGCCGTGCCGCTCCTCTTGTCTGACGCCGAAGAGTTGGTATCCCAACATTGGGTTCAAGCGTCGGCGCAAGTCCTGGCGCATAGGACCATCGGCCAAGCGCGGGAGGCTGTCGAGCGATTTATCCGTGATGAAAAGATGCCCCCGTTGGACGCAGAAGTAGCGTCGTACCTTGAAGCGCAGAAGAGCCTAGAGGCATGGCATGACCACGTCATTGAGAAACAGATTGCTGAAGCGGAGTCTGGAGTCGGACCTGAAGGCTTGTGATCCCAGGTGGTTACGTTTCGGGTCTTGGATCGCCTGGGCCCGCGTGGCCAGCGTCACCTCGCATCCGCTGATGCCTAGATGGCCTTCCGCCGGGCCGCACCGCACGCTAGTCTGTTTGTGCTGTTGAGCTAGGTCTGGGTCGGGGTTCCGGTTCGATTCCGGTGATGGTTCTCCTGTGTGGTTCCTACTTTTTGTTGTCGCTCTGCTCTTCTCCACAAGAAATGCTCCCAGAAAGCAAATTAGGAAGATCGCATCGATATCAAGGAAGGGGAAGCGTATGATTCGAAAGACATGTGCAGTGGGGTTCTTGATGGGTGGTTCCCTGCTCCAGGCCTAGCCCAACAGATTCACTGGTGAAGGTGGCGTAGTGGTTCCAACCCCGGAGGCTTGGGTTGCCCCATCAATGGTGGTCGCTGCCTGTGCCCTCCTGTTTACGGTGGGCTCGTTTTGGTGGTTATACGCCCGGCCAGGTCGGCTGTTGATGACCGAGGTGCGAACTTTCGCGGCCTTGATCCAGACGGGCGGAGCCGTGTTGCGAATCCCCGTGACGCTCTACAACACCGGGGCGAAGCCACTCGTCGTGGCTGACCTTCGACTTAGCTTGGCGAGCGCGGGGCTGGCTTCGATGGCCTTGGCTGCGAATTTTCGTAAGTCGGTGAGGACATCCGAGGACGATGTTGACGACTTCACATACCCCTTTGTGGTTCCGGGCCGCAGCGTTGTCACGAAGTTCGTGGAGTTTGGTGCCAAGCCAACGATCATGGCAACAGGTGAGCCTACATTGGCGCGGTTGGAGGTGCTCGTATCCCATCGAGGTTGGAGGCGAGCCGGTGAGTGTGTGATTCGGACCGATTCGATCAGCAGGCCGGAGTCATACATCGCCTATTCGAATGATCCCGACGACTGGGTCAGCGACCACCTTGAGAGGGCACATGCGGCGCTCGCCAGAGTGCGCACTAGCTTGGAGTGATCCTCCAGACGGGGGCCCTCAGCCGCACTTCACGCCGGTGGCGTGGATCGGGCAGTAGCCACCGGGGTTCTTGTCCAGATACTGCTGGTGGTGCCGCTCGGCATAGTAGAACGGGCCGGCCTCGGTGATCTCGGTGGTGATGGATCCGTAGCCGGCCTCGCCGAGGCGAGACGCGTAGTCGGTCAAGGAGGCTTGCGCGAGCGCGTGTTGTTCAGTGCTGGTGGTGTAGATCGCCGAACGGTATTGGCTGCCGTGGTCGTTGCCCTGCCGCATGCCTTGGGTGGGATCGTGGTTCTCCCAGAACACCGTCAGGAGTTCGGAGTAGGCGATCATGGTCGGGTCGAAGACCACCTTGACGGTTTCGGCGTGGCCGGTGTGTCCGGTGCAGGTCTCCTCATAGGTGGGGTTTTCGGTGAAACCCCCGGCATAGCCCACGGCGGTGGTGATCACGCCGGGCAACTGCCAGAACAGCTTCTCAGCCCCCCAGAAACAGCCCATCGCGAAATAGGCGACCTTGGCGCCATCAGGGACGGCATCAATGCGCGTCCCGAGCACCTCATGGAAGGTGCTGTCGGGCGTGAGGATGGGACGCGAGCGGCCCGGCAAGGCCTGCTCTGCAGTGATCATCGTTGACCTGGTGATTCCGAACATATTTGTGGAACGCCACGGGAGCCGTCCACATTCCACGAGCGCGACAGTGCTGAAGCACAACAAACCCGCGCAGTACCAACCCCATGCCGGGCAGCACGTCTGGGCCGTCATTCCGGCTGGGCCGCTGCGTCCGCCGCGAACCTCACTGCAGGCGCCAGTCGATCTCCGCAGCTCCTTGCGAGACCAGGGCGGCATTCGCTCGGCTGAAGGGGCGTGATCCGAAGAAGCCGTAGCGGGCAGCCATGGGCGAAGGATGCGGCGAGAGGATCTGCGCAATGCCTTCCAGTCGGGGTGCCACGGCCTGGGCGTCACGGCCCCACAGGATCGCCACCAGCGGCCCGCCGCGCGCCGCCAGCGCGTCCACCGCACAGTCGGTGACGGCTTCCCAGCCCTTGCCCTGATGGGAACGCGGTGCCCCCGGACGCACCGTCAGCACCCTGTTGAGTAGCATCACTCCCTGCTCGAACCACGGGGTCAGATCGCCGGTGGCGGCCGGGGCGATCCCCAAGTCTGTTTCGAGTTCGGCGTAGATATTCGCCAGGCTGCGCGGCAGCGGACGCACCTCTGGTGCCACCGAGAAGGACAACCCGACGGCATGGCCGGGAGTGGGGTAGGGGTCTTGGCCGATGATCAGCACCCGCACCTGCGACAGGGGGCGGCTGAACGCCCGAAGCACCTTGTCACCAGCGGGCAGATAGCCGCGGCCCGCAGCGAGTTCATCGCGCAGGAAGTCGCCCATTTGGGCGATGCGATCGGCAACCGGCGCGAGGGCTTCAGCCCAGTCAGGGGCGACTAATTCTGCAAGTGGCTTCCTCACCTGAGGCAGCCTAGTGGCTGCACGGCCGCATCCATTCGGACGCCAGGTCACCTTTGCCGCCTCGCTACAGTTTGCGCATGCTCATTCCCCGTCCTCGGGTCTCCACGTCCGACCGCTCGCGAGTGCCCCAGGGCCTGATCACCGCCTCGGACTGGGGGTGGCGAGCGCTCATCGTCGCGGCGGTGCTTGCCGGGCTGTGGTGGCTGCTCAGCTACTTCTCGGCGGTCAGCGTCCCGGTGGCAGTGGCGATGCTGCTCACCGCCTTGCTGGCGCCGCTGAACTCGCGGCTGCGCCGGTGGAATTGGCCCCCAGCACTGGCCGCCGCCGCTGCGTTGGCCGCGATGGTGCTGGCGATCGTGGCGGTGTTTGCACTGGTGGGAACCACGGTGGTGCGGCAGTGGCCGGAACTGTTCACCCAGGCCGCCGCAGGAGTGACCACCTTCCTGAGTTGGTTGGCCACCGGTCCGCTGCAGATCAGCCAGACCGAGCTGAACGCCTACCTGACTCAACTGTCGGACTGGGTGAACAGCTCGATGGCAGAATTGGCCTCCCTGGCCGCGAAGGCTGGCGTCGGCGTGGGCCACTTCTTTGCGGGTATGGCCATCGCCTTGATCGCAACCTTCTTCTTCCTGGCCTCCGGTGAGCAGCTGTGGAATGCGGTGCTGCGGTTGGTACCGCGGCACTATCAGCGCGCGACCGATCGAGCCGCGGTGCGCGGCTGGGAATCCGTGGTGGCCTACATGCGGGCCCAGGTGTTGGTGGCACTGGTCGATGCAGCCGGCATCACGGTGGGGGCATTGGTGCTGCAACTGCCCATGGCCGGTGCGCTGTTCGCCCTGACCTTTGTGGCGGCCTTCGTGCCGGTCGTGGGCGCGGTGCTCGCCGGAACCGTCGCGGTCGCCTTGGCCTTGGTCACCCACGGTCCGGTCACGGCATTGATCATGTTGGGCATCACGATCGTGGTGATGGAGGCCGAGGGCCATTTCCTGCAGCCGATCCTGCTGGGGCGGGCGGTCTCGCTGCATCCGCTGGTGGTGCTCCTCGGCCTGGTCATCGGGGCGACGCTGGCCGGCATCGTGGGAGCGCTGCTGGTGGTGCCCGTCCTGGCCTTCTTCGCGGCCTTCATTCGGGGGCTGGACCCTGACCGGTTTGCGGAACCACTTCGGGCAGATTTACCAGAATCGAAAGCCTGACCTTCACTTCTGTGAAGTTCGGCTTATCATGGAGGCATGAGCAACCCTGATCTTGGCCCCATCCTTGAAGATCTCGCTGCCGGACGCATTGACGCCGCCGAAGCCGCCAGACGCATCGATGCGCTGAAGAACCAAGCCGAAACCACTCCGGTCGAACCCACCAACGAAGAACTCGGCGACGAATCCGATGCGGGCCGCACCGACTACTCTCCCCACGCCCGTGATGTGTTCGAACCCGACGCGGCCGCCAGCGCCCGCCGCCGTCCGGCAGGTACCAAGGGTGTGGATCGCATCGCCGTGCGTGCGGTCGGACGCCGAGTGCGCATCATCGGTGACCCGGCGGTGGCCACCGCCTCGGCGGAAGGGCCTCACGTGCTGCGGCGCAACGGATCGGTCCTGGAAGTCTCCAGCGACGGCGAGTTCGGCCCGAGCTTCGACGGGTTCTCCATTCTTCGCCCGCCGCGCAACTTCGATGACATTCGGGCGCTGGGCCTGGGCAAAGAGCTCAGCCTGCGGGTGAACCCGGCGATCGCCTTGGACGTCGAGGTCACCGCCGGTCAACTGGTCTGCACCGGCGTGCCCTTCCTGGGCAAGGTGCGGCTCACCGCCGGTGCTGCAGAACTGAGCGGTCTCAGCGAGATCAGCGACGCTTTGGTACAGGCCGGTTCGGCGACCCTGGCAGGCAAGATCACGTCGGGCCGGTCCCGGGTTCGGGTCGAATCCGGCCAGCTCACCATCGAGCTCGACGGTGCGTCCAATGTGACGGTGCAGGGGGAGGCGCAACTGGGCAAGGTCACCTTCGGCGGTATCGCCTCGGCCCAAGACGAACTGGTCCTGGGCAACGGCTCCGCCCGCCTCGATGTGGCCGCGGTGATGGGCTGGGCCAATGTTGTCATCGCCGAAGACGCCCGGTCATGACCCAACCCCAGTATCGGGCGCCCTCGGATTGTCCGGTGTGCGGCGGTGACCTGATCACCACCCGGGTGGGCTGTCGCGGCTGCGGAACCGAGTTGGTCGGCGAGTTCGCCCACTGTGATTTCTGTGGTCTCGACGAGCGCGAGACCGAGGTGTTGCGCATCTTTCTCGCCTCGCGCGGCAACCTGCGCGAGATCGAGAAGCATCTGGGGGTGTCCTACCCGACCGCCCGAGCCCGGTTCACCGAACTGCTCACCAAACTGGGGCTCAACGGTGAAACCGCACCGGCGGCGATGACCCGCGAACAGGTGCTCAGCGAGGTCGCCTCAGGGGCGCTGACGCCCGCCGAGGCAGCAACCTTGTTGGCCGGTCTCGACTGAGGCATGGTTCACGGCGCCTATTCGGACGGCCGCGCTCACAAAGCCGGCGCGCTCACCTCGACCAGAGTGACCTGAATCTGGCTTCCGGTGGGGGCGGTGTAACTCACCGTCTCGCCGACCTTGTGACCCAGGACGGCCTGTCCCAGCGGTGATTGCGGGCTGAAGATCTCCATCTCGATCGAGTCGTCGATGGCCAGCATTTCCCGCGAGCCGATCATGAAGGTGTCGGTGTCATCGGGATCGTCGTCGTAGTAGATGGTGACGGTGCAACCGGGGATGGCCTCGTCACTTCCGCCCGGGGCGACACCGACCTGGGCACTCTCCAACATGGCAGCGAGCACCCGGATGCGGGCCTCTTGGTGGCCCTGCTCCTCCCGGGCGGCGTGGTAGCCGGCGTTCTCACTCAGGTCACCCTCTTCGCGGGCCGTGGCGATTTTGGCAGCCACAGCGCGGCGTCCCTCGCCCTTGAGGTAGGCGAGTTCCTCGGTCAGGCGGTCGTAGGCGTCCTGCGTGAGCCAGGTGGTGGAATCGGTCATAATCGGACAATTTACCGAGCAAGTCCGGTATCCCCGAAATCGAGCCTCACCCTGCTCACCCGGGAATCCCACCAGAGCAGCAATGGTTGAGCACAATGAAGACTATGGCTACCACGACCACCGGACGCCGCCTGCTACACGTCCATGCTCATCCCGACGATGAGTCGAGTAAGGGTGCAGCTACCACGGCCTGGTATCGCAGCCAGGGCGTCGAGGTCTGGGTGGCCACCTGCACCGGTGGTGAACGCGGCGACATTCTCAATCCCAAGATGGACACCCCCGAGAATCTGCGACGGCTACCGGAACTGCGTCGGGCGGAAATGGCAGAAGCTGCCCGAATCCTCGACATCACGCAGGTGTGGCTGGGTTATCACGATTCCGGCATGGGGCCTGAGATCGACGCTGACTCCTTCGCCGCCCAAGACGTCCAGGTCGCCGCCGGCCGGCTGGTGAAGGTGCTGCGCGAGTTTCGTCCGCAGGTGGTCACCACCTACGACGAGAATGGCGGCTACCCCCACCCCGACCACATCATGGCGCACAAGCTGACCCTGGCTGCGGTGGAGGCCGCAGCCGATGCGAACGCCTGGCCCGAGTACGGCGAACCCTGGCGCGTCGCCAAGGTGTATTACGACATCACGTTGCACCGGGGACGGTTCGCCAATCTGGATCGCGCCATGCATGAGGCGGGGCTGGACAGCCCGTACACCGACTGGCTTCAAGGCTGGACCGAAACCGAGCAAGAACGGGCGCGCATCACCACGCGAATCCCGTGCGCGCAGTTCTTCGGGGTGCGCAATGACGCGCTGAAGGCTCACGCCACCCAGATCGATCCTGAAGGACGCTGGTTCGCGGTGCCGCTGCAGATCCAGCAATCGGCTCACCCCACCGAGGACTACCAGTTGGTGCTTTCCCGGGTTCCGGTATCCCTGCCCGAACACGACTTGTTCGCCGGGGTTCCTACCGCGGCGAACGCTTTGCCCCGAGACTGGAGCTATCGAAGTTTCCCCAACCCCAAGGAGACGACATGAAGGCAGTTGTGGTGTACGAGTCGGTGTTTGGCAACACCGCGCAGGTGGCTCAGGCCATTGCGGCCGGAATCGGTGACGATGCGGTGGCGGTCTCGACTGCCGATATTGAGCCGGAGGATCTGGCCACTGTGGACCTCGTCGTGGCCGGTGGGCCGGTGTTCGCTTTTCATCTCTCCAGTGACACCGTTCGTGAAGGAATCGCTACAAAGCCTCAACTCGGCGCCCCGGAGGCCGACCTGTCGCATCCCTCGATGCGAACCTGGTTGGACGGGGTGAATCGCGCCGCCGGCCTGTGTGCTGCCTTCGACACCCAGGTGCGCGGGCCTTTCGGCAGTGGCGCCCCAGCCATCGCCAAGTCGCTCCAGGCCCGTGGGCTTCGGCTCATCGCCTCCCCGCAAGGCTTCATCGTGGACGGCAAGTACGGTCCGCTGCGCAGCGGTGAGCTTGAGCGCGCCCAGGCATGGGGGGCAGAACTGCGGCAGTTGGCCCTGGCCGCGATGGCGGCCGATCAGTAGGCACTGCGCGCGGCGGGTCGGCTTCGCTTAAGCTGACCGCCGTGAATCGACTCCATGACGCGACCTCACCGTACCTACGGTTGCATGCCGACAATCCCATCGATTGGTGGCAGTGGGGCCCGGAGGCTCTCGCTGAAGCGCAGCGGACCGACCGTCCGATTCTGGTGTCGGTGGGCTACGCCTCCTGTCACTGGTGTCATGTGATGGCCGAGGAGTCCTTCTCCGATCCGGCGATCGCGGCGCTGGTCAACCCCAACTTCGTGGCGATCAAAGTCGACCGTGAAGAGCGTCCTGATGTGGACGCGGTCTTCATGGCGGCGACCCAGGCGCTCACCGGATCGGGTGGATGGCCGATGACGGTCTTCTGCACTCCGGATGGTCGGCCCTTCTTCGCCGGCACCTACTTTCCGCCGGAGGCCACCGCCCAGCAGCCCTCCTTCTCTGACGTGCTCACCGCCATCAACGATGCGTGGCGAGAACGCCGAGACGAGGCCGACGCCAGTGCCGGCGCCATCACCGCGGCCCTGGCTGAGGTCTTCGAGCCGGCGGCCCCGGCTCAGGAACGTCCGACGGTGTGGGAGGTCCAGCAGCAACTCGCGGCGCAGTTCGACCCCATCCATGCCGGATTCGGTGGTGCACCGAAGTTTCCGGCCGCCCAGGTGTTGGACGCCCTGCTCGTCAAGGGCGAGCCAGGCTCTTTGGATGTGGCTCAGCGCAGCCTGGAGGCGATGGCGCGCGGTGGCATCTATGACCAACTCGGCGGCGGCTTCCACCGCTATACCGTCGATGCGGCCTGGGTGGTTCCGCATTTCGAGAAGATGTTGTACGACAATGCGTTGCTGCTGGGGGTCTACGCCCGCTCCTGGCGCCGGGCACCCGACCATGATCCGCTGGTGCGCTGGCACCGAGAGCGCGTGGTGCGCGGTATTGCGGGCTGGCTGGGCCGCGAAATGCGCACCGAGGCTGGTGGGTTCGCCTCCTCCCTGGACGCCGACAGTCTGGACGCGTTAGGCCAGCCGCATGAAGGCATCTACTACTGCTGGACTCCGGAGTTGCTGACCGACGCCCTGGGTGCCGAGGACGGCGATTGGGCCACAGAGGTCTTCCATGTGACCAACGTCGGCACCTTCGAACACGGACTGTCGACCTTGCAGTTGCGGGGCAATCCCGACCCCGAGCGCTTGGCGGCGGTGAGCGCGACGCTGCTCGCTGAGCGGTTCACCCGCTACGCTCCGGCGCGCGACGACAAGGTGGTGGCCGCCTGGAACGGCTGGGCCATCGATTCCCTGTGCTTTGCTGCGACGATCTTCGGCGAGCCCGAATGGTTGGAATTGGCCCGGGGGGCTGCGGAGAACCTGTGGGGCGTGCACTGGGTCGACGGAACGCTGTATCGCAGTTCGCTGGACGGTCAGGTGGGCACCACCGAGGGCTTCGCCGACGACTATGGCGCCACGGCCCTGGGCTTCGCCCGGTTGGCTGGTGTGCTGGGGGAGTCGGTGTGGTTGGAGCGGGCCATCGAGTTGCTCGAGGTCGCGCTGACCCGTTTCGCGGCCGACGATGGTGGCTTCCACGATGCTTCGATCAACGCCGAGGCGTTGTTCGCCCGTCCGCGGGGGTTCATGGACGATCCCACTCCGTCGGGCACCTCTGCGCTGATAGCTGCGCTGCGACTGGTGGGTTTGATGGCCGACGATTCGGCGATGATCGCCCGCGCCGATGCCGCCGCCCAGACCCTGCGCGGAACCATGGAGTCCTCGCCACGCTTCGCTGGCGCAGCGCTGGGTGATGCCCTGGTGACGGACGAGGCCCGTACCGGGCTGCGTCCTGCGGTGGCGGTGGTGGTGGCCGAGGATGGGGAAGCCCTTTCCGAGCTGAGCCGCGCCACCTGGCGCATGGCGCCGGCGGGTACTGCGGTGATCACCGGTGCGGCGGGCACCACGGGGTTCGCCCATCACTTCGAGGCTCGTTCCGAAGCGGGGGTCTACGTGTGCCGAGGAGAGACGTGCTTCGCGCCGGCTTCTGAGGTGAAGGCCCTGCGCACCGCGCTGTGGAGTCGGGTGGGTGGTGCAGGGGTGACCGCGCCGGCCCCGTCGGCAGGCGGGGAGTGTCACTCCTGAGTGGGGCGGGTTTCGAGACGGTCGCTGGTGCGACCTCCTCAACCAGCCGGGCAAGATGGTGGGGGGTGCTTGAGAGCGAGGCGGGTTTCGAGACGGTCGCTGGTGCGGCCTCCTCAACCAACGGGGTGCGAGGTGGGGAGTGCCACTTCTCGTCACGACCTTCTCGACCAGCCGGGTGGGGAAGCCGGGTAACGCTGGGTCTTCCCAGTCAGGCGAAGATCGCCACGCAGATCGCTGCGAAGTGAATCATCGCGGCGAGCAAGGTGAAGGCGTGGAAGACCTCATGGAACCCGAACCAGGTCGGTGAAGGGTTCGGCAGCTTGCGGGCGTAGATGAGCGCGCCGATGCTGTAGGCCACTCCGCCGAGCACGATCAGGATGACCACGGCAGGGCTTCCCTCGGTCCAGAACGCCGGGAGCCACCACACCCCGGCCCAGCCCATGCCCAGATAGGCGATCACGTCGACCCAGCGCGGGGCGGACTGCCAAAAGACCCGCACCAGGACGGCTACCAAGGCGAAGCCCCAGATCACGCTGAGCAACAGGGTCGCCGAGGATCGGTCCAGCACGGCCAGGGCGATCGGGGTATAGGTCGCGGCGATGAAGATGAAGATGTTGGCGTGGTCCCAGCGTCGCAGCGCGGCCTTGGTTGCTGGCGTCCAGTTGCCGAGGTGATAGGCGGCGCTGGTGCCGAACAGCAGCAGTGCCCCACCCAGCCAGATGGCGCTGCCCACCTTGGTGGGGACGGTAGGGGCGAGCACGACCAGGAGCACCCCGCCGATGACGGCCAGTGGTGTCATTCCCAGGTGCAGCCAGCCTCGTAGCTTGGGTTTGGTCTGATCGGTTTCGATCACGGTGGTCTCTCCGGGGTGGGTAGTCATCGGTTCCTTACCTACGGTTGCGTAACTTACTCTACCGTAAGTTCTTCGGCTGCTGATTTCAAGACCTCTCATTCAACATGTCCAGGATCAGCTTGGCCTCGGCGGTAGTGTTCAGTCATGGCGATCAGCGGGTGGCCCGGTGAACTGTTGGACCGGGCGCAATCCTGGGGATTCCTCTACCGGTATTACGAGAAGCGCGTCCTGCGTGAGCTTGACTCCGCGGCGCTGCCTCGCCACATCGCAGTGTTGGCTGACGGCAATCGGCGGTGGGCTCGTACCAATGCCCCCGGAAAGCCGCTGGTGGTCGGCTATCAGGCCGGCGCCGACAAGCTCAAGGAGTTCGTTGGTTGGTGCTCCGAGCTGGGTATTCCGCTGGTCACCTTGTGGGTCTTGTCCACTGACAACCTGCGGCGTTCCGAGGAGTCTGAGATCGCCCCCTTGCTGGAGGTGATCCAGCGGCTGTTCACCGACTTGGCCAGCATCGCCGACTACCGGGTGCAAATGGTGGGCGATGCCAGTCTGCTGCCCGAGGAGATGGCTGCCACCATCCATCGCGCCGAGGTTGCTACCGCGTCCAACTCCGGATGTCATGTCAACGTGGCCATCGCCTACGGCGGACGCCACGAACTGCGCGACGCGGTGCGATCACTGTTGGCCAGCGAGGACACCAAGGGGAACACCCTCAATCGACTCGCCGAAAGCCTCGAGATCGACGACATCGCCGAGCATCTCTACACCGCCGGCCAGCCCGACCCGGACCTGATCATCCGCACCTCCGGGGAGCAGCGCATGTCCGGCTTCCTCATCTGGCAATCCGCTCACAGCGAGTTCTATTTCTGTGAAGCGCTGTGGCCTGACTTCCGCAAGGTCGACTTCGTGCGAGCCTTGCGCTCCTACGCTCAGCGGGAGCGCCGCTTCGGGCGCTGACCAGTCGTTGCGAGCAGTGCCCCTGGTCAGTCAGTGTCCCTGGTCGGTCGGTGCCCCGTTCTGGCGATCAGCGTGCCCGGCGGCTGGCGCTGGTGGCGACCCGGCTGAGGTAGTAGGAACGCTTCACTGTCACTCGAACCGAGATCTTGGCACCGCGGTCCTTCTTGGTGAGCCGATAGGTGGACTTGGTAGCGGCCTTGATCTTGTGACCATTGCGCAGCCACTGGTAGCGGTAGGCCATCGGTGCGGGCGACCAGGCCCCGCGGTAGGCGGTGAGTTTGCGACCCACGCGCATGGTGCCGCGCACCTGCGGGGACTTCAGCTTGCTGAAGGTGCCGTAGCGTACGGTTACCGCCGCGCTGGTTAGCGTGGCCGGAGTCAGGGAACCGACGGTTGCCGTGACGCGCGCACTCAGCTTGTGGGCGAAGTCGCTGGCCGTCACCAGGTAGGTCGACCTGGTTGCACCGCCGATCGCCACACCGTCACGCAGCCACTGGTAGCGCAGGTAGGCCGGGTGTGTGCTCGCCCCAGCGGTCGCGGTGAGGGTGTGTGCAACGACGGGCACTCCGGAGACGGTCACCGAGCTCACCACCGGTGCGCTGAGCTGGGCGACCGCGTTGGCCGCGTTTGCAACGCCCGCGCCGCATTGGGTTGTGCTGCAACTGATGGCGGTCGTGTTCGTGGTGAGGATGGTCTTCACCTGCGCCGTCGTGAGCCGGCTGTCCGCCGACCGCAGCAAGGCGACGATTCCGGCCACATGTGGAGCAGCCATCGAGGTGCCGCTCATGGAGGCGTAGCTTTCGGCGACCGGGGTCTTGAGTCCACTGTTCACGGTGGAGTAGATGCCCACGCCGGGGGCGGCCACAGTGGCGGGGTAGCTGGCGGTGCCGTAGTTGCTCCAGGAGGCTTTGGCCCCGGCAGAGTCGGTCGCGGTGACGCGAATCACGTTGTCACAGTTAGCCGGGAAGGTATTGTCGATCGGCAGCGGGTTGCCATCGGCGTCGCCGTTGCCGGCCGCGACGACGACGGTGGTACCACGGCTGACGGCAGTGTTGATAGCCGTCTGCATGGCCGTGGTGCAGGATCCGGCGCCGCCCAAGGACATGTTCAGCACGTCAGCGGGGTATTTGTTGGCGGGGACTCCTGCAACCGCAACGCCAGCTCCCCAATAGATGCCGGCGATGATGTCGGAGTCGTAGCCGCCCTGCCAGCCGAGAACCCGGATCGGCTCGATAGCCGCCCGTGGCGCGACTCCAGCGACTCCCTTGCTGTTGTTGGCGATGGCTGCGGCGATGCCGGCCACATGGGTTCCGTGCCAACTGGAGGACGACGTGTCATCCCAGTCACCCTCATCAGTCGGGTCGGGATCCCAGCCATCGCCATCGGTGCCGTTGTCGGAATTGGCATAGCTAACGAAGTCATAGCCGGTGATCACATTCGCACTCAGGTCCGAATGGTTTGTGATGCCAGTGTCGATCACACCGATCACCGCGCCGCTGCCCCCCGTGGTGCTCCAGGCGTTCTCCGCTTTGAGTCCGTAGGTGCTGGAGGCGCCATTGTTGATGTTCCACAGTGAGCTGTAGTAGGTGTCGTTGGTCGTGGTGGCGTACACCCGCCGCGACACCTCGGCGGTCACGATGTGCGCCCGACTCTTGGCTTGAGCGCTGACGCTGGCGGCGCGGGCGTTCCCGCCGGAGTTCTTCATGGTGACGGCGACGGTGTTCGGGCCGATCGAGGCGGAGCGGGTCACCGTGGCTTGTCCCGCGGCCACGGCAGCAGCGGCGGCCCGGGTCGGATCGGGAGTGCCCGGCTCGAGAGTGACGATGATCGTGGACGTCTCCGAAGCACTCGTCCTTCGGCTCGATCCCTCAGCCCAACCGGGGGCTGCTGTGGCTGTCAAACTCACTGCGGTCAGCAGTGCAACGGTGGTCCAACGCAGGGTCTTCATTGCCATCCTCACTTCACAGACAGACCGGAGTGGAGGACAGCATTCTCTGTTTCCCGCCGGGGTGGGTCCATCATTGCGCATCCGAGTGCCGATTCCTGCATCGAGAGCGGAAATCCGCAGGGGTTGAGATCGGAGAACTGCCTGGGTGGGAGTCGGCTGAAGCTGTAGCCCGTTCCAACCACCCCCTTATCGGACGAAGCGCTTGGCGCTGGTGGTGACGCGAGTGACATAGCGGGGAACCTTGAGGGCGAGGCGCACCGAAATACGGTGACCGCGATCGCGGGCCGTCAGCCGGTAGCTGGAGCGGGTTGCCTGCGGGATCGGCTTCCCGTCGCGCAGCCACTGGTAGCGGTAGCCGGTGGGCCGCGGCGACCAGGTGCCGAGGTACACGGTGAGGGTGCGTCCCACCCGCATGGTGCCGCGCACCTTCGGGGTGTTGTGCCTGACGAAGGTGCCCGCCGCAACCTTCACGGTCGCGCTGGTCCGCTGGACGCTCCGAGCAGAGGCAGTCGCCTGGACCCGCACCGACACGGCGGCTTTGTAGTCGGAGGTCGTCAGGCGATAGGTCCGGCCGGTGGCGGCCTTGATCGCGGTTCCGTTGCGCAGCCACTGATAGCGCAGGTGGCCGGACTCCAGCGGTGTCGTGGCGACCGCAGTGACTCGGCGTCCAACCCGAGCAGCGCCCGAAACTCGCGCCGCGGTCAGAATCGGGGCCGAGATGTGGGCGACGGCCGTCGCCGCATTGGTGATGCCCGGACCGCAGCGCACCGTGCTGCAGCCATCGCTGAGCCGAGTGACGTGCGAAGACACCAACGACGTCAACTGTTGCGGAGTCAGACTATGGTTGCGAGCCCGCAGGAGTGCGATGACCCCGGAGACATGGGGTGCGGCCATCGACGTGCCCACCATGAACTGGTAAGAATTTGGCCAGGTCGACAAGATCCAGTGTCGCGGATCGGGATCGCCGCCGGAGGTTGCTGAGCCACCCGGGGCCGACACTGTCGCCGGGAAGGCCGAAGTGCCGTAGTTGCTGTAGCCGGCCAACTTCCCCCGGTTGCCGGAGGCGGTCACTCGGATCACATTGCTGCAGTTGGCCGGGTAGGTGCCGGCCAGACTCATGGAGTCATTGCCGGCAGCGACCACAACGGTCGTTCCTGCCGCTACAGCCTGGTTGATGGCCGTCTGCACTGCGGTCGGGCAACTCGCTCCCGCGTAGGTGCTGCTTCCCAGTGAGAGATTGAGCACGTCGGCCGGATGGGCATTGGTCACCGAAGCGCCAGCTTGCGAGACCCCGGATCCCCACAGGATTGCCGCCACGAGATCATCGGTGCTGCCGCCATTGGGGCCGAGCATGCGAATCGGCTCGATCGATGCGCCGGGCGCAACCCCGAAGGTCCCGACGCCATTCTTCGCGATGCCGGCAGCGATGCCGGCCACGTGAGTGCCATGCCAGTAGGTTGCGTAGTCCGGACCGGAATCGGTCGGATTGGTGTCGCCATCGACGAAGTCGTAGCCGGCGATCACGTGGGTGTTGAGATCGACATTGCGGGTAATGCCGGTGTCGATGACGCCGATCACCGAGCCCGCACCGGTCGACATGGGCCAGGCGCTTTCGGCTTTGGTTCCATAGGTGCTGCCTGAGGCATTGTTCACGTTCCACAGGTAGCTGTAGTAGGAGTCGTTGGTCGTGGTCGGATAGACCTTGCCGGACAGCTCTGCGGTCTTCACCCCGGTCTGGTCCTCAGTGCGGTCTTCCACGGCGGTGGACTGGGCGTCCGAGGCCTTGACGGTAACGGCGGCGATCTTGTTGCCCAGCCCTTCGGTCGCCACGACTCGACCGCCGGAGTGTTCCACGGCAGCCTTCGCTGCGGCGGCCGGATTGCTCTGCGAGTGATCGAAGGTGACCAAGATGGTGTGATCGTCTGTGGCTGTGTCAGCCCAACTGGGCGCAGGGCTCAGTGTCAGGGCCATGATGGCCACGAGGGCAACGCTGCCCCAGCGTGCGGTGTTCATGGGGGGGTCCTTAGGTTGACACCACTGCGCTCGGCGTTGAAGCGCTGGGTGGGTCGCTTCGCCGTCGGGCTAATACCATCGTCTCACCAGGGGAATCGCTGCGCTGGGTATCGAGCGGATTTCCGCTGAGTGAACTTCTGGAGTGGGGGTGAACCTCCCAGCATTTCTGCCCTGGGTCACCCTGCGTGTCGGGCTGACAGCCTCCCCTCTGACGCGCATAGGCTCGAACTGCGAGGGGGCGCCCCGCCCTTTCGACGAGAGGTACCCATGCGACGTCCCGCTCTTGGGAGCCAGACTCGCGGGCCATCACCGGGCCCATACCCCTCCGGCTAGCCACATCACAGGCGCCGGACGTGGGTGACGTTCGGCCCGGACAAGGATCGACATGCCGCGCACCTCTACTCGGACCGCGTTCTCCGGAACCCGTGACCAAGCAGTGGCATTGAAGACGTACGTCATCGACACTTCGGTCTTGCTGAGCGATCCGCAGGCCCTCCGCAAGTTCGCTGAGCATTCGGTGGTAGTCCCGGTGGTCGTGATCACCGAACTTGAAGCCAAACGTCACCACCCCGAACTGGGGTACTTCGCCCGCACCGCCTTGAGGTTCTTGGACGACCTGCGCGTCCAGTACGGGCGTCTCGACGCCCCAGTGCCGGTCAACGAGGCCGAAGGCACGCTCCGGGTCGAACTCAATCACACCGATCCGGACGTCCTCCCGGCGGGCTTCCGGCTCGGTGACAACGACTCGCGCATCTTGGCGGTGGCGCTGAACTATCGCAGCGAGGGCAACGAGGTGGTGCTGGTCAGCAAAGATCTGCCCATGCGGGTGAAGGCCTCCGCTGTGGGCTTGGCGGCCGAGGAATACCGCAATGAACTCACCCCGGACACCGGCTGGACGGGCATGGCTGAGCTTGATGTCGCCGACGCCAGTGTCGAAACCCTGTACAGCGAAGGGATGGCCACCGTCCCCGAAGCCGTCGACCTGCCCTGCCACACCGGAGTGGTGCTGCACGCCAGCAACTCCTCAGCCCTGGGTCGAGTGCTTCCGGACGGCGCGGTGAAGCTGATCAAGGATCGTGAGGTCTTCGGCATCCATGGGCGCTCCGCGGAGCAACGCGTCGCCTTGGATCTGCTGATGGATTCCGAGATCGGCATCGTGTCGCTGGGCGGTCGGGCCGGAACCGGCAAATCGGCACTCGCCTTGTGCGCGGGCCTGGAAGCCGTGTTGGAACGGCGGCAGTACTCCAAGGTGATCGTGTTCCGTCCGCTGTACGCCGTGGGTGGTCAGGAGCTGGGTTACTTGCCGGGAAGTGAGAACGAGAAAATGAACCCGTGGGGTCAGGCGGTGTTCGACACTCTCAGTTCGGTCACGTCGAAAAACGTCATCGACGAAATTCTTGCCCAGGAGATGCTCGAAGTATTGCCGCTGACCCACATTCGAGGTCGTTCCTTGCACGATGCCTTCGTCATCGTTGACGAGGCACAGTCCTTGGAGCGCAACGTGCTGCTCACCGTGCTGTCGCGGATCGGCCAGAACTCTCGGGTGGTCCTCACCCACGACGTGGGGCAGCGGGACAATCTGCGCGTGGGACGCCACGACGGCGTGGTCGCTGTGGTGGAGCGGTTGAAGGGCCACTCACTGTTCGCCCACGTGACGCTGACCCGTTCCGAGCGCTCTCCAATCGCTGCCTTGGTGACCGAGATGCTGGAGGACGTCGGGATCTGATCGGGGCAACACGTGCAAAGGTGACACCCGGCCGCGGTGAAGAATTCACCGACTGAAGGTCAACACGTCACTCCGGTTCCCTAACGTGCGGACCGTCCGGCCTGCGGCCGGCGACTATCTGAAGGGAACCACATGCATCTGCTGTCCACTTTCGGACGCCGGCTTGTTGCTGGCGTGGCCGTCTCGGCGAGCCTCGCCCTGTCGTTGTCGGCCTGCTCGACCACGCCGTCGGCCAATGCCGACAAGGCCGCCACGGCCACCAGCTTGGCCGACTTCGGGACCAAGGCCGACCTGGAAGCCGCAGCCAAGGCCGAGGGTGCGCTCAATGTGATCGCACTGCCTCGCGACTGGGCCAACTACGGCGAAATCCTTGACGCCTTCGCCAAGGCCTACCCCGAGATCAAGATCAACGAGCAGTCCCCGGACGTCTCCAGCGCTGAGGAGATCCAGGCCGCCAAGACCAATGCCGGCCTCGACACCGCCCCTGACGTGTTCGACCTGGGGCTGACCGTGACCCTGCAGAACACCGACCAGTTCGCCCCTTACAAGGTGGCGACCTGGGATGAGATCCCCGCCAATCTGAAGGACGCCAATGGCGCCTACACCGGCGACTACGGCGGCTACATGTCGATCGGCTACGACTCGGCGAAGTACCCGGCTCCCGCCGCTTTGAAGGACCTGCTCGGTGCCAAGTACAAGGGTGCGGTTGCCCTCAACGGCGACCCGACCCAGGCCGGTGCGGCTTTTGGGGCTGTCGGCTTGGCCACCGTCCAAAGCGGCGGCACCTTGGATGACTACACCCCGGGCATCGACTTCTTCTCCCAGATGAAGAAGGCCGGAAATCTGCTCAAGGTCGACGTGACCACAGCCACCGTGGCCAGCGGCGAGACCCCGGTTGTCTTCGACTGGGACTACCTCAACGCCGCCCATACCGCCGACAAGGCGAGCTGGAAGGTCACCATCCTCCCCGGCACCGGTTATGCCGCCTACTACAACCAGGCCATCAACAAGGACGCGCCACACCCGGCAGCCGCCCGGCTGTGGGAGGAGTTCCTCTACTCCGATGAGGCCCAGAACCTGTGGCTCAAGGGTGGCGCCCGTCCGGTGCGGATGGACGCCATGACCAAGGCCGGAACCATCGATGCCGCGCTGGCTGCAAAGCTGCCGACGGCTCCTGCGGATTCGGTCGTGCCGACCGCTGCCCAAAGCGATGCTGCCGGCAAGCTGCTCGGCGAGAAGTGGGCATCGGCCGTTCAGTGAGCACTGTGGCTGAAGCCAACAGCCTGACCGCTGCCACCGGGGTGGGACGCATCGTCTCACCCCGGTCGCCGCGGCTTCGGGCGCGGCTCGATCTGGCCTGGGTGGGATTGGTTCCCTTCGGGTTGTATCTGCTGTTTTTCCTCGCTTTGCCGACCGTCTTGGCCGTGTCGTCCGGGGTGGTGGTCGAGGGACACCTCGACTGGGCCAACCTGGCGTCCCTGACCGACCCGGTGATCGTCAACACATTCTGGAACTCGACGTGGCTGTCGCTGTTGACCGCAGTGGTTGGTGCGGTGCTGGGGGCAGCGGTGTGTTACGCGATGCTGGGCCTGCCGGAGGTGGGCACCGTGCGCACGCTGGTCGATGCCGCCGCCGGTGTCCTGGCGCAGTTCGGCGGCGTCATGCTGGCCTTCGCCTTCATCGCCACCATCGGGGTGCAAGGCGTCCTGACTCAGGGATTGGCCCACTATCTGGGGATCGACATCTTCGCCAACGGCACCTGGATCTACGACCTGCCCGGCCTGATCCTGCCCTATATCTACTTCCAGGTACCGCTGATGGTGATCACCTTCACCCCGGCCATGGCCGCCCTCAAACCGCAGTGGGCTGAGGCGAACCTCACTCTCGGTGGTACGCGGCGGGGCTTCTGGTGGCATATCGGGCTGCCGGTGTTGGCGCCGTCCTTCCTGGCCAGCCTGCTGCTGCTGTTCGCCAACGCCTTCTCTTCCTACGCAACAGCCGCCGCGCTGGCCAGTCAGGGCTCGCAGATCGTCACCTTGCAGATCCGCACCGCGATGACCAGTGAAACGCTGCTGGGACGACAGAACTTGGCCGGCGTGCTGGCTTTGGGCATGGTGATCGTGGTCGGCCTGGTGATGTGGGCCTACGCCGTTGTCCAGCGGCGAGCGTCCCGGTGGCAGTCGTGAGTGCGGTGGGGTTCGCGCCTCGTCCTGCGACCCGGTGGGCGATCGGGGGCACCGTCGGTGTGGTGTTCGCAATCCCGCTGCTCTCGACGCTGCTCTACACCCTGCGCGATGACACGACCGGAGGCCTCACCCTGGCCCACTGGGCAGGCCTGTTCGACTCGGCCAATCAACACATCCTCACGCCGTTGTGGACCGGGCTGGGCAACTCCTTGGTCCTGGCGGTGCTGACCGTCCTCATCGTCGAGGGGGTGTTGGCGCCCACCATGATTCTGATCAATCTGCGGCTGCCGCAGCTGCGGCGGGCTTTCGAGTTCGTGGTGTTGCTGCCAATCTCCATTCCGGCCATCGTGTTGGTGGTGGGACTGAGCCCCATCTACCTGGTCATCGGCCGCAATCTGGGAACCGGTGCCTGGACGCTTGCCTTCGCCTACGGCATCACCGTGTTGCCGTTCGCCTTTCGGTCTATCCAGGCTTCGATCGACGCCATCGATGTGGCCACCTTGTCCGAAGCTGCCCGGGCCAGCGGGGCGAACTGGGCAACCACGGTGTTGCTGGTCCTGGTGCCGAATCTGCGCGGCGGTCTGATCGCGGCAGCGCTGATCTCCACCGCTGTCGTGCTGGGGGAGTTCACCATCGCCTCGCTGCTGAATCGCCAGGTGTTGCAGACCGCCCTGGTGGTGGTCAGCAAGATGGATGCCTATGCCTCGGCCATGTTCACCTTGTTGTCCTTGGCATTCGCTTTCGGCCTGTTGGTCGTGATCGGTCGCCTGGGACGAATCTCGCTGCGAAAGGACGCACTGTGACCGCCGTTTTGGAGAAGACCACCGGAACGCGGGTGGAGTTGCGCCAGATCACCAAGAGCTTCGGTGACCGTGTGGTCCTGGATGCGCTCGACTTGGATATTGCCCCTGGCGAGTTCGTGTCCCTGCTCGGGCCTTCGGGCTGCGGCAAGACCACCGCGCTGAGAGTGCTCGCCGGCCTGGAAGCCTCCGACTGTGGCGAGGTCCGCTTCGCCGGCCAGGACGTGTCCGAGGTTCCGGTGAACCGGCGCGATATCGGCATGGTGTTCCAGTCCTACTCGCTATTCCCACATCTGTCGGTGATCGACAATGTGGCCTTCGGCTTGCGCCGCCGAAAGGTTCCCAAGGCCGAGGCGGTGCAGCGCGCCGCCGAGTCGCTGGCCCTGGTCGGGCTGGCGGAATACGGCCAGCGTTATCCTCATCAACTCTCCGGTGGGCAGCAGCAGCGGGTCGCCCTGGCTCGAGCCCTGGTCACCGAGCCGCGAGTGCTGCTGTTGGACGAGCCGCTGTCGGCGCTGGACGCCAAGGTGCGGGTGCAGTTGCGCGATGAGATCCGCCGGATCCAGTTGCGCTTGGGTATCACCACGGTGTTCGTGACCCATGACCAGGAGGAGGCGCTGGCGGTGTCGGATCGGGTGGCGGTGATGGGTCGCGGTGCCATTGAGCAGATCGGCACCCCCGAAGAGCTCTACCTGCGCCCGGCCACCACGACCGTGGCCGAGTTCGTCGGCCTTTCTAGCAAGGTGCCCGGCGTCGCTCAGGACGGTCAGGTCAGCGTCCTGGGCCGGCGATTGCCGCTGCGCGAGCCGGTGGCCGACGGTCCGGTGGAGGTCTATCTGCGTCCGGAGGATCTGCGCCTAGCCGATGTCTCGGTTCCTGGATTCGATGCGACCGTGATTGAGACCAGCTTCTTGGGTAGCTACCGCCGGACCCTGGCTCAGACCGATGCTGGGGTGGAGGTTCGACTGCAGCACCCGAGTAGTGAGGCGGTGGCGCCGGGCGGGCAGATCCATGTGACCGTAATTGCCGACACTGTGTTGGCTCGGCCGGCCTGAGGTTTCAGACCGTCGGCGGGTGTGCCTGATACAGCGCGTAGTCGAAGTCGTGGCCGTCGCGGCTCACCGGGACGGTGATCAGCCTGACCTCGGCAGCGAGACGCCTCAGCGTGATTTCCAGGTCTGGGCTGGCTGTCTCACACCAGATGATCAGGCTCCCCGCCGGGCTGAGCAGTCGCAGGCAATGGGCCAGAAAACTCTCGGAGTACACCCGTTGGTTGTGGTCATGGATCAGAAAGCTCGGGCCGTTGTCGACATCGAGCAGGATGGCATCCCATCCGGGGTCTTCGCCAAGCACGTGTTCGGCGATGTCGCCGACGACCAACTCGACCCGTGGATCGGCACTGATGCGTCCGAGTTGATCGGTGATCGCTGATCGAGCCCAGGTGACCAACGGCTGAGCCAGTTCCACGACGCGCACCTGCTCGGCGCCGCGATCCAGGAGGCGGGCGGTGGTGTAGCCCAGGCCCAGCCCGCCGACCAGCACCCGGCCTGGCGGATCCCCGGCCGCGTCGGCCAGCGCGTACTCGGAGGCAACCTCGACCGAATCCATGGCGAACACGCCGTTGACCACCAACTCGACGGTCGCACCGCGACGCCTCAGTACGACCTCGCCATGGCCGGTGTCAGCCCGGCCCAAGGTGATCGGCTCCACCCCGCCATGATGCCAGGGGTCGGTGCCGCTAGCAGTTTCCCGCTGCAGGGGCTGGACACTGACAGCCCGCTGGCTATGATTCCAGCATGAAACGGAACGGTGTTCTCTCAATCATCTTCGCCATCTTTTTGGGACTGGTCTTGGTTGCCTTCTTCTGGATGGGGCTGTACACCTTCTATCCCGAACCGGACACGCTGGACGGCAACCCTGCAGTCCTGCAGGCGTGGCGGCTGACGTCGGGGCTCTTGATGTTGGCTTTGGCCACGGGGGTCGCCGTCGTCTCGCTGGCGCTGCCCGCGCGCATGGAGGCGATCTCCAACGGGCTGCTGCTGGGTAGCATCTTCACCCTTGTTTCGTCGGTGGGCATGGCGTTCTCGATCGACAACAACGTGATGCGGTTCGTTGTGGTCACCGCTGCCCTCCTGATCACGGTCGGGATCGGGTATCTGCGCTTTGGCCGCCGAACTCGCTCCGCCCGTCCGACTGCGCCCGACTCTGGCGCGAACGAGGCATCACCCGGGCCCCAGGCGCAGGCTCCGGGCGTCCCTGCTCCGGCAACTCCGGGGGCCTCGGACGCCGAGTTGGCAGCACGCGTGGCGAAGCTGGAATCCCGCCTGGCTGCGCTGCGTCGCGCGTTGGACGAGCCCCTCGACATCTGAGCCCGGAATTGCCCTTCGACAGGCTCAGGGCACGGGTATTCCGTTGGCTGAGCTTGTCGAAGCCCGGCTGGGTGAGGGTTTGGGGTGCCCTTCGTCAGGTTCCGGGTGTGGGCGTTTCGTTGGCTGAGCTTGTCGAAGCCTGGCTGGGTGTGGGGGGTGCGTTTCGACGGGTTCCGGGTGCGGGGGTTTCGTTGGCTGAGCTTGTCGAAGCCCGAGCATGGAGGAAGCCCGGCACCGTGGTGGTGCCGGGCTTCCTTCGTTGGTCACAGCAGCGCGGAGGCTTCGGTCAGCACCGTGCGCAGGATGGCGGTGATCTCGGCGAACTCGGCCTCGCCGATGGTCAGCGGGGGCGCCAACTGAATGACGGGATCGCCGCGATCATCGGCGCGGCAGTACAGCCCGGCCTCGTACAGAGCCTTGGACAGGAAGCCGCGCAGCAGCTTCTCGGATTCCTCCTCGTTGAAGGTCTCCCGAGTGGCCTTGTCCTTCACCAGTTCGATCCCGTAGAAGTAGCCGGCGCCGCGAACGTCGCCGACGATCGGGATGTCCAGCAAAGTCTCCAACTGGGCCTTGAACAGCGGGGCATTGTCCTTGACCCGCTGGTTCAGGCCTTCGGCCTCCATGAGATCCAGGTTGGCCAACGCGACCGCCGCCGAGACCGGATGGCCACCGAAGGTGTACCCATGGGTGAAAGCGGTGGTGCCGTCCCGGAAGGGCTCGAACAGCCGCTCGGAGGCGATCATGGCGCCGATCGGGGAGTAACCCGAACTCAGGCCCTTGGCGCAGGTGATGATGTCGGGCACATAGTCGAAATCGTCGCAGGCGAACATCGAACCGATGCGTCCAAAGGCGCAGATGGTCTCATCGGAGACCAGCAACACGTCGTAGGTGTCACAGATCTCGCGCACCCGCTGGAAGTATCCCGGCGGCGGCGGGAAGCAACCACCGGAGTTCTGCACCGGCTCGAGGAAGACGGCGGCGACGGTGTCAGGCCCTTCGCTTTCGATCATCTCCGCGATCTGGTTCGCGGCCCACTGCCCGAAGGCGTATTCGTCGTCGCGGAACTCCTCCGGAGCCCGGTAGAAGCAGGTGTTGGGCACCTTCAATGCGCCCGGGACCAGCGGCTCGTAGACGGTCTTGATGTCCGGGATGCCAGTAATGGAAAGGGCGCCATGCGGCGTGCCGTGATAGGCGATCGAGCGGGAGATCACCTTGGTCTTGGCGCCCTTGCCGGTCAGCTTGAAGTACTGCTTGGCCAGCTTCCACGCCGACTCGACGGCCTCGCCACCGCCGCTGGTGAAGAACACCCGGTTCAGATCGCCGGGGGCGTAGCCGGCGAGGCGTTCAGCCAGTTCGATCCCGGCCGGATGGGCGTAGCTCCACAGCGGGAAGTAGGCCAGCTGTTCAGCCTGCGCTGCCGCGGCGCTCGCCAGTTCGGTGCGTCCATGGCCCACCTGCACGGTGAACAGGCCGGAGAGTCCATCGATGTATTTGTTGCCCTCGGCGTCCCAGATGTGGTGTCCGGAGCCGCGTACGATCACCGGAACCTTTGCGCCCTTGCCTCCGTCTTCGACCGGTTCATACACCGAGTGGCGGGTGAAGTGCCCCCACAGGTGGTCCCGGGCGGCGTCGGTCAGCGGCGTGCCGGCGCTGGTGGTGAGTGGTTGGTTCGGATCAGTCAGACTCATCGAGTTCCCCAGTTGTAGTGCTGCTTGTTCAGTTTCAGGTATACGTAGGTTTCGGTATTGGTGACTCCCGGCAAAGCTCTGATCTTCTGCATCAGAACCTCGAGCAACTCGTCGTCGTTCTCGCACACGACCTCGACCAGGATGTCGTGGGCGCCTGCCGTTGTGACGACGTAGTCGATCTGCGGAATCGTGCACAACGCGTCGGCGATCGGGCTCGCGTCACCTTGGGTTTTGACCCCGATCATCGCTTGGCGGTGGAATCCCACCCGTAGTGGATCGGTCACGGCGACGATCTGCATGGTGCCGGTGTCGATCATGCGTTGGACGCGTTGCCGGACCGCGCCCTCGGACAGTCCTACTTCGTTGGCGATGTTGACATACGACATTCGACCATCGGCTTGCAGCAGTTCGATGATCCGTTTGCCCACATCGTCGATGGAAGGGTCTAGGGGTGACATGCCTTGATCATGCACTTCGGATTGCGTAGTTTTCAACCCAGCGAACTACGAATCGAGCAGTAACCCCCGCGAAACATATGCGGATTATCGTGCTCAACATCCACGCCGAGGGCAGGGGAAGACCTATGAGTGTCTCGGGAGCCGCGTCGAAGGCCGACGCGTTGAGTCGTTCCCAGGCATGCCGTGAGGTCGTGACATCTTCTTCCCTCGCCGAGCACTATGGATATGACGGTGGCCGCTGGGCCACCAGTGTGGTGGTGAACTTCTCGACCGACGATGTATGTGATTGCTGACTAGGAGGCGACCATGAACAACCGACCAGATCCATCCCTGACTGGGTTGGCTCAGTCCCTGTCCCGCGCGGCCCTGTCGCGGCGCGCCGTTTTCGGCGGATTGGCCGCAGTGGCTGCCGCCGGCGCGCTGACCGCTTGCGGATCTCCCGGGAAGAACGAGGCCTCCGCCGCCCGCACTCCCGCGATGGCCCCCGACTTGTCGGACACCGAGAAGATCGTCAACTGGTCCCACTGGCCGGAGTACATCGACCTCGTCGGCGGCAAGCACCCCACGCTGCAACAGTTCACGAAGGAGACCGGCATCAAGGTCAACTTCAACGAGGACTACAACGACAACGACGAGTTCTTCGCCAAGGTCCGGCCGCTGTTGGAGGCAGGTAAGGACACCGGCCGCGACGTCTGGGTGAGTACCGACTGGATGGTTGCACGTCTCATTCGGTTGGGCTACCTGTTGCCGCTCAACAAGGACAACATCCCCAACGCCAAGAACCTTGAGCCATCGTTGGCCGATCCCTCGTTCGACAAAGGGCGGGTCTACTCCTTGCCGTGGCAGACGATCTTGGCCGGCATTGGCTACAACACGAAGGCGACCGGTGGCAAGGCTGTCACCACCATGGATCAGCTGCTCCATGATCCGGCGCTGAAGGGCAAAGTCACGCTGCTGACTGAGATGCGCGACACGGTCGGACTGGTGTTGATTGAGCAGGGCAAGAAGTTGGACAGCTTCACTGCTGATGACTTCGCTGCCGCCATCCAGGTTCTCCAAGATGCCAAGGATGCGGGTCAGATCAAGGCTTTCACCGGCAATGAATACACCGGTCCGCTGGGCTCCGGCGATACCGCGGCCTGTGTGGCCTGGACCGGTGACGTCGCGCAGTTGAAGGCCGCGAACTCGAGCCTGGGCTATGTACTGCCCGATGCCGGGTTCACAGTGTCCTCGGACAACTTCGTGATTCCCGCTATGGCCCAGCACAAGACCAACGCCGAGAAGCTGATCAACTTCTACTACACCCCTGAAGTGATGGCCGAGGTTGTGGAAGCCATCAACTACATCGGACCGGTTGTCGGCTTGAAGGAGATCCTGGCCAAGAAGGATCCGAAGCTGACCAAGAACGAACTGATCTTCCCCAGCCAGGAGACCCTGGCACGTGGCCAGGTGTTCCGGGCGTTGAGCAGCGCCGAAGAGGTTGATTTCAACCGTCAGTTCCAGACGCTGGTCAGCGGCTAGTCATGGCGGGAGCAGCACAGCGTAAGGCGACGGGGGAGCTCCGGCTGGTGGAGCTCGCCCGTCACTACGGCGATTTCATCGCCGTTGACGGTATCGACCTGGACGTAGCGCCCGGGTCCTTCTTCGCCCTGCTGGGGCCATCGGGCTGCGGCAAGACCACGACCTTGCGCATGGTCGCGGGATTGGAGGAACCAACCTCGGGTCGGATCATGCTCGGTACCGATGACATCACCAACACCCATGCCCATCAGCGTCGCGTGAACACGGTCTTTCAGAGCTATGCGCTGTTCCCGCACCTGAACATCCTCGACAATGTCGGCTTCGGGCTGCGCCAGCTGAAGGTCAAGGACTGGAAGACCAAGGCGATGAATGCCTTGGAGATGGTCAAGCTCGCTGATCGAGCCGGTCAGCGTCCGCGGCAGCTCTCCGGCGGCATGCAGCAGCGCGTGGCCTTGGCCCGTGCCATCGTCAACGAACCTGAGATCCTGCTTCTGGACGAACCCCTGGGCGCCTTGGATCTGAAGCTGCGTCGCGAGATGCAGATCGAGTTGAAGCGGATCCAATCCGAGGTGGGCATTACCTTCATCCACGTCACCCACGATCAGGAGGAGGCCATGACCATGGCCGACACTGTGGCCGTGATGCGCGATGGCCACATTGAGCAACTGGGCGAGCCGACCGAACTCTACGACCGTCCGTCGACCGCCTTTGTGGCCAACTTCTTGGGCAAGTCCAATCTGCTACCGATCACCGTTGAGTCGTCGGTGGGGTCCACCGCCACGGCCACTACTCACGGCGTGACGATTCCGGTCGACGCGGCCATGCTGGCTGCGGCATCGCCGCAGTCCGCTGCGGCGCTTCAGTTGGGGATCCGTCCCGAGAAACTGACGCTCGCCTCGCAAGCCCCCGCTGCTGATCTGGCGCACCTGGACGGTGTTATCTCAGATGTCTCCTTCACCGGTGTTGCCACCGACTACTTGGTGAAGCTGCCCTGGGGCCAGGAGTTCACGCTCACTCAGCCCAACGACGGCACGGCCCGTGCCCAGCTCGACGAGCGGGTGACTTTGTCCTGGGATCCCAAGCACGCCTTCGTGGTGGGAGCCGACTGATGGCGCTGGTGATGCCGGGGACTCCGACCAAGCGCCGGACGACCGGCCGTCGGCGCGGGGCCTTCGTCCCGCTCATTCTGCTGACACCCGCACTGCTGTGGCTGGTGGTGTTCTTCGTAGCTCCCACGATCTCGCTGGCCTCGCAATCCTTGCAGACTGGCGATGTCGACAACGGCTTCACCATGACGTGGCACTTCCAGAACTACGTCGATGCCCTCAGCCGTTATTGGACGCAGTTCGTACGCTCCTTCGTCTATGCCGGTAGCGCGACGATCATCACGCTGCTGTTGGCATTTCCGTTGGCCTGGTTCATTGCTCACCGCTCGGGCAAGTACAAGAACTTCCTGCTGGTCCTGGTGGTCGCGCCCTTCTTCACCAACTTCTTGATCCGGACCCTGGCCTGGCAGATCATCCTGACCGACCAAGGCTGGGTGGCGGAGTTCTTCCGAGTGACCGGGCTGTCGAGTTTGTTGAACTGGCTGGGACTGATTCCCAACGATTCGCTGCTGGCCTCGCCATTCGCGGTCATCAGCGGCTTGGCGTACAACTTCCTGCCGTTCATGGTGTTGCCCCTGTATGCCTCGATCGAGCGTTTGGACCTGCGTTACTTGGACGCGGCGAACGACCTATACGCAAACGGGTGGAACACCTTCTGGAAGGTGATCTGGCCGCTGTCGCTGCCGGGGATCGTGTCGGGCACGTTGTTGACCTTCATCCCGGCGGCCGGCGACTACATCAACTCCAAGCTGCTCGGTAACACTCAGACGGTGATGATCGGTCAGGTCATCGATGCCCAGTTCCTGCGGGTGTTGGATTACCCCCTTGCCGCTGCACTGTCCTTCATTCTGATGATCACCATCATCACCATGGTCGGCCTGTATGTGCGTGCGGCCGGCACAGAGGAGTTGGTCTGACATGGGATGGATTCGCAAGAACGCAGTGATCATTGTGGGTCTGCTGGTGATCGGCTACATCTTGCTGCCGAACATCGTTGTCGTGATCTTCTCCTTCAACAAGCCAGCCGGTCGCTACAACTATGAGTGGACGCAATTCTCCTTGGATGCCTGGCTGAACCCTTGTGCCAGTCCGGGGATGTGTAGCGCTCTGGGGTTGAGCCTGGGAATCGGCGTGACGGCTGCGGCGGTGTCGACCGTGATGGGCACCATGGCGGCCTTCGCCCTGGTTCGTTACCGCTTCCGCGGGCGGGGCACCACCAACTTGCTCATCTTCTTCCCGATGGCCACCCCTGAAGTCGTCATGGGTTCCTCGTTGTTGACCTTGTTCGTGGCAGTCGGAATCGGTTCGGGAATCACCACCATCCTGATCGCTCACATTCTGTTCACCTTGTCGTTCGTGATTACGACGGTGAAGGCTCGAGTGGCATCGCTGGACCCAGCACTGGAGCAGGCTGCTGCGGATCTTTACGCCACACCGGCGCAAGCGTTCTGGAAGGTTACCTTTCCCTTGGTCGCCCCGGGCATTGCTGCTGGCGCTCTGCTGGCGTTCGCGCTCAGCTTTGACGACTACATCGTCACCAACTTCAATGCCGGCGCGACCACGGTGACCTTCCCCATGTATGTGTGGGGCGCGGCCCAGCGTGGTGTTCCGGTGCAGGTCAATGTGGTCGGCACGATCATGTTCTTGGGTGCGATCACCATTGTCGGTTTGGCTCAAGCTGTCGGTGCTCGAAAACGAAAGGTCGATGCCTAAATGCGCATACTCGTGGTCGGCGCCGGTGGGGTGGGCGATGCAGTCGCCCGCATCGCCGCCCGGCGCAGCTTCTTCGACAAGATGGTTGTTGCCGACTACGACCTGGCGAAGGCGCAGGCGACAGTCGACGCCGTCGCCGAGATCGGCGCGGGTCGCTTCGAGGCGGCCTTCGTTGACGCCTCCAGTGCTGATTCGGTCGCCGACCTCATTCGGGCCCATGGCATCACCCATGTTTTGAACGCCGTTGATCCGCGATTCGTGATGGGAATCTTCAACGGTGCTTTCGCCGCCGGTGCGGACTACTTGGACATGGCGATGAGCCTGTCACATCCGCATCCGGAGATGCCCTACTCCCAGACTGGGGTCAAGCTTGGCGACGAGCAGTTCGCTCAGGCTCAGGACTGGGCCGACGCCGGACGCCTAGCGCTGGTCGGCATCGGTGTTGAACCGGGCCTGTCCGATGTCTTCGCCCGCTACGCCGCCGATCACCTGTTCGCTGAAATCGATGAACTCGGCGTCCGAGATGGCGCCAACCTGGTGGTGCACGACGAGGCAGGCAACGAGATCTTCGCGCCCAGCTTCTCGATCTGGACCACCATCGAGGAATGCCTCAACCCGCCGGTCATCTATGAAGCCGAACGTGGCTGGTTCACCACGGAACCGTTCAGCGAACCAGAGGTCTTCACCTTCCCTGAGGGCATCGGCGAGGTCGAATGCGTCAATGTGGAGCATGAAGAGGTGCTCTTGATGCCGCGCTGGGTCGAGGCCAAGCGGGCCACCTTCAAATACGGCCTGGGGGATGAGTTCATCGGGGTGCTGAAGACGCTGCATGCGCTGGGCCTGGACCGCACCACCGCGGTGGAGGTCAAAGGTGTTGAGGTCTCCCCGCGTGATGTGGTGGCGGCGGTACTTCCTGACCCGGCAACCATCGGCCCGCAGATGACCGGCAAGACCTGCGCTGGTCTGTATGTCACCGGCACCGGCAAGGACGGGCAGCCTCGCAAGACCTACCTTTACCACGTGGTCGACAACCAGTGGGCGATGGCGAACTACGGCGCACAGTGCGTCGTATGGCAGACCGCCATCAACCCGGTCGTCGCCCTTGAATTGCTTGCCACTGGAGAGTGGCAGGGGACGGGCGTCCGCGGCCCCGAGTCCTTCGACGCCGTGCCGTTCCTGAATCTCCTGGCCGGTGCGGCACCGGTCGGTTATGACTCCCCCTGGGGAATAGAGGAAAAGTGATCGAGCAGAAGAGAATTCTCACCACCAGTTTGCCCGGACCGAAGTCCGCGACACTGGCAGCCCGACGCAAGGCTGCAGTGTCCTCAGCGGTCAGCGGCGGCAATGACTTGTACATCGAAGCGGCCGAGGGTGCGATCCTGGTCGACGTCGATGGCAACCAACACATCGACTTCGGCTCCGGCATCGGCGTTGCGTCGGTCGGTCACAATGCCCCGCGGGTGGTGCAGGCGGTCACCAAGCAGGCCAACAGCTATGGCCACACCTGCTTCATGGTGAGCCCCTACGACAGCTACATCCAGGTGTGCGAGATGTTGGCGCGGGTGACCCCCGGCGACTTCGAGAAGAAGTCGGCGCTGTTCAACACCGGCGCTGAGGCGGTCGAAAACGCGGTCAAGGTCGCTCGCGCCCACACCGGGCGTCCGGCTGTGATCGTGTTCGACCACGCCTACCACGGACGCACCAACCTGACCATGGCGATGACCGCGAAGGTGCAGCCCTACAAGGAAGGCTTTGGGCCCTTCGCGCCGGAGATCTACCGGATGCCCATGGCCTACTCCTACCGGTGGCCGGGCGGCGCAGAGAACTGCGCTGAAGAGGCCTTCGCTGAGTTCGCCAGCAAGGCCCATATTCAGATCGGCGAGAACCACATCGCCGCTGTGGTGTTGGAACCCATCCAGGGCGAGGGCGGCTTCATCGTCCCGGCACCGGGATTTGTGAAGAAGCTGCGCGATTGGTGCACCGAGCACGGCATCGTGTTCGTGGCCGACGAGGTGCAAAGCGGCTTCTGCCGTACCGGCACCTGGTTCGCCATCGAGCACGAAGATGTCGTGCCGGACCTGATCACCAGCGCGAAGGCCCTCGGCGGTGGCCTGCCGATTGCGGCGCTGACCGGTCGCGCCGAGATCATGGACGCTGCAGTACCCGGCGGGTTGGGCGGCACCTTCGGCGGTAATCCGCTGTCGTGTGTGGCGGCCCTGGCCGCTGTGGAGACCATGGAGGCCGAAGACCTGGCTGGCCGGGCCACCGAGATCGGGCAGCGGCTGAAGAAGCGGCTGACCGCGATGGCTGAGCAGTTCCCCCAGATCGGCGAGATCCGTGGACGCGGTGCCATGACCGCCATCGAACTGGTGGTGCCGGATGGCTCCAAGGCTCCTGATGCGGCGCTGGCCAAGGCCGTCGTGGCCGCCTGCGGCCGTCGCGGAGTGTTGATGCTGAGCTGTGGCAGCTACGGCAACGTGATTCGCATGTTGCCCCCGCTGGTCATCGATTTCGCACTGCTCGACGACGCCATGGACGTGCTCGCCGAGTCCTTTGCCGAGGTTCTGGCCTGATCGTTCCCTGAGGCCTGGCGAAGGGGGCTGCGCCGCCTTCGCCAGGCCTCAGCCCATGCTTGTTCTTCGACAGTCGAAGCCCCCGTTGGCTGAGCTTGTCGAAGCCTCAGCGCGTGTGTGCCCTTCGACAGGCTCAGGGCACGGATGGTGGGGCTCAGGGCACGGATGGTGGGGCTCAGGGCACGGAGTCCGTTGGCTGAGCTTGTCGAAGTCCCCGTTGGCTGAGCTTGTCGAAGCCCTGCCTCAACCGTTGGCTGAGTTTGTCGAAGCCCTAGCTGCCCGCTTTGGCGAACTTCTCGGTGAGGTTGGCCGGCATCAATTCGTAGCCGTGGAACTCCCGGGTGAAGGTGCCGGAGCCGTGCGCGATGCCGCGCAGGTCGATCGCATAACGCGACAACTCCAATTGGGGAACCAGCGCCTTGATGATGGCCTTGTGCCCGACGGCATCGGTGCCCAGGAGCTGTCCGCGCCGTCCGGTGAGGTCGTTCATGACTGCACCGAGGTATTCCTCGCCGACAACGACGGTGACCTGATCCAGCGGCTCCAACAAGGCGACGGTCTTGGCATTGGCGGCCTCCTTGATGGCCAGTGATCCGGCCATCTGGAAGGCCATGTCGGAGGAGTCCACCGAGTGGGCCTTGCCGTCGTACAAAGTGACCCGCACATCGACCATGGGGAAGCCGGCGAAGGCGCCCTTCTCCAACTGTGCCTTCACGCCCTTCTCGACACTGGGAATGAACTGGCGCGGCACCGCGCCACCGACGACCTTGTCGACGAACTCAAAACCGGCACCGCGAGGCAACGGTTCGATCTCGATATTGCACACCGCGTATTGGCCATGGCCCCCGGATTGCTTCACGTGGCGCCCCAATGCGGTGGCCTTGGCGATGAACGTCTCGCGCAGCGGGATCCGCAGTTCCTCCTGCTCGACCTTCACCCCGTACCGCTCCGTGAGCCGGGCCAGCAGGAGGTCGGCGTGCGCCTGTCCGGTGGTCCACAACACCAACTGGTCGTTGCCACCGCGATCCAGCCGGACGGTGGAGTCCTCGACCGCCAGCCGTTGCAGCGCCCCGGCCAGCTTGTCCTCGTCATTGCGGGTGGCGGCCCGAATCGCCAACGGCAGCAGAGGCTCGGGCAGCGTCCAAGCCGCCACCAGCGCCGGACGTTCCTTGGCCGACAAGGTGTCGGAGGTCTCTGCGGTGCTCAGCTTGGGAAGCATCACGATTTCGCCGGCGATGGCCTGCGAACGCGGTTCCAGGCTGGTGCCCACCGCGACCTGGATCTGGCCGACCTTCTCCTCATCGTCGTGGTCAGGATGGGATTCATCGTTCTCGGGTCGGTGTCCCGAGATGTGCAAAACGTCATCGGCCGACATCGTGCCGGAGAAGATCCGCACCATCGACAGCTTGCCGGCGAAGGGGTCGGTGGTGGTGCGAATCACCTGCGCCACCAGCGGTGCGGACGGATCAGTCGGCGGGTTCGGCAACTCGTCGCCCTTGGGGGTGGTCGCTGCCGGATTCGGGTGCAGCGACGGGGTGGGGAAGCCGTGCTCGATGAGTTTCAGCAGTTCCTCCACACCGACACCGGTGTGGGAGGCCACCGGGATTACCGGAAACAGATTCGCGGTGGCCACGGCCTTCATCAGGTCGTCCAACAGATAGTTGGTGTCGAGTTCCTCACCCTCCAGGTAGCGATCCATCAGGCCGTCGTCTTCGGCCTCCTGAATGATGGCCTCGATCAGCGGGCCGCGGTAGGTCTCGACGTGGGAGTCGTCGGCGGTGAGCTTGCGGGTGACCATCGCGCCACCGGAGTAGTCGTGCTCCTCCAAGGAGAGCAGCCCGATGTTGCCGATGATGCCGTCAGGATCGACGGTGGGCGCATGGGTGGGCAGCACGCCATCGCCGAAAGCCGCCTGAATGTCGGTCACTGCAGAGTCGAAATCGGCGTGGCCGGCGTCCAACTTGGTGACTGCGATGATCCGCGGCAGGTTCGCCACGGTGCATTCCTCCCACAGTGCGGTGGCCGCACCGTCCACGCCGTCGGCGGCCGAGATCACGAAGATTGCGGCATCGGCGGCGCGAATTCCGGCCCGCAGTTCGCCCACGAAATCGGGGTGACCGGGGGCATCGAGCAGATTGACCTGCTTGTCGCCGGCCACCACCGAGGCCAGGTAGAGCTGGGCGGCCCGCTCGGCGTCCTCTTTCTCGCCGCGATAGCCGGCCACGCGGGCCTTGAGTAACTGCTCGAACAGTGAGGTCTTGCCGGAGCCGGCGTTTCCTATCAGCACCACGTTGCGGACATCGTCGGGACTATTCACCTGCACCGAGGCAGCGCTCACCTTTGAACTCATGCCCCTACCTAACTACCAAGGCAGGGGCCTGGCAACCAGCTTTCGACGATTCGTCTCACTGTGTTTGCGCCGTGATTGCCGCGCCGAGTTCGCGGCCGCGTGAACGCCGCGGCAGCGTCGCGAGCCAGCCTTAGACCTCGATGTACCAGTCGACGTTCTGCACCAGGATGCGGACATCAAGATCACCGGTCCATTCCACCTCGATGCCGTGGCGTTGGAACACGTCGGTGGCCTCGGACATGAGTTCTCGGACCAGGCGGGTGTAGGTGTCATCCTTGGCCTGGTCGCTGAGCGCGTCCCATTCCGATTTGGGCAGGTAGGCGTCCAAGAAGACGCCGTAGCCGAGGTAGGTGGCTCGCTCTGCGGGGATGCGCTCGGCATCCTGGGCGTGGAAATAGACATAGCCGCGCCAGGTGCGGGAGTCGTCGCGCTCGTCCCAGATCTCCGATGAGGCACAGGTGCCGCAGCAGGTGAAGTTGCCGCGGGCCACGATGCCGATTTCGGCAAGCTCGCTGAACGCCGTCATCAGCGCGGTGGTGCGCAGTGCCGGTGGCCAGGAGGCGATTTGAGTCCGCCGCGCCTCACTCACGGTGGCGAAAACCTCGCTGAGTGTGTGCTGCTCCTGTTCAGGGAACTCATCGCAGGCCCACTCCAGGTAGGAATCGAGGTCGGCTTCACCGGCCACCACCCGCTCCCAGGTGAAGGCGCGAAGCGCACCTTCCTGCTCGTCGGTCAGGGCCAATTCCGGGCTCAACCGAAGGTCCGCCGGTTGGCTGTAATAGTCGATCTGAGACATGGCAGCTTCCTTGGGTCTGTGGTGGAGGATCGGCAGGCGACCTGCCCTGGATACTAGTGATCGTCTCAGCCGCGCCACAACGCGCCCAGCCTGATGTCTTCAGACTGCGACAGGTCGCCGGGAGGTGAGCTAGGAGCGCTGCTCGATCGGGGTGTAGGTCCGACCTCGATGCCCGGTGTACAACTGCTTGGGACGCACGATCTTCTGCTCGGGGTCGGTGATGAACTCCTTGTACTGGGCCGCCCAGCCGGCCGTCCGCGGCACGGCGAACAGCACGGTGAACATCTCCGGGGGAAAGCCCAGTGCTTCGTAGATCAGACCGGAATAGAAATCCACATTCGGGTACAGCTTGCGAGACACGAAGTACTCGTCGTTGAGGCCGTAGCGTTCCAACTCCTGGGCGACCTGGAGCAGCGGGTTCACCCCGGTGACCGCGAACACGTCCTCGACCGACTTCTTGATGATCGTCGCCCGCGGATCGTAGTTCTTGTACACCCGATGCCCGAAGCCCATCATGCGGGTCTTGCCGGCCTTCACTCCTTCGATGAACTCCGGCACCCGATCCACGCTGCCGATCTCGCGCAGCATCTTCAGCACCGCCTCGTTGGCGCCACCATGGAGCGGCCCATGCAAGGCGCCGATGCCGGCCGAGCAACTGGTGTACAGATCGTTGCCCGAGGAGGCCACCGAACGCACCGCATTGGTCGAGCAGTTCTGCTCGTGGTCGGCGTGCAGGATGAACAGCACTTCGATGGCACGGATCAGCCGTTCATCAGCGACGTAGCGCCGCTCGGACTGTTTGAACAACATTTGTAGGAAGTTGTGGCTGTAGCCGTACGAATCGTCGGGATTCACATAGGGCTTGGCCTTGCCCTTGCGATAGGCGAAGGCCGCCAGGGTCGGCATCTTGCCGATGAGGCGGGCGATGTTGAGGTCGCGGGCCTCGGGATCGTCGTAGTTGCGGGCGTCGGGGTAGAACGAGAAGAACGACGCCACCGCGGCCATGAGAATGGTCATCGGATGGGCGTCGTAGGGGAAGCCGGCCAGCACGGTCTTGACCTTGTCGGGCAGCCAGCGGTGCTCCAGATTGATCAGGTCCTCCCACTGCTTGAGTTGCTCAGCGTTAGGCAATTCAGCGTTGAGAAGCAGATACACCACCTCGAGAAAGCTGGCGTGTTCGGCGAGCTCGGCGATCGGATAGCCGCGGTACTCCAGGATTCCGGCTTCGCCGTCAATGTAGGTGATCGAGGAATGGCAGACCGCGGTGTTCACGAAGCCGGGGTCGAAGGTGGCTAAAGGGGTGCCGTCGATAGTGATCTGCCGCAGTGCCGGTGCGGAGATCGTGGCTTCGATGATCGGTAGTTCAGCTTCGGCGCCGGTTGCCAGGTGCCGGATCTGCAAGTGGTCGGTCATGAGAGTACATTACGGACGCCGGGGGTGGGCGTCGAGCCGTGTCTCGAGGCTGACTTCTCTCAGTAACCTGTCCGCGCGCCGGTGGCGCTGGCGACGAATCCGTGGGGCCGCTGCTCGGTAAAGCCGGCCAGCGGACGCAGACGCACCTGCCGGGGATGCTCGGCAGTCAGGTGGAACCAGTCGTCGTCGGCCACGAATCCTTCGGCCTGCACGTGAACCGAGGGGGCGAAGCCGTCGGTGCTCACCTCGACCAGCCAGCCATCTGTGTCCTGGCGGAGGTCGGCGGTCAACGGGTGCTTGCTCATCGCGGCAGCCCGGCCCAGTGGGAAACTGAAGCTCTCGCTCAGTACTGTCTCTGCCTCACGCAGCCGAGCCACCACGACCTCGTGTTCGGCAGGCCCGAAACGGTAGGCGTAGTTGTAGTCGAAGAAACCGCCCAGCAGGTCGGTGGCGGCGATCGCGATGGTGCTGCGCGGGCTCAGCGTGAGTTCTCGTTCGGCGCGGGAGACCACCACTGTGCCGTCGCGCACCCCGTAGACCTCCAGCACTGCGCTGATGGTGCGTGCCGTCTCGTTGATCACGTGCAGGCGCAGACCGTTGACTCCCTCGTCGGTCATCACCACGGTGACCGGCTGCCAGGCCCGGGCCAGTGCGTGGAAGATGGGTTTGGGCTGCCCGCTGGCATCGGTGATTCCCCAGCCGAAGCCGGGGCCCAGATCGGCCAGAGTGAACACCAACGCGCCGTGGGTTTCGGAGTCGACGCCGCGCCACTGAGCAAAGGTCTCACCGGCAACCTCTCCAGTCACCGCCTGCGACAGCCTCAGATAGGTGGAAGGGTCCTCGGCCCGTAATGCGGCCGGGTCCTGGTGGTAGAGGCGTTGGAGATAGTGGTCGCGGGTATCGGCGAAGTCCCAGTCGGTACCTGGATCCTGTGGGACGCCGACGCTCCAGGCCGGGTCATCGGCGGGCCTGGTCGTCAGATCGGCGGGCAGTGCCGCCGATTGCGGAGCATTGGCGAAAGCCAGACATTCGCTGGTGAAGCGCACCCGGGCCCGCCGGGCATCCTCGAGCGGGCGTTCGTAGGCGCCGACCCCGTAGTAGTGGCCCACACCGACATCAACACTGAACGGCAGCGGCCCGCCGGAGGGGGAGCCGGGCACATAGGCGACATCGGGGCGATACTCGGCGACCAGGCTCGGCAGCAGGTCGGTGGCTGTGGTCGAGTACCAGAAGGGCTGCGGCAGTCCGAGCATGGCGGCCTGCTGAGCGATCTCACTGCCGGCGCAGGTCACCGCCAGGCAGGGACTGCCCTGGCGGGCCTCCAGGAACTGAGTGACTTCGGTGCGGACATGTGCGGTGAAGGCCTCATCGGTGGGGTAATCGAAGTTGGCGAACATGAAGTCCTGAAAGACCAGCAGCCCCAGCTCATCGCACAGGTCGAAGAAAGCCGGCGCCTCATAGGTAGCGATGCCGGGAATCCGCACCATGTTCGCCCCGGCGCCGGCCAACTGCTCCAACAGGGGGGCATAGGTGGCGCGATCCCCGCCGAGCCCGAGCAGGTCGGCGCTGGTCCACACCGCGCCGCGACAAAAGATCGGCACCCCGTTCAGTTCCAGGCCGAAGTCGTCGGGGTCGGTCACCTCCAGATGCCGAAAACCCGTACGGGCCAGCCGGTGGCTGGTGCCGTCGGGCAGGATCAAGTCGATGTCATACAGACTCGGCGTCCCGTGGGTCGCCGGCCACCAGGGACACACCGCGGGGACGGTCAGACTGGCCACCGCTCGGTCGCCGTCGACGTCGAAGCTGGTCTGCACACCGGCACAGCGGAGCTGCGAACCAGCAGGAATGCCGACAGCCGCCACGGCAAGCAGACCGATGCCGTCCTCGGTGAGGTCGGCGCTGATGCGAACCTCGTCAAGGCTGACCTGTCCGGGACGGATCACGCCGATGGGCCGATAAGGGCCCACCGCCTGGATGGATGGGCACCAACCTGGCATATGGCCCAAGACGGTGGTGCGCACCAGGCGCAAGCCCTGGGTGTCGAAAAGGCGGGGACGCCATTTCGCGCGGGGCCCTTTGGCCGCCAGGGTCTCAGTGAGGGCGGCGAAACGAATGACGAGTTCATCGTCGCCGGTCAGGGTCACCGCCACGTCATGGCTTTCGAACATCGACGCGCTGGCCAGGATCATGGAGCCGTTGAGAAAGACCTCGGCCACGGTGGCCAGGCCTTCGAAGCGCAGCACGGCCGGCCCAGCCGGCTCGCTGAGCTGACAGCGGTACCAGATGTCCGAGTCCTGAAGGGGCTCCGGGTTGGCGGGGTTGAAGGTTCCCGCAGCATGCAGGGCTGCTGCCGCGGTGCCCGGGACGGCTGCCGCCACCAGCCCGGAGGCAGGGAGCTGATCCGGTGCGCAAAACGCTCCGGCTGGAGTGCGCAGCAGCGACCAGCCTTGGCTGAGCGGATGGACCTCGGCGTCCAGATAGCGGCGCATGTTCAGCCGACCTTCCGGTCCAGCCCGGTCATCACCGCATCCCAGGCCGCCACGGCGGGATCCAAAGCTGTGGCCAAGGGTGCGAAGCGGCGTCGCGCGACGGCTCGGGCCAACATGAACTGGGTGGTCTTGGCCGTGTCGGAGATCTGTCGGGCGGCCAGGATCTCATCGCTGAACTGTGCTGCGTCCAGCCACTCCAGATGGCTGGCCAGCAATTCGAAGTTGGCTCCGAACTGACGCACCGTGTTGAACGCATAAAGATGGAAGAAGTCCATTCCGCGATCAGCGACCTGTTCGACCTGACCAGCGAACACCTGGGCATAGGCGGCCAGCGGATTGCTGCTCGGGCGGCGCCGAAGGTGATGGGTCAGGAGTTCCTGAGATCCGCTGCGCAGAGCCTCGGCTGGAACGGGGGCCGGGGGGAACTTCGCGAACTCGGTGTAGGGGATCCACCTCAGGCCCGGTTCCACCTGGTGCTGGAACACTCCGGCGTAGTCGGCACCCGACAGTTCGAAGAAGCCGCCATTGTGGAAGTAGTCCATCGAAGCATTGACCGGGTCGAGTCGGTTGATCCCGACGGTGGTCTTGCCGTGCTCGGTTTGATAGGTGATGCCGGCGGTGTCAGGAAGGAAGAAGCTATCGACTTCCACCAGGCACAGTCGGCCTCGTTCGATCTGAGTGCTGACGTGCGCCTCGACCGAGTCGTACAGCGCCAGTTCGGTCACTGTGATCTGGTACAGGCTCTCCAGATCCTCCAAGGGAACCTTGAAGAAGGTGAATTGGTCACCTTCGTAGTCCTGGGTGAGGGTGAAGCCCAGCATCGCTTCGGGGGCGGTGCCGTAGGCGTGCAGCACCTCGATCCACAGATCGACATAGCAGTTGGTCTCCGGCCAGGCGCGCTCGGCACCGTGCAGCCGATGCGGCTGGTAGTGCTGCGGTGTGACTCCGGAAAAGACAGTGGCCACGGCTCCCCCTGGGTGATCGGCTTCTGAGGCTAGCATCGCTGCGGTCCGGCTCGGCGTACCCGTATCGCCCCACCCTGTCGCTACGCTGAGGTCGGCGCGCTACGGGGCACCCGGTAGCGGGACGGCCTGACCGTAGCGCCGGGGGTGACGGAATCCGTTTTGACCCCCTGGAATGGGCGCGGTAATCTTAGGCGCTGTTGCGCTGTGGTCTGCTCTACTCAGTGGATCCCGCACCAACAACGACGACAACTCATTGAAAGCAGGACGAAGACCCGTGTCTACGTACAGCCCCAAGCCTGGTGAGATCACCAGGAACTGGCTCGTGATTGATGCCACCGACGTCGTCCTCGGGCGGCTGGCCGTTACCGCGGCGACCCTGCTGCGCGGCAAGCACAAGCCGCAATACGCACCGCACGTGGACACCGGCGACTTCGTGGTCATCGTCAACGCCTCCAAGATCGCGCTGACTGGCAAGAAGAGCACCGACAAGTTGGCGGTCCGTCACTCCGGGCGTCCCGGTGGTCTGAAGTCGGTTCCTTACGGCGAACTCATCGCCAAGGATCCGCGCAAGGCCGTCGAGCGTGCCGTGTGGGGCATGCTGCCCAAGAACAAGATCGCTCGCCAGCAGATCAAGAAGCTCAAGGTCTACTCCGGCCCCGAGCACCCGCATGAGGCCCAGAAGCCTCAGACCTACGAGATCATTCAGATCGCCCAGTGAGCCAAGGAAGCAATGTGAGCGAGATCGTCGAAGACATCGAAGACACCGAGGTAACCCCCTTCACCGAGGGCGAGCGTGAGATCGCCTACCGTGCGGAGGCTGAGCCGAGTGGTTCGGGCAGCACGGAGCGTCAGGCCATGATCGCCGCCGGCGCTGCGACCGGTCGCCGCAAGGAGGCGATCGCCCGAGTGCGTATCGTCCCGGGTTCGGGTGCCTTCCTCATCAACGGTCGTTCGCTGGAGGATTACTTCCCCAACAAGCTGCACCAGCAGACGGTCAACGAGCCTTTCGTGACCGCTGGTGTCATGGGTGCCTACGACGTGATCGCCACGATCGTCGGCGGTGGAGTGACCGGCCAGGCCGGCGCGCTGCGGCTGGGCATCGCCCGCTCGCTCAACGCCGTTGACGTCGAGGCCAGCCGTCCGGCGTTGAAGAAGGCCGGACTGCTCACCCGCGACGCTCGCGTCAAGGAACGCAAGAAGGCCGGCCTGAAGAAGGCCCGTAAGGCTCCCCAGTACAGCAAGCGCTGATCGTCGGGCGACCGGTATGGCGCGCCTTTTCGGAACCGACGGTGTCCGCGGAGTTGCGAATCTCGACCTGACCGCAGAGGTCGCTTTGGAGTTGTCGGTCGCGGCTGCCCACGTCCTGGGCGAGGCCGGAGCCTTCAGCGAAGACCGCCGACCTGTTGCCCTGGTCGGTCGAGATACTCGTGCCAGCGGAGAATTCCTGGAAGCTGCAGTGGTGGCTGGGCTGGCTTCTGCCGGCGTGGACGTGATTCGGCTGGGAGTGATTCCCACTCCAGGGGTGGCCTACATGGTCGGCAATCTCGAAGCCGACTTGGGGGTCATGCTATCGGCCAGTCACAACCCGATGCCTGACAACGGCATCAAGTTCTTTGCCCGTGGGGGAGTCAAGCTCGACGACGCCATCGAAGATGCCATCGAGGAGCAGTTGGGGGAGGTCTGGTTACGGCCCACCGGCGCCCAGGTCGGACGGGTCAGCGATGATCAGTCTTCGGCCTTGGAGGCCTATGTGGCCCACCTCGTCTCCAGTCTGGGGGAGGATTCCAGCCTCGACGGGCTCACCGTGGTGATCGACTGTGCCAATGGGGCAGCCTCGGTTACCGCCATTGCGGCTTTCGAGGCGCAAGGAGCCCATGTCGTCCCGCTGCATGCCGCACCCGACGGACTCAACATCAACCACGAGTGCGGATCCACTCACCTGGAGTCGCTGCAGGCGGCAGTGGTGGCCTACCAGGCCGATCTGGGAATCGGGCTGGACGGGGATGCCGACCGCTGCTTGGCGGTGGATGCCGAGGGTCACATCGTCGATGGTGATCAGATCCTGGCGATCCTGGCGTTGGCCATGAAAGAGACCCGCAAACTGCACTCCGACACCGTGGTCGCCACGGTGATGAGCAATCTGGGCTTTCTCAAGGCGATGGCTGAGCATGGGGTCCACGTTGATCAGACCAAGGTGGGCGATCGATATGTCCTGGAGGACATGAACGCCAACGGCTTCACCCTCGGCGGGGAACAATCCGGGCACGTCATCATGAGTGAGTTCGCCACTACCGGGGACGGGGTGTTGACCGCCTTGCACTTGGCAGCGCGCATGGTCCGCACGGGAAAGCCGCTGGCCGAGTTGGCCGCTGTCATGACCCGCATGCCCCAGGTGATGATCAACGTGTCCGGGGTGAACAAGGTCCGCGCCGGCATCGACCCGGTCGTGACCAGCGCGGTCTCCCAGGCTGCCCAAGATCTGGGTTCCGAGGGACGGGTACTGCTGCGTCCATCGGGCACGGAGCCTTTGGTTCGGGTCATGGTTGAAGCCGCGACCGAGGAACGTGCCCGGGAAGTCGCCGAGGGTCTCGCCGAAGTTGTGCGGGATCGACTCTCGTTGGAGCACAGCGCCCTCTAACGCAGACGCGCCTGCGGCAATGCTGACGCTGCCCTCGCCGTGTGGCAGACTCATTGCGCTCATTCGCCCAGGGGCATCGTCGAACGAGAACAGGTCGATCGAGGCAGGAATGACTGAAACCGCACACACGATTGGCATGTCGTGGGCTGACCGAGTGTGGTTGGAGATGAGTTCCTCAGTCATTCTCGGGCCCTTGGAGCTTCCTGACCTGGATGCCCTGCGGGCAGCGTTCGTCCGGCTGGCCGGCCTGGGCGCCCAGACCCGGATGGGCTATTCGATCAGTGATGATCGTGCGCATTGGCGATACGACCCGGCATCGCTGGTGGCCCTGGCCACAGAAGCCGTCATCGAAATCCCGGCACCGCAGATCGCAGTCGATGCTCCCGAAGCCGAGGTGCTGGCCGTGGCCAACCGGCTGATGGAACAGGCGCAACAACTGCGCGGCCCGGCCGCAGTCCGGGTGGTTCGTGCGGGCAACTTCGTGATCTATGACCAGAACCACGCGATCGGTGACGCCCGACCACTGCTCGACAACCTCAGCGCGCTGATCCGGGTCGCAGACGGGGGCAGCATCCCGGAATGGGCGTCACAGGAGGTGGCCGACAATCCGCTGTGGCTCGCCGTGACCAATACCTTCGGGCCGGGCAGACAGCGGCTGGCGCCCTTGCTGCGGGGACGTCTGGCCCGCAGTGAGGCCACACCGGGCGCCCCACTCGTGAACTGCCCGCCCCGGGAATCGGATCTGGGCGCGTACGTCACGGTGATGAGCGTCGACAGTTGGGGGCAGATCAAGCAGTGGCGGCGTGACCGCAACGTTGACGCCTCGATGGCCAGCATCTTCCTTGTCTTGGCCCGGCGCGCGCTGGCGGCGGTCGGGGTGCCGTTGACGAGGGAGACCACAGTCCTGTACGACTGCCGCCGGCACTTGCCCGCAGGCAGCCACGTGCGAGGCAATTTCGTGGTCGGTTTCGTCCAGCGCCTTCCTGATGACCCGGTCTCGGCCGGTCAACAGATCGCGCGGACCGCCGGTTCAGGACGGGCCCTGTTGACCTTGGCTTCGGCCACTATGAAGCATCAGACGGTCCGTGGCCCCGCGGCCGGTCCTGTGAATCCGGTGTGCGCGCAGTCCACCATGGCCTATGTCTTCGGCCCGCGGCACAGCGGACTGGAGCGGTTGCCGTGGCTACGTCCGGAACTGCGCTGTGCGGCCGCGCGCTCGACGACGTCGGATCTGGCCGGCCTGACCTTGACGGTGATGCTGCTCGGCGGACGGCTGAGTGTGTCCTGGTCCTACCATCGCAATGTCATCGATGAGCAACTCCTGCGGGCAGCCACCGACCTGATGGAGACCGATCCGATCGCGCTGCTGGAGCGGTCAGCCGAGGTGATCGGCGAGGAAACGGAACTGGGAGGGCGCCACTGAGCGCCAGTAGTCGGCGTCGTGGGCGCCCTTGCTGAAGACCCGGGTGGGCTGGATGACGCCGGGCTGCGAATCCAGCGTGATGACGAAGTCCTCGTTGCCGGCCTCGAAGGGATCTTCGGTGCCGCAAGCCAGAAAGAGCGGCAGGTCGGTGAGCCGCTCGGGATGATTGTAGAAGTTGCCGGCCTCGAAGACCGAGCGGCTCATCAGCTTCTGGTACGGCTCGGGAACCCAGCGGTAATCGGCGTAACACGGGGTGCTGATGGCTGCGGCCGCCCGCAGCTTGCCGCGGAGCTCTCGCTCGGCCAGCCGCAGGGTTCCCCAACCGCCCATGGACCAGCCGGTGAGCGCCAATCTGCTGATGTCGAGGCCATGATCGGCCAGCACGGGCAGGAACTCCTCGGTGACCAGAGCGCCGGCGTCCTGGTTGCCAACCTTCTGCCAGAACAAGGTGTCGCCGTTGATTGCCGCGATGGCGAAGGGGGCTGCTCCGGAATCGATCAGCGCGGTCGCCTGGCTGGTGTAACCGAGCGGCTCGATCGAAGCGATGGTGTCACCTAGGCCGTGCAGGACCAGCACCACCGGCAGGCCCGAGTCGCGACCGGTGCCGGTGGGATACCAGATCGCCCAGTCGTGATTGGACCCGGTCGCTGCGGACGACAAGGTGCCCGTGATCGTGGTGGGGCCAGCGAACAGGCTGGTGCACCCGCTCAGGGCCGGTGCCAGCAGCGCGGCGGTCAGCACAGTGCGTCTGCTGATCGGCCGACCCGAGCCGCGGGCGGCGAGTGACACGGATCCTCCCGGTGTGGTCACCTGCCGCACGGACAGGGGGTGGCGATGGTTGGGCTCAGTACAGTCGGCGTCCGAGAACCTGAACATATTGAGGCACGTAGCCCAGATGAGTGTAGAAGTCGACGACTTCGCTGTTCTCGGAGCGCACCATGAACTGGATCTTGGGAGCGCCATGCTTGCGCAGCCAGGTTTCGGCTCCGATCATCAACTGGCGACCCAACCCGCGGCCCCGGTGACTGGGCTTCACTGCCAGGTAGTAGGCCCAGCCGCGATGGCCGTCGAAGCCGACCATCACCGTTCCGACCAGGGTGGCGCCGTCCCGGGCACCCAAGATGGCTGAGTCGGGCCCGTCGAGCGCCTTCATAAAGTCGGAGCGGGCGTCGTTCCATGGCCGCGTCAAGTTGGTCTCTTCCCACAGAGCCACCGCGGCGCGTGCGTCATCGCTGCTTAGTGTTTCGATCACGTGTTTCCCCCCGGTCTGGCATGCAATGGCAACCATGGCCCGAGGCGAAGGATACCTGGGTGATGTTTGTTGAGGGAAGGTGCTCGACTGCTGTCCTCATACCTTACGGATGCGGACCCAACTCACCTGGTGGTTCGGACCTTTGCGCAGAATCGCCGTGGCGCGACCCCGGGTGGGCCGGATGTTGAGGTCGAGGTTGGGGCCGTTGACCGAGTCCCAGATGTCGAGGGCCATCTGCGTCGCCTCGGATTCGCTGAGCGAACTGAACCGGACGAAGTAGGACTCCGGATCCCGGAAGGCGGTGTGCCACAGTTCGAGGAAGCGATCCAGATACCACTGGCGAATGTCGGCATCGGCGGCGTCGACATAGACCGAGAAGTCGAAGAAGTCGCTCACCGACAGCCCCATGGTGCCGTCGCTGCGCTGGCGGGGCGCCTGCAGGACGTTGAGGCCTTCGACGATGAGGATGTCGGGCTGGTTCACCGTGATCGTCTCGCCGGGCACGATGTCGTAGATCTTGTGGGAGTACACCGGGGCGCTGACCTGGGGGGCGCCGGACTTGACGTCCATCACGAAGCGGAGCAGGCGCTTGCGGTCGTAGGACTCCGGATAGCCCTTCCGCTCCAGGAGACCGAGTTGCTCCAAGGTGGCATTCGGATAGAGGAAGCCGTCAGTGGTGACCAGATCGACCTTGGGGTGGCGCGGCAACCGCCGTAGAAGCTCGGCCAGCAGTCGGGCTGTGGTGGACTTGCCGACCGCCACCGAGCCGGCCACACCGATCACGAAGGGGGTGCGACGACCTTCCAGGCCGAGATACTCGTGGCTGGCTGAGAACAAGTCGCCGGTGCGCTGGCAGTACAGCCCCAGAAGCTCGGTGAGGGGACGGTAGACCTCACGCACTTCGTCGATGTCGGTGGGGTCACCGACGCCGCGAAGACGGTCCAGCGTCTCTTCGTCCAGGGTGAGGGAGCGTGATTCCGCCAGTGAGGCCCACAGCTGGCGGTCCAGGGTCAGATAGGGGCCGAAGGGGTTGTCTTCGGGCGCACCACTGCCACTCACGTCATCGGACATGCGGCCCTCCCTCTCTCCGCGCAGGATGATACGCCGTCCGAATTCGGCTGGCTCGCCAGGACCACTACAGTGACGCCTATGTGTGGAATTATCGGGTATGTCGGTCCTCGGGTGGCGCGCACCGTGGTTGTCGAGGGACTACGGCGGATGGAATACCGAGGCTATGACTCAGCCGGAATCGCGGTGATTGACGGCGGTATCGAGGTACGCAAGAAGGCAGGCAAGATCGCCAACCTCGACGCCCTGTTGCTGGAGGCGCCGCTGCCCGATACCGGAACCGCGATCGGCCACACCCGCTGGGCGACCCACGGTGGACCCACCGACAACAATGCCCATCCCCATGTTTCCGCTGACGGCCGGGTGGCTTTGATCCATAACGGCATCATCGAGAACTTCGCCGCTTTGCGCAGCGAGCTTCAGGCCCAAGGTCTGGAGTTCTCCTCCGAGACCGACACCGAGGTGGCTGCCCAGTTGCTCGGCGTGGAGTTGGCCGCCGGGGCTGATCTCGCTGATGGGCTGCGGGCGGTGTGCCGCCGCTTGGACGGAGCCTTCACCCTGGTCGCCCTGGACGCCCAGCAGCCCGGACGCCTGGTCGCCGCCCGGCGCAACTCCCCGCTGGTGGTCGGCGTCGGACAGGGCGAGAACTTCGTCGCCTCCGATGTGGCGGCGTTCATCGAGTTCACTCGTTCGGCCATCGAACTGGGTCAAGACCAGGTGGTCGACGTCACCGCCGACAGCATCACCGTCACCGACTTCAACGGCGCGCCCGCCGAGACCCACCCCTTCGAGGTCACCTGGGATCTCTCGGCGGCGGAAAAGGGCGGCTTCGACTGGTTCATGCGCAAGGAGATCTACGAACAACCCAAAGCGGTGGCCGACACCCTGCTGGGCCGCTACACCGCCGAGGGCGCGTTGACCTTGGACGAGTTGCGCATCCCCGAGACCGAACTGCGCTCAGTGGACAAGATCATCATCGTCGCCTGCGGCACCGCCTACTACGCCGGGCTGGTCGCCAAGTATGCGATCGAACACTGGACCCGGGTGCCCTGCGAAGTCGAGATTGCCAGCGAGTTCCGCTACCGCGACCCGATCATCAGTCGCACCACCTTGGTCGTCACGATCAGCCAATCCGGTGAAACCGCCGACACTTTGATGGCGATTCGGCACGCGCGCGAGCAGAAGGCGAAGGTGATCGCCATCTGCAACACCAACGGTGCCACCATTCCGCGCGAGTCCGACGCGGTGATCTACACCCATGCCGGGCCTGAGATCGGAGTGGCCTCGACCAAGGGCTTCCTCACCCAGGTTGCGGCCTGTTATCTCTTGGGTCTGTATCTGGCGCAGGTGCGCGGCACCATGTTCGACGACGAGATCCACAATGTGATGAACGAACTGGCTGCCACCCCGCCGCTGATCCAAGAGGTCCTGGACCGGATCGATCAGATCAAGGAGGTCGCCGCTCAATTCGTCGACACCCGCTCGGTTCTCTTCCTGGGTCGCCATGTGGGCTACCCGGTGGCTCTGGAAGGCGCCCTGAAGCTGAAGGAGCTGGCCTATCTGCACGCCGAAGGATTCCCGGCCGGCGAGCTCAAGCATGGACCGATCGCTTTGGTGGAGCAGCGGCTGCCGATCTTCGTGGTGGTGCCGCCGCAGGGCCGCGACCAGTTGCACGACAAGGTGGTCTCCAACATTCAAGAGGTGCGCGCCCGGGGAGCGTTGACCATCGTGCTGGCCGAGGAAGGCGATGTTGAAGTGGAGCCCTACGCCGACATCTTGTTCCCACTGCCCAAGGTCTCCACCCTGCTGCAGCCGCTGGTTGCCACCGTGCCGTTGCAGATGTTTGCCTGCGAATTGGCCACGTTGAAGGGCTTTGACGTCGACCAACCCCGTAATCTGGCCAAGAGCGTCACGGTGGAGTGACGCGCAGCGGGGTGTTGACATGATCGTGGGCATTGGGCTGGACATCACCGAGGTCTTTCGGTTCTCCCGAGCCATTGAGCGTCCCGGGGTGGCCGAACGGCTGTTCGCCGAGGCTGAGCGCACTGCCCCCACCGAACGTCTGGCGGGCAGATTTGCAGCCAAGGAGGCCCTGGCCAAAGCCGTCGGCGCGCCGCGCGGCCTGGTGTGGACCGATGTGGAAGTGCTCGCCGAGGAATCCGGCCAGCCCTACTTCGTGTTCCATGGCACGGTTGCAGAGCGTTTGGCCGAACTCGGCGTCAAACAGGTCTTCTTGTCCATCACCCACGACGCCGGCGTCGCAGCGGCCATGGTGGTCTGCGAGTCGTGATCCTCGGCTACCGCGTCGCACAGGTCCGGGCCGCCGAGCAGCGGGCCATCGACGAGGTGGGCGCAGCGGTGCTCATGCAGCGGGCTGCGGCCGGGCTGGCCACAGCGGTGCTTCGCCGGCTGCCGTCCTGGACGCGGCGGCAACGCTGCTACGGGGCGCGGGTCTTGTTGCTGCTCGGCTCGGGCAATAACGGCGGCGATGCTCTCTACGCCGGAGTCCGACTGGCGCGGCGCGGCGTGGCGGTGCTGGCCTGGCGCGTCGGGCCAACGGCCCACGACGCCGGATGGGCTGCCCTCATGGCTGCCGGGGGACGCGAGGTCGACGCGGCAGCGGCTCGTGCGCTGCTGGGACGGGTCGACGCCGTCATCGACGGCGTGGCTGGAATCGGGTCCCGGCCCGGCCTGAGCGACGAGGTCGCCGACTTCGCCGCTGCCTGCACCCGGGATCGAGTCCCGGTGGTGGCGGTGGACCTGCCGTCCGGGTTGGCGCCGGAACCGCCCTTCACCGATGCGCCGCACGTGGTCGCCGATCTCACGGTGACCTTCGGCGGGCTCAAGTTGTGCCAGCTCATGGAGCCGGCCAGGTCTGCCTGCGGCAAGATCGAGCTGGTCGATATCGGCCTGGAGTTCGACGAGCCCGCGGTGAGGCAGTGGACCCCACAGGATGTGTGGGATTGCCTGCCCGTGCCCGATGCCCGCAGCGACAAGTACTCCCGCGGCGTTGTCGGGCTGAACACGGGGTCGGCCGACTACCCCGGTGCGGCGGTCCTGGGGGCGGCTGGAGCGAGTCACGCCGGCGCTGGGATGATCCGCTACCTGGGGCCGTCGTCGGTGGCTACCCGGGTGACCGATCGTTTTCCGAATGTCGTCACCGCCGCTGGGCGGGTTCAGTCGTTGGTCCTCGGATCAGGGTGGGGCGACGCTCCGCGGGGGAGCTTGGTCGCCGAGTCGGTTGCCGCTGGGCAGCCCTTGGTGATCGATGCCGATGCGTTGCGCCTGGTGCCCGAGCGTGGCCACGCCCAGGTTCTGCTGACTCCGCATGCCGGCGAACTGGCCTACCTGCTCCGGATCGAGCGCGCCGAGGTCATGGCCGATCCGATCGCCGCCGTGCGCCGGGCCTCGGAGGAGACCGGCTGCGTGGTGCTGCTGAAGGGCGCCACTCAGTATCTTGCGGTGCCGGGCCGGGACGTGGTGGAGCTGGCTGTGCCGGGACCTGCTTGGACCGCGCAGGCCGGGTCGGGGGATGTCCTAGCGGGTATTGCCGGGGCCCTGCTGGCCGCCGGGCTGGACGCTCGCTCAGCTGCGCTGGCCGCCGCGTCGATCCAGGCGATGCTGGCCACGCAACGGCCGGGACCGGTGCCGCCACAGGAGCTGGTCGCGGGGCTCGCCGAACTCCTTGCGAGGTAGTCGAAACAGGTCAACCCTGCGTCGGTCCAAGTTATGGCAGCTGCAGTCGACCCCGGGCACTCACCACCCAGGAGACTGTCGCCAAACTGCCCATGCGGATCTTCCATGAGAGGTGGGGGTGCACAAATTCTCACGCTCGAGCGCCCAGGTTGCTCGAGCGTGCAGCGATTTCGCATGCAACATAACCATCCAGTCACAATTTGTTCCGGCTCGGTCCAAACCACTTCCGTTGGGAGGTGATTGGGGATACTTAAGGCTCGTGCCGCTAACTCCCGCGGTATGCACCGGTGCCCACCGATGGGCATAGGCGAAACGAGGAGGTTCAATGAGAGTCAAGTATCGAGCCGTTGCTGCAGCATCGGTCATCACCGTGCTTGGTCTGGTCCTGACCGCGTGTGGCGGTTCAACCGGCGGAGGTGCTGGAAGCGCCATCACCATCAACGGCTGCACCCCGAAGAATGCACTGGTCCCAGGCAATACGTCGGAGGTCTGCGGTGGCAACGTGGTCGACATCTTCACCGCGAAGCTGGTCCACTACAACTCCGAAACCGCGGCACCGGAACTCGATGTCGCCAAGTCGATTGAGACCAAGGACAACATCACCTACACCATCACCTTGAACCCGGGCTACAAGTTCCAGGACGGCACTGAGGTCAAGGCGAAGAATTTCGTCGATGCCTGGAACTACACTGCTGCTGGCAAGAACGGCCAAGCGGGTTCCTACTTCATGTCCTTCATCGAGGGCTATGACTCTGTCCAGTGCGGAACGACGGCGGCTGGCAACCCTGACTGCGCTAAGAAGCCTGCGGCCAGTCAGACCATGAGTGGGCTGGCTGTGGTGGACGATTACACGTTCACAGTCAAGGCGTCGGACAAGGTTGCGAATCTACAGATTCGGCTGGGCTACTCCGCATTCGCGCCGATGCCGGACTCCTTCTTCGCTGATCCCAAAGCCTTCGAGGCGGCTCCGATCGGCGCTGGTCCCTACAAGCTCACCTCGATCACCGACACCCAGATGGTGTTGGAGAAGTTCGCTGACTACTCGGGCAAGAATGCTGGCCACGTCGACAAGATCACCTTCAAGATCTACACCGACCAGGGTGCGGCCTATGCCGATCTCGTGGCCAACAACCTGGACATCCTCGACCAGATTCCCAGCGATCAGCTCGTCGACAACCAGTACCAAAATGACCTTCCTAATCGGAACGGGGATGCCGCCACGGGCGGTCTGCGGTGGTTCACGTTCTCCCCAGTTGATGAACAGCTGAAGAACAATGTGGACCTGCGCAAGGCGATCTCCATGGCCATCGATCGCAAGGCGATCGCCGACCAGGTGCTCGCCGGTTCAGCAATCCCGGCCGACAGCTGGGTCTCCCCGGCTGTGGACGGTGCTGTGCCCGGTGTCTGCGGTGATGCCTGTGTCTTCAACCCGACAGCTGCCAAGGCTCTCTACAAGAAGGCCGGTGGGTACAAGGGAACCTTCACCTACACCACCAACGTCAAGGAAGCCGTCGCCAATCAGGCTGTCGGAGAAGCGATCGTGAACCAGTTGAAGAACAACCTGGGGATGGACGCCGTCTTCAATCCGGCAGTCGACTTCGACACCTTCCAGAAGGGCATCGACAGCGGTCAGTACAAAGGCATCTTCCGTTCGGGATGGCAGATGGACTACCCGTCCATCGAGAACTTCCTCACCCCGATCTACTCCAAGGGTGCTGAGTCAAACTGGTCGAAGTACGACAATCCGAAGTTTGAGAAGCTGCTGACCGAGGCTGCGGGGCTGACGGATGCGAACGCCCAGAATGCCAAGTATCAGGAGGCGGAGCGCCTCCTGGCGGCCGACTTCCCAACGGCGCCGTTGACCTTCTCTCGGACCACCATCGGCTGGTCCGACCGGATGGACACCGTCAAGATCACGCCTTTCGGTACTCCGGACTTGCTGACGGCAAAGCTGAAGTAGCCTGAGGACACGCGGTCGGCTCGGTGATGCCGGGCCGACCGCGTGTGACCGTGCGTTGGAGGGCGGAATTGAGTACATATGTTCTGCGGCGACTGCTGCAGATGATCCCGGTGCTCCTTGGCGCGACATTCATCATCTTCACGATGGTGTTCGCAATCGGGGACCCGTCAGTCGGGCGGTGTGGTGAGCGAGCATGTCCGCCCGCGTACGTCGCGCACTTTCGTGCCGAATACCACTTGGACCAACCCCTGATCGTTCAGTACGGCCTATATCTGGGTCGCCTGTTGCAGGGGGATCTGGGCACCACCTTTAACGGGGCGTCGGTGGCGGCGTCACTGGCTGAACGCTGGCCCGTGACCATCAAGCTTGCGCTGATCGCCTTGGCGTTCGAAGCTGTGGTAGGTATATCGGCCGGAATCCTGGCAGGGATTCGTCGGGGCCGATTCGTTGATCATCTGGTCACTCTGTCCAGTCTTGTGGTCATCTCGATCCCAGTCTTCGTAATCGGCAGCCTTGCTCAGATGGTGTTCGGTGTGCGGCTGGGTTGGTTCCCGGTAACGGCAAGCAACGGTACCTGGAGTGAGTTGCTGTTGCCCGGATTGGTGCTTGGGTCGCTCTCTGTCGCATACATTTCGCGACTGATGCGGGGGACCCTGGTGGAGAACCTGAGCGCTGACTATGTCCGTACCGCCCGTGCGAAGGGGCTGGCGCCGTCCAGGGTCGTCGGGGTGCACACTCTGCGCAACTCGCTGATCCCTGTGGTCACCTATATCGGCTACGACCTCGGTGCGCTGATGGGTGGTGCGATCGTTACCGAACGCATCTTCAACATCAACGGAGTGGGGGGCTATCTATTTCGCGGTATCTCGGAGAAGGATGGAACGATTGTCGTCGGCACCCTCACCTTCTTGGTGCTGGTCTACCTCCTAGCCAATCTCGTCGTGGATCTGCTCTACGGAGTCCTCGACCCGAGGATCAGCCATGACTGAGCCCACACCGATGCCTGCTGATGCGGTGGAGCGTAGGGAAGGGTCACTGTGGTCCGACGTCTGGCGTGAACTCCGTCGCAACCCTCTGTTCTGGATCTCCGCTTCACTGATCCTGATCTTGCTGATCATGTCGATCTTCCCTCAGTGGTTCACCAGCGTCGATCCGACATATGGCGACCTTTCAGTGGCCCGGAAGCCACCGTCTCCGGAGCACATTTTCGGGACCACCGCCCAGGGCTACGACGTCTACGCTCGAACGATTTACGGTGCCAGGGCGTCCATTAGCGTCGGTCTGTTGGCCACGATCGGGACGGTGCTTCTGGGTGGGCTCGTGGGGCTGTTCTCCGGATTTAACGGGGGCTGGTCAGACTCGGTGTTGTCCCGCATCGGTGAGGTGTTCTTCGCCATCCCACTGCTATTGGCGGGCATTCTGTTCCTTTACATTTTCCCGCCGAAGTTGGACACGCCCTTTTTCGTGCAGATCCTTCAGGTCGTGGCGGTCATCGTCCTGTTCGGTTGGCCATCTATCGCCCGTTTGATGCGGTCCAGCGTGCTTCAGGTCAAGCCCAACGACTACGTAAACGCGGCCAAAGCGCTGGGTGCTAGCTCCCCGCGATTGGTCTTCACCCACATCCTGCCCAACTCCATCGCGCCGATCATTGTGGTGTCGACCATCAACCTGGGCACCTTCATTGCGATCGAGGCCACCCTCGCGTTCCTCGGGATTGGGCTGCGGCCGCCGGCAGTTTCCTGGGGCATCGACATCTCTAATGCGTCTGCTCTAGGCCTGGTTCGATCCGCTCCGCACATGTTGTTGTTCCCATCGCTATTCCTCTCGATCACCGTGCTCGCCTTCATCATGTTGGGCGATGCGCTTCGTGATGCCCTGGACCCGAAGCTGAGGTGACGGTGATGACCGAATCCGGCAAACTGCTCGAAGTTGTAGACCTCACGGTCGAGTTCCGCATGCGCGACGGTGTGGCGCATGCGATCAATGGAGTGTCGTTCGATCTCAGTGGTGGTGAGACGCTCGCGATCTTGGGTGAGTCGGGCTCCGGGAAGTCAGTAACGGCGCAGGCGGTGATGGGGATCCTGGAAAGTCCACCGGGATTCATCACTGGTGGCGAGATTCGATTTCGGGGAACGGACCTGCTCACGCTGCCCGACAAGGAACGCCAGAAGGTGCGCGGGCCGGGGATCTCGATGATCTTCCAGGATGCTCTCAGTGCGCTGAACCCGGTCTTCCCGGTCGGCTGGCAGATCGCTGAGATGTTCCGAAAACATCGCGGGATGAACCGTTCTGATGCCGAGGCCAAGGCCATCGAGTTGATGGAGCGGGTGCATATCCCGGCTGCGAAAGAGCGGGTGCGCGCCTACCCCCACCAGTTCTCCGGTGGGATGCGTCAGCGGATCATGATTGCGATGGCAATCGCCCTGGACCCGGTGGTGTTGATCGCCGATGAACCGACCACCGCTTTGGACGTCACTGTTCAGGCACAGATCATGAACTTGTTGAAAGAACTCCAGGATGCTTCGGGTATGGGTTTGATCCTGATCACCCACGACCTGGGTGTGGTGGCCGATGTTGCTGAACGGATAGCAGTGATGTACGCCGGTCGAATGGTGGAGACGGCTAGGGTCAATGAGCTCTACGCACGTCCCGCGCATCCCTATACCAAAGGCTTGCTCGAGTCGATCCCGCGGTTGGATATGAAGGGTCAGACGCTCAATGCGATCGGCGGATTGCCACCCAATCTGTTGGCGATGCCTGATGGATGTCCTTTCCATCCTCGGTGCCGATATGTCGTAGATAAGTGCAGGACCGGGACGCCACCACCACTGGAGCAGGTAGTGGAGGGCCGCTTTGCGGCGTGTCATCGGGTAGAGGAGGTGTACGGCCATGAGTGAGGACGTCATCCTCTCCGCTGAGGAGTTGGTCAAGTACTACCCAATCAAGACGGGGGTTATTCGCCGGGTTACCGGCCATGTCCGCGCCGTTGACGGGGTGAGCTTCGACCTGTACCGGGGAGAGACCTTGGGCGTGGTTGGTGAGTCCGGCTGCGGGAAGTCGACACTGGCGCGTCTCCTGATGCGTCTGGAGGAGCCGACCAGCGGGACGGTCACCTTCGACGGCGTCGATCTGTACTCCCAGAAGGGCTCGGCGATGCGAAAGTTACGCCGAGACATCCAGATCGTCTTCCAGGATCCCTACACCTCGCTGAATCCCCGCATGACGGTGGGTGACATCATCGGCGAGCCCTTCGACATCCACCCCGAGGTGGCGCCGAAGGGATCTCGCCGGCAGAAGGTGCGCGAACTGCTCGATCTGGTGGGTCTGTCCCCAGAGCACATCAACCGCTACCCCCATCAGTTCTCGGGAGGCCAGCGGCAACGCATCGGGGTGGCCCGTGGTTTGGCGCTGAATCCCAAGGTGCTGATCTGTGATGAGCCGGTGTCGGCCTTGGACGTGTCGGTGCAGGCTCAGGTGGTGAATCTCCTGGCGAAGCTGCAGCAGGAACTCGGCCTGTCCTATGTGTTCATCGCCCACGATCTTTCCGTGGTTCGACACATCTCTGATCGGGTCGCGGTGATGTACCTGGGCAAGATCGCCGAGATCGGCGATGACGCTCAGATCTACGAGCGGCCCACCCATCCCTACACCCAGGCTTTGTTGTCGGCGGTGCCGGTGCCTGATCCCACGGTGCGGCGCGAGCAGATCGTGCTCAGTGGCGACGTGCCGTCCCCGGCGAATCCGCCGACGGGCTGCCGCTTCCATACCCGTTGCTGGCGGGCCCAGGAGAAATGCAAGGTGGAGATTCCGCTGTTGGAGGTCCGTCCGGATGGTGAGGGCGGACACCTGTCTGCCTGCCACTTCGCCGAGCCCCGTCAGATCGTCGAGACCGCCCAGGTCTAACGTCGCGCGCTCGGCGCCCGAGTAGGATTCAGCGGTTGCCAATTGCCGCGTCGGAGGAAGTCATGCAGCTCACCGTGTTCGCCGAGAGCGTGCTCGGCGACGGTCGAAGGCTGCAGATCGTTCGTGCCACCGCAGCCGACGCCCAGGCGCTGACCGAGGTGATCTTGGACGCGTTCGGTCATCGGCCCACGGTGAACCCGCCGCCGGCGGCATTGACCGAGACTCCGGACGGGGTGCGCGCCGCGTTGGCCGCCGGATTCGGCGTGCTTGCCCTGGTGGACGATGAACCGGCCGGGGCGCTGATCGTCAGCATCGACGGTGCCGCCGCCGGCATTCACCGAGTCTCGGTGCGTCCGGCATTCCAGCGCCACGGCGTGGCCTCGGCCATGGTGGAAGTGGTCTTGGAGGCGCTGAGCGTGCGCAAGGTTCGCCAGGTGGAGTTGGTGGCTCGTGCCGAGTTTCCCGACGTGGTGGCGTGGTGGCAGCGGCATGGCTTCGAACAGATCGGCCGCACCGGCTCGAGCCTGCAACTGACCCGTGAACTGCCGGTATGCCTGCGCGCCGCCACGGCCGACGACACCCACACCATCGGACGCCGGCTGGCCGCCGTCCTTCGAGCAGGTGATGTCATCATCGCCTCCGGTGACCTGGGTGCGGGCAAGACCACCCTCACTCAGGGCATCGGTGCCGGGCTGAAGGTGGCAGGGCCGGTGATCTCGCCGACCTTCGTGCTCTCCCGGGTGCACCCCAGCCTGGGTGGTGGTCCGGACCTGGTCCATGTGGACGCCTACCGACTTGGTTCGGCCGACGAACTCGATGATCTGGACCTGGACGCCTCCGTTGGCGATTCGGTCACCCTGGTGGAGTGGGGGACCGGAATCGCGGAGGGGTTGGCGGCCGATCGCCTGGAAATCGACATTCGGCGTAGTCTCGATCCCGGTGACGAGACCCGCTGGATCTTTGTGACCGGGGTGGGCCCTCGATGGCGTGGCGTGCTGGCGAACTGGGAGGAATCGTGAGTGTGGTGCTGGGCATCGACACCGCCACCGATGTCCGGGTCGGGTTGGCCCGTGACGGCGTGATCCTGGAATCCCGCGCGGTCGAGAGCAGCCGGGCGCATGCCGAACAGTTGCTGCCCTTGGTGCAGCAGGTCATGGCGGACGCGGCGCTGAATCTGTCTGAACTCACCGCCGTGCACGTGGGCGTCGGGCCGGGACCGTTCACGGGACTGCGCGTGGGGGTTGCCGCGGCGATCACCCTCGCCGAAGTCTTGGACATCGAGGTGCGCGGGGTGTGCAGCCTGGACATCGTGGCGGCTCAGTGGGCCGCCGATGGAGTTGGCACCCAGTTCGCGGTGGTCGCCGACGCCCGCCGCAAAGAGGTCTATTGGGCCCGCTACCGCGGTGACGGCAGCCGCGTGGCGGGACCCTTCGTGACCGCGCCCGATCAGGTCCCCGACATCGCCCTTGCCGGGCCCGGTGCGTCCCTGACCGGACGCCCGGTCAGTGGACCGCTCACCATTGATGCCGGCTTCTTGGCTGCCAGCGGCGACCTGCCGGAGGTCGGTACCGAGCCGCTCTATCTTCGTCGGCCCGACGCGAGCGTGCCCACCACCCGCAAATCCACCTTGGCGAAGCCGCGTCTTGCAATGATGGTCGCAGACTCCCCGGAGGCCCCATGATCATCACTCATGCCGAACCCGACCAACTCGACGCCATCATGGTTTTGGAGGAAGAGAGCTTTCCGCACCAGGAGGTGTGGTCGGCTCAGGCCTGGTCGGAGGAACTGAATTCCAGCGAAGCCTGCGTCATGGTGAGTGCTGATGCCGACGGGGTGATCCTGGGTGTGGCTGCCTTTCGTTGTGTCGCCGACATGGCCGATCTGGACCGGGTGATCGTGCATCCGGCAGCCCGCCGCCAAGGCATCGCCGCGAAGCTGATCCTGGCGGGCCTGGACTGGGCCCAAGCCAGTGGGGCGGATCGCATGCTGCTGGAAGTGCGTACCGACAATCAACCTGCGGTCTGCCTGTATCGACGTTTGGGCTTCGATGAGATCAGTCAGCGTCGCGACTACTACGGCCCCGGTCACGATGCCTGGGTCATGCTGCGTCCGATTGGCGACGAAAGTAGTTCGCAAGACGAATATCAATTCGAGTTGTATCGCGACTCCGCTCGGTAATCGGGGCACAGAAGACCCCTGAAGACCGCTGAGCGATCACTCAGTTGACGGTGTTCACTTTTCCGGCCTAGGCTCCCGCGTATTCGGATGGCCCATGTCGTTGGCTGTTTGGCTGTTACGCCTGGGAGGGGATTGCAATGGGATTATCGAAATCGCTGGCAGTGGGCTTGTTTGTTGCAGCCGGGGTGGTTGGAGTGGCGGCCTTGCCTCCTTCGGTCGCTTTGGCGAAGCCACCGACGTCCTGCGATCCGAACTCCAGCGTTATGACGATCGACGGGACGCAGAGTGTGCGGGTTACCCATGTCGGCAAGTATGAGGTCGCCCCGGGGGTCAAGCAGGCCACTGCAGACGTGAAGGCGGTGGGGACTCTGAAGGCGAGTGTTACCCCAACCATTGGCGGAGAAGTCTCCAGCGAAGCGGTGATGGCAGCCGCGGCCAGCTTTGCAGGCACCACGCTGGCAGCAGTGGGGGAGGTTGCGGACCCGGATGCGACGGACGTCGAGGCGCAGGTCTCCCCGGCCAGATTCAATCGCTACTTTGCCGCCTATTCGGCGCGGCACGTGTGGTCGGGGACCTACACCGTTATTGCCTGCGACGCTTCGGGAACGGCGGTGTCCACCGTGAAAGCGGGCACGTGGGTGAGCTTCTCGCCTGTTTCCCTGGCTTCTGACGGTGCGCTGTGCGCAGTGGGAAAGAACAGGCGAACCGCCGCGTATGAGGTGGGCTCAGCGCCGTATCTGGCGTGTCGGTCAACCTGGTGGAGCTAGTCCAAGCTGGACGCGCCTCTACGTGCTCCTGGGGGCGCGTTTAAGATTAAGGGCCATGTCACCTCGACCACGAGACGGTTGGGTGGCTGAAGAAGAGCCAGCGCGCAGGAGCAATGTGGACACAGTAGCCAGCGATCGGACCAGTCCCCTGGTGCTGGGCATCGAGTCCAGTTGTGACGAGACCGGAATCGGCATCGTGCGCGGCCATGAACTTCTCGCCAACGAGGTGGCGTCCTCGGTTGCGGAACATGTGCGGTTCGGGGGAGTGGTGCCTGAAGTGGCCAGCCGCGCTCACCTGGAGGCGTTGGTGCCCACTCTGCGCCGGGCGACTCAGTCCGCCGACATCGATCTGTCCGAGATCGATGCCATTGCGGTGACCGCAGGGCCAGGGCTAATGGGCGCTTTGGTGGTTGGCTTGGCCGCGGCCAAAGCCCTGGCGGTGGCCTTGAACAAGCCGCTGTACGGGCTCAATCACCTGATCGGCCACGTCGCGGTGGATCTTCTCGACCATGGAGATCTTCCCGACGAGTTCGCTGCCTTGCTGGTTTCCGGTGGTCACAGTTCGCTGTTGCACATCCGCGACATCACTGCCGATGTCACCGAAGTGGGTGCCACGATCGACGACGCTGCCGGCGAGGCCTACGACAAGGTCGCTCGAGTGTTGGATCTGAGCTATCCCGGTGGGCCGGTGATCGACAAATTGGCTGCTGAGGGAAATCCGAAGGCGATTCGGTTTCCGCGTGGCCTGACTGCAGGTAAGGACCAGGCCAAGCATCGTTTCGACTACTCCTTCTCAGGGTTGAAAACGGCCGTCTCGCGCTGGGTGGAGACCGAACGACTGGCCGGTCGCGAGGTGCCCATCGCCGATGTTGCAGCGTCCTTCCAAGAGGCGGTTGCCGACGTCCTCACCGCCAAAGCGGTGGACGCCTGCCAACACTTGGGAGTGGACACCATCCTGCTCGGCGGCGGAGTGGCGGCGAACTCTCGGCTGCGGACCCTGCTGGCTGAGCGCACCGAGGCTGTCGGGATCACGTTGCGACGACCGCGTCCGGCGCTGTGCACCGACAACGGCGCCATGATCGCCGTGCTGGGCGCGGAGGTCGTTGCGGCCGGGCGACGGCCGTCCTCATTGGAGATCGGTGCGAACTCGGGGCTGCCGATCTCGACTGTGCTGGTGTGATGTACACCCCGATCATCGGCACCCTGGGCTATGTGCTCAGCGAGGATCGTCGCCGGGTCCTGTTGGTGCATCGCAGTCGCGTTGGCGATCAGCATGCCGGCAAATGGAACGGCCTGGGCGGAAAGCTGGAGGCTGACGAAGACATCTACACCTGCCTGTGTCGTGAACTGCGCGAGGAAGCTGACATCGAGGTCACTTCGGCTCGCTTGCGCGCCACCATCTCGTGGCCGGGCTTCGGAGCCAGTGGTGCCCATCGAACCGATCAGGAGTCGGACTGGTTCGGTTTCGTGTTCGTGGTGGACGGCTTCACCGGCACGCCGCCGCAGCGTAACGAGGACGGCCCGCTGGTCTGGCAGGAGATCGACCGGCTGTCGGAGCTGCCGATGTGGGAGGGTGACCGCTTCTGGTTGCCCTTGGTGCTGGGTGACGGCCCGGTCATTCATGGAGTCATGCCCTACGTCGACGGTGCGCCAAGTAGTTGGTCCTATCGCAACGCCACTTCCTGACCACCGCTGAGGCGGGGCTTCGACAAGCTCAGCCAGCGGGGCTTCGACAAGCTCAGCCAGCGGAACCGTTCCCTGAGCTTGTCGAAGGGCAGCCCAGCGCTCGCCCGTGCCCTGAGCTTGTCGAAGGGCAAGCCGCGCAGCAACGGCGTAGATGAGAACGGCGTTCACGGTTATGCTTGCGCTGTGACTGCACTCCCGTTCGCCGGAAACGGCCTCGTTCATGGGCTGTTCATGGGCCTGGGGATTCTCGCTGGCCTGGGCGTGTTCGTCGCTGAGAAGCGACGACGGGGCATTCATGACGATCGGTTGTGGGTGATCGCAGGTACGACGATTGCGTTGGGCGCAGTCGGCTCGCGGTTGGGAACCTGGTTCCAGTTCCTCGATCCACGCCAGAACGAGCCCATCGAGCTGTGGTGGTCGGACGGCAATCGCAGCGTTCTGGCCGGATTGATCGCGGCCTGGGTGGGGGTCTACCTCGGCAAGTTGATCACCGGGTACAAGGAATCCACCGGCGATCTGTTCGCCCCTGCGGTGGCCCTGGCAATGGTGATCGGACGGATCGGCTGCCTGCTGACCGAGAATCCAGGCGTCCCCACCGGGATGGACTGGGGAATCGTGCTCACCTCGGCGCAAACCGAGATCATCGGCGGGGTGGCCGGCGTCGGACTGCATCCCAGCTTCGCCTACGAGATTGTGTTCCAGCTCGTGGCCTTCGGCTGGCTGTGGCGCCATCGAGATCGCCTACCCCAACCCGGCGATCTGTTCGTTACCTACGTTGCGGCGTATGCGCTGTTCCGGTTCTTCGTGGAGTTTGTGCGCGGGAACGAGGCCGTTTGGCTCGGGCTGTCGCGACCGCAGTGGTTCCTTCTGGCGATGCTGCCGCTCCTGGGTTGGCGGCTGAGCCGAATCTTCACCTCCACCAGCACGGTGGCGACAGCGGAAGGCTGAGATGAGCGATCAGAACACACCTGCGGAGCCCTTCGATGGCTCCCGCGATCCCGAACTGCTGGGCTCTCTGCCACCGCAGGCTGGACCACCGCAGCCCGGACCACCACAGCCCGGCTCACCGCAGCCCGGCCCGCCACCCCCCAGCGCGCCGTCGGGTGCTCCGTCCCCTGGCGCACCGTCCCCGAGGGCAGCTCGGTCCGGCGGCTCCATCCTGCTGGGGCTTGGTATCGGGGTGCTGGGCGGACTGGTGTCGTGGGGGATGGGAATCCTGGCAGGGCGCGCTACGTCCACCGCGGAACTGCTGACCCAAGTCTTGGGCGCGGTCGCCGGGATCATCCCGATTGGGCTGGTGGCTCTGGGAATCGTCTTGAGCGTGATGCCGTCGACGCGGCGCACCGGTGCGGGCATCCTGCTCAGTTTCGGAATCGGCATCCTGCTCGCCGGCGGGGTCTGTGTGGCTCTGCTCGCCGGCGTCCTGGTGAACTGAGCGGGCATGGCTAATCTGCTGCGTCACACGGTCCGAACCACGCCACCGCCCCTAGGTCCTGGCCAACCGCTGCGCAATGACCGGATCCACCGTTATGTGACTGCCTACTGTCCGCAGTGCCACGATCCTGATGCCGACCTAGCCGACGTGCAACGCCTGCCCGGTGTCCTGGTGGTACGCGAAGAGAAGGTTTGGTTGCAACGCGCCTGCCCCAGCCATGGTCTGGTGACCACGCTGTACGACGAGGACGCCAATATTCTGCGCTACCTCGAGCAATGGCAGGCCCCGACCAAGGTTCATGAGCCCGACGCCGCCGACAACTTTCGGCTGATGCCGGAGGCTTTCGCCTACGGCTTGCCGGCCTTCCACACCCAGCACACCTGCATCCTGCTGCACGACGTCACCGAGGTCTGCAATCTGAAGTGCCCCACCTGCTTCACCGCCTCAAGTCCGCAGCTCAAAGGTGCTGCGCCACTGGCCGAGGTGTTAGCCAATGTGGACGCCCGGCTCGCCCGCGAACAGGGCCGTCTGGACGTCCTCATGCTGTCGGGCGGCGAACCCACCCTGTACCCGCAGTTGCCGGAGTTGCTCGCAGAGTTGGCCGTGCGTCCGATCGTGCGGATCATGCTCAACACCAATGGGCTGCGGGTGGCCGAGGACGACGAGTTGGTCGCGCTGCTGAAGAGTCATCGCAGTCGACTGGAGGTCTATCTGCAATACGACGGCCCCTCGCCGCAGGCGTCGATCCATCATCGGGGGGCTGACCTCACCCGTTTCAAGGAAGCCGCCATCGAGCGACTCAGTGCGGCGGGGGTCTTCACGACCTTGGTCATGACCGCCGCTTTGGGCGTCAACGACGGCGACATCGGTGCGGTGGTCCGCAAAGCGCTGGATACCCCCTTCATCGGAGGTGTGGCGATCCAGCCGGTCTTCGGTTCGGGGCGGGGGTCGAGGATCGACCCCAATGACCGGCTCACCCACACCGGGGTGCTGCGTCGATTGGGTCCGCAGACCGATGAGGTCGTCCAGTGGCATGACCTGACCGCTTTGCCGTGCTCGCACCCGCACTGCTCCTCGGTGGGCTATCTGTTGCGCGATGACTCGGGAACCTGGCGGTCACTGGCTGCCTTGGTGGGCCACGACGAGTTGCTGCAATGGCTGGAGTTGGACCCGGATTCCTTGGCCAACCGGGTTGCTGATCGAGAGCTTCCCGCCCAACTGCGTGAACTCACTAAGAACTCGATGCTCGACCTGCTCAGCGAGCAGGCCGCTTTGACCAACCCGCGCACCGGACAGTTGTGGCAGAACATCTGTACTCAGTGCGACTTGGGGATCTCGACGCTAGCCACCCTGGCGGCCGGAAAGCTGCCGGGCGGCGAGGATCGCATGCGCCAACTCCTGGCCGAGCGGGTCAAGCGGATCACCATCAAGCCGTTTCAGGACATCAACACCATGATCGAGGAGCGACTCACTCAGTGCTGCGTCCATGTGGGCACGGTGGGGGCGTCCGGTGATCATCAATGTGCGCCATTTTGTGCCGTCCAAGCCTGGGGCAAGCTCGGCGAGCAGCGTCTCAGCAGTGCAACCGGAGGTCAGTCATGAGCGAGGTACCCGCCCAAGCCGCCGCGATCGCGAGCGGACCGAAACCATCAGATTTCCTCGACAAGGGTGGTGATGCTGCTCCGGCCGAGGCTGCGGCTCCCTTCGACCCGCTGCGGCTGTGCATCTTCGCCACCATCTCGATGCTCGGCTGGCTGTTCGGTCCGTTGGCGGTGGTGGTCTTCGCCACGGTCGGCTTCGTGGGCTATTGGAAGGCGCGCAAGGCGGGCCTGACCCGCTCGAAGTGCTATCTGCGCGATACCCGTCTGGTGTTGACCTACCTCGGGTTGTTCCTCGCCGCCGGAGTGTGGGGCGTGAGTCAGGTCCTCATCGGTTGGCTCGCCTGAGTCGCCGGCCCATCGTCGCTCACCTCTGAGTGCAGCGCACCTGGCGTGCGGGTAGCAATGTCACCTAGCGAGAGCGAAGTCGCGGGGGACGGGCCCCGCGGAGGTATGTTCTGATATTCCACCTTGGTGGGTGGAAGGAGTTTTTCGGGGTTTGCTGGAAGATGAGGAATGGACCGCTGACTCGCACCCGCCTCATTCCGACCATTAAGGTTCGGCCCTGAGCACCAGGCCAGAAGGGATCTGCATGTCCAAGATCATCTACACCTACACCGACGAGGCGCCGATGCTGGCGACTCACTCGTTCTTGCCCATCATCCAGGCATTCGCCGGCGCCGCCGGTGTTGAGGTCGAGACCCGCGACATCTCGCTGGCCGGTCGCATCGTGGCGACCTTCTCCGATCTGCTGCCCGAGGATCAGCGCGAGGCCGATGCACTGGCCGAACTCGGTGCCCTCACCCAGGATCCCGAAGCCAACATCATCAAGCTGCCGAACGTTTCGGCATCGGTGCCGCAGTTGAAGGCCGCCGTCGCCGAGCTTCAGGCCAAGGGCATCGCGCTGCCGGACTACCCCGATGATCCGCAGACCGAGGCCGAGAAGGACGCTCGCGCCCGCTACGACAAGGTCAAGGGCAGTGCGGTCAACCCGGTGCTTCGCGAGGGAAACTCCGACCGACGTGCGCCGGCTTCGGTGAAGGCCTACGCCCGCTCGCACCCGCACCGGATGGGCGCCTGGAGTGCAGACTCCAAGACCCGGGTGTCCACCATGGGGCATGACGACTTCTACTCCAACGAGAAGTCCATCGTGATGCCGGCTGACGACACCGTCACCATCCAACTGGTCACTGCCACCGGCACCCAGGAACTCACCACCGTCAAGCTGCTGGCCGGGGAGGTGCTCGACGGCACCTTCATGAACGTTGCCGCCCTGGACGCCTTCTTGGACGAGCAGATCGCCGCCGCCAAGGCCGAGGGTGTGCTGTTCAGCGTCCACCTCAAGGCCACGATGATGAAGGTCTCCGACCCGATCATGTTCGGCCACGTGGTGACCCGCTTCCTGGCGCCGGTCTTCGAGACCTACGGCGAGCAACTGGCTGCGGCCGGCCTGGACGTCGACAACGGCCTGGGCGCCATCCTGGCCGGTCTGGACGCGCTGCCCAATGGAGCTGAGATCAAGGCGGCCATCGATGCGGCCATCGATGCCGGTCCGGCGCTGGCCATGGTCGACTCCGACCGCGGCATCACCAACCTGCACGTGCCGTCGGATGTGATCGTGGACGCCTCGATGCCGGCCATGATCCGCACCTCGGGTCACATGTGGGGTCCCGACGGCAACGAGGCAGATACCCTCGCCGTCATCCCGGACGCCTGCTACGCCGGGGTGTACCAAGTCGTGATCGAGGACTGCAAGGCCAACGGTGCCTACGACCCGACCACCATGGGTTCGGTGCCCAATGTCGGTCTGATGGCCCAGGCCGCCGAGGAGTACGGCAGCCACAACAAGACCTTCCTGATCCCGGCCGACGGCACCGTCCAGGTGGTCAACTCCGCCGGTGAGGTGCTCATGGAGCACACCGTCAGCGCTGGGGACATCTGGCGGGCCTGCCAGACCAAGGACATCCCGGTTCAGGACTGGGTCAAGCTGGCTGTGAATCGGGCCCGCGCCTCCCAGACCCCGGCGGTGTTCTGGCTGGACGCCAACCGTGCCCACGACGCGGTCATCATCGACAAGGTCAACACCTACCTCGCCGATCACGACACCACCGGCCTGGACATCTCGATCCTGCCGCCGGCCGAAGCCGCCAAGCTGTCGGTGGAGCGCATCCGCCGCGGTGAGGACACCATCTCGGTGACCGGCAATGTGTTGCGTGACTACCTGACCGACCTGTTCCCGATCATGGAGCTGGGTACCAGCGCCAAGATGTTGTCCATCGTTCCGCTGATCAACGGTGGTGGGCTGTTCGAGACCGGTGCGGGCGGTTCGGCTCCCAAGCACGTGCAGCAGTTGGTGAAGGAGAACCACCTGCGTTGGGACTCCCTGGGTGAGTTCCTCGCGCTGGCCTCCAGCTTCGAGCACCTGGCCACCGTCACCGGCAACGCCGGTGCGCAGGTTCTCGCTGACACGCTGGATCGGGCCACCGGTACCTTCCTGAACGAGAACAAGTCGCCCAGCCGCAAGGCCGGAGAGATCGACAACCGAGGCAGCCACTTCTACCTGGCTACCTACTGGGCTCAGGAAGTCGCCGCTCAGACGGTGAACCCGGAGTTGGCTGCCCAGTTCAAGCCGGTTGCCGAGGCTCTGGTTGCCAATGAGGCGGCCATCGCCGCCGAGTTGCTGGCAGTGCAGGGCTCCCCGGCCGATATCGGTGGCTACTACCGTCCCGATGTTGCCAAGACCGATGCGGTCATGAAGCCTTCGCCGACGCTGAATGCGATTCTCGAAGCGGTCTAAGTCAGTAACGACAGTGCCCGGCGTCCCTGGATCTCCAGGATCACGCCGGGCACTGTCGCGTTGTGAGCGGGGCTTTGGGAATCGCGGGGTTTGAGGGCGCGCGATGTCTGTGGGCGACGGCCTGACGTCGTGGCGGCCTGCGCCCGCATCGCCTGGGAGGTCAGGCCGTTTCCAGCGGTGCCTGCGGCTCGACCTTGCGGGGGCGGGCCAGGCCCAGTCCGGCGAAGAAGCCGCCGACGGCGCTCAAGGCGGCCGCCAACAAGATCAACGGGATCGGATTGGTGAACTCCGCGCTGCGCCCGGTGGAGAGGGTCGCGTAGTGCCAATACGCGATCCAGCTTCCCCAGATCAAGACGACGATGCCCGCAATCAGAATCAGGACACCTGCGACCAAACTCACTTTCGACAGCACCTTCATGCACCGCATCATAGGGACTCATTGGGCGCTCGGCCGGCGGTGGCGTTAGGTTGCTGGGGTGGATCGTGAACTGGCCTCCTGGGTGGTCTCGTCGGACGCGCAGCCGGCATTGCAGGCTGCCGACGCCGAGCCGGACCCGGATTCCCTGGGAGCGGCCCAGCGGCTTCGACGGGACTGGCCCGCAGCGCAGGCGGCAATGGCGCTCACCCAGGTCAAGCTGCGGCGTCGGGCGGTGACCAAGTTCGGTCCGCGGGCGGCAGAGCTGTTCTTCACCACCGATGGTTTGGAGCAGGCCACCCGCGCCCCGGTGGCCGCCTGGCGGGCGGAGCGATTCCGCGACGCCGCAGTGCGCACGGTGGTTGATGTCGGCTGCGGTTTGGGTGCCGATGCGTTGGCCTTCATCGACGCAGGCCTGGAGGTGATCGGCATTGAGACCGATCCGGCCACGGCCTGCCTGGCGGCGGCCAACCTCGGTTCCGGTGGACGCATCGTCACCGGTGATGCCACCGCTGGGCGCGGGCGGGAGGTTTTGGAGGAGCACCTGAGTGCCGGCGCGGCGGTCTTCATCGATCCCGCCCGGCGGACGGCGGCAGGTCGAACCTGGCGGGTGGCGGACTTCTCGCCGTCCTGGGACTTCGCGGTGGGCCTACTGGAAGGCCGGTTCGGGTGCATTAAGGGCGCGCCGGGCCTGCCGTCGGCATTGATCCCTGAGCAGTGTGGTGCCACCTGGGTGAGTCATCGTGGCGACCTGGTCGAGGTGTCGATCTGGAGCAGCGGTTCGCGCCAGGCTGTCCTGCTGCCCGGGGGACAGGTGCTCGATGCCGAGGGCGGGCCGGTTCGGGTCGGGTCGGTAGGGCGCTTCCTGTATGAACCTGATCCAGCGGTGCTGCGAGCCGGGGCGAGTGCTCAGCTCGCCGAGCTCTTGCGCGCGCATCGACTCAGCGCGGAGGTGGGCTATCTCAGTGGTGATGATCTGATCGCGACGCCGCTGGCTGCCGTCTTCGAGGTCTTGGCGGTGATGCCGTGGTCGGAACGGGAGCTGCGTCAGTGGGTGCGCCGAGAGCGAATCGGCGTCCTGGAGATCAAGGTGCGTGGCCTGGAGGTGGATCCGGCCCAGCTTCGGCGGCGACTCAAGCCGACCGGACCAAACACGGCAACGGTGGTGCTGACGGTGACCCAGCAGGGCAGCCGTGCCGTGGTGGTTCGTCGCTGTGCACGGTGAGTTCTAGCCGAAGATCAGCGACGTCGAACTGCAGTATTCGGAGCTGGTCCCAGCGCCTTGGGAATCGAGCAGATCCAGGCTGACGCTGGCCCGCAGCGGACTTCGGTGGGGGAACTTCTCCAGCGGTATCGCCACACGCCAGGAGTTGTTGTGCACCGAAGGTGTGGGGGCGGGGAGGTCCAAGAAGTCGCCATTGCCTTTCACGACGACCAACTCCCCGGCTTGGGTGTGGTACGACCAGGAGTACCACCCCAGCACGACGGCATCGTCGGAGGTGTTGAGATTGATGGTGATCGCGTGGTTGGGAGCGCTGATCTTTCCGGTCAGCGAGGCGGTGAGGACGCCGTTTGCGGCATCGATGGTGACCTCGCTGATGGCGGGGCCAGGGCAGGTGGCCGAGGCGTGTCCGGCAAATCGTTGCCAGAAGGTGGCCTCATTGGCGATCCAGATTCCCGCGGTGGCCAAGATCAGCGAGCTGAGGATCGCGCCCACCAGCAGGAGCCGGCGTCTCCGGCGTCGCTTTGGGGTCGCCTTCGCCGCCGATATGGCGGCCGATTCGGGTGCGGGCAGGGTGGGGCCCTCGACGGCGGGTGCCTGAGCAGTGGATACCTGAACGGCGGATATCTGGCCAGCTGGCGCCGGTGTTGATGGCGCCGGTGTTGATGGTGCTGGTGCGACCGGAGGCGCGGCAGGCACGGTCGGGGACGCCGCGCGACCGGAACGCGCTGCGTCCGTGCCCGGAGGCTTCGGTGCGGCGGGAGTGCGCAGACGGGTCTGGGACAGGGCCGCGGGTGGCTGTGACGGGGCTGATTGCGGTGGCGTGGTGGGCATCGTGGTCGCGCTGGGGCCGGCAGCGGCCCTCAGCAGCGCCAGGCGAGTCTGTTCGGCATCGGGACGCTGGGTGGGGTTCGAGCTGAGGAGTGCTGTGATGATGGGGGTGACCGGTCCGGCCGACTCTGCGGGCGGGGCAGGTCGCGAGATCAGCCGCGTGAGTACGGCGGTCGCGCTCACCTGAGCGCTGTTGGGGCCGAAAGGTGCATGGCCTTCGATGACGGTGAACAGGGTTGATCCGAGTGAGTACAGATCTGAGGCGGGGGTTGCCGCCCCTCCTTGGGCGACTTCGGGGGCCATGAACAACACTGATCCGACCAGGTTCCCGGCACTGGTAAGTCGGGGGTCATCGCTGGCGAGTGCGACGCCGAAATCGGCGAGCTTGGCGTGATCGCCGTCGGTCACCAGGATGTTGGCCGGCTTGATGTCGCGGTGGATGACGCCGAGTCTGTGGGCGGCGTTGAGTGCGTCGGCAATTTGGGCTGCGATCCGCGCTGCGCGGCGGGGCTCGAGCGGTCCGTCGCGCCGAATCAGTTGAGCGAGGTTCACGGCGTCGACGTATTCCATGATCACGTAGGTCTGATCCTCGACGGTGAGCACGTCGTGAACCGTCACCACATGAGGATGATGAATCCGTGCCGCAGAGCGGGCTTCCCGGATCAGGCGAGTGATGGCGCGTTCGCGATCATCGGTTCCGGAGGTTGGGATGATCTGTTTGATGGCGACCTGGCGTCCCAGAACCTCGTCCTCGGCGAGGTATACCGCACCCATACCGCCCTGGCCGAGTAACTCGCGAAGGTGGTAGCGCCCTGCGAGGGTTGGCAGTGACGATTCCACGCGCTCCATGATTGCACCTCTGTCACGGGGCGGGCCGTGATCAGGCAGCAGTGTTCACGATCTGTGAATCGAGCGCGTTGGCACTCGGCTTGATCGAGTGCTAAGGGCGCGATAGATTCTGATTAGCACTCTCGGCGTGAGGGTGCTAGCTCAGCCTCTGGCGGTCGCTGCTTGGACCCCGAGGCGTCAGCACACCTGATCACCGGGCCCAATCAGCCCTGTACGACGAAAGGCAGTTGAGGTGGCAGTTACCATCAAGCCGCTCGAGGACCGCATTCTCATCCAACCGCTGGAGGCAGAGCAAACCACCGCTTCCGGCCTGGTCATCCCCGACACCGCCAAGGAAAAGCCCCAGGAGGGCACCGTTGTGGCCACCGGCCCCGGGCTGCCCAATGGTGAGGGCGGTCACCAGCCGATGGACATCGCCGTCGGCGATGTCGTGATCTACAGCAAGTACGGCGGCACCGAGCTCAAGTACGACGGAAACGAATACCTGCTGCTCAACGCGCGCGACGTCCTCGCCGTGGTAACCAAGTAAGGAAGACACTCGAACATGGCGAAACTCCTGCAGTTTGACGAGGAAGCCCGCCGCTCCCTGGAGCGTGGCGTCGACATCCTCGCCAACACGGTAAAGGTCACCCTCGGGCCCAAGGGACGCTACGTCGTCCTGGACAAGAAGTGGGGCGCCCCGACCATCACCAATGACGGCGTCACAGTGGCCAAGGAGGTGGAGCTGGACGATCCCTTCGAGAACCTGGGCGCGCAGCTCGCCAAGGAAGTGGCCACCAAGACCAACGACGTCGCCGGTGACGGCACCACGACCGCCACCGTGCTGGCCCAGGCCTTGGTGCATGAGGGCCTGCGGGCTGTCGCCTCCGGCGCCAACCCGATCGCGCTCAAGCGTGGCATCGACGCGGCCGTGGAAGCTCTGGTGGGCGAGCTGAAGACTCAGGCCCGCGAGGTCGAGACCACCGCCGATATGGCCAATGTGGCCACCATCTCGGCCCGCGACGAAGAGATCGGCGGCCTGATCGCCGATGCCTTCGACAAGGTCGGCAAGGACGGCGTGATCACCGTCGAGGAATCCCAGACCTTCGGAACCGACTTGAAGTTCACCGAAGGCATGCAGTTCGACAAGGGCTACCTCAGCCCCTACTTCGTCACCGACGCCGAGCGGATGGAAGCGGTTCTGGAGAACCCCTACATCCTCATCAACTCCGGCAAGATCTCCTCGATGAACGATCTGCTGCCGGTGCTGGAGAAGGTCATCGGTGCGGGCGGCCAGTTGGTCATCATCGCCGAGGACGTCGACGGCGAGGCGCTGAGCACCCTGGTGGTCAACAAGATCAAGGGCACCTTCAATTCCGTTGCGGTCAAGGCCCCCGGCTTTGGTGACCGCCGCAAGGCCATGCTGGAGGACATCGCGATCCTCACCGGTGGCACCGTGGTGGCTGCCGAGGTCGGTCTGAAGCTGGATCAGGTCGGGCTGGACTCCCTGGGCCGGGCGGCCCGGGTCGTGATCACCAAGGACGACACCACCATCGTGGAGGGCGTCGGTGCCACCGAGGCTGTGGCTGGCCGGGTTGCTCAGTTGCGTGCCGAGGTCGAGCGCACCGATTCGGATTGGGATCGGGAGAAGCTGCAGGAACGGGTCGCCAAGCTCGCCGGCGGTGTGTGCGTGATTCAGGTCGGTGCTGCTACCGAGGTTGAGGTCAAGGAGAAGAAGCACCGCATTGAAGATGCCGTCTCCGCGACTCGCGCCGCGATCGAGGAAGGCATCGTCGCCGGCGGCGGTTCCGCTCTGGTGCACGCTTCCCGAGTGCTGGCTGACGGCCTGGGGCTGACTGGCGACGAGAAGACCGGCGTGTCGATCGTGGCCAAGGCTGTGGGTGAGCCGCTGCGCTGGATCGCTGAGAATGGCGGTGAAGCCGGCCTGGTCGTGGTCTCCAAGGTGTCCGAGCTGGAGCCGGGCAATGGCTACAACGGCGCCACCGGCGAGTACGGCGACCTGATCGCTCAGGGCGTCATCGACCCGGTCAAGGTCACTCGTTCGGCGCTGGCCAATGCGGCTTCCATCGCTTCGCTGCTGCTCACCACCGAGACTGCGGTGGTCGAGAAGCCCGCTGATGAGGAAGAAGCTGGTCACACTCACTGAGGTGAATCGTGAATGGTGCGGGTCCCGACCTTCTGGTCGGGGCCCGCACTTGGTTTTCGGCGGATCATCCTCAGGGACGATGCCTGCCGCCGCGACGGAGGATTCCACCGCCGGTGGTCCTGCCTAGCCTGAAGCCATGAGCGCTGTATTGAGTGAAGAGTCCCTTCCGCCGCCGACTCCCGACCTGCCTGGCATCGAAGTCGAGGGTTTGAGGCGGGCATTCGGCGATGTCGAGGCCGTGGCTGATGTCAGCTTCACCGCGCCGGCCGGTGCAGTCACCGCGCTTATCGGGCCGAATGGGTCGGGCAAGACCACGGTGTTGTTGATGCTGACCGGGCTGTTGGCGCCGGATTCGGGCCAGGCCCGCGTGGCCGGGTTCGATGTGGTCACCCAGAATCTGCTGGCCCGCCAACAGGTGGGGTGGATGCCTGATGTCTTCGGCACCTGGGACGCCCTGACCTGTTCGGAGATCCTGTCGACCTTCGCCCATGCCTATGGTGTGAGCCGTGCTGAGACGACGCAGCGCGTGGAGCAGGTGCTGGATTTGGTGCACCTTTCCGAGTTCGCCAAGCGTCCAGCGCGAGTGCTGAGTCGAGGGCAGAAGCAGCGGCTCGGATTGGCGCGGGCCTTAGTGCATGATCCGGCAGTCCTGCTGTTGGACGAGCCGGCGTCCGGCCTGGATCCGCGCTCACGGATGGAACTGCGAGCACTGCTGCGCGACCTTGCCGGAGCTGGAAAGACCGTCGTGGTCTCTTCGCATGTGCTCGCCGAACTTGAGGAATTGTGCGACGAGGCGGTCTTCCTCTCGCGGGGACGTACGGTCGAGGTGGCTATGCACGCCTCGGCCCAAGCACCGTTGCGCGGCTGGCGAATCGACGCTCTGGAGCCGGCTGAACTGCGGGCTTTTCTCTCCGACGCAGGGATTCCTTGGGAACCCGCCTCCGGTACCGAGGTGACCGTGCCTCTTTCCGGGGTGGAGTCGGCAACCGAATTGATTCGCGCCGCGGTGGCGGCCGGTGTGTCACTGCACACGGTCGCCCCGGTATCCGGACGGCTCGAAGATGCCTATCTGTCGCTGAATGAGGAGCGGATATGAGCACCTGGTCGTTGAGCTGGTCGGGCCTGCGTACCGTCACTGAACTGGAAATCAAGCAGCGGGTCCGGTCGCGCCGCTGGATCTGGGCTCTGGCTGGATGGGTGTTGGTGCTGGCCGTCATCACCGGAATGATCATGCTGGCCGCCACCTCAATCGCGGGCCCCGCCGGACAAGGGTATGGCAACGGGCCGGGCCCGCTGGCGTTCTCGGCGATCACCTTTTTGGTGCTGGGAATGGGATTGGTTATTGCGCCTGCTTTCACCGCGACAGCAATCAATGGTGACCGTGCCGCGGGCACCTTGGCCACCGTGCAGGCGACGAACCTGTCTGCGTTGGAGATCGCCGCGGGAAAACTGACGGCTGCCTGGCTGACCGCGGCCGTGTTCCTGGTCGCTGCGGTGCCATTCATCGCGTGGTCGATGTTGCTGGGAGGGATCTCGATAGCGCAGGTTCTGGTCGTCTTTGCCGTGGTCTTGGTCGAGGTTGCCGTAATCTGCGCAGTCGGCCTGGGCTGGTCGGCTGTGATCTCTCGAGCCGCCGGATCGACTCTGCTCACCTATTTGAGTGTTGTGGCGCTTGCCTTCGCCACGGTGATCGTCTTTGGGTTGTCCACGGTGTTGGTCACCTCGGAGCAAACCGTGCGGGTGTGGGGGCTGTCACCGGAAGTGGCGAAGGCCTACAGCGACCAGGTTGACCAGTACTACACCGAAAACCCGAACGGAGGCGATCCGCCCCCGGCCCCGGTCGACAAGTGCGCCTGGTTCGACGCTCAGGAGTCCGTGACTCGCACCGACCAGATCTGGTGGCTGCTGTTGGTCAATCCGTTCGTGATCGTCTCCGATGCTGCTCCGCTGCCGCCCGGAGCTGCTCAGAGCTTGGGCTCCTACGCCGGCAGTGCTAACGATCCGATGGCGAGCCTGCGATACCAAGTCCGCCGCTTGAGTACGCCACCAGCCATCCAAGTCGACCGGTGTTCCTTCTACTACGACGGACAACCTGGATACTCGGTCGAATATGACAACCAGGGCAATGTCACGGTGCTCACCAAGGGCGGGGTCAGGGTGCAGGTGAGCCCGGTGAAGGAAGCCGTGCTGAATGTGGAGACGCCGGTGTGGCCGTGGGGATTGGGCCTGCATCTCCTGCTGGGCGCGGCATTCTTCTGGATGGCAGTGCACCGGCTGCGGATTCCCTATCGCAGGCTGCGACCGGGCACGCGAGTGGCGTGACCTGGCCATGCGAGACAGCTCATCTGGGTGAGCCTTGTCGAGCTACGCGGAACTACCAGGGTTCAGGGGCTGGTCCGGGAACGGGCCAGCCCCGACTCGTAGGCGAATACGACCGCCTGCACCCGATCCCGCAGCCGCAGCTTGGCCAACAGATGTCGCACGTGGGTCTTCACGGTGGTCTCCGACAGATACAGACTCGTGGAGATCTCGGCATTGGACATTCCCTGGGCGATCAGGCCCAGCACTTCGGTCTCGCGGTCGGTGAGGCACTCCAGGCGCGGATCGGCGACCGGCGGCGCGCCACTGGCAACGTGATCAAGGAGGCGGCGAGTCGCTGAGGGTGCGATCACCGCGTCCCCAGAATGGACGGTGCGGATCGCCGTCAACAGATCCTGGGGCGGGGCGTTCTTCAACAGGAACCCCGACGCCCCGGCACTGATTGCGGTCAGCAGGTACTCATCCAAGTCGTAGGTGGTGAGCATCACGATTCGTGGTGGAGTGCGCCCAGCGGCGTCGGCATCGGCCAGAATCCGGCGGGTTGCCTCAATCCCATCCAGTTCGGGCATCCGAACATCCATCAGCGCCACATCGCACCGCAGGCTGGTCAACAGCCGTACGGCCTCGGCGCCGTCGGCGGCCTGGCCGACCACGGCCATGTCGTCCTGGGAGTCGATCACCATGGCCAATCCAGCACTGACGAGTTGTTGATCATCGATCAGGGCCACGCGAATCACCGGGTTCATGCGTCCTCCTCCAGTCGCCACGGGATCAGCGCCCGCACCTGATAGCCGGCCTCGGTGGGGCCTGCGTGCAGGCTGCCCCCGAGTAACTCGGCCCGTTCCTGCATCCCAATCACGCCCAGACCTCGTCCGGGCAGGGGCTCTCCGGTCAGCGGATCGGTAGCGGTGGCGTGGCGACCCCCACTGCTGGTGATGGTCAGGCTCACCTGATCGTCCTGCCACGCCTGGGCGATCACCACGGTGGCATCGCTGCCAGCATGTTTGACGACATTGGCCAGCGACTCCTGGGCGATGCGGTGCAGTGCGGTGCGGGCTGCGGCGGGGAGTTGTTGGGGATCCCCGGTGCGGATCAGTGAGATGCCCAGGCCCGATTGGCGGTATTGGTTGACGAGGCCGGCCAGCCCAGCGTCCAGGCTCAGCGCGAGGGTCGGGGACTCCTCGGTGTCGTCCTTGAGGATGCCGAGAATGCGACGGGTGTCGGTGAGAGCTCCGCGTCCGGTCTCGGCGATCGTGGTGAAGGCGCGCTGGGCTGCCTCGGGATCGGAGCTGACGAAGCTTCCGCCGTCGGCTTGGGCGATCATGATGGCCAAGGAATGGGCAATGACATCGTGCATCTCCCGCACGATGCGAAGCCGCTCGGATTTCGCGGCGAGTTCGGCGACGCTTTGGTGTGCCTCCAAGGCGGCGGCCCGTGAAGCGAGGGCGGCCCGGCGGGAACGTTCGCTGCGAAGGAGCCCGATCCCGAGCCCGATCGTCACGACGACGAGCGCGGCGACAGCCACACTGAGGCCGATAACGGGATCCACATTCGCCAACTTACTCAGGTCCGCCGGGCTGTTTCGAATCTTGTGCGGCGAGAATGATGTGAGAGCATTAGCAGCGAGTGTGAATTGCTCGGGAATTCTGCGAAAGGTGGGGGCTCATGACGACAGGACCAGAGGGTGGTTACGGATCACCGTACGGTAGTGAACCGGACGGCTACGGCTCAAACGCGCAGGGTTCGTCCTACCAGAACCCCCAATACAGCAACCCGACTCCGCAGCAGCCCTATTCCGCGCCGCAGCAGCAGCCCTATACGGCGCCACAACAGCCCTATGCGACACCGCAGCAGCAACCGTATGGAGCGACTCAGCAGCCCTATTACAACGCCCAGGCTCCCGCAGCTCCGTATGGCGGGTACGGCGCGGCGCCCTACGCCGTGGCACCGCCCTCGCTGACGGCGACGGTGCTGGTGACGATCTTCTTCGGCTTGTTCGGACTGATCCCGGCTGCGATTCATTCGCAACGTGCCAACGAGATGGGACAAGACGGCAGCAGGTATTGGAAGGCATTCGGCATCACCATCGGCATCGAGATCGGGGTGACGATCCTGCTCTATGTCCTGATCTTCGCTTTGGCGGCAGCCTCGTACACCAGCTACTGAGCACCACTGTCGACCAGCCTCGAAATGTCGCTGCCCTGCGACATCATCGCGACGGTCCTGCGAAGCTGTCGGCCTAGCGTTCGGATAGGGAAATTCCCGCCGGCCGCCACCGAAAACTGACTTCAAGGGATTGTGCACATGAGGATTCACGCAGTAACGGCTTCACTGGCAGCCGGGGTACTGGCGGTGGCCGGACTGAGTTGGACGCCGACAACCGCCGCGGCGGCGATCACCTGCAATGGATATACGGCGACGATCGTCGGCACCGAGAGCCGCGATTACCTTGAGGGCACGCCCGGCCGCGACGTGATCGTGGCTTTGGGTGGCGACGACCGAATCTACGGCCGGGGCGGGGCCGATATCGTCTGCGGTGGCTCGGGCGCTGATGTCATCCACACCGAGTCCGACACCGGCCGCGGCGATGCCAATGCGTGGGTCGACGCGGGTAGCGGTGATGATTACGTGTCCGCGGGCACGGGCAATGACATTCTGATCGGTGGGAGCGGCTTCGACCGGTTGTATGGCGGCGAGGGCAGTGACCGCCTCGATGGGGGCGGCGGCGACGATGTCCTCTACGGTGGCTCGGGCAACAATGTGCTGCTGGGCGGTAGCGGGGCCGACTACCTCGACACCGAAGGTGGGGTTGATGTCCTGGTCGGCGGAACTGGCGATGACAGGCTATTCAGCGGTGCCGGGAATGACCGGCTCGACGCCGGTGCGGGTGCGGATGCTTTGTACGGGGAGGCAGGCAATGATGTGCTGCTGGCCGGGAGTGGCAACGATTACCTGAACGGTGGGAGCGGCAACGACCGCCTCACCTGTGGCTCAGGGTCCGACCGGGCATACGCCGGTTCGGGTAACGACGTCGTGCTCGGCGGTTCCGGCGATGATGTGCTTTTCGGCGAGAGAGGTAATGACCACATTGATGCGGGCTCAGGCCGGGACTACCTCTCCGGTGGCGCCGGGCGTGACCTTCTCGAAGGGAGAACCGGACGCGACCGCATCTTTGGTGGCTCGGGCAAGGACACTGTCGCTCAAGGCAGCGTGAAATCCTCCGTGCAGCGCCGCTGGTACAAGCGGGTGGGCAAGCTGCGCTGATCTCGATTCACTACCGGTCCCGAACTGGGGGTGGTTCGTTTGGCGAACCGCCCCCAGTTTCTGATTCGCTGCCGATTCTGGCTCAGCCCGCCCAGCATCTCTACTGGTGGACGACGACCTCGACTCGTTGGAACTCTTTGACCTCGGTGTAGCCGGTGGTGGCCATGGCCCGACGCAGCGCGCCGACCAGATTCATGGTGCCATCGGCGACATGGGAGGGCCCCTGAATGATCTCCTCGAAGCTACCCACCGTGGAGAACTTCACGCGCTCGCCGCGCGGCAGCGTGGAGTGCCAAGCCTCCGGTCCCCAGTGGTAACCCTTGCCCGGCGCCTCTTCGGCGCGAGCCAGCGGTGAGCCGACCATGACCGCGTCGGCACCACAGGCGATCGCCTTGGCGATATCACCAGACTTGCCCAGGGCGCCATCGGCGATCACATGGACGTAGCGCCCGCCGGACTCATCAAGGTAATCGCGCCGAGCCTCGGCCACATCGGCCAAGGCCGACGCCATCGGGACCTCGACGCCCAACACATTGCGGGTGCGCTTGGTAGCACCGCCACCGAAGCCGACCAGGACGCCAGCCGCCCCGGTGCGCATCAGGTGCAAGGCTGATTGGTAGGTGGCGCAGCCGCCGACGATCACCGGAACATCGAGTTCGTAGATGAACTCCTTCAGGTTCAGCGGCTCGCTCACCGTGGAGACATGCTCTGCCGAGACGGTCGTGCCTCGAATGACAAAAAAGTCGACCCCGGCAGATTCAACGACCGAGGCGAACTCGGCGCAGGTCTGCGGTGAGAGCGCCCCGGCGACCGGAACCCCGGCCTCACGGATCTGACTCATACGCTCAGTGATCAGCTCGGCTTTGATCGGCTCGGCGTAGAGCTGCTGCATGCGTCGCGTGGCCGCCACCGAGTCATCGATTGCAGCCAACTCGGCCAGCAGCTCGGTGGGATCGGCGTAGCGGGTCCACAAGCCTTCCAGATTGAGCACGCCCAATCCGCCGAGCTTGCCCATGGCGATCGCCGTCGCCGGGCTCATCACCGAGTCAGCCGGGGCAGCCACGAACGGGAACTCGAAAGTGAGCGCGTCGATCTTCCAACTGAGGTTCACTTCTTCAATGCCGCGGGTACGCCGAGTCGGCACGATGGCGATGTCGTCGAAGCCGAACACCGGGAGCGCCCGTTTGGAGCGTCCGATCTCAATCATGGTCATGGCAACCTCAATTCTGTGCCGAGTAGTTCGGTGCCTCGATGGTCATCTGGATGTCGTGGGGATGGGATTCGCGCAGTCCCGCTGCCGTGATCCGGACGAATCGGCCCTTCTCATGTAACTCCTCGATGGTGGAAGCGCCGGTGTAGAACATCGACTGGCGCAGACCGCCGACCAATTGGTAGGCCACCGCCGACAGGGGGCCCCGGTAGGCCACCTGGCCCTCGATTCCTTCGGGAATCAGCTTGTCGTCGCCTTCGACGTCGGCTTGGAAGTAACGGTCGCGGGAGTAGGAGACGCTGCGTCCACGCTTGGCCATCGCGCCCAGCGAGCCCATGCCCCGATAGGACTTGTATTGCTTGCCGTTGATGAAGACCAACTCGCCGGGGCTCTCCTCGCAGCCGGCCAGCAGGGAGCCGAGCATCACCGCATCAGCACCGGCCACCAGGGCCTTGGCGATATCGCCGGAATACTGCAGGCCGCCATCGCCGATGACCGGAACACCGGCCGGACGGCAGGCCTGAGCGGCCTCCCAGATCGCCGTGACCTGGGGCACACCGACACCGGCTACCACGCGGGTGGTGCAGATCGAGCCGGGCCCGACGCCCACCTTGACGCCATCAGCGCCGGCCTCGACCAGTGCCTTTGCACCTGCGTAGGTGGCGACATTCCCGCCGATGATGTCGACCTCGGCTGCGCACGGCTCGGCCTTCAGCCGTCGGATCATGTCCAAGACGCCCTGGGAGTGCCCGTGGGCGGTATCAACCACAATCGCGTCGACTCCGGCATCCACCAACTGCATCGCCCGGTCCCAGGCGTCGCCGAAGAACCCGATTCCGGCCCCGACGCGAAGCCGTCCCTGCGGATCCTTGCTGGCCAGCGGGTACTTGTCGGACTTCACGTAGTCCTTCAAGGTGATCAAGCCGCGCAGTTTGCCCGCGCCGTCCACCAGGGGAAGTTTTTCGATCTTGTGCTTGGCCAGCAGGGCGAGTGCCTCTTCACTGCTGATGCCCGGCCACCCGGTGACCAGCGGCATCTTCGTCATGACTTCGCCGACCGGGCGGTTGGGATCGTCCTCGAAGCGCATATCACGGTTGGTCACGATGCCGACCAAGGTGAGCTGATCATCGACCACCGGCACTCCGGAGATGCGGAACTTGGCGCACATCTCATCGACTTCGCCGATGGTGGCCTCCACGCTGGTGGTGATGGGCTGGTCGATCATGCCGGCCTCAGACCGCTTCACCTGATCAACCTTGGCGGCCTGCTGCTCGGCGCTCATATTGCGATGCAGGATCCCCATGCCACCCTCGCGGGCCATGGCGATCGCCATTCGGGATTCGGTGACGGTATCCATCGCTGAACTCAGCAGCGGGATCCGTAGTCGAATCCGGCGACTGACCTGGGTGGAGGTATCCGCCGCGGAGGGGATCACATCGCTCTCGTTGGGTTGCAGCAGCACATCATCGAAAGTGAGGCCGAGAGCGGCGAAGGGTTCGGGGACCCCGGTGGGCGGCAAGGGGAGCGACACAGGCGACCAATCTCTTGAGGAACGAGTCGACAGTCTATCCCTGCGTGCCTTGCCTGAACCCTCCAGTCGGGAGTCAGGACAACGCAGCCAATGCCTCGGCAAGAGTGTTGTGCGTGAAGGCGAACCCGGCGTCCAGCAGACGCCGGGGAGCAACGCGTTGTCCCGAGACCAAGGCCTCGCGGACGAAGTCGCGGCCGAACAAGGCCGAAACCACCGGAAGCGGCATCGGGACCAAGGTAGGCCGGTTCAGAAAGTCACCGAAGCTGCGGGTGAACTCGGCATTGGTGACCGGGCGCGGGCCGACCAGATTGACCGGGCCGCGAAGATCGCTGGTGAGCAGGAACTCCATGGCGCGCACGTGGTCTTCCAGACTGATCCAACTGAGGAACTGTCGTCCATCTCCGACGCGCCCACCCAGCCCCGCGGCGAACAGCTTCCACTGGGCGGCCAGGTAACCGCCCTCGCGGGCAAGCACATGACCGGTACGCAAGGTGACGGTGGGTACCGGGGAGTGCGCGGCGGCGGCCTCCCAGTCCTGAACCACTCCGGCGAGGAAGCCCCGCCCGGCGGGGGAGTCCTCATCGACGATCTCGGCACCGGTATTGCCGTAGATCCCGATTGCGGAGGCATTCAGCAGCCGCTGGCAGCGGCCATCGGGGGCCAGCGAGGTGACGATGGTCAACGTCGAGGTGGCGCGGGATCGACGGATGCCGGCTTTGCGCTCCTTGGTCCAGCGGCCACCCGCGATGGGGGTACCGGCCAGATTCACCACGGCATCGACGTCCTCGAGCCCAGGTCCTGAGATGCGCCCCGCGTCAGGATTCCAGCGCCGCTGATCCGAACTCTGTGGCGTACCGCGAACCAGGCGAATCACCTCATGCCCGGCCCCGGTCAGGTGTCGGCTCAGCGCAGTGCCCAACAGGCCTGTCGCACCACCGATCGCTACGCGCATACCGTCGATCTTGCCACGTCGATCATGATTCAGTACTGCCCGTGCCAGATGACGGTCTGGAAGGCATTCCACACACAGAAGGCGATGGCCAACCCGAAGACGGCGTAACGCTGGCGGCGGGTGAGCGGAATCAGGCCGAGCAGAGCCAGGCTCCACGGCAGATACCACGGATGAAGCGCCTGCCCCAGCACGGCGACCGCCAACGAACCCCAGGCCACGGCGCTGAGCGGACGGTCGCTGAAGCGGACCACGATCCAGATCAGCACGATCAGCAACAGTGCGGTACTGATCCGTCCGGCCAGGATCAGGAAGCCGGTGGGCGAACCACCGGCGGCGGTCACGATGATCGCCCCCAATTTGGCGAGCAAAGCCAGCGGAGCCGGCGTCCCGGCCAGCCCCATGAGATCCAGCCAACCGACCCATCCGAACCCCAGACCGGTGGCCAGACTGATCGCCACGAAACCGAGTCCGGCCACAGCAGTCACGATCACGGTGCGCCAGCCCAGTAGCCACAACCGACGCGCCAGCGGCAGTGCGGCCAGGCTGGCCATCACCGGCAAGCCGGCCACCGCAATCACCGTCAGCCCGCCTTGCTGTTTGAGGCTCATTGCCAGGCCCACGAGCAGCGGTGCCAGGACGAAGTGAGCCCAGACGCCCTGCCAGCGCAGCGCCACCCAGATCGCGGCCAGACTCACCGCCACCATGGCGGCATCGTTGTGGGCGCCACCCAAGAAATGCAGCACCAGCAAGGGATTGAGCACGCCGAGCCAGACCGCTCCGCGAGCGGGCACGCCGACCAGGCCGGCGATGCGGGGTACCAGCCACAGCATGGCTGCCACGGCGAGCACCGCCGGGACGCGCATGGCCACCACCGTCCAGTAGGGATGGAAGCCGGTGAGAATGCCGAGCGCCTGGTTGATCACCAAAGTCAGCGGGGGGTAGGCCACCCCCGAGCCCGCCCACAACTGATCGACCTGGGGCATGAACGGCCCGCCGCTGGCGGCCAGGCCCACCAGGTAGGGATTGGCTCCGGTGTGCAGCGTCCACCCGAGATCGGCGTACAAGGTGGCGTCAGGGCTCAACACCGGCGGCACCGCCAGCAGTGGTAGGGCCCACAAGGCCAGCGCGGTACCGGCGTGGATGGGCTCACGGTCGCTGGTGGGCCGGACATGCCACCAGGCCCAGGTCAGTGCGACCACGCCCAGCACGATCAGAATCCGGTCGGCCGGTAGCCCCGCGGCCAGGCCGATGCTGTTGATCGTCGCCGAGGGCCAGCCCAGCGGATTGAAGGAAAACTCCGGGTGGCAGGATCCCCACGCGATAGCCAGGCTGCCTGCGAAACCGGTCCACACTCCCGGCGAGCGCAGCGCTGAGGACACAGGGACGGTCATGGGACTCCGGTGGGAAGGTGCAGTTCTGCGCGCCAGTCTAGGGCGTCGCCTGATCGAGCCGGTTACCGCTGACGTCCACCTCCTGATCTGATCGAAACCTCGGCTTCGGCCAGCGGGTTAGGTTGGGGCGGTGAAGCGGCGCAGTCAGACTCGAGAGATCCTCGCGCTGGCGATTCCTGCCTTTCTGGCGCTGGTCGCCGAGCCGCTCTTTCTCCTGGCTGATACCGCCATCATCGGCCACCTGGGAACAACCTCGCTGGCCGGTCTGGGCGTGGCCAGTGCGGTGTTGTTGACCGCAGCGAACCTTTTCGTCTTCCTCGCCTATGGCACCACGTCGATCGTGGCGCGGCAGGTGGGCGCCGGAGCGCGCCGGGTCGCGGTCAGCGCCGGGCTGGACGGCACCTGGCTGGCCGTGGGACTCGGCGTGCTGGTGGCGGTCGCAGTCTGGATCTCGGCCGAACCGTTGGCTGCGGTCTTCGGCGCGTCGATGCAGGCGCTGGCCGAGGCGGTGATCTATCTGCGTATCTCCGCGATCGGGCTGCCCGCCATGCTGGTCGCGCTGGCAGCTACCGGAGCACTGAGGGGGCTGCAGGACACCCGCACCCCGCTCGTCGCTTCGGTGGCCGGCTTCAGCGGAAATATTGCGCTGAATCTGATCCTCGTACTCGGCTTGGGCTGGGGCATTGCCGGGTCGGCCTGGGGCACCGTGATCGCTCAAACCGGAATGGCGTTGGGCCTGGTGGCGGTGTTGGTCTGGCAGGCCCGTCGCGAGCATGCCGAACTGCGTCCTTCGCCGGGGCGGGTGTTGCAGGCGGCCACGACGGGGATTCCGCTGTTCATCCGCACCGTGGCATTGCGAGCTGTGCTGTTGGTCACCACCTGGGTGGCAGCCGGTATGGGCGATGTGATTCTGGCCGCTCACCAGGTGACTGCCACCGTGTGGACCTTCCAAGCGTTCGCCTTGGATGCGCTGGCGATCGCGGCGCAGGCGCTGACCGGCAAGGAACTGGGGGCCGGCAACACCGCCGCGGCCCGGTCAGCGACCCGCATCATGCTGCGCTGGGGGCTGTGGGGCGGACTCGTGTTGGGCCTGCTGCTGGCGGCGTCCTCCCCGCTGCTGCCCATGCTGTTCAGTCCCGATCCTGCGGTGCAACAGGCACTGTCGGCCAGCCTGCTGGTTGTGGGTGGTTTCGGGTGGCTGTCGGGATTGGTATTCGTCGTGGACGGGGTGCTGATCGGGGCCGGTGATGGGCGCTGGTTGGCCAAGGCGATGGTCGCGACCTTGGTGCTCTACCTTCCGGTGGTGCTGTCAGTGCACTGGGCGACTCCGCTGGTCTTGGACTGGGGGGTCGGGCCGGCCACGGCGGTGCTGTGGTGTGCCTTCATCGCGTTCATGGCGATCCGGTGGGCCTTCCTGCGACATCGGGTGCGCGGGGACGCCTGGCTGGTGGTGGGTGCGCAGCGGTAGTCCCCGGCTAACCTGTTGCCATGTGGCCCCAAGATCCACCCATCCTCAGTGATGCCGGAATCACGCTGCGAGCTCCCGACGACGCCGATGTCGCGGTGATCACCAAGGCGTGCGCTGATCTGGACATCGCTCATTTCACCCGCGTCCCGCAGCCGTACACCGAAGCCGACGCCCGCGACTACCTCGCGCTCACCCGGCAGCAGTGGGCTGAACGATCCGGAGCGCACTTCGCGATTTGTGATCTCAGCGGCCTGTTGGGCATGTGCTCGATCTTTCACCTCGACGAGGGTCCGGATCAGGTCGAACTCGGCTACTGGATGGCGCCGTGGGCGCGCGGCAAAGGTGCAGCCGCCCAGGCGGTACGAATCCTGTGCGATTGGGGTCATAGCCAACTGGGCCTCGAGCGGATCTACGCCTTGATCGAAGACGTGAACCTGGCCTCAATTCGGGTGGCCACAGCGGCGGGATTCCAGGCGCTGGATGCCACCGAAGACAGCGAGCTCAAAGGGACCATGCGCCACCTTCGTCGCTACGAGCATCACGCCTGAATCGCGAGATTCCGGCCCACCAACGCCGACTATTCGGCGCCGAGTGCCTGGTGGTGGCGAACGACCTCGGCGACCACGAAGGTCAGCCACTTCTGGGCGAACTCGGGATCGAGATTGGCCTCCTGAGCGAGCCGACGTAGCCGGGCGATCTGCTGCTCCTCGCGTTCGGGGTCGGCTGCGGCCAGGCCACGTTCAGACTTGAGCACACCCACCCGCTGAGTGATCTTGAACCGCTCAGCGAGCAGATTGATGATCGCGGCGTCGAGATTGTCGATCGAGCCGCGCAGCGCTTCGAGTTCGGGATCCTGCTGCACGGCCCCAGCCTAGAGGACCTCAGGCGGCCTGGCGGGTTTGCTCGAAGGCTGCCCGCACCGCGTCGGGTCGCGTGGGCCCCACCAGGCGAGTCCGTACCGCACCGGCGGCATCCAGGACGAGCACGGTGGGGGTTCGGGTGATGCCGAAGCGGGAGACGAGATCGAGACGCTCGGCAGCATCGAGCTCAATGTGCACCGCTCCGGTCTGAGTTCCCGTGATATCGGCGATGACCGCTGCGGTGCTGCGGCACGGGGCGCACAGCGGACTGGAGAACTGCACGAAGGTCACCTGGCTGCCCAGACCGGCACCCAAGGTGGTCGCATCCAGCGCCTCAGCGCCGCGCACCCGGCGCGCGCGACCATCGGTCAGGTGTCGGTAGCCACCGAAGGTCACCGCCACCACGACCGCGGCCAGCACCACCCACAGGCCGGTCACGGCCGCTCCTCAGGGCTTGCCGGACGCCGGCCCAGTCGGGCCAGCAGGAGGTACAGCTCGCAGCCGAGGCAGAAGTTGAACACCGCATTCAGCAACGCGGCCAGCAGGGCGAAGCCGGCGGCAACGACGAACAGGGCCGAGATTCCACTGACCAAGCCGATCAGGGCCAGGGCCGCGAACACCAGGCCGACGGTTTGTGCGAATCGTGGCGGACGGGCGTCCTCCCACTGCGGCGGGCCGCTGAGACGGGGGCGGATGAGCTTGGCGAAGATCACAGCCCACGGTTGAAGCCCGGGGCCGAGCAGGGTTCCGATGGTGAAGGCAACAGTCTGGATGGCGACCAGGATGAGCGCGGCCGTCGATCCTGGCCCAAGGGCGAGGCTGGTGGCCAGCACCGCGGCGGTGACGGCGGCGCTGAATCGGGCTCCGCGTGGGTCGATTCGATTGGTTTGGGCAGGCATGGGAGATCTTTCTGGGGCGGCAAAGCAGGGCCACGGATGAGCCGTGGTGGGGGATAGATCGACTCAGGCGAGTCGGCTGGCGCGGTTCAGGCCGGCGGTGATGTCAGCGAGTAGATCGGCGGTGTCCTCGATGCCGAGGCTGAGCCGGATCAGACCGTCAGTGATGCCGGCCAGAGTGCGTGCTTGGGGCGACATGGCGGCGTGAGTCATGGTGGCCGGGTGGCACACCAGCGATTCGATGCCGCCGAGGCTCTCGGCCAGACAGAAACATCGCAGGCCCTCGACGAACTCCGCCACCGCCGGACGGTCAGCCAAGCGAAAACTCACGATGGCGCCCGGGCCGGTCATCTGGGTGCTGGCTAGTTCGTGCTGGGGATGATCCACCAACCCGGGGTAGTGCACCGCCTGCACTGCCGGATGGGCGGCGAGCAGGTCGGCAACGGCTGCGGCATTGCGCTGAGCAGCAGCCATCCGCACGTGCAGGGTGTGCAGGCCACGCAGGGCCAGATAGGAGTCGAAGGGGCTCCCGGTCAGGCCCAAGGTGTTGGCCCAGTCCGCGATCCTGGCACCGCGTTCGGCATCGCCGGCCACCACCACTCCGGCCACAACATCGCTGTGGCCATTGAGGTATTTGGTGGCCGAATGCACCACGACATCGGCGCCCAGAGCCAGCGGGCGTTGCAGGGCGGGGCTGGCGAAGGTGTTGTCGGCCACCACGACGGCGCCCACTGCATGGGCTGCTGCGCTGATGGCGGCGATGTCGCTGATTCGAAGCAGCGGATTGGACGGAGTCTCCAGCCACACCAGATCCACTCCGGCGGTGATGGCACGCGAGGCCTGGGACGGATCACTGAGATCGGCATAGTCCACAGTGCCGATCCGGCCACTGGCCGCGAGTGCTTCGAAGAACCGCCAGCTCCCGCCGTAGCAGTCTGCGGGCACCACGATGCGTCCCTGAGCAGGGAGTAGCGCGAAGATCGTGGCGGTGATCGCAGCCATCCCGGAGGCGGTCACGCAGCCGGTGACACCGCCTTCGAGATCGGCCACGGCCTGGCCGAACAACTCGCGGGTGGGGTTGCCCGAGCGGGTGTAGTCGTAGCGCCGCGGACGGTCCAGTCCCTCGAACTGAAAGGTGGCCGACAGATGCAGTGCTGGTGCCACGGCGCCGTAGCTGGGATCGGTGGAGATGCCGGCACGGGCGGCGACGGTGGCTGGGCGCAGGGCTGAGGCTTCGGTTGCGCTGGCAGCTGAGGGGGTCATCGGGAGGTCTTTCCGGTGAGGGGCGGTGGCCGCCGAGTCGATGGGGTGCGATCGACCCGGCGGCCGTCGGTGTCAGTCGAGCAGGTCGGCGTACAGCGGAGTGGACAGGTAGCGCTCGCCCCAGTCGGGGGTGATGACCACAATGGTCTTGCCGGCATTGGCCGGATCGGCCGCAAGGTCAGCGGCGGCTCGCAGCGCCGCACCCGAGGAGATCCCCAGCAGCAGGCCCTCCTTCTTGGCGACCTGTTTGGCCCACTCGATGGCATCGTCACCGGTGACCTTGATGATGCCGTCCACGACACCCAGATCCAGGATGGACGGGATGAAGCCAGGGCTGATTCCCTGAATCTTGTGCGGGCCCTTTGGCTCCCCGGACAATACTGCGGATTCCGCGGCCTCGACTGCGTACACCTGCACCGACGGCTTGAGTTCCTTCAGCCTGGTGCCGAGACCGGTGATCGTTCCTCCGGTTCCGACACCGGAGACGATGATGTCGACCTCGCCGTCGGTATCGGCCCAGATCTCCTCGGCGGTGGTGGTGCGGTGAATCTCCGCATTGGCCGGGTTGTCGAACTGCCGGGCCAGGATCGCTCCCGGAGTGCTTTCGGCGATCTCCTTGGCGCGGGCGTTGGCGCCGGGCACACCCTCAGCGGCCGGGGTGAGGACCAGTTCGGCGCCCAATGCGCGAAGGACCGCTCGGCGCTCCTTGGAGAAACTCTCCGGCAAGGTGATGATCACCTTGTAACCGCGCGCCGCACCGACCCAGGCCAGGGCGATACCGGTGTTGCCACTGGTGCCCTCCACGATGGTGCCGCCGGGCTTCAGGGAACCGTCGGCTTCGGCGGCGTTGATGATCGCCACGCCGATGCGGTCCTTCACCGAATTGGCTGGGTTGTAGTACTCCAGCTTGGCCAGCACCGTGGCGGTGCTGTCGCCATAGAGGCGATTGATCTTCACCAGCGGGGTCCGACCCACCAGCTTGGTTGCGTCCTCGTAGTACGTCATGTCGTGTTCTCTCCCTTTTGCTTGTGACGTGTCAGATGGATTCGAGTGCTTGAGTCAGATCGGCGATGAGGTCAGCGGCGGATTCGATGCCGATGCTGAGTCGCACCATTTCGGGGGCCACTCCGGCGGCGAGAAGCTCCTCGTCGTTGAGCTGGGAGTGGGTGGTGGTCGCGTTGTGGATGGCAAGGCTCTTGGCGTCGCCGATATTGGCCAGGTGACTGAACAGCTTCAGTGACTCGATGAAGGCCGCGCCTGCCTCGCGTCCAGCCTTGAGGCCGAAGGCGAGAATGCCGCCGTAGCCGCGGCCGGCCAGGACCCGATCGGCGACGGCTTTGTGGGGTGAGGAGTCCAAGCCGGGGTAGTTCACCCAGGCGACCGCGTCGTGGTTCTCCAGGAACTGGGCCACCTCCAGCGCATTCGTGGAGTGCCGCTCGATGCGCAAGTGCAGGGTTTCCAAGCCCTGAAGGAACAGCCAGGAGTTGAACGGGCTGAGCGTGGCTCCGGTGTTGCGAAGCAGCACGGTTCGGGCCCGGATGATGTAGGCCGCCGGGCCGGCAGCATCGGTCCACACCGCACCGTGGTAGGCCGGATCGGGTCGGGTCAACCCCGGGAACCGGTCGGCATGGGCGGCCCAGTCGAACTTTCCGGAGTCGACGATGATGCCGCCGATCGCGGTGCCATGCCCACCGATGTACTTGGTGGCCGAATGGACGGCGATATCGGCGCCATGGTCGAAGACCCGCGCCAACAGCGGGGTGGCGACGGTGTTGTCGACGATGAACGGCAGGCCCAGGGCGTGGGCGGCCTGTGACCAGGCGTCCAGGTCGATGACGTTGATCGCGGGATTGCCGATGGTCTCACCGAAGACCAGCTTGGTCTTGTCGTCGACGTGGTTGGCCAGGTCCTCCGGCTTGGTCGGATCCACGAAGCGGGCCTCGATGCCGTATTGGGCCAGCGTGTGAGCGAAGAGCGCGTAGGTGCCGCCGTACAAGGTGGACAGCGCCACGATGTTGTCGCCGGCATAGGTCAGGTTGAGCACCGCGTACGTGATGGCGGCTGCACCGGATGCCGTGGCCAGTGCGCCGACGCCACCTTCGAGGGCGTTGACCCGCTCTTCGAAGGTGGACTGGGTGGGATTCATGATCCGGGAGTAGATGTTGCCCGGCTTGCGCAGGGCAAACAGGTCGGCGGCGTCCTCGGTGTCCTCGAAGACGTAGCTGGCCGTCTGATAGATCGGCACGGCGCGGGAGTGCGTCGTCGGGTCGGGCTCCTCTTGGCCGGCATGGACGGTCAGCGTGTCGAGGCTGTAGGACATGGCATTTCTCCTAGTGAATAAGGTATTGCTGCTGCGCGGAGGTGTCCCAGGGGTAGTCCTGGAGACGGTGATGGGCGGTGATGCGGGCAGAATCCGGACAGGGATCTGCGTGGCTCTTTCGAACCGGGTGGTGAAGCGAGTCGAGGCTGGGTCAGCACATTCGACAACGCGCCATCGACGGCATGCAGCAGCAACACATGGTTGCGGAGCTCGTCGAGGTCATGGGTGAAGGCTAGCACCATGATTTCGGCGTTTGGCAAGTCTCCTCGGCGAAATGGGCAGTCCTGACACCCCTACAATCACCAGCTATGAGCTCCGATCATGATCTGGTGCTGGTTGTCGATTACGGCGCCCAGTACGCCCAACTCATCGCTCGCAGAGTCCGTGAGGCGGAGGTCTACTCCGAAATCGTCCCGCACACCATGAGTGTGGATGACCTGCTGGCCAAGCGGCCGGCTGCGGTGATCCTCTCGGGTGGTCCGAGTTCGGTGTACGAACCTGGCGCCCCCCAACTCGACGTCGCTCTGCTCGAAGCCGGAGTGCCGGTCTTCGGGATCTGCTACGGTTTCATGGCGATGGCTCAGGCGCTGGGCGGCACGGTCGCTCAGACCGGCCAGCGCGAGTACGGCCGTACCTCGGTGGAGGTGCTGGACGCCGGCATTCTGCTCGACGGCCTGCCCGACACCTTGGTTTCGTGGATGTCGCATGGCGACGAGGTGGTGGCTGCTCCCGGCGGGTTTCGGGTGAATGCGCGTTCGCCGCGGGCCACTGTGGCTGCCTTTGAAGATCCACAGCGCCGCCTTGCCGGCGTTCAGTGGCATCCCGAAGTGCTGCATTCCGAGCATGGCCAGCGCGTGTTGGAGAAGTTCTTGTGGGAGATCGCCGGCTGTCGGCGCACCTGGGACAGCGCCAACATCGTCGAGGATCAGATCGCCCGGATCCGCAATCAGGTGGGCTCGGCGCGGGTGCTGTGTGCCTTATCCGGCGGGGTTGATTCGGCGGTGGCGGCTGCTTTGGTGCAGCGAGCGATCGGCGAACAGCTCACCTGTGTGTTTGTCGACCACGGACTGTTGCGCACCGGGGAGGCCGAACGGGTCGAGCAGGACTTCGTGGCCTCGACCGGGGTGAGACTGGTGGTGGCCAACGAGCAGGAGCGGTTCCTCGGGGCGCTGGCCGGAGTGAGTGATCCCGAGACCAAGCGCAAGATCATCGGACGGGAGTTCATCCGCACCTTTGAGGATGCGGCCCGCCAGATCAACGCCGAAGGCCCCATCGACTACCTGGTTCAGGGGACGTTGTACCCCGACGTGGTGGAGTCCGGCGGGGGCGAGGGTGCGGCCAACATCAAGAGCCATCACAACGTCGGTGGCCTGCCTGATGATCTTCAGTTCCAGTTGATCGAGCCGCTGCGCACCCTGTTCAAGGACGAGGTGCGCCAGGTCGGACGTGAGTTGGGGCTGCCTGAGCACATCGTGAACCGGCATCCCTTCCCCGGACCTGGGTTGGGAATTCGCATCGTCGGTGCGGTGGATGCCGAGCGGCTGCGCATTCTGCGGGGAGCTGACGCCATCGTCCGCGAAGAGACGACCGCCGCTGGTCTGGATGGTGAGATCTGGCAGTTCCCGGTGGTGCTGCTGGCCGACGTCCGCTCGGTCGGGGTGCAAGGTGACGGCCGTACCTATGGCCATCCGATCGTGCTGCGTCCGGTGTCCAGTGAGGATGCCATGACCGCTGACTGGAGTCGGTTGCCCTACGACTTGCTGGAGCGCATCAGCACCAGAATCACCAATGAGGTTCCCGAAGTGAACCGCGTGGTGCTGGATGTCACCAGCAAGCCGCCGGGCACCATCGAATGGGAATGACGCCTCCGGTCCCCTGACGCTACGAGGGGCCGCAACGTCACGACCCACCCCGACGCTACGTTTAGGCCGCGACGCTACGGGGCGCCCAGTAGCGTCGCGGCTTTAACGTAGCGAGGCGGTTCAGCGCAGGTCGGACGGCGGCTTGGTGCTGAAGGCGTCTTTCAGCTCGTCGAATCCGGTAGCGCCACCGTCGATGGGCAGGACCAGCCACAGCACGACGTACAGCGCGAGCGGCAGGAAGAAGAACACGCACGCCAGCGCCCACACGATGCGCACGATGGTTGCGTCGATCCCGAAGGATCGGGCGACTCCGCCACAGACCCCAGCGAGCATCTTGTCGCTGGCAGAGCGGGTGAGTTGTTGTTTCATGATGGATTCCTTTCTCGGGGGTTCAGTGGTCGTTCGTCATCGCCAACATGCCCACGCCGATCACCACGAGGGCGATCGGGGCGGCCATGCCAACGATGCGCCAATCGATCTGGCCGTAGCTGGCCCACAATCCGAGGGCCGCAATAGCGATGGCGACCATTCCGAAGGCGAAGGCTGTGCGGTCGGGTTTCACGGGTTCACCGCCAGATCCCCAGCGCCGATCTTGACTCGGACGGTGAGTTGGTGGGTCGACGGGGAGGCGGGGCCGACGACGAGTTCATTTCCGCTGACCGGCTGATCGGAGGCACCGGCGAAGCTCACCTCGCCCAATCCGATCTGCCAATCGACCTTTGCCGATTCCTTGGCGGGCAGGTCAAGGGTGACATCGCCGGCGCCGACCTCAACCTCCAAGGTGCGGTCCGAGGTCAGGTCCAGCCCACTGAGGTCAAGCCGAACATTGCCAGCGGACACCTTCACAGGGGTGAGCTCGCTCTCCGAGGAGATGGAACGTTCATAATCGCCCACCGAGAGATCCGCCGGGGGAAGTTGCACGATCGCGGTGGCGATTGCGGTGCCGATGATGGCCGGAATCAACAACGGGGGTCGTCCGACCCTCGAGGCGACGACTGCGGTGATACCCAAGGCGGCTAAAACCGCCGAAAGATAGGCCCCCGGGCCGGTCGGGATCCCAAAGACGATCGAAATCAGGGCGACCAGTCCGGTTCCCACTCCGGCCAAGGTCAGCGTGAGACCCCAGAGCCGCCAACTGTGGGCGGTCGGCGCGGGTACGGCCGGGGGCAGCGGCAGGTTGTCCTTCACCAGCCGATCGGACGGATCGGTATAGGGCTGCTCCCATCGGGGTTGCTCGGCGGGGCTGAGCTCATAGCCGGGCACCTGTTGTTCGGCCAACCGAACCCGCCAAGCCGCTGAAGCCCGCTCGAAAGGGGTGGGCTCAGGAGTATGTGCCGCGGCCTGCGGAGCGCGGCGACGGAACACCGCGAACCACAACACCACGGCGATGATTCCGGCCGGCACCAGCACTGCGCCGCTGCCGGAGCCCCAGGTGATCGCCACAGCCAGGGCAATGACCACCACGGCCAACACCACCGGGGGCACCCGTCGCAGCGGCGGGATGACTCGGGTCAACGGGCTGAACTGCTCCTGATCGCGGGGCAGCAGCAACAAGGCGGCGACATAGAGGGCGACACCCAGGCCGCCGAAGAAGATGGTGGCGGCCACGGCGATGACCCGCAGCACGGTGGGGTCGATGCCCAAGCGGCGGGCCAGTCCGGCGCAGACTCCGCCGATCACAGCACCGTCTCGCGGACGGCTGAGCACGGGGAGTTGGTTGGTCACAGAACCAGTCAACTCCCCGTGGTTGGATTCGAATATGGGGGTCTACCCTGACACCGCCCGGCTTTCGACCTGGGGGCACCAGCGGCGGCCTTTGGATAGCCTGGGACGACACCGGACAGCAGAAGGAGGAGGCGGTCATGAGTGTGCCCGTCCCGGCACGGTCGAGCCGTCCGTTGCAGTCAGCCTGGATTGGTGGGGTGTGTGCTGGCCTGGCCGACCAACTGCGTTGGTCGGTGCTGGTGCTTCGCCTGGTCTTCGTGGTGCTGGGAGCCTTCGCTTTGGTGGGGGTGGTGATCTATTTCGTCTTGTGGCTGGCCATGCCCGAGCAGGCGGACGCACCAGCCGCGCCCGGCCTGGAAGCGCACAGCCGCGCTGGTTTTCGATCGGTGGCTGACCAGAGTCTGACCCCGGTCGACCTGGGCATGGCGGTGGCTTTGGCCCTGGTCGGCGGCGGTCTGATGTGGCTGGTCGAGGCCAACGGCTGGGGTTTGAGTTCGGATGCCCTGCTCGCCGGCGTGCTGGCCACCGTGGGACTGGGCCTGATCTGGTGGCAGGCCGATCGAGTCACCTTCGAGCCGGCCACGGATGGGTCCGGATGGCCGCGAGTGCTGTCCACGGTGCTGGCCCATTGGGCGTCGCTGTTGGCCGTCATCGTGGCGATTGTCGCCCTGATCGGGTCGGTCACCGTCGTGGTTACCCGAGCCGAGGGGATCAGCGAGGCAGGCCAGTTGCTGCTGGCGATCGGAGTTGGCGCGCTTGCTCTGCTGTTGGCAGTTTTGCCCTGGTTGCTGCGGGCCCGTCGCGGTCTGGCTCGGGCCCGCCAGGTGGCCATCCTGGCCGATGCTCGCGCCGACATGGCCGCCCATCTGCATGACTCGGTGCTGCAGACCCTGGCATTGATCCAGCGACAGGCCGCCGATCCGAAGAAGGTTGCGGCATTAGCCCGCCGCCAGGAGCGCGAACTGCGCCAATGGCTGTACGGCGAGGAGCCGGCGTCCGGCAGCCTGGTGGAGGCGCTCACCGAAGAGATGCTGGACGTGGAGACCGACCACGGCGTGGATGTGGAACTGGTCAGTGTGGGCGACACCCGGATCACGGCCGAACTCGACGCGGTGGTGCGCGCGGCCGGGGAGGCCATGGTGAACGCGGCCAAGCACTCTGGGAGTGATCGAATCGACCTGTATTGCGAGGTGGACTCGGAGCTGATCAGCGTCTACGTCCGCGATCGTGGGGTGGGTTTCGACTTGGCCACGATCACCGACGACCGTATGGGGGTGCGCGGTTCGATTATCGAGCGCATGAAACGGTCAGGGGGAAGGGCGATAATCAAGACAGCGCCCGGCGAGGGCACCGAAATTAGGTTGGAGCTACCACGATGAGCGAAACACAGACGCCGACCCGCTGGCGGGTGGTGGTGATCGACGATCACGCCATGTTCCGCAGCGGCGTCAAACATGACATCGGGGACCGCGTCGACCTCGTCGGCGAGGGCGAAGACGTGGCCTCAGCCGTCGCAGCGATCCTGGCGGCTCTGCCTGATGTGGTGCTGTTGGACGTCCATCTGCCCGGGGGTGGCGGGCTGGAGGTCATCAAGCAGGTCAGCGCCACTCAGCCGGAGGTGAAGTTCCTGGCTTTGTCGGTGTCGGATGCCGCTGAGGATGTGATCGGGATCATTCGGGCCGGTGCCCGCGGCTATGTCACCAAGTCGATCTCGGCCGACGAACTGGTTGCTGCCATCGAGCGGGTCGCGACCGGCGATGCGGTCTTCTCCCCGCGTCTGGCAGGGTTCGTGCTGGACGCGTTCTCCGGCGCCATCGATGTGGCCAGTATCGACGAGGACCTGGATCGGCTCAGTCAACGAGAGCGTGAAGTGCTGCGTCTGATCGCACGAGGTTATGCCTACAAGGAGATCGCTCGAGAGCTCTTCATTTCCATCAAGACCGTGGAGACCCACGTCTCCAGCGTGTTGCGCAAGCTCCAGTTGTCGAATCGACACCAGCTCACTCGGTGGGCGACTGATCGCAAGTTGGTCTGAATGGGGCGTGTGTGGGGTGCTTGGGACGCTCGGATTTCGGACCCTAGCCGATGATGGGTGTGATCTTGGCTCTTGCCTCCAGCGTGATGTGGGGCAGTTCGGATTTCGCCGCCGGCCTGGCATCGCGCCGAGCTGACGTCTTGCGGGTAACCGCAATCGCCTATGTCGCCGCCAGCGCGGTTGCGATGCTCTGGCTGGTTGTATTCCCGGGCCAGTGGTCGGCGCAGGCTGTCTGGGCCGGGATTTTTGGCGGAGTATTCACCGTGGTGGGCTTTCTGGCGTTCTACCTCAGCTTGGTGCGTGGCGCGATGGGTGTCGCCACGGCCATCGTGGGCGCCAGCGAGTCTGTGGTTCCGGTCGTTGCTGCCGTGTTGTGGCGTGAGCAGAGCCTCAGTGCACTGGCTTGGGTCGGTGTGGTGGCTGCGGTACTGGGAGCGATTCTGGTCGGGCTGGCCGAACCTGGCGGATCCAAACGCTCCGCGTGGTGGTCGGTGGGGCTGTCGATCAGTGCCGGGGTGAGTTTTGGCCTCGCGGTGGTGGCCCTGGACGCCGCACCGAAAGACTCAGGGATGGTCGCGCCAGCCGTCGAGATGTTCGTGGGCCTGGTGGTGATGCCGCTGCTGGTGGCCATGGTGGTCGTGATGCCACGAATGCGCCGAGTCGGGGAGCGGGTCGGGCTGGTGACGGATACTCCGATGTCGGCCGGCTCGAGGTGGATCGCGGTGGCGGCTGGCGCCTGTTTCGGGGCAGCGAACCTGGTGTTGATGCTGGCGATCCTGGCCGGGCCGCTGGCTGCGGTCGGGGTCGTGGTGTCGCTCTATCCGGTGACCACGATCTTGCTGGCACGAATCCTGCTCAAGGAGAAGCTGGTGAAGCTTCAGGTGGCCGGCATTGTGGCCGCGCTGACCGGTTGTGTGTTGCTCGGCGTGGGGTGACGCCGAGTAACGGTCACCTCTTCTTGCCGGAGATGAGGCCGTAGATCCACAAGACCAGCACCGAACCGCCGATGGCAAGCAGCCACGACCATGGCGAGAAGAAGCTGTGGATGTCGTGGCCGAGGAAGGTGCCACCGATCCAGCCGCCGACCATGGCGCCGACGACACCGATGATGAGACTGGAGACCCAACCTCCCGAGGACTTGAGAATCGCCTTCGCGACAGCTCCGGCGATCAATCCCATGACAATCCAAGCAAAGATGTTCATAACGACCACGGTAGGAGCCCGGATCGACCTGCACATCAGTAGGTCCGCCCAGTTGCCCCCGAGATACTCACCGGCCAACCCCGAGTCGGCGGTGCGCGGTGCGGGTGGGAACGCCTAGTCTGGGACCGCCATGACTGACTCCTTGTTCCCTGACCTTTTTGCAGCGCCCCCAGCCACCGGATCGACCCAGCGATCCGGCCAGGGCCCCTCACGACCGGTGAGCGAGGAGGCATTGCTGGACGGTTTGAATCCACCGCAGCGCGAAGCAGTGCTCCATGCCGGCAGCCCGGTGCTGGTGGTGGCGGGCGCAGGTTCCGGAAAGACCAGGGTCCTCACTCGACGAATCGCGCATCTGGTTGGCCAGCGCGGCGTCCATCCCGGTTCGATCCTGGCGATCACCTTCACCAACAAGGCTGCCGCTGAGATGCGCGCACGGGTCAGTGACCTGGTTGGGAACCGGGCCAAACTGATGTGGGTCTCCACCTTTCACTCGGCCTGTGTGCGCATCCTGCGAGCCGAGATTGGACGCTTCGACATCTCCCGAAGCTTCTCCATCTACGACGACACTGATGCCAAACGGCTGCTGCAACTCGTGCTCCGCGATCAGAACCTCGACCCCAAGCGCTTTCCGGTGCGCACGGTGCTGAACTGGATCTCCAACTGCAAGAACGAGTTGGTCGACTTCGAGACCGCTCAGTCTCAGGCGGCTGGCGGCAACGAAGAGGTGTACGCCGAGGCCTATGCCGAATACCAGCGGCGGCTCACCGCGGCCAGTGCCTTGGATTTCGACGACCTGATCATGACTACGGTTCACCTGTTTAGGGCCTTCCCGGATCTGCGCGAGCAGTACCGGCGACGGTTCCGCCACGTCCTGGTCGATGAGTACCAAGACACCAACCACGCCCAGTACTCCCTGATCAGGGAACTCTGCGCGGCGGCGGTCGCCGACGACGATGGTCCTCGCATCGAGGCCCCCGAGTTGATGGTGGTGGGGGATTCCGACCAGTCGATCTACGCCTTTCGTGGGGCCACCATTCGCAACATCTTGGATTTCGAATCCGATTTCCCGGGCGCCCGCACGATTCTTCTGGAGCAGAACTACCGGTCCACCCAGAACATCCTCAGCGCGGCCAACGCGGTGATCTCGCGCAACCCCCACCGTCCCGAGAAGCGGCTGTGGTCCGACGCCGGAGCCGGTGAACTGCTGGTCGGGTATGTCGCCGACACCGAGCATGCCGAGGCCCAGTTCGTTGCCGAAGAGATCGACAAGTTGACTGAGGCAGGCACCACCCGGCCCGGCGAGATCGCCGTGTTCTACCGAACCAATGCGCAATCGCGTGCCTTTGAGGATCGCTTCATTCGGGTCGGATTGCCCTATCGCGTGGTGGGCGGAGTGCGCTTCTATGAGCGCAAGGAGATCCGCGATGCCATCGCCTACCTGCGAGCGATCGCCAACCCCGACGACGACGTCTCGGTGCGCCGGGTGCTGAACGTTCCCAAGCGGGGCATCGGTGATCGATCCGAAGCTTTGTTGGAGGCATTCGCGGTCAGTCAGGGGATTTCCTTCGGGGCGGCGGTGGCCCGGGCTGCAGAGGTGCCGGGATTGTCGCCGCGCTCGCTGACCCCGGTGCAGGCTTTCGCCGCGCTGTTGGCCGACCAGCGTGCCCAGGTTGCCGCGGGAGTACCGGCCGACCAGATCCTGGCAGCAGTGATGAAGGCTTCCGGCTATACCGATGAGTTGGCCAAGTCCAGCGATCCGCAGGACGAGACTCGGCTGGAGAATGTGATCGAGCTCGTCAGTGTCGCCCAGGAATTCGTTGCGGCGGCTCACGTCATCGATCTTCCCGATGCTGCCGATCCCGACGCGTCGGCGGAGGAGATCGAACTCGCCGCAGAACTCGCCCAGGCCGCTCCGGAGCCGGATGACTCGCTGTACGCCTTCTTGGAGCGGATCGCTCTGGTGGCAGATTCTGATTCGATTCCGGATCGCGACGAACAGTCTCAAGGGGTTGTGACGTTGATGACGCTGCACACCGCCAAGGGCTTGGAGTTCGACACGGTGTTTTTGACCGGCTTCGAGGAGGGGATCTTTCCCCACGAACGGGCAATGTACGACTCCGCGGAGTTGGAGGAGGAGCGTCGCCTGGCCTACGTCGGGATCACCCGCGCCCGCAAGCTGCTCTATGTGACCCGGGCCACAGTGCGCACCATGTGGGGCCAGCCCCGATACAACCCAGCAAGCCGCTTCACCGATGAGGTTCCCGAGGGCCTGATCTCCTGGCGCAATCTGGGTACAGTGCGGACGTCATTCATCTCCAGTCCGCCTCGGCAACGAGCGACGGGCGACAGTCGGCCCAGCTTCGGATCGCGGCCAGCGATCAAGACGGTTCGTTCCGTCGAAGTGGGGGAGCGGGTTCTGCACACCAGCTTCGGGATGGGTACCGTGATTGCGGTCCAGGGCAGCGGGGACGATGCCAAGGCTGATGTGGACTTCGGTTCAGCAGGAGTGAAGCGGCTGTCGTTGAAGCACGCTCCTATGGAGAAGCTCTAAGGCGCCGAATGCTTGCCCGCCGCGGGCGGGGATGACGTGGCGGGCACGACGCTGGGTCGATCTACTTCTTGTTCCAACCGATGTACTGCATCGGGTCGGACTGGACGCCGTTCTTCTTGATGGAGAAGTGCAGGTGGCAGGCGGTGGAGAGACCCGTGCTGCCCACGTAGCCGATCACTTCGCCCTTGTCGACGTGCTCGCCAACCGTGACCACGTACTTGCTCATGTGCAGGTAGCCAGAGGAGACCTGGGTGCCGTTGATGTCGCCGTTGTTGATCCACACGTTGTTGCCGGATCCGCCGTTGTAGCCCATTTCGGCCTTTTCGACGGTGCCGGATTGGGCTGCCCAGATCGGCTGACCGCAGGTGCCGCCGATGTCATTGCCGTCATGCATGCGCATGTAGTGCAGGATCGGGTGCATCCGCATCCCGAAGGGAGAGGTGACCTCCCCTGCCGTGGGCCACTGGAACTGAGCCAGGTGCTTCAGGCGGTCGTTCTCGTCCTCCACCTTGGTGGCTTCCTTGCCCAGGACCTTGTAGCGCTTGATCACGGCTTCATTGCCGATGGCCGAATCGATCTGGTCCAGATCGGCGCTGATGCTCTGGCTGCGTCCCTCAGCGAGGTCGTCGGCCGAGACCGAGGGCTCGCCGAGGGTGTTGCCGATGCTTGCGATACCGACCGGAGTCTGCACGGCGTAGGCGTTGGCCGCAGAATTGCTGGCCGATGCTGTGAAAGTTGCCAGGCCCGCCAGTCCGATTCCTGAGACTGCGATGACCGCGACGCCGCGGCGAAGCAGTGTGGTGAGGACCGTGGAGGGCAGCTTGCGCGAGGTGGCCTGCACGGCGCGTCGAGGCTTGTCAGCCCCTGACTCTTGCTCGAACACCTAGCCCCCGAAGATGAGTACTTCTGCCCTGCTCATAGGCAGTGAGATAGAGCTTAGCATTTCTCAGGAAGATTCTCAGCTTCTGGGCAGAAGTGATCTCCAGCGGTCTCGTCCGGGGAGTAATCCTCTCAGGATCGGCGTTCAGGCATATGGTCGATTTGACCCGGTGAATTCACCGGGTGTGGAAGCGAGGATGGGAAGCGTGGATCTGTTCGAGTATCAAGCTCGGGACGTATTCGAAGCCGCAGGAGTCCCAGTACTGCGAGGCATTGTGGCCACGTCGGCTGAGGCTGCGGTGGCGGCTGCTTCTGAATTGGCAACCCCCGTGGTGGTGGTGAAGGCGCAGGTCAAGACCGGAGGTCGGGGAAAGGCCGGTGGCGTGAAGCTGGCCCGAGATCCGCAACAGGCTGGTGAACTGGCGGAGCAAATCCTCGCCTTGGAGATCAAGGGCCATCGCGTCACCACGGTGATGATCACCGAGGGCGCCGACATTGCCGAGGAGTACTACTTCTCGATCCTGCTGGATCGAGCGTCGGGTGGCTGTCTGGCGATGTGCAGCAGGGAGGGCGGTGTCGACATCGAGACCCTCGCTGTGGAACGCCCGCAGGCGTTGGCTCGGGTACCGATCGACCCCCTGGTCGGCTTGGACGCCGCCAAAGCCGACGAGATCGTCACCGCCGCCGGGTTCGACGACGCGGATCGAGCAGCTCTTGCCGCGGTGTTGGTCCAACTCGGCACGGTGTACACCCGCAACGACGCGACGCTGGTTGAGGTCAACCCGCTGGTGAAGACAAGTTCGGGAGAGATCCTCGCCCTCGACGGAAAGATCACCCTGGACGACAACGCCGCCTTCCGGCACCCCGAGTGGGCCGCCTTCGTCGATGCCGGCGGTGAGGACCCCTTGGAGGCTCGGGCGCGCGCCCTGGATCTGAACTACGTCAAACTCGATGGCACCGTGGGAGTCATCGGTAATGGCGCGGGCCTGGTGATGAGCACGCTGGACGTCGTGGCCGCCGCAGGCGCGGATCTTCCGGGTCGGCCCAAGCCGGCGAACTTCTTGGACATCGGCGGTGGCGCCTCGGCCAAAGTCATGGCCAACGGCTTGGAAATCATCGTGTCCGATCCGCAGGTGAAGTCGGTGCTGGTCAATGTCTTTGGCGGGATCACCGCCTGCTCCGAGGTAGCCAAAGGGATTATCGACGCCCTGTCCATGCTGGGTGACAAGGCGAGTAAGCCGATCGTGGTGCGCCTGGACGGCAACGCCGTCGATATCGGACGCCACATGCTCGCTGAAGCCGCCCACCCGCTGGTGCGGGTGGAGACCACCATGGATGCAGCCGCCCGCCTGGCCGCTGAACTAGCCGCGAACTGAGGAGAGAGATAGGCATATGGCAATTTGGCTGGATCAGGATTCGCGCGTCATCGTCCAGGGCATGACCGGCTCCGAAGGGCGAAAGCACACTCAACGCATGATCGCGGCCGGCACTCGCATCGTCGCGGGCGTCACCCCGGGCAAGGGCGGTCAGTCCTTGACTTTCGAGGAGGACCCGGTGCCGGTGTTCGACACCGTCGCTGAGGCCAAGGCCGCCACGGGCGCCAATACCTCTGTGGTGTTCGTACCGGCCGCCCACACCAAGGCGGCGGTCATGGATGCCATCGACGCCGAGTTGGACCTGGTGGTGGTCATTACTGAAGGCGTTCCGGTCGCCGACACGGCGGCCTTCGTGGCCCAGGCCAAGAAGTCGGGCAAGACCCGCATCATCGGGCCGAACTGTCCAGGCATCATCAGTCCCAATCAGTCCAATGTGGGCATCATCCCTTCGACGATCTCCGGGCCGGGACGGCTTGGTCTGGTGTCGAAGTCGGGCACCTTGACCTACCAGATGATGTTCGAACTGCGCGATATCGGCTTCGCCACAGCGGTTGGCATCGGCGGGGACCCGGTGAACGGAACCTCCCATATCGACGTCCTGGCCGCCTTTGAGGCCGACCCTCAGGTCGCTGCGATCGTTCTGATCGGCGAGATCGGCGGGGATGCCGAGGAGCGTGCGGCGGCCTACATCGCCGACCATGTCACGAAACCGGTGGTCGCCTACGTCGCTGGGTTCACCGCACCGGTGGGCAAGACCATGGGTCACGCCGGCGCAATCGTCACCGGTTCGGCAGGGACGGCCGCAGCCAAGAAGGCGGCCTTCGAAGCCGTTGGTGTGCAGGTTGGCCGCACGCCGAGTGAGACTGCCGCGTTGATGCGTGAGGTGGTTGAGCGCCTCGGGTGAATCGGGCGGGGCCCTAGGCCTGACTTGCTCGCTGACCGGCCCGTAGCGCGATCGCCGTCCATTCGGTATCAGTGACGTCGACGTTCTTCAGCGGGTTTGCCAAGAGGTAGGTGACGCGGGCACCCGAGGTCACCACGGCCACCCGCCGGGTCACCGTGCGGCCATCGATCACGTGGCTGACCGTCCAGGTCTGACCGGTGACCGAGACCGACTTCGCACCGATTCCGGAGACCTTTTCGGTGTGGTCAATCGTGGCGGTCAGCTTGCCGGGGCAGGAACTGAGGTTCTTGGTCAGGGTCGTCGCGAAAGCCTGAGTGGCTTTGGTCGTGAGGAAGGTGTAGTTCACTTGGTCCAAGCCGAACACCTCGCTCCCGGCCGCCGGATCGTCGGCCAGGATGAGAGTGCGCTGTGCCGCTGCTGTGGAGGTGGGTACCTTGGCCAGGCTCACGACTTCGCAGCCCGAGCCTTCCTCCTTCACGGTGGGCAGATCAACCGTGTCCCACTGGCCAACACCGGCATTGGGCAGCGGCAGATCCGCCGCGACGAGAAAGCCGGCAGGATCCCCAGGTGCGGGCAAGGATGCCTCGACCGAGACCGACGTCGGACAGCCCGATCCGGAGCACTGCCGGTTCAGCGACGCGGTTGCGGTGTTGGTCAATGCGGTCAGCGGAATGGCTTCGGGGGTGGCTGCATCGAAGATATCCACGGTCCGGTCGGTGCGCACCAGCAAGACGGTGTGGATGGCCTCGCCCTTGCGAGCCTGCAGCGTCACTGCGGCGGCGCTATCGCCGAGACCCTTCACGGTCGACGCGCTCTGCACGGTCGCCGTGCCGTCGGCGCAGGTCCCCAACTGGGTGAGTCGCTGATTGTAGGAATCGGTGGCGCCGGCAGTGTCTGAGTAGGAATCAACCGACTGCAGCACGGAACTCTTGGTGGTGTTGCTGAGCAGCTTGGAAACGCTGCGATCAGCCTTGACCGTGGTACCGCCGGAAAGGCAGACCGCGCTTTGGGTGGTCGGTGCGGAGGTCCACGGACCAGCGCCCAGGACGGCGACCTCGGCTTCGGTGAGGATCGGATCAACCGCGCCAGGGGCGTTGGCTCCCGAAGAACTGCCCGGGCGGAATACGTAAACCACGGCGACCGTGACCATGAGCAGGACCACGACCACTCCGGCGATCACCAGGAAGGCCGGACGAATCGACCGGCCTGCCTTGTCCGCCTTCGGCTTCTCGCCCTTCGGCGGGGCTGTCTCGGTGGCGGTGGGCGCTGCGGTTTCAGGGGTGCCGAGCCGGGCGGCGAAGCTGGGCTGGCCCGAACTGCCCTTGGCGGCCTTCTTGGCTTCTGCCTGGGCCAGTTTGGCGGCCTTTGCTTCGGCCTTGGCATCGGCTTTGGCTGCTCGAGCGTCGGCCTTGGCTTCTGCCTTCGCACGCTTGGCGTCGGCCTTTGCTTCGGCGGCGGCCTCTTTGGCGGTGGCCTTGTCGTCGGGCTGGGGTGTCTGGTCGGGAGCCGGGGCCGGGGTGAGGGCGTGACTGCCCAACTCCGGGGCTGCCATGGAGAACGGTTCCGGCTCGATGGCTCGGGATGCTGAGGGCTGATAGGCAACCGTCACCGGCGGTGGCTGGGTGGGCCGGCTGACCGGAGGCAGGAGCGGTTCATAGGCCGACGGTGGCGAGGCGACACTGGCTGCCGAACGCCGGGGGGCAGCCCATTCGACGTCGTAGCTGTCATCTGCGGAGAAGCGCCGTCCAGCCGAGGCCGGCAGCGCTGCCTCCGAGGAGGGCAGGACGGGCCGCGGCGGTGGGATCAGATCCTTCAAGGTGCCATCGGGGTTCAGGGCCAGGCGACGCATCATGCCGGTGTCGGTCAGATCGGCATCGTCGATCAGGGGCCCGGCGGGAGCCGAAGAATCGACAACAGGGTCGCCAAAATCGTCGGGCAATGGCCCGAGCGCTCGACGCGGTCTCTCCGACCCCTCCACCTCAAGAATCCCGTCTGCATGCCTGGATGATTCGGCCAGTGTAATAGGGCCAGCGTGTCAACCTGAGAATCGCGAGCAGGTTGAGTCAGCATGGAGGCACCATGCCGTCCGCCAAACACCGCTCTCACCGGGCATTACGCAACCCGACCGCCGAGATGAAGACTGCACCACTGCTTGAGGACCGCCCCGTCATTCCGTGGTCCGTGGCTGCCATCGGTGGCGGTCTGGGTGCTGTGTTGGGTGGCGCCTTGGTTGTTGCTGCGGTGGTCCTGATCGCCTGGATGGGGGCGCCGGCGCTGCCCTTCGATCAGGTCTTGGCGGCGACCGGACGGTTGTGGCTGCTTGCCCATGGTGCGCCGATGGCGGCCTTGGGGACGACCATCAGCCTGGTCCCGCTGGGGCTGACGGTGGTGATGCTGGTCTTCACGTTCTCGTTGAGTGCCTTTGCGCTCACCCAGGGAGTATTGACGCGCCCGGACGTCCTGACGAGATCCCGTCTGCGGCGCCTGGTCGTGCTCACCGCGGTGCTGTTTGTTGTCGGCTATACCGTGGGCGCGATCCTGATCTCGGTGTTGCTGGGGGAGGGCCTCACCGCCAGCGTCGGGGCCGCTGCCGGGATTGCCGCCATTGGCTCACTGGCCGGAGCGGGGTGGTCGGCGGGGTACCGATTGGCCGGGCCAGCCTGGCTACGGGCATCACTCAAGGGGGCAGCGACCTCGGTACTGGCGCTGGTCGCCGCGGCAGCGGTGGCGCTCATCGTCGCGGTCAACCAGGGGGAGCCCCGCATTTCGGATCTGGAGCGGGTGTTGGGACTGGACGCCACCGGCTCGGTGGTGTGGGCCCTGGTGTGCCTGATGTATCTGCCGACGCTGCTCGGTTGGACGGCGTCATGGTTGCTGGGTGGCGGGTTCACTCTCGGTGAGGGAACTCTGGTCGCGCCGTGGGTCACCCAACTGGGAATGCTGCCTACGATCCCGGTCTTTGGCGCACTGCCCACGGCAGGGGTGGGAGGTCTGGAACCCTGGCTGGTCACCGGCCTGGTCGTGGGCGGCCTCGGCGGGGTGGTGGCGGTGCACTGCGCACCGTCTCCGATCGGGACCGCCATCGCCACCGGCGGGCTGTCCGGACTTCTGGCCGGTGCGGTCTTTCTCGCCTGGGCCTGGTTCAGTACCGGAGGACTGGGTGTGGACCGCTTCGCCACAGTCGGACCGCGTTGGCCCGAGGTCCTGATCGGTGTCGGCATCCTGGTCGGATCAGCGGTGACAGCCGCAGTGATCACCTGGTTCGTGCGGGCGGCCAGGTCGTCCGCCGACTGACCGGCGCGGGCGATCGGGCCCGTCGCTTCGCGATAAGGTCTGCACTATGCCGATGCGTGTGGTGGTCCTGGTTTCTGGCTCCGGGACCCTCCTTCAGGCCCTCTTGGACGCGGCCGATGCCGGCGAGCTGGATGCCACCGTCGTCGCGGTGGGTGCGGATCGCGCCGACGCCTACGGTCTGGTTCGCGCTGAGAAGGCCCACATTCCGACCTTCGTGCACCCCCTGGCCAAAGGCGCCGACCGTGCCGCGTGGGATGCCGAGCTGACCGGCCTGGTGGCGGACTATTCGCCCGATCTGGTGGTCAGCGCAGGATTCATGAAGCTGGTCGGGGCGACCTTCCTGGAGCGCTTCGGGGGGCGCATGATCAACACCCATCCGGCACTCCTGCCGTCCTTCCCCGGCATGCATGGAGTGCGCGACGCCCTCGCCCATGGAGTGAAGGTCACCGGCGCCACGGTATTCAGCGTGGACGCCGGGGTCGACACTGGCCAGATACTGGCCCAGGCCGCCGTGCCGGTGCTGGGCGACGATACCGAGCAGACATTGCACGAGCGCATCAAAGTCGTCGAGCGGCAGATGCTGATCGACACCATCAACAACCTCAGTAAAGGGGATTCATGACCGACATGCTGCCGATCCAACGGGCCCTGATTTCGGTGTACGACAAGACCGGACTGGTCGAACTGGGCCAGGCTCTGGCTGCCGCTGGTGTGGAGTTGGTCTCCACCGGCTCCACGGCGGCGAAGCTGGCAGAGGCGGGATTGGCGGTTACTCCGGTGGAGTCGGTCACCGGTTTCCCCGAGTGCCTGGACGGACGAGTCAAGACCCTGCACCCGCGCATCCACGCCGGGATCCTCGCTGATCGGCGCCTGGAGTCACACCGCGCGCAGTTGGTCGAACTCGACGTGGCGCCCTTCGACCTGGTCGTCTCCAACCTGTACCCCTTTGCTGCGACGGTGGCCTCCGGAGCCAGCCAGGACGAATGCGTTGAGCAGATCGACATCGGCGGGCCGTCGATGGTGCGGGCTGCGGCCAAGAACCACCCCTCCGTTGCGATCGTCACCTCCCCGGCGCAGTATCCGATGCTCATCGAGGCGTTGGCCGGCGGTGGATTCAGCCTGGAACAGCGCAAGAAGCTGGCTGCCGACGCATTCGTCCACACTGCCGCCTACGACGTTGCGGTCGCCACCTGGATGGGTTCGGTGCTCACCGATTCCAGCGCTGGGGATGGCTTTCCGGCCTGGATCGGCGGTAGTTGGGACAAGCTCGGGACGCTGCGCTACGGCGAGAACTCCCACCAGGCGGCAGCGCTGTATGCCGATGCGTCCGCGCCGTCCGGGATCACCAATGCCGTGCAGCTCAACGGCAAGGAGATGAGCTACAACAACTACACCGATGGCGATGCCGCCTATCGCAGCGCCTACGACTTCGCTGAGCCCACCGTGGCGATCATCAAGCACGCCAACCCCTGCGGCATCGCCAGCGGTTCCGACATTGCCGAGGCGCACCGCAAGGCTCATGAGTGTGATCCGGTATCGGCCTATGGCGGCGTGATCGCCACCAACCGCCCGGTGAGTGTTGCGATGGCCGAGCAGGTCGCCCCGATCTTCACCGAGGTGCTGATCGCCCCGGACTTCGAGCCGGGCGCTTTGGAGATCCTCACTGCGAAGAAGAACCTGCGCATTCTGAAGGCTGAGCCCTATCAGCATCCAGAGCACGTGCTGCATCCCATCTCCGGCGGAGCGCTGGTTCAGCAGCCCGACCAGGTCGACGCTGCCGGCGACGATCCGTCCAACTGGACCCTGGTCGCCGGAGAGGCCGCGGACGCAGCTACTTTGGCTGATCTGGTCTTCGCCTGGCGGGCGGTACGTTCGGTGAAGTCCAACGCAATCCTTTTGGCGAGCGATCAAGCGTCGGTGGGTGTGGGGATGGGGCAGGTGAACCGCGTCGACTCCTGCCGGCTGGCTGTGTCGCGGGCTGGAGATCGGGCCCGGGGATCCGTGGCCGCTTCGGATGCCTTCTTCCCTTTCAATGACGGCCCCACGATTCTGCTCGAGGCTGGCGTCAAAGCCATCGTGCAGCCGGGCGGATCGATTCGTGATGAGCAGACGATTGAGGCCGCAAAGGCGGCCGGTGTCACCATGTATGTGACCGGAACCCGCCACTTCTTCCACTGAGAGGGCCCCGATGACCGCAAAGATTCTGGACGGCAAGGCTGTCGCGGCGACGATCAAGGCCGAGCTCGCGCTGCGCGTTCGGGCACTGGCTGAGAAGGGAATCCGTCCGGGCCTGGGCACCGTCCTGGTCGGGGACGATCCGGGCAGCCACAGCTATGTGAATATGAAGCACCGGGACTGCGCCGAGGTTGGCATCGAGTCCATTCGCGTGGATCTGCCTGCCGACGCCAGCGCGGAGATGGTGGCCGAGGCGGTGCGCGGTCTGAACGCCGATGACGCCTGCACCGGCTACATCGTGCAGTTGCCCGTGCCCAAGCACCTGGATGAGAACGCGGTGTTGGCCCTCATCGATCCGGACAAGGACGCCGATGGGCTGCATCCGATCAACCTGGGCAAGCTGGTGCTGAACGAACCGGCGCCGCTGCCCTGCACGCCACGCGGCATCGTGGAACTGCTCCGCCGGCATCAGGTTCCCCTCGCCGGCGCCGAGGTCTGTGTGGTTGGTCGAGGAATCACCGTTGGACGTCCGCTGGGGCTGATTCTCACCCGTCGCAGCGAGAACTGCACGGTCACCTTGTGCCACACCGGTACTCGTGATCTGGCTGCGCATACCCGCGCCGCCGACATCGTGGTGGCCGCCGCCGGGGTGCCGCATATGATCACCGCCGACCTGATCGCTGAGGGTGCCGTAGTGCTGGACGTCGGCGTGAGTCGCGTGGACGGCAAGCTGACCGGCGATGTCGCCCCCGATGTGGCCGAGAAGGCATCCTGGGTGGCTCCGAACCCCGGCGGGGTTGGCCCGATGACCCGGGCCATGTTGCTGCAAAACGTCGTGGATCGCGCCGAAGCTCTGGCATGACCACTCCGGCAGTGGACGACCGTCCCCCCAAGAACTTCGTTCAACAGATCTTGGGCCAATGGCCGCTGGCCTCGGTACTCGTCGGAGTGTTCATCGGAGTGATCATCGCCGGTCCGTTCGGCCATTGGCGGATCGGCTGCACCCTCATCGGTGTCGCTGTCACTGCCGGTGGCCTGCTGCGCTTGATGCCGCAACAGCGGGTCGGGTTGCTGGCAGTCCGCAATCGGGCGATCGACACCGTGCTGCTGCTGGGTAGCGGGATCGGCATCCTCGTGTTGGCCTGGGTGATTCCGCCCAGCCGTTAATATTTGGTTTCGGGTTCGCCGGATCATTCTGATCATCCGGGGGGTCGGCATTACGCTTGAGAACACTCGCGTCGCCAGGCCGGTCGCGGGTCGCCGTCAGGTTCAACCGGTGCCAGGCCGACCGGAGGACGGTATGACATGTCTGCCAACACACCCATTGATCGCTCCCGCATTGCTGAGCTGACCGAGATCGAGCAGCGTCGCCTGGATGAGCGCACCCTGAAGTCACGCGCCCTGTACGAGGAGGCTGCGGTCCACCTCTCCGGTGGTGTGGCTTCCTCCTACCAGGGCCGCGATCCGTGGCCCATCTACATCGACCGCGGCGAGGGTCCCAAGATCTTCGACGTCGATGGCAACGAATATTGGGACTTCCATAACGGCTTCGGCTCCATGGTGCAGGGCCACGCCCATCCGGTCATCGGGGCAGCGATCACCGCTCGCTACCCGCTGGGCACCCATTTCGGCTGTGCTGTGCCGGATGCGGCTCTGGTGGCCGACCAGCTCGCCCAGCGTTGGGGCTTGCCGAAGTGGCGTTTCACCAACTCCGGGTCGGAATCCACGATGGACGCCATTCGCATCGCCCGGGCCTTCACCGGTCGGGACACGGTGATGAAGATTTTCGGCTCCTACCACGGCCACCACGACACGGTCATGGTCTCGATCGGGGTGCCCTATGACTCCATCGGCGACCGCGACAACCTGGCGTCCCTGCCTTACGGTGCGGGCATTCCGCAGTCGGTGGTCGATATGACCATCCCGGTTCCGTTCAATGACGCCGAGGCCATGGAGCGGCGCATCAAGAAGCTCGATCAAGAAGGTCGGCTGCCGGCCTGCGTGATCATGGAAGCGGCCATGATGAACCTCGGCGTCGTACTGCCTGAGCCGGGTTATCTGGAGGCCGTGCGCGAGATCACCCGCCGCTACGGCATTGTTCTGATCTTCGACGAGGTCAAGACCGGTCTGTGCGTCGCTGCCGGCGGTGCTACTGAGCGCTTCGGGGTCTTGCCCGATCTGGTCACCTTGGCCAAGTCGCTGGGCGGTGGACTGCCGTCGGGGGCCATCGGTGGTAGCGAAGAGATCATGGCCATTGTGGAGAGCGGCAAGGTCTACCAGGTCGGCACGTACAACGGGAACCCGCTGTCGATGGCCGCAGCCCTGGCCTCCTTGACCGAGGTCCTCACCCCGGCCGCCTACGCCCACCTGGAGGGCCTCAACGACCGCATCCTCGCCGGCGCCACCGACATCATCAATCGCTATGACCTCACCGGATACGCGGTGGGTATCGGCTCCAAGGGCTGTGTGACCTTCGCTGACGTCAAGGTGCGCGACTACGAGTCCTACAAGCAGAACCAGGATGTTCCGCTTACCGAGCTCACCTGGCTGTGGAACATGAACCGTGGCATCTTCGCCACTCCCGGACGTGAAGAGGAATGGACTCTCTCGGTGACGCATACCGATGAGGCCATCGACCACTATCTGGGCGTGTTCGACGAGTTGGCAGCCGCTTTGCGCGCCTGATTTCGAATGCCCGCCGACCCCTGACGCGTCATCGCGGCCAGGGGTCGGCTGCGTTGGCACACCGTGGTGGGCGCCGATACGCTTCGGTGCTATGAGCCAAACGCCGCAAGGGCCCCAGGTCGGTCAGGTTTCCAACGGATACCAGTGGAATGGTCAAAGTTGGGTACCGCTGAGCCAGGCCACATCGAGTCAGCAGCAGTATCAGGTGGGTCAGGTTGTGAATGGTCACCAGTGGAACGGGCAGGAGTGGGTGCCGGTCGCGCAGGCGCAGGCGCAGCCTCAGTACCAGGTGGGTCAGGTTGTGAATGGTCACCAGTGGAGCGGGCAGGAGTGGGTGCCGGTTGCGCAGGCGCAGGCCCAGCCTCAGTACCAGGTGGGCCAGGTTGTGAATGGTCACCAGTGGAACGGGCAGCAGTGGGTGCCGGTCGCCCAGGCGCAGGCGCAGCAGCAGTATCAGGTGGGCCAGGTTGTGAATGGGCATCGTTGGGATGGTCAGCAGTGGGTACCAGTCGCTCAGGCGCAGGAAGGTCCCCAGGTCGGCCAGGTGCAGAATGGCTACCAGTGGGACGGCCAGCAGTGGGTGCCCATGGCACAGCAGGGGCCGCAGGTGGGCGAAGTTCAGAATGGATACCGCTGGAACGGCACACAGTGGGAGCCCATGGCCCAAGGGTCGCAGGCAAGCGAATGGGGCCAACCCGATGCCGGCCAGGCCCCCGAACAGCCGGCGTCTGGGGTTTCCGGGCGGCTGCGGACGCTCGCCGAGAGTTGGCAGTTCACCTGGAGTGAGTCTGGCCAAGAAATCACCATCACCAAGGTGTTGGCCGAACGCAGTTCGGTGTTGGCCCGCCAGAAGTTGGAGTATCGCGCCACCATCACCATCGACGACGCGAAGTGGCAACTGAACTACCGGGACTCGCTGAAGGAGACCGGCAGCGGCCTGTCCAGCGGCGACGCCGAGGACAGCGCAGGGTTCGGCATTTCGGGCGGTGCCTACTCCAGTTCGGGGGCCCCGGGGCTGGGCGATGACATCGCCGAGCAGGTCGCGAAATACGGCAAGGATTACACCTTCGACTTCCCCTACGAGCAGTGGCGTGAGCAGGTCCGCATGATCGCCTCCGAAACCGGGTACGACTTCGTCACCGTCTGAGCCTTCGCCTGCTGAGCCGGGCCCGGCATCCAGCCGGGCGGCTCGCAGCAAAGGTGCGTTGAGGGCAACGCCTGATCAGCGGAAGTCGCGCTCCATGAACTGACCCTGACTGTCGTCAGCGGCCACACGTTCGGCTTCGCGTGCGCGCAACTCGACGCGTCGGATCTTGCCCGAGATCGTCTTGGGAAGCTCGGTGACGAACTCCACGATGCGCACCCGCTGGTAGGCGCTCAGTCGCGTGCGCGCATGCTCAAAGATGGAACGCGCCACTTCGCTGTGCTGGTCGCCGGCATGGGCTGCCAAGCGAACGAATGCCTTCGGGACGGCGGCGCGCACGGGATCGGGGCTCGGCACGATCGCAACCTCGGTCACATACGGGTGCTCCAACAGGATCGATTCCAGTTCGAAGGGCGAGATCTTGTAGTCGGAGGCCTTGAAGACATCGTCGGCCCGACCGACATAGGTGAGGTAGCCGTCCGCGTCCACCGTGGCGATATCGCCGGTGTGGAAGTAGCCATTGCGCCGAACCTCGGCAGTCATCTCCGGATTGTTGTGGTAACCGGTCATCAAGCCGAGGATGGGCTTGCTCAGGTCCAGGCAGATTTCGCCTTCGGCGACGCCCGGCTCGCCGGTCACCGGATCCAAGAGCAGCACCGGGTAACCGGGCATCGGCCGGCCCATGGAACCGTCCTTGACTGGTTGGCCGGGCGAATTGCCCACACAGCAGGTGGTCTCAGTCTGACCGAAGCCGTCGCGGATGGTGCCGCCCCAGGCGGAACGGACCGTGGTGATCACCTCTGGATTCAGCGGTTCGCCAGCCCCCAGTAGTTCGCGCGGAGGATGGGAAAGCTGAGTGAGATCGGCCTGAATCAGCATCCGCCACACGGTGGGCGGGGCACAGAAGGTCGTCACCTGGTGAGTATCCATGACCTTCATCAAGGTGGCGGCGTCGAAGCGCTCGTAGTTGAACACGAAGACCGTGGCCTGAGCCAGGAAGGGGGCGAAGAAGTTGCTCCAGGCGTGTTTGCCCCAACCCGGGGAGGAGATATTGAGGTGGATATCCTCGGGTTGCACCCCGAGCCACCACATGGTCGACAGGTGCCCGACCGGGTAGGACACTTGGCTGTGTTGGACGAGCTTGGGATGCGAGGTGGTTCCGGAGGTGAAGTACAGCAGGCTGGGATCCTCGGCCGGGGTGGGGCCGTCGGGCACGAACTGGTCGCTGGCGCGCAGCGACTCAGCCATGCCGATCCATCCGGCAGGGGTGTCTGGTCCGACTCCGATGCGCAGGATGTCCGAACTCAAGGTGTCCAGCCGGGCCCGCAACGAGGTCGGGGCCACCACGGCTACAGCCTCGCCATGGTGGGTGCGATAGGTGAGATCGGCCGCCGACAACAGCGTGGAGGTGGGAATGACCACCGCACCGATCTTGTATAGCCCCAGCACGATCTCCCATAGCTCGATGGAGTTGTTCAGCATGACGATGACCCGCGAGCCGCGCTCCAGACCCAGCAGCCGCAGCCAGTTCGCGACCTGGTCGGATCGGCGCGACAGTTCGCCGTAGCTCCACGACTCGGCCTTCAGATCAGCAGAGACGATCGTGACCGCGGCTCGATCTGGATGCTCTGCGGCCACCACATCGAACCACTCCAGCGCGAAATTGAACTCGGTGAGATCCGGCCAGGCGAAGCCCTCGATGCTGCCGGCGTAGTCGAGGCGATGCTCAAGCAGGAAGTCGCGGGCTCGGCGGACGGTGCGGGTCGCATCAGTGGCAGGACGACCGGTCATGGGCAATCAGCTTTCTGGCAGAGGGGATGACTGTAGGAAAGCCTACCGGCTACGGCTACGGAACCGTAAGTTAACCCGACGCGGCGATCCCCGGAGCGAGTCTTTGGAAGAGCAGATGGTCGCGGTAGCGCCCGGCAATCTCCAGATAGGCCGGGGCATAGCCAAACGGGATAAAGCCGTTCTTGCGCAGCACGGACTGGGAGCGGTAGTTCTCGGGGATCGTACCGGCCTCGATCCGATGCAGGCCCAGTGCGCCGAAGGCGAGATCGACGGTTTCTCCCACGGCGGCCGTGGCCAGGCCGCGGCCGCCGAGGTGCTCGCAGAGCCAATAGCCCATGATCGCTGATTGGAATGGGCCGCGGGTGATGGTCAAGGTGATGCGTCCGGCGGCGGCCCCGGATTCGTCGGTGATGACCAGGCAGTACAGATCTCCGGCTGCCTGACGCTCCAGGCTGGCCGAGACGATGTCGGCCTGGCCGGCTGGGGTGAAATAGGTCTCCGGGCGCCGCGGCTCCCATGGTGACAGGAACTCTCGATTCCTGCTCAGCGCTTCAGCGAGGTCTTCGGCGTCGGATGCCAGGAGTGGGCGAATGGTCTTCACAAGGGTGATTGTGTCAAACCGGCGGTTCTGGCGGGGATCGTACCGGGGGACTTGGCGTGTCGCGCGAGCCACCTTTTTCCTGTGCTGCGGCGCCCCTTTTCGCAGAATGAAAGGCCGTCCTCGGCCGCCGTTGAACCCGGTCCGGTGGGGACCGGAAATGTCGCTCTTGGTATCAGTTTCCGTTGGCGTCGAATTGTGGTTTAGTGCTGCTTGCGTACCTGGGTGGGGTGATGGGTTCGCGGTGGTGACGGCTCTCAATAGATGCAGGGTGGGCAAGATGGGTAAGAGGGGTTACTCCGAGGATGAGGCACGGCAGATCTGTGCCGATCCGGAAAGCTCGGCCGAACTGTTGGCCGACGTAGTCAAAGCCAGGCCAGAGTTCGCTGAGTCGGCTTCGCAAAACCCGTCCTGGGTAACGCCGGTTGATTCCGAGGCCACGGATTCTGCTGCGGCTGATGCGGTCACAGAATCGGTAGCAGAGAGCCGAGCCGTGCCGCCGCCTCCGCCGGGCGGTTCGGTTTCGGGTGCATCACAGGCATCGCCGCAGAACTCGCTGCCGCCCACGCCGGTGCCTTCGCCTGCCGCACCGGTGCCGGTCTGGACGGCTGTGGCGTCCGAGGGCACTCAGCCCACGCCGCCGCCCCCGCCGTCAGCTTCGGTTCCACCCCCACCACCGGCGACGAGTACTGCCACGCTGCCCCCGGCTGTGGGGCAGTTCCTCCACCTCCTCTCCAACTCTTGGCAGGGCCTCGCGGCCGTAGTGGGGATCTCCTTCGGCGTGGGAATCGTGGGATCGATGCTCACCGCTTTCCTCGCCAATGTCGCCACCGATGCCTCCGGAATGCTCTCCTCGGTCGGGGCGTCGAGTTTTGGCACCTTCATGGCCGTGAGCATTCAGCTGTTGGAGATGGCCAACGGCGGAATTCTGGTGGTGAACACCACGATGTTCTCCGGATCGACCAGCGGTTCGGTCTCGATCATCTTCACGCCATGGCTCATCACGATTCTGATCGGCGCGGCGGCTTGGATATCGAGTCGCTTCTTCGGCCCGAAAGAACTGAGTCGACCCACCAGGGCGGCTTGGTCGGTGGTGGTCGGGCTGGGCTACTCCGTGATCGTCACCGTTCTTGGTGCGGTCGTGCCACTCTCCTACTCCCCGATCACGATCAGTGCCTCCGGATTCGCCAGCTTCTTCGGTGCGCTCCTCCTCGTCGCCGGGGGCACCTTCCTGGGATTGTCCACCATCACCCGCGCCGATCTGCATCGCCCCTGGACGGCGGCCTACGCCTCGGTGGTCACCTTCATGCTGGTCGCGGGTGCGGTCGTGGTGGTTGTCTTTGTGGTCTATTCGTTGATCAAGCAACCCAAGACGGTCGCCTACCTTCCGCTCCTCGGGCCGACCATCGCCTGGTGGGGGACCGTCATCGGTGGGGCCGGCACCGTCGGAATTGATGGTGCCGCCGCGGGCTCGCTGGGCTCCTACCTACCGGTGTCGGATCTTGCTTCCAGCTTGTGGTCCGGACACCTGCCCGCCTGGGCCTGGTCGAGCGTCGTGGTGTTCCTGGCCTTGGTCGTGGGCAGCGGAATTCTTGCCGGTGTCCTAAGCCGGCCCGATCAGCGCACGTGGTACCGAATCCCGGTCGCCTGGACGTCCGTGGCTTTGGTTCTGCAACTGGCCGTGGTGATCCGAGTGTGGGTCGGCGGTGCCGCTTCGGGGGTGAGCGCCTCCGTCAATGAGACGGTAGGGGCCGCGGCCTACACCTTCCTCATCTTCGGCCTATGGAGTGGAATTGCGGCGGCCAGTGCCCAATACCTCAGCTCCTATGGGGTGGCCTACCTGCCGGGGTTCCTACGGCAGCCCGCCGTGGTGCCGCCGCCCCCGCCACCACCGGTTGCGTACGGGGTCGACGGGATGGGTGCTGAGTCCGAGGCTCCTGCTCCGGGCACCGAACCCACGGCGGTGATCCCTTACGCCGAATCGATCAGCGCCCCGGCTTTCGTGCCGTCGACGGCGGCGCAGCCTGCCTACTCCGGCGCGGCACCGGCGGCTCCGGCGGCGCCCGCCGCCGCGCAGCCGGCCCCAGCGAAGCTCAGCCCCAAAGCGAAGACGGGTCTGTTCATCGGTCTGGGTGCGCTGGCTTTGGTGATTGTCGCCGCCGTGGCGATCGGTATCGTCAAGAGCACCGTCTTCTCACCCGAGGCCAAGGCACTGGCTTTCATGTCAGCGCTCGAGCAGGGCCATGCCCAGGATGCCGCCAGCGCCTTAGGTGCCGACTCCAGCCCGCTTTTCAGCGACGACATTTACACCGCAGCGGAGAACCGGCCGGCCAAAGCCGCAGTGTCGTCGGCGGCTGTCGTGGGGAACACCGCGACTGTCACCATCAGCTACTCGCGCAGCGGGGAGGCCCGAACCGCCGATCTGATGCTGAATCGGACCGGGACTGACTGGCTGGTCATGGATCGCTGGGTGATCGTGGACGGCGCTCCCGGCATGACGTCGATGGATATCTCCTGGCCGAGCGCGGCCGGCCCGCGGTCCTTTGCGGTCAATGGGTTCGACCTGCCGGCGCCGCCAGCCGACGCCGACGGTGCGATGCACTACTTGGCTTTCCCAGGGACCTACACCGTGGTGGCGAAGGCTGATGTGAACTTCAAAGCCGAGAACAAGACCTGGGACACCGACTCCTCTGATTCAGTCAGTTTTGGAGCCGACCCCACCGACTCACTGAAGAACTCCCTGATCGGCGCGGTGCGGACCCGCATCGCCGAATGCGCCAAGAGCACCGATGCGGTTCCGGCCAATTGCCCGTTCAGCGTGGCTTCGAGTTGGAGTAGCTCCTCCTACTCGAATGTCTCCTACCGCATTGGCACCATTCCGGATCTTCAGGTGAGACTGTCCGACTATGGCGGTGGTTGGAACGTGACCTCCGACACCTACGGGGTGGTCTACAAGTCCTACACCTACACCGGTTACTTCGATTCCTATCCGACCAAGGATGAAAGCGGGTCGTACTACGTCTCAGCCAAGGTGTCGATTGAGAACGGGACCCCGAGCGTCACCTTCCCCTAAGAACCCAACAAAACAGCGGTGGCGCAACACGAAAAACCACGAGCCCCCCCCCAA
>JAEXAS010000001.1 GCA_023458095.1 Actinomycetes bacterium | reverse complement strand
TCGGTGGACCCCGTCGCCGTGCGCATCCGGGGCGTGGTCAAACACTTCGGCAGCGGCGAGCGCCGGGTGGTGGCGCTTCGCGGCGTCGACTGGGACATCGCCAAGGGGCAGATGACCCTGATCGTCGGCCCCTCGGGCTGCGGCAAGACGACGCTGCTGCCGGTGATCGCCGGCATCCTGAACTGCGACGAGGGCTCGGTCGAGATCTTCGGCCAGCAGGTGTCGTCGATGGGCGACGGCCGCAAAACGCGGTTCCGCGCCGAGCACATCGGCTTCGTGTTCCAGCAATACAACCTGCTGCCGGCGCTGACGGCGGCCGAGAACGCGGCGATCCCGCTGGTGATCGCCGGCCGGCCGAAGGCGGCGGCCGTGTCCCGAGCCCGCGAGGTCCTGGAGCGGATCGGCATGGCCGGCCGCACCGAGGCCCGGCCGTCGCAGCTCTCCGGCGGGCAGCAGCAGCGCGTGGCCATCGCCCGGGCGCTGGCCTTGGAGCCCAAGGCGATGCTCTTCGACGAGCCCACCTCGGCCCTCGACCCGGAACTGGCGCAGGAAGTCCTGGCCGTCATGAAGACGGTGGCCGCCTCCGGCATGACGATGCTGGTGGTCACCCACGAAATGGGATTCGCCCGCACCATCGGCGATCACTTGGTCGTGATGGAGGACGGCAACATCATCGAGCAAGGCCATCCCGAAAAGGTGATGACCGATCCGGCTGAGGAACGCACCCGCAAGTTCCTCTCCGCGGTCAACAGATAGGAAGAAGAGACCATGACGGTCAAGACCATTTCAGTCGGCGAATCGGTGGCGGCCTACAGCCACGGCAAAGTGGTGGGCAATCTGTTGTTCACCTCCGGCATCACCTCCCACGATCCGGTCACCGGCGAGGTCCGTGGCCAGACCATCGCCGAGCAGACCGAGTATTGCTTTGAGCTGCTCACCGCGATCCTGGCCGAAGCCGGCTGCACGCTGGCCGATCTGGTGCAGGTTCAGGTCTTCCTCAACGACGTCGTCGGCGACTTCGCCGAGTTCAATGCCACCTACTCCGCACGGATGCCCGCACCGTTCCCGCCCCGGGCCACTGTGGGCGCCACTCTGCCCGGCTACCGCATCGAAATGCTGGTCACCGCCGCGATCGCCGAGGCCAACTGATGCGTACGGTCATCGTTGGTGCTGGCGTCGTTGGACTGGCCACCGCCTATGAACTCCTCAAAGCCGGCCACGACGTCGTGGTGCTCGAACGTGACAGCTACGGCGAAGGCCCCTCGCACGGCAATGCGGCCCTGGTCACCGGGGTGCTCAGTTTCCCCGTCCCGGCGCCGGGGACGCCGCTGCTGGCCGCCAAGTCCGTGGTGAGCGGCAATCAGGCGATCACGGTGCGCCCCCAGTTCTCGCCCGGATTCGTGGCGTTCCTTCTGCGGATGGCGTGGGCGACCACCAAGGCCAACTTCGCCACCGGCACCGCCGCCCAGGACATCCTCACCCGCATGGTGCTGGCCGACTACGCCGGCTACGTCGCCGACGGGCTGGAGTTTGAACTCCACGAGGGCGGCTCGATGCATGTCTTCGATTCCCGGGCCGCCTTCGAGGCCGGCATTGCGATCTTCGACGACTTTCCCGACATCAAGAGCCGAATCACCGTGTTGGAGGGACGCGAGGCCGTCCATAAGGTCGATCCCAACCTGGCTGACGAGATCGAGTACGGCTACTTCGCCCCCGGCGACCTCCAAGTCGAACCGGTCTCGCTGATGAAGGCGCTGGTGGCCGCCATCACCGACCAGGGTGGCCAGCTGATCGAACAGGCCCGCGTCATCGACTTCGTCACGACCAACAATCAGGTGTCTGCGGTCATCACGACCAACGGTGTGTTCGAGGCCGACCAAGTGGTCATCGCCGCCGGTGTCGGCTCGCGAGGGTTGGCCGCCAAGCTCGGCTACAGCCTGCCGGTGTTCTCCGGTGGCGGGTACTCCGTCGACGTCCATTTCGACGATGCCGACCGCAAGCCCGCCTGTTCGGTCATGACCGATGAGAGCCACATCGCCGTCACGCCGTTGGATTGGGGTCTGCGGGCTTCCAGCGGAATGATCATCGGCCAGGGCTCGGCCACGGTCAGCGCCAAGGTGGCCGCTCAGTTGGTTGCAGATCTGCAGGCGGTCTACCCCGACGTCCCCCTGGACGGGGTGCAGCCGGCCTGGGCCGGGTTGCGGCCCATGTCAGCCGATGGGGTTCCGGTCATCGGTTTGGTGCCTGGAATGACCAATGCCTATCTGGCCACCGGCCACGCCATGCTCGGACTGACCTATGCACCCTCCACTGCCAAGGTGGTGCGGGCTTTGATGGAGGGCACCGCGCCGGCCAGCTACGCGATGCTGTCCCCGACGCGCTTCGGAGGCGGCAAGTGAGCCGACCCTCGCCCTACGGATTCCTGGCCGCCGATCAGCCCGTCGGCCGGGTCCGGATGGCGCAGGGTCAGCCGATGAGTGGCTACCCGATCGGCATCATCTACATCGAGGACGTCTGGTATCCGATGCTGCCAGGCAATGTCGTCAATGCCGGCACCTTCGACTTCCCGGTGCGGCTGCAGCCGGTGCGGGGTCTGGGTGTGTCCGGACTGATCGGTGAGAACGCCGTCGACGTGTCAGCGGCGGTGTTGGCGGCGTGCCAGGAACTCCAGGACGTCGGCGTGCGGGCTATCAGCTCCGCGTGCGGCTTCTTTGGCCGTTACCAGCAGCGGGTTGCCGCCGAACTTGAGGTTCCGGCCGCGTTGTCGTCGTTGGTGCAGTTGCCCTGGATCCAGCCGCTGGTTCCCGGGCGCAAGATCGCCGTCCTCACTGCGGACGCACCGTCCCTGGATGACGAACTGCTGGCCGCTTGCGGAGTGACCTCGACCGACCACCTGGTGATCGGCGGGCTGCAGGATGCGCCGGAGTTCTCCGCAATCCTGCAGGGCCGTGGCGAGTTCGACCATGACCTGGTGCGGGCCGAGGTCGTCGCTGCTGCCCGGCAACTGTGTGCCGACCCCGAGGTTGGCGCGGTTCTGTTGGAGTGCAGCGATATGCCGCCCTACGCGGCCGCCATCCAAGCCGCGGTCGGCCTTCCGGTCTTCGACTTCACCACGCTGATTCGCTGGCTGCACTCGGCGGTGGCGCAGCTTCCCTACGCGGGGTGGATCTGAGCTTTGGGCAGGGGGCTGTCGAACTGGCGGGCCGGGGTCCTAGATTCGGGCATGTTCATCGACCAGTGAAAGGGCCACATCGTGTCCGAGCCGAACCCCTATCAGCCTGGCGCCGCCTGGGCACCGCCCAGCGCCCACCTTGGGTCCCAGCAGCCCATTCCACCCGGAGCCGGCATTCAGTCCGCGATCGATGCCGCCCAGGGTGCGCGGTTGGGGTTCGTCAACCCCTACTACGCCTTCGGACTGACTCAGCGGGCGTCGGACGACATTCACTTCATCGCACGGTTCACCCGCGTCATGATCTATCTGTGGTTGGCCTCCATCGTGATCGGGGTGCTGCTGGTCATCTTTCAAGTGGTCACGCTGAGTGCATTTCTGACCGGGCTCTCTCGCTGAGTGGACAGCCTGGTGCGTGTGCCTCTTGCACTGCGGTGAGTCCAGCGGCGATCCTGTGAAGGACAATCCCGTCGGCAATCGGGATGAAGCTCACCGGGGGTGTGTCATGGACGTTGAGGGCAAGGTATTCGTCGTCACGGGTGGCGGCAACGGCATTGGCCGTGAGGTGGTGCTCAATCTGTTGGGCCGAGGCGCCCGAGTTGCGGCGGTCGATGTGAGCGCTGACGGTCTGGCCGGTACGACCCAGGCTGCGGGGGAGTTGGGCGCCAATCTGTCCTGTCACGAGCTCAGCGTCGCCGACGCCGAAGCCGTGAAGCTGCTTCCCGAGGCGGTGATCTCCGCGCACGGTGTCGTAGACGGGCTGATCAATGTGGCCGGCATTATTCAAAGATTCGTGCCATTCGCCGAACTGAGCACTGCCGATATCGAGCGAGTTTTCGCCGTGAACTTCTGGGGGGTGGTTAACACCGTCCAAGCTTTCCTGCCGTACCTGGTGGAGCGCCCCGCGGCGGCGATCGTGAATGTGTCGAGCATGGGCGGGTTCATCCCGATTCCCGGTCAGACGGTGTACGGAGCGAGCAAGGCGGCAGTGAAGCTGCTCACCGAGGGCCTGCACGCCGAATTGCGTGACACCGGAGTGCAGGTGACGGTGATCTTCCCCGGCGCGGTGGCCACCAACATCACCGCCAACAGTGGGGTAGCCCTGCCTGGAGGCGCCAGTACGGAGAACTCGGCGATGAAGATGACCACCGCAGTCGACGCCGGCGAGGTGATCGTGCAGGCGCTGATCAAAGGCGCCTATCGGGCCACTATCGGTGCGGACGCGAAGATGCTCGACCGACTCACCCGGCTGGCTCCGGAAAGGGCGATGGCGATGGTGGCCGAACAGATGGCATCCCTGACCGAATAGACGCGCCGGAGCTTCGCACCCGCAGTTGCGGGGTAAATGCCCCTGTGATCGATAGAATTATCGTGAGAGGGGCAAATTGTCGCAGCGTTTCGGTGCTGTGACGGTTCATGCGAGGAGTGCGCGAATGGCTGTCGACAATTCGCACCAGTACGACTATGTTTCGGCAACGGCAATCCGCTGCGCACTAGGGCTTTTGGGTGCCGTTGGAATGGTGAGCGGGTTGTTCATCATCACCTGGCCCGACCGCACCGACGTCGCCGTCGGAGCGGTGCTGGCCAGCTACGCCGGGGTGACCGGTTTGATCAACCTCATGATGGGGATCTTCGCCTTCCGCATGAGGATTTCCTCACGTCTGGGTTATGGGATTCTGGGGGCCGCGTTCGTGTCGGCCTCGGTCGTGGCGTTCATCAACCTCGGCCCCTTCGTGCAGACCATCGGTCCGGCCGTCGGTGTGGGTATTGGCGTGGTGTGGATCGCCAACGGGGTGATCATGATCCTGGTGCTCAACGATGTCTCGGTACGGATTTCCACCGTGCTGCACGGACTGTTGAACATCGTCGCCGGCGGAGCCTTGATCTTGGCGCCGTTCTTGGGCCAGTCGTTGTGGCTGCTCACCGGGGCTGCGCTGGTCGCCTTGGGCATGCTGCAGGAATGGCGCGCCTGGCGTTTCGCACGGCCCCCGATGACTGCGGTCAAGGCCGAGCCGATCCCGGGGATCGTGGCTCAGTAGTTTCGCGCAAGCCGCGCCTGTGACGGTGTCTGAACTGGTCCGCGCTGGCAAGGCGCGTGTCGCGGTGGGGTTTACCGCACCTGTGCCGAGGCTTAGGCTCGAAGGAACCCCAACAGGCACAGGAGGATGTCGACGATGACTGATTCGGTGAATGACTACGGCCTGGGAGCACCCGACTCTCAGCCTGACGAACAACCCACCCACGACCCGCAAGGCAATCCATTGTCGACCGGGTTGGGCGCCCCCGACGACTTTGCGCATCCGCAGCCGGACGAGGATCCCACCGAACACGGCCTCGGCGAGGCGAATACCCAACGCCAGGCCCCGGTGCCGGAGGAGCCGCAACCTCCGCAGCACGGCCTGGGCGACTAGCAGTGGCTGAATAGGCCGAACAGCAGTCCATCAGGGCTCAGAATTGGTCAAGGGCGGGTGCGTCGACCGGAATGGTCGAGGCACCCGCCCTTGGCAGGTCTTACAGGCCTGCGCGCTCCCGGCTGGCCTTCTCCTGAGCCTTGAACAGGCCGAACCGCGGCAGGAACTTGTCCCAGTCGATGGCATGGGCATCGATCTCAGGGCCATCGATGCAGGCGTGCTTGCGCACCAACTTGCCGCCATCGTTGACCGGAACCATGCAGGCTCCACACATGCCGGTGGCGTCCACCATGATCGAGTTCAGGCTCGCCACGGTGTGGACGTCATACCCGCGGGTCAGATCGGCGACCGCGCGCATCATCAGCGGCGGGCCGATCGCTACGACCTCAGCGATGACGCGCCCCTCCTCGCCAGCCTGGTTGGCTTTGAGCATCTCCTCCAGGGGAGTGGTCACGAAGCCGGCCACTCCGAAGGAACCGTCGTTGGTGGCGTAGATCACCTCGAGTTGATCACCGAACTCGGCCTGCAGCTTGCCGACGCGCTCCTCTTTGCCGTCCCAGAACATCAGGTCCTTGCTGCGGAAGCCCGAGATCAGGGTGACGTGGTTACCCAGGCGCAGGTGTTCGCGCATGATCGGGTACACCGGGGGCAGACCGAGGCCGCCGGCGGTGAACACCACCGTCTGGTTACCTTCGTAGCGGTTCAACTCGCTGGGCTGGCCCAGCGGGCCGGCGATACCGGCGAACACCTCGCCGACGGTCATGGCATTCATGGTCAGCGAGCTGGTGCCCATGCCCTGAATCACCAAGGTGATCGTGCCGGCCTCGACGTCCCAGTCGGCCAAGGTCAGCGGGATCAACTCGCCCTTCTCGTCGGCCAACACCCGCACGAACTGTCCGGCCTGCGCGGTCGCGGCGACCATGGGGGCCCGGATCACGAACTCCTCGATGCCATCGGAAAGATGGGTCTTGGCGATGATGACCGGCGCCTCCGCGGCGGTCTGGGTGTAGGCCAGTGCCTGGTCGACGCGGGCACCGATCTCAGAATCGGGCATGTCGCCGATCGCAGCCATGATCTCCTTGGCCGCAGCCTGGCCGTCCCCGGCGGCTCGGATAGCCGTCGATCCGCCACGGGCGGCATCCCCACCGGTGTAGACACCAGGAAGGGTGGTCTCCTTCGAGGTGGTGGCGACCTGGTTGATCGTGCCCCACTTGCTGGTCTCCAGGCGCGGCTCGGAGTCCTTGATGATCGGGTTGGCATCGTTGCCCAATGCCATGATCACCAGGTCGGCGGGGATGTTCTCGGTCTCTCCGGTCGCCATCGGACGCCGGCGTCCCGATTCATCGGGCTCGCCCAGCGCCATCTTCTCCACCACCGCAGTCGTGACGAAGTGGGAGCCGTCCTCATCGAGGAACTCGATCGGCGAGCGCAGCTCGCAGACCACGATGCCCTCTTCGATGGCGTGCTCGAGTTCTTCCTCGCGGGCCGGCATCTCGGCCTGGGTGCGGCGGTAGACGATGGTGACATTGCCACCGAGTCGCTTGGAGGTACGAGCGGCATCCATGGCGGTGTTGCCGCCGCCGATGATCAGCACCTCCTTGCCAGCAACCTCCGGCAGGGGAGTCTCGTGGTCAGCGGTGTGGGCCTGCATCAGGTTCACCCGGGTCAGGAACTCGTTGGCGCTCATCACGTTCAGCAGATGCTCACCGGGCACATTCAAGAACCGCGGCAGACCCGCTCCCGAGCCGACGAAGACCTTGACGAAGCCAGCGTCGCGCAACTGCTGGATGGTGGCGGTCTTGCCCACCACGAAGCTGGTCACGAAACGGCCGCCCAGGGCCTTGATCTTGGCCACCACATCGTCGATGAGCTGGTTGGGCAGCCGGAACTCCGGAATGCCGTAGCGCAGCACGCCGCCCAGTTCGTGGAAGGCCTCGAAGACCGTCACCGGGAAGCCTTCGGCTGCCATCAGGTAGGCGGTGATCAACCCGGCCGGACCCGAACCCACCACCGCCACCGGCGGACGGGTGCGCTGCTGCCAGGGGTCGTCGCGTCCCTCGAAGCGGGCCTTGAGGTGCTCGGGCTCGGCGCGCTTCTCCCACTCCGGAAGGAACCACTCCAACTGGCCGATGCTCATCGAATGCTTGTGCACGCAGTGGGCCTGGCACTGCAGTTCCTGGGGACAGACCCGGCCGGTCACGTTCGGCAGCGGGTTGATCGATTCGAGGTGCTCCAGCGCCTCGCGGAAGCGTCCGGTGCCCATCAGCTCGAACATCTTGGGAATGTCCACGCTCACCGGGCAGCCGCCGTCGGGCTCCGGGGAGTCCTTGGTCAGCACGCCCAGCACGCACGGAGTCTTGGCGCACTGCATGTCGCGCAGGGCCTCCAGCCACACGATCAGTTCGATTTCGCGCAGGCTGTAGCCCAAATCCATGTAGCCCAGGTAGCCCTTGTTGACCAGTTCGAAGTCGGCATTGCGATCCTCGGCCTCGCGAATGTAGGGCCCAACGCCATTCAGGGAGGGCCACTTCGCGCTGGTGCCGGCGAACATCGGGTAGCGCTCGGACAGTTGGGTATCAACGGCCTTCATGAACCCGCGTTTGCGGGCCATGGGCAGGTCCCACAGCATCTCCTGCAGTGCCTGGCTGGACGCATCACCGCGCAGCAGCGCAGTCCACAACGCATTGGTGAACTCCGGCGGGTATTCCGCCTGGCGGAGATTCTCGATGATGGCGGACTTCTGATCCTCGCTGAACGGGGCGCCGTCGGCTGCCGGGTTGAGCAGCCATTCGATCACGATCGGGGCGCCAACCGGCGCGGTATCGGTGGACACGTAGTTTCCTCCCTAGCTGTGATGGTCGTACCTCCGCCGCCACGGCTGGTGGGCTGGGTCCATCTCGCTGACTGTTGTCTATTGTCGCTCGCGCATGCGGTTGCGGAGCAAATTTCTGCGAAGCATTCCGGCCTCGACGCGGTTCGCCGAGCTGACGGCTTTCGGTGACGCTACGTGTGAGCCACTCATCCGGGGTGTGGACGTGCTGTGATCACAACGAGAGCCGGAATCCAGCGGTGGCGGGATCCGGCGTCTGTGGTGCCCTGATCGTAGGCGAACCAACCTGTAATGCCTAGTCGGCGTCCAGAGCGTAGGACTGGTTCGTGAAGGTCGAGCCGACTCATGGAGCGGATGACGGGAATCGAACCCGCGTAGCCAGTTTGGAAGACTGGGGCTCTACCATTGAGCTACATCCGCAAGCGCTCGGCTGAGCGCGCAGATAAGACTAACCGAACCCGGGCCCACACACTCAATCGAGCCTTGGGCAACCCGGCTTCGGTCCGGCCGTTTCCCGTGCGGTGCCGTGCTTGCGGCGCAGCGGGGGTCGTGGGGGGAGGACCTGTCGCGAGGCGGGCAGGGGCCGGTGTGACCTCAGGGATTCGGCTCGCTAGGATTGCCAGGTCTGTCTTCTTCCATCCAGGAGCCTATTTTGTCCAGCACCGTCGAGAAGCTCGGTCCGTCCCGGGTCAAGCTCACCGTAGAGATCCCGTTCGCCGACCTGCAGCCGCATCTGGAGAAGGCCTACGCCGACATCGCCTCCCAGGTGAGCATCCCCGGCTTCCGCAAGGGCAAGGTGCCCCCGCTGGTGATCGATCAGCGCTTCGGCCGCGGCGCGGTACTGCAGGAGGCCCTGAACTCCGCCATGCCGCGCGCCTACGAGGCGGCGGTCAATGAGGCTCAGGTCGTCCCGCTGGGCGATCCGCAGATCGAGGTGACCAAGCTGGAGGACGGCGAGATCGTCGAACTCACCGCCGAGGTCGATATCCGCCCCGAGTTCAGCGTGCCGGACTTCGAAAGCTTGAGCGCTGTCGTGGAGGCCCTCGCCGAGGTTGAGGATGAGGTCGCTGAGCGCATCGAACTGTTGCGCAGCCGCTTCGCCACCACCACCGACGTGGAGCGGGCCTCCGCCAAGGGCGACCGGGTCACCATCGACCTGGTCGCAACCCGTGATGGCGAACCGCTGGCTGACGGCACTGCCGAAGACCTCACCTATGTCATCGGTGTGGGCGGCATGATCGACGGACTGGACGAAGCGGTCACCGGGCTGAGCGCGGGCGAGAGCGCTGAGTTCGCCTCCACCCTGGTCGGAGGGGAGTTGGAAGGCGAGCCGGCCGACATCACCGTCACGGTGAAGAAGGTCGCCGAGCAGACCCTGCCCGAGATCGACGACGAGTTCGCCTCGATGATCTCCGAGTTCGACACCGTCGAGGAGATGAAGGCCGATTTGGCCAAGGCCGTCGAGCAGAACCTGATCGCCACCCAGATCAGCGCCGCTCGAGACAAGGTGATCGAGGCCCTGGTCGAGGCCACCGAGTTCGAGGTTCCCGAAGGTGTCGTCGAGGCTGAGTTCAGCGCCCGCCAGCAGCAGATCAACGATCAGCTCGCCCAGGCCGGACTCACCCTGCAGCGGTACCTGGATCAGACCCCGGAGGAGACCACGCGTACCGCCGAGGAGTTCTGGGACGAACTGCGCGCCAACACCATCAAGGGACTGAAGGCTCAGCTGATCTTGGATCAGATCGCCGATGATTCCGAGGTGTCGGTGTCGCAGGAGGATCTGTCCCAGATGCTGGTGCAGCGGGCCATGCAGAACGGTTCGACTCCTGAACAAGAGGCCCAGCACATGATGGAGCACAACCACATCGGTGCCTGGATGAACGAGATTCGTCGCAACAAGGCCATGACCATGGTCGTCAACAAGGCGACGGTCACCGACACCAACGGTGCCGCGGTCGACATTTCGGTGCCCGAGGCTGCCGCCGACGAGGAGACCGAGGCCGAGGCCGGCGAGTAATCCCGATACGAACAACAGCGGGCGTCACCGAACGGTGGCGCCCGCTGGCGTTTCGGCAGCCGACGATAGGCTCAGCGGTGTGCCCGAACTTTCAGCCGAACTCCTAGCCGGACTTCCGGCGCGATGGGGCACCGACTTGGCGGTCCTGCAACTCTTCGGGTCGACCATCGAGGCCCACGATGATCATCTGGTGGTGCGTACCCCCGCCAACACGGACTTCCACTGGGGCAACTTCATTCTCGTCACCGACGACCGGCGCACCCACCTCGCCGATCACTGGGTCCAGGTGTTCGCCGAGGCTCATCCCGCAGCGGACTGGCTCTCGATCGGGCTCATTGCGGCACCGGCTGATACCTCACGGTGGCGTGCGCTCGGTCTGATGGTCGAGGTGGACGAGGCGCTGAGCACCACCACCGTCCCCACCGGCGGGAAACTCGCTGCGGGCTATCGAGCCCGCCGTCTGGAGGGCGCGGACTGGGCAGAACTCGCCAACAGCGAGATCAGGGAAAACCTGGCCAGCGGACTGTACGACCCGCAATCCCACGAGCGCTTCGTACGTACTCGGATTCAGGCGCTGAGCGTGCTGTCTGCCGGGGATGGCCTGGCCTATTTCGGGGCCTTCGAGGGTGAGCGCCTGGTGTCGTCGCTGGGCATCGTGGTGTGTGGACACACCGCCCGCTACCAGGCGGTGGGGACCGATCCCGACCATCGCCGCCGCGGGCTGGCCGGGCATCTGCTCGGACGGGCCGCAGCGTGGGCTGCTGAGCAGGGCTGCACCGAATGGGTGATCGTCACCGAGGCTGTCAATCCGGCTGGACGGTTGTACCGCAGCGTCGGGTTCGTACCGGCCACCGAGACCGCCTCGGTCTATCTCGCCCCTCCGGGCTGAATCGCCCAAGGCTCGGCGAAGCTGATGCGCCGACAGCGAACACCAGCCCGAAGTCGTCGGATTTCCGGCTCGGAACGAGTAGTTTCGGCAACGTGAACGAACAATCCATCTCTCGCGGCCCGTCGATGGCCGCCGGTCTCGGCCCGGGCGGGATGACCGACTCGGTCTACCAGTCGCTGCTGGCCAACCGGATCATCTTCTTGGGTTCTGAAGTCAAGGACGAGAACGCCAACGCCATCTGCGCGCAGATGCTGCTGCTGAACGCTGAGGACTCCGAGAAGGACATCTACCTCTACATCAACTCTCCCGGCGGTTCGGTGGACTCCGGCATGGCGATCTTCGACACCATGCAGTGGATCTCCAATGACGTGGCCACCGTCGCGATGGGGTTGGCCGCTTCGATGGGCCAGTTCCTGCTGTCGGCCGGCGCCAAGGGCAAGCGCTTCGCGCTGCCGCACAGCCGCATCATGATGCACCAGCCGTCCGGTGGTCTGGGCGGTACGGCCTCCGACATTCGGATCCAGGCCGAGCAGTCCATGCACATCAAGCGCACCATGGGCGCCTTGATCGCTGAGCACACCGGTCAGACCATTGAGCAGATCGAGAAGGACTCCGATCGCGACCGCTGGTTCACCGCAGAAGAGGCCCTCGCATATGGCTTCATCGACCACGTCTATGAGCGGGCATCCCAAATCAAGACCGCTTCCCCGAACCAGTGAGGAGCGAGATGAACACCTTGCCCACCAGCACCACCGACGCCAGCCCGCGAATGGACTACTACATTCCGCAGTGGGAGGAGCGCACCAGCTACGGCGTGCGCCGCGTCGATCCTTACACCAAGCTGTTCGAGGACCGCATCATCTTCCTTGGCACCCCGATCAGCGATGACATCGCCAATGCCGTCATGGCCCAGTTGCTGTGTCTGCAATCGATGGATCCCGAGCGGCCGATCAGCATCTACCTGAACTCTCCGGGTGGATCCTTCACCGCGCTGACGGCGATCTACGACACCATGCGTTACATCAAGCCTGATGTGCAGACCATCTGCCTGGGGCAGGCCGCATCGGCGGCCGCCGTGCTGTTGGCTGCTGGCACCAAGGGCAAGCGACTCGCCCTGCCCAACAGCCGGATCCTGATCCATCAGCCGGCCGCGGAGGGCAACTACGGCCAGTCTTCCGATCTGGAGATCCAGGCCCGGGAGATCATGCGCATCCGCACCCTCATGGAAGGCATGCTCGCCGAAAGCACCGGACAGAGTGTGGAGAAGGTGAGCGCTGACATCGAGCGCGACAAGTACCTGACCGCCGAAGAGGCCGTCGAGTATGGGATCGTCGATGCCATTCTCACCTCGCTGAAGGACCTGCCGAGCTGATTGTTGCCCTGCCGCCGGACGCAGCGTCCGGCGACAGGGTTAGGCTGGAGAGCGTTAGACCGAAAGGGTTGGGCAAGTGGCACGAATCGGGGAGACCTCGGATCTGCTGAAGTGTTCCTTCTGCGGAAAGAGCCAAAAGCAGGTCAAGAAGCTGATCGCTGGGCCTGGGGTGTACATCTGCGATGAGTGCATCGACCTGTGCAACGAGATCATCGAGGAGGAGTTCGCCGAAACCTCCGACACCGGTCTGCTCGAAGAACTGCCCAAGCCCAAAGAGATCCGCGACTTCCTCGATGCCTATGTCATTGGTCAGGACGTCGCCAAGAAGGCGCTTTCGGTTGCGGTCTACAACCACTACAAGCGGGTTCAGGCGCAAGCCGCCACCCCCGGACGCCGGGTCGCCGACGACGAGTTGGTCGAACTGGGCAAGTCCAACATCCTGCTGATCGGCCCCACCGGCTGTGGCAAGACCTATCTGGCTCAAACACTGGCGAAGATGCTCAATGTGCCCTTCGCCATGGCCGACGCTACGGCGCTGACCGAGGCCGGCTATGTCGGTGAGGATGTGGAGAACATCCTGCTGAAGCTGATCCAAGCCGCTGACTACGACGTCAAGAAGGCCGAGACCGGCATCATCTACATCGATGAGATCGACAAGGTGGCCCGTAAATCGGAGAACCCCTCGATCACCCGTGACGTCTCCGGTGAAGGCGTCCAGCAGGCTTTGTTGAAAATCCTGGAAGGCACCACCGCTTCGGTGCCGCCGCAGGGCGGACGCAAGCATCCGCATCAGGAGTTCATCCAGATCGACACCACCAACATCTTGTTCATCGTGGGTGGAGCCTTTGCGGGCTTGGAGGAGATCATCAATGCCCGCGTGGGTAAGCGTCCGCTGGGCTTCAACAATGATGCAGCGGTGCGCGCCCCCAAGACGCTCAACCCCTTCGCTGAGGTACGGCCCGAAGATCTGCACTCCTTCGGCCTGATCCCCGAATTCATCGGACGGCTTCCCATGATCTCCACGGTCGAGCAACTCGACGGTGAGGCGCTGCGCCGCATCCTGGTGGAGCCGAAGAACGCCTTGATCAAGCAGTTCCGCAAGTTGTTCGAACTCGACGGGGTGGATCTGGAGTTCACCCCCGGCGCCATCGACGCCATCGCCAATATGGCCTTGCAACGTGGGATCGGCGCCCGTGGTCTGCGGTCGATTCTGGAAGAAATTTTGCTGAACGTGATGTATCACGTGCCCAGCGATGACGAGATCGCCCAGGTGCTCGTTGAGGCCGATGTGGTCACCGACGGCGCCTCGCCGCAGCTCATCAGTCGGGCGGCGGTGTCCCGGGCCGAGCGACGCGAACGATCCGCCTAGGCGAGGATCTGCCCGTTCCTGGCGGACCGGGTGCCCAGGACTGCCTCGGTATGAAACAGTTAAGTTACGTTTCCGCCGACAAAGGAGTAGCCATGGCAACGCGTCAGGTCAGCATTGCATCTTCGGTAGGTCTTCACGCCCGACCCGCCTCCCTTTTCGTGCAGGCAGCGACAGCGACCGGGCTGCCGGTGACGATCGCCAAAGAGGGCGGCAATCCTGTCGACGCGCGCAGCATTCTGATGGTCATGACCTTGGGTGCCAAGTTCGGCGAGACGGTGGTGCTGACCGCTGAAGGTGACGGCGCCGACGAGGCTCTCGATGGCTTGGTCGCCTTGCTGTCCAGAGATCTGGACGCGGAGTAGGCCGGGCATGTCCGGCCCCAAAACCTTTCACGGAACCGGGGTCAGCGCAGGAACCGCCGTTGGCCCACTGGTCGTCGTCTCCCAGGCTCCGCGGCCCCCGGCCAACGAGCAACCCACCACTGATTCGGCCGCGGCCATCGCGCGCGTCGGCGAGGTGATGGAAGCCGTCGCCGATGGACTCCAGGCTCGTGCCCTGAAAGCCAGCGACAGTGCTCGCCCGATCCTGGAGGCCGGGGCGATGATGGCCCGCGACCCGGGTCTGATGAGCAGTATCGATGCCAAACTCCAAACCGGCACCGGGATCACCACCGCTGTTGATTCTGCGGTCGAGGAGTACTGCGTGCTGCTGGAATCCCTGGGCGGCTACATGGCCGAGCGGGTCACCGATCTGCGCGATGTGCGCGACCGTGCTGTGGCCCGGCTGCTGGGCCAACCGGAACCTGGTGTGCCGGAACTGACCGAACCCAGCGTCCTGGCCGCTGCCGACCTGGCACCGGCCGAAACGGCCACGCTGACTGCGCAGACCTGTCTGGGAATCATCACCGCAGCAGGCGGGCCGACCAGTCACACCGCGATCCTGGCCGCCCAACTCGGCATTCCGGCCGTGGTGCAGGCTGTCGGCATTCTCGACGTGCCGGCCGGCACCATGGTCGCCTTCGACGGTGGGGTGGGGGAGATCACCATCGAACCCAGCGACGCCGACGTGGAGCTGTTGGTTGAGCGCAAACGCCGGCGGCAAGCCGCTTTGGCTGGTGGCACCGGGATCGGGGCCACCAAGGACGGTTACCCGGTGCCGCTGCTGGCCAACATCGGTACCGTCGATGATGCTCATGCTGCCGCTGCGCAGGCGGTCGAAGGTGTGGGGCTGTTCCGCACCGAGTTCCTCTTCCTTGATCGCGAGACGATGCCGACCGTCGCCGAGCAGACCGCGACCTACACCGAAGTCTTGAAGGCCTTCGGCGAGCGTCGGGTGGTCGTGCGGACCTTGGACGCCGGTGCTGACAAGCCGCTGAAGTTCGCCGACCTGGGCCCCGAGGAGAACCCGGCGCTGGGACGCCGCGGCCTACGGCTCGGCATGATCCGCACCGACATTCTGGACGCCCAATTGGAGGCCCTGGCCAATGCCTATCGGGCCACCGGGGCGGACCTTCGGGTGATGGCACCGATGGTGGCCACCCAGGCCGAGGCGATCTGGTTCGCCGAGCGGGTCCGGGCGTTGGGCATCCCCAAAGTTGGGGTGATGATCGAGATACCCGCCGCTGCGATTCGTAGCAAGGGCATTCTCTACAACGTCGATTTCGCCTCGCTGGGCACCAATGACTTGCAGCAGTACACCATGGCGGCTGATCGCATGCAGGGCGAGCTCGGCGAGCTCCTCAACCCCTGGGAGCCGGCGCTGCTGGACGTGATCGCCCTGGCCTGCCTGGGCGGCAAGGAGATGGGCAAGCCGGTGGGAGTGTGCGGTGAGGCCGGGGGAGACCCCGGGCTGGCGCTGGTTCTGACCGGACTCGGGGTGAAGAGTCTGTCGATGGCGACCGGAAAGGTGCCTGCGGTGCGTACCGCGTTGGCTGCCCACACCCTGGAGACCTGTCAGCAGATGGCTGCCGCAGCGCGGGCCGCCACGAGCGCAGCCGAGGCCAGGAAAGTTGTGCTCGAAATGGCTGAACCGGTGTTGTCCGATCTGATGTGATGCTCAGCAGTCGATGACCAGCGTTGCGTGATTGCTGGTAGCGGAGGCGAAGTCCACATCGATGCCGTCGTCATCGGCAATGAGTTTGATCTGCTGCTGTGGGGCGTTGCGCGGACCGCGCAGCACCCACACCTCGCTACCCGGATGTGCGACCAATCCGATGGTGGACTCGCCGATCACCACGATGGTCGAGATCGGCTGCGTGGCCTCGGTGGTGCACCCCTGGGTGGGGACCGCTGTGCTGATCTCGGCCGAAGACCCCTGCATGCTGCGAGCCAGGGCGATCTGCACCGTGTAGGAGCCCCGGGGCGGTTGGTAGCTGCCGCTCAGCCGATCGCTGCCGATGCCGGACAAGGTCCACACCCCGCCGTCGTCACAGGTGCCCTGGGTGATCCGTTCCTGCCAAGCAGCGCCGCTGGCGTGGAGCAGGACGCCGCTGCAGGTCTTCGTTCCCCGGCTGTAGTCGATCAATCCATAGCCCTGGTACAGCATGATCGTGACCTGCCAGGCCTTGGTCGTGGCACCGTCTTGGACCGCCGTGCCGGCATAGGCGCTGACGATGCCCGCCTCGCCGGACGGTGTTGTCGCTGACGGAGCCTGGGTGTTCGCTGACGGGGCCTGGGTATTCGCTGACGGGGACTGGGTTGCGGGTGGCGGTGAAACGCTGGGATTCGGCGCGGGAGTCGATACCCAGGGATGCCAGCTCACTGCGGCCACGACCAGTGCGGCGACGACGAGAACCACCACGATCGCGGTGATCCACGCCCAGCGCCGAGACGGTGCTGGTTCAACGGACGGTGTTGGATCAACGGACGGTGTTGGATCAACCGGTGAGCCTGGGGCAAGAGGGACGCCGGGATCGCAGGGCGGCGGTGGCGAGCCCGATTCGGGCTGGGCAGTGCCCAGCCACTCCAACAGCGCGGGATAGGCCCGAGGATGCTGAGCGATGCGGTCGCGCAGCGAGGGGTACTGAGCAGCGATCAGCGCCAGCACCTGCGGTGAGGTAGCCGGATCAGCGAGCGCAGCCTCGGCTTCCGGCGGACGGATCACCGGTCCAGAGGCTGCGGGGTTGGTCATCGGTTACTTCTTGATGCCCTTGGCGCTGCCGACCAGGCCGCCGTCCGGAGTGCCCAGAATGCACATCACCTCTCGGTCACCCGTGTTCTGCCAGGTCGCCTCGTTGGGGTAGAAGAAGGTGAACTTCAGCGTCGACTTCTCGGGTTTGACGCCCACGAACAGGGTGAACGCGGTTCGGCACAGCTTGTTGCCATCTTCCAGGATCTTCGCCTGGCCGGGGTAGATCTGGTCGGTCAGCTTTCCGGAGTGGAACACCTCCCAGCTGTGCGACCGGTCGCAGGGGATCAGTTCCAGGGACGTGATGCTGCCGCTGGGCAGCGCGCCGGTGCAGTCACCCACCCGCACGTCGTAGGCACCGATGGAGGCCGAAGCGGTCGGGGTTCCACTGGGACTGCGGACACCTTCGGTACAACCGGTCAACAGCACGGCGCCCAGCGCCACTGCGATGACTGTGATCCGCGCCCCCCGCACGGCGTCAGTCCAGTTCCACGCTGACCCGGAGCGGGTCAGAGGTTTCGGTCCAACTCACCTCACCGACGATACGTCCCACCGAGCACAAGTCGGCTTGGGCGCTCCGCAGTCGAGCCAAGACGTCGGCGGGGCCGGCGAACTCGGCGAGCGCCACTTCGGCCTTCATCGACACCTTTGCCGTCGACTTGGCTCCCCGGATTTCGGTCAGTGCTGCCGACACGTCGTTCAACACCGCGGTCTCGCCCCCAGACGGGAGCTGATCGACCCCCGGCCAGCCGGAGGTGTGTACGGATCCGGCCCGCCACCACGACCACACCTCTTCGGTCACGAAGGGCATGAACGGTGCAAAGAGCCGAAGGAGGACGTCCAGAGCCAGCCGCAGGGCGCTTTGGGCGCTGGTGCTGGCCGCTGAGGGTGCGCTGTAGGCACGCTCCTTGACCAGCTCCAGGTAGTCGTCGCAGAACTGCCAGAAGAACCGCTCGGTGACTTCGAGCGCGGTGCTGTAGTCGAACGCCTCAAAGGCTGCCGTGGCCGTCGCGACCACGTCGCGGAGCGCGGCGAGCATGGCGAGGTCGACGGGCTGGGTCACCGCGTCGAAAACGTCACGGGTCTCGCCATCGCTCGGATCAGGGGTGCCCCCCAACGTCAGGATGAACTTGCTGGCATTGAGGATCTTCATCGCCAGGCGACGTCCGACCTTCATCTGGGTCTCGTCGAAGGGAGAATCCATGCCGGGGCGGGCCATGGCTGCCCGCCAACGGACGGCGTCAGAGCCGAACTTGTCCAGGATCTGGGTGGGCACCACCACGTTGCCGACGGACTTGCTCATCTTCTTGCGGTCGGGATCCACCACGAAGCCGGAAATCGCAGCGCGCCGCCAGGGCAACGCATTGTTTTCGAAATGGGCCCGCACCACTCGGGAGAACACCCAGGTGCGGATGATGTCGTGGGCTTCGGGCGCCAGGTCCATCGGGAAGGTCAACCGCCAAAGCTCCTCGTCGCGTTCCCAGCCGCAGGCAATCTGCGGGGTGAGCGAGGAGGTGGCCCAGGTGTCCATGACGTCCGGGTCGCCCAGGAAGCCGCCCGGGATCCCTCGTTGGTCCTCGGTGTAACCGGCGGGAACATCACTGGCCGGATCGACCGGAAGCTCAGTCTCGCTCGGCACCAGCGGATGCTCGTAGTCAGGCTCGCCCTCGTCATCCAAGGCGTACCAGATGGGGAACGGGACGCCGAAGAACCGCTGCCGGCTGATCAGCCAGTCGCCATTGAGGCCGTTCACCCAGTTGGAGTAACGGTGGCGCATGTGGTCGGGAACCCACGCGAGTTCCTCGCCGCGATCCAGCAGGGCTTGCTTGAGGGCGTCGTCGCGCCCGCCGTTGCGGATGTACCACTGGCGGGTGGAGATGATCTCCAGCGGCTTGTCACCCTTTTCGTAGAAGTTCGCCTTGCGCTGAGTCGGGGCGGGCTCGCCGTCCAGATCGCCGCTTGCTCGCAGCAGGCTCACCATCGCCTCGCGAGCGCTGAAGGTGGTCTTGCCGGCCAGCTCGGCGTAGGGCTCGGCGTGGGTGAGCCAGTCGGGTGCCTCGGCCTGCAACCGCCCATCGCGTCCGATCACGGTGCGGGTGGGGAGACGCAGTTCGCGCCACCACACCACGTCGGTGAGGTCGCCGAAGGTGCAACACATGGCGATGCCGGCGCCCTTGTCGGGCTCGGCTGCCGGGTGGGCCAGCACCGGGATCTCCACTCCGAAGATGGGCGAGGTGACGGTGGTGCCAAACAGTGCCTGGTAACGCTCGTCGTCGGGGTGCGCGATGAGGGCACACACAGCCGGGAGCAGCTCCGGACGGGTGGTCTCGATGTAGATCGGCTCGCCTGCCGTGCCGTTCCCTGAGCCTGCCGTGCCGTTCCCTGAGCCTGTTTTTCCGTTCCCTGAGTCTGTTGTTCCGTTCCCTGAGCTTGTCGAAGGGTGAAAGGCCACCCGGTGATAGGCGCCCGGGTAGTCCCGGGCTTCCAACTCGGCCTGGGCGACCGCGGTGCGGAAGGTGATGTCCCACATGGTGGGAGCCTCGGACAGGTAGGCCTCGCCACGGGCGTAGTTGCGCAGGAACGCCAACTGAGCCACCCGCTGGGACTCATCGGAGATGGTGGCGTAGAGCTGATCCCAGTCCACGCTCAGGCCCAAGGTGCGCCACAGGCTTTCGAAGGCCTGCTCGTCAACGGAGGTCAGTTCGTGGCACAACTCGATGAAGTTGCGCCGGCTGATGGGTTGCTGGCGCTTGGCGTCCGGCTTGGCCGGGGGAGTGTAGTCAGGCACATAGGGCAGGGCGGTATCGCAACGCACCCCGTAGTAGTTCTGGACGCGGCGTTCGGTGGGCAGCCCGTTGTCGTCCCACCCCATCGGGTAGAAGACGTGCTTGCCGGTCATCCGCTGGTAGCGGGCGATCAGGTCGGTGTGGGTGTAGCTGAACACGTGGCCCACATGCAGTGAACCCGACACCGTCGGCGGTGGGGTGTCGATGCTGAACACCTGCTCGCGACGTTCGGGACGGACGAAGGTGTAGGTGCCGTCCTCGCGCCAACGCTGGCTCCACTTGGCCTCCAGCCCTTCCAGCACCGGACGCTCGGGTACCGCGGAGGCCGAAGTGGTCGGTTCGGGCACGGCGTCGGTTCGGGACTGTTGACTCATGAAGGGCATCCTATTTTGCAGAGCGGGTTTGTTCAGAATCGGGCCATGGACCCGACTGAGGAGTTGGGGTTCACCGGGCGGCTTGCTCGATGGCGGCCTGGAACTCGGCGGGGGTGGCTCCTCGTTTCAGGGTCAGGGGCTTTGCGTTGACGAGGATCCGTGGAGCCTCCACCGGGTCGTTCGCCTGGGCGGCGGCGGTTACGAAGTCGCTGGTCATCGCTTGGTCGTAGCAGATCCCGAAGGTGGAGCGGGCTCCGCCGGTCATGCCCAAGCCGTCAGGAATGGTGTCGCGCAACACCGTGGTGCTGAAGCCATCGGCAGGTGCGGCGGGCTGGGCGGCGAACACCGCATCCTGATAGGCGCTGAAGTATCCGACGACGTCGGCGCAGGCCGCACCGCGCGCGGCCCGCGCCGAGGAGTCGTTGCCGAGCTTGTGGTCATAGCTGGTCAACGCGTGATAGCTCAACTGGATCTTTGCGGCCTTGGCCATCTCGGTGAGGGTGGGGCCGTAGAGACGCTGAATCTGAGCGCAGTCGGGGCATTGGTAGTCCAGGTAGACCTGAACCGTCGGAGTGGAGCTGGGGGCGGAGCCGGCGAAGACGGTGATGCCGGACCGGTCGGTGGTGGCATCGGGGGGAGTCAACTGACGATCTGCGGTGAAGGCCTGCACGATCATCACCAGCGAACCGATCACCATGATCGCGGCGGTCACCATGATGCCGATGCCCAACCGGCGCATGCTGCGCCGCTGTTGCGGCGACCAATTCGGGTTGCCGACCTTACTGGGCGTCATCAGCCGAAGTGTCCTGGAGTTGAGCAGTGCCCTCAAGTTGGGTGGTGTCCTCGACCCGAGCGGGGAAGAGCCAGGCGTCCACCGAGAGCGGGGAGGACGGCCGCCACACGGCCCAGGCGCCCAGCACCAGGAGACCCGCATCGCGAAGCAGTTCCCACACATAGTTGGTTTGGGACGGATCCACTTGGCCGCCGCCACCGAAACAGCCGCAGTCGATGTTGATCCCGCGGGCCCACACTGAACTGATCCCGATGATGAAGGCCAGCATCAGCAGTGCGCCGACCAGGCTGGCCCAGCGGGTGAAGGCGCCCACGATCAGCAATACACCAACGATGATTTCGATGATGGGCAAGGCCACACCGACCACCTCGGCAACATCCCAAGGCACGATCTGATAGGCGCGCACCGCGTCCACCGAGCTTTGCAGGGCGCCGACCTTGAGCAACCCGGCGGCGAGCAGGACACCGCCGAGGATCAGCCGTGCCGCAAAGGTCAGCCATCGCTGCCAGGGAGGTGTGGTTGCATGGACCGGTTCGGGCACGCTGGGAGTATAGCTTCCCAACACTCGCCGTCCGGCTAGGCTTTGCCCGTTATGAGCCGAACCCATGCAGACATCGTGACCGCCCTCCAGAGCCGCTGGCCCGAGCACAACGTCGCCCGATCCCAGGCTCGGGTGCGGGCGCTGTGTGACCTTCTGGGAAACCCGGAACAGGCCTGCCCGGTGATTCTGATTACCGGCACCAATGGCAAGGGCAGCACCGCGATCATGATCGAATCCCTGCTGCGCGCCATGGGGCTGCGGACCGGACGGTTCTCCAGCCCCCATCTGGAAGACCTCACCGAGCGCATCGCTATTGACGGCGAACCGATCCCCGCCGACGTCTTCGACGAGTTGGTGGGCCAAATCGAGCCGATGATCGACATGGTGGATGCCCAGCGCATCGACGGAATCGCCCTGACCTTCTTTGAGGTGATGACCGCCTTGGCCTATGCGGCCTTCGCTGATGCCCCGGTCGATGTCGCGGTGGTCGAGGTCGGCATGGGTGGGGAATGGGATGCCACCAACATCATGGCAGCCGAGGTGGCCGTGGTGGCCCCGATCGATTTGGACCACACCGCCTTGCTGGGCAACACCATCGCGGAGATCGCCGCGGAGAAGGCGGGCATCATCAAGGCCGGTTCGCGGGCTGTGTTGGCCGCGCAAAGCCCCGAGGCCGCTCGAGTGCTGCTCGCACGCTGCGCCGAGGTGGGGGTCGAGGTGCGCCGCGAGGGCATCGAGTTCGGCCTCATCGATCGCACGCCGGCCGTCGGCGGGCAGGTATTGCGCCTGGAGACCGCGGACGGGCCGCTGGGCGATGTCGTGCTGCCGCTGTACGGGGCGCATATGGCCCAGAATGCTGCGCTGGCCTTGGCTGCGGTGGAGGCCTTCCTGGGTGGGCGGGCGTTGCCTGCCGATGCGGTTGCCGATGGCTTCGCCGCGGTGAAGGCGCCGGCTCGACTGGAGTTGGTGCGGACCTCGCCCAGCGTCTTGTTGGACACCTGCCACAATCCGCATGGTGCCCGGGCGACCATGGCTGCGGTTGAGGAGGCGTTCGCTTTCGAGCCATTGATCGGCATCGTGGCGATGATGGCCGACAAGGACGTCAATGCGGTGTTGGGGGTGTTCGCTGAGGCGATGAGCACCGTGGTGTGCACCACCATCGCGGGCACTCCCCGCGCGATGCCAGCGGCCGAACTCGCCACTCGAGCCGGCGACGTTTTCGGCCCGCACAGGGTGTTGATGGCAGAGAACCTGGAAGACGCCATCGAACAGGCGGTGACTCTGGCCGACCAGTCCGGCCCGACTGCCGGCATCCTCATCGCCGGATCGGTGTATGCCGCCGGCCAAGCCCGCAGTCTCCTCGTGCACCCCGACGAGGACTAGCCGACGTCGCCGCTGGCTTGCCCTTCGACAGGCTCAGGGCACGGGTTGTGGTTCGGTGCGACGGTCTCGTTGGCTGAGCTTGTCGAAGCCTGTGCGGGGTTGCCCTTCGGCAGGCTCAGGGCGTGGGTTGTGTGCGGTGTGGCGGGTTCGTTGGCTGAGCTTGTCGAAGCCTGTGCGGGGTTGCCTTTCGGCAGGCTCAGGGCGTGGGTTGTGTGCGGTGTGGCGGGTTCGT